>DASQGJ010000050.1:0-264010 GCA_035632675.1 Candidatus Dormiibacterota bacterium
CGACACGAAGCGTGGGGCAACCGAAGTTTGGATGGGGCAGCTGCCCGGGGCTAAAGCCCGTCATCTTTGGGCGAGTGACGCGGCCCTGGAAGGGCCGCTCTTCCACGGGACTTTCGAGGGCAGGGGCTTCATCGGAAGAACTCCCTGAGGCTTTCTGACAGAGGTTCAGATTGCAGGGGTCCTTCGACTGCGCGGGTGGGTTCGCTGCGCTCTCCCACCTGCTTCGCTCAGGATGACAATCCAAACCTAAGAGCCTGCGGCCGATACACCTGGGTCGCAGGACAGCCGAGGCGGCTGTCCCCGGACGCGGCAACTGAAGTTTGGGTGGGGCAGCGGCCGGGGGCTAAAGCCCGTCATCTTTGGGGCGAGTGACGCGGCCCTGGACGGGCCGCTCTTCCACGGGACCTTCGAGTGCGGCGGGAGATTTCAAACTTCGAGACATCAGCGTGGCATCCGGATGACAAAGTCTCTAGACTTCGGCAGCATCGTGCCCACGCTTCGACACGAAGCGTGGGGCAACCGAAGTTTGGATGGGGCAGCTGCCCGGGGCTAAAGCCCGTCATCTTTGGGCGAGTGACGCGGCCCTGGAAGGGCCGTTCTTCCACGGTACCTTCGGCTGCAGCAGGAGATTTCAAAGTCCGAGACATCGGCCACCGGCGAAAACCTACCTCGCTTCGCTCGGGGACGGACGAAGGCGTCCGTCCCTACACGATTCTTGTTTGCCGGACAGTCGAGGGCGGCTGTCCGCACACGAGTCCCTTGCGCGCAAACGCCACAAAGCCGGGCTGGTTGGCCCGGCTTTCCTACTGTGGAACTGGTTCGTCGATCTTATGGGGATCGGCAAGCCAGAATGTCGAAATCTTGGCCGATCTGTGTGTCGCTTCACCCAGGCGCAGGGGCTAAAGCCCCGAATCACTTAGCGCTCAACGCGGCCCTGAAGGGCCGCTCTTCCACGGTGCTTGACGCCGCCCCAGAAGGGCTACTCATCCACAGCGCTTGACGCCGCCGTGAAAGGCCTTTCTTCCACCTTCGCTCAACGCGGCCTCAAGGGTCGCCCTTCCACCGCTTCCGAACGCGGCCCTGAAGGGCCGCTCTTCCACGGCGCTTGACGCCGCCCCAGAAGGGTTACTCATCCACGGCGCCTGACGCCGCCGTGAAAGGCCTTTCTTCCACTTTCGCTCGACGCGGCCTAAAGGGCCACTCTTCCACCGCAGTCAACGCGGCCCTGAAGGGCCGCTCTTCCATCGCTTTCAACGCAGCCCTAGGGGGCCGCTCTTCCACCGCTGTTTCCACGATCGTTCTGCGCGGCGGTTACGCCAAAAAATTTATGGTTCCAGAGTTTCAAGTCACAAACCTCAGGTTCGGGGTGGTCCTTGAAACTCTGAAACCTTCTAAACTCGAAACTTCCCTACATCACCATCGCGAGGTTCTCCAGTTCGAACTGGAGGACCGGGATGGCGCATCCGGCCATTTCGACGCGGCCCGCCGCATCGAGCGCTGCCGTGGGCGAAACGCCGTAGCCACGGCCCATCAGGAAGACGCGAAGCAGTTCCGCCGCTTCGTAGGAGTCCACCATGCCACCCTGGAGCAGGTCATTGCGAAGCGCTGCCAGTTCGGTCATGGTGAATCGGTCTTTGTCATTCCCCATCATGTCGCTACCTATCACGGTACTCCCTGTCTTTTCGTACATGGCCGTCATCACCTCCGATTCCGACCTTTGCCGTATTAGACTCATCGGCAGTTGTGATAGTTGCATGCAATTCGGCTGCCGTAATGACTCTATTTTCCCGATACGGTCCCCAAGTCCCTGTGATTGTTATTAACCCTAGTAGTTGTGGGAAGTTGCAGGGTGGGCGGCAGTAGCGCGGGGCGTCGAATGTGCCCTCGGTACCCTGGAGGTAATCTCAAAACTGACACAAAGTGTCGGTTTGGGATGGCTGAGATCGGCCAGGAAGTCTAAAAAGCAGCACCGGGGGGTGGTTACTGGGGCGGGGGGCGACGGGCATCAGGCCTCAGACCTCAGACCTCAGGCCTTAATTCCGTCTGTTTCAGTCGAGGCGAGGTGGCGCACCGGGCTTACACCGGCTGCAATTCCTTGTCGTGGATCTGCGTCGTCAGGCTGTCGAACTGGTGGATGTCGAGGCAGACGGCGTGCTGGCCGTAGCGGGCTTCTTTTCCGGTGACGTGCCAGTAGGGCATCCAGCAGAATTGTTTGCCTTCGGCGGATTCGAGCACGATCAGGAAGGGGTAGAAGGTCACCTCTTCCTGCTCTTCTCCGAGCCAGGATTCCAGCTTTTGGGGAAGGAGAGCGGAGACTACTTTGAAATCTCCGTCACCGCCGCCGAGTTGGAAGTCGAGATTGACGTGCAGTTCGCGGGTGCCTCCACAGGCGGAGCAGTCTTCGGGAGCGATCTGGGAGAAGTCGTGGAGGGCGTTGAACAGCTTCTGATGAGTCGGGGACTTCTTATGACATTGAGTGCAGAGAAAATATTGCGCAGCCACGTTTGTACCTTCCTTTCACGGAAGGCCTGGTGTGTCGCTTCAGTACGGCCGCCAAGGCCGGGGCAGCGTCAAGCCTCGATGGTTGCCTCATCGATCAGCATGATGGGCAGGTCATCTTTCACCGGATAGACACGGTGACACTGCGTGCACTTCAAGCTTTCCGGATTTTGGCGGTATTCCAGCGGCTGTATGCATTTCGGACAAACCAGGTCGTCCAATAAATCTTTGCGAATCATGACTGGGGCATTGTACGACAGGGGCGTGGCTGCGGCTTGTGATGGGGCGCACAGGGAAGCGGGTGCTTAATCACCACGGAGGCACGGAGACACGGAGAGAAAACGAGACGGAGAGAAAAAGAACTTAACCGCAGAGAGCGCAGAGAGGTTCCGCGGAGGGCGCTGAGAACAGCCTTGCCGAATTGTGCAGAGTGGCCGCAACCTGTTTTCGCAGCACTCTTGTGTTCTCTGTGGCTCCGTGCCTCCGTGGTTCAAACGTCGTTTGTGGGATGCTCGGCAGTGTAAGATTTTAATGCCGGACGCCAAAAGCCGAACGCCGGAACTAATTATGCCTGCTCTTATTCTGGATGGAACGAAGATCGCGCAAGAGATCCGCGGCGAAGTGGCGGCGGAGGTAAGAAGCATGGCCAGCGCCGGGGCGCGTCCGGGGCTTGCGGTGGTGCTGGTGGGACACAATCCTGCGTCGGAGATTTATGTGCGGGGGAAGGTGAAGGCGTGCGAGGAGGTCGGGGTATACAGCGAGAAGCTGGCGCCGCCGGAATCGTCCACGACGGGGGAATTGCTGGCTGTGATCGAAGAGCTTAACCGGCGCGAGGAGATTGACGGGATCCTGGTGCAGTTGCCGCTACCGGCGCACGTGGATGCGAAGAGAGTGCTGCTGGCGGTCGATCCGGCGAAGGATGTGGATGGATTCCATCCCATGAACGTGGGATTTCTGTCGACGCAGCGGCCTGGGCTGGTGCCGTGTACCCCGGCGGGAGTGATGGAGATTCTGCAGAGGAGCAACATACCGACCGCGGGGCGTGATGCGGTGGTGGTGGGACGCAGCGACATCGTGGGCAAGCCGGCGGCCATGTTGCTGATCAACGCCAACGCGACGGTGACGGTGTGTCATTCGAAGACGCATGATCTGGCGGGAGTGTGCCGGCGGGCTGACATCCTGGTGGCTGCGATTGGGCGCGCGGGGATGATTACGCGGGAGTTCGTGAAGCCGGGCGCGACTGTGATTGATGTGGGAATGAACACGGTGACCGACGCGGCGGAGTTTCAGCGATTCTTTGCCGGCAATGCGAAGAGGGAAGAATTGTTCCGCAAGAAAGGGTCGACGTTGATGGGGGACGTGCATCCGGAGGTTGCGGAGGTTGCGGGCGCTCTTACTCCGGTGCCGGGGGGAGTGGGGCCGCTGACGATTGCGATGCTGATGTTCAATACGGTGAAGGCGGCGAAGATGCGGCGGGGGAGCCGGGTCGCCGAGCTGTCGCGCACCTAAATGTCTGGTCACCACGGAGTCACGGAGACACGGAGGATCTTTTGTTGTGTGGCTCCGTGGCTCCGTGTCTCCGTGACTTCGTGGTGAGAGCAAACTTCGGAGCAGCATGCTGAAAGTGGGCTTGACCGGAGGGATTGCGGCCGGAAAATCCGTGGTGGGAGAGATGTTTGTCGCGCTGGGGGCGCACCTGGTGCAGGCGGACCGGATTGCTCACTCGCTGATGGAGCCGGGCGAGGCGGTGTACAACGAAGTGGTACTGCGCTTTGGGCGCGAGATTCTCAATCCGGATTGCAGCGTAAATCGCTCGAAACTGGCGGAGCTTGCGTTCGGTGGTGGCGCGGACAAGCGTGCATCACGGGTGGAGGAATTGAATCGCATTGTGCATCCCGCAGTGATTCGCAGCCAGGATGAATGGATGAACGCGATCGGGTTGCAGGATCCGCAGGGTGTGGCGATGGTGGAGGCGGCGCTGCTTTTGGAAGCGGGCGTGGCCAAGCGCTTCGACCGGCTGATTGTGGTGACATGCAGCGCGGAGCAGAGGGTGGCCCGGTTCGCGGCGCGGCAGAAGATGGATGTTGAGTCCGCGCGCAAAGAGGTGACGCGGCGGATGGCGGCGCAGCTTCCCGATGAGGAGAAGATCAAGGCCGCCGATTACGTGATCGACAACTCCGGTTCGATCGAAAACACACGCGGACAAGTGCAGAGCGTGTGGGAGAAGGTCCGCGGCGAAGCGGGAAAGCTCTAACAGGCTGCGGAATTACTCCATGGGCCGGTGTCATTCCCTCAGCGGCTAAAGCCGCCCTTTGATTTAGCACGACTAATGGCGCGGCTGGAAGCCGCGCCCTTTCAAGACTCCATCCGCTTCAAGACTCGATCCGCGGCATAGAGTCCGTCTCTCCGAATTTCCAACTTCACGCTCCTAGAAACGGCCGGATTTTTTCTGCGATTCGCTACGGCGTAATTTCAAACACGACTCCGGCGCCGTTGGCCCCGCCGATCGAGGTGGTTCCGTACAGATTGCCAGCCTGGTCGGTGATCAGGGTGGCCTGGGGAGAGGCGCCATCGTTGAAGCAGGTGAAGTTGTAGGTGGTCGCCTCCGCCCAGCTACCGGCGGAAGCGGGCGAGAGTTGGAAGACGACGCCGCATCCCGCGGTGCTCTGGGAAGCAGTGCCATAGAGATTGCCGTTGGGCGCGAGGACGAGTCCAGCCTGGGGTTGAGATCCGTCGGAGAAGGTGAACTGATGCAACGTGGTTTCCTTCCACGCGCCGGTGGAGAGCGGCGACAACTCAAAAACCGTGCCGCAACCAGAGAAGCAGGAACCGCTGAAGTTCCCGCCTTGGGTCGTCGTTCCATAGAGATTTCCCGCCGCATCGAAGACGAGGCTCGAAGCCGGATAGCCTCCGTCCGCTTGATTGATAAAGTAATGAAGGACAGTTTCCTTCCACCCTCCAGTCGAAGTTGGAGACAGCTCAAAGGCCGTGCCCGAGCCGCAGATGCCGACGGTGCATCCCTTGCCGCCGAAGCTAGTGGTGCCGTAGAGATTTCCTGCCGAGTCAAAAACCAGAGAGGCGCTGGGATGTGAACCGTCTGCGCCTTTGAACGTATGGAGCACCGTCTCTTTCCAGCCGGCACCGGAAATGGGCGACAGCTTGAAGACGAGGCCGCAGAAGCAGGAGGGGTCTCCGGCGGTATGAGCTGTGCCATAAATATTTCCGGCCGAGTCGAGGATCAAGTTGCCGTAGGGGTCGGCGCCGTCTCTGCCGCCGGTAAAAGTGTGGACGAAGGTTTTGGTCCAGCCCCCGGTGGAATTGGGAGAGAGTTTGAAGATCGTGCCCCATCCCGCCGGGTTGCCAATCGTGCTGCCGCCATTTCCGGTGGTGCCGTAGAAGTTGCCGGAGGAGTCGGCGGTGAGCCCGACAAAAGGATTCGCTCCATCCTTGCCGCCGGTGAACGTGTGAAGCAGAGTTTCAGTCCAGGTTCCACCGGAACCTGGGGAGAGTTGGAAGACAACGCCGCAGCCAGGACTGCTGCATTTGGTGCCGGTGTTGCCGCCTTCGGAAGTGGTGCCATAAAGGTTGCCCGCGGCGTCGAAGGTGAGGCTGGCGACGGGATTGTATCCATTGGCGTCCTTCGCGAAGGTGTAAAGGGTGGTTTCGGTTTGTGCATGGAGGCGCATCGACAGGGAGAAGGTGATGGCGCCAAGAGTGAGCACAGTGGTGAGGATGCGGGCAGGTTTGCTGGTCATGGCTCCTCCAGGATCCGATGGTTCAGAGGTGAAAGGTTAGTGGTCATTGGCCAATTCCGGGTCCCTGCGTGCTACGGAACGACGTGAAAGATCGGGTTGCTTTTGAGCGTGCCGGTGGGCGTCGTCACTTGCACCGTGCCGCTGGTTGCTCCGGGAGGTACGGTGGCGTTGATTTCTGTCGCGGATACAACGGTGAATGTCGCTGCAGTTCCGTTAAACATCACAGAAGTTGTGCCTGTGAGATTGTTTCCCAGGATAATCACCGACGCCCCAGCTTTCCCGAAGGCAGGTTGAGGCTTCACGAAGGCACCGAGTCCAGTGCTTAGACTGAAAATGGTGCCGAAGTCAGCGCCGCCGTACCAGGTCGTCCCATAGAACGTGCCCGTGGTGGATTGCATGAGGCTGCCCATAGGTTGATAGCCATCGGGGCCAGTGAAATCGTGAAGTGTGGTTAGGGTGCCGGCAGGGGTGATTTCGAAGACGGTGCCGCAGCCGTCAAAGCAAGTGCCGCCGGAGCCTCCCCAGGTAGTGATCCCGTAATAATTGCCGTCGTTCGCCTGAATCAAACCAGCTTCGGGATATGCGCCGTCACCGAAGTTAAAGTTGTACAGCGTGGTGAACGTGCCGGAGGGAGTGACGTTGAAAACTGTGCCGTAGTTATTGGCTCCGCCCGCCTCTGTGGTGCCATAGATGTTGTTGTCACTACCTAGAATCAGTGCGCCCAGCGGAATGCTGCCATCGGTGTCACCGAAGTTGTGTACGGTGGTCAGCGCGCCACTGGTTGTGATCTTGAAAACCGTGCCGCTGCCAATGGCACCGCCGATGTCCGTTGTCCCGTAGAGAAATCCGTTGGCGGCTTGAACCATCCCCCCAATCGGCGACTTGCCGTCGGTTTCGTTGAAGCTGTGAAGGGAGGTGAAGGTTCCACCCGGAGTGATTTTGAAAACCGTTCCGAAGTTGAATGTCCCTCCACTCTGAGTCGTGCCGTAGAAGTTGCCATCGCTGGCCAGAAGCAATCCCGACTGAGGACTAGCGCCATCGGTGCCGCTGAAATTGTGAAGTGTGGTAATGGTGCCGTTGGGCGCAAGTTTAAAGACGGTGCCGTCGCTGTTAGCGCCTCCTTCGAGAGTGGTCCCGTAAAAGGTGCCATTGGAGGACTGAACGAGCCCGGCAAATGGGGCAAAGCCGGCCGGGGTGCAGTTCCCCACCTGGCAAAAGCTGTAGAAGGCGCCGAGTTTGCCCTGCTGAGTGAGACGAAATGCGCTGCCGCCATCGTAAAGTCCATTGTTGACGGCGGTGCCATAAAAGTTTCCGTCCAGACCCTGGATAAGAGCCGCAGCCGGGTCGGCTCCGGTCTTGCTCTGTATGTTCACAAGATCCGTGAACGTCTGGGCCTGAAGCTGCAAAGCCAGACCGAAAGTCAGCACTGTGAGTGCGAGTACGGCACGCAAGGTGGGCGGGGATTGCATAGGGTCCTCCGAATGTAATCGTTGTCTCGAATTTCGAGGCAGCGGCTGACGCTCGCCGAAGTTTGCAACCTCTCAGCGGGCTTTGCCTGCATCGAGGACAAGGGTGCGAATGAATCCAGGGGCCCAGACGGAGTGGTTTCTCTCGCGCGGGGGTGTGCGAGAAAGAAGGGGAGGATAAGACGAAACGCCGGAACAATATCACAGGAAGGCTCGGGGTTGAAAGGGAGACGTTAGTTTTGTTCGGATTCTGGAACAGGACTGAAGTTCTTCATGCTTGAGAATGAATCCGCAGGTCTGGAAGTTTTTGAAAGGGAAAGGGTTTCCAGACTTAGTCGGGCTGCGTGCTTCCCGCTGCGGCATTGTTTAGAATTGCTGTAGGGACCTTTCTATCCCTGAACTTCGTACTAACCTTCATTGATCGAAATCGGGATCGTGGAAATTCGCACCAACGGGTGAGTCGATATATGAAATTCCTGCGGCCGCTCCTCTTCGCGCTGGCTATCGCCGGGGCATTCTTCTACTTCACGACCTGGCGCTCCAACTCCAAGGGAGAAGTGCGGTCGTCCAACTGGTTTTCCCGGCCGGACCAGGTCGAGATCACCGAGGCCGCGCCCGGCGAGTTGCTCGATGGCGAAGAACAGAACAATATTTCCGTCTACAAGAAAAATATTCCGTCGGTCGTGAATGTCACCTCACGCGCCATGACGTTTGACTTCTTTTATGGCCTGGTGCCACAAGAAGGGCAGGGCTCGGGTTTTGTAATCGATAAGGAAGGACACATTCTCACGAACTATCACGTGATTGCCGACGCGCGGCAGGTGGAAGTCACGATGCACAACCGCAAGAAATATAAGGCGACGGTGGTGGGCATCGATCCGCCGCACGATCTGGCGGTGATCCAGATTAAAGCGCCCGACTTGGTGCCGGCAGTGATGGGCGATTCGCGCAACCTGCAGGTGGGACAAAAGGTGTATGCGATAGGGAATCCGTTTGGACTGTCGGGGACGATGACCCGAGGGATCGTGAGTTCGATCAGGCCGGTACGAGAGCCGAATGGGGCGATGATTGACGAGGCGATCCAGACCGATGCCGCGATTAATCCGGGCAACTCGGGCGGGCCGCTGATGAACTGGCACGGCGAGGTGATCGGCATCAACACGATGATTCTGTCGAATGCGAATCAGAGCGCGGGCATTGGCTTCGCCATTCCGATCAATACGGCGAAGGCGGTACTGAACGACCTGATGACGCTGGGAAGAGTGCGGCGTCCGGCGCTGGGAGTGCGCACGATTCCGATCAGCGCGGAACTGGCGGACGAAATTGGCCTGCCGGTCGATTACGGGTTGCTGATCATCCAGGTGAGTCCGGGCGGGTCAGCGGATCAGGCGGGCCTGCGCGCGGGCACGGAGCGAGCGTACCTGGGGAATATTCCGATCATGCTGGGCGGAGACTTGATCGTGGCCATCGACGACCAGAGAGTGGATAACGAACAGGACCTCACTCAGATGATGAACGATCACCGCGCAGGGGATTCGGTGAAGATTACGATCTATCGCGGGAAGAAGAAGATCGACGTGACGGTGTCGTTGGGGGAATCGCGGCAGCAGGTGTAGGAGGGCGGCGTCAGGCGTCAGGCTTCAGGCGTCGCGTCGGACCTCAGGTGCTCGCCATTCGGTTCGCACCCGAGGTCCGACGCCGTCAAGGCTCAGAAGTCATACCGCAGCGACAGTGTGACCGCGTTGCTCTGGAAGTCGCGTGCCAGCAGCGGAGTTGGCAGGTATTTCTCGTTGTAGTCGTAGTATCCCCAGGCAGTTCTCCAGCTAAGCCCTTTCGCCAGTTCTACATCGAGCGACGCCGTGGGCTTGTGATAGTTGAATCCCAGAGAAGTCAGGATGGTGGGGTCCGCCAGTGTGGGGGTGGAGCCGCTGGTGGAGGTGAGATTGTATCCCACCCTGGCGGTTACGCGGGGCTGGGGTTTGAACATGAGATTGGCGTAGCCGAAATTGATTTTGTTGGTGTACAGCGAAATCGCGGAGAAATAGGGCGCGCCGCCGCTGCACAGAGTGGAGTTGACGGGAGGAGTCGAGGTCAGCACGTAACAGATGTTTGTGGTGGAGAAGACATCGTCGTAGTTGTAGCCGAATTCGGCGCCGAATCGAGAGATGGGGTTCATGGAGGCCACAAACCCGTAGTTGCGGTTGTGCTCGCGATGCAGAATCTCGGGCACATTGTCGCGGCTCTCAAGCACGTTGACGGTACCGGACAGATCGAGCCACTTCCTGGGCTTGTAGTTGATCCGGCCTTTGTAGTGCTGCAGGTTGCGCGGGGAGATGCGGGTCGGTGCATTGTCGGCGGAGAACAACTCTATATCGAAGGAGGCGCGCAGCGCATCCGTGGGACGGGCCGACAGGCCGGCGAGCACGGAGTGAGCATGAACGTCGATGGTTTCGGCGTCGCTGGAGGCAGCCGTGGTGAAGCAAACGCCATTGACGAGGGTGACGCTGGCGCAGGGGCCGCGAGTGGCGAGACTGGGATAAAACGTCAGATTCTGGAAATCTGAGAAGTTATGGTTGATTTCACGGGACTCATAGCGGTAGCCGAGGTGCCCGGTGAAGCGGCGGGTGAAGTCGTATTCCAGTTCAAAGGTGTTGAGCTTGCTGTTCTGACGCAGAAAGTCGAAACGCTGGTCCTGGGTGATGTCCGCTCCCGAGCTGGCGCTGTGCTGCGGGCATGTCGCCGCGGTGAAAGGAGGAGGACAGGTTGCCGGATTGAAAACATTCGGTGTTGAAAGCAGGGTGGCGGCAAACAATTGCGTCGTAGTGAGATTCCATTGCCCGGGTATGCGGAAGTTGGAGAAACGGAAACTGTCGATGAAGCGGAGTTTTTCGGTGACGTGAATGGTAGCGCCGAAGTCGGCGTTGCCAACAATTCGTTTCGCACTTGAGGGGCCGCTGATTTGTCCGTCCCTCTCGCGGGTGCGCGTGGCCAGTCCGGCAAAGTGTTCGTACCAGTTGGACACGTCACTCGGAGAGGAACTGTAAGAGGCGCGCGCCGACAGGTCGAGGTTGCGGAAGTAGCGGGATTGCACCGTCAGTTGCTCGGTGGGATAGGAAACGCGGACGGGCGCCCAGCGGTTATAGGACCGGAATCCGTTGCAGGCAGGATTCATCGTGGGTGGCGTGGTGGTTCCATCGAGGACCGGCGCGGCGCACGGTTGGCTCGCCGCGGGGTTGTAGCTGATGCCGGGATCGACCGGCGTTCCGCCGGCAAGCTGGAAAGCCAGATTCTGATCGGTCCAACTGGTGTCGCCTTTGTAGTATTGCAGGAACTGGTCGTAGCTGATGCTGGTGCGGGGCAGGATTTTGAAGTCCACGCCCGCCTGATAGGCGTCGAGCAGCGTGCGCGTGTTTTGAAAGAGCATCGCCTCGGTCCCCTGATGGGTGGTACTGAAGGCGGGGCCCTCCATGTTGTTCCGGGTGTAGCCCAAACGGACGCGCACCGGGGATTGCGGCGCGATCGTGAGGCTGTAATCGTACATGCGGCGCACGGTCTGGAATTCGTGGGGCGAATCGTTCACCTGCACGTAAGGATTCGCCGGGTTCAGGGGGTTGGCCAGACTGTTGTAGTCGAAGAAATTGCGGTCCCGCCGGAAAGTGGCGTTGAAGTCATACCATTTGTCTTTCGACATGCGCAGGCGTCCGGAGTTTTCCGGATCGCCGCCCCAGCCGAAGCTCGAAAGAAACAGATTGTCGAACAGCAGGCCCTGATGATTCAGCGACCGCATGTTCAACGTCTCATCGAGCAATCTGGGGCCCTGATGCTGGTTGACGAAGGTGTCGTAGACTGCCGAACTTCCCAGGTTGTTCACGAAGCGGTAGCCGAGTTCAAACGAACCCTGGTAGTGATAAGCCCCATTGTCAATCCCTTCGCTGCCATCCTGGGCGAAAGCCGGGACAAGCGAGATCAGCAGGGCGAAGCAGAAGGTTGCGGATGTGGCCCGGAGACCTCGGCGATTCTTGTAATTCAGATTCATCTCAGTTGTGTTCGTCATGGTCTCCTCGCTATTTGAGAAAAAATGCATCAAAGTTCGAGCCGTGGATCGTCGGATGGCACATAGTGCACGCCGAATACTTCTGGCTCTGGTTGTGGAACGAAGGAACCGGCGGCGTGCCCGAATCCTGGGTCAGGGTGTGGCATTCCAGGCAAAGCAGGTTGACCTGGGCGCGCTTCAACAGGCGCGGGTTGGTGGAGCCGTGCGGCGAGTGGCATGACAGGCAGCCCTCGGTCTTGACCGGCTCATGCTCGAAGGTGAACGGCCCGGCTTTGTCGGCGTGGCACTTGAAGCAGACCTGGTCCTGCGCCGCGGTGGCTCGCAACTGCTTGGTCAGGAAGCCGCCATGCTGGTTGTGGCAATCGGTGCACTGCACCAGTCCCTGATCAACGCGGTGGCGGAAGGGTTGCTGAAAGTCCGGCCGCACTTCGGTGTGGCAGGTGTAGCAGAGTTCCGGTTGCTTCTGCACGAGCAAGAATTGCGCTTCTTTGGCGTGGTGAGGCGAGTGGCAGGCAACGCAGCTGATGCCGTTTGCGCTGTGCTGGGAGCGGCCGAAGTTGGCGTGCTCTTCGCCGTATTCGTGGCACGAGAGGCAGCGTTTGCTGGTCTCGCCGGGATCGGCGCCGGCGAATGTGAAGATCTTGCTCTTGTCGCCGCCACCCTCGACGTGCGCCTTGCCCGGCCCGTGGCAGCCTTCGCAGCCCTCGGCGCCGCCGTGGCGGGATTTCAACGTGGTCTTCCAGTGCGGCGTCGCCGCAAAACTCTTGTAGGCATCTTCGTGACAGGTCTTGCAGGTTTCAGATCCGACATAGAGCGAGGCGTCAGGTCCGGCCTGAGCCTGCCTGGTCTTTTCTGTCGTCTCGTGGCTGGCCATGGCCGGCAGGGTGAGCAGCAGAGCGGTGGTCAGCGCCGTGGCGACGCTGAGCCCAATCGAGCGTTTCGTTGTGTTCATGATTGCGTTGTCTCCCGCATTGTTCCGTTGCCCCGGAGTTGTCCGAGGTGGAGCAATGGGTGGATTATCGGGAATTAAGGGAAGAATCCTGTGTGATGACGCTCACAACCGGGCTAACTTTTAGACGTAGGTGTTCCAAGGTGGGAAAAAAGTTCATTAGGATTCGTTGGAGTGGGTCCATTTCCGTGTCCGCATTTCGCTTGCGCTTGCCGCCGTCGATGGATTAGGCTGACGGCCTGCCTATGACCGCCGTCCTTTAAATTCCGACGCCTGAATTTCGAGAGCGATGCGTGGAGGTGTGCGCAGCGCTCCTGCCTGGTGCTGTGTTAACCATAGAAAGGACTTTCCAAATGCAATTTGTGGATAAGGCATTCGCACGCCGACTGGAATCGTGCGAGGAAATGCCGCAAGTGCTCTACGCGCGAGTGTTTCGGAAAACGCGGCCCGAGATTGGGGCGGCGGAGGAAGAGATTTGCGGCGGCCACATGGTGTTTGCGGGGCTGGGTTCGCCGATCGGCAGGGCAACGGGCGCGGGGCTCGATGGTGCTTTCACGAAAGAAGATGTGGATCGCATCGAGCAGTTTTACCGCCGATGGAAGGCTCCATCGCAGGTGGATCTTACTCCCATGCATGGGCCGGAAGTGTTCGAGATGTTCAAGGAGCGCGGCTACGCGATCGCCGAACTCAACAACGTGTTGTACCGGAGGCTGGATCGAGAGGAGAAGTTTCCCGCTCCTCCGGCGGCGTGTGAGATTCGGCGGTCCCCTGTCGAAGAAGCGGAAGTGACGGGAGCGATTGTGGAGGGCGCGTTCTTTCCCGAGGGCGCGCCGGAAGCATATCGGGGGCTGATCACGCCGCTCTATCAGATGGAAGGAGCGCTGGCGTTCGTGGCCACGATGGAAGGCAAGACGGTGGCTTGCGGGACTGGGCTGGTAATTCCCGAGCACAAGGTCTTTGCCCTGTGCGGGGCGGGGACACTGGCCGAGTTTCGCGGCCGCGGCCTGCAGACGGCCCTGCTCCGCGCACGGATGGCCGCCGCGCTCGAGGCTGGATGCGAGTATGCGGTCGTGGTGACCCAGGGTGGGACAACGTCACAGCGCAATGCGGAGCGGTTGGGATTTCGCGTGGCTTACAGCAAGGTGACAGTGATCAAGAGCCTGGATCCGTAGCAGAATCTTTCAAGTGCAGGGACCGCAATGAAGGTGGCAGCATTGCGGTCCTTTCATGTCTCATTGCATAGTGAAGCAATGGCTACAGAGCACTTAACCCTGCAAGGGCATCACATTCGACTGGAGCCGCTGAACCTCAGCCACGCCGATGGCTTGGCCGCCGCCGCGGCTACCGATCCGTCTCTTTATCGATGGAGCCCGGTTCCGCAGGGCATGGCCGAGGCCGAGGCGTATATCCAGACCGCGCTGGCGTGGCGGGATGCGGGTACATCCGTACCCTTCGCGATCGTCCGTCTCGAGGACGGAGATGTGATCGGTTCCACGCGCTTTTGGAATCTGGAGCGATGGTCATGGCCGCAGGGGCACCCCATGCACGGGCGGGGCACTCCGGATGCGTGCGAAATCGGCTATACGTGGCTGGCCCGCGCGGCTGTCGGGACGGTCGCCAATACCGAGGCCAAACTGCTTATGCTGCGGTACGGGTTTGAAGTGTGGCAAGTGCTGCGGGTCTGCTTTCACACGGACGTCCGGAACCAGCGCTCCCGGGCGGCGCTCGAGCGGATCGGCGGCCGGTTCGAGGGAATTCTACGGGCCCACCGGATGGCGGCGGACTTCATCGCGCGCGACTCGGTGCGATATTCCATCGTCGCTTCTGAGTGGCCGGGTGTAAGGCAGCGGCTGATTGAGTTGTTGGCTCGAACGTAAAACGGCCGATCGCAGTGCAATGTGTGTCGCGGCGATCCTGCGTCAGCAACCACGCGGTGCGTTTCTCGGAAGCAAAGCTATCGTCGAGTTGGCCCCAAATCCCTTGACGTGGGCGGGCGTTCCCGGTAACCCTGACAAGATGGAACAAGAGCAGATGGATGAATTCAAGCAGCTCCAAAATGAAGCGATGCTCCGGCTGCGCGCTGGCGCAAACCGGCGAGGATTCGTCCGCGGAGTGCAAGCGTCGGTGCTCCCATCTTTCGACAACTGCCGCACCTACGAACTCATGTTTCCCGCGAAGCTGGCTAAAGCTCCCCAGTCCCAGCGTCCCGCAAGTGCGTGGAACGAGCCTTCGCTCGCCGTCAGAACACTCTGGAGAAGATCTACCGATGCTGAGAAATTCAGCGACCCAGTGGTACGGCTCAAGCACGGGGTCGGCATGCGGTTGCAACCTACGATTGAAGATCTGGACGTAAACCTCGACACCGAGTCGGTCTCCGCACTCCTTTCCCGGGCAAGCGAGTTAACTGTGCCGCCGCATATCCTCAATTACACTTTCGGACTGGATGGAACCGGCTACGAACTAGTGTTCGGTCAACTCTTCGTGCAGTCGCGATTCCAATGGTGGTGCCAGGCTCCCGCGCCTTGGGAACCACTATCTGTGCTGCTGCAGGAAATCGAAATGATGGTAGAAGGCGCTATCCAAGCGCGACAGAAGCCCCTCTAGCTTCACTGCATGTCCCTACGGAATGGCGTTCGGTCCCCAACCCGTACGTCTTCGCCCGCTGATCAACGGTGCGCTGCGTGGCGGGCTGCTGAAAAGTTGCTAGACGAAGCACCCATGATCGAAACTGAGAGGCACTATGAACATCGATGAGATCCGCCGCTATTGCCTGGCCTTTGACGGGGCGACTGAGAACCTGCAGTGGGGGGATGATCTGTGCTTCAAGATTGAGGGAAAGATTTTCGCCACGCTGGCGCTCACGGCTGTCCCGCAGAAAATGTGCTTCAAGTGCACTCCCGAGACGTTTGCGGAGTTGATTGAGCGTGAAGATATTCGTCCGGCGCCATATGTGGGCCGTTACAAGTGGGTCTTGCTCGACCGGTTGGACGCGCTCGGCGGGGAAGAGTTGGAGGATCTGATTCGACGGTCGTATGAAATGGTGGCGGCCAAGGCGCCGAAGCAGAAAATCCCAGGGTCAACGAAGAAACGGTCACCGAAGAAAGGGTCGACGAAGAAACGGTTGACGAAGAGACGGTCAACGAAGACACGGTCAGGGACGAAGCGCGGCTGATGAGCTGCGTGTCAGAACGTGCTAATCTTTTTGCGGGTTGGAGTTGTCGCCGTGCCTGTAACCTACAGTATGGATAGTGCTCGCAGATTGATCCGCACGACCTGCAGCGGGCCGGTTACATCGAGAGAAGTGATCGAGCACTTTCGGACCCTGAGACAGGATCCGCTCCGCACCGGGGAGTTGGATGTGCTGTTGAACGTGAGTGATGCCGAGCTGATACCGGACTCCTCCGACCTCGGCCGGGTTGTTGCAGAGTTGCGCGCCCAGGAGGGAGAACTTCCGTTCAGGCTGTGCGCGATTGTCGCCCCTTCCGACCCGTGGTTTGGGATGATGCGGATGTTTGAGGTCTTTGCGGGCAAGTATTTTCGGGCAATTCGTGTGTTCCGCGATATGGCTGCGGCCGAAACCTGGCTCGGTTCCCGCGAGATGGACAATCGTTCCCGGCAGTAGGGCATGCTGGCGTTAGCCCGGGAAACATCGGCATCACCGGCGTTTCTGATTTGACTCTGCTCGTCGGCTCGGCTAGCCTCAAGGGTTCTCTGCAATTCCGAAACTCCTCAACCTGGCATGCGATCTCCGCATAAATTGCTGATTCTGTGCCTGCTAGTGGTGTGGGCAGGAACGACTGGTGCATGGGCGTCGACTTCTCCGGTGCACGCCCAGCAAGCCATGGTGGTGAGCGTGCATGCGCTGGCCTCCCAGGCGGGGGTGGAGATTCTGCATGCGGGAGGCAATGCGGTGGATGCCGCCGTGGCCACGGGATTTGCGCTGGCGGTGGTGCATTCCCCGGCGGGCAACATCGGGGGCGGCGGATTCATGCTGATCCGCATGGCCGACGGCAAGACACACTTCCTCGACTATCGGGAGAAGGCTCCAGCGGCGGCCACGCGCGACATGTATCTCGATGCTCAAGGCAATGTCATCGAGGGCGCCAGCGAGTATGGATACAAGGCGATCGGGGTCCCGGGATCGGTCGCCGGCATGGTGTACGCCGAGCAGAAATATGGCAAGTTGACGCTCAAGCAAGTGATGGCCCCAGCCATCAAGCTGGCGCGCGAAGGCTACGCTCTTACCTGGGGAGAGGCCAACGATTTTCACGATCGGCACCTGGCGAAATTCCCCGAATCACGGCGGGTGTTTCAGCGCAACGGCGACTACTACAAGGCGGGTGAAATTTTCCGCCAGCCGGATCTGGCGCGAACTCTGGAACGGATCGCGGAGCGTCCGGACGACTTCTATCATGGCGCGCTGGCGCGGGAGTTGGCGGCAGCGCTGAAGAAGGGTGGCGGCCTGATCACGGTCGAGGACCTGGCCAGCTACGAAGTCAAAGAGCGCGAGCCGGTGCGAGGCTCGTACCGCGGGTATGAAGTCATCAGCGCGCCTCCACCGTCGTCGGGTGGCACCGTGCTGATCGAATCGCTGAACATCCTCGAAGGCTACGATCTCGGCCGGATGGAGAGCCGGTCGTCGGAGTCGGTCCATTTCACGGTAGAGGCGTTTCGGCGGGCGTTTTTCGATCGAGCAGAGTTTATGGGGGATCCGGATTTTTCGAAGATTCCGGTGGCGCAGCTTCTCGACAAGAAGTATGCGGCTGCCTGGCGGGAGTCGATCGATCCGGGGCACGCGTCGCCGAGTAAAGAGCTGAAACGGCCGGCCGTCTTCAGCGAGTTGGAGCAGTATGCGGCGGTGCATCCGCCGGCGATGGCGCCACCCGAGTCGAACCATACGACGCACTACTCGGTGGTCGATGGGGAAGGCAACGCGGTCGCCGTGACCACAACCATCAACGACTGGTTCGGGTCCCGCGTGACGGCGGATGGGCTGGGCTTTCTGTTGAATGACGAGATGGATGACTTTTCGGCGAAGCCCGGTGTACCGAATGCCGACGGGCTGATTCAGGGCGCGGCGAACGCGATCGGTCCGGGGAAGCGTCCGCTGTCGTCGATGACACCGACGATCGTGGTGCACAATGGAAAGACGGTGCTGGTGCTGGGTTCGCCGGGGAGTTCCAAGATCATCACCACCGTGGCCAATGTGCTGATGGGGGTGGTCGATTATGGAATGAACATTCAGGAAGCGGTGAATGCGCCGCGCTTCCATAATCAGTGGCTGCCCGACGTGGTGAATGTTGAAAAGTGGTTCTCTCCTGACACGTTGAATACCCTGCGAAAAATGGGATACAACGTTCAGATCGGATTGCATGACGGCGACGACGTTTCGCCGTACTGGAGCGATGCCGAATGCATTGCGATCGACGAGAAGACGGGCGACCGGTTGGGAGCGACCGACGGACGGAACAGCAACGGGAAAGCGGTAGGATACTGAGAAGGTCAAATTTTGATTGTTGAGTTTTGATTGTTGATTTGAAAAGCTGGTGTGATGATTCCGGGTTTTCAATCAGCAATCAACAATCATCAATCAGCAATTCCCAAGGGTCTGCATGCAAAGAGCGGTCTCAACGTATCTATTCGTGAAAGAGCGGCTGCATCCGGGGATTCTGGACGGGCTGATGCGCAGCGGTGTGCAGGCGGTGGAGATATTTGCCGCGCGCCAGCACATGGACTACGCCAACCGCAAGGCGCATGTAAAAGAGATTGCCGACTGGTTCCGAAGCAGCGGGATTCCACTGAACTCGGTGCACTCTCCGCTTTATGCGGACTACGAGTGGGGACGCGCAGGAGCGCCTCCTATTAACGTGGCGTCCACCGACCGCGCGGCCCGGGTCGAGGCCATGGACGAGATCAAACGCGCTCTGGAGATCGCGGAGCAGATTCCGTTCCGTTTTCTGGTGCAACACCTGGGGACGCCGAACGAGAGCTTCAGCGAGAAGAAATTCGAAGCGGCGATGACATCGATCGAGCACTTGCGCGCATTTGCCAAGCCGCTCGGCGTCCGCATCCTGCTGGAGAATATTCCCAACGAACTTTCGACGCCCGACAAGCTGGTGGAGTTGATTCACAACGCGCATTTCGATGACGTTGGCGTGTGCTTCGATTTCGGGCATGCGCACATGATGGGTTCGGTCCGCGAAGCGTTCGAGATTCTCCGCAGCCACATTTGTTCGACGCACGTGCACGACAACGACAAGCTGAAAGACTCGCACCTGTGGCCGGGGCAGGGAACCATCGACTGGAAAGAAGCGATGGAACTGCTGCGGTCCGCTCCGCAAGTGCCGCCGCTGTTGATGGAACTCGGAGAAGACGAGAAGGTGAATCCGCTGGAGAAGCTGGGGGAAGTGTTCGAGAAGCTGGAAAGAAGCTAGGTTTCAAGGTTTCAAAGTGAACCGTTGATGTGGTTCCTTGAAACCTTGAAACTCTGAAACATTGACACCTTATTCATATGTCACCTGTCACTACTATTTCAGAAATCGGGAAACACGAGGGCCAGACGGTTACCGTTCGCGGCTGGCTCTACAACTTGCGTGAAAGTGGGAAGCTGTTGTTCCCGCAATTTCGCGACGGCTCCGGAATCATTCAGGGCGTGGTGCCGAAAAACGCGGTGACGCCGGAAGTGTTCGAAGCGGTCAAGACGTTGACCCAGGAATCGAGCGTCATCGTTGAAGGTAAAGTTCGCGCCGACAAGCGCGCGCCGGGCGGATACGAACTCGATGTGGCCAACGTGCAGGTGGTGCAGCGCGTGCCAGAAACGGATCCTTATCCGATTACCCCGAAGGAGCACGGCACCGACTTTCTGATGGAGCATCGCCATCTGTGGGTGCGCTCGCAGCGGCAGGCGTCGATTCTGCGGGTACGGGCGGAGATCATCAAGGCGGCGCGCGATTTCTTCGACGAGCGCGGATTCACGCTGACCGACCCTCCGATCATTACTCCGGCGGCTTGCGAAGGCACGACGACGCTATTTCCCGTTGACTATTTTGACGAGCAAGCCTTCCTTACACAATCGGGCCAGCTTTACGCGGAGGCCATGGCGATGGCGCTGGGCAAGGTGTATTCGTTTGGCCCGACGTTTCGCGCGGAGAAATCGAAGACGCGGCGGCATCTCACTGAGTTCTGGATGGTGGAGCCGGAAGTCGCCTATGCGGAACTCGACGACGTCATGGAAATTGCGGAGGGTCTCATCACCTTCATCGTGAAACGCTGTCTCGAAAAGCGCCGCGTCGACCTGCAGACGATTGGCCGCGACATTTCGAAACTGGAGAAGATTGAGGCGCCGTTTCCGCGGATCAGCTACGACGATGCAGTGAAGAATCTGCAGGAAGGTCACGCCAAGGGCGCGCTGGAATCCAGGTTCGAGTGGGGCGGCGATCTCGGCTCTCCGGACGAGACGTATCTTTCCGCGCAGTTCGACAAGCCGGTGATGGTGCATCGCTACCCGGCGAAGGTGAAGGCGTTTTACATGGAACCCGATCCCTCTCGCCCGGAACTGGCACTGTGCGTCGACGTGCTCGCGCCCGAAGGCTACGGAGAAATCATCGGCGGATCGCAACGCATGGCATCGCACGCGTTGCTGCTGCAGCGCATTCACGAGCATGGCCTGCCGGAAGAGGCCTTCAAGTGGTATCTCGATCTGCGCAAATTCGGCAGCGTACCCCACGGCGGATTCGGCATGGGGATTGAGCGCGCTGTGGCCTGGATCTGCGGGCTGGAGCACGTGCGCGAAACGATTCCGTTTCCGAGAATGCTGCACAGACTTTACCCGTAGCAGTCTTGGCGCGAAATCAAATGGCGTTCATCCCGGAGGCTCCATGAAGAGACTTCGATTCGCGTATCTTGGCGTATTGCTTCCGATACTGGCTCTCGGCCAGATGCCTGCGCAGAAGCCTGACGTCCCGGTCGAGAAGTGGATCGGGAAAAAGATCATGTTCATCGGCGCCCACGCCGACGATGACATGTATTCGCATGGCACGATGGCGATGCTGCAGGCACACGGGAATCAGGTCTACGTCATGACTCTGACGACTGGAAATGTTGGCACCCAGGACCCGAATTTGTCGCGCACGCAGTTGGCTGAGATTCGCCGCCAGGAAGAATTGGCGGCGCTGGGGGAACTGGGGATTCCGGAAGACCACTACATCAACCTGGGGTACGATGACGGACTCCTCGAATTTGAAGACCGCAAAGCCGTGGTGGAGAACCTTGTGCGCTGGATACGGAAGCTGCGGCCCGATGTGCTGATGGCGTGGGACCCGGGGAAGAATTATCAGCGCTGGCACAAGTCGGACCACCGGGCCACGGCCTATTTGTCGGCGGATGCGGCGCGGGCCGCGATGTGGCGGCTGCTCTTCGAAGGTCAGATCACGCAAGAGGGGCTGAAGGAGTACATGATTCCGGAGTACCTCTTCTACAACGATCATGATTACGAAGACGAGAATGTCACGGTCGACATCAGCGAATTTGTCGAAAAGAAAGTGAATGCGGACGCCAAGTACGTCAGTCAGTTCGGGCCGGGATGGAAGAACTACAAACCGAACCTCTCGGAAAGCGAAGTAAAGGCAATGAAAGAAGACCGGCGTTCACACGTCCGCATGAAGGACGGGAAGCCTTTTGAAGGGTTCCGCTACTACAAGGGACTGCCGGATTCCTTGGGGAAATAGCCAGATCTATGATGATGACGACTGTGACCTCCACGAACATCACTGCAAAGAAGATTCGCGTGATTGGGGTGCCTCTGGACCTTGGCCAATCGCGGCGCGGCGTAGATATGGGGCCCTCGGCTGTGCGGGTCGCGGGTCTGGAGGCGCGGCTCGAGGCGCTCGGGCACGAAGTCGAAGACGGCGGCAACGTGGCCGTGGCGATTCCCGAGCAGAAGAAAGAAGGCGCGGCGAACGCGAAGTATCTGAAGGAAATCACGGCCACCTGCACCAAGCATGCGGAGCTGGTGCTGAAGACGCTCGAGGCGGGAAAAGTTCCGCTGGCACTCGGCGGGGATCATTCCATGGCGGCGGGCACGGTGTCGGGCGTGGCCGAGTTTTACCGGCGGCAGAACCAGCGCATCGGGCTCATCTGGATTGATGCGCATACCGACATTAATACGCCGGACTCGTCGCCCAGCGGGAACGTGCATGGGATGCCGCTGGCGGCGCTGATGGGCCTGTGGCCGGGTGATCTGGCGAACATCTATGACTTCTCTCCGAAGGTGAAGCCGGAGAATTGCGTGCTCGTTGGGGTGCGCGACATTGATGCGGTCGAAAAAGAAAATGTGCGGCGTGCTGGCATTGGCGTCTTTACCATGCGCGACATCGACGAGCGTGGCATGCGCACCGTCATGGAAGAAGCGCTGCGTCTGGCTGGACGCGGCACTGCGGGCTACCATATTTCTCTGGACATGGACTGGGTCGATCCCGAGGATGCGCCCGGCGTGGGCACTCCCGTGCGCGGTGGCGCCACTTACCGCGAGGCTCACCTGGCGATGGAGATCATCGCTGACCACGGGCGCATGTTGAGCTTTGAGATTGTCGAGGTGAATCCCGTAATCGACGAGCACAATCAGACGGCGGATCTGGCGGTGGAGTTGGCGCTGTCGGCATTTGGGAAGAAGATTCTGTAGCGGCCAAGCAACTTCTTTGCCACGGATTTACGCGGATTCACACGGATCAAGAAAGTAAAAAGAATTCCTCGTGAAAATCCGTGTTTAATCCGTGGCTGATGTTCTACCCGAACCATTGCTGAGATTGACGGAAGAGTTCTCTCCCGTCCACACTGAATGGTCATGGAAAAGCTACGGGTCGGAGTCTTATTCGGGGGGCGGAGTGGGGAGCATGAGGTTTCGTTGCTCTCGGCCGCGTCGGTTCTCAACGCAATTGATAAAGACAAGTACGAAGTTGTGCCCATCGGCATCACCAAAGATGGACGCTGGCTCACGGCCGAGCATGCTGAGAATCTGCTGACCGGCAAGCTTATGCTCGAACCCCGGAACCTGCGTGCCGGGGATCCCGACATGACACAACCGGCTGCCGTGCTCGCGCGCGGTGAGGCCGTTGTGGTGCCGCCGGAGCCCGTACACCGCCAGAGTGGACTGGTTCCGTTCCAGACCGATAACGGGCCGCTGCGGCGCGCTTCCGATCGTGCCATCAACGTGGATGTGATTTTTCCTGTGCTCCACGGCACGTTTGGGGAAGACGGCACGATTCAGGGCCTGCTCGAACTGGCGGATATTCCGTACGTTGGAGCTGGCGTGCTTGGCTCGGCGGCCGGCATGGACAAGGACATCATGAAGTCTTTGTTTATTGCCGCCGGAATTCCAATCGTGAAGCATGTGACGATTCTGCGCAGCGAGTGGGAGAAAGATCCGAAGAAGGTTGAGAAGGCGGTTGCAAAGTTGAAGTATCCCGTATTCGTGAAGCCGGCGAATCTGGGATCGTCAGTCGGGATCAGCAAGGCGCACAATCGCAAGGAACTGGGACCGGCGATCGAAGAAGCCGCGAAGTTCGACCGCAAGATCGTGATCGAGCAGGGCGTCGGGGGCAATAAAGACAAGGCGCGCGAGATTGAGTGCTCGGTGCTGGGAAACGACGAGGCGGAGGCGTCCGTTCCCGGAGAAATCGTTCCGGTGAAGGAGTTTTACGATTACAACGCGAAGTATCTCGACGAGGGCTCGCAGCTGATCATCCCGGCGAAGCTCAGCAAAGCCGAGACCAAGAAAGTTCAGGAACTGGCAGTGCGCGCGTTCAAAGCAGTGGATTGCTCGGGTCTGGCGCGTGTCGATTTCCTGATGGATCCGAAGACGCGGAAGATTTTTTTGAACGAGATCAACACTATGCCGGGCTTCACCGCGATCAGCATGTATCCCAAGCTGTGGGCGGCGTCGGGTCTGGCGTATCCCGACCTCATCGACCGGCTCATCCAACTCGGGATTGAGCGGCATGAGGACAAGAAGAAGAATCAGTACAGCCGGTAAGGCGAATTGATGATTGCTGATTGTTGATTGCCGATTGAAGACCTCTAATCTCTTATCGCTATTGATTTGGGCAGCGGTGGGACTGGTTTTCCTCACGATTGCCCGGGAGATGTGTCTTGGCCAGGCAAAATCCAACACCGGTTGCCTGTCATATGAATCGACTGTCGTGAAGCTCGAGGGCACGCTAATCAGGAAGACGTTTCCGGGACCGCCGAACTACGAGAGCGTTCGTCGGGGAGACAAGCCTGAGATTTTCTGGCTGTTGGCCCTCCTGCACCCTGTTTGCATTGAACCGGGTGAGGACTCAGACCTCGATCCGGCACAGAAAGACATTCGCACGATCCAGTTAGTCGTTTCCCCAGACGTTTATAAGACGCAGCGCAACCTCGTCGGGAAACGGGTAATGGTGTCAGGGACACTGTTTGGCGCACATAACACACATCACCGCACGCCTGCGTTATTGACTGTCAAGTCCATCACCAACGCCGAGTAATCCCCGAGCGGTCAGAACAAGTTTACTTCTTTCCCTCGCAGACAAAATTTCCCGCGTCATTCGTGTCTCCGCTGCCTTTGTACTTCGCGGCTTGCGGATACGGGCAAAGAGGGCGCGTCATCTTGGCGTGGGTGTGGTCCTGGCCCTCGAACTTTGAGGCGATGATGGTGGAGGGCGCGGCTCCTTTTTCGACCCATTGTTCGAGAGATGCGTCGACGCTGTGTGTGGGATCGTCGAAGATCAGGTTGCCGACTTGTCCGAAGGAGTCCGCTCCGGGACCGCCGCCGCAGTGCTGCATGCCCGGGACCATGTAGAGGCGCACGAACGAATCGGCGTCTTTCTGTCCCATCTTCGCGAGCACGCTCTCGTAATAGTTGATTGTGCTGAGTGACGTGATGGCGGGATCGTCCCAGCCGTGATACACGATCAGCTTGCCGCCCCTGGCTTTGAAAGGCTTGAGATCGGCGTCGTTGGCGTTCAGAGCCTGGGCCGTCTTATCGTTCGCTGCTTTTAATCCGGCGTCGACTTCGAATGTCTTGTAGTCCCAGTCCTTCTTTTCGTACACCATGCTCGAGAAGAACCCGATGCCAAAGAATGCCATCAGGCTCTTCGCGGGCGCCTGTCCAGTGATCCACGTGCCCCAGCCGCCTTGTCCCTCTTCCGCTCCCGGCGGGTAGCCGGGGAACACGATGTGGCCGTGCGAGTCGGGCGTTCCCGCATAAAGCTTCTTCAGCGCGGTTACTTGCGGAGCCGTCAGACATTTTTCCGAGTCTTCTCCCTCTTTGCATTGGATCGAGGCCGGATCAAAGTGGCATTGGCGGGGATCGTTGAGGACGCCGTCGCGCACTCCATCGAGTTCGTCGCAGGCCGAGTTGACCGCGGCTGCGATTGTCGCAATCTTCGCGGGCGGAATGAAACTGGCGGGATCCACCGTCAGCGCTTGCGTGTCATAGGCCGCGGTCGAGAGCAGACGGGTCCAGTTGTTGGCGGGAGCGCCGGCGAGAATTCCATCGTAGTCCTCGGGATAGCGTTGGGCCTCCATCAAGGCCTCACGGCCGCCGTCGGAACATCCGGCAAAGTACGAGCGCTGCGGCGCCTTCGAGTAGAACGCCTGCACCACAGCTTTCGCCACGCGCGTCATCTCGTGAATTCCGCGATGGCCGAAGTCCGCGACTTTCTCGGGATGTCCGATGGCCCACGCCGCGTCGATCGGGGAGCCGGTGTGACCGGTGTCGGTTGCAGTTGCAGCGTAGCCGCTCTTTACGGACATGCCGAGTTGCATGTCATCGATGAGCCCGGCGAATCCGCCATTGCCGATGCCTTGCAGCTTGCCATTCCATCCCGACGCCGGCAGCCAGACTTCGAGCTTGATGTCGGAGTCCGCGGTGGGCTTGGCCTCCGCGACGACGCGGCAGAATGCGGGAAGGCTCTTGTACAACGCCGACATGTCCATACCGCTGAAGGGCGCCGGAGGTCCACTGAAGGTTCCGGCGGCGACGGTTTGGGCGAGTGTGATTGTGGCGTTGGGAATCTTGAGTCCGGCGAGATGCTCGCACGCGTCCTGGGCAAATGCGAGTGTGCTGGACAGAAGGAAGATACACGCGATCCCGAAACTGCAAGAATGCTGTTTCATGAGTGCTCCCTGAATCAAAAATTCTTACTGGCCGGCAGACTTGTCCATGAAGGCCGCCTGGTCCGCTTTCATTTTCTTAAGGCCATCGCCGGGCAGATAGACCATGTGTCCCGCGTCGTAGGTGGCAAAAGAAATGTTGTCGCGATACTTCTGCGGAAGGTTGAGGTGGTCGACGGTGTAATTGGCCGCGTAGTACGGCGTGGCGAGATCGTAATAACCTTCCATCACCAGAATCTTCAGATAAGGATTCTTCACGATTGCTTGCCGCATGGCCGAAGCGGTGTCGGGGAATCCCTGAATCGCCGATCCCCAATCCCACGTATCGCCGCCGGGGCCGCCACCTCTCGGCGCTCGCACGTTGTAGGGCATGTCGACTTTGTATCCCAGTTCGGTGCGCAGATAGTTGTTGAACACGGAAGTGAAGGGCGGCTGCGTGGCCGATCCAGTGGGATCGTAGAACGGCGTGTCGAGCAGTCCGTTTGGATCGGGCCCGGTGTAGCGGCCATCGAGCCGGCCGACACGGAGTTTCTGGTCAATCAGAAGATAGTGCGTAAACTTCTGCACGTTGATGCGGAGATTCGCTTCATCGATCACTTCTTTGCTGAGTCCGGTGAAGCGAGCGAGTTGGTCAATGATATTTTGGTGCTCCGCCGGAGTGAGCGTGTCTCCTTTGTCGAGCGCGCGCTCGTATTCGGTCGAGGCCCACTGCTCTGCTTGCTGACGCGCGCGGGTCATGTCCTGCGCAAGGTCGGGCGCAAGCTTGTGGTGATATCCGGCGATCATGGTGAACGACGGGATCAGGAAGACATAAGGCTGGTCGTTGGTGGGATTGTCCTCGAGCGTTTCGAAGTTCAGAACCGTGGAAAGCAGCGTGATGCCGTTGAACGAAATGCCGCGGTCGGCGAGATATCCGGCGATGCCGGCGGCACGCGTGGTGCCGTAGCTTTCTCCCAAGATGAACAGGGGCGAGGACCAGCGCTCGTTGCGGCTGATGTAGAGGCGAATGAATTCGCTGAAGGCCTCGATGTCTCCCTTGACTCCCCAGAATTTCTTGAACATCTCTGCGTCGGCGGCGCGGCTGAAACCGGTGCCGATCGCGTCGATCAGCACCAGATCGCTCTTGTCGAGCAGGGTGTAGGGATTGTCTTCGATGTGATACGGCGCGGGCGGCATGAATCCATCCGGCTGCAGAACGACTTTGCGCGGACCAATCGCGCCCATGTGCAGCCAGATCGAGGCCGAACCAGGCCCGCCATTGAAGGCGAAGGTCAGCGGTCGCTTGGCTGCGTCCTGCCCGTCGAGCGTGTAGGCGACGTAGAACATTTCCGCTTCGATCTTGCCGTCGCCGCGCTTGATTGGCAGACGCCCGGTGGTGGCGGTGTACTTCAGCGGCTTGCCGTCGACGGTGATCTGGTGGTGCGTCACTACGGGAGCCGCCTCCGCCATGTCGTAGTGCTCTTCTTTGTCTTTATCTTTATCTCTGTCCCTGTCTCTGTCTCTGTCCGCAGAGGCTTCGCGGATGGCCGGCTTTGATTCCTCGGGAGCTTCAGTCTTTCGAGCGCTTTCTGCAGTCTTCTCCGCGGCTTGGGCAGGCGCAGGCCTCTTTGCAGCGGCGGGCTTCGGTGAATCGCTTTGTTGCGCGAAAGAAGAAGGGATGAAAGTGAACAAAATGATCAGGAAAACAGCGGACATGTGAAGAGCTGATTTCATGCTTCTGTCCTCGAAGTTTGATTTCATGAGTTTGGTGAGTGCGACAAATTGTACACCGCAAGACGCGAGGCATTGGTGAGCCTCGCACAGACAGACAGTGTAAGTGACGGTTTGCTCGATGAGATTGCCAGCGCCGAGCCGGGTCCACGTCCCGGGCCAGATGGATGCGAGATTGCTCTTGACGTCCCGGCACCCTTTTCTATAGCATTCTAGGAACAAGTTCACTCTTCCATTAACTTGGGGGGTGGACCTGAATTTCATGCAGAGTGGCTGAGGGACGAGCCCTGAGACGCCACGGCAACCGATCCGGGATCATATATCCCGGGTGCTTGGTGCCAACTCTCTCCTGGAAACAGGGAACATGGGATTCGGCAAGCGCGCTTTTGTATTCGCTTTCCGATAGCCTCTTTTCCTTTTCCTGGAAAAAGAGGCCATTTGCTTTTATGGCCGCTTTTTCCGGCTCGTCATCAGCTATTCGCTAGTTAAGGAAGCGCGCCGAACGCGCGATTTATGCGTCGCAAAGAACGCGACGCTTCGCGCGGCGCGCCCAGGTCCTTCGCGAGACAGAAAGCGTCTCGCTCAGGATGACATCCTCTAGGAAAGCGAGTAGCGCAATGTCTCACTACGAACTTCGGTGCCGCGAATGCGGACGAACCTGGGGAAACCAGCCCCGCTCCATCTGCGACGATTGTTTCTCCCCTCTGGAAATCGCCTACGACTACGACGCGTTGAAGACGTCCATTAGCCGTGAGCGCATCGCGCAGCGGGCACCGAACATGTGGCGCTACTCCGAACTGTTGCCCCTCCCCCAGGGCTTTCAACCGCGGTTACCGGTGGGATTCACCCCTCTGTTTCAGGCGCCGCAACTGGCGCAGAAGCTGACGGGAACGGCTACGGCGGCGCAGAATCTCTATATCAAGAATGACGCCGTCTGCCTGCCGACCTTGAGTTTCAAGGACCGCGTGGTCGCCGTCGCCTTGTCGCAAGCACGCGCCTTTGGATTCGACACCGTCTCTTGCTCGTCGACCGGGAACCTGGCAAACGCCGTTGCCGCCCAGGCCGCTCGCGAAGGCCTGAAGGCATGGATCTTCATCCCCTCAGATCTTGAGCCCGCGAAGATTCTGGGCACGAACGTGTTCGGAGCGAAGGTTGTGCGCATCGCTGGAAACTACGACCAGGTCAACCGCCTCTGTTCGCAGATTGCGGACGAGCATCGCTGGGGATTCGTCAATGTGAATCTCCGTCCTTATTACGCGGAAGGATCGAAGACGGTGGGCTTCGAAATCGCGGAGCAACTGGGATGGCGCCTGCCCGACAACATTGTCTGCCCCATGGCCGGCGGGTCGCTGATCACCAAAATCAAGAAGGCCTTCGATGAACTGATCAAGCTGGGCCTGGTCGAGCCGAAGGAAGTGAAATTCTTCGGCGCGCAGGCCACGGGATGCTCTCCGATCTCGACTGCGGTGAAAACCGGCAGCTCCGAGATCGAGCCGCAGAAGCCGACGACGATCGCGCGTTCGCTGGCGATCGGCAATCCCGCCGACGGCCACTACGCCATCAAGACCATCAAAGGCAGTGGCGGATGGAGCGAAGACGTGAGCGATCCGGAAGTGATCGATTCGATCAAGCTGCTGGCGGAGACGGAAGGCATCTTCACCGAAACAGCAGGCGGCGTGACGGTGGGAACGGCCGGCAAGTTGTTCCGCCAGGACCGCATTCTTCCCGAAGAGACGACCGTGCTGTGCATCACCGGCAACGGCCTGAAGACCACCGACGTGCTCGCGGGTGTGTACCAGACCGAGCGTCCGATTGCGCCCAAGCTGGTTGAATTTGAAAGCTACCTGCAGCGCACTCTGGACGTCGCAGAAGTGCCCGGTGTGGTCGCCGATGCGGAAGAAGCCGCGAGCGTAGGAGCGTAACGATGCCGATCACGGTGCAAATTCCAACTGCGTTGCGGCGTCACACGGAAGGCGTTGGTTCGATCACGTGCGCCGCCACGAATTTGAGTGAACTGTTTTCTGTTCTCGACGAGAAGTTCCCCGAACTCAAACCGCACCTGCGCGACGACAAAGGCCAGGTCCGCCGCTTTCTGAACATCTACGTGAACGAAGAGGACATTCGTTTTCTGGGTGGGCCTTCGTACTCGTTCCAGGAGGGCGACGAAGTTTTGCTCGTGCCTTCGATCGCAGGCGGCACGCAGTAGTCCCGCTCTCGCTTCCAGGCGAATCGCACAGTGCGCGCTGTTGAAGGCTGTTCCGCCACCGCGTGCAATGCTGCAGAACGGATGTGTCCCCGCACAACGCGTGTTTCCCGCATGTCTTGTTGTACGCACTCACTCCTTCCATAAGACGCGCGCGGGAAGCGCGGAATCCACAATACGCTGCAACACACAAGGCGCGTACAAGGCGTGTTGCGTGTGAGCATCGCGATCTAGAAATATCTGCAAGAAATTACATTTCGGAATACGTGTGGATGCTATCGGTTTCACCACTCTCCCGTCTCATGTCGCAATGTCGTCAAGCGAAGAGCATCGCGGTAATCGCGGGCGCTGCCGGCGGACGCATGACGATTGGGGAGGACCCTATGACGGGTCGCAGGGTGGTGTTGCTTGTCGTTCTGGTGGGCACGGCCTATGCCCAATTCGAAAGCGGATCTTCAAACACGGTGGGACGCGTCAGGGTGCGCGTCGAATTTGCGAACCATGCTCCGTGCGATTCTTCGACGCGCATCGGGTTGACTGGAAGCGCGGGTTTCGCGTTTGCCGAAAGTTCGGTGAGCGGGGAGTGTGTCGCCGAGTTTTTCGATGTCCCTGCGGGGAGATATCGTGTAACCGTGATGGGCAGTGATGTCGCGAATGCCGATGATGGCGACATCGAAATCAATCCAGTGATCACACAGGAGTTCGAGGTGCGGGCCCGGCATACCGGAGCATCGGATGCGGTGCACGGAGGAGCGGCGTTCGTTTCCGCCAGTGATCTCGGCGCGCCGTCGAACGCGGTAAAGGAGTTCGCAAAAGCGAATCGCCTGATTACCAGGCAGGACTGGACAAAGGCGGCGGATCGTCTGCACAAGGCGGTCGAGCTTTATCCCAACTACGCTGCCGCTTACAACAATCTGGGCGCTGTTTACTCGCACATGGGAGACACCACGCGGGCGCGTGAGGCCTTGCAGAAGGCGATCACTCTCAACGATCGCCTTGCTCCGGCTTACGTCAATCTGGGTCGCGTAAGCTTCATAGCGAAAGATTTTCCGGGCGTGGAGTCGCTTCTGAACAAAGCCCTGGCGCTAGCTCCACCGGGTGCGGACGAACTCAGCCTGCTGGCTTACGCCCAGCTCACGGACCAGCATCTAACCCAGGCACTGGACACCAGCCGCGAGGGACACGCCATGCAGCTAAGTGGTCACGCGTTTCTGCATCTGGTTGCGGCTCGTGTTTATGAACTGCAAACGCGGATTGGCGATTCCATGGCGGAGTTGCAACTCTATTTGAGCGAAGAACCCGCGGGGCCGCGCGCCGGGGAAGTTAAGAAGGCATTGGCGACTTTCCAGGGGCAGGCCGCCGCGCGCTGACACTCCGGGGGCCCTCAGTTGGGCGCCGGCGCGGTCACTTGTCCAGTCGACAGATGGAGTTCCTTCGTTTTCTCAATTACCCATTGCGGAAATGGAGGAGCGCCTTGCGGAATCTTGCCCTGTGAGATCGCCCAATGGTCGATCCAACCGGTGCCTTCTTCTCCGACATAGGTATCGGGCAGGCTGTAGGCCTGGTCGCCTAATGCGTCTTCCAGCGTGATGAAGCGATATCCGCGCTTGCGCAGAACGTCGAGCAACTCCCCGATGTGGTCGGCTTCGAGGTTGCTGGCGTGCAGCAGCAGGATCTGCCGGGGCTCGTAGCCGACGATCTTTGCCGACGTTTGCTCCGCGTACGCGATAGCCGCATCGTGATATGCGAGATATTCCTTGACGATCTGCTGCTGCAGGGTTGCGTCGCTGCGCTTCTTGGCGTCTTCGTAGAGGCCGGCGAACATCCAGTCCCAGCCGTCGAGCGTGATGGGAGCAATGCGGTACCCGCGCTGCGTCAGGAATTCTTCCGCCTTGCGCCGTGTCGCGAGGTCGCGCCCGGTATCAAGGTAGGGATGGCGGAAGTAGCGTAGCTTCATCTTGCGCGGAGCGATGAGGATGCGGATTACGCTCTCGCCCTGCACCACGTCGTCTTCCCAGTCTTTCAACTCGACCTGATTCAGCGACATGTGGCTGAAGGTGTGATTGCCGAGTTCAAATCCGTAGTCGAGCCACATCTGCAGAGCTTTAATGCGCTCGTCGACCTCGCCGGTCTTGTAGAGCTTTTTCTCGTTGACGAAACCGACCACGGGAATCTTCTGGTCGCGCAGCGTGCCCAGCAGTTTGGTGGTCAGGGCTGTAATGTCCGCCGCCGGCAGCCGATCGGCCATGCCCGCGGGAAGGTCATCGATCGTGATCGCGACCTGGCGGTCCGGCTTTGCGGTTTGCGCTGTGGAATACGCGTGGAACTGGCACATGGCGAGTGAGGCTAGTAATAAGGACAGTGTTTTCATGCAGACACCTCCCGGGGGAAAGGGAATCGGGAACGCCCAATTAAATCATGCGCGGCGGGATTCTGGAGGGCGCGTCTCTCATTAGGTGGAAATAGGTTGCTTGACGGACAGGTTTCGGATCGGGGGAGACTTGTGTATAATCTAACTAACTGGTTAATTAAGAAAAATGTCCCGTCCCTCCCATCGCCGCCTGGCCGCACCCCGCCGCATGGGTTCGCGCGGCCAGCCGGAAGAGAGCCGGGCCGCCATCCTGCGGGCCGCGGCTTCCGAATTTGCCGAGCACGGCATTGCAGGAGCCCGCACCGATGCCATTGCCCGCGAGGCCCACGTCAACAAGGCGCTGTTGTACTACTACTTCAAAGACAAGGAAACGCTCTACGGCGCGGTACTCGACGATGCATTTTCCGGTCTTAAGAATGCCGTATTCCTGGTGCTTGACAGCGATTTGCCTGCGCGCGAGAAGATGCTGGCTTACGCCGGAGCCTATTTCGATTTCATCGCTTCGAACCAGCTTTATCCGCGGCTCATGCAGCGCGAGATGATGCGGGCGCGCGACGGCCAGTCTCCCCACATCGAGAAGGTCATTAAGGCGTACATCCAGCCAATCTTTCTTCGGGTCAGCGAAGTGCTGCGGCAGGGAATTGCCGAAAGACATTTCCGTCCGGTAAACCCCGCACATTTCGTGCAATCGATCGTGGCCATGATCGTCTTCTACTTCAGCAGCGCACCCATGATGCAAAAGATCGTTGGCTTCAACCCTTTGACGCCCGAGCGAATCGCGGAGCGGCGGGCGTCGGTGCTAGATTTCATTTCCGCCGCGTTGTTCCGTTCCAGACACACCGCCTCACAAGGAGCACGTTCATGAGCGCGCGCAACCGTTTCTTCATATTGCTCGGCATCATCTTCATTGTGGCCGCGGCCTACTACTTTTTTTCCGCGGATCATTCCAGCGACCTGGTGCTTATTGGCACCGTCGATGCGAACCAGGTGATCGTCAGCGCGCAGGTCGAAGGCCGCATCCAGAAATTGCTGGTCGATGAAGGAACGCCGGTCAAGGCCGGAGACCTCATCGCTGTGCTCGACCCGTCGGAGTTACAGGCGCAAGAAGCCGCAGCTTCGGCCACCATCAGCAGCCTGCAGCATAAAGTGGCCGAGATGCAGCACACGGAGGAGTCCACGTCTGGTTCGACTTCGAGCGACGTGGCCAATGCGGAAGCGAAGGTCTCCTCGGCGAAAGCGCAGTTGATGCAAGCCAAGGCCACCCTGGAACGCACCGAGAGCGACAGCCACCGCATGGTCGAACTCGCGAAAGTAGGAGTCGCTTCCGACCAGGAACGCGTGCAAGCGGAGACGAATCTGCAGGTGGCGCAGGCAACGGTGCAGGCGCAACACGACCTGGTCACAGCTGCGGAAGCCGATCTGAAAGCAGCTATCGCCCGCACCCATCAAGGGAATGCAGCGAAGAGCACCGTAGCCGCCACGGAGGCCGACCTAAAGAATGCCATCGCGCAAAAGAAGCAGGCGGAGGTTCGGCTGGGATACACGAACGTGTATGCCCCCGTCAGCGGCACGGTTTCGGTGCGCGCGGCGCGGCAGGGAGAAGTCGTCAACATCGGCGCTCCGATTGTCACCATCGTCGACCTGAGTGACACCTGGGCGCGGGCCGCGATTCCCGAAACTTACGCCGATCACATCGGATATGGCGACGTGCTTCGGGTGCGCCTCCCCGGCGGAACGGTCACCAGCGGCAAAGTGTTCTTTAAGGGAGTGGAAGGAGATTTTGCGACGCAGCGTGACGTTAGCCGGCGTAAGCGCGACATCAAGACTATCGTCCTCAAAGTTCGGCTCGACAATCCGAAAGGCGCTTATGTTCCTGGCATGACCGCCGAGGTACTGATCTCGCCCGACCAAATGAAGAGTGGCAGCGCGCAGAGCGTGAAAGCTGCGGAGCAGCAATGACCGCCGAGCAAAATTCGAAACCGAACGGTGCCGCCGCCGCGCCCGCGCCCAACCACGTGCTGGAGAAGCCGGTTTACGATCCCAATGCCCCGTCTGCGATCGAGGTCGAGCACATCGTCAAGAAGTTCGGCGACTTCACCGCCGTTGACGACGTTTCATTCAGCGTCAAAGAGGGGGAGATTTTCGGCCTGCTCGGTCCCAATGGAGCAGGGAAGTCGACCCTGATTCGCATGATGACCACGCTGATTCCGATCACCGCGGGCAAAGCAAGGATCGCCGGACACGATGTAGCAAAAGAAGCCAATGCGGCGCGCAGAATGATCGGCGTCATTCCGCAGGCGCTGACCAGCGACCTCGACCTGACCGTTGAAGAGAACATGAATATCTACGCCAAGCTCTATGACGTCCCGGCGAAAGAGCGCAAGAAGTCCATTGAGGAGCTACTAAACCTAGTGGATTTGACGAAATGGCGTGATGCAGCCACGAAGACTCTCTCCGGCGGCATGCGGCGGAGGCTCGAGATTGCGCGGGGGCTGGTGCATCATCCCAGGATTTTCTTTCTCGATGAGCCCACCACCGGTCTGGATCCGGTATCGCGGGTCGCTGTGTGGGAGATGCTGGGCAACATCAAAGAGAACCGGCAACTGACGATTCTGATCACAACCCATTACATGGACGAAGCCGATCGTTTGTGCGACCGCATCGCCATTGTGGATCACGGGAAGCTGGTTGCGCTGGACGCGCCCATGGCGCTGAAGGCGAGCGTGCCGGGATCCAATGTGATCGAAGCACAGTTCGACAATCCTCCCGCCGATTGGGAGCAGAAGCTGCACGCGCTCGACGAAGTGACTTCCGTCCAACACGAGGGGGCAGGGATGTATCGCGTCCTGACGGGCAACGGTTCACGCACAACCACCGAACTGGTCGAGATGGCAGTGAAGAACAAAGTGCAGGTGAGGACGCTGACGGTGCAGAACACAACGCTCGATGACGTGTTCGTTCACTATACCGGCCGCCAGCTGCGCGACGAACTGCAGAAGGCGTATGCGTTCACCATGCCGCAGAGGCCGGGATTGCAGCCGTAGGAGTCCTGAGTCCCGAGTCCCGAGTTGCGAGGCCTTTGAGCGGAGTGGGTGAGACATGAGTCAGAGCGGCTATAAAGACTTGATAGCGTGGAAGAAGGGAATGGAGTTGGTCGCGGCGATCTACGATGCCACAGACCGATTCCCATCTCACGAGCATATGGCCTCGTCAGCCAACTTCGGCGGGCTGCCGTTTCGGTTCCGAGCAACATTGCCGAAGGAAAGGCCCACTACTCTAATCGTGACTTTGTCAGATTTCTGCGGCTCGCGCGCGGATCTCTCGCTGAGATCGAAACACAAGTTCTGATAGCACAACAGCGGCAATATTTGTCCGAAACCGCTTTGATGCAGTTAATTCCGAGGCTCGACGAACTTGGGCGCATCTTGAGCGGATTGATCAATTCTCTGAAGGACCACGAAGAAACTCAGGACTCGCGGCTCCGGACTCAGGACTAATTTATGAATCGGATGATGGCCATTGTCGAGCGCGAAATGCGCAAGTTTTTCCGCTCTCCGGCGCTGATGCTGGCGTCCATGATCTTTCCGCTGGTGCAGTTGATCATCCTGGGCAATGCCTTCGGTGGCAAGATTCACGACGCCAAGGTCGCGATTGTGGACCAGGATGGCGGACCGCAGGCGCTGAAGATCCGCGAAGCGTTCGACTCTGTCCGCGCCAACATTCGCACCTTCACACCTATTCCATACGACAGCGACAAGCAGGCCTCCGAAGATGTGCGCGATGGAAAGCTGCAGGGCGCGGTGATCATCCCCCCGCAGTTTTCGCGGCGGGTGTACGAGCAGAATCATCCGCAGATCGTGCTGGTCGTCGACAACAGCGACAATTTCATGAGCTCAGCGGTCGAGGCGGAACTCGCCGACCTGACCAACGCACTAAACCAGCCGGCGGCTTCGCCGCGCATCTTGCGGCAGACCGCGCTCAGTATTGTGGAGCTTTATCCCTACATCGAGTACATGAAGTATCTGCTGCCGGGTTCGCTGGTGCTGGCGATGTTCGTATCTGTGATGATCGGCGGCGGAATGCTCTACATCGACGACAAGGCGCGCGGCGTGCATGAGGGCTACCTGGTCACGCCCATCACAAAGCTCGAACTCGTTCTGGGATTGAACCTCGCGGGCGCGATCAAAGCGGTCATGACCGGAGTGATCATCGTCGGGATTGGATCGATGCTGGCCGGGGTGGGGACGATTTTCAATCCCGCAACCATCGTGGGCCTGGTGGTCATGATCGTTCTTACGTCACTGGCGCTGAATACGATGATGTTTCTGCTGATGGTGCGCATTGAGGACCCGCTGGTGCCGCGGGCCATGTTCGGCATTCTGAATACGCTGCTGTTTTTCCCCAGCGGATCGGTCTATCCGATCCAGGCATTTCCGCCGTGGCTGCGCGCCATCGCGCGGTGCGATCCGTTTACCTATGCGGTCGATGGGTTCAAGTGCCTGCTGCTGAAGGAAACCACGCTCGCGGCGGTGGGGGGAGACATGCTCTTCCTCGGGATCTTCGCCATGGTCACCCTCGGCATCGCGATTCCGCTGTTCAAACGAACGCTCTAGACGCGCCGCGCACGTCTAGAGCGTTGGACTTCAATTCCGCGTGATCGATACCTCACTTCGCCGTGATATCGACCGCAGCCCGGGTCGTGTCCCAATCGAGCTGCAGGGTGCAGCCGCTGCCGGATTTCGCATACGAAATGGTGAAGTTCTCCAGCGGCGAAGGCAGCTTCGAGACCTTCATGTCGACGCGCGCCAGTTCGTCACTCTCGTACTTGTAGGGAATTCCCCACTCCCCGGTCTTCTTGTTGATGATGAGCGTCCACTTGTCGGGATTGGGGATCGTGAAGATGGTGTAGCTGCCGGCAGGTACGATTTTGCCGCCCACGCTGATATCGGCGCTGGTCACGAAGGTTGTGGCCGCGTTGGCGCCGGTACGCCATACCTGACCGTAAGGATCGTGGTCGCCAATCATCTTGCGTCCCTTGAGGCGCGGACTGGAGTAGTCAGTCTTGATGGTTTTGCCTCCGCCGAGATCACACGACGCGGAAGCTGGGGGACTGGCCTGCGCCGAAGCGAACAGGGTGAGCGTAAGAGTCGTGAAGGCGAGGAGGGCGATTTTCTTGTGCATAAGGGTTCTCCTTGAGAGTGGCTGGGGTTGCAAGGTTGTTGGACGTTTGAAAGCGGATTTTGTCAGCCGTTCATTATGCGCCACTCGAGCGCGCAGTTACAATCGTCCGATGCCGGTATTCGACGACAAGCAGGAAGAACTGGAACACTACGAGACCATGATGGGTGTTCCCCGGGGCCGTCTGGCCGTCACTATGGACACGATCACTGACGCCATGGCGCTCGTGGGGCAACACGGCGTCTATTGCCAGAGCCAGCGCTGGCCCGGCAAGCCAGTCATGGACATCCAGATCATCATGAAGAACCTGACTGACGCGAAAGAACTGATCCAAAGCGTAATGGAAGAATTGAAAAAATCCCGCCCATGAATTTTGCATCTTCGTTGCGCCCACAGCATCTTTAGCCCAGCCCCAATCTCAGGAGGATGAGGATGTACCTAAAGAGGTCCGCGACAATTCTTTCCCTTTTGACGCTTTGCCTGATGGTGGCGCCGGCGCTTGCGCAAACGGCGCAACCGGTATCCACCCCGCTAACTCCAGAAGAGCGGGAGTCCGCCTTAAAGTTGTTTCAAACCACGCACGACAACTTTCTGAAATCGATTGCCGGACTTTCGGTGAAACAGTGGACTTTCAAACCTGCGCCGGATCGCTGGTCGGTTGCCGAGGTAGCCGAACATATCACTGTCTCGGAGTCGACCATCATGGGGTTGATCCAGCACCCGCTGATGCAGTCTCCCGCGGCGCCGGAGAAACGCGAACAGGTGAAGGGAAAAGATCAGTTGATTCTCGAGAAAGTCCCCGATCGCAGCCACAAGGCGCAGGCTCCCGAGATGCTGCGGCCGACGGGACGCTGGGCGACCGAGGCGGACTTAGCCAAGGCGTTCGAGGACAGCCGCAAGGCCAATATGGATTACATTCGGACGACGAATGACGATCTGCGCGACCACTTCTTCGACCATCCGGTGTTCGGGCCTCTCGATGGCTACCAGTGGTTGCTGCTGCTCGCCACGCACAGTGCTCGCCACACCGCGCAGATTGAAGAAGTCAAGGCGGATCCAAACTTCCCGAAAGACTAAGAGCTGGAACCACAAAGGGCACGAGGGAACACAAAGGGGTTCTTTTGTGAACCTTCGCGCCCTTGGTGGTTGATGCCTTTAAGGTTTCACCGTCACCATCACGACGCCGTGGGAGGCGACCTTTGCGGAAAACCTCCCGGTGGCCTTCCCCAAATCCTTGTGCTGCCACAAATCGCGAACGGCAGCGCTGAGCCCGGCAGGATACCCAAGGTCTTCCCAGTTCACAGTAATCTCCTGCTCGGCGCCGCCGCGATTCAATAGCACCACCGCCCGGCTTCCATCTTTCATTTGCTTCGCCCAGACTTCCAGGTCTCCGTTCTTGGCGACGCGCTCTCCTTCGCGCCCGAGCGGATCCTGGTCTACGGCGATCACTTCTTTATTGGCAAGAATGTCGTGGATTTCCGGACGCATGTTGCGCAGATCGTTTCCGGCAATCAGCGGCGCGGCCAGAATCGCCCACAAACTGAAGTGCGAGCGATACTCCGCGTCGGTCATTCCACCGTTGCCCACCTCAAGCATGTCCGGATCGTTCCAGTGTCCCGGTCCCGCGTACGATTGCAGCCCGACTTGCTGATCGATAATTGCCATCACACCGTTCGAGCAACAGTTTCCGTCAGGCCATTTCTGCTGGCCTCCCCAGCGGTCCTGGATGTCGCCGGTCGAGCGCCACAGGTTCCCGCCGACTTCCTTGCCCCAAAGCCACGGCTTCGCCGTTCCCCACTCGCAGATGCTGAGCACGATCGGACGCCCGGAAGCATCGAGCGCGGCGCGGATATTGGCGTACGAAGCTTTCGCATCCTGCGAGGTGGTGTTGCACCAGTCATACTTCAGATAATCCACGCCCCAGGCTGCGTATTGCAACGCGTCCTGATATTCGTGTCCGAGGCCGCCGGGCCTGCCCGCGCAGGTCTTCGACCCGGCGTCGGAGTAGACACCAAACTTCAATCCCAGCGAGTGGATGTAGTCTCCCACCGCCTTCATGCCATGCGGAAAGCGCTGCGGGTCGGCGACGATGTTGCCGCTCCCGTCGCGGCTCACCTGCCAGCAGTCATCGATGTTGACGTAGACATAGCCGGCATCTTTCATCCCCGACTTCACCACGGCGTCAGCCATTCCTTTGATCATGTCTTCGCTGACGTTGCACGCGAACTTGTTCCACGAGTTCCATCCCATGGGAGGAGTGAGGGCCAGCCCCGAGGAGGGAGCCGTATTTTCTTGCGCAAGAACACCGGAAATGAAGAAAGATGTACTAAGACACACGACGGCGAGGAACCGGTTCGTCTTCATCCGAATGTTGTACCAGAAACCGTCTCAGGGTTGGTATCGAATAAGGATCGAATGAGAAAAGCACAGGGCGACCTGCGAAGATCGCCCTGACGATTACTTCTTTGCGGGTTCTTCGGGTTTAGCTGCCGGAGCGGGCGCTGGGGGCGCACCCTTGAGTTTCGCCAGGGACTCCTCGACGCGCTTCTTGAAGTCGCCTGCGTCATCGTGAATCAATCCGCTATAAGCAGTCTGGACTTGCAGTTCGCACTTCTCGCCTTGAGCATTCAACACAAGGGAATTGATGCGCTTGCCGCCGAGCGATCCGCCGATGTTGTAAGAAGCTGTCATCTCGGTATTGTCAATTCCGATGATCCCGTACTTGCCCGAGTTTCTGAGTACGTCTTTGACGGCCGGCCAGAGCGTTGTGCAAGGCACCTCATAAACATCTTTGTGAGTCTTGCCGAACGCCGGCACGGTAAGGGACGACAGCAGTAACGCTGCAATCAAAATGTATTTCACCGATTTGTCCTCCTCCTCGCGCATGGATATCACTCTGGTTACGCAACCGCAGTGATCTGCATCACATCCCTGTTGGCACAACCCCCGCGTAACGTTAAAGTGTGGACCCTAACGATATCACTAAGGCATCCGAAATGTGCCTATTTGTCGTGAGGGTTCCTCGAAGAGTGACCCCGATAGGGCTGTCCTTAGCCGCCACCGGCCTCGATATTCCATTTACAATCTTCGTTTGATTTCATAGTCAGGTTCGTTCGAAGGAGATCCCGTGAGCGCACTCCGAAGTTTCCCGCCATTGACTTGGTCCGTCGCAGCGACTGCAATTGTTCTCCTGTCGTCTGGTCTCATTCACGCGCAGCTTGTCGCTCCAGTCGGAATCTTCGAGAGTCATGGCGACGTGGGTACTATCCTGCACCGGGGCTCTGTCGAGTACGACGGCGGGCACAAGACCTACACGATCACCGGCAGCGGCGAGAACATGTGGTCGACCGCGGATGCTTTTCAGTTGGTTTGGAAGAAGATGTCCGGAGACGTGAGCCTGACCGCTGATATTTCCTTTCTCACCAAGACCGGGAACGAGCACAAGAAAGCGGTCCTGATGTTCCGTCAAAGTCTCGACGCGGATTCGGTCTACGCCGATGTGGCGCTGCACGCCTCCGGACTGACCTCGCTGCAATTCCGCGATGAGAAGGGTGACGTTACACGTCAAGTCGCGGCGAATGCTAACGCGCCCAGGCGCGTGCGCATCGTCAAGCGAGGCGAGTACGTCTACATGTCGGTGGCAGCCGATGGCGGCGAGCCGCAACTTGCCGGCGGATGGCTACGCATCCCACTCAAGGGATCGTTCTACGTAGGGCTTGGTGTGTGCTCCCACGATAAGGACGTCAGCGAAACGGCCGTCTTCTCGAATGTGGAACTCAAGCAACTCACACCCGCGGCAGGGCAGCCAGTTCTTTACAGCGCGCTGGAAACCATTCCGGTGGATAGTCCTGAACGCCGGGTTGCGTATCTCGCGCCAGGACGCTTCGAAGCGCCCAACTGGACCCGTGACGGCAAGGCGTTCCTTTTCAATCGCGACGGCCACCTCGAGCGCCTGCCGGTGGGCGGCGACAAACCCGAGAAGATCGACACTGGCCTTGCGACTCGCCTCAACAACGATCACGGCATCTCGCCCGATGCCACGCAGCTTGCGATCAGCGACAATTCGCAGGGAGATCACGAATCGCTCGTCTACATCGTCCCGATCGCCGGCGGCGCGCCTCGTCGCATCACGCAGAAGTCTCCGTCGTACTGGCACGGCTGGTCGCCCGACGGTAAGACTCTTGCCTTCGTTGGCCAGCGTGACGGCGAGTTCGATATCTACACGATCCCGGCGGCAGGCGGAGAAGAGACGCGGCTCACCACCGCCAAAGGTCTCGACGACGGCCCGGAATATTCTCCAGACGGCAAGTACATCTACTTCAACTCCGAGCGCACTGGACACATGCAGATCTGGCGCATGAAGTCCGATGGCAGCGAGCAGGAGCAGGTGTTCAGCGACGATCTGAACAACTGGTTCCCGCACATTTCGCCGGATGGTAAGTGGATGGTCTTTCTTACCTTCGGCGCGGATGTGAAGGGCCATCCGGAAAACAAGGATGTCATGCTGCGCCTGATGTCTCTGGCCGACAAGAAGATCACGATCCTGGCGAAGTTATTTGGCGGGCAAGGGACGATTAACGTGCCATCATGGTCGCCTGACAGCACGCAGCTGGCGTTTGTGAGCTACATGCTGATTCCGCCAGACAAGCCCGAAGGAAAGTAGAACCGATTTACTCCGGTGCCTGAAAGGGCGAAGCCGGCAGACCCTCACGGTTATAGAGATTGCAGGTCGGATTCGGCGCCCACGCGTATCGAACCGAAGCCGGCTCGGGAACGGTGGAACTCGACACGACCACGGACGCTCCGTCGATCTGTGCTTCGGCAGCGACATATTTCCCATCTGTTCCGGCGACTTCGAATCCAACCAGCGGGCCGCCTTTCTCCGTGAGCCCCGCAGCGTGGTCGAACCATACGCGCAGAGCATGATCCTCACGCGTAAGTTGCCGGTAGAGCGGACCGGACCACTCCACCTTCTCGCCGTAGGTGATCGCTCGGGCGGCCCGCGCCAATCGCAGCCCAACATCGAGCTTGTTCTTGGGATGAATATCCACCGCGTCGCCAATGTCGATCGTCACCGCCATGCCCGTATTCCGCAGCGCCAGAGCTTGCCGCTGTGCGTCGCGCACCTCGGGCCAGCGGCCGTCCGGCTCCGTGTTCCAGTTGGCGATTTGCACGAACAGGAAAGGGAAGTCGCCTTCGTCCCATGCCCGGCGCCAATCGGTGATCATGCTCTGAAACAGATGGGCATAGAGCTCCGCTCTCTCGCCGGAATTGGCCTCGCCCTGATACCAGATCACTCCGCGAATTGGAAAGTGCGTCAGCGGTGCAATCATCCCGTTGAACAGCGCCGACGGAGCCCAGGCGTTGAAGTCCGGATGCCACCGTCTTCCCGGCTCAGGCTTGCCCTCGGCCTTGGCCTGTGCCACAGCCTGCTGATATTCGTGCTCTTGCTGCTCCAGTCGCAAGGATACGGATTCCTGCTCGTCGACCATCTTCGATCGCGCGGCGAAGGCCGGCATCAGCGACGCATCTGCCGATAGAGTGTGCAAACTCGTCCAAGACTCCGCGGGCGTACCTCCCCAGAACGTCTCGATCAGGCCGAAAGGGATATTCATCTTCTGATAGAGATCGCGAGCGAAGTAATACGCGATGGCGGAGGAATCCGCCACGTCTTCCGGCGTGCACAGCGCCCACGTCTTCGCTTCCACATCGGAGCGAGGGAAGTCGGACGGGCGATGCTTGACCTTGAAGATGCGGATCTTGGGGAACTTTGCGGCAGCGATCTCGGCGTCGGCGTTGTTCAGCGCCTTCATGGGGAATTCCATGTTCGACTGGCCCGACGCGACCCATACATCGCCCACCAGAACGTCATTCAGCTGGATCGTGTTCGTCGCCTTGACGACCATCTGAAACGGGCCGCCTGCCTCACCGGGAGACAGATATAGACTCCAACGCCCAAGGTCATCGGCCGATGAGGACTTTGTTTCGTCGCGAAATGTAACCGAGATGCTCTCGTGTTGAGCCGCCATTCCCCAGACATGGACCGGCAGCCCCCGCTGCACGACCATGTGATCGGCCAACAAGGACGGAAGCGTAACTTGCGCGCGAGCCACGCTCGTAATCCAAAGGGGCAAGAAGAGAAGAAGGAGAGAGACTGCCAAACGCGCAGGTTTCATCGGTGCACCCTCGCTTGGGATGAGAACGGGAAACTGTAACAGGCGGCCGTCTAGCGTTCAACTTTTGCTTCGAAGAACTTAGCCATCAGTTCGAGCGCTTCTTTCGTCTCGGGCAATTGAAAGTGATACCAGAAGGCGTGTGGCAGGGCGTCGAAGACGACCAGTTGCGAATCATTCCCGGCGCGCAGCAACGCCCGGTGAAAGGTCGTCGTATCGCTGAGCAACAGATCACGGGTGCTGGTGACCAGCAGGCTCGGCGGCATACCGTGCAGATTGGCGAACAGCGGTGACAGGACGGGATCCTTAAGGTCTGTCTTGCCGGCGTATTCGTTGTCGGGCAGATGCTGAGGATCGACCGGCTTCAGTCCGCCGGGAAATCCATTCAACGTAAACAACTGTCGAGAGTCGCTGGGCCGGCTGAAGTCCGCGAGGCTGGAAAAGACTCCCAGGGCGCCCGGCAGGGGCAACCCTAATTGCTTTAGCCGTATCGTGACTTCGCACGTCAGAATCGCTCCCGCGGAAGTTCCGAAAATCCCAATGCTTTTCGGTTTGTAGCTTTTTAGAAGATCTTTGTAGACCGCGACCACGTCATCGACCGCGGCCGGAAATGGATTCTCGGGAGCGAGCCGGTAGTAGACGGAGACGACCTTCATTTTCGCGAGATTCGCAATCGGCACGCCCTCGATCAGCGATCCCGAGTCGGAATTGAATCCTCCGCCGTGGAGATTGATCAGCACCCGTCCGCGATTCTCAAGCGGCATCGCCAGCGGCGTAATCATGTCGGTGCGTACGCCCGCCGTGGTCGCTTCCTCCACATTGACCGGATAGAGTTTTCGCGCCTCAGCGGAATCCTGCGCCCGCCAGACATCGGTGCGCGCGCGCCGCTCCGCCAGCGATTCCGGCCCCGGAGTGCTATGGGTCAGCGAAGCCAGCCAGCTTTGCGATTCCGGGCTGATTGTAGTTGGCATCGGCACCACGCGGGTAATGTGCGCCGTGCCATCAGCGTCGAACGTGGCGGAATCTTGCTGTGAAGACGGCGTCGACTGCGCAGCCAGAGAGGCAGCCAGAGCGATGAGTGCGAGAGTAGTCATTGCGTTTTTCATCGGGACATTTGTATCAGAGGGAAGGTTACCAGCAAACTCCAAACGTCAAACACAAACACGCTTGTCATCCTGAGCGGCGTACTTTGCCGCGAAGGACCTGTGCAACTCACTGGGAGTGCACAGGTCCTTCGCTACGCTCGGGATGACAACGCAAATTTAGAATTGCTGAAAGCGCCCGCTACGCCAGCGTATATTTCCCGCGCTCAATCATCTTCTGCGCAATCTGCTGCCGCAGTTCGACGGTGTTGAACGGCTCATATTTCCCCAACCGCCGCAGGATGGCAAGCTGCGTCCGGAGCATGTCGCCGTCGGCCACTGCAGCGATGACTTTCCTCGCCGCCGATTCGACCTTCTCCATTGCCTGCGACAGATACACGCGAGTCATGGCAAGCGGCAACGCCGCGCCCGCCTCCCCCTTGCTGGCGACGATCTTCTGCGCGCGCAGCACGGCCGTCTCCATCGCATAAGTCTCAATCGTTATGTCCGCTATCGCACCCATGATCTCCTGCTGATCCTGGATCGCCTGCATGTATTTCTGGGTAGCCGCGCCCGCCGCAAACAGCCCGAGTTTCTTAGCCTGGGCCACCAGCTTTCGCTCTTCGGGAAGAGCGCCTTCGAGTTCCTCGGCCATCGACGGACCAGAAAGCACTTCATCCATCAGCTTCTTAATCGCAGGCATGAGCGGAAGCTGTCCCGTCATCGCTCGCTTCAGAAGAAAGCCGGTGATGATCAGCCGGTTGATCTCGTTCGTGCCTTCGAAGATTCGGTTAATACGCGCATCGCGATACGCGCGCTCCGCCGGATATTCTTCGACAAATCCGTAACCCGCATAAATCTGCAGCGTCTCATCGACGACGTAGTCGATCATCTCCGAGCCCCACACCTTGATGATCGAGCACTCGACGGCGTACTCCTCAACGGCCTTGAGGGTCTGTTTGGCGGCATCGGCGGCCGACTTGTCGACTTCGCTCAGGGCGTTGTCCATCATCGCCACGGTCCGGTACACCAGCGACTCGCCGACGAAAAGAAGAGTGGCCATGTTGGCGATCTTCTCCCGCACCAGCCCGAAATCTGCAATGACCTTGTTAAATGCCTTGCGCTGCTTGGCGTAGGCGATAGCGTTTTCCAGCGACACGCGGCCTCCGCCTACGCACATGGCGCCCAGCTTGAACCGTCCAATGTTCAGAATGTTGAAGGCAATGAGATGTCCTTTGCCGATCTCTCCCAGCAAGTTCTCCACCGGAACCTTGCAGTCATTCAGGATGATCGGGCAGGTGGACGATCCCCGAATCCCCATCTTGTGTTCTTCGCCGCCAATCGAGAATCCCGGGAAAGTCTTCTCGACCAGGAAGGCCGAGAACTTCTCTCCATCGATCTTGGCAAAAACCGTGAACAAGTCGGCAAAGCCCGCGTTGGTGATCCACATTTTCTCGCCGTTCAGGATGTAATGCTTGCCGTCGGCAGAGAGCGTGGCCTTGGTGCGGCAGTTCATGGCGTCCGAGCCCGAAGTCGATTCCGACAGAGCGTAGGCTCCGACAATTTCACCCGACCCCAGCCGCGGCAGATACTTCTTCTTCTGTTCTTCCGTACCGAAATAAACGATCGGCAACGTGCCAATGCCGGTGTGTCCTCCCCAGGTCGTGGCGAAGCCGGCGTACTTGGCGATGTGATCGGCGATTACGGCAGCCGTGACCTTGTCCATCTCCAGCCCGCCGTACGCCTCGGGAATCTCCACCGAACTCAGGCCGAGTTCGCCGGCCTTCTTCAGCAGATCGCGCGTGACCGAGAAGTCCTTATGCTCGATCTTCTCGATGTTGGGCACGATCTCGTTGACGGCGAATTCCTCGGCCGTCTGTCCAATGAGCTGATGCTGTTCGCTGAAATCTTCAGGGGTGAAGACTTCGTCAGGATGTCGCGATTCCAGCAGGAAGCTGCCGCCGGAAATCCTGGTCTTGGGAACTGCCGTGGTCGTTGCCATGTATAGCCCTCGAAAGAAACCGCCGTGTCATTGGAGGGACGCGGCGGGAACGGTATTTTCAATTCTAATGCGGCAGCGAAGGGAATAGGCAGGAATTTCCGCCGGCGGAGCAAACTACACGATCTCAGCCCTTGTCGACAGTTAGTAATCCACGCCAATCGTCAATGGATCGAATACGACTCCCGGCCGATTTCCGTAGGGCGTTTGCCGCCCAAAAGGATAGGCAGAGAGCACGCCCATTTGGCACCGCCGGTATCGTTCCTCCAACGCCCGATAGAGATTGTCCTCGCTCTGCGATGCAGTGGTCGCATCCGTGCACTCCAGGCTGAGAGCGTTGGCGCAGGCACTCTGTCGAGTCGAGGCTGCCGCCTGCCGGCGCTGTTCTTGCCGTTCCAGGGCCATTCGGAGTCCGGAACATTGGTCGATGAAACCGGTCTGCCGGAGGCACGAAATGCCATTCCAAATCTCACCCAGCGAACAAAGGTTGTCGTGACGGCAAGAGATGCCATTCCAAGTCTGGCCCGTGATACACATGGGAATCACAGCCGTCGTGCATCCGCCACCGCTGCGGACCTGTCCGATGGGGCAGACCGGGCAGTGCCCCTTGTAACAGAAGGTTCGGTCGGGCCGCGCCGGAGGCGGAGGTTGCGGTCTACGGAACGGATGACGCAGGAAAGTGAAGAAACTTCTCTTCGCGGGTTGCACCGTTCGATCCGGTGCTCCTTCCTTGGGTTGACGAATCGGACGTGCCAGGTTGGAGACCGGGCTGCGATCGCCTTTGTGCGGAGGAACTACCACCTCTGATCCGCGTCCAGTCGAACCATAGGATGCAGTCCCATGTGAGGCGGGAGCGCCGGTGGTGCTGTGGCCGCCACCGGAACTGTGGCTTCCGCCCGCACTGTGACTGCCGCCAGCGCTGTGGCTTCCGCTGCTACCACCGGAGTAGCTTCCTCCGGAGCTGTGACTGCCTCCGGAACTGCCACCTGAAGAGCTGGATCCGCCCGAAGAACTGCTGTGCGAGCTTCCGCCAGACGAGCTACTACTGGAGGAACTACTCGATCCGCCACTGCTTCCAGACGAGTGTTGTGCCAGCACGATCGATGAGAACAGCAGAACTGCCGCAAGAGAAAGGCCGGAGAGCCGCATAATGCACCTCCCACAACCAACCAGGACTGGGGATGTCCTGTTTAAGAGCTTCCGTGAAGAACATACGCCGAAACGTGTCAAAGAGCGTAGCAATCGGGTAAAGAATTGTGACGGCGGTGCTGCTTCCCTACGACAATCTCTTCCCTGAGACTAGAGGTTCTCGAAGATGCCGGCCGCGCCCATGCCGCCGCCGACGCACATGGTCACCATGCCGTAGCGGCCGTTGCGCCATTTCAGTTCGCGAATCACGCTGGCTGTGAGCTTCGCGCCCGTGCATCCCAGCGGATGCCCTAGCGCGATGGCGCCGCCATTGGGATTCACCTTCGCGGGATCAAGCCCCGCTTCTTTGATCACTGCCAGCGACTGCGCAGCGAACGCTTCATTCAACTCGATCACGTCGATGTCGGAAAGCTTGAGTCCCGCCATCTTCAACGCTTTCGGGATGGCGAACACCGGTCCTAGTCCCATTTCTTCGGGCTTGTATCCCGCGGTCGCGAAGGAAACATAACGGGCGAGCGGCTTGATGCCCAGTGCCTGCGCGCGCTCGGCTGACATCACCACGGCGGCGGCGGCTCCATCCGACATCTGCGAAGAGTTTCCTGCTGTCACCGTGCCCTTGGCGTGGAATGCGGGTTTGAGCGAGAGCAGCGCTTCCAGCGAAGTGTCGGCGCGCGGGCCTTCATCCATCTTGAACGAGATCTCCTGCCGCTTGGGCTTCGATCCATTGGGAGTGCTGAAACTGACGGGCACGGGGACGACTTCGTCGTCGAACTTTCCCGCCTGAATGGCCGCCAGCGCCTTCTGGTGACTGCGCAGGGAGAACTCGTCCGCAGCCTCTCGCGTGATGCCGAAGCGCTGGGCCACGCGCTCTGCCGTGAGTCCCATGGAAAGATAGGCGTCCGGATAATGATCGACAAGCCACGGGTTGGGCGAGATCTTGTGGCCGCCCATGGGGATCATCGACATCGACTCGGTTCCGCCGGCGACGATGACTTCCGCGCCTCCAGTCATGATGCGCTCGGCGGCCATAGCGATCGCCTGCAATCCCGAAGAGCAAAAGCGGTTGATCGTGAGCGCGGAGATTTCGACCGGAAGACCCGCGCGCAGCGAGGCGATGCGGGCGACGTTCATCCCTTGCTCGGCCTCAGGCATGGCACAGCCGAGAATGACGTCTTCGATTTCTTTGGCGTTGAGCTGCGGCACGCGATCGAGTGCGCCTTTGATGGCGACAGCAGCTAGTTCGTCAGGACGCGTGGCACGGAGCGTGCCTTTAAAGGCGCGCCCTACCGGTGTGCGAACAGAAGAAGCTATAACGACTTCACGCATGATGCCCTCCTCGAGCCATTTATTCGATGCTCAATCTTCCACACTCGCTTCAACTCCAACGCTCACTTCGCCGGGGCGTAAAAGTAGTAGTCGGCGCGGTACGTGCTTTTCGTCTCTGTTCCCTTGTGCGCTTCGTCGCAAGGATCGTTGCCGGGTTTGCCACCGTGGGTGTGAACGCGCTGGATGGTGGTAACTTTCGCGAGCATCCCTTTGCCTGAATTGGTTACGACATTCACCAGCAGCCATGGAATCGAATCTGAGTCGAGCGAGTCGACGTGCGCGGCCGCCTTGCCTGTGACTTCGCTGCCGTCTTTCAGCTTCCACGTCGGACCGGCGGAATGTTGTCCAATGACTTTGTCGTTCCGGTCTTTCAATTCGGCCTCGGGAGCTTTGAGCGTCCAACTGAATTTACCCTCAGCGTCGGCCTGACAGGTGTAGATCTGCGATCCCGAGGCGCGTACGAACAGGACGGGCTCGAGCCCCGCAGGGACGGCAATCGCGTCGGGAACATCGGGCGCGGATTCTTTCGCGGGAGCGTCCTTCTGTTTGGCTTGCGCGTCGGCGTTTGGAACAGAGAAAGCAAGGACGGTCAGTCCGATAAGCGCAGCAAGAGCCAACAGAGGTCTACGCATGAGGCGATTGTAGCGCAGGAGAAATGCGGAAGTCTTGGATTCTACCGCCGTAACGTGTAGCGTTACACTATACGAAAGGAGTCGCACCATGCGCATGCACAACCCACCGCATCCTGGGCTGGTTCTCCGCGAATATCTCGGGGATCTGGCGGTATCCACGGCAGCAGCCCATTTGCGGATCACGCGTGTGACGCTGTCACGCGTGCTGAACGGCAAGTCGGGAATCTCAGCGGCGATGGCGATCCGGCTGGCGGCTGCGTTGGGCACGACGCCGGAACTATGGATGAACATGCAGTCGCAGTACGACCTCTGGCGTGCAAGGCAAAGACGACAACCGGCGGTGCGAAGGTTTGCGCACGTGGCAGCGGGCTGAAGCTTACTGGATCTGATGGCGCGGCTTAAAGCCGCGCCCTTTCAAAGCCACCTCCGATAGAGTGAATTCCAATCGAAACGAACTCCAATCGCCTCTTAATTCCTCAGCGTCTTGCCCGTTTTCAGCGTGTACTGAATTCTCTCCTGCGTTTTGCGCTCGCCGCAGAGCGATTTGAAGCCTTCGCGCTCCAGGTCGAGGATGTACTGCTCGCTGACTGGAGTGCCGGGAGTGACGTTGCCGCCGCAGAGGACTTCGGCGATCTTTCCGGCCAGCTTTACTTCGTACTCGGTGATGAAGTCGCCTTGCCGCATGAGGTGCACGCCCATCTTGAGAGCGGCCAGCAGATTCTCGCCGGGCGCTGGGATGTCGGTGCGGGGCGTCGGCGGCTCGTATCCGGCGCGCGCCAGTTCGAGGGCCCGCGCCTTGGCGTCGGAGAGGACACGCTCGCGGTTCATGGTGATACGGTCGGAATCGCTGAGGAAGCCGAGGCCGCGGGCTTCATGCGCGGAGGTTGCGACCTTCGCTGTGGCAATTGTCTCGAAGGCCCGCTTCATGGCTTCCATCATTTCGACGGATCCCGCAAGTGCCTCGCCTGAAGCCTTCCCGCGCGACGCGGCTGCGCCATCGACGGCGCGCAAAAGCATCTCTTTGCAGCCTCCGCCTCCGGGGAGCAGGCCGACGCCCACTTCGACCAGGCCGGTGTAGAGCTCGGCGTGCGGCTGGCGGGCCGCGGCGTGCAGCGAGATCTCGGTGCCGCCGCCCAGGCACAGCCCGAATGCCGCGGACACGACCGGTTTGGGCGAGAACTTGATGGCCTGCGTCATGCCCTGGAACTGGCGAATGGCGAGATCGACATCGTCCCACTCTTCTTCCTGAACGCTCATCAGCAGCAGCATGAGATTGGCGCCGACGGAAAAATTGGGAGCGTCGTTGGTGATGACGAAAGCGTCGAAGTTGTCGCCGGGTCCGCCGGGCTTGAGCGTCTGGATAATCAAGCTGACGATGTCGGTGCCCAGAGAATTCATCTTGCTGTGAAATTCGAGGCAGGCTACGCCATCGCCCAGATCAACCAGGGAGGCTCCGGAATTCTTCTTCACTACGCCATTGGATTTCTTCGCGACGGTGACGGACCAGACGCCCGAGGGAACCTGAACCGGCTCGTACTTGCCTGCTCCCAGATCCCAGAATTTCGTTCCGGCCGGCGACTTCGCGTCGTCGGCGTACCAGGACTTCTGTCCTGATGCGAGCAATTTTTCGACGTTGGCTGCTACCGGCTTGCCTTCCTTCTTCATTCGCGCGACCGTGGCCTCGACGCCTGCCGCGTCCCACAACTCGAAGGGGCCGAGTTCCCAGTTGAATCCGAGCCGCATGGCGCGGTCGATCTCGACGATTGAGTCGGAAATTTCGGGCACGCGGTTGGCGGAATACGTCCAGAGATCGGTGAGCGCAGCCCAGAGAAATGCTCCGGCCCGGTCGCCCTTCTGCGGGCCGCCGCCGTCCATACCGAGCAGCATGCGCAGACGGGCGCCGGTTTCGTCGACATTTTTCGCCATATCGAGGGCGGGGAATTTCGGCTTCTGCCGCGGATGATATTCCAGCGTCTTCCAGTCGAGAGCGAGACGCTCGTCCTCCTGGCCCTCGCCGCCTTTCACTTTCTTGTAGAAGCCGCCCTTGGTCTTGTCGCCGAGCCACTTCTTCTGCAGCATCTGGTTGAAGAAATCGGGCAGGCGCAGGTCGCTGCGTTCGTCGCGAACATTGGTGGTCATGTTGCCGACGACGTGGCCCAGAATGTCGAGGCCGACCAGGTCGATCGTGCGGAAGGTGGCTGACTTGGGCCATCCGACGGACTGTCCGGTGAGGGCGTCGACCTCCTCGATGGTCAGCCCCATTTCCTGCATGAGTCGGATGACGTTCAACACCGAGAACGTGCCGATACGGTTGCCGATGAAATTCGGGGTGTCTTTGGCCATGACGACGCCCTTGCCGAGGCGCACATCGCAAAAGTGGGAGATCGCGTCGATGGCGGCACGGTCCGCCTCGGGAGTCGGAATCAGTTCCAGCAGCCGCATATACCGCGGAGGATTAAAGAAATGCGTGCCAAACCAGGCGCGGCGGAAGTCGTCCGAAAATCCCTCAGCGATCTTGCCGACGGGCAGGCCGCTGGTGTTGGTGGTGACGATGGTTCCGGGCTTGCGGATGGCCTCGATCTTGCGTAACAGGGTTCGCTTGATCTCGAGGTTCTCGACCACGGCCTCAATGATCCACTCGACGTCGGCCAGTTTCTTGAGATCGTCTTCGAAATTGCCGACCGTGACGAGACGAGCGAGCGAAGCGTCCATAAAGGCGGCGGGCTTGGATTTCTTTACGGCGTCAAGACCGGCGGCGGCGATCTTGTTGCGCGCCGGACCATCGGCGTCGGGGGGAACGATGTCGAACAGGTAGCTGGGAACGCCGGCGTTGGCGAAATGCGCGGCGATGCGGGCGCCCATGGTTCCGGCGCCGAGAATGGCGACTTTATTGATGCGCTTCATGAATGGGCCTCGAATATGAATCCGTTGTAGTCACTCGGGAATTGAGGTGCGGTGGACTTGCGAGGAAGATGGCATGGATTCTCCCTGGTCAGGCGTGGGACTGATTATGGTAATCGCAAGGCGGACACTTTAGCCAGTGCCAGAGTCAAGGTCGGTGTGAGCCGCAACATATTCCAGCGCCAGCCGCGCCACTTGCTTCTCGCCCTTGTAGGCGAGCAGCCTGGCCGCATCCTCCAACCGCACCCACAAAGCGCGCGCGACCTCAACTCGCATGTCTTCGGAAAGATTGTCGATTTGTCCCGATTCATAGCGCAGCAGGTAGAAGCTGACGATTTTGAAAACACGCTCGCCGTCTCCCCAGGTCCGAACATACATGTATTTGATGTCAGTGAGTTTGGCGATGGGAACGGCGGTGATTCCAGTTTCTTCGCGTACCTCCCGCAGCGCCGCTTCCAGCGCTTTCTCGCCGGGATCGACCAGACCCTTCGGCAGGCACAGCACGGTTTTGCCTTTCGGGCGAACGGAGCGCCTGGAAGGCTTGGGGAGCGTCGAGGCGTCACCCGGAAGCTCGATGGCCGCCATCCACCAGTCCCCATCTTTGTGCCGGACGACCACCCCCCCGGCGGAGATCTCACGCACCATACAGTCCGCAACTTAGCAGGAATACAGCACTTCGTCACCTGCCGGCTGCCTTTCTAGTAACCGGTTACCGTTCCCGGCGTAATGATGTGTGGCACTATCGTGCCCTGCAGCCTTGCCGGCATTTGTGGCATCTTATATTTCAGATGGGGTACCAGCTTTGCTGGCTGCTGTGAGCCAGAGGATGTGGGGTTCGCTGTGAAGAGTCTGGGAAAGATTATCCGCTCGGTGCAGGCCTTTGGGCGGGAACTCTCGCGCAAGCCCGCGCCCGCCGAAACTGCCCGCATTCCCGCCATTGGCGTCGCTCTGGGCGGAGGCTTTGCCCGCGGCATCGCGCACATCGGAGTTCTCAAGGTCCTCGAACAGGAAGGCATCCCGGTGCGCGTGGTTACCGGGACCAGCGTGGGCGCACTCATCGGCGCGGCCTATTGCAGTGGACTGAGCATCGCGGAACTCGAACAGGTGGCCGTCAGCGTTCGTTTTACGACGTTCGCGCGCTGGACTCTTTCCCGCTGGGGCTTCGCCTCGAACGACCGCATGGTCTCGTTTCTGACTCGCACCCTGAAGTGCAAGACGTTCGAGGAACTGCGCATTCCTCTCGGCGTCACCGCTACTGACTTTAATACCGGAGAAGGTGTGGTCTTCCACTCCGGCTCGATCATCGAGCCGGTGCGCGCCAGTTGCGCGTATCCGGGAATGTTTCTGCCTGTAGAGATCCGCGGCCGTTACCTGGTTGACGGCATGCTGTCGCATCCGGTGCCCTCGCGCCCGCTGCGCGAAATGGGCGCGGATCGCGTGCTGGCCGTGCATCTGCGGGGTACCTGGTCCAACGGTGGGCCGCCGCGCCATCTTTTCGATGTGATCGGACAATCGTTCGCCATCGCGCAGGATGCGATGTCTTCTTTGTGGCGCGATGCCGCGGATCTGGTTGTCGAGCCCGACGTCGCCGGATTCGCCTACGACGATTTCAAACGCGCCCCAGATCTGATCAAGGTTGGAGAAGCGGCGATGCATAAGGCGCTGCCCGAAGTGCGCAAGTGGATAGAGGCTGCTGCCCAGGCCCCCGATCCCGGCGCGGAACGCCGCGCCACGCCGCGAACCGCGCCCATGCCGGCCGACTGATTCCGCTTCCGCCGGCGTCGGCAATGTAACCCCAGTCCACAAACGCGCGTGTCTCGAGATTTACTGTTTCTCCCCAAAAACCTCAGCGGTGAATGCCTCGATCAGCGCGCCTTTTTGCCAGGCGTCGCGGGGAAGACCAGCTTTATGGCAAGTTTGCTCGAGGAAGGTAGTGCGGTCCCAGTTGCGCTCGGTGGGCACCTGGGGGAGGAGAAGGCCGCGGTGTCCGGACTGGCTGACCAGGAGTCCGTGGCGGCCGATTTCGATGTCATCGGCTGCGATCGGTTGTGGCGGCGAGAGAATGCTGAGTTCAATTTCGAGATGGGGTGCATCCGCGAGGGTGACGGGATAAAAGCGAGTGTCTTCGAAGGCGGCGGCGCGGGCGGTGTCGGCGACGGCGCGATAGACGGAGTTGATGGGCAGGATGAACCCGACGCATCCGCGCAACTCTCCGCGGAGATAGAGCGAGGTGAATGCGCCGCGCGGTTCGGCCAGGTGCGGCGTGGGAGGGTCGAGAGGGATTTCGCGACCTTGCAGTGCGGAGAGGATAGAGTCGTGGGCCAGATGCAGCAGGAGAGTTCTCTCGCCGGGCGAGAACTCATTGTCTACGGCAAGCGAACTAGGTCGAGGCAGCGACATCACGGTCGGCCTGCGGCGGCGGCACTGGCTTTCTGCGCCGGCTCAGAATGAAAGCAGCGCGGCGGCGGCGCTTGACCACGCGACGATCGATTTTCGACCAGAACGCGACGAAGTAGTCGATCGCCGACACCAGCGAAACGCCCACCATGAACCAGATCGAGAGATAGGCGATCCAGTGAATGGGTAAGAAGTAGTGGCCGTATACCGGCCATTCTTTCCAGCGGTGGTCGAGAATGACGGCCACCACAGCTACGATCTGCACTACCATTTTGAACTTGCCGAGTTCGCTGGCCTCGATGGTGAAGCCCTCGGAGGCGGCGATCGAACGCAAGCCGCTGACCAGAAATTCGCGGCCGATCACGACGATTGCGACCCAGGCGGGCACGAGGCTCGGATTGATCTGCACGAGCACGATGAAGGCGGCGGCGATCAGCAGTTTGTCGGCGATGGGATCGAGCAGGATTCCCATCGTGGTGATCTGGTTGCGCTTGCGCGCGAGATAGCCGTCAATGCCATCGGTCATGGCGGCAGCGATGAACAGGGCCGAAGCCAGCAGTTCCTTTTCGCCATTCACGCTGCTGAAGCGGGGACTGGAAAGGATCCAGATCAGCAGAGGAATACTGCAAATGCGGCTCAGCGTGATGGAGTTGGGTAGGTTCACTTAAGGGGGGCTCCGGAGGCCAGCCGGCAACCAAATTGATTATGCTCCACGGGGAGAGGGAACGCAATGCGGGAAAGAAAGGCTTTCACCGCAGGGGGACACAGAGAATCACAGGGGAAAAACCTGGTTCCTCTGTGTCCCCTGTGGTGAAGGTTTTGATTTATTTCGTGGCTGGAGCCGTCGCGTCCTTCTTGGGTTGCTTGGCGATGATCAGGTCTTTGATTTTGTCGTAGGTGGCCTGGGGGACGATTTTCTTTTGCACGAGTTCGTTCTTGGCGCGGTAGGGGCGGCCGTCGATGATCTTCTGCGAGTAGGCGTCGCCGATGCCGGGCAGTTCCTTGAGCTGATCTTTGGTCGCGGTGTTGATGTCTAGCTTGTCGGCGGCGGGCTTCGCCGTGGCTGCTGGCGTGGCGGCGGGAGCTGGTTTGGCTTGGGCGGATGCCATCCCGCTCACGAGACTGAGCGCGAAGATCAGGACCGCGATTTGTGCCATCAGTTTCCGTTCGAGTTTCATCGGGTTCTCCTTTTTGCTGGGCTGCTAAAACCGTGGATAACGTTGTTTACCTCAGCGGCTAAAGCCGCCATCTAAGTTGTGCGACCTGCGGCGCGGCTGGAAGCCGCGCCCTTTCAAACCTCGATCCCCATCAAACCTCGATCCCCATCACACCTCGATCCCGATCCGAGCTTTTCAGCAAGGCGCGAGTGCTTATGCGTAAATGCCGCGCTGACGGATCGTGTACGCCACGCGGTCGATGGCCAGCATGTAGGCAGCGATGCGGTTGTTGACGTGGTGAGCTTCGGCGTAGCGGACCACGTCTTCGAATGACGACTTCATGATGGCGTCCAGTTGTTCGTTGACGACCGACTCCTTCCAGAAGTATCCCTGACGATCCTGGACCCACTCGAAATACGAAGTAGTCACACCACCAGCGTTGGCGAGAATGTCCGGAATCACGAAGACGCCCTTGTCGGTGAGGATGTCGTCGGCTGCGGAGGTCGTCGGACCGTTGGCGCCCTCGGCGAGGATGCGGCACTTCACGCGGTCGGCGTTGCGGCTGGTGATGACGTTCTCGGTGGCCGCGGGAATGAGAATTTCGCAGTCTTCGACGAGCAGGTCGGCGGTCTCGACTTTTTCTGCGCCGGGGAATCCGTGGACGGTGCCGTTCTTCTGGCGGAAATCCACCAGGGCCTTGAGGTCGATGCCATTCTTGTTGTGCAGGCCTCCTCCCACTTCGCCGATGCCGATCACTTTGTAGCCGGCCTGAGACATCAGCACAGCGGCGTTGGAGCCGACGTTGCCGAATCCCTGCACGATGACGCGGGTGCTCTCGGGAGCGAGGCCCAGTTTCCTGCAGGCTTCATCGCAGACGATCATCACGCCGCGTCCGGTGGCTTCGCGGCGTCCGCGGGATCCGCCGATGTTGATGGGTTTTCCGGTCACGACAGCGGTGACGGTCTGGCGCATGTGCATGGAGTAGGTGTCCATCATCCAGGCCATGATTTGTTCGTTGGTGTTGACGTCGGGGGCGGGAACGTCTTTCTCGGGGCCGATGAATTCGATCAGTTCCGAGGTGTAGCGGCGGGTCATGCGCTCGACTTCGCCCATCGACATTTTGTGGGGATCGCAGATCACGCCGCCCTTGGCGCCGCCGAACGGGATGTTGACCACGGCGCACTTCCATGTCATCCAGCTGGCGAGGGCGCGGACTTCGTCGAGGGTGACGTCGGGCGCGTAGCGGATGCCGCCCTTGGCCGGGCCACGGGCGATCGAGTGCTGCACGCGGAATCCGGTAAACACTTCAAGGTGTCCATCATCCATCTGCACCGGGATGTACACCGTGACCTCGCGGTTGGGATAGCGCAGCACGCGCCACAGGCCCTCATCGAGATTGAGTTTCTGGGCGGCCAGATCGAAGCGGGCGCGTTGCGACTCCCACGGGTTGGTTTCTTTGTCCACGTGCGGGGCGGTGGTCATGGTTGTCATATAGGAATCTCTCCGGAATGAGTGCAGGTCGCGATTTGAGGACTGAGGCCGGCCGCAGCCGGACGATTTCCGGCGCTTGGCGGGCAAACGTTCAGAGTATATGAGGCGGGACGGTTGGGAAGCAAGCAGAGGGGTTCATTTGTCGTTACAGGAGTCAGGGGGATCGTGCTTGCCGTTGTCGAGGTTTCCCTTGACACAAAAATCCTGGATGAAGTCGCCGTAGCGAGCCTTGACGGTCGCGGGCAGGTCGGTCGGTCCGACCGGGGTGAAATCGAACTTGATATCGCCAGTGGGAGCGACGGTCGCAAGGAGATATCCCCACACCGGAGACTGGGCGTCGTGCAGCTTGAGAAACGCTGGATCAAAGTCGGGCAGTTTATAGCGCCGGGCTCCCGCTGTGCCGACGATCCATCCGGGAAGGACCTCGGAGTGATTCTTCCAGTAGTCGGTCTGGTAGATGTCATCCATGAAGAAGTGCGAGTGGCTGGCGAGGACGTACACGCGCTTCTGGGTGTCTTTCCTCCACTGGACCAGGTCAAGATAGGCGCGACGACCACTGGCGATGCCTTTCGGGCTGGGAGCGTCTTTGTCGCCGTTCATGCTGTGGCCGCAGGCGAGGCTGTTGGGTAGAGCGCGGTGCATGCCGACCACGAGGGTCTTTACGGCGGCGTCTTTCTTGTCGGCGGCGAGGACGCGCTCAAACCACTCCATCTGACCGTCATCGAATCCCTCATCAGCCGAGTTGTCGAGGTAAATGAAGTCGACGTTGTGCTCTTTCCAGTGATAGTACGTCCGCAGGCTGCCGTCCCAGAATTCGGACGCGCGTTGCGCACGAATCTCGGGAGTATCGAGCCAGTAACCGAAAGTGGAGAGATAGTCCGCCGGTGTCTTACCGATCAGTTCATGGTTTCCGATACCAAGGCGGACCGGGACTGGTTCGAAGACGTGAACTTGATTCTCGATGAAGTCGGTCCACGCGATCTGTCGATATTCGCCGAAGGTGAGTGTGCCGCCGTAGATGTGCTGCATGTCTTCATCGACGTCGTACATGGCGCGGAAGTCGCCGAGATGCCAATAGAAAGCAGCGTGGTTCTGCAGCACGCTCTTCGCGATGGCGGGCATCACGACGTCGCCGCAATTGCGCGAGTCTCCGGAGACAGCGAACGTCCAGGTTTCGGGGCTTTGCTGCGCGCAGACGGCCGTGGTGGCAAACAGAAATAAGAGAGTCGTCGCCAGTCTGTGAGACATACGATCCTTCCGGTGTGTCCAACAGAATACTCTACTCGTCGTCCGGTTCCGGGGCCGCGTGTTGGGCCTGCTCCTGGCCTGGTGTTGCCGCCAGGATTGCCTGCCAGTTCAGGAGCGCGTTCCACAGCAGGCGCTGGTCGCCGCGATTCATGTCGCGATGCATGGGATTGAAGTTGAAGCTGACGACGTGTCCTTTGCCGACGGGCATGTCGAGGATGGCGGGGCGGCCGATCAGATTTTCTTCTCCCCAGGCCTGACCGCTCACCACGAAATCTTTGTTCTCGCTGTCGCCCCATTCCATGACGATGCCGCTGCGGTCTTCGGGGCCGTCGAGACAGGTGGTGCAGTAGGCCATGCGCAGCCAGCGGCGCGGTGTGTTGTAGAGCGGGAAATTCTGGCGGAAGACCCAGGTGTGCGCGGGATATCCGTAGGCGATGGGGTGATCGGGACGATCGAAAGTGACGCGTACATGGGCGCCGGGAGTGCGCGTGGCTGCCTGCTGGGCGGCTGCGGCAGAGGCGGCGCCGCCTCCTGCGGTGCTGCGGGGAACGCCTCCCGAGGAGCGGCGGACAAAGCGGACAAGCCCGCCTTCGAGGGCGAGCATGCTGCCGCTGCCGAGCGTGACCATGAGGCCGCCTTCGTCGATGAAGCGCTGAATCTGCGCGAGGCCCTCGTAGCCGATGCCTCCGGTGATGTCGTCGGATTCGGCGGGCGTGCCGAAGCTGGGCGTCTGCGCGGTCTTTTTGAAGGGCATGGGCGACCACGCTTTGGGCAGGCCTTCGATCTGCTCGGCGAGTTCGAGATCGACGTGACCATATAAGAGAACGTCGATTTTCGAGCGCAGATTTCCGGCGCGAATGTCTTCGTCGCGCACATAGGTGTAGGGGACTTTGCGCTGGTCGAGCGAGTAGCGGACCCATCCGATGGAATCGGTGTCGGCCCACGGGACCCACAGGCCAATGCGCGGAGCTTTGGCAGTGTGATGCGCGACGGAGGGTGTTGCCGAAGTCTGGATGAAGTCGAGGCCGAGTTCTTTCGCGGTGGACTGCAGAGCGTCGTGAAGGCCGGGTTGGTCGGAGAGAATCCAGGAGCCCGCCGGAAATTTTTCGCCACCGGATTCGAATTCCTGTTCGGCGATTTGAATTTCAAAATTCTGCAGGCGATAACGCGCGGCGAGGAAAGATTCCTGGCCGGTGTCTTTCAGCAGATATGTTGGCCCGCTGCCGGCAATGTGTCCGGCGACGTGAGGCGGTTCGTTCATAGGCGACAGTGCGATGTTGCGGATGGAAGCGTCGGCGGTCGCAAGTGCTTGCAGGTGATAGTTGGCGGGAAGCTCCCAGGAAACGTCATCGTAGGGAGCCTGGTCATCTTTGGGATAATGCTGGGGCGTGAGCAAGTCGTAAGCGTAATTTCGATACGGCTGATCGAGGCGGACGACGTAGGTTCCAGCTGGAAAACTTCCGTCCTTAAGTTGAAGCGCGCTCTGCGCTCGGGAAACTTCGATGTGCTGCTGCATGAGGCGCTCGACCATCTGCGCCACCCGCGCGGGATCGCCCTGATCCTGGGGAATCAGAAAAGCGTAGGGTGGCTGAGTTAGACCTTTCTGCCAGGAATTCCACGACTTCTGGTAGAAGTTGCGCAGCATGTCCTTGGGGTGACCGGCGGCATCGTCGAGCGCAATCAGAGCGCCAGTTTCCTGATAGTTAAGGTTGTCGCGAGCCGACCATTTGACCTCGCCGCGCGCAGCGGGCAGTGGACGGTACCACTGCTTCGTGGCCACGCCGGGTGAGACAGAACGCAACTCGGTTTCGGCGCTGCCGTTGCCGAAGGTTTCGTAGCCGCGTCCGATGCTGTTGTGATTCATGGCGACGGACTCGATGTAGAGATGCGCGAAGCCCTCGCCGAAATTCCACGTCGCGACGCCGGGCATGCCCATCGCGGTCATGGATTCAACTTCGTGAAAGCTGAGAGTGAGGAACTCGGAGTACGTGATCGGATCGACGTTGGGGTTGTAGGGTCCGGTGCCGTTCCAGCTCATGAGGAAGGGAACACCCTCGTGCAGGTCGTGAAAGACGACGGGATGCCATTCGAAAAACATGCGGTCGGCGGCCTTGGTGGTTTCGTGCGTCTGCTGAGGCGTGTCGCGGTTGATGTCGACGAAGGCGTACTTCGACCAGTAGGGAGGCGACTGGCGCGGGAGCGTGTTGCGGTCGGTCTTGCCTTTGAGATAGCGGTAGAACCAGTCGACCATCTTGTCGCGGCCGTCTGGATTGGAGATGGGATTGATCAGCACAATCATCTGCTCACGAATGCGGCGGATCATCGGCTGCTCGGAGACGGCGAGGCGGTAGGCGAGTTCGATGGTGGCTTCGGTGGATCCGGTCTCGTCGGAGTGGAGCGCAGCGTTGAAGTAGTAGATGGGTCGGGCGGTAGCGATCAGCTTTTCGGCGGCGGCCTTGTCGGTGCGGCGCGGGTCGGCGAGCGCGGCGGTGGCTGCTTTCAGGCGATCGAGATCGCGGATTCCGGCTTCGTCAGCGATGGCGAGCATGATAATGTCGCGGCCTTCTTCGCTGTGTCCGATGGTGAAGACGCGAACGCGCGGGCTGGCGGCGGCGAGGGCGCGAGCGTAGGCGTACGCCTTTTCGGTGCCGAGGAGTTCTCCCGGAGCGCCCATGATGCGGCCGAGGAATTTTTCAGGGGAGGGGACTTTGTCGGAGTGGGGAACGTAGGAGACCCAGGGAGAAACGAAATGCGGATCGGTGGTGGCGGCGGCGATGGCTTCGCTGGAGCCGGGCTCGGGGACGTCGGGAGACTGGGCGACAGCGGATACAGCGAAGACGAGTGAGAACATCCACAGAAGCACGGATCGGAACATGGGGCCCCCTGGGAAGTCGGCGTGAAGGCGGAAGTGTAGCAGAGGCAGGGGTTAGCGGGCAGTGTGCGCGTGCTCCACCCCCATCTCAAGCAGATGTCATCCTGAAACTCGGCGAAGCCGAGTTGAGGGACCATACGTCGGTGTGTACTGCCGATGCAGTGGACCGGACTTCCCGTGCTGCTGGCATGAGAGGGATGCCCCTCCACGGCACAGACGCTGTCCACGCCTCGTAGGGTTCCTCCGAGAGCTGTCGCTCTCGTCAGAATGACAGCGGTTTGGGGCGCGAGCCATTCGCCACCCTAGCGATGAAGATCAAAGGCCCCACTTCTGCCGCAAAAGGCGCGGCAGAAATGGGGCACCCGGCTCTCGTCAGAATGACAGCGGTTTTATCTCTGGATAATCGCTACGCTCTTTCGTAGAAGCGGAAAAACAGCGACTGCTTCGACACCGGCTCTGCTTTCTGGGTGAGTGCGGCCATCTGCGTCTGGTTCAGTGGGGTGAAGTCGCGTGCCAGTTGCACGTTCTGTTGCAGCTGCGCGATCGAGTCGCAGCCGATGATCACCGTGCTGACTGGGAGCGAGAGCGAGTAGTACATCGCCTGGCGCATGTCGAGCGTGCCGGGAGTGGGCGCAAGAACCATTCCTTCCCAACTGTGTTTCTGCTGTTCGATTGGCGGCGGAGTCCAACTGGAAAGAATCCGGCCGCGGGCGGGGACTTTCATTCCGATGATGCCCATCTGTCTCTCGACTGCTAGCGGAAGCAACTGCTCGGAGAAGCTGAAGTGATGCGGGTCCGCGGCATTGACTGCCATAAGAATGGTGTCGAAGGGATAGCGGTGAATGGCTTCGATTAATGCATCCGGACGGTAGTGTCCGGTGATACCGAGATATTTGACGATCTTCTGGTCGCGGGCCTCGAGCAGGGCTTCCATGGCGCCACCCTTGGCGAAGATCTCGTCGATGTCATGCATGGTGCCGATGTCGTGGAGTTGCCAGAGATCGATGTGGTCGGTCTGCAGCAGCTCGAGCGATTTCTCGATCATGCGTTTGGAGCCTTCGCGGGTGCGCTCTTTCGTCTTGGTCGCGAGAAATGCTGCCGAACGGCGATGCTTCATCACTTTGCCGACGTACTGCTCGCTCCAGCGCTCGGGGCCGCCGTAGATAGACGATGTGTCGATGTAGTTGACGCCGAGGTCGAGAGCCTTCTCGATGATGGGGACGGCGATGTCTTCGTTGTGCGGCTTCTCGATCGAGGCCTGGCCGCCAAGGCTGAAGATACCGACCTTGTAACCGGTTTTGCCGAGGTTACGCGTAGGCATGGGCTCGGGGCGCGGCTGGTCGACAGGCTTGGCTTCCGCGGTGCGGGGAAGTTTGGGAAGCGTAACGGAGCCGACCGCAACGGCAGTGATCACGCCGGTAGATTTCAGGAATGAACGACGATTGCTGCGGGATGGCTTGTCTTTGTTCACGGTGCCTCCTGGAATTCCAAGGAAGGCTAACTCTGACTGATTCTGCGGCACCGCGTCAATGACTGCAGACACATCAGGCAGGAAAACCGATTCTGGAGAGCTCCAACTTATCGGTGGGCCATCTTCTCGATTTCCGCCGCGGGGACTGTGCTGCCGAGAATCTGGCGCAAGGCTTCCTCGAGGACTTCGTCTCGTCCGGCGCGGATGCCCGCCACAGTTGGTTTTGCCTCGACGTCGGGCACGATTCCGATGCGCTGGGTCGGCCGCTTATCGGGATAGAACACCCCAATGCCGCTGATCATGGTGCGAATGCCTCCGGGCAAGGGGAAACGCGAAGTGTCGCCATCCGCTCCGGAAGTCGTGCTGCCCACCACGATCGCACCGCGAGCAGCGCGAAAGGCCATGCTGGTGTACTCCGCCGAACTCATGGACGTCTCGTCGGCGAGAATCACGACTTTTCCGGAGTAGCGGGGCGCTTCCGGAGTCAGAGATTCCGTATCCTTCCAGTAAAAGGCCCCGGGGTTCGACAGATCGGCTCCGGTGAATAGCGCAAACTGGGTCTTGTTCTCCACGAGGTGGGTTCCCAGGGCGAACACGACAAATTCGGAAGGGTAGTTGCGAATGTCGATAATGAGTCCGCGGGTGCCTGCGGCGTCCTGCAGATAGCGCGGACTATCGGCGGCTTTCACCGACGAGAGCTTGAGATACGCGACATCTTTCGAGAGCAAACGAAAAGTGGGGCCGGGTAAATCGTGTCGAGTCGAGGAGAGATCACTGGGGTTGGCAGGCACGCGCGGGACGGTCAGCTTGAGGTCCGCATTCTCACGATGAACGCGTAGGTTGGAATCGCCGCAGGGGCCGCGGGTCATGTAGCGCGTGATGTCGCGCATGCGGGCGGCATCGTTGGAGGTTGCATAGTACGGTGTCCATTGCCTGATAAGCCGGGAGACGGGCACTCCGTCGAGTTCAGTGATAACGTCGCCGATTTGCAGCGCCGATGCTTTGTCGGCGGTGGTGGACGTCAATTCGCTGATGATGGGCAGATTCTCAACGAACCGCACGTTGACAGGAAGCTGGCACGGGCCGACGGGAGGCCGGGCATTGAGCGCGCTCCATAGGTTGGCGTGGCCATCGTGCGCGTGGGAGATCATGGCCATCAGTTCCCGTTCGTAGTCCTCGGTAGTCGAGGCCGCAGCAACTCGCGGGATGAAGTCGATGAGAACGCGGTTCCAATCATCTCCGAGGATGTCCCGGTATGGTGACCAGTATTCGAAGATATTCCAGAAGCGATAAAGGGCGAGAAGCTGAAACCCGGCGTCGGGCAGTTTTACATCTTCATAATTCGGTTCGTTCTTGAATAGAGGGTTGCCACTATCGGGATTGAGCGCCAGATAAAACTGAGATCCGGGCGTGCGGTTCTCGTGAATCGAGCGGAGTCTCTGACTGAGATCGGCTCCGAGCAGTTTCTGGTCCGCGATCCAATCCAGGTCAGGACCGAAATCCAGATCCTTATCGATGAGCTTCGCACATGGCTTGCACGGGGCGATTGGACCCAGACCGTCAATCCACTGCAGCAGGGCGGCATTGGCTGAGGCGCGATCGGGAGCCGCAAGGATTGAGGGTAGGACGCGGAAAAGATCGTAGTCCCAGTGGCGCGCACCGGACGTGATCTGGGGATGATGGTATTTGAGGAATCCCCAGACCTTCCCAAGGGTTGCGAGGTTCTCAACCTGCACCGCATTGAGTTGATGGAAAGCGATACCGGAGCCACTATCGAACTGATGATCGCGGTCGAGGGCAGTTTCCGGAAGCTTGATTTGGGGCAGCTCCCAGATGGGTTTGCCGTCCACCAGCAACTCGAGGTCGTCCGCCCAGACCTTTCCGGTCCCGAACAGGAGCACGCCCAGGAAGAGTCTCCTGCCTTCGGCCACGACGGGCAATTTGATGGAGTAGGCGGCCCAATCTGTCGTGCCCTGCAATTGACGAGTGTGCATGTTTTCGAAGGCGAGAGTGGGCCGTTCGCCGTCTTCGCGCAGCCACAGTCCGGCAAAGCCGGTTACGTCTTCGGTGCGCAGGTAGCCGCGGAGTTCAATCATTTTGCCGGAGAAGTCCATGGGCAGGGACTTTGTGACGGTCGAAAAAACATCTGGGCTGGCCGAGTCTCTTTGGATTCGAACTGAGCCTTTTCCACCGTGAACAATTTTGTTCTCGGCGAAGATTGTTCCAGGAGGGCCGCCACCCCAGCCTCCTGGCGTGTCGCCGGATGGAGGCGCCTCAAAACCGAGGGCTGTTTCGAGATCGCTCCGAAGGGCAGATCGATCAGGCTTGGTTTCCTGCGCGTGGCACGCCAGGGCCGCTACGCAAATCAGGACGAGCGAGAACCGAAGCATGGCGGGATTATAAAACGGGTTGCCGGCAGAGTTGTCGAGTGCTGGTCAGGGTTACAGCTTGATTTCCATGCCTTCGGCAGCGGCGCGGACTTTGGGGTAGTAGTTGCGGGCGTCGGCGACGACTTTGTCGACGATGGCGTCGGTGTGGTCGGGGTCGTGGTGGTAGAGGATTAATTCTTTGGTGCCGCTTTCCATGGCGACGTTGACGGCCTCGCGCCAGTGGCTGTGTCCCCAGCCGCGACGGCGCGCGGCGTAGTCTTCGGGAAGATACTGCGCGTCGTAGATCAGGATGTCGGCGCCCTCGGCCAGCTTGCGGACGCCTCTGTCGAACTCGGCATCGCCGGGTTCGTTGTCGGTGGCGTAGACCAGCACTCCTTGTTTGGTCTCCACGCGAAATCCGAGACAGCCTTGCGGATGGTTGAGCCACTGCGTCTTGATGCGGACACCGCCATCCATGTCGAGGCATCCGTTCTGGATGTCGTAGAAATCACGGCGGGCGCGCATTTGATCGAGATCGACCGGGAAGTACGGCGACGACATCTGATCGGTCAGGACCTGTTCGAGGCTGCGAGTCCGGCTAGAGGAATGGAAGATGAGCTGGCTTTTGGGGCTGTCGTAGAGCGGGCGGAAGAAGGGCATGCCCTGGATGTGGTCCCAGTGGAAATGCGAGACAAAGACGTGGGCGGAGAAGGGGCGGTCGCCGAACTCGCGTTCCAGTTCGTGGCCGAGCACACGGAATCCGGTGCCGCAGTCGAAGATGTAGATCTGGTCGTCGACGCGCACTTCAACGCAGGAGGTATTGCCTCCGTAGCGCAGGTTCTCGGCCTGTGGAGTGGGCGTGGAGCCGCGCACGCCCCAAAACTTAACTTGCATAAACCCCGGTGCTGCTATTCAGTAACTTTCGACGCAAGCTTGCAAGCGTTCCCGTCATTTCGACCGCCGGTTGGTATCGAGTCCCCGTCTGGACCGACCTTCAGCGGCCCCCAGCCAATAAAACTGGGGGAAAATGTTCATAATACTCGGGATACTAGCGATTTTAGCGTTTGGGGCGGAGGGGACAAGTGACGAAAGTTTGGAGGGCAGGGGACAGAGGCTAGGGGGCAGGGGTCAGGGATCAGTTTGGATGTGGGTGACCTGCGGGGCTTGGAATTTGGCCTCGGACTTCGGACCTCGGACCCCAGACCTCGGACCTCGGACTTCCTCGCTCCTGACCCCTGACCCCTGACCCCTGCCTCTATAATGAAAGCCCAACCATGCTGCGACCGGATTTCAAAGAGTTTTCTCGGCTGGCGGGCGAGGCGTCGCTTGTCCCAGTGGTCAAGTCGGTGAGCGCCGACTTGCTCACGCCGGTTAGCGCATTTCTGGCCATTTCTCAGGGCGAGTCGCATGCCTTTCTGCTGGAGTCAATCGAACGGGGCGAACAGATCGGACGGTACACGTTCCTCGGGGCGGGACCCTACATGCGGGTCAGGGCGCAAAAGGGGAAGGTGGAGATTTGCGGAGCCGCTAAAGGCCGCGCTTCTCGCGCACAATACGCGCGAGAAATGGGGCATCCGGACGAAAACATTTTTCAGGTTGTGAAGCGGTTGTTACGCGAACATCATCCCGCAACGGTTCCAGGGCTGCCTCCGTTCACGGCTGGGGCGGTCGGCTACTTTGCTTACGACGTGGTGCGGCAACTGGAGAAGATCGGCGACCACGCCGAAGATGACTTGTCGTTGCCCGATGCAGAGTTGATGTTCTTTGACCGGCTGCTGGCGTTCGATCACCTGCGGCACCAGATCCACATTGTGGCGGCGGCGGATGTGAGGCGGGAGAGTCCGCGGCGGGCCTATGACCGGGCGGTGCGCGACATTGGCGCTCTGGAGAAGAAACTGGCGAGCGGCCTCAGTCCTGCTCTCTGGCGCAAGAGCGCAAAGGCGAAATCCGGCAAACTCAAAGTGCATGCCGCTACCAAACGCGACGGGTACATGCGCGGCGTGGAGCGCTGCAAGGAGTACATTGCCGCGGGCGATATTTTTCAGGTGGTGCTGTCGCAACGTCTTGATTTCACTCCGGAGGTGGCACCGTTCGATTTGTACCGCGCGTTGCGCCAGGTGAATCCGTCGCCGTATCTGTATTTTCTGCGCAATGGCGATACTCACATTCTGGGCTCGTCTCCGGAGATGCTGGTGCGGGTCACCGGACGGAAGCTGGAGTACAGGCCGATTGCGGGGACGCATCCGCGGGGACGGGATGAAGCGGAGGACGCGAGGCTCGAACAAGCCATGCGCAGCGACGAGAAAGAACGCGCCGAGCACGTGATGCTGGTGGATCTGGGACGCAACGATCTCGGACGCGTGAGTGAGTACGGCTCGGTGAAAGTGAAAGATCTGATGTATGTCGAGCGCTATTCGCATGTGATGCATCTGGTGTCGGCTCTGGAAGGGACGCTGCGCAAAGATCTCGACGCACTGGATGCGTTTGCCGCGTGTTTCCCGGCGGGGACTTTGAGCGGGGCGCCGAAGGTGAGGGCGATGCAGATTATTGAAGAGCTGGAGCCGACACGGCGCGGAATCTACGGCGGATCGGTGCTATACGCCGATTTCGCAGGGAATCTCGATTCGTGCATCGGAATACGGACGATGCTGATGCAAGGCAAGCACGCATACTTGCAGGCGGGGGCTGGGATTGTCGCGGACTCGGATCCGGCGAGCGAGTTTCAGGAGTCGATGAACAAGGCAGGGGCCGTGTTGCGGGCGGTGGAGATAGCGAGAAACAGGGATTGAGGACGGAGAGTCTGAATAGCGCCACAGTACCAGGGTGCTATCCGTTGCTTCCGTCCAGCGCCAGGAAATTCGCCACCAGCCTCTTGCCCGCGTCGGTCAGCACGCTCTCTGGATGAAACTGCACGCCTTCCACGGGATGAGATTTGTGGCGCAGGCCCATGATGGTCCGCGACCCATCTTTCTCGGTGGTCCAGGCGCTGACTTCCAAATCTTGCGGCAGATTTTTTTCTTCGACGATCAGCGAGTGGTAGCGCGTGGCCGTCATCGGCATCGGCAGACCTTGAAATACAGTCTTGTTGTCGTGCATCACGGGGCTGGTTTTGCCGTGCATGAGATGCGGCGCGCGGATGACGCGCCCGCCGAAGGCTTCACCGATGGCTTGATGTCCGAGGCAAACGCCGAGCAGCGGAGCTTTACCTGCAAAGTGGCGAATCAAGTCGATGCTGATGCCGGCTTCCTGCGGCGTGCAGGGGCCGGGAGACACGACGATGCGCTCCGGGTGCATCGCCTCGACTTCCGCAACTGTGACCTGATCGTTGCGGCGAACCACTACTTCCGCGCCCAGTTCTCCGATGTACTGGACGAGGTTGTAGGTGAACGAGTCGTAGTTGTCGAGGACGAAAATCATAAGAACCGGACCTCAGGCGTCCAGCGTCAGGCGGCTGGCCTTAGATATCAAGATTACACCCGGGATGAGGACAGTTGTCACGGATAGAAGTTAGAAGTGTGAAGTGTGAAGGCAGAGGCCTGAGGTCTGAGGTCCGACGCCGAGCCCCTGAATCCGTGCCCCCCACCTTCGTAACCAGAACGAGCCATGCGTTGACCCAATCGTGGTATTGACCTACGCCCCGGCAGGGCGCATTCTTCAATCGTTCATACGCCGCTTCACCGCCACTTGGAGGACGCATGGCTGAACCCCAACAGGAAAAAAGGGGTGCACGACGATTTGCCCTGCGCGTACCGGTCACCGTCAGCCGGGCCGCAAACAACGGGAATACTGAGGCCGAGTCCGCCCAACTCCGCGACGTAAGCGCCCGCGGCATATGCTTCTACGTCGAGTCGGCGATTGCTCAAGGCTCGCCGATCGGATTCACTCTCACCCTGCCGCCTGAGATCACGCTTACCGAGAGCATCCGCGTGCAATGCAAAGGCCGCGTGGTGCGGGTCGAAGATGGGACCGACGACGGCAAAGTCACGGTGGCCGCTGTGATTGAGGAGTACGAGTTTCTGCCGGAAGCGTAGGAGCAGGCTTTGAGCGTCCGGCTTTTGTGTGGAGCGGGCACTCTTGCCCGCTGGTCCTTGGCAGGTGGTGAGAGTTCGCGGGCAGGAGTGCCCGCGCCACATGCCCCTGACGTCCGACGCCCGGACTCCCCTTCCTTTCTCTCTTCTCGCCACAAGTGATATGTTTCCTTCAAGCCCCGAACCGGAGATGCTGTGGCGCGGACTTCTGCCAAAATTGTGTGTGCGATGTTGTTGTTGTGGGCGGCTGCCACTGCCGCGGCGCAGAATTTTGGTCCGCCACGGCTGATCAAGAGCGTGCGCATCGTGCATGAGAAGGGGGTTCCGGCGGTTGAGATTCTTTCCAGTGGCACGGTGATCCCCGAAATTCAATCGCTCGATTCCCCGCCGCGGCTGGTCATCGATCTGCCCAACTCGCGGCTCGGACCGATCGAAAAGCGAATTGAGATCCAGAAGGAAAACATTCTGGCGATCCGAGTCAACCAGTTCCGCAATAACCCTCCAGTCACGCGCATCGTGCTCGACCTGGTTGCGCCGTATGGCCATTCGTGGGACGGAGCGGGTAATCGTCTAATGGTGCGCCTGAAGCCGCCCGAGGATGTGAATGCCGGGAAGAAGACGTCTCCGGAGCCGCTGACTGCGCCCGGATTCACGTTGACTGCGAACGCAGCGGTGGTGCCGGTCACGGGCGAAGCAGGCTCGGCGTCGATCGATGCGAACCGCCTGTCGACGGGATCATCGGTGACCGCAGGGTCGGATACAACGATTCTGCATCTTTCGCGCGGGGGCGAAGTGCGAGTGTGCCCCGGGACCACGCTGTCGGTGAATGCATCGCAGAGCAAGCGCGATTTGATGTTTGGTATGAGCACGGGAGCGATGGAGGCGCACTACGCGCTGAAGGCGTCGGCGGACTCGGTGCTCACGCCGGATTTCCGCATCATGTTTGCGGGGCCGGGGGAATTTCACTACGCGATCAGCGCCGACTCGCACGGCAACACCTGTGTGCGTGCGCTGCGGGGGAATACCTCGTCGGCGATCGTTGCCGAGTTGATGGGCGACCGCATCTATCAGGTCAAGCCGAACGAGCAGGCCGTGTTCCGCTCGGGACAGATCGACAAGGTGGATACCGACGTTCCGCTGGAATGTGGATGCCCTCCTCCGCGACCTCTGTTGCAGGCCGACACGCCTCCGGTGCAGACTGTGCCCAACACGGAGTTGGCGGGGAAGGTGAGTTTGGGTGCGGGATCGGCAGGCGCGAGCGCCGGTAACAGCTCGGCTGCGAATTCCACAGGCACGCGGTTAACGAACGGTCCGGAGACGGCGCCACTGCCGCCTTCGCCAGCGAACGAGGTGCACGTCTCGGTCGATGCGCCGTTTGTGTTTAACGCGAAGGATCGCGCCGCGGCCAAATCGGCGCCATCGCCGGTGCCGGATGCGCCCAGGGACTTACCGGCTGAGTCATCTCCGGAGCGGCAGGTTCATCTTGATCCGGTGATTCAACCGCCGCCTCCGCCGGCGGAGGTCAAGCCGGAGCACCCCGGATTCTTCCGGCGGGTGGGGAGATTCTTCTCGGCGATCTTCAAGTGATCCGGGGTAGTAGTTGGCCCTGACGGGCTTTCCAAGTGAGGGTCTTCACATCGATGTCATCCTGAAACTCGGCGAAGCCGAGTTGAAGGACCGTACGTCGGTGTCAAGGCTTGATGCAGTGTACGGGAACCGTCTACGCTGCTTAGGTCAGAGGTATCCTCGTTCACGACCGAGCCTGGGGCGCGTTTCGTCGCGTTCCTCCGAGAGCTATCGCTCTCATCAGAATGACATCCCTCGAAGCGCACTGCTAAGTCTGTAGCCGAGTTCCCCCTCGGATATCCATTTTGTTCAATTCCGCGTCTTACTTTTCGATACACATCCCTGTCGGCAGGAGCGCGCCATGACTGCAGCACCTCCGGGCCTCACTTTGTTTTCGATACTGAGGGGTGAAGAAGAGATTCTTTCGCGAAGGCGAGAGACATTTGCGGCGTCCCTGATCGGCCAGGCCGGCATTCTGGCGCTGATCATCTACTTCACAACCTGTGTGATGGAAGGGCCCACGCTCGTGCGCCCGATACTTGATTTGTCGAGGAACCCGATTTTCTACGGCTCCAACGGCGGGGGCGGAGGCAATCACGACGAGTTGCCGGCGTCGACGGGAAGCCTGCCGCGTGCGTCACTCGATCCACCCATCGTGCCCGCCACGGTGATCGTGCCGAAGGAGACTCACCGGTTGATGGTGGAGCAGTCCGTGGAAATGGCTCCGGATGTGAGGTACCCCGTGAGCGGACAGATCGGCGACCCGAATTCACCATTCTCGCAGTGGCTTTCGAACGGCAAAGGTGGGCCGGGCGGCATCGGTGATCAGGGATGTTGCGACGGAGATGGGAACTCGCGTGGGCCATATGCCGGTAATGGAACGCCCGGGCTTCGTCCTGGCCGAGGCGGGGTGAGCATGCCGCAAGCCATTTACAGTCCGGAGCCGAGTTTCTCGGACGAGGCCCGAAAAGCCAAGGTGCAAGGGATTGTGCTGCTGATGGTCGTGGTCGGGAAAGACGGGCGTCCCTACGACATCCATGTGCGGCAGAGTTTAGGGATGGGGCTCGACGAGAAGGCGATCGAAGCGGTGAAGAATTGGCGCTTCCGCCCGGCGACCTTCAACGGCCAGCCGGTGGCGACGCAGATTGCGGTGGAAGTGGATTTCCACTTGTACTGAGGGACAAGGCGTCAGACCTCAGACCGCGGACCTCAGGCCGCATGCTGATCTGCACTGAGGTCGGAGGCTGAAGTCCGAGGTGCAACGCCTGAGGTCCGACGTCCGCTAGCTTCGGGTGATCACGCGGCGCAGGGGTTCCGCCTTTTCTCGGAGATCGTCGGCGAGATCGACGCCACGGCTGGCGACATCGCGGACCTTCTCACCTACTTCGCGGGCGCGGTCCTTGGCTTCATCGGCCCAATCGCCGATGCTGTCCTTGGCGTCTTCGTATCCGCGCCGCAGGTCGCGGCGGAATTGCTTGCCGGTCTTGGGGGCGAGCAGCAGTCCGGCCAGCGCGCCGGCGCCCAACCCGATCAACAGAAACGTGATGGCGGTGCCGATGTGGCTGCCTTCGGAAGATTCATAGCGTCCGCTTGACATAATGAAAACCTCATTTTCCCGCGTCCAGACGCCGGGTTGTAAACCGTGTCGACCCGGATAGGCGCGTTCAAACAATTCTAGTCCTATGGCGGGAAACGCGTGTATCCAGAGTTTCACCTAGATCAAGGTTTCAAAGTTTCAAGGTTTCAAAAGGTTTCACGGTTCCAAAACGGGATGGAGTCGTTCGGCTAAAGACGACGGACTCCGTTCGTAGAGACGCTAGCAGCGCCACGAAAGCCGGAGTTTGAGCTTCTGCTGGCAGAGACGTTGCAAGCAACGTCTCTACGAGAGGTACATTCGGGTTCCGCGGTTTCCTTTCCGGCGCAGCCGCGTGTAAAATAACGCTTTAGCCCCTGTGGCGGCGGAACTTGTGGCTTGCCCGCCTTCCGCCGGCTTCAACCAGCAATCGTACAAGGAGAGTTTTCGAGCGATGTCGATCCCTGCCACCCAGCTACGTCCCGGCATGATCATCAAGCACAACAATGATCTGCATTCCGTTTTCAGCGTGGAGCACCGCACTCCGGGCAACCTGCGCGCCTTCATCCAGGCCAAATTGCGCAACCTGCGCACCGGCGCCATGTTCGAGCACCGCTTTCGCTCGCCCGACCCGATCGAGAAGGTCAACGTGGACGAAGTCGAGATGCAGTTCCTCTACGCTGACGGCGACAGCTACTACTTCATGGACATCGCCAACTACGAGCAGACCCACCTGACCAAGGAAATTCTGGGCGACGCGGTCGAGTACCTGATCCCGAACCTCGAGATCAAGGTGGAGTTTTTTGACGGCAAGGCGGTCGGGATCGAGCTGCCGCAGACCGTCATCCTGACCGTGATTGAGACCGAGCCCGGGCTGAAGAGCGCCACCGCTTCGAGCGTCACCAAGGCCGCGAGGACCGAGACCGGACTGGTCGTGCAGGTGCCGCCCTTCATCAACGAAGGCGAGAAGATCAAGGTGGATACGTCGGAAGGGGCGTATCTGTCGCGAGCGTAAGTTTTTTGTCATCCTGAGCGAAGTTGCCGTCCGCGAAGCGGACGGCAGCGCAGTCGAAGGATCCCCTGTCTGTAGGTACCAGTGATGACATATCAGGAAGCTTCAGCCACGACATTCGACTGCATCGTGAGAACGCCTCTTCCTGTCGATTGTTCTGCCGGCAGAAAGGGATCCTTCGACTGCGAATCAGCTTCGCTTTCGAGAAGTTGATTCTCCGCTCAGGATGACAACTGCGAAATGACTTCAGCCGACAAACCCATTCAGGCGCGCCGTTTTCTGGTGCGCGGACGTGTTCAAGGGGTGGGCTTCCGCTGGTTTGTGGAGCGCGAGGCGCATATCCTCGGCATCGCGGGGTGGGTTCGTAACAATCACGACGGCAGCGTGGAAGTTCTCGCGCAGGGAACGCGCGACCAACTTTCCGGGCTGCACTCGCGCTTGCGCGAAGGGCCGCGGGCAGCGCGAGTTGACGCCGTTGAAGTATCCGAGGCGAGCGCCGCTTCCGGGCTTAGTTCATTTCGAATTGAAGGAGCCTGGTAGGGTGAAGAGCAAGGTTTCAGAGTTTCAACGTTTCAAGGTTGCAAAGAAACTGCGCGTGAGTCGTTGCCCACGACTTGAAGCCAAGTCTTTGAAACCTTGAAACTCTGAAACCTTGAAACTCTGAAACCTTGAAACGTTAACTCATAGGAGCTAGTGAATGTCCCCTGTCTCGGCCGCAGAAGTCGATCATCTGAAGAAACTCATCCGCGAAGTGCCGGATTTCCCGAAGAAGGGGATTCTCTTCTACGACATCACGACGCTGCTGAAAGACAAGACCGGCCTCGCCATGCTGATCGACAAATTGTCGGAGCATTACATCGCGCAGGACGTCGATCTGGTGCTGGGGATGGAAGCTCGCGGATTCATCTTTGCCCCGGCGCTGGCTTATCGCTTGAATGCGGGATTCATTCCCGTGCGCAAGCCCGGCAAGCTTCCAGCGGAGTGCGTGAGCTACGATTACGCGCTGGAATACGGCTCGAATACGCTGCAGATTCACAAGGACGCGATACAGAAGGGGCAGCGTGTGCTGATCGTCGATGACCTGCTCGCGACCGGCGGCACGGCGGAAGCGACCGCGAAGCTGGCGGAATCTCTGGGCGCGAAGATCGCGGGGCTGGGGTTTGTGGTAGAGCTGGATTTTCTGAAGGGCCGCGACAAGCTGAAAGGCCATGACGTGATGTCGCTGCTGCACTACGACAAGTGAGTTTGGGAGGTTCGCTTTGAAGCTAACCGTCTACTTCCTGGTCGCCACCATCTTGGCGCCCTGCGTGAGTCTTGCCGAGGATGCTGCTCTTCAAAAAGAGGCGGGCGATTTGTTCGCTCAGGCTGCGACCCGTCAAGGTCTCCGGTCACCTGGAGACAAACCATATATTTTGCGAATACGGTTCCACGCTGACCATATAGTTCCAAAACCAATAGATGGGCAGTACGAAGAGATATGGATCTCTCCCGACCAATGGCGAAGACAATTCGTGCTCTCGGGATTTAAGCAGGTCGAAATCGGAACTGCTGATTCGAAGTGGGTAAGCCGGAACCTTGATTTCAGGCCACAACCCGCGTACCTGTTGGCAGTGGCTCTCGATGCCTTTATCGAGCCCAAGCGGAGTTTGGAAGAAAAGTTCACGTCGATTCGCCGCAAGAAGAATAAGGGTTCGGAACTGCGTTGCGTCGAGCTAGAGACGGATAGCACAAGATCGAAACGTGAGTTCTGCTTCGATGACTCGGGTCTTCTGGTTTCTGAAGAATACGTGAAACAGCGGTTTGAGTACGCAGATTTCGGGAAGTTCGGCGAGAAGAGTTTCCCGCGAAGTATTCGCATCTATGAGGACGACAGAAAGGTCCTTGAGCTAAGCGCAGAAGATCCAACCGCCCCTGCTGAGCCTCGCCCCGAGGTGTTTCAGCCCGATGGCAGCGCTCGCCAGTTCGCTCCTTGTGAACGGTGGCCGGCGATCCCAACGAAAAAGGTTCCGCCACAATATCCCCGAGAAGCACGAGACGCGCATCAACAAGGGACCGTAACAGTCTATGCGGTCGTGGCTGGCGATGGACGGGTAGGGAAAACAAAGGTGATAGAGAGCGCGGGCCCAGCTCTGGATCAAGCTTCGCTCGACGCAGTCGGGCAATGGGTGTATGCGCCTGTCAGCTGCGGTACTCATCCGTTGGATACGGAGATTGAAGTTCGAGTGAACTACGCGCTGAGCCGCGATTAGGACGAAACGGGCTGGAGCGTCCTCCCCTGAGTGAAGACGAAAATGGGGCCAGCGCTGGTTGACGCTGGCCCGTTTTCTTTTCGATCGATGAAAACCGTGGTTACTTCACAAGGCGCGCGATCAGCAGGGCCACGCCTGCCCAAAACGTGGCGCTGATGGCCAGCGAGAGCGCCAGGCCGGAAATCGCTCCCCAGTTGATGCGTCTGCGCACACTCGTTCCATCTGTGTGAGTGTCGTCCTCAAGCCAGGAACTCAGAAATCCGTTGTCGCCGAGGCCGCCATCGAGGCCGACCCAGCGCAGCGGGATTGCTCGCATGCGAACTGCGCGGGTGCTTGTCTGCGGGGGAAACTGCAGCAGCCTGGAACTCATGAAGCACCTCCTCGCATCGGATTGCAACTCGCTTGCCATTTCAACCGCAGCGCAACTGCTTGAAACTAAGAGGAACATTGCCAGTGCAGGGTTGCTGAACTCCCGAACCGGGTCAAAAATCCCAACTCAGCCGGACCATTTCTGCGCGATTCTTCTTAACCCCATCGCTGGCATTACCCCGGCGACTGTCCTTTGGGACAAAACACCTTCTCTGCTGGGAAGTTTCGATCCGTTTTTACTTCTCTGCCAGTGACAAGTGCGAGTCCTTGGGCAGGTATCCCTTGCGGCGGAACCAGTCCTCCATGGATTCCCTGAGTTGCTCGAGGGAAACACTGGAGCCGATCTCCATCTCGCCGTCGGAAACAGGAAGCGTGTCGTCGAAGACGGAGGCATTGGTGAAATTGCGCATGGAGAAAGAGTCGAGCCACTTCAGCGGGCAGGAAAGGCGGCGGCCGCTGTCTTCGTACTCCACGCGAATCTTGCGGGCGAACATGGATTGATTTAACCACAGAAGACTGGCCACGGATTTGCACGGATTGTCACGGATACTTCTTGAGGGTTTTCTATTTCACGGTGTATCCGTGAATATCCATGAAGATCCGTGGCCAGGGATTTTCAGACCGGCCATCTCGCCCGCTGCCGCCTGCATCCACGGCTGCAGGTACCGTGCTCGGTGTCTAAATGCTCGGGAACCGCCTGCGCAAGGAAAGGCGCGTCGCTCGTTCTTTCCATGACGTCGGAACATGACGTTGCATCTGGCCTTTCAGGCGGACTCGCTTGACGGAGGAACCATGCGTTCGCTGAAAACTGCAGTGTTGTGGGTGGCTCTGGCTTCAATCTCGTTCGGACAGGCTTCGATTCTTACCACCGGTGCTGGGGACGCGGCTCGTCTGCCGGTGACGCGCGTCATTCTCTACAAAAATGGCGTTGGATATTTCGAGCACTCCGGCCACGTGCGCGGCAGCCAGGACGTGAATGTCGATTTCACGACGGCGCAACTGAACGACGTGCTGAAGTCGCTCACCGTGCTCGATCTGGGCAAGGGACGCATCACCGGGGTCAGTTACAACTCTACGGCACCGCTCGAAAAGCGGCTGGGATCGCTGCGTTTGCCGGTGGGTGAGAATCCGACGACGGCGCAGTTTCTCGACGCGCTGCGCGGGGCCCGCGTAGAAGTTCACAGCGGATCATCCACAGCTTCTGGGCGGCTGCTGAGCATCGAGGAGCGGGAAGTGATCCGCGACGCGCCCAAGGGCGAAGGCGATGACGAAAGGCCGGGCGGAAAGATTGGGCTGACGCAGGTCTCGCTGGTCACAGATTCGGGTGAGGTGCGCATCTTCGACCTGACGCCGTCGACCACGGTGCGCGTCGTGGAAAAAGAGGTGAACGATGAAGTTGGAAAATATATGGGGCTGGTGGCCTCGACGCGGGATCAGGACGTTCGCCGCATGACGATCTCGACCGCAGGCGACGGCGAGCGCAATCTGCTGGTCAGCTACATCAGCGAAGTTCCGGTGTGGAAGAGTACGTACCGCATTGTGATTCCGAGCGAAGGCAAGCCACTGCTGCAGGGTTGGGCGATCGTCGACAATACGGTGGGGGAAGACTGGGACAACGTTGAATTGTCGCTGGTGGCGGGGGCTCCGCAGTCGTTCGTGCAGGAACTATCGCAGCCGTACTATGCGCGGCGTCCGGTAGTGGGGCTGCCGGAGAATGCGATGCTGAGTCCGCAGACGCATGAGGCGACGATGGAGGAGCAGACAACCGTGGTGAATGGGCAGCTTATAGCGCCGACAAAAATTGTGCCGCCATCGGTTGGAATACCGCAGCGGACCCGTGCCGGTGTTGTGGGGGGAGCTGTTGGTGGTCCTGCTTACGGCGACAGAAAGCAGTTTGAGTACAATGCCGGTGAGATCGGCACCAGCACGGCCCTTGCTCTGCGGTCTCCGAAGCCGGCACCTCCGCCGCCGCCGCGCACGGATGCCAACGCCATCGTCGACAATCTCGAGTCGGGCACCACCGTCGGCCAGTCCCAGGAACTGGGCGACCTGTTCGAATACAAGCTCAGCGATCGCGTGACCATCCGCAAGAACCAGTCGGCGCTGGTGCCGATTCTGCAGTCGCGCATCGATGCGGAGAAAGTTTCCGTCTGGAATCCTTCGGAGAGTTCCGTGCTGCGGGCTCTGTGGGTCAACAACACCAGCGACCTCACACTCGATGGCGGCAGCTTCAACGTTCTCGAAGGCGACGCTTTCGCGGGCGAGGGCCTGATGAGCGCCATCAAGCCGGGCGAGAAGCGCCTGCTGTCCTACGCCGCCGATCTGGGCGTGCTGGTCGACGCCAAACAGAAATTCGAGAACCAGCGCGTCACCAAGGTTGTGATCGCGCATGGCACGATGACGCAATCGACACAAGAACGCCAGGAGAGCAGTTACACCATTCGCAACCGCGACACCGAAAAGCGGGTGCTGGTGGTGGAGCATCCGGCGCGCGCGGGCTGGAAACTCGCCGACGATGTAACTCCGGTAGAGAGTTCCGCGTCGTACCATCGCTTCCGCATCGCGGTCGATCCCAAGAAGACGACGACGCTGACGGTGAAGGAGTATCACCCGATCATGAATCGCTATGTCATCACCAACATCAGCGACGCCGAAGTCAAGATGTTCCTCGACCAGAAGATGATCAACACCGAGGTAGAGAAGGCGCTGCGCAAGATCATGGCGCAGAAGAACGACATCGCCGTGATCGACGCGGTGATTACCGGCCGTCGCGGCCAGATCTCGAGCATCTCCGAAGATCAGCAGCGCGTGCGCGAGAACATGAAGGCGTTGAAGGGCAGTGCGGAAGAGAAAGCGCTGGTCGAGCGCTACGTCCGCCAACTGAACGAGCAGGAAGACCGCATGCAATCACTGCGCAAAGAGATCAGCGAGATGCAGCAGAAGCGCGACGCGGCGCAGAGCACGCTGAACGGCATGGTCGAAGCGCTGACCATGGACGTGACGCTGTAGGAGGAATGAATTGTTGATTGATGATTGATGATTGTTGATTGAAAAAGCCTCGCGTTCGCGCCTTGGTTTTCAATCCGCAATCAACAATCAAAAATCAGCAATTACTTCTGCGCCTTCGGCCCCGCTGCCTTTACTTCCGGCGGGGCGTCGAAGTTCTCGAAGTTCTTGGCGAAGCGGTTGCGTAGGTCTTCGGCCGCTTTGTCGTAGGCCGCTTTATCGGGCCAGGCATTGCGCGGGTTCAGCACCTGCGGGGGAACGCCGTGGCAGCGCTTCGGAATGCTGAATCCAAATGTGGGTTCGACTTCGAATTCCTCGCGGATCAATTGGCCTTCGACGGCGGCATCGACCATGGCGCGGGTGTGCGGAATGCTCATGCGCTTGCCCACGCCGTACGGTCCGCCTTGCCATCCGGTATTCACCAGCCAGCATTGCGCGTTGTGTTCGCGCAGGCGGCGGCCCAGCATCTCGGCGTAGGTCTTGGGAGGCAGCGGCAGGAACGGGGATCCGAAACACGTCGAGAATGTGGCCGACGGCTCCTTCACCCCGGCTTCGGTTCCGGCAACTTTCGCGGTGTAGCCGGAGAGGAAGTGATACATGGCCTGCTCGGGCGACAGCTTCGAGATCGGCGGCAGCACGCCGAACGCGTCAGCGGTGAGAAATACGACATTCTTCGGATGCCCGCCAATGCCGGGGATTACTGCGTTGTCGATGAACTCGACAGGATAGGCGGCGCGCGTATTCTCCGTCTTGCTGTCGTCGTCGTAGTCAGGGATGCGCGTATGCGAGTCGAGCGTGACATTCTCGAGCACGCAGCCGAAGCGCAGCGCGTTCCAGATCTGCGGCTCGTTCTGCTTGGAGAGCTTGATGCACTTGGCGTAGCATCCACCCTCGAAGTTGAAAACGCCGTCGGCGCTCCATCCGTGTTCGTCATCACCAATCAGGTCGCGCGAGGGGTCGGCGGAGAGCGTGGTCTTGCCGGTGCCCGAGAGTCCGAAGAACAGAGCGCTCACGCCGTTGTGTCCGACGTTCGCCGAGCAGTGCATGGGAAACACGTTGCGCTGGGGCAGCAGGAAATTCATGACGCTGAAGATCGACTTCTTCATCTCGCCGGCGTAAGACGTTCCGCCGATGAGTACGGTGCGGCGCATGAAGTTCAGCAGGATAAAGACTTCGGAGTTCACGCCGTCGCGCTTGGGATCGGCTTTGAACTCCGGAGCGGAAATCACGGTGAACTCAGGGCGATGGACTCTCAGTTCCTGCGCGGTCGGCCGCAGGAACAACTGTCGCACGAACAGGTTATGCCAGGCATATTCGTTCACGATCCGTACGGGCAGGCGATAGGCGGGATCGGCGCCGCAAAAAAGATCCTGCACATAGAGTTCGCGTCCGCGCAGGTGTTCCATCACGCGGGTATAGAGCGCGTCGAACTTGTCGGTCTCAAACGGGACATTGACCGCACCCCAGGCGACGGTGTGCGTGGTCATCTCGTCCTTTACGATGAACTTGTCTTTCGGAGAGCGGCCGGTGCGGTTGGTGTAGCCCACAATCGAGCCGTTGGACGCCATCTTGGATTCGTTGCGCCGGATGGAGTGCTCCACCAGCACCGCCGGGGAGAGATTGAAGTGGGTTCGGCCTTCGCTCAACAACTCGGCCACGTCGCTGACGTGCATGGTGGTCGCCATGAGGGACATCTCCTGGGAAGTGCGCAAAAATAAGCGCAAAGCAAAAACGTTCTATTCTGCCTTAAAACGTCGGCCTTGCCAAGGAACGGGATCACACTTCGCGGAATGATCGCAAGAGAAACGATATTGTGAAGCGAGAAGTGAAATCCCTGCGGACGCGCAGGGATGAGCGGTCCCCGGCGACGCGCCTTAATGCCTACTCTGACGTCTTGTAGTCGCAGGCGGTGCGGCAAGGTTCGCAGTAGTACAAACTGTCGTTGCAAAGGCGGACGTCGATCACCGACTGGCAAAGGCAGCAATATTTCTCGCACTGACAGTTGGATTCGGTTTGTTCGCACGATGCGCAGCGATATTTGGCGGAGCCGGTTCCGGTAGCCATGACACTAATCTAGCGTGCGCAGCGAGAAGTCGGAACGTGACGGAGGTAATTCGGGTCAGGGGTTAGGGATCAGAGGTCAGGGGTCAGTGTCACAGTCTTTGCTGGTTGTGCTGTTGTTCGGATCACTCTCGGTGACCTCTGAATACTGGCCCCTGACCCCTGATCCCCGACCTCTGCACTATGTGCCCTATATAATTTTAAGCAATGACTTTTCAACATCTGCTGGATGGCGCGGAGTTTCTCAGCCAGAGCGGGAATCCGGACGTCAGCGGTGTCGAATACGACTCCCGACGCGTGAAGGCGGGCAGCGTATTCGTGGCCATGCAGGGAGAGACGTCCGATGGGAATCGCTTCATCGACCAGGCGATCCGGGCGGGAGCGATTGCAATCGTCACGGATTCGCCGGCAGAAAAGCAGCGGGAGGGCGTCGCCTGGGCCCTGGTGCCGCACGGGCGGCGGGCGCTGGCGCGGCTGAGCGCGAATTTCTACAAGCGTCCCGCCGAGCGGATTGCGGTCACCGGGATCACCGGAACCAACGGAAAGAGCACCACCGCTTTTTTGATCGAGGCGATTCTGACGGCGGCGGGGCGCAAGAGCGCGCTGATTGGAACAATCGAATATCACGTGGCGGGACGAGTCTATCCCGCGCCGCACACCACTCCGGAGGCGCTGGAACTGGCGCGCCTTTTCAGTGAGGCGCTGGGTGAGGGTGCAACGGATGCCGTGATTGAAGTTTCATCGCATGCACTTGCGCAACAGCGTGTGTTCGGCGTGCCGTTTGACGTTGCCGTTTTCACGAACCTCACCCGCGATCACCTCGACTATCACAAGACGATGGAGGAATATTTCGCGGCCAAGCGCGTACTGTTCGAAGGCTGCGGGACCGACGCGCCCCGCGCTGTAGTGACGAATCTCGATGACGAGTATGGAGTGAAACTAGCGGAGTTCAGCCGCAAGCGCAGTTCCGTGGTCCTGACGTATGGCTGGACACGCGGAGATTTCCATGCGGAGAAGGCGGACGTCACGCCGCGCGGCACGCGCTTCGACATGATCACTCCGCAGGAAAAGCTGGCGATCTTCTCGCCGCTGATTGGCCGGGTGAACGTGTACAACATTCTGGCCGCGGCGGCGGCGTGCTTCGCGCGGGGGTGCCCGGCGGATGCGATCATGCGCGGAGTCGGCGCGCTCACCCATGTCCCGGGGCGATTTCAGCGTGTGGATTGCGGGCAGCCGTTCACGGTGGTCATCGACTACGCGCACACCGACGACGCGCTGCGCAACCTCACCGGGCTGGCGCGCGAGTTCGTGTCGCGAGGCGGCGGGGGAGCGCGGGTGATCACTCTTTTTGGGTGCGGCGGAGATCGTGATCGTGCGAAGCGTCCGCTGATGGGCGAGGCTGCCGGGCGTGGCAGCGACTTTGCCGTGCTCACGTCGGACAATCCGCGAAGTGAAGACCCGCTGGCGATCATCAACGACGCGCTGGTCGGGCTGCAGAGGACAGGCGCGAAGTATTCCGTGGAAGTCGACCGCAGGAAGGCGATTGCGCTCGCGATTGGAGAGGCGCGCCCCGGAGACATTGTGCTGCTCGCGGGCAAGGGACATGAGAAGGTGCAGGTGACGCGCGATGGGTCGCATCCATTCGATGATGTAGAAGTGGCGCGGGAAGTGTTGCGGGGTGCGGGGTTCGAGTGCGGAGCTAAATAGGCATTTTGCAGGCTGCCCGCAGTGGGGGCGAGACGCCGTCACGATAGCCGCCGGGACGGCGGCGCTACGTGTAGCGGTAAAGGAAATCAATGAAGCTGGCGCTTTCGAAGATCGCGGATTTCACATCGGCTGCAGGTGACTTTCCTGGGGACGAAGTCGCGCAGGGATATTCCATCGATTCGCGCACGGTCGGGAAGGGCGAACTCTTCTTTGCGGTGAAAGGGGAGCGGCTTGACGGGCATGACTACGTTGACGCGGCGCTGGAAAGAGGCGCGACCGCGGCGGTGGTGCGTAAGGACCAGGTCCACCGTTTCCCGGGCAAGAACAGGCTCCTTGCCGTCGAAGACACTCTTGTGGCGCTACAATCGCTGGCCACCGCAGTCCGCAAAGTCTGGGGCAAACCGCTGGTTGGGGTCACGGGCTCAGCGGGAAAGACTACGACCAAAGAGGCGATCGCGCACGTCCTCAGCTCGCGATTCCGTGTGCTCAAGTCCGAGGGCAACTTCAACAATCATTTTGGGCTGCCGCTGATGCTGCTGAAACTCGAACTGGCGCACGATGTCGCCGTCATTGAGATGGGGATGTCGCATGCAGGTGAGATTCGGGCGCTGGCAAAAATCGCACAGCCTGAGATCGGCGCGGTGACCAACGTCGCTCCGGTGCATCTTGAGTTCTTTGATTCGCTGGCGGGAATCGCGCGCGCGAAGTACGAACTGGTGGAGTCGCTGCCGGCCAGTGGGACGGCGGTGCTCAATGCCGACGATTATTACGTCTCGCAATTCGGGCGTGACTTCAAAGGCAAAGTGATCGCCTACGGCACGAGCGCGACCGCCGACGTCCGCGCGGAGAATATACAGTCCTGCGGGGCGGAAGGCTCGAAGTTTGACGTGGTCACTGCGAACGGACGCGAAGCGGCAACGCTGCACATGGTGGGAGAGCACAACATCTTAAACGCCCTTGCGGGGGTGGCGGTGGGGTTGGCGCGCGGCCTGACGCTTTCCGAAACCGTGGGCGCGCTCGCCACCTTGAAGCCGGCAGACAAGCGGGGGCAGGTTCTCCAGTTGGGTAACATCACCGTCATCAACGATTGCTACAATTCCAATCCGAAGGCTCTCAACGCGATGGTGGACGCGCTGGCGGCGATGGTAGCGGGACGCCGCATCGTGGTGGCGGGCGAGATGCTCGAGTTGGGCCCGGCAGGAGAAGAGATGCATCGCGCCGCCGGGCAGCACGTCGCCGCGAAGAAGATCGACATGCTGGTGGGTGTCCGCGGCGTCGCGCAAGCCATGGTCGATGGTGCGAAGCAGTCAGGCGCACACGCACAATTCGTAGCGACGCCCGAGGACGCAGGCGAATGGCTCGCGCGCCATACACGCGACGGCGACGTGGTGCTGCTGAAGGCCTCGCGCGGCGTGAAGCTGGAAAAGGCGCTGGAGACGTGGCAAGAGAAGCTAAGAGCTAAAAGCTAAAAGCTGCAAGTCGGAGGCCGATTGCTCTACTGGCTGTTGTTCGTCAAGCTGCAACATTACGTTGCGCCGTTCCGCATCTTCCGCTACGTCACGTTCCGCACGGCGTTCGCGAGCCTCACCGCGCTCTTCACCGCGCTCATCGTGGGGCCGCTCGTCATCGGTCGCCTGCGCGACTTCCAGATTGGACAATTCATCCGCGAAGAAGGTCCGAAGGCGCATCAGAAAAAGGCGGGCACGCCGACCATGGGCGGGTTGCTGATCGTCATCGCGATTGTGGTTCCTACGCTGTTGTGGGCTGACCTGAGCAATCGCTTCATCTGGATCGCAGTTTTTTCTACGTGCGCGTATGCGGCCATCGGGTTCGCCGACGATTACAGTAAGGTGGCGCACCGCCGCAACCTGGGCCTGACCAGCCGCGCCAAGTTTGGCTTGCAGGTTGCGGCCAGCATTGTGATCGCCTCGATGCTGATCGCGATGCAGACGTACAACATGTATTCCACGAAGTTAATCGTGCCGTTCTTCAAGCATTTTCATCCCGACCTGGTGGTGCAGGGCTGGGAGCGCTTCCCGCATCTCTGGCCTCTGGCCTTCGTGCTCTTCATCGGATTCGTGGCGCTGGTCATTGTTGGCTCCAGTAATGCGGTGAACTTGACGGACGGCCTCGACGGGTTGGCGATCGGATGTACGGTCATCGCTGCCGGGGCTTTGACGGTGCTGACGTATGTCAGCGGCCACGCGACTTTTGCGACGTATCTGGAACTGCAGCGCATGCCGCAAGTCGCGGAGTTGACGATTTTCTGCGGGGCGATGGTCGGGTCGTCGATCGGATTTCTGTGGTACAACGCGCATCCCGCAGAAGTTTTCATGGGCGATGTGGGATCGCTGGCGCTGGGAGGGGCGATCGGCACCGTCGCGGTGATGATCAAGCAGGAACTGCTTCTGCCCTTCATTGGCGGAGTCTTCGTCATCGAGGCGCTGTCGGTGATTCTGCAGGTCGGCTCATACAAGCTGCGCAAGAAGCGCATCTTCAAGATGGCGCCGTTGCATCATCATTTCGAATTGCTGGGCTGGTCGGAGTCGAAGATCATCGTGCGCTTCTGGATCGCGTCGCTGGTGTTCGCCCTGTTCGCGCTGACGACGTTGAAATTGAGATAAAAGAAGACCTGAGCCACGGATTTTCACGGATCCTCACGGATAGACCTTTTAGTTTGTTCTTGGTGGATCCCTGGAAATCCGTGGCGATCCGTGGCCAAAGTTTTTTGTTTTCTCCGTGTCTCCGTGACTCTGTGGTGAAATAGATTTAATGGAACTCAACGGAAAACGCACTCTGGTGGTTGGCCTCGGCAAGTCCGGGGTGGCGTCAGCGCTGTTCATGAAGGCGCGCGGGGCGCGGGTCACGGTTTCGGACACCAAAAGCGGGGACGAATTGCGGAACGAAATCCCTGTGCTGCTCGATCATGGCATCACGGTCGAAACCGGGGGACACGGGGACCGCACCTTTCGCGGGCAGGACTTAATCGTTGTCAGCCCGGGCGTTCCCGTGGATGCGCCGCCACTGGTGCAGGCGCGGTCGCTGGGCGAGACCGTGATCGGCGAGATCGAACTGGCGGCGCAGTTCCTGCCCGGCCCCATCGTCGCCATCACCGGATCGAACGGCAAGACCACCACCACCACTCTCGCGGGCGAGATCATGACGGCTGCTGGTTTCCCCACACTGGTGGGTGGCAACATCGGCACGCCCGCGATTTCGTTGGCCGAGCGCGCCAAACCCGACACGTTGATCGTTCTTGAGATATCGAGTTTTCAGCTGGAGACGATTCAGACCTTCCGTCCGAAGGTTGCAGTCGTGCTGAACGTAACACCCGACCATCTCGACCGGCACCGCACGTTCGAGGTTTACACCGACGCGAAGGCCCGCATCTTCGAGAACCAGCAGGGAAGTGACTTCGCCGTGCTGAACGCCGACGATCCCACGTGCGTCGCGATGGGCGCGCGAACCCGGGCGCAGGTCTTCTGGTTCAGCCGCCAGAAAGAAGTGCAGCAGGGTGCATGGGTGCGCGATGGCAACATAGTGTTCCGCAGGCCGGAAGGTCAGCACGAGATTCTGCAGGTTTCTGAGATTCCGCTCAAGGGCGCGCACAATCTGGAGAATGTGCTGGCCGCGGTTTGCACCGGTGTGCTGATGGGCTGCGCGCCGGAGAAAATTCGTCAGGCGGTCAGCGCCTTCAAGGCGGTCGAGCACAGGCTGGAATTTGTGGCGACCATTCGCGGCGTCGATTACTACAACGACTCCAAGGCCACCAACGTCGATGCCACGATCAAGGCGCTGGAGTCGTTCCCGGCCAACATCCACCTGATTCTCGGAGGCAAGGACAAGGGCAGTGATTACACCGTGTTGAACGACCTGATCCGCCAGCGGGTGAAGCGCGTGTACACGATCGGCGCGGCCGCGGCCAAGATCGAGTCGCAAGTCGTTTCTTCGAAAATCGGGGGCGCGGAAATCGTGCACGCCGAGACGCTGGAGAATGCCATCCGAAAGGCAAACGCGATGGCGCAGCCGGGCGACGTGGTTCTGCTGGCTCCGGCCTGTGCCAGCTTTGATCAGTTCAAGAACTACGAGCACCGCGGGAAGGCGTTCAAGGAGATCGTGAAGGGACTGGCGAACGAAACCGGGAAGCCCTGAGCCTTCTTCGATGCCCTTGTCATCCTGAGCGGCGTTCTGTGCCGCGAAGGACCTGTGCAATTCGCCGGGGAGTACACAGGTCCTTCGCTTCGCTCAGGATGACAACGCAGCCTTTGCAGATACCACGTCCCCGAACCAAAACAATCAACACTCAAAACTCACAATCCATAATTCTTCCTCCGTGTCTCCGGGCCTCCGTGGTGAAATAGGTGTCCCATGGCGAAGCGCGTGAGTGTCGACCGCTGGCTGTTTACCGTCACCATGGTGCTCGTCTTTGTCGGATTAGTAATGGTGTTTTCCGCGTCGGCGGTGATGGCCCGCGAGCGCTTCGGATCGCCCTACGCATTCCTCTCGAAGCAGTTGATCTGGGCCGTGGCCGGACTCGCCGCCATGGTCGTCACCATGCGCCTCGACTACCGCCGCTACAAGCATCCGGCGCTGGTGTTTTCGCTGATGGGCCTGACTACACTGCTGTTGATCTCCGTCTTCTTTCTCGACCGCTCGCACAATACGCACCGCTGGATTCATGCCGGAGGCTTCTCGTTTCAGCCGTCAGAGCTGGCGAAGCCGGTCCTGATCCTGTTCCTCGCGTATTTTCTGGAGAGTCGCGCCAAGACCATGGACGACGTGCGCAACACGCTGCTGCCCGCATCTGCACCGGTGCTGGTGTTTCTCGGCCTCATAGTTTTGCAGCCCGATCTGGGAACGGCCATTGCCTGCGCCGGCATTGCGGCCTGCATCCTCTATGTCGCCGGCATGCGCATGCGGTATTTCGGATACGCCTTCGCAGCGTCGCTGGTGCCGCTCTATTTCCTGATCTTCCACGTCAGCTTCCGGCGCGACCGCATCCTGGCATTTCTCAATCCCTACGCCGATCGTCAGAAGGCGGGATTCCACATTATTCAGTCGCTCATTGCCGTGGGCACGGGCGGAATTACTGGCACGGGCCTGATGGAAGGCAAGCAGAAATTGTTCTACCTTCCCGAGCCGCACACGGATTTCATCTTCGCGGTCACCGCTGAAGAATTGGGCCTGGTCGGCGCGATATTTGTTGTCACTCTGTTTGCCATCTTTCTCTGGCGTGGCATGCGCGCGTCGTGGCGCACCGGTGACCTCTTCGGCCGCTATCTGGCGGTCGGCATCACCAGCATGGTCGTGCTACAGGCGCTGATCAATATCAGCGTCGTGCTTGGCATGGTGCCGACCAAGGGCATTCCACTGCCGCTGGTTTCCTATGGTGGATCGTCTCTTTTTGTGACGCTGGCGTGCGTAGGTGTGTTGCTGAATATTACGAAGCAGGCCGAATAAGGAAATTCCTAATTGCTGATTGAGATTCTCGCGGAATCATCCCCGCGTGATGTGGGATCGCAACCAGGCCGCTAAGTTTTTCTCTGATAAGTCTCCGGCAGCGACGGATTCCATGGTCGAGATGCACTCGGCTTCGTCGGCATCAAGCGTCCATCCATTCAGATTCAGGAACAATTCCATCACCACGAATGCGGTGCGCTTGTTTCCATCGAGAAAGGCATGGTTGCGAGCCAGGCCGAACGCATAGGCGGCGGCGAGATCGGCAGCATCCGGACGGTCGCCATACGCTGCCAGGTTCTGTGGCCGAGCCATCGCGGATGAGAACAATCCTTCGTCGCGAAGACCCTGAATGCCGCCATGCTCCGCAAGTTGCGCCTCATGGATGGCGAGTGCAACGCTGTCAACGACCCACGTCCAGCGCATGCTCTTATTTCGCCAATGCGCGCAGGACGTTGCGGCGCTTCTTCATGATGCGCTCAGCCACCTTCATCTGCTTCTCAAAGGCAGGATCGTAAGGAGTGATGTGGTAGCCGTCGGGTGACTCGGTTAGAAATACAACATCGCCTTTTTCGACTTTGAGCCGGGACGCGGCTTCCTTGGGAAGGACAAACCCAACCGAGTTGCCGATCTGCATGAGCTTCAGAGAAATCATTCGATCTCCATGTAATAACATATGTTATTACGCTGCAAACGGATAGTCAAGAATTCGGATTTGCGTGCACATCCGTGGTCATCCGTAGCGAGCTTCTGTGTAGTTTATAGTCACCACATGCGCGCAATCCTGGCGGGCGGAGGCACGGGCGGGCACGTGATCCCGGCACTGGCCATCGCCAACGAACTCAAGAAAAGTTACGCCGCCGAGGTGCTTTTCATCGGTACGGCGCGCGGCATCGAGAATCGGCTCGTGCCCGCCGCGGGATATCCGCTGAAACTGGTTCGTGTGGGCGCGCTGAAAAACGTCAGCCTCACCACGCGTCTGAAGACGGCCTTCGATCTTCCTCGCGCGCTCTGGGACGCAGGCGGCATGCTCAGTGATTTCGCTCCCGACGTGGTGATCGGAGTCGGCGGATATGCGTCCGGCCCTGCGATGCTTTCGGCTGTGATCAAGCATATTCCGACGCTGGCCTTTGAGCCGAACGTCGTGCCGGGATTTGCAAATCGCATGGTGGCTCGCTTCGTCTCGGGCGCGGCCGTGCATTTCGAGGAGACCGCGAAATATTTCCGGCACGGCGAAGTCACGGGAGTTCCCGTGCGGCAGGCTTTTTTCGAGATCGCGCCCAAGCGCGGCGGGACGCCCACCGTCCTCGTATTCGGCGGAAGTCAGGGCGCACACGCCATCAACGAAGCGATGATTCGCTGCCTGCCGGTGTTGCAGCGGGAGGCGCCGGGGATTCGCATCATCCACCAGACGGGCGAGCGTGACTATAATGACGCGCTGGCGGCGTATCAGCCTTTGGGCGACGCCGCCGAGGTTTTCAAGTTCATTGATGACATGCCGGCAGCGTTCGCGCGCGCCGATCTGGTCGTGTGCCGGTCGGGCGCGAGCACTGTCGCGGAAATTGCGGCGGCAGGGAAGCCGGCGGTCTTTGTCCCGTTTCCGCGCGCGGCCGACGATCACCAGCGGGTGAATGCGGAAGCGTTGGCCAAGCACGGCGCCGCCGTCGTAGTCGAAGAGTCGAAGCTGGAGGGAGTCTGGCTGGCGGAGACGATTGCGACGTTGTTGCAGGATTCCCGGCGGCTGCAGCAGATGAGCCAGGCCGCGCGGGAACTGGCGCATCCGAACGCCGCGCGCGACATTGCGGCCATGGCGGCGCGGGTGGCTGGCGTGGAAGAAAATTAGCCACGGATTTACACGGATCTTCGCGGATAATTCTTTTTCTTTCTTGTTGATCTATCCGCGTCGATTTGCGTAAATCCGCGGCAAGAAATTGACTTATGTTCGCAAAAATTCAACGCATTCATTTCGTGGGCATCGGCGGCATCGGCATGAGCGGGATTGCCGAGGTGCTGCTGAACCTCGGCTACAAAGTTTCCGGGTCTGATCTGAAGAGTTCCGCGGTCACGCAACGGCTGGCGAGCCTGGGCGCTGCCACGTTCGAGGGCCACCGCGCCGAGAACATCGCAGGCGCCGAAGTTGTGGTGACCAGCTCGGCGATCGCCGCCGAAAATCCTGAGGTCACCGAGGCGCACAAGTTGCACATCCCGGTGATTCAGCGCGCGGAGATGCTGGCGGAATTGATGCGGCTGAAATACGGCATCGCCATCGCGGGTATGCACGGCAAGACGACTACGACTTCCATGGTCGCGGCCGTCCTGGCGGCGGGAGGCCTCGATCCTACGGTCGTTGTCGGCGGACGCGTTGACGCCATGGGATCGAACGCGCGCCTCGGCAAGTCGCAGTATCTTGTGGCCGAGGCCGATGAAAGCGACCGGTCGTTTCTCAAGCTGTCCCCGATTCTCTCGGTCGTCACCAACATCGACCGCGAGCACATGGATACTTACCGCAACATGCGCGACGTGAAGAAAACGTTTCTCGAGTTCATGGATCGCGTGCCGTTCTACGGGATGATCGTGGCCTGCAATGACGATCCGATGCTGCGGCGGTTGTTGACGGATGTGCAGCGGCGCACGGTGACTTACGGGACTAAGCGCGGGTCGGATTTCTGGATCAAAATTCCCACTTCTCGTGCCAACGACGCGCGAGAAATGGGGCACCCGCCCCTGAACAGATTCCATGTGAACTATCGCAAGCAGGGTCTCGGCGAATTCACGTTGCACGTGCCTGGCGTCCACAATGTGCTGAACGCGACCGCGGCGATTGCTGTCGGCATCGGCCTTGACGTCAGTGTCGATGCGATCCGCACCGCGCTCGACCAGTTCCGCGGCGTTGACCGCCGCTTCCAGTTGCGTGGGCGCGCCGCCGGCGTCAGCGTGATCGACGATTACGGGCACCATCCCACCGAAATCAAAGCGACGCTGTCGGCGGCGAGGCAGTGCGGCTTCGGAAAGATTCATGTCATCTTCCAGCCGCACCGCTATACCCGCACGCGCGATCTGCTGGAAGAGTTCACCACCGCGTTCGGCGATGCGGATTCGCTGGTCGTGCTCGACATCTATGCGGCGAGTGAGAGGCCAATCGAGGGGATCACAGGAGAAGCGCTCGCGCGACGGATTCGCGAGAGCGGGAAGAAGGTCGAGCATGCGCCGTCGTTTGCCGATGCCGTCAACGCGGCCGTCGGTGCGGCGCAGGAAGGCGACATGATCCTGACACTCGGCGCGGGTAGCGTCTCGCAGCTGGGGCCCATGATTCTGGAAAAGTTGAGGAGCAAGAGTCAGTGACTGTGTAGCGACGGACGCCTTGTCGCCCACCGCGGACGATCCTGACTCTCACATTTACGGGCAATCGCGGCCTTCCCGTGATATCGTCTCCCAACTGTTCCGGCTCCGGCCCTCTATCGTGAACAGGAGGCTAGTCCATGGGCCCCTTCATCGCTCAGCTTCGACAAGTAATCCGGCGGCTCATTCATACACCTCTGTTCACAGCGGTTACCCTCATAACGCTCGCAATTGGGGTGGGTGCAAATACCGCAATTTTCAGCGTAATCGAAGGCATCCTGCTCAAGCCCTTGCCGTTTCGGCACTCGGAAAGCTTGGTGGCCATGCGCCTCACTGCGTCCGGTATGAACCTGTACGAGGTGCCACTATCGCCCTCGACCTACTTCATATTGCGCGAACAGTGCCGAGTTCTCGAGGATGTCGGTCTTTATGACTCGTATTCCGCAAACGTCACCGGTGTGGCCGAACCGGAACGGGTGCAAGCGCTGAACATGACCGATGGCCTTCTCCCGATTCTTCGCGTTCGGCCGGTGCTTGGCCGCGGGTTCACCCGCGAGGACGACTCTGCGGGCGGCCAGGACGTCGTGATTCTCGGCTATGGATATTGGCAGCGAAAATTCGGTGGGGATCGATCCGCCATCGGAAGAAGCATCAAGGTGGATGGCAAGCCAGAGGAAATCATTGGTGTACTACCCCATGATTTTCGCTTCCTCGACGAGCCGGACCCGGCTGTGATCCTCCCCTTCAAGTTCGATCGGGCGAAGACGTTCTTAGGGAACTACAGCTACCATGCAGTAGCCAGGCTTAAACCCGGCGTAACACTGCCTGAGAGTGCTGCCGATGTCGCGCGCGTGCTTCCCCTCGTCCTGGAGAACTTTGGCCCTCCTCCAGGTTTCAGCCTCGCTTTGTTTGAGCAGGCGCATTTCGGCCCCAACCTGCGTTTCCTGAAACAGGATGTCGTGGGAGATATCTCCAGCACTTTGTGGGTGCTGATGGGCGGTCTCGGGATGGTGCTGCTGATCGCCTGTGCCAATGTTGCCAACCTGCTGCTCGTCAGGACCGAGTGCCGTCAGCAGGAGTTGGCAGTTCGTGCTGCGCTGGGTGCCAGCCCGCGTCGCCTCGCGGGCGAGATGCTGTTCGAAAGCCTGATCCTTGGATTGCTCGGAGGTGGGCTCGGGGTAGCGTTCGCAGGACTGGCGCTGCGCGTCCTCCTCGCGATAGCGCCCGCTAGTCTTCCTCGCCTGAACGAGATTGGCCTGGACGGTCCAGTGTTGCTCTTCACATTCATCGTCTCTGCGGCCGCGGGCCTGCTGTTCGGTTGCATTCCGGTTCTGAAGTTCCCGGGCACACGTCTTGGAACGGGGCTGCGCGAGGGCGGACGATCTCTCAGCGCAAGCCGCGAACGGCACCGGGCTCGCAACAGTCTGGTCGTTGTCCAGGTGTCGCTGGCCCTCGTTCTGATGATCGCCTCCGGACTCATGATCCGCAGCTTCCGCGCCATGACCCACGTTGAGCCTGGTTTCTCTGATCCGGCTGAAGTTCAGACGTTCCGCGTGATGATCCCCGACGCCCAAATTCCTGATCCCGAGCGGGTCATCCATACTGAGGAAGCTGTGCTGCGGAATTTGGCGGCCGTTCCCGGAGTGACCGTGGCGGGGATCTCCACCAGCATCCCCATGGATGATAGTGGTTATATCGATCCGATTTATGCCAAGGATCGCTCCGATTCCGAAGGCGGTGTCCCGCCACTCCGTCAGTTCAAATTCGTTTCACCCGGATACTTCAAAACCGTCGGCACGCCCCTGATTGTCGGCCGTGATCTGACGTGGCCTGATGCCTATGACAAGCGGTCAGTCGCAATCGTTTCCGAGAACTTGGCTCGCGAGTACTGGCACGATCCTTCCAATGCACTCGGCAAACAGATTCGTAACGGAACTACAGATGATTGGCGAGAAATCGTCGGCGTCGTCGGCGATGTTCGCCATAACGGTGTAGACCAGAAAGCTCCCTCCATTGTCTATTGGCCGCTGTTGCTCGTCCATTTCGATGGAAACCCGGTCGAGGTGAGGCGTGAGATAGCCTTTGCTCTGCGTTCAAAACGGGCAGGTTCGCAAAGCCTGATGAGCGACGTCCGCCGCGCCGTGTGGTCGGTCGATGCCAATCTCCCCTTGGCGGAAATTCACACACTCGATTACTACTACCGTAAATCGATGGCGCGCACTTCGTTCACGCTAGTAATGCTCGCCCTGGCAGGGAGCATGGCCCTGCTACTCGGAATTGTTGGCTTGTACGGAGTCGTCGCTTACTCGGTCTCACAGCGCAGGCGTGAAGTCGGGGTGCGTATGGCACTCGGCGCTCGCCGGGGAGAACTTGTCGGAATGTTCGTGCGCCATGCCTTGGGACTCACCGTGGTTGGAGTTACGTTGGGCCTTGGTGCGGCATTGGCGGTGATGCGCCTGATGTCGTCATTGCTGTTTGGAGTCAAGCCTGTTGATCTAGTCACTTACGGCGTGGTCACGGTCGTCCTCATCGCAACTGCGGCGCTCTCCAGCTATCTTCCGGCCCGCCGCGCCGCTACCGTGAATCCGGTCGAAACTCTGCGCGCGGAGTAGACAGTCGCCGAAGCATTGCTGCGGTCGAGAATGATGCCCGATTTCTGAACTAGACTGTTGTTCATGAAATTACCACGTCTCTTCCGCTCCCTCACTCTCGTATTGATGCTGGCCGGGATGTGCTTCGGCCAGGCGTCACCGTCTCTCGCAAAGCCCACTGCCACCGAAGGCGACTACGTCAGCCCGGGCTTCCACTTCAAGTCGGGCGAGACACTCCCCGAACTCCGCCTGCACTACACCACCCTCGGCAAACCCGAGCATGACGTGAGCGGCAAAGTGACGAATGCTGTCCTGATCCTGCACGGCACGGGCGGCTCCGGACGCCAATTCCTCGCGCCGCAATTTGCCGACGTGCTCTTCGGCCCCGGCCAACTGCTCGACGTGACGCGCCACTTCATCATTCTTCCCGACAACATCGGTCACGGAAAATCCAGCAAGCCGAGCGACGGGATGCACGCGCACTTTCCTCAATACGACTACGACGACATGGTGGCGGCGCAGCACGAGCTGATCGAGAAGGGGCTCGGCGTCAACCATCTGCGCCTGATTCTGGGCACTTCGATGGGGTGCATGCACTCCTGGGTCTGGGGCGAAACCTATCCCGACTTCATGGACGCGCTGATGCCGCTGGCCTGCCTGCCCGTGCAGATCGCCGGACGCAACCGCCTGTGGCGCGAGATGGTGATCGAGGGCATCCGCCAGGATCCGGACTGGAAAAATGGCGACTACACGACGGAGCCGCGCGCGGCGCTCCAGATCGGCGCGGATTTTCTGCTGATCGCTGGCAGCGTGCCGCTGCTGATGCAGAAGAATTTTGCCACGCGCGATGCCGCCGACAAGTATCTCGACGATTCCATGAAGCGCATCACTGCGACGCTCGACGCCAATGATTTCCTCTACGCGGTGAATGCCTCGCGCAACTACGATCCGTCGGTGAAGCTGGAGACGATCAAAGCGCCCGTGATGTTCGTGAACTCCGCGGATGATTTCATCAACCCGCCGGAGTTAGGTATTGCCGAGCGTGAAATCAAGCGTCTCAAGAATGGGAAGTTTGTGCTGATTCCAGTGTCAGAGCAGACGCATGGTCACGGGACGCATACCTGGGCCGCGATTTGGCAGCAGTATTTGCAGGAACTGCTGGCGAAGAAGCACGAATAAAATATCGGAAGCCGTGCTAGTTTTTTTCTGCCCGTCCCGTGTCTCCACTCCTATCAAGGGTCTAACCCGACCAACTGCGTGCTATGATTCGGGGCAAATTCAGTCGTGGCAATTTCATCCCCAAGCGGGGTGCCGCCGCCGCATCGGAGGGTCGCTGAATCCGTGGAAGTGTGTGCCATAGGCGACCAGATTGACCGAATCCTCCGCAGCCAGACATTCGCCGGAAAGGCGCAACTTCGGAAGCTGCTGGGAATCCTGTCGAAAAACATAGATTCGCAGGGCGCGTTGAGCCCTGAGCTCGTGATCAGGGAACTATGGCCGGACGAGATCAAGACGAAGCGTTCGGCAGATGTGGCGACCGAGATGAACCGGCTGCGTCATGCGCTGAAGACTTATTACGACAGTGAAGGCTCGAACGACCCCATTACGATTAGCCTTCCCAATCGCGCGGCGGGCGTGAGTGGGACGCACGATCGGCCATGGATTGTCGCGCAACCTCGCACAGCTGCCGAGGATGGCGCGGCCAGAGACCATCCGTCCGGCTCGCAAGTGGATCGTCCGCCAGCAGATCGCGGCGGGCGAAAGAAGGCCACCGCATTCGCTGCGCTGTGCGCCGCCGTCGCCGTCGCTATTGCCGCCTACATTTCCATCCGAGTGCTGGCGGTTCACAATCCGCCGAAGTTCGGGCGGCTGGACGGTTCGACGCTTCGGATCATGGATGCAGACGGAAAGGAATTGTGGAGCAAGAGTTTCCCCTACGCATTCTCGACCGACTGGTATTACCCGCAAGGCCTGATCTGGATCGGGGACCTGGAAGGAAAAGGCCATACCAGCGTTCTCTTCGTTTATTCTCCCGCGCTCTCGCAGCCGCACTCGACGACTCTGATCTGCTACTCCGATAGAGGCCAAGAAAAATGGCGTTGGACTCCCGGGAGAGAGCTGCCGGAGCTCGCAGGCAGCCCCGCAACATACAGGACGCATGCCCTTGGTGTGCTCAGAGCCACGGCAAAGACGCCGCCACGAATCGTCGCCTTGAGTCAGCATGATCCCTGGTGGCCCAGCCAGATCGCGCTGCTCGATGCCAATGGGAAGTTAATCTCCGAGTACTGGCATTCGGGAGGCATAAATTCCATGGTATTGGCCGACCTGGATGGCGATGGTAGGGAGGAGATCATCGCCGCAGGCGTGAGCGAGTACGATCATCAGGCGACATTGGTGGTGCTCGATTCGGACCGGGTGTTTGGTGCTTCCACTGAAACGCGGCCGGAGTTTCAAATCCACGGCTTCGGGGTTGCTCAGGAGCGGTTGCGCTTGCTGTTTGTGCGGAGCGACTTGAACCGGGCGCTGTTCCAGTTCAATATCGCCATCGAACTGACCGTCGAGCAGAGCATCGTTCGATTCACGGTGCTGGAATGCATTACCCCGCCAGGCTGTCGCGTCTGGTACGAATTCGACAAGAACTTTCGTCTGATTGCGGCCTTTGCGGGGGGCGACGAATTTCGCAGCGCCCACGAGAAGTTCTATCAAACCGGCAAAGATGCGCATACCCTCAGTGCGGAGGAGCAGGCGGCATTCCAAAAAGTCCGCTGCCTGGTGGGATGTAAATCCGAGTTCGTCCCGGTCGGAAAGCTGGTTCCGTAAGTTCGAGCGGAACGGAGCATCCCTGCCCAGCGAGATCAGCCGATTTCATACGAAATTCATATCATCTCTGCGCCGCACCCATTGACGTGACTTCAATCTCTTGCCAGCATCGACCGAATCACAGCTAGCCCATCCTGGAGACTTCCGACAAGGGGCATTGCGATGAAAAAGTGGACCCTGTTGCCCGCATGCTTGTTGATCGTTTCAGCCACCTTCTGCCAAGCCCGATCTCGCGAGCCACTGTTTGCCTCTCCGGACTTCAATCCGGCGCTCGTTGACTGGGTCAGTCTATTCGTCGTCGACCTGAATAAAGACGAAGCAAACAACAAGGAATGTATAGGAGCCGCGGCGAGCGGCCAGGGAAACGGCGCTCTCGGTGCCTTAGGATCGCTGAACAAAAGAGGCTACAGCAGGAAGGGAAAAGTCAGGGAGAACACCCGGCTTTATGTAACGCAGCCCAATCCATCCGCAGAGATGCTGGCCAACCCCACCAAAGAATGGCTGCAAGACATTGCCAACCGGAAGTATCTCGATCATAAGGGAAAGGAAGTGCCATCACCGGAGCGCTGGATGATGTTCATCACCATCGATGAGCTTGGATCCAGGCAAGATGCCATCAAGGGTTTGGGCCGCGCCACCCTATCGATGTATTTGTATGACCGTGACCAAGGCACCCTCTTGTGGCATGATCAGGCCACGGATGAACACATGTGGGGAGGCCTGATGGGCAACGTCATGCAAAAGGGAATGATAAAGGCGGACGCATGCGCGACGCTGGCTGAAATCATGATCCTGAAACTGCCGAAGCGTAAGAGGTGACGGTCGGAGCCAATCACTTGTGTGCTGTTGCCTTCAACGGGTGAGCGGTTCTTTTTTCATGCCCAACTCATATCATCTCAGCCACGAGCCCCCTGACGTGGCTTCGATATCTTGCCAGCATCGGCCAACCGCGAAGTTGAGCTTGCGTTTTGGGCCACCGCAAAGAAGTGCGCGTATGAAAAGTCAATTCCGCAGGGGGCTTCTCTGTTTTGGGTTGAGCGCCGGTTTGTGCCTTGGGTCGTCGTGCGGGGCCTTGGGAGGGAAAGGGGGAGGCGGCGGAAAGAACATCACAGACCCGGTCACTGGGCTGACGGCAACCGGGGGTAACGCCCAGATAACGTTGAACTGGAACGCCTATGCGGGAGCGACTAGCTACGCAGTCTTGCGCTCGGCGACGAGCGGCGGCCCTTTCACCTACATCGACATCAGTTCGTTTGAACCTCCGATCACCACGACGTCTTATACCGACGCCGGCATACCGAACGGCACGACCTATTATTACGAGGTCGTAGCCGATGGCAGTTGGGGTGTAAGCAACCCGTCCAATCCGGCGTCCGCAACGGCTGCGGGACCGAGCACGAGCATCGCGGTGACGGTTGATGTGCTCGCCAACCAACATTCTCTGAGCCGTTACGTCTACGGTGGCGCTTTTCCCGAAAAGCTGGCCACGCCAGTCAATGCCCAATCCACCGCCCTCAATGTTGACCTGACCGCTGTGCGATGGGGCGGAAATGCCAGCTCAACCTATAACTGGCAACTGGGCACATCCAATGCGGCCAGCGATAACTTCTTTGAAGATCTTACGTTTTGCGGAGTGGGAGGCCTGCCGACCAATAGTCCCTGCGCCGAGAGCGACTCTGTACAGTTCATCAAGGACGCTGACACCGCGCAAACGGCTCCGGTGATGACGATGCCCATGCTGCCCTGGGCCGCGCAAGGCCCAGCGAGCAACGGAAACGGGCACTGGAGCTTTTCGGTCGCCAGAGATGGTGCGCAGTGTCATACCGATCCCCACAACTCCGACGCCGGAGATGGCGTAGCGTTGACCTCCAATTGCAATACACTGCCGGCATACCTGGCGGCGAGTTCGACTGACATCAACGACGCCTATGTCCCCCTGCTGGATGACCACTCCCAGACCTGCCCTTCCGGAACAAGCTGCGTGTACCGCAGCGATTGGGCGACCGCGCTGGCGGCTGCCTTTGCCGGGAACTCGTTCTTCCCGCATTTCTATGAGATGGACAACGAGATGGACATGTGGGGAGTCACGCATCGCGATATTCATCCCAACCCTTCCGGGTACGACGAACTGGCCAGTGTTTATCTGACGGAGGCGAACAAACTGAAAGGCTGGGACCCGCAAGCCGTGCGGCTGGGACCTGTCAGTTGTTGCTGGTGGTTGTATTGGAACGGCGCGAATAGCAACGACAAAGCCGCGCACGCGGGTGAGGATTTCCTGCCCTGGTGGCTGAACCAGATTTATTGGCAGGACCAGATTTCCGGGGCGCGCTCGCTCGACGTGTTCGACATCCACGCATTCCCGGACGCAACGACTACCGACAGCAAAGGCAATCCCCTGCCCAAAGCGCAACTGCAGGCGCTGGCGGGCAGCATTTTCCGCGACTACTGGGACCCGACGTTTGTAAGTCCTTCCACCACGATCAACCAGCAGAGTGCGACCAGCATCCAGCCCAACAAGACCATTCCCTTCCGCATTCCGCGCATGCGCGCCCTCGCCAACACGATTTATCCCGGAACTCCGCTGGCCATTACAGAGTGGGGCGCGGCTTTCGCCGGCGAATCGGATTTCTCCACGGCGCTGGCTGACGCCGATGCCTACGGCATCATGGGCCGCGAGAATATATACGTTGCATCCCGATGGAACGCGCCCAATCCCGCGAACCCGAACTACTGGGCCCTCAAGCTTTACACAGACTACGATGGCCTGGACGACGCATTTGGATTCATTGCGGTCTCTGATACCCACAATGGTGATCCAAATCTGTTTAGCAGCTACGCGGCCCTGGGGGGATTCAGCGTGAACCAACCGAATATCATGGTGATCAACAAAGATCCCCAGAACTCGGCGCAAGTGCAGTTCACGCTCAAGAATTTCAACCCCACTACATACCAGAGCTATACACTGGCCTCGCCGTCCCCGACTGTCATCACCGGTTCCGCTCAGCAACCCTGGTCGGCCGTCCAGTACTTCCCGCCGTACAGCATCACGTTGCTCGCGGTCAGCGGCAGCATCCCGTCAGCTGGCCCTGGCTTTAGCCTCAACCCCGACACAATCATGGTCCCGGCTGGCGGAACTGTCACTTTGGAAGCGACCGGCAACGGCAATGTCACGCTGTCGTCGGCGGTGTTCGATGCCTTTGAAGGAGCGGCCGCTTGTTCCGGCAGCATTGTGCTGACAAATCCCACGATCACTGCCTCCCAACCGGCCCAGCTTACGGTGAACGCGGGCAACACGCAGGGCTTCTGCCACTTTACTGTGACCGAGAGCAGCGGCAGCCTGACTGAGGGTGGCTGGATTATCGTCGGCAATCCCGCGGCAGGCCTGACGGCCACAGGCGGCAATCACCAAACCGGCATGCACGGAACAACGTTGCCGCTGGCGCTGGCGGTGAGTCTTGCTCCGGGCAGCTCCGGTGGCGCGAATCCGGCCAGCGGCGCCAGCATACTGTTCAGCACCAATGCCGGCACCGTGTCGAACGGCACGACCAGCGGCTCGAAGGTGATCGCGACTACCAATAGCTCGGGTGTCGCTTCAGTGACGCTAACGCTGCCTTCCGCGGCGGAGGCCGTTACGGTCACCGCCGAAGGTCCGTACGGCCTCGGGCATCCCACGGTTACGTTCACCGAAACTTCGCAGTGAATGCCTTGCGCAACTGCGATCCGTCGGCGAATCTGGGAGACGATCAAGGTGCCCGTCATGTTCGTGAACTCCACCGACGATTTCATCAACCCGGCGACGTTGGGGAATCGCCGAGCGCGAGATCAAGGGCGTGAAGCATGGCAAGTTCGTGCTGATAACGGTGTCAAGCAGACGCATGGGCATGGGACCCACATGTCGGCCGCCGTGTGGCAGGAGCATTTGAAGGAGTTACGGTCCACGAAGAGCGAATGAGGAGAGCCTCACCGATTGTGCCGAAGTAAAACGTGGGCTCAATAAAATTCTGGTGAGCCGCAATACTGCGGGCTTTCTGCCAATCGCGTTCTACGCTAGCGACGGCTTCGCTTGCTGCGAGCTCGGCTGATTATTCGGGACTAGTCGTTGCCGGGCGGCGAGCCACTCTGCGACGATCCACGCAGCGCCTATCGCTGTCAGGTTGTACGCGTTGGCGCCCCAGGACGCATGCTCGCGGGGAGAAGAAAATATCAAAGGTGCCAATGCCAGGGCACTAAAGACGAGCAGCATCAGCCCAAGGAGTCTGGCGGCGAGAACGTCGAGCACCCCCGTTATGATGCCCAGGCCCGCAAGAACGAATGCGATTCCGGTGAGCACCGCCCAGAAGGTTGCACCGAACGGCATCCATTTGGGAATCATTGGAACCACCGTCCAGACGGCGGTCAGGTGCGCCAGGCCGAAATCGATAGAGCAAAGCCCGAACGTCCAACGAACGAGCCTGGCTGCTCGCTGCGAAAGTGAATCTAGTCCTGACAGTGCTTTCCAGACAATCACTGCCGCGACGAAAAGGATGATTTCCTGGCAGACATCCCCGAGAACACCGAAGTAGACATAGGCTCGATGTCCGAGGACGTGGGGCCCCCAGTAGAGGCGTGGCAAAGGAAACAGCACAAAGATGCCGTACAGGATGGTCAGCGATGTCGCGCTTGAGCGCCTGCTCCAGCGCCACAACAGGGCTGCGCCCGCGACCACGAGCCAGATGGCGGCAATGTACGCAAAGATCCTGGCACCGGGAATGTGGTCGCCCCAAGCCTGAAGGGGCTGATCGGAGGGATCGAACTCACCCCAGACGAGGTCCGTGATGCCATAGGCGACGGCTGCGATGCCATATACGTAAACGCCGATTTTCATGATCGTTCTGCCTGGCGTTCCGACGCAGCAATCTTAGGCCAGTTCGTGGTTCGTCGGCAAAGCGGAAGCTATCGGGTTAGTTGGCGTAATATCTCCACTACGCTCCACATGGGCACGCCGCTAGGAAGATCCCACCATCCTGCTTCCTCCGGGAACTTTCCTGCCGCCCCATCCGTATCTTCCCTTGCTAACGGATTCCAACGCCCTTCGTCTATTTGGCATAAGGGGTTAAGGCAATGAAAACACAAGCATTGGGATGGCTGGCCGCTGGGGTGCTTGCAGCCGGACTGAATTCGAGCTATCAGAATGGGGGCATGCAGTGGGCCCACCGGATCGCGGACCGGGTCGAATACCGCACCAGCGCCGTGCTGGCCCTGGCCACCGGACGCGCCGACAGGTTTCTGACTGCCGAGCAGTCGATGAGCAGCGATAGTGAAACCCTTCCGTCGCAGTGCCAGCTGAGGACCGCTCTGGTAAAGATTCAAACGTCGATGACGGGGGCGCACTCCGAGTTTGACCGCTTCGAGGCGATGACGGCGCGGCAAGAGGCGCAACTGGCAAGGCTTGAGGCGAACCGGGCGCGGATGGAAGCCCAACTCGTCCGGGTTCGCATTCCCGCAGTCAACATCAATCCCGTGGTGGTTCGGGTGCCGAACGTCAATGTGTGTCCCCGGGTGCGCGTGAATGTTCCCCGCGTGCCGCGAGTCACGATTCCGTCGGTTCCGGTTGTCCATGTCGAGTACTCGGGACCGGGTCCGGTCTAGCGCAAAGATAGTTCTTATCCTCCTGGAAGCACGGGCGCGGAAAACAAGCCGCGTCCGTTTTTTAATTGCGCGCGAAATACGTTTACGGGGGTGGCCGGGCTTCGCCATGGCCGGACAGCCGAGGCGGCTGTCGCTGCGTGAGCTGATGAGCGCGCGAGCATTGGTACCCAACCCGGTTCCTGGCTGTGCAAAACGGACGATTTTTGATCCTTCTCATTTCGAGAATTCGGCTATAGTGAAAAGGCTCAGCGATTCCTGACGACAACTGACCTGAACTGATGGCGAGGAAGAGTCCCACCATCTTGCAGGAGGAGTTGTACCCGTCTCACGCCGGGAATTCCAGCGCAGAACCTGCGCGCGAGGAACTGGATGACGCGCGCCTGGTCGACCTGGACGTTGCCGAGGAATCGCCTTTTCTGCGCGGGCAAAAGCGTGTCCCAGCCCGCCGCAGTTCGCTCCCCAGGAAAACCGCCAGCCGCCTAATCTGGGCTTCGGTCGCCGCCGTAATTCTCGGCGCTGCGACCGTTGCCGCGGCCACCCTGTACAACTACGGCGAACATTCGTGGCGCTTCCGCATTGAGTCGAGCGACAACATCGAGGTCGCGGGCATCGAGAACGTGACCAAGGCGCAAATCATGGAAGTGATGGGCGCCGACATCGGCCGCAACATCTTCTTCGTGCCGCTCACCCAGCAGAAGTCGCAACTCGAACAGATTCCGTGGGTGGAGTCGGCCAGCGTGATGCGCTTCGTGCCCAACCGGCTGAAGATCGAAATCCACGAACGGACTCCGGTGGCGTTCGCTCGTGTGGGCCCGCGCATTTTCCTGATCGATGCTGGTGGCACGCTCATGGAGTTGCCGCAGAAGCACAAGTATTCCTTCCCCGTGATTCTCGGGATGTATCCCGGCGAACCGCTCTCGACACGCGTGCCGCGCATGCGGGCCTACAACGGACTGGTACAGGAACTCGACTCGGGAGGGGCGCGCTACTCACAGGACCTGAGTGAAGTTGATCTCTCGGATCTCGAGAATCTGAAAGTGCGGGTGAATGATCCCGCGGGCGACGTGCTGGTGGAACTCGGGTCGTCAGACTATCTGAAGCGCTACAAAACCTACATCAGCCACGTGCAGGAGTGGCGGCAGCAGTTCCAGAAACTCGAGTCGGTGAATCTGCGCTACGACAATCAGGTGATCGTGAATCCTGACATGGAAGGGAGACCGAAGCCGGCGGCGCTGACGGCGGCAGCGGCGCGCGCGGCGGTGGCGGCCGGCGTGAAGCCGGCGGCGTTGATCACCAAGATCAATCCGCATGATCGTTCGATTCCGAAGCCGGCGTTTGAGCTGACGGAGAAGAAGCTGGACCCGAAGGCGGCGGCTGCGAAGAGGCCAACTGCGCATGCCCGACCAAAGAAGACGGTAGCGAAGAAAACACCTCCGAGGAAGGACACCGCGAAGCATCCTGCAACGGCAAAAGCGAGCGCCGGGCCGGCGCATGCTGCGCCTGCAAAGACGGTGGGGCCAAAGCCGGTGCAATCGGCGCCGGTGGCCGCGAATACGACTCCGAAGCCGAGCGCGGCAGTTGTGAAACAGCCGGGGAGCACAGGGCGCAACTAATTGATGTGACGGAATTCATAAAACGGTATTCATAAATATGGGGAACCAGCAGGGAAGTTTTCTCACGGCAATCGATGTTGGCAGCGCCAAGACCTGTGCGCTGATGGCGGAGCTGACAGACGCCGGGCTGCGCTATCGCGGTCACGGTGCAGCCGAGTCGCGGGGCTCGCGCAAAGGTGTCATCGTAGAACTCGACAAAGCGGTGGCGGCGATTCAGAAGGCAGTCGAATCTGCCGAAGACATCGCGGGCGCTCCGGTCGAGCACGCGATTGTCGGCATCGGTGGCGCGCACGTGCGCGGCGTCAACAGTCATGGAGGCATCAGCCTGGGCACGCGTCCACGGGAAATCGGGCGCGACGAGATCAAGCAGGCCGTCGAACGCGCGCGCGCTATTCCGCTGCCCGCTGACCGCGAGATTCTGCATCTGTTGCCGCAGGAGTTCATTCTCGACGATCAATCTGGCGTGCATGATCCGCTCGGCATGATGGCCGCGCGGCTGGAAGTGCGCGTCCACATGGTGACGGCTGCAACCAGCGCCACCCAGAATGTCATCACCGCGGTCAACCGAGCCGGAGTGCACGTTGACGACACCGTGTTTGAGCCGCTGGCGGCGGCCGATTCCGTGCTGCGCAACGACGAGCGCGAACTCGGCGTGTGTCTCGCGGACATCGGCGCGGGTTCCAGCGAACTCATCGTCTTTCAGCAAGGTGCGGTGGCATGGACCGGAGTCATTCCCGTCGGCGGAGATCACTTCACCAGCGATCTGTCCGTGGGCCTGTGCACGCCGCTCGCGGAAGCGGAAAAGATCAAGAAGGTCTACGGCAACGCGATCGTCACGCTGATTCCGGAAGGCAACGAAGTGGAGGTGCCTTCGGTGGGGGATCGTCCGTCGCGCCTGATGCCGCAGCGGCTCGTCGCGGAAATTCTCGAACCGCGTGCCCGCGAACTTTTCGAGATGATGCGTGACGCGTTGCGCCAGAGCGGCATGTTTGAAGTCTGCATCGCCGGAGTCGTGTTGACCGGAGGAGCTTCACGCCTGCCGGGAATCTTCGACGTGGCGGAGTCGGTGTTACGGCGCTCGGTCCGGCTGTCCTGGCCGGCGCCGTTGGCCAAGATGCCGTCGACGTTGTCGGAGCCCGAGTTTGCCACCGTGCTGGGCATGGTCAACTACGGACACCGCGCCCGTATCGCCCGCGGCCTGCAGGAAGACCGCTGGGGGACGAGGTTGAAAGCGTTGTTGGTGGGCAAGGGAGCATAAGAGAAGTGCAAGTGAATGAAGGAACGCGGGAGGAATGGAGATTTCTCAGCGTTCTCAGCGGATGTTCTCTGCGGCCTCCGCGGTTAAAGGCTCTCGTTACGCTGACGACTGCAACACTTTAACCGCAGAGAACGCGGAGAAGATCCGCTAAGAACGCAGAGAAAAAGAGCGCAGGAGAACGGAATTCAATCGAGGTGGACGACATGAGCAACGATTCCAAGATTCGCATCAGCTTCAACGAGGAAGCCCGGAACGACGCCAAGATAAAAGTCATCGGAGTTGGCGGAGGCGGAGGCAACGCGGTCAACCGCATGATCGATGCCGGAGTGGAAGGCATTGAATTCATCGTTGCCAACACCGACCTGCAGGCGCTGCGCATGTCGCACGCGCCCGTGAAACTGCAGCTCGGAGTGAAGCTGACGAACGGACTCGGCGCTGGCGCGAATCCGGAAGTTGGACGCAAGGCTGCGCTCGAAGACTCCGACAAGATCATCGAAGCGCTCGAAGGCGCCGACATGGTATTCGTCACCACGGGCCTTGGCGGAGGCACCGGCACGGGAGCCGCTCCCATCATCGCCTCGCTCGCCAGTGAAATGGGTGCGCTGACGGTTGCGGTGGTCACCAAGCCGTTCTCGTTCGAAGGCAAGCGCCGCATGCAGCAGGCCGAGCGCGGCATCTCGGAGCTGATGGAATCGGTCGACACCACCATCGTGATCCCGAACGAAAAGCTGCTCGCGGTCGCCGAAGACGCGGGCTTTTTCGAATCGTTCCGCATTGCCGACGACATTTTGCGTCAGGGCGTGCAGGGAATATCCGACATCATCACCATCCCCGGCATCATCAACCGCGACTTTGCCGATGTGAAGACCATCATGGCCGGCATGGGCTACGCAGTCATGGGTACGGCTTCGGCGTCCGGAGCGAAGCGCACGATCGAAGCCGCTCAGCGCGCGATCGCTTCGCCGCTGCTTGAAGCCGGAGCCATCGATGGCGCCCGCGGCATTCTCATCAATATCACCGGATCTACGTCGCTCAAACTGGCCGAAGTGCAGCAGGCGTGTTCGATCATCCAGAGCGCCGCGCATGAAGACGCCAATATTATTTTCGGCGCAGTGATGGACGAGAAGATGAAAGACGCCGTGAAGATCACCGTGATTGCCACGGGATTCCGCGAAGTGGCCAGCGCACGCCACCGGCATCAGGAAGTGCGCCCTTCATTCTCGGCTGCGCACGACGACGCCATGGATTTTCCCGATGCTCTCGGCCCGCGCGATCCCGAACCGCCGAAGCACATCATGTCTGAGTCGCAGATGTCGAGCTCCATCATGAACGACGGCATGAGCGAGGATCGTGGGTTTGAAGATCGTGCTTTTATGGACGACCCCACTCCGATTGCCATGGCGCAAACTTCCGAGCGCGTCCCGGAGGTGGTCTCGCTCGACTCGATGCGATCGAGTGTTCTCACAAATCTGAGCACGAACTTCGAGCAGGACGATCTCGATGTCCCCGCGTTCCTGCGCAAGCGCAACGATGTAATGTGAAAAACGTGTCCTATGACCACGGAGTCACGGAGGCACGGAGAAAAGACAAAGATTTCTCCGTGGCTCTGTGCCTCCGTGGTGGAGCCGGTTGGTACGCAAAGCTTTTCACACAGGGTAGTACCTTTCCAGTAACGTGGTAACGCATTACCGAAAGGGCGGAACCCACGTAATCTCCGCGTATATTGCTGTTTCGGAGTAAGTTAGATCAGAAAGACGGTTTTTGCCGATCTAAACTTTGAGATTGCCAGAACATGGTAAGTCTCGTAGTATCAGCGCAGTCGCACCGTGGGGAGGGGTTACCACCCGCTGGCCCGTTGCGTGCATCGAAGTACATAGATTTCTGGAGAGTAATCAACCAAGATGTTTAGGGGAAGCCTGCTTCGTCTGGTCCTAGCTTTTTGCGCGTGTCTGCCCCTGGCAGGCATGAGCTGGGCGGCACACATCAACACGCACGCGCCCACGAAATCCAAATCCCAGAAGGTCAGTGAGACTGCGCGCACGCGGCGCCGCATGCATCACCTGGCGCGCAGCCGCTCGGCGACGGTCAAACCGGTTTCGGTTTCGACCCGGCGCCATCGCTATCATGAGCGCTTCCACATGAGTTCGTTCGCCGAAGATATTACCTCTGGAGACGTCACTACCGGCGAAGACCCGGTAGTTCGTCAGGCCGCGGTTGATGCTCTCGGCAACATGAACGGCACGGTGGTCGCGATCGAGCCGACCAGCGGCCGCGTTCTGGCCATGGTCAATCAGAAGCTGGCATTGTCGAGCGGTGCGCAGCCCTGCTCGACCATCAAACTTTCCGTGGCCCTGGCCGCTCTGAGCGAAGGCCTGGTTTCGAAAGAAACGCCGGTCGCTCTCGGCGCGCACTACCGCATGAATCTGACCACGGCGCTGGCGAAATCGAATAATGCCTACTTTGAGGCTCTCGGACGCAAGCTCGGTTTTGAGAAGGTCGCCTACTACGCCCATGAATACGGGTTGGGCGAACTCGCTGGATACGACATTGCCGGCGAACAGCTGGGTGAATATCCCGATGAGGCGATTCCCACCAAGCTCGGCGGCGTAGGCAAGATGTGTTCGTTTGGCGAAGGCGTTTCCATGACACCGTTGCAGCTCGGCGCCATGGTTTCCGCAATTGCCAACGGCGGCACACTTTATTACCTGCAGCATCCCACGAGTCCCGACGAAGTCGCGAGCTTCCAGCCGCGCGTAAAGCGGCAGCTGGATATCGCTCCTATCATCCCCGAGCTTTCCGACGGAATGGCGGGGGCCGTGCAGTACGGCACCGCGCGCAGTCTGCGGCTCAACTTCAACGAGGAGGAGATTCTGGGCAAGACCGGAACCTGCTCGCACGAAGGGACGCGCTACGGCTGGTTTGCCTCGTATGCCAACACCAGCATCGGCCGTGTCGTCGTCGTGATCTTCCTGCAGGGTGGACGGCCGACGTTTGGCCCCAAGGCCGCCGAGATTGCCGGACGCATGTACCGCAACATGTACGATCACAATTTTTTCGTTGCCGGTCACGCAACGCCATCGGATACGGCGGACGCCAACACGGTGACCACGACTCCGTAACGGAATTTCACTTCTGTAAAGAAGCGCAGCTCAGGCTGCGTTTCTTCTTTTTGCGGCGCATCCTGCTTGCGGCCCATCCTGCGAATCTCACCTGCCCTGGTTGGGATTCATGATCGACTTCTAATAAGACTTCAAGACCACTTTGCCGATGTTACCTGCAGTGCTTCCTGCAAACCGGGGAGTGCCGCGTTTGTGTATGCGGATGGGCAAGGAGGCCGATACGCCAGACTCGATGATGCTCCACGGAAGCTACGTTTACGGAATGGCATGCATCTGCGTCGCGCTGGCGATCATCGGCGGATATGTGGCCAGGACTTTGGCAAGGCGAATCAGTGCCGCACGCAACGACGAAGCCCGATTCCGGACGCTGGCCGAAGCCATCCCGGAAATTGTGTGGACTGCCAGCCCAGAGGGGACCGTGGACTACGCGAATCGGCGCTTGACCGAACTTACGGGGCTAAGTCCGGATCGGGTTAAAGGAATGTCGTGGCAGCAGATTATTCACCCGGACGATCTGCCTGTGGCACTGCAAAAATGGGAGAACTCCCTGCGCACAGGAACGGTCTTTGAGATCGAATATCGTGTGCGCGTGGCCAGCGGCGACTATCGCTGGTACCTGATTCGGGCGACTCCGATGCGGGATGCCGTCGGAAAGATTGTGAAATGGTTTGGGTCCGGCACCGATATCGACAACCAGATGCGGACGCAGCAAGTGCTCGAGGAGCAGATCAAGCAGCATACTGATGCGTTGGTGGAGGCCAACACGCGCCTCGAGACCGAGATGCGCGAACGCTCGCAGGCCCAGCAGGAACTCAACCGGCAGAACGAACTCATGCTGCGCGAACTCACCAAGCGTTCGAACCGCGCCACGCGGCTGGCCAAGCTGGCGGAGTTGCTCCAGAGTTGTGCCGATCTGCAGGATGTTTTTTCCGTGGTCGCGGGCATGGCGCCGAAGATCTTTCCGGAACTTCGCGGAGCGGTGCTGCTGTTCAATACATCCCGCGATGTGCTCGAAGTCGCCGCGTCGTGGTCGGACTGCGTCGTCCCGGCGTCTGTCTTTGCCCCCCACGACTGCTGGGCACTGCGTACCGGACACATGCATCGGGTGACGGCGGGCGATCACACCGCCAACTGTAAGCACGTGGGAGATGTTTCCCACTCGTATTTCTGCCTGCCGCTGATATCGCAGGGAGAAGCCATCGGTGTTCTCCACTTTCAATGCATCGGCGCAACCGAGCCTCCGGACTCAGAGATGCTGGTCGCGGGCACGTTCGGCGAGCAAGTCGGCCTGTCGGTTTCCAATCTGAGGTTACGCGAAGCGCTCCGCAGCCAGTCGATTCGCGATCCATTGACCAGCCTGTTTAACCGGCGTTACCTCGAAGAGATGATGGAGCGGGAGACTCGCCGGGCCGTGCGCGCCGAGCATGGTCTGGGCGTGCTCATGCTCGATCTGGATCACTTCAAGAGGTTCAACGACACCTATGGACACGATGCCGGAGATACAGTGCTGCGCGAGACCGCGGCGTTTCTGGTAAAAAGCGTTCGAGCCGAAGACATTGTCTGCCGCTACGGTGGCGAGGAATTTGTTGTCATTCTGCCCATGGCTGACCTTAAAGCGACGCATGCCCGCGCCGAACGCATTCGCAGCAAGCTGCGCGAAATGATCGTGCTTCATCAGGGACAGTCGGTAGGTATGATCACCGTTTCCATCGGTGTCGGCGCGCTTCCCGAGCATGGCACGGCGCCCAAGGCGCTGCTGGAGGCTGCGGACGGCGCACTCTACCGGGCGAAAAACGAAGGCCGAGACCGTGTGGCGGTGGCCGACGCTCCGGTGCTCGCGGAAGTTCAATCAAGCGCAATCGCGATGGGAGCCAGCAAGGAGTAACAACGGTCGTTGCCGTCGGGATGGCGGCCCTACAGCAAAAACGCCCAGCCGTTCGGCTGGGCGTACTTTTCTCGATACAGAAGCCTAGCTGCGCTGCCCTGGTCCCTTGCTCTCGTCGCTGGCGATTACACCGTCCTTGATGTGAATCACGCGGTGGGCGTACTCGGCGATATCGCCTTCGTGCGTGACCAGAATGATGGTGTTGCCCTCCGCCTGCAGCCGGTCAAACAGCGCCATGATTTCAATGCCGGTCTGTGAGTCCAGGTTTCCGGTGGGTTCGTCCGCCAGGATGATCGATGGCTTGTTCACCAGCGCGCGCGCAATGGCTACGCGCTGCCGTTGTCCGCCGGAGAGCTCGTTGGGTTTGTGGTGCATGCGCGATTCCATGCCCACGGCGCTCAATGCGCCCTTGGCGCGCTCAATCCGCTCTTCGGTCGGAATGCCGGCATAGATCAACGGGAGTTCGACGTTGTGGAGCGCGGTGGCACGGGCCAGCAGGTTGAAGGTCTGGAACACGAATCCGATTTCTTTGTTGCGAATCCGCGCCAGCTCGTCGTCGTCGAGTTCGCTGACCAGCTGGCTGTTCAGCCAGTACTTGCCCTGGGACGGTGTGTCGAGGCAGCCGATCAGGTTCATGAGCGTGGACTTGCCCGAGCCCGACGGCCCCATGATGGCGACGTACTCGTTGCGCTGAATGCGCAGGTTGACGCCGCGCAGGGCGTGGACCTGCTGCTCCGAGCCCATGTCGTAGGTCTTCCAAAGATCTTCGGCCGCGATCATGCACGATTCCGGTGGTGCCAGAGTCGCGGTATTCGGCATATTGAGGACTTCTGCGGTTGCCATTTTTTTCTCCTGGTCCGGTGCCACTGACCTCTCCGATCTTTGGCTGTTACTTCTGCTGTCGGCTCCGATTTCTGAGACCTCTACCGGCTTCCCGTTTGGACGTTTCACCCCGGCTAAGGTTATGACGATTCTTCTTCTTTCTTTGGCGCTGTATTGTCGATTTTGACGCTGCTTCCCGGCTTCAGAGTGCGCAAAACCTTGTAACTCCCAGTGATGATTTCGTCCCCTTCTTTCAGGCCGTCGAGCACTTCAATATCGGTGGTTCCGGTAACCCCGGTCGTAACCGGGACGAAGATCGCCTTCTTGCTGCGGATTACGAACACTCCCTGCAGGTCATCGTCCTTCTTCGACTTGGATGCAACTTCCTTGGCCGCAGGTGTCGCAGCGTGCACCGAACCCGGCGCATTATTCTGCTGGTCCATCTGCTCCTTGGTGCGCAACGTCAGGGCCTGGATCGGAACCGCCAACACGCTGGTCCGCGATGCGGTCGTAATCTTGGCGGTCGTCGACAGGCCCGGCCGCAGATCTTGCGGAGCATCCGACACGGTCACGACCACTTTGAAATCTTTTGCTTCTTCACTGGCGGTAGCCTGCTGCGAAGTCGAGACGCCGGTGGAGCGCACAATTGCGTTGTCTCCAATCTGAGACACCGTGCCATGAAAAATTTTCTTGGGCATGGCGTCGATGGTGACCTCGGCGGGCTGTCCCAGATGCACATTCACGATATCGGTCTCATCGACTTTGACTTCGGCCGTGATGACTGACATATCCGCGATCGTCATCAACGTACTGCCCTGCGCGTTCTGAATGCCGATGACGACCGTCTCTCCCTCACGTACTGGAAGGTTCGTCACCACGCCATCGAACGGCGCCGGATACGTGGTCTTCTGCAGCAAGTCCGTGTAGTGGGTCAGCGTGGCTTTCGCCTGCGTGACGCGCCGCTCAGAGGAGTCCTGTTGGGCCTTCGCCTGCGCCACTCGCGCCTGAGCCTGATTCAAGCCCGCATCGGCCGTGGCCCATGCATTCTTGCGGCTGTCGAAATCCGATTTCGAAATCAGCCCATCCTTATAGAGGCTTTGCGCGCGTTCCCAATCCAGCTTGTTGCGGTCGTAGTCGGCCTGGGCGCGCAGCAAGTCGGCCTGTGACGTTTTCAACCCGGCCTCCGCCGCCAGTGCGTCGGTCTGCGCCGCCTGCACCGAGGCTTCGTTGGCGTTGACGTCCGCCGAGGACTGCACGTTTTCCAGTTGCGCCAACAATTGACCCTTCTTCACGTGATCGCCCTCCTTCACAAACAGGTGGGTGATCTTCCCAAAGGCGTTCGCACCGACGTTGACGTACGTCTTCGGCTTGATTTCGCCGGAGGCGCTTACCACCGTGGCCAGATCCTGACGCGCCGCTTTCGCGGTTTGAACGGTCACGACATTCTTACTGCTCTGGCGAACCGTGAAACCGATGATGCCTGCCACTGCAGCTAAGATTACGGCGCCAATTGCTATTTTTTTCCAGGCTTTCATAGCTCCCGTCACAGCCGGAGGATTGACTTAAATTTCCCGCCAGATAAGCGACCAAAACGTTTATCTAGTGGCAAATACTCCTCTCCCATCGGACCGGCTAGCGGACACACATTCTCTATTACGATCCTGCTGCGAAGAAAGTTCCGATCGAATCCTAGGATCGAACCAGAAGGAGTGCCGAGACCCGTTACGGTGGGGAGTGTTACCGCCGCCCCCGGAACTCAACATTATAGCCCGTCGTTCAAGCAATCTACAGGCGATCTGCAGCACGTGGCCCTGCCATCGGCCGCAGGGTGGTTACCCCATCGCAACCACATGGCGCGACTTTGTTTCCCTCAGGCAACTCGGTGGGACATCCCGTGCTTCATAGCAGAAGTGGTAAGGGCTCAATCGGTTCTCCGGGCACGACTTAACCTTGCTTTCACACAACTAAGGGCCTAAAATAGGCAGACGACGGTTGTCTGGCAGGAGTCCCTCTCATGTTCCGGGTAGCGTTTAATCGAATTTCCCAAATTTTGCTCATCTCGATTCTGGGCTTAGCTGCTTCCAGCGCCGTCGCCCAGGATCCGGCCAAAGATCCAGCGAAAGATCAGCCGAAAGACGAAATCCAGGCCCAGCAATCCGCCGACAAGTCGGCGAAGGGCACGACGACTTCGGCTCAGGCACAGGCCACCGATGCCGTCGATCCGCTCAAGAAGCCGCTGAGCGAGAAGCAGCGCAACCAGCAAAAGCGCGCCCTCAAGATCGAGTTGAGCAAGCCCTACAAGAAGTGGCTTGAGGAAGACGTGCCCTACATCATCACCGATGAAGAGCGTGCCGCCTTCCGGCAACTGTCCAACGACGAAGAGCGCGACAATTTCATTGAAGCGTTCTGGCAGCGCCGCGATCCTACGCCTGATACGGAAGAGAACGAATATAAGGAAGAGCACTACCAGCGCATCGCCTACGCCAACGAGCACTTTGCGGCGGGCGTGCCGGGATGGAAGACCGATCGCGGCCGCATCTACATTGTTTTTGGCAAGGCGGACGAGATTGACTCCCATCCTTCCGGCGGCACCTACGAACGCCCCATGGACGAGGGAGGCGGTTCGACTTCCACCTTCCCCTTTGAAGATTGGCGCTACCGCTATATTGAGGGCATTGGCCAGGAAGTCATCATTGAATTCGTCGACACCTGCATGTGCGGCGAATACCACATGACGATGGACCGCTCCGAAAAAGACGCGCTCCTCATGACGCCCAACGCCGGCCTCACCATGTGGGAACAGATGGGAATGGCGAACAAGGCTTCCCGGTTCAACGGCGGCGGTATTGAGCGTCTTGGCCTGGGCCCACAGAGTTCCCAGCTGGAGTCCAAAGAGTTCGATCGTCTCGAGCAGTTTGCCAAGCTGCAGCAGGCTCCCAAGATCAAGTTCACCGATCTCGCGGAAGAAGTCCAAAGCAAGGTGATCCTCAACCCGATGCCCTTCGACGTGCGATCGGACTACGTGAAGGTCACAAGCGAGATGGTTCTGGTGCCGGTGACGATTCAGATGAGGAACCGCGATATCACCTTCGTCAACAAAGACGGGGTGCAGCGCGGGACGGTGAATATCTACGGCAAGCTGTCGACCTTGACCAACAAGATTGTGCAGACCTTTGAAGACACCGTGCAGGTCGATGTTCCTGCGGAACTGCTGCCGCGCACGGCTGAAAACGCCTCGGTCTACTGGAAAGCGCTTCCGCTCCGCGCCGGCCACTACAAGCTGTACATCGCCGTGAAGGATGTGAACGGCGACCGCAAGGGCGTATGGAGCCACAGCATCACGGTTCCGGAATACTCCGAAGACAAACTCGCGACCTCATCTTTAATCGTTGCCGACCAGATGGAGCCGGTTCCGACCAAGGCGATCGGCAGCGGCAGCTTCGTGATCGGTACTACCAAGGTCCGTCCGCGTGTGGCCCCGGCCGATGGCAAGCCGGCCATGTTCAAGCGCGACAAAGATCAGAAGTTGAATTTCTGGATGCAGGTCTATAATCTCGGCGTGGACGAGAAGACGCACAAGCCTTCCGCCACCTTTGAATACGACATCACCAACATCGCGACTAACAAGCAGGTCGTCAAGCAAGTCGAGAATACAGATACCATGGGCAACCTAAGCGATCAGGTGACGCTTCAAAAGTCCATAAAGGCTGCGAATCTTCAGCCCGGCGTGTATAAGATTCAGATCAAGGTGAACGACAACGTTTCAAAGCAGACGATTGAAACGCCAGCAACGTTTGCAGTAGAGTAACTCCCTGCATTCCCCCAGGGGGTGGGGCGAAGTTGAAGCTGAGTAAGCTCGCAACTTGGGCAATGGTCTTCGGGTTGTCTGTTCCTGTCCTGGCCGCCGAGCGGCCCGGGGAGATCTCCGGATTCGTGCGCACTGAGACGGGCGCCCCGCAGATGGGCGCCATCGTGCAGGTCCTGGGCGCGGCCAACCAAGCCCTCGTCGTATTCACCGATGTCGCTGGACATTACAGTGCCACTGGCCTGGTGCCCGGTCTTTACACCCTCAAAGTTACAGCTCCATCTTTTCTTCCGGCATTGCGGGAAAAAATCGGACTCGCCCCCGGTGCCAGTCTCAAAGTCAACGTCACACTCAGCACCTTGCTGGGCGTGATGCAACTCGGCCCCGCCCGCCACCTTCCCGATGACGACGACTGGAAGTGGACGCTGCGTTCGGTCGCGAATCGGCCCATTCTGCGCGTATTCGACGACCCGCTTGCCCCAGAGGGCGACAACCACGAACTTCGCGGGACCGTTTCCTTCCTGGCTGGCTCGGCGAATGCCGGATACGGCCCCGGGTCTGACATGACCACGGGCTTTACCCTGGAGCGCTCCATCTTCTCCGACGGACGCCTCGTCTTCAGCGGCAACGTCGCTTACGGCGAGAGCCTGCCCGCTGCCGTGCTCCGCACCCGCTACTCTCATCGTTTGCCTAACGGTTCCGAGCCGGCGATGGCTCTGACGCTGAGCCGCTTCGCTCCCTCCGATCCCAACCTGCACAACGCCGCGCTGCAGGCCCTGGCACTCTCTGCCTCCGACGATTTTGCCATCGGCGATGTGCTCGAACTCAAGTTCGGAAGCGAGTTGCAGACGATCCAGTTCCTGGGACATCTCAGTGCGTTTCGCCCCTTCGCATCGGCCAATTTTCATTTTTCTCCGAATACCGTGGTCGAGTACGACTACACGACATCGCGTCCTGATACCCGAAGAGAAAAGGGTTTTGATTCCGCGCCCAATGATTTGAGCGAATCGAATCCACGAATCAGTCTGCTCGGATTCTCGCCCAAGATTGAGAGCGCGCATCACCAGGAAGTCAGCGTGTCGCACCGCGCCGGAAACACCAATGTGCAGGTTGCCGTGTTCTCCGATCGCGTTACCGACCCTGCTCTGACGGGCATTGGAGATGTTACGGCCGCTGGCGGCTTCCTGCTGCCCGACCTCTCTTCCGGCACTTTCAGCTACGCTGGCCGCACCCTCGACAGCAACGGCCTTCGCGTCGTGCTGCAGCACAAGTTTGCTTCCGATCTGACGGCCACACTCGATTACGCTTACGGCGGAGTGCTCGATCTTTCCCGTCCCGACGTTCCCCTGCAGCAGGCGCAGCAATGGCTTGCGGTGGAACGCCGTCACGCCCTGGCCGCCAAGCTAAGCGGCACTGTCACCCGCTCTCATACGCGATGGATCGCCTCTTATCGTTGGGTGAGTGGCCCGGCGGTTACGCCGGTCGACATGTTCAACGCCTCCGCTGGTCAGAGCGATCCCTTCCTGAATGTGTTCATCCGGCAACCGATTCCCAGCTTCGGCGGACACATGGAAGCCCTCATCGATCTTCGCAACCTCCTCGCGCAGGGGTATGTTCCGGTGTTGGGACAGGACGGCCAGACCGTCTACCTGGTTGACTCCGTGCGTTCGATCCGCGGTGGCGTGTCGTTCAGCTTCTGAAAACCAGAATTTAGAATTGATCATTCAGCCAAGCTGAGGTCCGTGCCTGCCCTTTCTCGAAGAGCCGCGGGGAAAGCGCCAGGCGCTAACGGCTAACTGTTGCTGTTCCGACCGCAAGAAAATCGTTGACTCGTTCAGACGGTTTCAGTAATGTTCTTGTCGGTGATTTTGAGGGTCGGGTCGGCATCTTGTTGGTATGCAAGGAATTGCAAGCCCCCAGCACGTGGCCTGACATCCTGTGAAAGTACCAACTCCCTCCGACTTGGCCTGGTTTTTCAAGGAGACTGCATAAAGGCGCGCAGATGGATCGCGGCGCTCTATGGGTTTCCATATATCCCTTTGCGTTTGCGTATTTTTCAAGCTGGCGGTCAGGCTAACCTATTGAAAAAGAGCAGTGTGCGAGCGATCCAGCTTTTGGATGAATAAGTGCAACGAGTGATAACACAAGTAGTCCCAGGTTTCTGGCTCCATGTCCGAGCCGACGTTTCAGAAAACAACAAAATTCGAGATTTTGCCAGAGAGGCGATGACGATGAGGCACCTTTTTTGGACCACGATCCTTGTGATGCTGGTTGCTACCACCCTGTTGGGCCAGACATTCCGCGGCGCGATTAATGGCACGGTAACGGATGCTTCCGGCGCAGTAGTGAACGGCGCCAGTGTCAAGGCCACGAATTCAGCGACGGGTGTCGCCGTCTCAACCGTGACCACCAGTGGGGGCCAGTTTGCCTTCCAGGATCTGCCACTTGGTTCGTACAAAGTTGAGGTCACGGCCAGCGGATTCCGTCCCGCGGCAGTCGACAAAATAGATGTTACCGCCGGCGGCGCCTACACCCTGCCTGTAAAACTCTCACCGGGAGCTGCCGGAACAACGGTGGTTGAAGTTTCGGCCGCCGCCTTGACTCTCGACACGACCACTGCTGCGCAAGACAACATCCTGACGACCGAGGCTGTGCAGGACGTTCCTATGAACGGGCGCGACTTCACACAGTTCGCCGCGATCCAGCCCGGCTACGGCGGATATTCCGTTGGCGGCTTCGGCTCACTTAACGGAACCCGCGCCAACCAGATGAACTGGCAGATTGACGGCGTCGATAACAACGACTTCTGGCATAACATTCCCGCCGTCAACCAGGGCGGCGTCTCCGGCATCGCCGGCATCATCATGCCGCTGGATGCGATCGACGAATTTGCCGCGCAGACCAACTCCAATGCCGAGGGCGGACGCAACGCCGGCGGCATCGTGAACGTGGTCTTGAAATCAGGCACTAACCAGCTCCATGGTTCTGCCTATTACTTCAACCGAAACGAGGCCTACGGTGCAGCGTCGCCGTTCTTGCCCGCCGGTGTTCACAAGCCAGAACTGCGTAATCAGAATTATGGATTCTCGTTGGGTGGGCCGATTTTCAAGGACAAGACTTTCTGGTACGTGGGGTTTGAGAAGCAGCAATATGTGATTAGCGTGTCGGGCTTGGCGACGGAACCGACTGGCACCTACATTGCCGACGCGCAGAATCTTTTGACGGCGAACGACGTTACGCCGAGCCAGATTTCGACCAACCTTTTGGCAAACCTCTGGCCGACAAGTGTTACTGGGAACACGGCTGCTGGAGCAGATTCTCCGAACAATTTCTTTGGTACCGATCCCTCCACTGGCTACAGCTATAACGGGATCATTAAACTCGATCACAACTTCAACGAAAAGAACCATTTCAACATACGATGGTTCGGCGGGCAGGGTAGCCAGACCGCTCCGCTGGGCGCAAGTGCCGCACTGGCAACCGCCAGTTCGAACTTGTCGTACTACTTCGAGAAGGCTCCGATCCACGTCTATAACTACGCCGCCACCCTAAACACGGTGCTGACTCCGAACATGACCAACCAAATCCTGTTCGGCGTCAACTACTTTAACCAGACATTCAACGACGCCAATCATAGCTTCGATACGCACTCCATGGGGTTGTATCTGAGCCAGGACGCCTTGATTCACAACCAGCCGATCCTGGGTGCGCCGAACATTGCCATCAGCGGGTTCGAGCAGGTTGGGATCACTCCGCCTGAAGGCCGTAACGACATTACCGGCATGCTGACCGACATTGTTTCCTATACCGTCGGCAAGCATCAGTTCCGTTTCGGAGGTGAAATGCGTCAGGGGCATGTCGACGAGTTTTATTTCCGGCACTCTTTGGGCAGCTTTACCTTCGATGGTTCTCAAGGTCCGTGGGAACTTTGCAACGTGAACTGCGGCGACCCGAACGTTTTTGCTTTGGCTGATTTCCTGGCGGGCGACGTCGCTTCAAGTTCTATCGCCGTTGGAAACGCCGAACGAAAGGTCGTCGTCAACGGGTTCGATTTCTTCGGCCAGGACTCCTGGCAGCTTTCCCCACGGCTGAACGTGAATTGGGGTCTGCGTTGGGATTACTTCGGTCCATTGCACAACGGCAGCAAGGATTTGGCCGTATTCATTCCCGGGAAGGGAATGGCAATCCAAGGAAACGGCGTCAATTCACTGTTTGCTCCCGACAAGAATAACTTCGCTCCACGCCTTGGTTTCGCCTACCAGCCCACGACCCGAGGGGATGTGGTGATTCGCGGTGGAGTGGGCGTTTACTACGACCAAATCAATATGAATCCGTTCCTTGATTTCCGTCCGCCGAACGGAGGAGCTGATGGCCTAGAGAACAACCCTGCTGGGCCGTCACCTGTGTCTGTATACAACGCAAATGCAGCGGGTGAGACGTCATACACTTGGCAGTTTCAACAGAACATCTTCCCGGGCGTTGCCACCTGCGTTACCGGTCAGGTCGCCGAGTGCGGTGCCAACAGCTACAGCGTCTTTTCTATCAATCAGAACTTCCGCACTCCCTACTTCTACAACTACAACTTGAATGTGCAGAAGAGCTTCGGGAACGGCAAGGCGGTGTGGCAGGTGGGCTACGTGGGCAGCGAGGGCCGCAAACTCTCGGTCATGCTGAACCTGAACCAATTCGCGAATACGGCGTTTGGGGGGGGCAACGGGGTCTACTTTAGCCAGTACCCGAGCTTCTCCTGTCCTGGGTGCTCGATCAATCAGCTCAACAGCGTCGGCACCTCGAACTACAACGCGCTGCAGACGACGTTACGACTTCAGGCTTGGCACGGGCTTAGTTCTCAATTCGTCTACACCTGGGCCCATTCGCTGGACGACATCAGCGCCTATCGGGGTGCGATTCCACTGGATAGCACGAACCTGAAGGCCGAATACGGGAACGGCGACTTCGACACTCGGCATAACTTCTCCGCCACGTTCACCTGGGACATCCCGGGTTCGTCGCACGGGCCCAAATTCCTCACTCATGGATGGTCCGTGAACAGCTTGATGACTTTCCACGGTGGCCAGCCGATTGATGAAGTTCGTGGAGAATTCAATAGCGTCGGAATCGACCAGATCGGCAATCCGTTTGCCGGCGTTTCTCACTCCTTCAACAAAGCTGGCGTCACGTGGATTAACCCGGCTAACTTCGTTTCTCCGGGAGCGACGTTCCTCGGGACTTTGCGCCGCAATCAGATCTACGGACCGGGCTTCTCCGACGTCGATCTCTCCGTGTTCAAGAACATCCCGATCACCGAGCGGATCAAGGCACAGTTCCGCATTGAACTGTTCAACGCGTTTAATCACATCAATCTCGCTTCCGGTGTTGGCGCCACCACTACCAGCGGGGGCGTCATCAGCGACACCATCGGCGACTTCAACGGCGCCCCCGGTATCGGGCCCGGAGAAGCCTTTAACATGCAGCTTGGACTGAAGATTCTCTTCTAGCTCACGCTTGAAACCGCGGCCCCCGCTTTCTCTAGCGGGGGCTTTTTCTTGCGCGACACTGCACTGATCCAGTGGAAATCCACACCCGGTGTGACGTCTGACCTTGCTTTCCACAAACCCTTTGCGGCATGATGTGCGCCACGCGCCAGCGTGACAACGCGAGTCTCAGTGTGCTGACAACTTATTTATAATCAGTAGTTTACTGTGATATTGTCGTAAACAGAATGTTACGGGCCGAGACGCGTCAGGAGTCTCCCGGGTTGAGGATTGATTGCGGAAATGCCCCTCGCTGATTCGCCCGTTCCCTCGCGGTCCAGCGCCTTTCGTCACCTCGCCCCGCGATTACGCCGATGTTACGCTCGTCTAGTTATCCCTCCCCACTAAAGCTTGGTTCCGGAGATCGCTGATGCGCTGCACTCTTACCTCGAAGTCCTGCGCAGTTCTGGCCTTCGCTCTGTTTCTAGCTGTGCCCTCATTCGCGGGCCACGTCAAGAAGGGCCAGTCCGCCACGCTGCCGATCACGACATCTTCCCCCAAAGCGCGCGAGCTGTACATCAAGGGCATGGAAGACTACGAGAATCTTTATCTCGAGCGCTGCAATGACGATTGGCGCGCAGCGGTGAAGGAAGACCCCAATCTCGCCGTGGCCTGGGCCTGGATCGCCTTTAACAGCAGCAATCCTCAGGAAATCAGCGCTGCGCGCGCCAAAGCCAAGGATCTCGCGCCGAAGACCACGCCCGGCGAGCAGCTGATGGTGGCCTGGGTCGTCAAGGTACAGGAAGGCGACTTTCTCGGCGGCATCACCGCCATGAACGACATGCTCGAGATGTATCCGCACGACAAGCACCTGTTCTATCTCGCGGGCAACTGGCTGATGGGAGAAAACGGCAACGACCAGGCGCAGCACATGATGGAAAAGGCGCTCGTCATCGACAAGAACTTTCCCGCGGCTCTGAACGATCTGGCCTACGTCGAAGCGCGCAACCGCGAGTTTGACAAGGCGTTCGTGGCCATGGATCGCTACGTCGCCCTGCTCCCCAAAGAGCCCAATCCGCAGGATTCTTACGGAGAACTGAAGCGCATGGCGGGTGACTTCGAGAGTTCTCTCCAGCACTATCGCGCCGCGCTTAAGATGGATCCCGACTTTGTAACGTCGCAGCTTGGCTTGGGCGACACCTATGCCCTGATGGGCAACCAGGAGCAGGCCCGCGTCGAATACGACAAGGCTGTCCGATTTGCCCATAACGAAGCCGACCGTCTGACCTATGGCATGCAGAAGGCGATGACCTACGTCCGCGACGGCAACTATGCCGAAGCCGACAAGCAGTTCCAGCAGATCGCCGAAACCGCCCACGCCAAGGAGCAGGACCTGCAGGAAGCGCAGGCGCTACGTCATATGGCGGAGTATCAGGCCGACGACACCATTGCTCTGAAGCACCTGAAGCTGGCGGAGGAGTCGCTCAACCATCGCTCGACGATCTCGATCTCGGACCGCGACGAGGAGCTCTCGCGCATCCTCCGCAACCACGTCGTGCGTGCGGTCAGCTCCGGAAACCAGCAGGCTGCCGACAAGGCCTTGCAGCAACTCGAAGCGCTCGCCAATGGCAGCCGGAACCGCGTGATTCAGAGTTCGTATCAGGGCGCGGCCGGAACGCTCTTGATGAATGAGAAGAAGTACGAAGACGCCATCGCGCACCTCGAAGAAGATCAGGACAACCCATTCACCATGGAATTGCTGGTGCAGGCCTACTACCAGACCATGCAGACCGAGAGGCTGCATGCAGTCGAGGCCAAGCTTCGCGGCTGCAACGTGCCCACCATAGAGCAAGCCCTGGTGGTGCCCAACGCCCGCTCCAAGCGCCCAACCATCTAGACCCCGTGGTCCCGATTCCGGACGCCTTGTACCCTGGTTAAGGCAGGCGCGCCCGGAATCGCTCGTCCAAGTTGACGACTTGGTGTACAGTAGGTGGGCCTTTTCGACCGCATGAAGCCCGACACCGAGCGCCGCTCTGGAACCAGAATCCCCACGCGCGTCTCTACGCGCGTGCGGACCGCCCAGGGAGTCGACCAGACCGCCCAAACCCGCGATGTGAGCGCCAACGGCGTGTTTCTCTACACGAACTCGAAGATGGAGAAGGGTGCCGAAGTCGAACTGGTGCTGATTCTCCCCCCTGAACTGACCTCCGGCGAGAAGTGCTGGGTCTGCTGCCAGGCGACCATCGTACGAGTCGAGGAGAAGGGAACTGATTTTGGCGTGGCGGCCCAGATCCGCCGCATGGATATCCTCCCCGAAGTGACCGCCTGAGGAGGGTAGCCCCGTCCCAGGTCGGTCCGCCGCCTTTCCCGAAATTTCACGGTCGAAGCGTCGCTCAGGCGGCTTCCCGAGGAATTGTCGGCGAAACTGTGAAAAAAAGCTTCCCATTGCATCGGGCGTGGTGCAATAATGGCGGCCCTAGAATTGCTCTGGCCAATTTCAGGTTTCAGGTGGGCCCAGGTATGATCGACAAACTGGCGGCTGGTGTGGTGCAAGTACAAACCCCCATCGGTCCGCGCTATGTACTGCCATCTTTTCTACAGCGGGTTTATCTGTTATGGATGTTCCGCAATTTCCCCATTCTCCCTCACGCCGTGTTGAGCAGCCGTCAACAGCGCATGATTGACCGCATGTGCAGCGAGCAGAACTTTGCTTCGCTGCCCTACGTTGATGATCTCGATGTGGCGCCGGTCATCGGCACGGTCGAGCATCGCCCGGCGATTGGAAGTCAAACGTTGCCGCCACGTCGTCCCGCCGCAAGCGAGACTGGTCTGGTGGCGGAAGCTCGCCAGCGTTCCTAGCTTCGTCAGCGAGCAAGTTCACTGCCGCGCAGGGTGAATGAAGCCTGGAGGCGTCGCGTTATGCGCGTACTTTTCTCGCACAGGCTTACGTGTCGGAAAGCGTTCACTCCGGAGTGAGACTCAGTTCGCTGGTGGCGGATTGTTTCCGTTTGCGTCTGGAGTTTCGCTGGGCGGTCGCGTCCCATTGTTCTGCGGCTCGCCGCATCCACCTCTGGGCCCGCCAAAGCCGCCTGCTCCCGCGTGGCCTCCCATGCGTTCGTCGCGGCAGGCCATCAGAGACTTCTGCTGATCGGGAGTGATCAGACCTGCAATTTTCTGATGCGCCTGTTCTCGAATCTCATGTGTCTGCTGATGCTTTTGCTCGGGCGTGAGGGACGTGTTGGAGCAGACGTCTTCGACCCGGGTGCGCATGTCGCGCTGGATCGACCAGAGTTGTTCCATCACGGACCTGTCAATGCCGGCCCGTTGCCAGCAAGACGGGAAGTTCCCGCGCCGTGCGGGACGCGCGGGCGAAGGCGAGTTTGCCGGCGGAGCGGTTTGCGCCACGAGCGGCGCCGCGCAAACCACCAGTACGGACGCAAAGAAATATTTCCTCAACATGGATCAGCCTCCGGAAACTGCAACCCGGCAAGAAAAGCCGTGAAGAGAGTATAGAGGCGGCGCGGGCGCAATCCAGTCGCTAGTTGGGCAGTGCTTCGTTTTCACTTTCGTGATGCAGACAAGCGAGATGGCTGGAATGAAGGAATTTGAGATCAGGGTGAGTTTCGTGGAGATTGAATTCAGCCCGAGCCCGCATGCTGTTGTGATGACGACCTCACGCAATTGTGCGTAGCAAGAGTCGAACGCGCGACGATTGGCTGGGCCAATCGCACAGGATCCTGCAAAATTCTCTATACGGATTTTGTCTTGATCGATCCCCGCGAAAAGGGCAAGCGAATGCTATAATCTTCGTTCGTCCTTTCCAGCCAGTCCCCACCGTGGGCGCGTAGCTCAATTGGCAGAGCAACTGACTCTTAATCAGTAGGTTGAAGGTTCGATTCCTTCCGCGCTCACCACTCCTTTTTATACCACTGCTTGCCGGAGTGGTTCATTGCACGGAGCTTGAGTTGCTACCAATTGGTAGGGACGGTCTGCCTACGGCATCGAGTGCCCGGCGTTTTTCATCCCTGGTTGCTCGGTCATAAGGTTCGGGTGAACGCTCGGCCCGCTTGTGACCGACTATCGCGCTGACGACGACCGGATGCACTCCTCTTCTCCGCACTCTACGAATCAAGGGGCAGCGAAAATCGTGCCAGCCGCCAATCTTGATTCCGAGACCCGCGGCCGCAAAACGTAGGTGCAGGCGTCTTGCGTTTCATGCGAGAGAATGCCTAGCGATCGAAGGCGGCCAAAGCAAAGGACGCGATGGACCGCGCATGATCAACAGATCAGGGGGGTACGGGGAGCTACGCCTGATTTCAGAAGACCCTCAATGAGGGAAATGCTCGGAGTAGTCTCCTCATATCGCCGAAATATCGTCTGCATCCGCTTTACTGCATGATGAATATGTTCACTTGTCGCAACCTCTTCTATAGTGGACGGTAATGAACCGATTGCATCGACCGAACACTTCCTGCCAAGACAATGGTGCTCAACCCGGTCGGCATTTGCTGGCTGGTCATTCAGGAAGGGGAAAACGAGCATTGGGACACCGTTAAGAATGGATTCTTTGATTGTGCCAAGCCCGCCATGAGTGATCACGAGTGAAGCGCGCTTTATTATTTCGAGCTGAGGCACACTCCTAAACGCCAATATATTGGCCTCTTCGCATGTAATAGCCGCCGGGTCCATGTGTCCCCCGACACTTACAATCAATTGATACCTGTTCCGGTTGCTCAGATCGCGGAATGCGGATACGACACTCGCCAGAAGGGAGCCACTGTCAGTGTAAGCGGTGCTTTGCGTGCCCAGGCTAAAGTAAATGAGCTGTTTTGAAATCGCGACTTTGCTGTAGTTGAACTGTTGGTCGATGCGTGGACAGAACACTGAGGGTTCGACAAAGTAACTCCGCTCCCCGTGACTCGTGTTGGGGAGATCCAGTTCCCTGGGACACAAAACAATCTCGGGCACGTTCACGAAAGAAGTCGAACTGGAAAACTCTTTGCCAGGTTTCGTCGAAAGGGGTTTGGGGCGAAAGAAATCTTGAAAAGCAGTGCTGAGCCGTACAAAGCGGAAACGTTGAAATGCGTTGAGTAGGTGTCCGATTACGGGCCCGAACGCACTATCAACAAGGATGCAATCCGTCTGAAGCGACTTGATCTCCCTTATAATAAGCTGCTCCAAACTGATTCCGTTAGTCGCGCAGTAAGCTAACACAACGCTTAATACTTGCACCCCAGCATGACTGGTTTCAGCGATCGCCACGAGCTCTTGCCTCATTGACGTGAGGAAACTCAACACGGGAACGCAGTCGAACCCGAGTCTTCCCAGGAAAGGCGCATATTCGCTTGTAGTTATGTAGCGGATACGATGTCCGCGCTGCTTCAATAAAGATGCGACACGCAACGTCGGCAGCAAGTGTCCCGGCTCGGGGAGCATCAAAAAGCAGATGTCGGACAAAGTTCTGTCTCCGCTATTCCGGTTGAAGCGAAAAGTCTACCACAGTTAGTCTGGCTAATAAGTGTGCGTGTTCGTGAGAAATCGTAAACGTCGTAGGTTAAGCGATTAGAGCCAGTCGATCCTAATGTCTTAAAGCAACTTCACATGAAGTATCGGCAGCAAGGAATCGTTACACAGGGAGTTACTTGTGAAAGTTGGAGAAGTGAGTGTTGACCGCGGCAGACGTCAGCATCTCTTTTGAGCAGAAGTTGCTCCCGGTGCTTCATTGTGGAGGTGGAGGCAAGGCGGTAAGAAGTTCCCATTGCTCGCCAGAGCCTCGCGAGTGTTTCAGCCAGGCAACACCGCCGATTCGCTTTTCCGGGGAGTGAAATCGGACCTTTGCTTTTGATGACGAATCAGGTTGGCAGGCTCCTCATGGGCCACGATGGGGGAACCGAGAGGATGGCGGGACGCCGGCACACAGCGCATTCAGAAAAATCAGATGGAAGCAGCTTGTTAGAATAGTGAGTCGCAGGACCCAACCCTTCCGGTCGCCCGATCTTAGGAGCTGAGTATTGTGTTGGACTGAGTATTGCTTTTTTTGGAAAGTCAGTATATAGTTTTTCCCCGTTCCCAGAACGGTGCCACAGTTATCGGGTAAGGGAAATATTTTGAGTCGCGGAGTTTGTCGCGTTCTGTGGAAAAGTCCCGGCGTCATTCAGGAAGCGAAGCTGTGCCTTTCCCCTTTTCGTCCCCTTTCAAAGATGGTGTGAGAGTGGTTGCTGGCTGATTAGTCCTTGTGCCTAATCATTCATCCAGAGAAGTTTTGCCAGTCGGTCCAGTACCGTCCGGGAAAGGGTTTTCGGGGCTCTGGACCCGGCATGCGACGGTCTCAAATGACTATCAGCGCTGGCAGAAGTTTGCGCGCGTTGCCATCATACCAACCAAGAAATACCAACCAATTAAATCCAATGGCCGCTGCATGGACGGAAATCGGTCCTTGCCTACTGCCAACTAGAGTTGCGAGCAGTAGAAACCCAGTGCAACGTCTCAATCGAGGCAAGCGTTATCTGCTTTGGCGCGGACAAACGTAACCACTCGTGCGACTCTCCTCCGTCATTCTCGCCAGAGTTCTTGCGTACGTAGAAATCGTCGACCTCAATCCGAGGGGCCGGGTTTACTATCCAGATATCGCTCGGGCTCTCGCGCAAAGGTACAGCTTCCAGAGGTATCCACAGTCAGCAGACCAACTCGACTTGCAAAAAGGTGTCGAGTTTTATGAGGGAAAGTGGAAGGGAGTTATCATTCAAAACTTCACTATATTCAGTACGATGCTGGCGTTGGAGACGCGCTGTGACACTGATGACTCTAAGAAAATTCTCGACGACATACTCGCATGGTGTGTGGAGAAGTTTAAGCTTACGTACAATCCAGAAATGATTTCTCGTTTTGGTTACGTCAGCTCTCTGACGTTCTACAGCGACGCCCCGTTGTTAGATGGGAACGCAGCAATGACAAATCTGGCAGGGCGAACCGCGCAATTAGTGTCCGATATATGGAAAGAGCCGGTTGAATATAGCGGCGTGAGCATCGCAGTGGGTCACGAACCGTTGAGCAGGAAGTACCCCATTGCAAGGTTCACCATCCAGCGACGAGCTGACACTAAGTTTGCTGAAAACAAATATCTGTCCGAAGCGCCATTGCCCACGAATGCCCACCTTGAATTGCTGGAAATGTACGAGCGGGATATTGGGGGCGCACGATCTTTCTGAGGACATTCCTATCCGTCAGGGGTTCGAGAAAGCCAGCTGCTGGATTCGGAACGTGGTGACAACACTTCGCAGAGACACGTTCATGCGGAGCGGAAATAGAGCCAGAACAGGTAGGCGAGTCACGAAAGTATCGCGAGGACTAATTACATGTGTAGAACAGCGCAAAGGCTGTATGTCACTGCTTCTCTGCTGGCTGGAGTTGTCTTCGTTGCTGGGCTTGACGTTTGTACCGGGCAGACAGGATCCGGTGGGTCCCCGGACCCGGCGAAGACGGTTACAATCCCGACGTGCCCGGACTGTGCAGCACATGCGGTGATCCGGCGCGATCAATACGGGGTACCTCACATATTGGCGGATACGGAAGAAGCCGCTGCCTACGCTCAAGGGTATGCCACGGCAGAGGATCATGGGGCGCTTCTGGCCCGCGCATTCCTTCGAGCCCGCGGTCAGCTGGCCTCCGTATTCGGCGCTGCCTACGTGCACGAAGATGTTCACAGTCGTACGCTTCGAATTTACGATACCGCTGCTGAGCGTTTTGGAGACCTGCCGCCGTTCATGCAGGCGATCGTCAACGGGTATGCCGCTGGCTTTAATGCCTACTTAGCGAGCCACCGGACCGAGTTTCCGGCTTGGGCGACTCTGATAACCGGCGTTGATGTGGTGGCGCACGCGCGTACCGTGCTGCTGCTCGACTTCGCGCTAGACCCCAGACCCTGGGAAGAGTCTGAGCACGGAGGAGCTTCGAACATGTGGGTAATCGGGCCCGCGGTGTCTGCCACGCATCATGCCATGCTTCTGGCAAATCCACACCTGAGCTGGAACTCGGAGACACCACCGCTACAGGAAGTCCAGCTGACCGTTCCTGGAGTGATCAATGTGAGTGGGGCAGCCTTCGTGGGGACACCGATTGTGGCCATGGGATTTAATGACTCGCTGGGCTGGACTCACACTGTAAACCGTTTCAGCTCGGATGATGTTTACGAACTGACCCTCGATAGCTCCGGGAAAAAATACAAGTACGATGGCCAATGGCTGCCGCTCATTCCACATTCCATGTCCATTCCGGTACGGGAAGGCGAGCAGATGCGATCCGAAGAACACACAGCATTCTGGTCACATTACGGACCTATTATCCGTATTGATGGCAACAAGGCCTATGCATACCGGTCTCCCAACCTGAACTTGGTGAACTTCCTGACTGAATATAACGAAATGGGGAAGGCAAGCTCCATAAATGCGTTTAGGGCAGCCCTGGACATGCAGCAAATTCCGATGTTTAACATCGGCTATGCGGACAAGGCTGGGAACATATGGTACGTGTTCAATGCCCGCATCCCGATTCGGCCCCCGGGGTTCAACTGGCCCGGGCCAGTCGCCGGAGATACGAGCAAATCGGAATGGTTTGCGGTGTGGCCAATGACTGCGCTGCCCCAGCTCGCCAATCCGAAATCCGGATACTTGCAGAACTGCAATGATGCTCCTTGGTACACGAACTTGGAGCAGCCGATCGACCGTAGTCGTTTTGATGGCTATCTAAACACAGATGACATTACCTGGCGCGGCATGTTGAGCTTAACAATACTTAGCGCTGCGAAGGGCATGACACTCGAGAATCTGATGGCTTATAAGTACAACTCTGAACTAATCATTGCCGATCGCCTAAAGGGAGAGCTTGTCAGCAAGCTGCGTGCGGCGGGGAACCAGTTTGGGGAGGGCATTGACGTACTAGAGCGGTGGGACAACTCCACTCACGCCAGCAGCCAAGGCGCGGTCTTGTTCTTGGCCTGGTGGGATGAATATTCAAACAGCACCCCGCAGCCTTTCCGCGTTCCATTTGATTCGACCGACCCGATTCATACTCCAGCCGGAATTGGCGACCCGGAAAGAGCGGTTGATGCTTTCCGGAAGGCAGTCGTGACGGTAAAGGAAAAGTACGGTCACTTAGATATTACGTGGGGAGAGGTGCATCGAGCGCGGCGAGGTGGGCTCGATCTGCCTGTCGGTGGTTCCGACTTCACATTTGAGCGGATGGCCTATCGGCCCGACAAGGATGGGAAGGAGGTCGCCACGGCAGGGGATGCGTATGCTCTAGCCGTGGAATTCGGGGAGGCGCCCAGCGCCTATAGTGTATTGCCGTACTCGGAAGCGTCTCAGCAGAGCTCACCCTACTACAATAATCAGCTCCCAATTTATGCGCACGAGAAATTCAAGCCGGACTGGTTTACTGAGCGCGACATCCTGAGCCATCTCGATCGCGCATACCGGCCGCAGCCATCGGATGCCGGCGGCCGATAGGGTCTTCGTCCAAACTGTAAGGGAACTTGTTCGGTTTTGTCAGCCCAAACGCCCACTTCGCTGTGCGCCCTAAGAGGCGAGAGATCTTCTACCCCACCAAGAGGCTAGAGCAGTCGAGAAAGGCTGTGCCGGGGACGCGTGTGTCATAAACACGGCTTAGTACTTACAACTGGAGGTTAGGTATATGAAAACAACTACGCAGCTTACATGGTCCGGGCTTCGAATGGTCGGAGTATGGCTACTGTTTGGCGTGCTTGCTGCCATCACGGCCGCGGGAGGTGATACGGGTAAGACACAACAGCAGCTAAAGGCGGCGTTGGAGGCTCATCAAGGCGAGTTCGACTACTTGCTGGGCGACTGGCAGTTCACGGCTAACAGCAAGCAGTTCGGGCGCATGAAAGGCTATTGGAGTGCGGTGAAGCTTGGCGATGGCGGGCAGGTCCTGGATGAATTTCGGGTGGTAGGCGACAAGGGGCAGACGCTATATTCCAGCCTGACGCTGAGAGTATACAATCCATATCTTGAGCGCTGGGAGCTTGTAACTCTCGATCGGCGGGACGGATTGCAGAACTTCGGTACAGCTCGGCGGGAGGGCCCGGAGATGTTGATCGAGCAGAAATTCGGAGCGGTTACTCCCGAGCCTTCACTTTGGCACATCCGGTACCACGACATCAAGGCGGATTACTTTTCCTGGAGTGCCGATCGTTCGAAGGATGAGGGCAAAACGTGGCAGAAAGACTTTGAGACCATCGAGGCCAAGCGTATCGGGCCGCCGCGAACGATGGAGCCGCTAACTGCCGGACATAAAGCTACAGCGTCAGTGTTGCCCTAGCTTATAGCTTGTGCGACGAGTTACGGATAGGGCTGCACGCGCGTGAGCGTGCTGTTTAAGGCGCGGCACCTCATGATGGCTGCCGAGTTTATGAGCTTGCGGCGACCGCGGATGCTTGGATTGCGTCTCGCGCACGTGCGACATCTAATCGCCATGCGGTGGCCGCGACCCATGGCTGGAATCCGAGAGCGCGATTCAAGCTCAGAATCGGCTGATTCCAGCTGGCGTTGCCGGTGTGTAATTCCTGAACGTGGGGCAGTTCGGAGATGATCTCCTGCAGCATGGCTGCTTTCAGCCATTTGGCGAGACCAAGTCCGCGATGATTAGGATGCACAATGGTTGCCGCCTGATAGACCAAATCCGGGTCGGAGCCGCGGAAGTTTAGTTCTGTGAAGCCAGCAAGCTCATCCGACTCTCGTGGGCGCACGATGATCGACCACCTGCGGCGCTCAGTTGGCCACCAGGCCTCCAGAGCCCGCGCCTCCTCTATCGTCGTAACCGGGAGTTCGTGTAGTAACTCATCGCCATTTATGGTGCGAGTGCTATTGCGCAACTCGAAAACAGCCGCCAGGATTTCTTCGGGGTAAGGACCCTCGATCAGGAGCATGCGGTAATCGCCAGAAGATGCAACCTCGTTGGTCGTCCATTGCATGATCAGCGGCCGGTTGACTTCTGACAGCACGAGCCGATTCAGTATTAGCTCATCAAGCCTCTCTGCCCCGAGCATTTTCGCGAATTGTGATCCCGCATCCACACGGTCTGTAGTCCAACCGACCATCGTAGAACGGTTATTACCTTCCGCAACTCCTACCAGCAGCGATAGCATCGAACGCGCTAATCCTTTCTTTCGCCATTGGGGGTGGACGGAAATGTGGATTTGGCAATTCCGCTGCTGATCCATCGAAGTTGCCATTACGATTTTTCCTTCCGCAGTGACCTCCCCACCGGAATCGCGGCCAACGAACAACTGCACACTGACTTGTGCGGGAAGACTGTTTAGACTGGCGCGTGCTAATTGGAAAGGAACGAGCGGGGATTCTTCACACATGAGGGCATCGTACCTAAGCCACGCCCCGATTTCGTCGGGCGTTACGTCGTTGAAGTTCACCTCATGGATAACTGCCTCGCTCGCGTGAAACACCTTTCCGTGTGGCATGGGGAATCGTCCTCTGTAGTGACGTTTTAAGCTCTCGGCAGGGCTAACTAGTGCGCGGCAGATGTTGTCGGACAAAGACGGGCGCAGAGATTTGCGGCACTCGTTGTGGGACAGCACGGGGATCGTGAAAGGCGGGCGTAGTCCAAGGTTGGAGCGGCGAGACCACGCACGGGACGCCGCCCAGCGCGCTGTCAATACAACCTTCCTATAGACCCAGCTCCGAGCCCTCACCCTGGCGTTCCGTAGGAGGATCAGCAGACGGAAGACCATAGACTGCCCCGGGCGTGGAGGTCAACGATTGCTGAGATCAACCGGACTCGCCGATATCGCTTGAAGTGACCTGCAAGGAGATCGAAAGCTAGCATTGGAAACTTACCCTCCTTCTGGTTCTACGGATCTGGCAACCGCCGCGTGACTTGTATCCAGCGCAATGCAGCGCAGTTCGCACGTGTAGCGCTGATCACGCGCGTCGGGAAGCCAGAGTTGATCGATTGCAGGCAGCATTTCTGAAATTTCCACACTCCCGGTATTTGCCTGCGGATCATCGAGAGCTCGCCTAACCAGTCTCGCAAAGATATCGACGAAGATTGGACTGTCAAAGTCTAAGTAGGAAGGCTGTCTTTCCAGTGGAATTTTGACAAATACGAACCGTGGAATTCCCCGATCACTCGCCCACGTTCTGGTCTCAAGGAAAAGTTCGGCAGAATCGAGACCCTTCAAGAAATGCAGGTCAGTCAGCGGGATGCGCCAGGTCTCGCGGCTAATGACCAAGCGTTCGATGGAGATTCGCGGAATATGGTCGCGCTGTAAAAGTCCTCCTTTGAAGCAATGTGCCGCGGCCAAACTAAGGAGCCAGCCGGTTAGCTCGATCAATGGCATGTGGAAGGTGCCATCCCGAGAGCGAGCCATGATTTCATCGTCTTGATTTTCCAGGACCAGCGAGGACAGCGGTATGACACGGCTACGGTCGGTTGCAAAAGCAGATTCGGAATACTCCAAGAAATAGGTTGAATTCGTCAGGAACGAATACGCACTTCGACTGCCGAGCGTTTCGGCGGATGGAGATACGGGCAGAATGTGGATTCCGGCGTAGTCCTGTTCGGTCGCGTCCAGTAAATCCTGGGGTGACGGGTGTTGGTTGATGAACAGAGAAGCTACGAGCGTGTTAAGAGCTGTGTGAAGCTCGCCAACCACGAACTGATAGTCGCCCTGTCGAATTGCCTGATCGCTGGCAGCGGCGATCAGGATATCGGGAGAATGGTAACGAGCGCCACTCCACCCCGGGGAGTATGCGGGGAACTCACGCTGAATTTTCTCCCGCAATTCCTGGCACGTGTATGTTATCGGCGCAGTGCCGGTTCCAAGCTCGAGAACTCGTTCCCATTTGTCGCGGAATTCTTTCTGGACTGGAGCGAGCAGATTCTGAGCTTCCTGGTAAAAATACGGGCTCACTCTCGCGAGATAGGCTACAGCATCCACAGCAGCCTCCCCAGTCGAGCGCACGAACTCGGAGTGAATGTCGCGAAATTTGTGGCGGTAGGTTTCCGCCACACGCGCCGTGAACCAGCGGGCCGATTCAAGCAACAAGGCAAGCGGTTCGCCAAGCGTGGACAGCAAATCTGACCCCAGCGATACTTCAACATCGCGCCGGCAATCCAGGTATATCAGCGTTCTGCCGGCATAGATTTTACCGGCATGTCGGGAGGCAGGAGCGCCGGTTATCCGCGTGAACGTTTCTTCCAGGTCCTTGTATGCCTGGTCAAGTGCCTGATCATCTCCTTGGGCCGCCTCAACACCTGCTTTGGCCGCCTCGAGTTCGTTCAGCAGGGCTAGCGACCAGTGGCGAAGTGGCGGGTCTTCAATTCTTTCCAAGGCATTGCGCAGGACGGTTTCCGGATGGGCACCTGAAGGAATATGAAAATGCCAGAAAATGTATTTCTTCCGTTCGAGTTGTTGCAGGATCGCAAATACGTCGTCCTCATTCGGTAATGGGGTGAGCGAAGAGTTCGATAAGAGTGCGCGGGCTATCTGCTTTGCGGTGCTCTTGCCATTACAGGCCAGCAGCAACGCTGCTTCACAATCCGTGAGGGGGAGGGCGCCGAATTGTGGATGGTGCAGACGGCGGTCTTCGACGCGAAGCATCGGCATCGAAATCGGCGCAATCCATTGTTGAATCTGCTGGTTCTTCTCGATTGCGGCGGCGAGCGCCTTGATCGTCCAGCATTCCCAGTAGGCGGTTCGTTCAGCAATCAGATGCTTTCCCGGCTTAGCCGTGAAATGCCTGGTTCCCTCGGAAAAGCGTGCCCAACCCACCGGCCCGAAGAATCCGATAGTGTCGTTCTTCGCACAGTATCGCTGCCAGTAGCTGGCGACCAATTCTTCACGCTGCTTCTGTACCCGTCGAGCCACGGACGGATTTTGCCAGGTCAACGCTTCCCGAAAATCAGCTCGGCAAGAGATGTTCCGAATCGTTTCAGAACTATCTCGTCGGAACCTTGAGAATTCCCGCTTGTAGGCTGAGCGGGCCAGTTCGAGCCTCTCCAGAGCCAAGTTAAACTCTGCGATTGGCGTAGTGTGGCTCAATCGCATGAAAGAACCGCAAGGCTTGTAGCAGTGGATCGCATTTCGACTTCGAAACAGAGCTGTGCGCATTTCTTGATCGCTCCAGCATCCCTGTGATCGGAGGTCGTCGAGTGCTGAGTCAATCGTCTCAAGAGCTTTTTGCCGGCACACTTGGAGCGCGTCGGTTTCTGCCTGGACTGCATTCAGGGCTGCTCTCAGTTCTGCTGATGCTGACAGTGTGAGCAGGCCGTTGAATGGGAACCCAGCGCTGCGCAGACCTACCCATCGCCAAAGACTCCAGTCTGTGCCCGGAATTGCAACGAGATGTCGCCCAGCTTTGCCGGATCCAGTTTCGTCTTCAACCAGAACGTTAGAAACCTGACTGGAAATTGGCATCGAAAGGTCCAGAGGCGGCCCGGGGGTGGAGAAACGGCATGGAATTTTCAACTCAGAACCAAGCGCACGCGGGATGACCAGGTTCGGCGGTTCCCTGATGCCGATGAAGACGGAGGTTCTCTTAAGGAAGCCAGGACCAGGAAAAGCGAAAACGCGTGAAGGTCACTCCGAGCGCATGAGAATCGCAGGATCGCTATAGGCAGCGCGGAGTGATGGAACCATACTCGCGATGACCACTGAAGACAGCAGAAAAGCAACCGCACCCGCCCATGAAAGCATATCGAAGGAGGAGACTCCGTAGAGTGTAGCGGTGAGTCGCGTCATAAGTGGAAGGGACAGGAAAACACTGCCAGATGCGCCGATTAGCGACCAAACGAGGCTCTCGCCCAAAACCGACCCGAAAATCTGATTGCGCCCCGCACCCAGCGCCATACGGACGCCAAATTCAGTCCGTCGAGTAGAAACGATGTAGGCGAGCAGTCCGTATATCCCGACCGAAGTCAAAATCAACGCCGCCATGGCGAAGACGGCGAGCAGCAGAGCGGTAAACCGGCGCTCGGCAATGGCATCGTCGTAATAATGCATCAGTGGCCGCATATCCCAAAGCGGTATGCGGGAATCGATGTCATGAACACGTTTGCGAGCGACCGAGGCGATCACCGACGGATCAAAGGATCCGCGCACTACATACGCATAGGGCCCATAGGGTAGCTGCCTTACCGATAGATACAGTTGCTCGCGCGCCTGCAGTTCGATTTGTTTGTTGCGCACATGACTAATCACCCCGATCACGGTGTAGGTCTGCTCCGCATCGCCGGGCCAAATCGACAAACTGATCTGCCGGTTAACTGGGTCTGCTCCGGGCCAAGTGCGCTCCGCCAGAAGGTGATCAACCACAGCCACCCGGGGCGAGTGAAGGCTATCGGATTCCTGGAAGAAACGCCCGGCCAGGAGACGAATACCCAAGGCCTGTAGGACGCTGGGGCTGACAGTTCGAAAGTCCGCTTCACGCTCGCTGCCAGGCTTGACCTCAACCGCCCGGTAAGGGAGCGACCAATTTGGGAGGTGATCAAATGGTATGTACGAAATTGTGCCTGCAGATTGCACGCCAGGAATGCTGCTGATGGTTTCGTCTAGCCGGCGATTGATCAAATCCAATGCGGCGTCATTGTCGTTCTGGATGGGATTTAAGGAGTAGCGAAAAGTGAAGGCCTTTTCCGGACGGAATCCCACATCGGTTCGGAGCACATTCTGGAACGCGCGGGTTGACAATCCGGCATACACAAGCAGCAGCAACGTGAGAGAGACTTGCCCCACGATCAGCGCGGCGCGGAGGCGATAGCGGGGTGCCGCATCGACTCGTGTTCCCGAAATCTCGGAGATGCCGAGAGGACTGATGGCGGTCCGGGTGACGATCGCCAGAAGCAGAGTTCCTGTTATTGCGATTCCCAGAACAATGAGGAGGATAGGTTCCGAAATGGCGGCATGATCAATCCGTGCCAGGGAGAGCGGGCGCAGGTATCGCAGAATGGCCAGACCCGCCCAGCCAACCAGGACTCCGCCAGCGCATCCCACGGTTGCGATCATGACCGCTTGCAACAGCACTTCATTTCGCAGATCGGCAACGGAAGCACCGATCGCCTGACTGATCGCATGATTCTTACGTTGCCCGATCGCGCGTGCTATCCACAATCCCGACAGGTTTGCGAAACCAAGAAGCAGGAGAAAAACTCCTGCCGTCAGCAATGACCATGACGCGACCTTAACCGGTGCAGCCAAATCGTCATTGAGACCCACTACGAAGAAGCGCCGGCCGGACGATGCATAGACGGAAAACTCCTTTTCCAGGGACGCCCCGATGGCCGCGATTTCGCCGGAAGCGGTGCCGGCTGTTACGCCATCTCGTAGCCGCCCAATGACCCGAAGGAAGTACCGGGTACGATTCTCTCCTCTCAAGTCGTACGGAAACGGCATCCACGCAGAAGTATCCTCAGGAATATTGGCATCGGGAGCAAATGCCATGCGGAACGATGCAGGCATGACTCCAACAATCTCCCTCTCCGCACCTTCGATGGGTACTTGAGTTCCCAGGACTGCGGCATTTCCTCCGAAGCGGTCCTTCCAAAGAGCCCAGCTTAGAATGACGGTTGGCGGCTTCCCCTCGCCTTCGTCGTCTTGGCGAAAAGTCCGCCCAAGATAGGGCTTCACGTCGAGGGTTTCAAAGAACTCGGCGGTCACCAAGCCCACTCCAATTTGAATCGGATCCTGTTTCAAGCCAAGCGTTCGACTCCCGACCGTGAGCGCGGATATTTGCTTGAAAGTCTTGCTGCGGGCACGCAGGTCGAACAGTTCCGGACTAGACAAGGGAGCGCGAGGATAACCGGATTTGGGCAGGTCGGACCAGATCGTAGCGAGTTGGTTGGGTCGGCCAAAAGGCAAGGGGCCGCCCAAAAGCTCGTACGCCGCTCCGCCGAGAGACGTTATGGCTGCGATGACCACGATCAGGATTGCTAGGGAACACAGCGTAAAGCCAGGATGTCGTCGCAGCGAGCGAAAAGCGAGCTGCAGTCCAAGGATACTTAGCTGAGGTACGTTGCTCATCTGAACGACTCTTTCGGCGGTTCAGTCGGCCCTAACGGAAACGATGAACTTAACCCAAGAATCCCAGCGCACGGGAAATACTCTGCTTTCGTGCTCGTTCAATGCGCGGCGCCCATTGCCAGGCGGCAAGAAGATTTCCTACCGCGTGCGCCAGCATCACCGCCCACAGATTGCCAGTTATGAGAAACAATGAGGCAAAGACCAGACCAAACAAGGTCGAGTACACCATACCGTGCATTCCGTTTCGAAGATGCTGTGCCCCAAACAGGAGAGAGCTTGCAATAAGGGCCGAGAGCATCCAGACGGAAGTATGCGGCACTAACGCAAAGACAGTGCCACGAAAGCATAACTCCTCCCAGACGGCGCCGATGATGGTCACGAAAAGGAACTCTAGACCTAAACTCTGCGCAGAAAGCGCATCGGCGGCTAACCCCTTCAAGTCGGACAGTGTAGCACCACTTCGTAGCTGCCGCACAGTTTTCCCGTACATGAAGAAATCAGCGCCCACGATCACCAGAAGGCAGGTGGCAGCGTCAGCAAACCATCGGACCGGCGGGTGCCCTGACAGCCCAAGCGTTCTGAAGGAAATATCGTTGCGCCAGAGCAGAAACGACAACAGGGCGATCAAAGTTGCCGTTTCTGCAATGTAGCGGGTGGGCGGTGTCGGGGGAGTTTTCTTGCGATAGCGTTGCCAGGCGCGGGTGGGGAGGAAGAGTACGACAATGGCGGCGAACAAGAACGAAAGGAGCATCGGCGATCAATCCTCCGCGACATAGCAAACTGGTTCGCGCTGTCCAAGGAATCTGGAAGTCATCGATTCGCAGTAAGCGCCGGCATCCTCGAACGCGAGAAATGCGCCGATTTTCAGAGAGCTCGGCAGATTGTAAGTGCCGAAAATGTCTCGTGAGAACGTTGTCCGGCCCACTACCACTGACGAGATAGTAGGTTCCGGCGCGTCGGCACTTTGATCCACTTCACCGTTGCCGGTATTCAGGACATATGCATTGTGCTGGGTTCCTGGATGATAGAAGGAGCGCGGAAATAGAGACACACTCGCATCGACCACTACGAATCGCGTGCCCAGCAGCATTTTGACGTCCGTAACCCTGGTCAGGAATAGAGCGGAAGAGGCGACCATACTGCGTCCAGGCTCGAACAACAAGGTGAGAGGTTGCTTGCGGCCGGAGGCGACTCGCCGCGCAAGATCGCATACTTCTGCTCCGAACACCTCGTAATCGAAGGGATCGCTACTGTGAGCATAGTCCACACCGATGCCACCCCCGAGGTTCATGTACTCAAGATCCGGGTAACAGTCCACCAGATCGAATAAGGCGCGGATCGTCGGCAAGATGTCACGCGCGGCCTGGAAATTTGTGCCGGCGTAGACATGGACTCCGTTGACTCTTCCGCCCAACGACTCTGCGATGCGGCATGCTTCCTCAAAGCTCGGGATATCCATTCCGATGCGGTCACCGGGGGACTTGGATGCAGTCAACGCCGCGGCATTGATCCGGGCTCCAACCACCATGTTCTTCCTCAAGCTACACCAGCGCTCGACTTGCGAAGGAGAGTCCAGATTGGCCGGGATGCCTAACACCTGCAGGTAGGTCATGTCATCTACGGGCAGACCGCAGGACGTGAACTGGATATTCCCCGGGTCGAAGCCGCACTCCAGAGCGCGCTGCAGATGAGGCACGGAATTCACACAAGCTCCGACACCTTCGCCCGCAATCGTGCGCAGGATTTCATTACGGTCATTGGCCATGGTGGCAAACAGGAGCCTGACGGGAAATCCCGACATCGCCTGGCGCAGTCGAGCGATATGGGTACGCAGCTTGGCCAGCGAGTAATAGAAAAGAGGTGTTCCATACAATACTGCTGCGCGACCTTCTACGCTCGCCCCGGCCGCCTGTGTTTCTGTGGCTACGATCATAGTGCCTCCACGAGACGGAGACTTTTGGCCTCCGTAAGTACATTCATAAATCGCTCATAATCCAGCGCCTGACCGGTATCCGCCCATTCAATCATCAATTCAGCCACGGGCTTCGGGCCATGTTGGAGTTGCTCCAGCGCCATGAAAAGGAAAGGATCGACTTGGGAGAGGCGAATATTCCCGTCTTCCGCGCGCTGCCACACCAGGTAAGTGGTCTTGCGCTGAGGATCCTGAAGAGCATCGGGACTCGCGTCGAGCAAAGGAACCAGGTCATAGTCCAGCCGCATCGTCGCCAAAGTGGCGGTCAATTGAACCCGATCCTCGATTGTGATCGGCCGGCCCACATGCGGCATGTTTAGGGAGCGATGAGTCGCCATTGTAGTTGCTGGAACACCAGACCAACGCTTTGCCAGCAACAGGCTCGTACGAGTCAACTCGGCTAGTTGCAACATGGCATCATCGGCAGGGAAGATCGCTCGAAGTTCGCCCACAAGGAAATCGCAGAAATCGATCGGCGTCCCGTAATACCGCCGGTGTGCAGGTTTGCCTTGGGCCGTATTGGTCTGATCAATCCAAGCAGTCCAACGAAGGAAGACCTCCGCCATTCCGCCGATAGCGCGTGACAGCCGGATGGTGGCGGCCGCGACAGGCTCCAAAAGATTCGAGAACTCGTCGACTCCACTCATCCGGAAAGGCGCAACATCCAATCGCGGACGGAAGTACGCGCCAAAGAGGTCGCGATCGGAGGCAATTATCTCCCGATTCGCCTTGTCTACGGCCGGTGTAATTGGAATGTCGACAAAGTGGCCATCGCAAGTCAGATCTTTGAGCCCAGGATACAGCGATGATTCGGCGAATGGACAGAAGCCGAATATGTGAGTAGGCCGGGTTCCCATGCTCAAGGCCCGCTCATAGGAAGAGAAGGTATCGCTTACACTGTCGCGAGCTTCCGTCGGGAAACCAAGTATGAAACCGGCGTTTGGTCGGATGCCTACATTCCGACACTGTTGCAAGACCGCGAGAGAATGCTCAATCGGCACGTCTTTCTGGATATCCTTCAGCACGCGAGCCGAGCCGCTCTCAATGCCGAAGTAGATCGCGTTGCAGCCTGCATTGGCCATCAATGAAAGAAGTTCGCGGTCCACAGTGTCGGTGCGTGCACTGCAGGTCCATTTCACGGGAGTGCCAGCCGCGATGAGCGTTTGGCAGAGTCGACTCAGCCAGTGTTTGTCCGTGGTCAGCAGGTCATGAGTGAAGTGAACTCGCTTCGAGCGATACAGGCGCTGGACAAGCTGGATCTCCTCTAGAATTCGTTCCGGCGATTTAACCCGGTGCTTCCGTTGCCAGAACGGCGCAGTCGAGCAGAAGGAGCATTGGAAGGGGCAGCCGCGACCGGCTTCAATGAAGATTTCCTCCTCGGTGCTGCCCGGGTAGAGGTCATAGGCCGGGATGGGTAGATCGTCGAGCTGGGGTACGAGGGGGCGAGAGCCACCGTCCAGAACTTCACCTTTGTCCCCGCGACGAAGCGTACCTGGCACAGGGCCAGGGATTCCATTGGCGTACGCGTTGATGAGATCGACAATGGTTCGTTCGCCTTCGCCCATGACGATGGCGTCCACAAACGCTCGTCGCGCCATCGTCTGCCGTGCGACCGCGCTTGCGTGCGGCCCTCCAAGCATGCACACGCAATCTGGACGCAGGCGCTTTACCGCCTCGATCATCTGGAGCACGTGATGATAGGAATCACATTCGGTCATGAATCCCAGTATGTCGGGGTTGTAGGAACAAATTCGGTCGGCGGCGTTTTGATAAAACTGGTCATTCAGCGGAATGTCCCCGTTGATGATAGCCAGGTTGGTGTCGAACAAAGTTGGATTCTCGCATCCGGCCTGCCGTAACACAGCGGCCAGTGCCAGCAAGCCGACTGGTGCGAAGGTGTACATTGCCGAGGGAGCTGGCGCGAAATCGTTCTGCAGTACGGCAGCATGCCGTACATGGGGACTAGTTGCCAGTATGGTTCGCATCGCTATCTCCTGGAGTATGTCGCGAACTCAGAGCTTCTTCTGGAACTCCGCCGGATTGCTTCCGTCTGAATCGTCATCAGCCCGCCGACGCTTGTCCTGTGAATGACACCGGCGTGCGAGTGCCCGACCGAGATGCACCACCATCGCCCGACACTTCTTGTATCTCCGTTTTTCCGGAAATCTCGCTCAGCGTAGGTAAGTGGACATCCGGACTGACGCCTCGATCCCTGTTCATGACACCTGAATCGGCGCTCGGCCACTCCGCTGAAGGCCACTTTTCAGGACTAAGCGTCGGAGGTACGGGCAGGCCGATGCGACACGCGATAGCCTTTCGCATGTCAAGCGTGCCCGAGTCGATGTAACCATCTGCGCCGATGCTTGTGACTTGCATAAGTGTCCAAGCTAAGAAGACCTGGCTACGGAGAACCGCCACGGTCGGCAAGACAATTGGGTTAGTTATGAATCAGGACAACACTAGGCGAGAACCATATGTGTCCTTTTTGGGTCAGCGGGAGTTTGTTCGCTGCTGGTTCCACTCTCAGGTCGGATTCCATCCGTCTGCCCGACTTCGGTTCGTGCCAGCATCGCCGTTCTAGTGATCAGGCTAAGCTTCTCGAAATCGGAAGAGCCGCAGCCGATGTAGCGATTGTTGCGAGCATGCGACATCGCTGGGCATCGCGCTGTGCAAAAATAGCGGGGATCATTCACAACACAGCCCTCGCAGGTTTCTTTGAAGTTCGCCCACGAAAACTTCCGAATTTCCCAGTCCGAGAGCCAGAACTCCTTAAAGGAACGGCCGCGAAGATTGCCTGGAGAAAGAATTTCTTCTCCAGCGCACATTGTGCAGGGGAATACGCTGCCGTCAGCAGAGATGTAGCAGAGGAAACGCCCGCTGGAGCAGCGCCGGGTCATAGAAGAAAGGGTGAGGCCATAGTTGAAGATCAGACCGACGCACAGGCCCGCCTTCTTGTGATACTCGTGCTCGTACTCGCACTCGCGCAGCCAAAAGCGTGCCGCGATTGCCACATCGTCCACGGTGTTTTCAAGATAGCGATGCCTCTTCCCCCGGCCAAGAGGACTAAAGGGTACGCTTCGAACTGACACTCCATTCGATTCTGCCCATGACATCAACTTATCGAGGTGATGAATACTCTCTCGATTGGTATTCGTCATGATATTCGTCAAGAATCCATTCTTTTGGCTCCGCAGGATTGCCTTGGTAGCTAGTCCAAAATCTCGTTCTTGGCTGACGTGCAAATTATCTAGGCTGACGCTGATAATCACTCCGTCTCGCGGGAGGGAGTCTAATAGTTCTTCAGTCAGAAACATTCCGTTGGTGGCGATGCCGACTAGTAGCTGTCGCTTTCGGGCATGCCGCACCAAGCCCGCAAATTCCGGATGCAGGGTGGGTTCACCTCCGGTAAAAGCCACAGCCCACACGCCCATCGCTGCAAACTCGTCCAAAAGACGATAAAACTCGGATGCCGGCATTTCATCTTTTCTGGCCTCTCCTCCTTCGATGTAGCAGTGAGGACACGTTAGATTGCAGCGGCGCGTCAACTCTAGCCAGATGAGCGGCGGAGTGGCCAGATGAAATCCCTCACGCACTTCGAACCGAGTCAGCAGATGCGGCTTGAGTTGATCCAGGGGGGCACCCTTTGCGAGCAGCGGCCCGGCTTCCGGACCCGTAAGTGCGATGTCTCCCGCAGGGTAGCCGGCCAAATAACCGAAATACTCTTCGTTGTAGCGGATTGGTATTCCTTCGGCAGCGATCATAAGCAAACCTCGATTTTCCCTGAAGAGAGCGGAGTTTAGCGGTTGGTGAACAACAAGAAGGACAGAGATGTTCCGGAACTGAGCGATGAAACTCCTTTAAGCAACGAGATCGCTCAGGGAAGCTATACGTTCATAGACGCCGTCCCACAACTTGATTCGCGCGAGAATGGCGGATTGGGCGGCGCCACTGGCGCAGCGCCACGCCGAGACGTCTCCCTCCGCCATTTGGGCAAGCGCCCGCAGGCCACTTGGCCCGTGATCCTCGCCGTCGAGCTCGATGTGGCGTTTCACGTAATAGGCAAAACGCCGTGCATCGTCGGAGTTGTTCCATCGCGGCAGGAGACGGGAGAACATCTCGGGAATCAAGTCTTCGCGGCCGAACAAAAATGAAGCCAAAACTTCAATAGTATTTCCCTGTTTAGCCATCCTGAGCGTATGACTCACGAATTGCTGCACCGGTTCGGAGGCTCCGACCGCCACCAAACTCGAGCGTACGTCGATACCCGCACGAAGGAGTGCGATAAAGTTTTCCGCCGGCTCTGTTGACGCCCCCGCTTCTCTCATTCCCCCCAAGTACAATTCAAAGTGGCTGCAGGCATACCCGTCAGAATCCACGTCGGACTCTTCTCCGAAGACGACGCCGTTAATGAAGCGGGCCAATGAAGGCTGTTGCGGGGGCGTCCAGAGTTCTTCGCAGCACGTCAGATCGCGCTGCAGCCGTTTGGCCAGGCACATGAAGTCCCAGACTGCAAACACGTGATCGCGCATGAACAATCGAAGGCGGGGAAGGGTATTGACTGCGCGATACAAAGGGTGGGCCAACAAAGTTTTGCGGACAGGTTCCAGATGTTTCCGAAGGTCGTCGAGCGATTGGACTTCGCTGGTCGTCAACTCACTAATCCCGACGGGCATGCGTGCTCCTCTTAGTGCTGGTTATGATGGTGGAGAGTACAAACGATCATTCGAGACGGCCCGGAATCGGGCTGGAGAACCAATAACGAGCGTGACGGCACGGCAGGATGACTCGGCTGAGAAAGAAGCCAAGCTTTCACATTCTGGTCCGCAGTCATACTTATACAACTAGGCTTGTAGACCCGTAGTAAGAGTCAGGGCATCGCGCGCAACCTCGGGGGCGCATTGCTCCTTTGCAGGTTCGTACACGCGATCCATGAGGTGCCGGATGAGAGCTTCACGCAGAAGCCGATGCCGCAACAGACCGGCTTCCTGCAATGCTGATGTGTATTCCTTCGCCAATGCAAGCCGTCGGCTGTGCGCTTCATCGAGAAGAACGGCGGGAAGCTCATTTAGCTCATCAAACCGTCTTGCGCTGGTGATGCGTGGGTTTATCGCTACTCTTGCACCGCGACATAGCGCTCGGAAAAGCAATTCCTTCTCGGCGTAAGGCTCGCCCTTATCGATATAGCTTCTCAATGCACAAACGATCGATGTCCTGTACAAGACGCAGCTTGGTTGCGGACCGCCGAATTGCAGGACACTAAGAAGCGATCGTTCAAGTGCTTCGCCGAAAATCGCCATCTGTCTCAGCAGACGTCGCTCTCTACGACAGATTGGCTCAGGCGAGAAGATCGTTGGTTCTCCCGGTTTGAGCCATCGGTTAACACTGACCACAAGGTCGGCTCGCGATTGCCTCGCAGTCTCAACATCCTGTGCGATCCGGTCAGGAAACTGAATATCCTGGGAGTCCTGGAACAACACGAAATCTCCCACCGCATGCGACAATGCGATGCTCCGCTCAAGACCAGGGTTGATTCGGTGCGGAATTCCTACGACTCTGATGTATGGTTCGTAGCGTCTTGCCGCGCGCAGGCCCGAACTGCCCAAGCCGCTGTCCACAACGATAATCTCCACATTTGGATAACGTTGCGCCAAGCACGATTCGAGCGAGGTCTGAACGAGACCTGCTTCCCCATACAAGGTAACCAGGATCGATACGGTAGGCAATTGCCGAGACTTCGTTGGCATGTTGGCGAGAGGCCCAATTTGGATGGTTAAAAGCCGTGAAGGAAAAAAGCGCGAGTTCTATTGGCTGCCCACTAGGTCACTCACAATACGTTTCGGCGCTCTACCGCCTGAACTGTGCCATTGGAGTTGATCTTCTGCGATCTGCAAATCCTGGAAAGTAGGCGTAGCTCCGCTTTCTGGAAGTACATAGCCTAGGCTTAGATTGAGTTGATAATCCCCAGAGTGTACCCGGTTGAGGAAGCACTCTATCGCCGAGACCTTTCAGATGTCAAGAGGTAAGTCACAAATTTTCTTCCTGGCACACATGAACACATGAGCTAGCACAGGTCGCTAACACCCAAATACGATTGTCACAAGTAGTTACGATGCGTCCCCGGACGCGGTCGACTACTGGTCGATTGGGTGAAAAGGAGTATCTTAGAAACAACATGCATGTGCAGGAACGTTAGCCTACCGTCGTGTATATAGGTGCGAGTATCTACTTAACGGGAAGCACGCGTTGTGGAAAAGTATGTAAAACGCCTGCTAAACCAGATATTTAGACAAGGGCTTGACCAATCTTACTAGTCATGATAGAAGCGACCTGTCTCCGGCTCTGTGTTCAATGTGCTCGGAGACAAACTCGGTAACAACAAGGAGGAACCTATGAGTGCAACTGTACTGGAAACACAAGTAAAGGAAAGTCTGGAACGTTCGGAACGTGCGTTCTGTGCAGGCCAACCAGAATTCTTCGAGGAATTCGCCGCGGATGCAGTTATTTTCACGACAGATTCTTCGGATCCGATTCGGGGACGTGATGCTTATCGGCAGCGCTACGAGGCCGATCTTTGCGCACAAGGCCGGGAAAAGACGATTCTGGATCGCAAAATTCAAATCGTCGCTGACAAGGCTGTGGTGACGCAAAAGGCACGGATCGCTCAGGCGAATGCTTCAGCCACCGTGACTCAAACCATGGTGTACGGGCTGACAAATGAAGGCTTGAAGGTACTGCACGCGCAGACCTCGATGTTGTCGCCGGAAGCTGGCACCTGCCAGACTCCGACCGTTGAAGTCATCAACGAGCGCATCGCCACCATGGCTGCGGTCGTTGGCGTCGCGCAGTAGCGAAGTGCCCCTTCCCGTATGCTGGACCGGCGCCGAATAGGTTGCCTTTACATTTCCAAGCGCTGGGCCGGCGCCGAATAGGCTGCCCGGCTCACTTCCGAGCGAGAATTCCGGCTATCTGCAGAGTGAAACGTGCACGACGGATGGTATTGTGCACTTGTGAGCGTTCTCCCCACCACTCTCGCGAGTCTTGATGCTTTGTGCTTGACACGATGCGACAATTCGGCCGGCTGTTGAGCTGGTGCGGCAGTACCCGAAGCTCCAGGATAACGCTCATGGTTGCCGGAATAGTTGGGGCGTTGTCGGGAATCGCAAACACCTTGCTTCTTGTCGTTATCGGCAAGATATTGTCGGCGCGATCTTCAAGCCGCCTCGTTTGCGGGTTCATCGCGCTGTGCGCGTTTGTTCCAGCCAGTGGCTTCTATTCACAGCTACTATTAACTCGACTAACGGCTGAAACCGGCTACAGACTGAGGATGAGCCTATGCCAGCAAGTCTTGAGGGCGCCATACGGCGCGTTAGAGCGCTGGGGAATAAACAAACTGCTTGCAGTGCTGGATGAGGATGTCCCGACGTTGGTTACTGCTCTGGCCAGCATTCCACGGCTAACCACCCATGTTGCGGTGATTGTAGGTTGCTTGTGTTATCTTGCGTGGTTGTCCTGGTATCTGATGCTGTACTTGGCCGTATCGCTGATTATCGGCCTTTTAGGGTACCGACTTGCCACGAAAAAAGCGGTGCACTGGTTTCGTCTTTTGCGTCAAGAGTGGGATCTAATGCACAGGGCGATTCGTACTCTGACAGAAGGTGTTAAAGAATTAAAGATTAATCGTCAGCGACGCCTCGATTTTGTTCTTCACGAACTTGATCCACCGATGATGCGAGTTCAAAAATATTTCCTTGCCGGAAACTCTGTGGCGCTTGGCGCTGCTAACGCCGGACAAGTGTTGTTCTTTGTTTTTATTGGCATCGTCCTTTCAGTTGGACCCTACTGGCGAGGCGTTACACACGAAACCCTCATCGGGTTCACGATGTCGGTACTGTTTATTATTGCTCCGCTAAATGCGATTTTGACGACCATGCCTAATCTCAATCGTGCCCATCTGGCTGCTGAAAGGATCGCGAATCTTAGAACGGCCTTGGAAAGCGAGTCTCCAGAGGTGCCGGTACTATTGAGGAATGAGCAAGAGACTGCCGGTATTCGGCTGCTCGCGTGGCGTAAGCTTGAATTATCGGGAGTGCTGCACAGGTATAAGAATGGCGATCAGGCGGGAGAGTTTCAACTCGGTCCCTTAGACCTCACGTTTGTGCCCGGAGAGGTTGTGTTTCTGGTGGGAGGCAACGGCAGCGGAAAGACGACACTGGCTAAAATCTTACTGGGGTTGTATGAGCCCGAAGCCGGTGAAGTACGCCTCGATGGCAAGACGATTACGCGCGCGTGCCGGGATGATTACAGGCAGAATTTTTCAGTCGTATTTTCGGATTCCTTTGTTTTCGATCGACTCTTGAGCCTGGACGATGCGCGCGTCAGCGCGAACGCCCAGGACCACCTCCGCCGTCTGCAGCTGGACCATAGAGTAAAAATCGAAGGGGGGAAGTTCTCGACCATTGATCTTTCCCAAGGACAACGAAAGCGACTGGCTTTAGTAGCGGCTTATTTGGAAGACCGCTCCATTTACATTTTTGACGAATGGGCGGCGGAGCAGGATCCGGCTTTCAAGGTCCTCTTTTACCACGAATTGGTTCCTGAATTAAAAAGAAGAGGCAAGGCTGTCATTGTGATCAGCCACGATGATCGCTTCTATGGCTTGGCAGACAGGATTGTCAGGTTAGAACGTGGCAGGTTGGAATATGACCGGCGAAATATCACTTCCGAGGAGACTCCCTCCTGCGAGGCCGTAAATGCCGAAAGACTACCCAGTCTTCAGCGTGAAGAATCAAATAACAAAACCGACTATCCAGTCCCGGTCCGGGTTTTGGGTGGCAAGTATCCAACCTGATCATCAAGATTGAGGCAAATGCTACTAGGCCCGGTTATTTTATACCGTAACATTTTTCGGTAAAGCGTCATGCGTGACCATTCCAGCTTTTGTGCCGCCTTACTTTTGTTCCAATTGCAAGCCACCAGCGCACCCAGCAGGCGCTCGCGCTCATAGGCCAGTTTCACAGGCAGATCACCCGAGCGCGGTCGAATTGGCGCCGGAAGTTCACCAGCTTGAATTTCCTCAGAAGGAAGTTCCACAAAAATGGACTCAATCAGGTTTCGGAGTTCCCGAACGTTGCCGGGAAAGTCATGCGCCAGGCAGTAATGAACCGCTTCGTCGGAGATCCGCGTGAAATTGCACCCGTACAGATTATTGAAATACAGCAGAAAATGCTGGATCAGTTCAAGAATGTCTTGCCTTCGTTCTCGCAGAGGAGGCAGTCGGACACTGGCGACATTCAGTCGAAAGAAAAGATCCTTGCGAAACTTACCTGTCTCAACAAGATGTTCGAGATCCTGGTTGGTGGCTGCTACGATTCGAACGTCGATGGGGACGCTACTACTCGTGCCAAGGCGCTGAATTTCTTTCGCCTCTGCGACGCGCAACAGCTTTGCCTGAGCGTATGGCGTCATATCCCCGATTTCATCGAGAAACACCGTCCCACCATCCGCCGCCTTCAGCTTTCCCTGACGCGATTGTGCAGCACCAGTGAATGAACCCTTTTCGAAGCCAAATAGTTCGCTTTCCAGTAAGGAGTCGGGGATGGCTGCACAATTGATCGCTATAAAGGGCCGGTGACGTCTCGGACTGTTCCGATGAATATACCCTGCCACCAACTCTTTTCCGGTGCCGGTTTCGCCCGTTATCAGAACACTGCTATCTTTGGCTGCAATTCTGGCCAAGCGCGCTTTGATGTCCTGCATCGGCATACTACTGCCGATCAGTTCGGATTGCACTTCAGTGCCATTAGCTAAATGACTATTTAAATCGCGGAGTCGATGATTGCGTGATAGGTGGCCGACTGCGATGTGTGCTAACTCCTGCAAAGAAGAAGCCTTAACATACTCATGCACGCCGGATCGCAGGGCGGAAACTGCCAACTCCTCGGACCCATTCGCCACCAACAGCATGAGCGGAAGTCGGACGCCATGTTCGCGAATGTCGGCAACGAAGTCAGCCAGCAGGTAAGGATCGGCAAGCGACGGGCCTAAAACGATAAAATCCACCCCTCGGCTAAAGCTAAGTTGGAGCAATCTGCTTTTGTCCGTGGCAGACAACACGGCAATGTCCTGGCGCCGGAATAGTTCCAGGAGTGCACTCGATACCGTCGAAGACGTCTCGAATAACAAAATCGTGGCTGGCATTCTACCCCCAGAGTGCGCGAAACCCTTCCAATGCTGGAGACATTGTGGTTTCTTCCAAAATTATAGCCAGAGGAGAATCGCAGGAAGCTCAACTATTTAGCGGGTGAGGATATCAGGTATGACGACGATGTCAAATCTTTTCTTTGTTTGTCACGATTTTCGGACAAGACCTTCACAGCATCGGTGTCCGAACTATCGATGTGCTACCAACAATTGCACTTAGAACAGAAACTTCCGGGAATTCATCATCGAGCCATTACATACTCTCCCTTGCTGTAATGGTGTCAGCCACGCCTGATTCTGGTTCTCCTCAGCGCCGCTGCGAAACAGGAGAGCAGCCTGGTGGGAGCAGACATAGCGATCTCGCTGGCCGGCGGACGGTCGGTCGTTCTCTGACTTGTGGACGAAGAACACATGCTTGCGGCAAACACCCTCGAGACCGTCACCTTCACTCTGGCTGGCGTCGTCGGGCTGGTACTGGCGGGCGGAGTGATCGGGCGGGTGCGCTCGCCGACCGTTTGGTGCGATGGCGCTGGGTGAAGTGGTAAGCGCGTTCGTGGCAAAAAGGCGCACCTTCGCCTGGCCGCTCGGCACATTAGATGTGCATAAAACAGACCGCGGCCAGCGCAGCGATGGCATTGCTGGCGATCGATTCGCGGTTGTGGACGGTGATGCCCGGATTTGCTGCTGTCCGGCGCGTTCAGCGCGCCGCTGACAATCTGGCGCAAAGGCTGGGAAAGCAGATCCCTCTTGAGCGAATGCGCGGCCGGAGGTTTGCGCTACTGAGCGTGGTGATGCGGAGCGGCGTCCCGACTGGTCGGCGCGCTGGCTGGAGTGCTGCTGTGGCGGGTTGGCTTAACGTGGAAGATTGTGGGTTCGGCGCTCCAGGTCGGAGCGCGAAGGCTCGTGGACGCGCCGGCGGCGGTCGCGGCGGTCAGATCGCCAATCGTCGAAAGAGCTGGGAGAAAAAAACAACACGAACAGACCACGCGTGCATGCGAAGGCGACGCTTCGCTGAGCTACCGCGCGTATCGCCGCGGTTGAATAAAGGTGTCGCCGATCACACGCGTCGGGCCTGGATCGCCCTGCGCCGCGCGGCAGGAGGTTCACGCAAAATACAGACTTCTCATAACCGGCCTCCAAATTAAGGCGACGGCAAGGTTGTTCACGCACTTTGAATAATCGAAGGATGCAATATCGTAAAGCCGGCACTTGTCCGGAGGACAGCTTTCTCAAAAGCAGAGGACTCCGTCGTTACCAGCTGATGCCGTCCGCCCGCTCGGTCGCAAGTTACTCCCTCATGTTGAGCAGTGTCAGACGGGACGAACATCTGCCGGGTGTACTCTAACTCGAACTCCTTGGTTAATTAGTTCCACTCCAAGGATCACCGCCGGTTGCTGAGTGTCTTTCTGGACCAGTCGGCCAATGACCCCTGTAAGAGGGCCATTAATGACCTCAACCAAACATCCCTCTTTAGTGAGCGGACACGGGTCGTAAGCCACCTGCGTATCCATCACGCGACGTAAAGCATCTACTTCCTCTTCGGCGACGGGAGCCGGCTTGCCACGGAAAGACACGATCGCAACTACGCCCACAGTGGTTAAAATCGCCAATGACTGGTCGGTTCTGAATCTCGCAAAACAATACCCGGGGAAGAGAGGCCATTCGATCTTCTTGCGCCGATTCTTCCATCGACTCCACCTTTCCACAGTAGGCAGGAATACCTCAATTTCCTTGCGCCTAAGTTGCTCGCGCACAACAGCTTCGTGCCGCGATCGTGTCCACAACGCATACCAGAGGCAGAACACATCGCCCACGCTGGCATTCGTCGGGTACTGGTGGTGTAAATTTGTGCTGGTCGCAACGATCTCCATAGATTTCCAACCTTACTGGGTGCCTTGTGCCGCACACGCGCCAACGAGTCAGCGCTCAAGAACTCCCGTGATCTGAAGTTCGGAGAAGATGCAAGATCGTTGCCAACACAACCTAATAATGAATAGTTGTGCAACTTGCTTACGTAGCAGTAGTTAGACTCCACATAGCAGCGCTTACGTTAGAGGGGAAAGTGGACTGTACTATCCTGTCGATACAAAGTAGTGATGGTTATAGCGTGATTCTATCGGTCATTAATCGAGTATACTGTTACAAAGAAGATGGGTTATCCGCGTGCCCTGACTCCAATGTGATCGCGCCATCTGTCACATTGCTATGTAACCTCATTGGTTCTATATTGAATACATTGTGATACACGATGCGCAGTGGCCGACGGCAACTGCTCGGTGACAGCGCCGCCGCTCAGCCACGTGTGCGGCAAGCGTTTCTGGCCAGTCAAGCCACACATCTGAATAGTCAGCTCACCCGAAAATGGGCAACGGGGGGCTAGCGGGCCGGGTTGCCAGCGTGGTCAGTTTCCAGGACAGCCGCTGTTGACGCTGGTTCTGCCTGCACGAGAGCTTCATACAGTTCAACATAATCCTTGCACATTCGAGATGCCAGAAAGCGTCTCTCAAATTCAGCTCGACAGCGCTTGCGATCCAATTCCCGCACATCCGCAACCGCGCCAACCGCCGCCGTCCAGTCAGGCACCACAAGTCCTGTAGTGCCATGAGTAATGACCTCGGGTACCGAACCGTTATCGAACCCGATTACAGGTGTACCGCAAGCCATCGATTCAATCATTACAAGTCCAAAAGGCTCTTGCCATTGACTGGGGAACAAAAGGGCGACAGCGTTTCCCAGTAAAGTCTGCTTTTCTGCATCGTCCAATGGGCCGACGTACTCGATGTCATGGCCATTTACTTGTGGCGCAATGACTTGGTCGAAATAACCTTGCTCTCGGTCGTAAACTGGACCCGCGAGCTTCAGCCTTACTCCCGCTGCTTTGGCAATATCGATGGCTCGGTCGGGCCCCTTATGACGCGCGAGCAACCCTATAAAAGCATAATAGTTCTCCGACTTCTCCCTATACTTGTAAAGCGTGGTCGGAAGCCCGTAATAGATTGTCCGTTGCCAATTCAGATACACGTTCGATGGTCTCTGTGCATCGGACAATGAAACGATCGGAATATCAGAAAATTCCTGGAAAAAGGGCTGCATCGACTCGGAATTATCAATAGGCATGTGAAACGTCACCACAGCCCGGGAGGTCAGAGCCTTGACAAAAGGCAGTACGATCCAATGGTTAAGATGGAAATGAATGATGTCGAATTCCTTCGCATATCGAGCAACCATCCCCAGCATTGTCGAATAAAGCACATGGCCTTCATGTCCTTCACCAGCCGCTGAACTGCAGGGAGCGATTAGCCGGGCGCGTGTTATAGAATCACCGCTGGCGAAAAGCGTCACCATGTGTCCCTGCTGCACTAATTCTTCAGTCAAATATGAGACCATGCGTTCTACGCCGCCGTACTGTTTCGGCGGCACCGATAAAAACGGCATACACACTTGAGCAATTCGCATTGTGGGCAAAGACCTATGGTAGGTTACTGTTGGGGAATGAATCCATTGCAATCAGTTAACCAGATGTCGTGTCATTTGTCTTTGATCATTGGTGTGAGAGCGTGGGCACATCAGAGGTCACACAACGGTACACTGAAGTAAACCATGCTTGATGCCCCACATGATTGCTCTAAATACGGTAGATTGCTGTCCATTATTCCCTGCGGCAAAGCGCTTCGCGATATCCACAAACGTGCTTGGCGCGGCCCGCACAGACTCGAGGACGGACAGCCTCATATCCTGCTTTAAGAGCGTTTCTTCCTGTGGCGAATGAAACGGGTAGGGATCATCCTGCGATAACAGACGGCAGCCATCTTCTGAGATGCTGATTGATTCGTGGCCGGTGAGCATTGCAGTCGGATAGGACGCAAATCGCCGGCATACTTCGCCTCTGGCAAATGACAGCGTGGGCAAATCAAGCGATGGAAGCTGTTGAGCAATGCTATTCAGTTCCGTCCACAATCTCTCATAGGACAAAATTACCGTTTTCCAGCTGTATACCTCTAACGCACGCTTGCGAGATGCGACTCCCATGGATTCCAGCAGGTCAGGGTCATCGATCAGTTTCTGTATAGCAGCCTGGTATTGCGGCAGATCGACAGCTACACTCTGGGACAATAGAAAACCCTGATATCCACGGCCGCCAATTCCGTAATCGGCTTCCTCGTCACTGTCACAGCTGATCCAATAAGTCGGAATGCGATAGCCCGTAACTCCCTCTAAAACAGAGTCCTTGTAGCCATCCCAGTCGGACACGACCTGGGGAGTTCCACTCGCCATGGCCTCGATCGGTGTTATGCCGAAGGTTTCTTGGTGGTTGTCGCTGGGTGAGGTGAAAACATCGGCAGCGGCAAACAATCGATTGCGAGTGTTTTGAGAAATGTCATCGAGAATAAGAACGTGTTCTGCGATCCCGAGCGAAACAACGAAGGCGTGTAGTGCAGGGACAAAGGGACTATATTTGTGGTCGCTGCCAGCTAAGACAAATCGTAGGCGTTTACGGGGGTTGGCTTGAAGAAGGCGCCGGAACGTTCGGAGCGCCGGAAGGAGATCAGCCTTGTCCAGAGCACTAAATCGGCCGAGCCAGAGAATCGTAAATGCATCTTCCGGCCAGCCAAGCTCGCGTCTTAAGAGAACCTTGGGCTGCGGTGTAAAAAAAGTTGTATCCACTCCGATCGGTAGCACATCCAGTCGCCCACGAAATGTCAATGTCGGGCCTATGCCCCGCTTGATCTCATCTGTGATGTAATCCAGGGTCTCTTGCACCGCATGACGTACCGATTGAGAGGTGCAGATAAAAGAGTCGCACGAAGTAAACCCATCGAGAAGCAGCCACAGGAACTGTCGCCGGATGATGTCGGGAGCAAAGGCGTTATGAATGACGGTTGAAAAAGGGAAGGGCCGTTTGGTGAAGGCATTGCGGTAGTTGACGGGCATAGTTTCCGTGTCTGGCTGGAACCATGTCGTGATATCGCCCGTTTTGATTACTGTGGGAAGATTGTTTATTGACTGTATCTGAAGATCCGCACCAACGGGCAGGTTTGAGCGCGACAGTGAACCTATATCTTGTCCCGGCTGATAGAAGAAGAAGAACCGGTCGTATGTGCTATATCGAAGGAGGGCGTCAACGAAACCATTTACGGCGATATCAAAACCGAAGACGCTCGGCAAATCACCGTATCGACCCAGGAATGAGCAATCCATCGCCAATGTTTTCGTCACTGTATCCTTCTTTTGGGTGGGGTGTTTACGGCAGTAGAAATGGCTTCGCGTCCAAGAAGTTCAAGCCTTCTGGCGATTATTCGGGACGACGAGCCACTGCTATGTGAGTACGAAATAGGCGCGCTCTCGACCGGTGAAAGATTTGTCCAATCGAAGTGAGGGCCGCCTCGGAAGGGCGACCCGCTCAGGCATAGTCAGAATTCATTTCGCGGCTACACTGGGCGTGCTGCATCCATGAAGATCGCACTACTTTGCACCCGTGACCGGGCCCATGACGAAGATGGTGTTGCCGGACGGGTCGAGCAAGTCGAACGTCCGCGCGCCCCACTCTTCATCCTTGGGCGGGCGCAAGACCTTGACCTTCGCGCTCCATTCACGGTAGTAGCGATCGGTCTCATCAACTTGAAACGCGACACAACCATTTCGACCGTGCCCTTTCATCGGACTATCGAGGGTTATTTCGATCGTTCCGCGCGCCACCCCAAGCAATCCGGAATGGCCGTCGTCGGACACTTCGAACGTTACGTGGAACCCCAGCCCGTCAACGTAGAACGCCTTCGCCGCTGCGAGGTCCTCAGTCGGAAGAATGGGGATGGCTCTCTCCATGATTTCAAAGTATCACTTTTTGGAGCGACGGTTCAATTGTCTCGAAATCCCGCACTCTGGCGCGCCCAACAGTTTCCCCGTGTGTCCCGCCGTGGCGCACGCTTCAGCGTGCGGTGTCGAACGTCGGTACGGCATAGTTCAACTTCCTTGCAGCACCGCCGCTCTTCCTCAGTCCTGAGCGGGGTTCACGGATCTCGTGGTAAAGCCTGGGACACCGGGCTTCGAACAGATCCCGCGTAAGAGTGAGAATGGCCCCACTTTCCGGCAGGCGGTTAAAAACAATTTTCAGCAGATCGTGAGTGGCACCATTTCGTGCGGTCGGCTTGAAATGCATCGCGATTTCACTCGCGCCGAAACTTTCAAACAGCGTGCGTAGGCATTGAAACTCGATCCGCCGGGAAAAAGCCCGGCAGGAAATCACCCAATCTTCCAACTCGATCCTTCCATCGCGCGCCTCGCCCGCCATCACCGCGATCTTGCCAAGCGGCCCGAAGCGGTCTTCATATGCCGCCGTGAATACGAAATCCCCCTTTCGTCCGGCCCGCTCATGCCACGCGTCGGGCGTGTAGCGCGCGCCATTCAGATTGAACTGGTTGGTCTTATTCACGAGGTCAAAAGCTCGCTGATCGCTGCGTCCCGCCTCCGCAATCGTAACCGTTGCTTCCAGCGATTTCAGAAATTGTTCCGGATCTGCGCGTTCGAACTCTGTTTGGAAGACCTCCTTCTGCTGCAGGCTCTCGCGCCGGAGTTTGTCCTCTTCGCCCGCCGATTCCCGGCCGAACTCGTCGCGCAGCCATTTCAAGAGCCGCAGCACGCCGGCCGGGTTTTTTGTCGGAAACTGGATGCACTCCATCTCCGGGAACGCGCTCTTCACTTCTGCCAGTTCCAGCTTGCTGTCATCGATAAACACCGCACTCGCAGCGCCCACGTTCCAGGCCTCTAAAATTCGCCCCACCGATTCGGATTTTGCGCCCCAATGAGCGTCAATCGGGAACAGAATTTTCCGCCGGGCCAAAAGATCCTCGCGCAGCAGTGCGTCTTCCACCATTTTCGGATCGTTTTTCGATGCAATCGCCACCAGCGTTCCCGTCTCCGCGAGTGATGCCAGCAACTGCTGATACAAACCGTGCACCTGGGTCCCATATTCGAGCGTCCAGCTGACACCGGAAACGCCAATCTCGCCCAAAATACCCGCCCAAAACGTATCATCGAGATCGCTGATAATTCCTTTGCGCCGCGGCGCTGGCACCAGCGCCGCGGTCATCAACGAGCTCAGTGCGTCGGCGTGCGCAACCGTATACGGAAAACCGCTGGCCAGATCCCATTTTGCATCCCAGCGCTCGCGCATGGGCGAAATCTCGGCTAGCGCATCCTGATGCACGACGCGCATATTCGATTTCCCCGCCGCCCAGGACCCGAGTTCCATCACGGTGCTCAAAAGCCGGCTCTCAGCAAAACTCAAAACCGTCGAATGCGTTTGAAACACTGGAGGCAGCGGTAACGTTGGCAGTGAAAGCGCGACCGCCGAAGAAGGAGGCAGCGCGGCCATTGCCTTATTGAGCCTATGAGCGGAAGCTGCGGCGGTATCGAGAATATCTTGCGACTGCGCGGGCTGCCAGCCGCCCAGCGAGCGTATTCCAAGCCGCGGATCGAAATCAAACCACTCGAGCGCTATGACCACGTTGGGAATGTTCTGCTCCGCCGCAAGCTGAATATTGTGCGCCAGATTCCCGTAAATCCCGTTGCGAATTCGAATCTGCCGCTGCGGCAGGGCCTTGCTCAAATGGCCAGTTAAGAACGTCTCCAAGTGGAGAGGAGAAAAACTACACGCTAGGAAAACCGTGTACGGCTCTCCTTCCACCTCTCTCGCGTGGCTCGCTAATCGCAGCGCCTCCAAAAGCGACATGGTTAGTATTTGTCAGCCGCGGGCTGGCGGCTTCCTCTATCTCGATTCGACGCTTTGGATCCGCAGATTCTGGCTCAATGACCTCAATTTCGAGAGGGTGATGGCGAACATCGCGGCCATCCGCATTGAGCACGGCGCTCCATCGAAACGGAACAAAAGCGCCTCGCGCTCGATCGGGAACTGGAGCGCGCGATCGAAAGCCAGGGCCGCCTCTTGCCCGCCGCAGCGCGTTAGTTCAGTACTGTTCTCGACCATTACGACTGTAGGCTGGCGCGCCACGCTGTCAACGCTCGATGAACCGAATCGCGGAATGCGCTCCAATCTAACTTCTGATGATCATGACATACGAACGAACAATGGCCTTGAAAAAGGAGAATCCCGGCATCAATGAAGCATTGTTCCAGTTGTTGGCGCGCTCTGGCATCGGCTTCGATCCGTTTGGCGTATCGAAATTCAAAGAGTTGTCCGTCCAGGAGCGGAATCGCGGTTACATACTCGTCAACGCCGCAATTCCTGGCGGCTCCGTTGAGCGTGGTAACAACTTGAGTGCCGGTGCGCCCAAGAGTCGCGTAGCCGTTCCATTCTTCCATCAACTCGGCAGTTGCAAGCGCGGCGTGCACAGCCAGAGCATCTTTGGAGAAAGTTCCCGCTACTCGCGTTGATCGGACCTCCGAATCGAACGACCGATGTTGCAGCAGAACAGAGAGAGGGAAGCCATTTGCGATGGCTTTGCCGAGCACACTAAGGTCGCCGCGAAGTCTTGTGTCAAAGAAGGCACTGCTCGAACCTCGCCGGCCCGCCGTCTTGGTTTCGTCCAAAACGATGACCATGCCATGATCCCGGCAAAGCTGAATCCCGTCGAGCACGGAATCCATTGAGCCAAGAGACAGTTGATAAGTGTCTAAGACGAGCACGCCGAACCTATCGGAGATCAGACGCTCAAGAGAGGAAAGCTCAAAATCCCACCAGTTCGCAACCGGCTCGGTATTCCCGACTCCGCGATAGTTGTAGTCGAATTGCAGTTGTGCGCGAAACGGTGAGGTGAGTGGCTCGTTCCAGCGTGGCGAGCACGCTAATTGCGCATCGTGCCAGCCAGTGTAGCCGCAGCGAATGACGCCCATTCTGCCGGTGCGGATTGCAGCAACGCGTAATGCGGCTGATACGGTTTCAGAACCTGTTTTGAAAAACGCGATCACTCTCGCCTCCGGGCTAGACTTCTGAAGATGCGAACAGTATTGTTCGTGGATTTCGGCGAAGCCCGGAAACATGAGACCATGGTCGAGGGCGTGTCTCATTCGGTCGTTAAACTCGGGGTTTGCATGGCCGATGGAAATGGGACCCATACCCAGAACGAAATCCCAATACGGACGGCCAAGCGTGTCATAAACGATTCCACCACGGCCTTTACTGAACCGGATGGCACCGCCGTCGCTGCGCGTGAACTGCAACGCGCCAGTTAGCGGTAAGGCGTTGCACGGAGTAACGGACAGGATCGTCGGTGTCGTATTAGCGGTCATTCGCGGCGACGAGGGTATTTTCTGTTTTAGCTGATACCGCCGGCCGATAAAGCAACCGGCTTTCATCGAGAGGCACGGCGGCATGTCCCTCCCAGAATGGTTGTCGGAAGGAACCCACCAACACGGATTGAGCCACCGAAAGAAAAGTCTGCTCCAACGAACCCACGGGTCGATAGCCCAGTTCTTGTGCGATTCGATCCCCGCTCACCCGGTAGTCTCGAGGGTCTGTCGCGCGTTCCGCTATGTTGATGGGGGCATCCGGAAAATGGCGACGCACCAAATCAAACAAATCCCCTTTGCGAATGTTTTCGGTGACAACATTAAAAAGTCTGTGCCTATCCACGCATGGTTCAGCGCTGAAGTACGTTTCGATGGCACGCGCAGCATCGTGTATGTCCAGCATGGGCCGCCAAGCTTCGGGTGCGAACAAACTCATTGGACGCCCCTTAGCCGCCGCACGCGCCAGATCGTTTAGCAGCAGATCGAAACGCATCCGTGGTGATAAGCCGCAGATTGTGCCAAATCGAAAAATGCACGCCTCGCGCCCCTCCGCCAGAACCAGCCGTTCGGCTTCTACCTTTGATCTTGCGTACAGCGAAAGAGGATTCAGCGCCGTCTCTTCGGTGGCGATTGTCTCGGTCGCGATCCCGTAGTTACTACACGTGCTAACAAACAAAAACCTGCCCGCTGACGAGCGTCGATACGCCTCAAGGGCCGATCGCACTCCTTCCACATTGACTGACCATGCGGTACTTTCATCTATCTGGCAAGCGGGCTCACCGACGATTGCGGCCAGATGAAGAATCGCATCGGCGCATTCAAATGCGTCGCCCAAGAGCGCCGTATCACGAACGTCACCCACCAGCAGGCGGAAGCGTGGGTGATGGGCAAATGCAAGCAGCGACTCTGCTCCATAGACCAGAGCATCGAAGACCGTCACTGTATGACCGCGAGCCAGTAAGTGAGCGCAGGCGGCAGAACCGATATAACCAGCGCCTCCGGTAATTGTTATTTGCATGTGCGTTTTTTATCCATCAACAGCGGGGCTACCAGACTGCTTTGCTAACGCGTTTCGCGAACGGCCAGCTCCGGCGTGTATCCACGCGGCTAACCAGGAGCGCGGGACGGGTACAAACGTTGTGCCGAAAAGCAGCCACAAAGATTTCAACATCTCTCGTGCGTGGTGAGCGACTCCGCGCTCCGCTTGCAGATGTTCGTACTCCAGCGCTTCGTACTTTCCCACAAACTCCCACAAGGCCGCCGAATACAATGCGGACATGGTGTGCAGCACAACTCCGGTTGGATGTTCGTTGTTTCCCCGATACTCCAGATAGAAAGGGCATGCTTCCGCGGAAAGTTGTCCCCAAGTCAAGCAGGGGAGAGATCCCAGCACTAACGGAGCAACCATCTCCTCGAGCAGGTGTGAATTACGGCACGGGAAAGGAAGTTGTTTTCGCCGGAAGCGTCTGGCAAGTCGCACAAAGCCGTCCCAATACTGGCTGATCGTTTGAGCAGAGCCGTTTCGAAACAGCATCACGCCCGTATTCAGAGTGGGCATTACGCGAGCCCCCAAGCGGCCGCTGATCTCATTCATAAGCCAATGGTCTACGATGCTCCGAGTTACGAGAGAAACGTTCAACCGGTACGGAAATGCTGACTCGCACTGATCACACGCGAGCTCTGGACGCGCGTAGAAATCTTGCGGGCCGGCAAAGTCGAATAAACGCATCGGGTCCTCGAACAGAAGGGTGTCTGTATCGAGGTAAATCAGGTCCCGAAAGGGCGGCAGCATGCTTAGTGCTCGCCATTTCATGAACGTTGGGGAAATATCCTTTTCCAGCTCAAGCGAAACAATGTTGACGTCGAGCGCATGCAGCAGGCTCTGGTCTTGAGGCGGCAGTTCGCCAGCGACGACTACATAAATTGGCAAATCATGCGAATACTTCAAGACCCCAGCTAAGCTTTGCCTGAGCTGAAAAAGGGTCAATCGGCTTGTGTCTAGCGCGTAATAGAGGGCAACGTCTCCGCCGGCGGCCACTGATTCAACCTTGCTTTGCCTGGCAGATATCTGTTGGAAACAGAATTCCTGTAGGAGCTGAGCTTAGTTCTGGGTGCCGGCCTGCGAGAATAACCCTGCGCAGCTTTACAGCAGCTTTCATTCGATCGAGCGCCGTCGCGATGAACAATTCCCGGCCGTGCTGAGCCACAGTGCCGTTCATCTGTGGCCTGAAGTAGATTTCGTCAAAGGGCGATTTACAAGTGTCGTAGCGGTCACAGATTCGTTCCGTCTCTAAATCCCATAGTTGACATCGCATTGTCGTACAGACTGTCTGGAAGGTGCTCAGTCCCTTGGCGCACTTTCTGCATGCTCACCTGCGCGAAATAGTTGCTGAGAGAATAGTCTTTGCCATCAATTCTCCGAATATCCGTTGGTGCGGCCGGCAACTCCAAGCTGGCGTTGATCTTCCATGACTTGCGGTCGGCAAAATGAATCCGCCCGGGGACATAAGCGCGAAACAGCCGGGTTTCGAAAAACGATTCTCCAAAAACGCAGCTTGTCTCATCGAGAGACAATCCTCTTGGCATCATGGAGAGGCCTGCGACGACGGGGCCGTTTCTCGATATGATCCGTCCTCCATAAGAATCGGCGACGAGGAACTCCAAATCATCGTCTGTAAAAACTATGTTGTGCGCGCTGCCTGCTTTCAACTCGAAGCGCCGCGTCATTTCGAACTTAGAGTTCAGTACTGCAATCTCGCTCGGCCGCTTATTGTAGTTGTGCAACAGTATCCACACACTCCCATCCGGATGGCCGGCAATTGAATTGATATGGTAATCCTCACCTGCTACCTGCCGACTTATACGCCCAAGTGGATAGTACGATTCACAGCTACCGGCGTTCATGGGGAGTCTTAGAATGCGACCATTACAGCAGTCAACGATGACCAAGTCCTCACCGATGAAATCGATCTGGTGACAGCCGTCGTCGAGTCCCTGCGTCAGCACCTGTGCTCCCAGGAGTCGGCCGCCATTGGTTCGAAGACGCACGATGCGGCCTTTACGCGTGTCCTCCCGAGTAGGATCGTCATAGCATGTCTGAAAGCAATAGATATCTCCATTCTTCAGAGTCAAGCCAAAAAACCTTCCCCGGACCAACTGCTTGTAGGACGTGGGGGACGCTGCAAAGATTCCCTGGCGGGAAGCGATCAGGTGAGTGTAGCCATCGAGCTTTCGATTCAGGATCGTAACTGATTGAGTGGTGTATTCAAACCAATCCAGAAGTCGGTCCCAAGTTATCCGCGCTTTCAGCTTCATCCGTCTTAGACTGAGGAGCGCCAACTCGCCAATGCAGGATCCTAATGCACGCCACGACGATACTAAAGGCATCGGCACGCGTGAGAACTCCAAAGCTGGAGCTATCGCAAGACAATGCCCATCAGGATCTTTCATCCGGTCCGCATATCGTGCGGGAAAGCGCCCCCCCAGAGGACGATGTGGATAGAGAAAATGTGGCTGTGCGGTACTGGGAACTGGCAACGAGGAGATAGCTGTCAGCGTCACAGTTCCTGGCTCACATTCAGAGCCCATAGCAGGCTGGGTGTCCGTGACGATAAGTGCAAACTGACCCAAGTCCGCAAGATATCTTGGGGATGGATAGCGTGTGGAGACGAATGTAATATTCAGAACGTCTTCGTAGAACCGTACCAACTGCTCTGGCTGGCTGGAATGGAACTCTAGAGCGAAGGGTTTGCACGAGTGTGGCTGCATATGTGATTTCATGTGGCTAGTACAAAATACGGCCAATTGTCGCAAGGAGCGTGCAAATAAAGAGTAAGGTCTTCGCTGGCGGCCACTGATTCAACCTTGCTTTGCCTGGCGGACATCTGTTGGGTGCAGAAGTTCTGCTGGGTCTGAGCTTTGCTGATGCCGCCGGCTTGCGGCGCGAATAACCCTGTGCAGCTTCACGGCAGCTTTCATTCGATCGAGCGCCGTTGCGGCGAATAATTCCCGGTCGTGCTGAGCCACAGTACCGTTCATCTGGGGCCTGAAGTAGGTCTCGTCAAAGGGCGATTTATAGGCGTCGTAATGCAGATGGTCGACGTAGACTCCCGGGATCGATTGCAATCTTCCAATTCTTTGTGCAATATCGAGCATCCAAACCTCGTTGCACCAGAACTTGAAGATTCCCGGTGTAAAGTGTCCTACCACATCGAACCATTTTCGACTAACGATCGGGAAATTGCCCCGCGGTATACCTTCCTCTGGTATCTCGTCGTGGCTTCGGTCCTCGTAATAGAGGCAAAAGATATCGTCCGGATAGCGGTCACAGATTCGTTCTGTCGCTAAATCCCACGCATAATCGACATAGTATTGATCGTCATTGGCCATGAACAGCAGGTCACCCGTGCTCTTCTCGGCAAGCGACGTCCAGGCCTTCGAGACGCCGATCGGCGGTGCGACTATGGGCACGCATCTCATCAGCTTGCGAGTGCGCTTTTCTGCCTTTTTGAAATACTGCAAATAGGCTTCCAGTTGTGGGTCGTCATCGTCGATATAAAACAGAACTTCGATGAGTTCCGGCTTTGCGGCAGTAGTACGCACACTGTTCATGAAGACTGCGACATTCTGTGGCCGTGCTCGAGTAGGGCACAAGAGGGAGATTGTGCGAACTCTCTCGGGGGGCGGCAAAGGAGCTATCAAAGCTTTCAATGAATAGCGCGCACGCGACAGAAACCGCCGCACTCTGAGTATGACCTCGATGCGAAAGTGCCGGCGCATCTTCAAAGTCGCGTTCAGCATGGTTAGCGCCCAGCGCGCGGCTACACTCCCGCCGTTTCGGATTGCGACGACGCGGTACAGTAAGTCTTCACTCCGGTACCGATTCCAATGTCCTGCTAATAGTTTGACGATTACTGAGTTCATAGGCGTTTAACAAAAGATCGAAAGTTCAAGAAAACATTTGCCGTTCTGCGACTTATATGGCAACGGCAAGGCTGCTTTGTCTGCAGGAGGCGGGCAGTACGGCATACCGACCTGAGCAATGCGCATCACCGACACTGTTGAACTGCAACCAAACGGTCCGAGGATTCCCAATGTTCTTGCAACGGATCCCACTTCGCCTGGTGGGGGCGGAACAAAATCCCCCGCTCCGTCCACAGATGGAACAACTCCAATTGCGCTGCCTCTGAAAGAGGATGGCCAACGATCGATGACAACGTTTTGCGCCCGTCGGAGTTTTGCAGTATCCGAAAGACCTCCGGTGTTACCTCATACCGGCGATGATGATCGGGTGACGCCGGGTTGGTTTCTATTGCGGTGTGAAGGCGCTGCTCGCCGGCGGCTTCTACGCTCGACCACTGCAACAAATGCCAATGACTCGGGATTGACGGAACAAAGCCAGGCAGCGCAGTTTTGAGTTCCGACAGGCTGACCTTGGAGACCAGACATCTTCCGACGACCAGATAATCCAGACCGCTGGTTAGGAAGCACGCAACCGCCTCATCCACGGTTTGCACGATCGGCTCGGCATGGTTGTTGAATGACGTATTCAAAAGGATCGGCACTCCTGTCAATTGCTCAAAGTTGAGCAGCAGATCGTAAAAGAGCGCGTTTTCGTCTCGCGAAACGGTCTGGACTCGCGCAGTACCGTCTACGTGCGTGACTGCTCCCAGGAGTTTCCGCTTGTTCTCGAGTACATCGAGAACCACGGTCATATAAGGAAACCTCTCGTAACCGGCGCCATCGAAGTATTCCGAAAAAGCTTCCTGCCGCACCGCGGGTGCGAAGGGCCGAAACGCTTCACGCTTTTTAATCATGGCGTTGATGCGGCTTGTGTTCGCCGCCGGACGGGGATCCGCTAGAATGCTTCGATTTCCTAAGGCGCGAGGACCAAATTCGGAACGACCCTGCGCCCATCCGATCACATGGCCTTCGGCGAGTAGTTGGGCCGCCCGGCCTGCGATATCAGCCACTACCTCGCTCGAAACCAAAGGTGACCACTCCTTCAGACGAGCCTCGATCTGTTCATGCGAGCCGAGGTGAGGGCCCCAATAAACATGTTTAAGAGGAGCGGAATTATGCGGAACATTCGCTTGACGGTGGATCCAAAGCGCGGCGCCCAGCGCCCCTCCGCCATCGTGCGCCGCCGGTTGAACGAAGATCTCACGGAACCACCCAGTCTTGCTGATTTTGCCCACCATGCTGCAGTTGTGTGCAACTCCTCCGGCGAGGCAAAGATTTTGTTGTCCGCTCGTCCTGGCGTGATGGCCGATCATGTGAAGGCAGATATCCTCCGTCATCTTTTGCAGGGCAGCAGCTATGTCCGCTTTAACCCCGGTGAAGGAATCGCTTGAACGGCGTGCGATCTCGAGAATACCCGCGTTCTGAAGACGCTGCTTGACCGTGGGTGTATCGGCAAATCGATAGCGCCCGCCCTCAAGTAGCGTGTATAGCGAGCGGAACAAGGCGCCGAAGCGCTCCGGATTCCCCCAGGGCGCCAGTCCCATAACTTTGTATTCGTCGAAGTGACGGAACCCAAGCAACTGAGTGATAAACCAATAGGTCATTCCGATGGACTCGCGAACGGAATACTGAGCTATGGGAGTCAGGGTCTGATCTCTGCCGATAAGCACAGTGCCGGCTTTGTCATCGCCGGCACCATCGAGCGTGATCACCAGGCTTTGCGGAAATCCGGAGCACCCAAACGCGCTCCAGGCGTGCGCGATGTGATGGTCGCAGAATGACAATCGAGAGCGAACGGCGGCGCCAAAGTGCTGACTGAACAATTGATTGAGAAAGTCTCGTCCACCACCCGGCCAGGACATGCCTGGATGCGCCAGGAAATAGAGATAAACTTCAAGATCAAAGGTTTTCTCCGCTCCGTTCACGGCGATCTGATCGACCGAGGCCAGCGTGGTGCGCGCCTCCGCCAGGCAATACCGAATCGCCTCCGCCGGAAACGCCGCAGTATGCTTGACCCGCGTGAGTCGCTCCTCCTCGACGGCGGCGACAATGCAACCGTCCTCTAAGAGCACAGCTGCCGCGTCGTGCCCGAACGCAGAGTCCTCGCGCAAAAGATGGAAGCTGCTATTGATGCCCAGAGTAAGCAAGTGTTGTGGCCCTATTTTGTTTCTGCGATTCGCGTGTTAATGAACGCTGACTGCATGCGCTGTCAAGTTCCCGTTGCTGAGCCTCAAGCTCTGTTTCCCGCATCTCGGGCTCAAGGAAACGAATGGCGGCCCCGCGTTGTAGCTTGACAAGCAAGCTGCTCAGCACTCTCTCCGTGAGGGCGGGATCGCAACTAGCGATGATTTGCAGAATCTCTCGTCCCGTGCGGCGGCCGTTGATCAATTTGAGGATGTCCGCCAATTCGGCAGTCAAGTAGTGGGTCAGCCTTCCCCATCTTGTCTGCGTTTCCACTCGCAGGTGATTCAATTTGTATTGCTGCGTGAAGTCCTTGATGGAGGTTTCACCGGCCGCGTGAGAATATGCGATCAGGTAGGGATTGTAGTTACCCAGGAAATCCTTCAGAGTGTTGGGCGCGCCGCCTAGAAACCGTTCCTCACTGATCGAGAGGGCGCAGAGTTCCGGAACAAAATCCAACACAGATTGGCCCGGCGTTGTCTTGGTCACAACGTGATCCATCAGAAAGCAGGCGTCCAGTTCAGTCAGCAGAAAGCAACCGAGCGCGTCGTCCGGTGTTTCGACAATCGGTGCGCCAGCAATATTGAAGGATGTATTTAGCAGTATGGGCACACCGGTCTGCTCGTAAAAACGCATGGTGAGTTCATATAAACGGCCGTTGGCTGGGGTTAGAGTCTGCACTCGTCCTGTTCCATCGACGTGGACCACAGCCGGCACGAGTGCTTTCTTCTCAGGACGGAATCGCATGACCCGCAGCATGAAGGGACTTGCCTCCGGGACGCCTTCCACTTCAAACCATTCCCGGACAAACTGCTCGGGAATTATGGGAGCGAAAGGACGGAAGCTTTCACGAAATTTGACGCGCAGGTTGAGTGCATCCTTAATCCAGGGAAGGCGGGGATCACAAAGGATACTTCGTTGTCCCAGGGCACGCGGCCCAAGTTCGGACCCTTCCTGAAACCATCCGATAATGCGACCGTCGCATAGCCAGCGGGCGGCTTCTTCGACGACTCCCTTCGATGTGGTCGAGCGCAGTCCGGGCTGGCGGGACAAGGCGGAGTCGATTTCTTCTACCGAATATGGTTTTCCCATGACGTCGCGGGTTACTGGACGGCAGGACCGCCGCCCTTCCAACTGCCAGAGCGCATGGTACGCCGCGCCAATCGAGACTCCGCAGTCTTCCGCCGCGGGCATGATATACACGTCCTCGAATCCACCCGCTCGGATCAGACGCTCGTTCGCGACGCTGTTCAGGGCGACTCCGCCCGCATAGCACATCCGAGGGCAGCCTTGCAGATCCCGCATATGGGATGCCAAATAAAGTAAGGCGGCCTCCAGCGCGGCTTGCACGGACGCCGCGAGATTCTGATACTCGATCTCGTGATGCGGCCATCTCTCCTGGAACGGAAATCGATCGAGAATTGTGTCCTTAAAAACAAACTCGCCATCTTCAATCGTGAAGAAATCGCTAATTGGGATGACCGGCCGGCCGTAGGGGGCCAAGCCCATCGTCTTCCCGGCGCCGTCGATCGATTCACCAAGGACAAAGATCTGCCGTCCAACCGAGTCGTACATGGAGCCCAGGCTGGAGAACGGTCGCATCCGCGTCGAGAGGTCCCTTGCGAAAGACCGGCGCGGGAAGCGGGCAACATGTTTCTCCAGCGGAACCACAGACGTCTTTGTCGCTGAGTAAATTGAGATCGTCTCCAGCACGTTACGCTGGATGAACTCCCGCCGCGCCGTTTCCACCGAAATAGATTGGAGGCCGTGACGCAGCTTCTGTCTGGGTTGGATAACGGCCCGTTCGTCGGCCGGCATGGCGAACCATGGCGAGCCTGAATAGTCAAGCACCAATACCAATGAATCGTCGAAACCACTGGTGGCAAAAACTCCAATGGCGTGACCCAAGTGATGGCTGACTCTATACACTCTGACCTGATTGGTCATCGGCTGCAGTAAGGGGTTCAGTGAGACATCGTCGGCTATCGAGTCTTCGGTGTAGGAGCAAACCCCGATAGCATCCAGTTGACTAGGTTTGATTCCCGCGAAATCAAGGCAGTAAGAAATGGCCATCGACCCCACCGCGGCTGGCACGGTGGCGCGCTTCTGACCCACCAAGCGCTCTTCTTGTATAGCCGTCACGATCTCATCGCCGTGTAACAGGCACACCGACGCATTATGAGAAGACCCAATGCCAAGTACCCACGGGCGCTTAGTCATACAGTTTGCTATGCCATTTCTTGTTCGGAATACGTTCCAAGGTCCCGATCATTTCACTTGCTGCCCGTCGTTCTCAGGTATCTGAAAGTGGAGCTGCTCAGTGCAAAAAGTGCGCCATTCGACTGATTGATCGTTGTACAGGACACCTTCGTCAGGCGAGATAGTCTGCGTCACCCTTAAATCGACGTGGAGGAATACAAAGCTGCCGTCTCCCGCTGCGGGCTCTATCGCTTGTCTCCAACCGGGGAATCGACGTAGATCGGCGAGCTTGTAGGCGCGGCAATACCGTCTAGGGATTCCTCGCCCACTACTGTGCTCCAACGCTTCGCAACGTCCCGAGTCCACCTCTGCCTTCGCCAAGCGAGCCGCGGGGATCTTTTTTCCCGCTGCTGCCGCAATCTGATAAGGCGTCCGCTGATCGGAGCCGGCGGCGAAAGGATCAGCGCCATGCTGTAGAAGCAGATCAATGGCCTCAATATTGCCAGCTCCGGCTGCCCAGCAGAGCGGGGTCCAGCCATGCTCGTCACGGATTTCAGTATTTGCGTGTCCCGAGAGCAAAAGGCGGGCTGAATCCAAGTCGTTCGACTGAACCGCCGCTATCAAATCCTTGCCGGACATATGTCAGGTTGGTCAGACTGCAACGCAGTTGGCGTTTGCGGACCGCCAATGCGGCTCAATATCGGAACAGAAGCTCGCGATCGATTCGTCTCCGTATTCGGTGCTGATCAAGCTGCGCTCCATTGTGTGCACCAACGCACGCATGTCGGCGGCACTGAATTTAGACGTGTTGTACGTAATACTTCCATCGATGTGTTCGCTGGATTCGATCAGCTCGAATCGTAGATCGAGACTGTTGCGAACGAAGACAACGGATTCGCTTTCGTCTTCCTCACGATATGAGCTTGACGACAGTCCGTAAAATTGCACGCTCTGCGATGGTGGAGTGAGCCACACCAGCATGGCCTGCAACACCGGTTGCCGAGCTGTGCGGCCCTTGGCGATTTCCTGCATCACCAGTTCAAAAGGCATATCCTGATTGGCGTTAACTTCGCCGATCGCTTTGTGCACGGTTCGCACGTGCTTACGGAATGAGACATCAGGATCGACCCGCACCCGGATACAGACTACGTTGGTGAACAAACCCACGACATTTTCCGCACCCGGAACACTCCGATTTGCGGCCAATGTGCCAACCCGAAGATCGGTTTGTCCCGAATGCGCGTAGAGAGCCGTCTTGAGTGCCGCTAACAGAACGGAGAAGAGAGTGCAGCGTTCGGCGCGCGCAATCTTCCGCGCGCATTCCGTCGCTCTGGTGCCGATTGTTATCACTACCCGGCCCCTCACATTGAAGAACAACGGGTTGAACTCGGCTTCTTCCCCCTGCTCGAGCAGCGGCGGCAAAGGTTCGGCAAGCTGACGCGTCCAGTAGAGAAGCTGCTGCGATCCGGCTGGACTTGACAACCATTCCCTTTGCCAGCGGGCAAAATCGACATACTGAAACTCAAGGGCGGGGAGACGGGGCTCTTTTCCTTCCACGATGGCCGAATACACTTGCGACGCTTCTTTGATCAGAATGCCCTTCGACCACTCATCGAAGATCAAATGATGGATCGTGAAGAAAATAACACGCGTGTCTGGATCGGTTTTGATCACCACGATGCGGCAAAGGTTCCCTTGCTCCAGGTCGAAGCACCGGGATTGCTCTTCCGCGGAAATGCGTCGAAGCTGGCCGGTGCGGGCTTCTTCCGGAAATTGCGAAAGGTCCACGTGTTGGACGTCCGGCGTAACGGCCGACGGCGCCGCTATCAAAACCGACGCACCACCGCTCTCCCGCGCAACAAAGGCGGTCCGGAATGCCTCGTGCCGTCGCCATAGAAACGCCACCATCTGATCAAACGCCGCACTATGGAACTGCCCCGACAGAGCAAATCCCATATGGACGTTATTGGGGTGAATTCGACCGGCGAAGTGTTCGTTGTACCACCAGTTTTCCTGCTGTGGTGCAAGTTCAAATTCGCCGCCCCGGCGAAGACTTTCTACCTGGAATTGCGAACTGACAACGGACTGTTTGAGTGCATTATCGACTTCTCGCGCCAGGGCGGAAACAGTCGGTGCGTCAAAGAAAGCCTGTACTGAGATCTCAGCGCCCAGCTTTGCGCGAATCATCTGGAGCACTCGAGTAACCAGAAGTGAAGTTCCTCCGAGTGCGAAAAAGTCATCGTCCGCCGCAACGGTTTCCACGGAAAGCAATTCTCTCCAGACCGAGGCCACGGTCTGCTCTGTAGCAGTTCGGGGAGCGGCCTGTCCTGCGCCGCATTGATAATCCAACTCAGCCGGTGCGGGCAAAGCCTTGCGGTCTATCTTTCCCCGGCTCGTCTTTGGCAGTCGATCCATTTCTACAATTGCGCTCGGAATCATGTACGAGGGCAGTTGCTCGCTTAGAGTGCTCCGGAGTTCGACTCGTGAGAACGCTTCGTTTCCGCTGGGAACGACATAGGCCACCAGGCACGCTCCCCGAGCACCCTCATGCCGGACGACAACACTGCTGCTTACCGTGGGCTGGCTATTGATGGCGTGCGAAATCGCTCCCAGTTCTATGCGACGCCCATTCAGCTTGATCTGATGATCGCTGCGCCCTTGATACTCGATCCGTCCGTCCGGCCGCAACTTTCCCACGTCTCCGGTGCGGTACATTCGGCCTCCCGGAGTGGACGAAAAGGGATCTGGAACAAATGCTCTCGCGGTTAATGAAGGCCGGTTCAAGTACCCACGCGCCAGCCCAATTCCAGCGATGAAAGTGGCACCCGGAACGCCCACCGGAACGGGTTGCAGATTACGATCGAGGACATAAAGCGAAGTGTTCGCCATGGGGCGTCCGATGGTGACGATGTCGTTCGCTGGATCCATGCGTTCAAAGCTCGAGTAGATCGTGGTTTCGGTGGGGCCGTAGAAATTCCAGACGTGTCCGGCCGACCCGATCAGCTCGCGAGCAAGTTCCTGCGGAAGCGCTTCGGCGCCGGACAGGATTTTCATGCCGGGCGTCGGATGCCAGCCGGCATCGAGCAGGAGGCGCCAAGTCACGGGCGTGGCCTGCACGATCGTGACCCTATCGGTTTGCATTCGCCGGATCAGTTCCCGGCCATCTGCCAACCCGCTTTCGGAAACCAGCGAGATCCGACCGCCGGTGATCAGCGGTACAAAGATCTCCAGCATCGCGATGTCAAAACTAACTGGGGCTATCGCAAGTGTAGTGTCGTGCGGACCTGCCCGAAGGGCCTCGGCGAACGATTGCAAAGCATTCATGACCGCGTCATGCGACACGGCCACGCCTTTCGGTTCGCCCGTGCTACCCGAGGTGTATAAGACATAGCAGAGGTTTGCCCCGGTTGTGTGAACCGGGGTGGAACAATTTTCGTTGTTCTCAAACGCCACTTCGGCGCCGACCTCGACGACAGGACAACCGGTTTCTCGAACTCGATCGGCATTCCCGTGGTCGGTCAGCACGCACACCACACGCGCCTCGCGCAGGATGTAGCTCATACGACCACTCGGCGTTGCCGGATCAATGGGCAAAAACGCGCCCCCCGCCTCCAGCACGGCGGTCATAGCGACTATGAGCTCGTGCGACCGGTTCAGCACGATGGCAACCCGCGAATCCGGCCCGGTGCCGAGCGATCGCAAGTGCGCGCCCAGTTTGGCGGCTCGCCTGGAAAGCTCAGCGTAGGTTAATTGGCCCGCGTTGCTGATGACAGCCGTCGACTCCGGCGCAATTTCAGCGATCCGGTGAATTGCCTGATGCAAGCAAGCCGGCGAATCCCAAACCCTGGCGGTGTCGTTCCAGACCGTGAACTGGGTGTGGCGTTCTTCAGGAGATAGAATTTCGTAATCCTCAACCGCGCGAAGGGGGTCTTCCATCACCGCGACCACGAGCCGGGAGTATGCGCTGATGAATCGCTCAATCGTGTCTGGCTCAAATAAAGCTGTGTCGTAAGAGCACGAAATGGTCAATCCGGCGGAGTGCTCGGTTACCCCCAGGCTGAGGTCGAACGGTTGCTTAGTTTCGTGTATTTCAACAGGAGTAACTTCGAGACTGTGCCACTGCCGCACCGTTCGCACGAAAGGCCGGTGAAGGAAGCAGACCTGAACCAGGGGATTGTAGCTGAGATCCCGTTCCAGGCGTAGCCGTTCCAGCACCAATTCGAAGGGTGCCTGTACATGCATGATTGCCGTCGCAAGCTGAGTTCGGACTTGTTGCATCAGGCTCCGGAACGACTGCTTTCCGGAGCAATCGGCACGTACCGCGATACTGTTCAGAAGGGGGCCGATAACGCCCGCATACCGTTGATCGGAAATCTGCGTGGCCGCGGTACCAATCACGATGTCAGTCGCCGAAGCCCAGCGGGACAGCAAAGCAAAGAAAACCGCGAGGAGCGCTTGGAAGGTGGTGACGCCCGCAGATCGCGCAAAGGCTTTGAAACGTTCGCTGACTTCCAGCGGGATCTGGGTCGACCGCCAGGCTGCCCGGAAGGAACGGACGGGCGGTCGCGGATGATCTATGGGCAGGTCCAACAGCGTAGGCACGCCCGCCAGGTACTTCTCCCAAAAAGACAAATGAGCGTTAAGAGAGGATTCCGCAAATCGCGTGCGTTCGCGCAAGGCATAGTCGGTATAGTCCGGGGCAATACGCGGAAGGGCAAAAGGTCGTCCAGCGGCTAAGGCACCGTAGACAGTCGCCATTTCCTGCGTGAGAATCTGACGTGCTCGTTCGTCTATCAGCAGGTGGCTGAGGCGAATCACCAGCGAATGACGGAGCGGGCCAACCCGAAACAACACGGGCCGGAATAAGGGTGGCGCCGTGGTGTCGAGCACCCGTGCGGAAGCTTCAGCCATCAACCGCTCGAGCAATCCCTCTCTTGCTTCGTCCGGCACGGACGACACGTCCACTTCGGGAAGTTCGACTTCCACCTGCGCGAAAGTTTCTTGCACAGGAGACGCGCCCTCCAGGCGGAAGCGCGTCCGCAATAACGAATGTCGTTCCACCAAAATGCGCAGTGTCTCGTGCAAAGCCGCGAAGCTGATCTCGCCCTTCAAATGCATCGAGATCGCTACATCCGAGGAGCCCGGCAGCATCTGATTCGACCACCAGAACCGCTCCTGCGAAAACGAGAGCGGCTTGGGCGGGCCGATCCTGGTGTTTGATGGAGCAATAGATGGCTTCATTTGGTTATGACGAATGGCCGTGGCGTTTGAGCGGCGGGCACTACTGACCGCACAAGGGGTGCTGGGTGGGTTGTTCCTTCTTCGTGATTTTGTACTTCAGGCCTGTTCCCGTCTACAGGTGGCGTGCAGCGGCGACGTTAGAGAGGGAGCAACGTTGCTTAGTCTGCTTGCGATCTCTTGCAAGATCGAGTCCTCGCATTCAGGCGACCACCAGTGTCCTGCGGGGAAAATTCCCAATTGGAACGATCCTCGGCTCTGCACCTGCCACGCCCTGGCCTGCTCGAGACTGACCTCTGGGTCGTAGGCGCCTATAAACACACTGATGTCGCAGTCGAGCGGAGGCTCCGGCTCGTAGCGATACGTCTCGTCCAGTCGAATATCGGACCGAAGCACTGGAAGGAGCATCTCCATCAATTGCACGTCCGCAAGTACTTCGTCGGGAATGCCGCCCAACTGTCGCACATGGTCAAGAAAGGCAGCTTCAGACAACGGGTGAATCGGCGGGCGCAAGTTTGGCTCCTGCGGCGCTCGCGACCCTGACACAAACAGGTGCAGCGGCTGGGGCCATCCATTTCGACGCATTTCCCGCGCCACCTCGAAAGCAATGAGTGCGCCCATGCTATGTCCGAATAGTGTCAGATTTTCAAAGTTGCCGGCACGAATTGCCAGCGCCAGCGGGGCGACGATTTGAGATACTTCGCTCGCCACCCTTTCGCGCCACCGTACTTCATGTCCGGGATATTGCGCTGCCAAGACGTTCACGGTTTTGGGCAGCCTTGTTTTCCAGTTCCGGAACGCCGAGGCAGCGCCGCCCGCGTGGGGGAAGCAAAGCAGAGTAGGACCACTCGTTGTAATTGTCCCGATGGCGCGAAACCAGATCTCGCGCTGAACCGTGGGAGCAGCCATCAATATCGCCAGTGAGGAATGGAAAGAAGACTAGAGATGCGCCGCCTAGGCTGTTGCGAGGAGTCCCTGATCCGCCACTGCGGCACCGGAGTTGGCGTGTCCCAGGGCGATGATGTTTACCTCAGCCCGGGCAGGCATGTATCGCCACGGGTCAATGATCACAGATCCCGCCGGGAACCGGTACTTCAGAAACTTGTCGTGCTTGACGCCGATCAGAAACACCATTGGTCCCAGTTCTGAAGGGTCTATCTCGTAGCCATCCACATAGGGATCGTGTGCCAGCACGCGATGCCCGCGCTGTTCAAGGAAGTGCTTCAGCAGGAGTGCGGGACTGCCGGTTGTGATGTTCGACTCCGGTTTGAAGCTGTAACCAAGAATAGCTTTCGGCAAATCATGCTGTTCCATCAGATCGGCCAGCCACTCGGTTTGCCGCTCCCGGGCCAGCATGATGTTCTCGAACCAATCGAAGCTTAGGCCACGGTTTTTCGCCAGCCATGACATTGCAATGTTGTCTCGCGGATGACAGCCTCCTCCGTCCCCCATGCCGCCGGACAGGTATTTGGCACTGATAATGCGCTGCTGCGCCAATTGCAGTCCTCCGATGACCTGGTCGGCATCGGCGCCCGGCACTTTATGACAGATTTCCATCACGGTGTTTCCAAACGCGATCTTGGTACTTATGAAGGTGTTGTACACCACCTTGATCAACTCCGCGCTCTCAATGGAGCTTTGGTAGAACGGCGCCTCCGTAATCGTGCCATAAAACTTGCGCAGCATGGCTAAGGCATGATTACTCTCCGAACCGCAGAGGATGAATTCAGGGTTGAGGAAGTTGGACATCGCCGTGCCCATGGCAATGAAATACGGATTGTAGGCCAGCATGACGTCCGGGCTTGCCAGCGGCACCAATTCACGCCGGAGCGTGCCGGGTAATACCGTCGAGATTACGCTCACCACAGTTGGTCTTCTCACATACCTTACGACCTCATGAAATGCTTTGACCAGGTAGCGGTAATCGAAATCCGCGCGCTCCGCAGGGATCGGAGTGACGCCTTCAAATGCCGGTCCGTGCGGTGTCTGGACGGCGATAAACACGATGTCGGCGTGATCCACCACTTCGGCAAGCGGCCCGAAGCGGATGGTCGATACCGCCAAACGAGGGTTGAAGTCAGATATTCCGTCCTCGGCCCTCTCCTTGTACGGGCGAGGAGACTTCGACATCGCTCTGGAGTCGACATCGTACCCCATCACCGAATGCCCCTTGGAGGCCATAGCCACCGCGCAAGGCATTCCCAACTTACCCAATCCGATAAAACCGATATTCATATCTGCCCCCGTGCCATCTCTTTCATCTGCAGGATGCCCTGCAAGGTGGGATTCGCGAAAAACGCTTCAATGTCAACTTCGATGTTCAATTCAGATTCGATCAGAGCCACAATCGTGAGAATGTCCATTGAGTCCGCACCCAGCTCCAGCAGATTTTGATCTGGGCCGATGAACGGAATGTGCAACACCTGCTGGGCCGCGATCTGCAGCGCGGAGAGCTGCGATCCACTGTCTTCCGCCGCTTCGTGTCGCGCAGGGGCTGGCGCCGGCAACGCCGTGAAGTCCACCTTGTCGTTGCTATTGCGGGGCAACGCGGGTAGCACTTGTAGGACTGGAATCATGTACGGTGGGAGATTCTCGTCCAGGAACGTTCGCAGCGCCGAGACTTCAATCGTTTCAGCCGTGCCCCTCAGCACAACGTAAGCAGCCAGCTTAGGCGATCCCGGTGCGGTTTCGAAAGCCTTCACTGCCGCCGACGATACCATCGGGTGCCGCAGGAGCGTGTTTTCGATTTCGCTTAGGTCTACTGGATAACCTTGTACTTTCACCTGGCGATCCACCCGGCCAAGCAGTTCAATCGTTCCATCGGGCCAAGTACGGCCAAGATCCCCCGTATCACAAAGTCGCGCGCCATCTCCATTCGTGATAAGACAGTGGTCAGTCTGCTCGGGGCCGCTCAAATACCCACGTGCTAGAGCGCCACCGCCGATAAAGATGCGGCCGGGGATCCACGGCGCGCAGGGAGTCAAATCGAGTTGGCTGTCTTGTTCACCGCGCAGCACCTGTACCGTTTGACCCCCCAGTGCCGTCCCATAGGGCACGGCCCGCCACTCGGCCACGTCCAACGAGCCCGCATTGTCCAAGTCATAAGCGACAGACCAGATCGCAGCCTCCGTGACGCCGCCAAGACTCACTACTGAGACGTCTTCTGCAACGGCTCGAATGCGTGCTGGAAGCCCCAACGGTATCCAATCCCGGCTGAGCATCACCAGGCGCAGCGGTCCCGGCCAGCGCACGTCAGTTCCTCGCTTGGTTAATTCTTCCAATGCCGTTTGCATCAGAACCGGGACCGAGCTCCAGACGGTGATCGTGCTGGCCAAACGCAGCCAGGCGCTGGGATCGCGACGCTGTTCCTCGGCCGGGAATACCACCGCTCCGCCCGCCGCCAGCACACCGAAGATGTCGAAAACCGAGAGATCGAAGCTGAGCGGTGACACAGCCAAAACGCGATCGGTGGCACAGATTCCCCAGCGGCGCACCACTTCGGCTAACGTGACGCACACCGCCTGATGCTCCATCACGACGCCCTTGGGGCGTCCGGTCGAGCCGCTGGTATAGATCACATACGCCACATCCGTCGGCTTGACCGCAACCGGCAGAGGTTCATGTGGGCGGACGGATGCCCACTGGGCGGCGGTTTGCTCAGGCGATTGCCCCGGTTCCTGCAGCACTTCTACGGACAGCCAATACAAACCGGCGTTACCTGCGAACTGGGCTCGCATCGCATCGGTTCCAATTACAAGCCGACAGCCGGTCTGCCCAAGGACTTCCAGCATGCGGTCCACAGGCCACGAGACGTCCATCGGAACGTATGCCGCACCCGACCACGTGACACCCAGGACCGCGGCGGCTTGCAGCCATCCCTTCGGCAGGACAACGGCCACCAGCGGAGGGCACTCATGCTCGATCTTCCGCTGTTGTATCCAGGCGGAAAATTGCCAGGCCCATTCCCGCAGAGCGCCATACGTCAAGCTTCCGGTGGCGCCATCTTCTTCCCAAACGGCTGCGATCGCCGCTGGATTTGATTGTGCCTGTCGAAAAAAGCCCGCATGCATCAGGGCCCCGGGAAATAGTTGCTCGCTATCAATCGGCAACGGGCAATCTGCGATGTGGTTTTCCATCATCTTTACCTCGCATTCGCGCGTATTGTCTTAGGTCAGAAAGCTGGCAGGTCCCATCGGGCATCGTCGGCGGCGAGAGACTCGAGCAACTGGGTGAAGAGAGTGTTGGCCTCTTCAAGCACGCCGGGAGGGAATAAGCCGTCTATCGCGTCCCAGTTGAACACCAGGCATTCATCCTGCTCGCCAACCTGAAATTTCAACCAAACCTGGGGAGTTTGTGTGACGGCGTGAAGTACGGAAGCTTCAGTCGGAGTTCTTGTGGACGGTTTATGCGATCCAAAGTTCGGGCTCGGGGCGAAGGCGACCGGAAACGAAGCGCTCTCGCGTCCACGCAACTTTATCAGCTCCCGTATGACAGTGAGCCCACTCACATCCTGGTGCTCCAGCAAATCCCACGTTTCGCGTTGAATCGCCCGGCTGCGTTCCCGCAGCGTCGCTGGAGCCGACAGATCGCAGCAGAGCAGTGTGAAGGAGGCGAACTTCCCAGCGACCAAATCGATTTGCGGATGAACCGCGGGTCGATCGAAGCGGGGCAGACTGACGGTGAATCTCCGGCTCGAACACCACTTGCCTAAAGCCTCGGCGTACAAAGTGAGCAGCAGGCAGGGCGGCGTAATCCCGTCGAGATTGGCCTTTTGCCGCAAGCGGCGCCAGCGATCGGCGTTCAACTCACCGCCACAGCGCACCAACTTGGGATTGCTCAGCGGTTGTGGACGTTTGGTAACAGGCAGTTCCGGTGGACCCGGCAAGGTGGCCAGCCGCTGTCGCCACCACCGCAACGAGGCCTTATAGCGTGGCTCAGTCCGGATCGCCAGCCCAGCCATTATGTAATCGCGAAAGGTGACGGCTAAGGGAGGAAGGCGCAATTCCGGCGTGGCGTACCAGGCCACACATTCGCTGATTACCGTACTTAAGCTCCAGGAATCCAGCAGTACGCCATCCACGTTGAGATGCAGCATTGCTCCGCAGCCCGGCCCCCGGGTCACCACCAGTCTGAACAGCGGCCAGCGCGCCACGTCAAACACCTCGTGCGACATCAGGTCCCGAAGTCGTGCCCGCGCCAGCTCACAGTCGCCTTCGCTGCCGTAGTCTTCCCGCTCAATTCGATACTCACCAGTCTGCCGCAGGATCCGCTGTTTGCCGTCGGAGTCGATGACGGCACGCAGCATATCGTGACGCTCGACCACAGCCCCCCACGCTCGTTCCAGGCGCTCTACATCCAGCGAGTCCATCCGGACTTCCACGTAGCTGTGGGCGCCAACCGTTCCAAACTCACCCGCCTTGCGGCGCCCCACCCAATAGGCCTGCTGCGTCTCACTCAACGGAAACTTTTCGTACCGGTGGGCGGCGTCGTGCTGCAATTGTGGCAGCCCATAGGTAAGTCCGGTAGCTCCCAGGGTAGCTGCAGGATTGCTGATGCCCCGGCCACCCAAAAGCCGAGCGATCAGCTCCTCCTTAGCCGCCGACAAACCGCTCGGCGCCGAATTGTCTATCGCTGTCATTGCCGTGTTGCGAGCAGTTCTTCAACTGCCTGTTCATCCATACCGCTAACTCGCTCAACTACGATGCGTTGAATCGCCTCGGCCACATTCTCCAACTCCGCCGCGCCGAAGAACTCACGCAAAGACAATTCAATATGGAAGCGTTCTCGGACCCGATTGAGAAAACGAACCGACGAGATGGAGTCCCCACCAAGCGCAAAGAAGTTGTCGGACGATCTGACATCCGGCAAATTGAGCAATTCCATCCACATCTGGGCGACAGCCGTTTCAACGCCACTCGCGGGCGCCCTTCCCGTTTGCCTGCCGCCCACCGGTAGCGGATCGGGCAGTTGCGAGCGGTCTATCTTTCCATTTGCCGACAAAGGCAAGGAGTCCAGCACCACGTAGCGCGCTGGAACCAGATAGTCGGGCAGCGCCTCGCGCGTAAAAGCAACCAGGTCTTTCAGCCAATCCTGTTCGCTTGCTGGCGGCACGACTGCGGTTCGACTCTCTGGCTGTCGTGTGGAGATCAACGCTCCACCGAGCAGGCTATGCAAAAGCACGTGCTCTTCATCGAAAGCGAACGCGCCTCTAATCCGATCGAATGCCAGTCCTCCAATAGGGCACAAACCAATTTCGTGGAAAGTCGCGTTCATCATCAGTAGCTGCGTCATACATCCGGCCTCAACCAGACAGAAATCACGCGCGGCCTGATCGTAGAGCGGAGTGGCTGCCGAGAGCTTTCCGATGAGAAAAATGGAGAAGCTTGCGCGATCGAATATGCCTCTGTTAACCGGATCGTACAGTTCGCGAACCAGCGTCAGCTCTTCGTTCAATAGCGCCAACTGGTGCTGGTTGGGGTCATAGTAATAAAGGCCGCCGGCCAAACCGTCGATGGCGTTCGGTTTCGCCCACAGATAGCTCTGCACAGGATAGAGGCTCCCTGCCGACGGGTATTCCCGTTGGAAGTTTTCGCCGTCCGCGCGTTCACGCAAGCACTCCAGCCAACGGCCCAGTTGTTCGACTGTAACCGTCTTTCCCGCGTCAAATGATCTGGAGGTACGGCGCTTCCGAAACGCAGACCTCGCTTCCGGAGCCGAGTCAGCAACTGCCGATCCCAGCGGCAACGTTTGCACTGTTTCTGGCAGGCGACGTAGTCCGGGCCGGTCCAACATCGACTGCACGGCGCCCAGCCAGTGCTCCAGATCCGGCCGTGGAGCTGCGGGCTCGGTTTCTTTGTGTGGTTCGCGCTTCGGGACGACATAGGCTGCCAGATATTTGTTCTTGCCGGCCTCGCCTTCCACCAGCCGGACAGCCGCCGCCGCAACCGCCGGATGTTTCAGCAGTGTGGATTCGATTTCGCCCAGTTCTACGCGGAACCCCCGGATTTTCACCTGCTGATCGACTCGTCCGAGAATCTCAATCGTTCCGCCCGGAAGCATCCGCCCCAGATCGCCCGTATCGTACAGGCGCTCGCCGGTCAGTTCATTCACCACAAAGCGGCGTTCCGTTTCTTCCGGATTGCCCCAATAGCCACGTGCCAAGCCTCCGCCGCCGATATAGATTCGACCCGTTACCCAATCCGGGCAAGGCTCGAGATGCCGTCTGCCCACCGTGTCTTCGCCCCGCAGGACCTGTACCGTTTGACCGGCGAGCGCCTTCCCGTAGGGCACCGAGTGCCATTCGGCAATCACTGTCTCCGGCTCGTTGATTTCGTGGGCGATGGACCAGATGGCGGCCTCTGTTGCACCTCCCAGGCTGACCAACAAGGAGTCGGGAGCTCTTTTGCGTAGCCGCTGCGGGATGGCCGTCGCAATCCGATCGCCGCTCAACATGGCGAGCCTCAGAGGGCCCGGCCATTGCGCCTCCGCAGGCATACCATCCATGTGCTCCAGCGCCATTTCCATCAGCGCGGGTACGGAGTTCCAGATGGTCACGTTTTGAGTGCTTAACAGGCGCGCCCAGGCTAGCGGATCGCGCCGCTGTGCCTCGTTCGGCAGCACAATCGCGCCGCCCGCTGCCAGCATTCCAAAAATGTCGAAAACGGACAGATCGAAGCCCAACGCCGACACTGCCAGCACACGGTCGGCAGGACCAATTCGCCAGCGCCGAAGCACTTCCGCCAGCGTGAGGCATACGGCGCCGTGGTCCATCATCACGCCTTTCGGTTTTCCGGTCGAACCGCTGGTATAAATCACATACGCGAGATCGCTGGGGCGCGCGGTCCCAAGGTCGATTTTGCGCCGCTTCTCCGCGCTGCTGCTCGCTTCTTCCTGGCTCAGCCATTGCGCCGCAACCGCCTGCGGAGTTTCATCTTTAAGCCAATCCTCCAGAATGAGAGTCGCTACCTGCGCATCCTGCCGTTCCGGACGGATTTTTTCACGATGGGTGATGATCAGGCGGCACCCGGTTTGGTGCAACACTTCATCGACTCGCGCCCCCGGCCAGGATGCGTCTATCGGCAGGTAGGCTGCGCCAGCCCAAGTCACGCCGAGCACCGCCGCGATCTGCGCCCATCCCTTCGGGAGAATCACCGCAACGAAAATCTGCTCGCCCTTGGGTATCGCCGTCCGCTGTTCCTGGACCCAGGTAGCGACCCGTCGCGACCACTCCCACAAGCCGGCATAATCCAGGGCGAGGACCTTTCCCGTGTCGTCTTCCCATATCACCGCGGGAGCGGTGGAGCGCTGTTCCGCCTGTCTCAGGAATCCTGCATGAATCAGATTTCCGGGAAACAGCAGGGAAGTATGTTCCGTGGCAGGGTTATTGTCCGCGGTGGCGCTCGCTATCGTTTTGCTTACTTTTCTCTCATCGGTCCAGCAATCCTCATTCGAGGCCAACTCTTCGAGGTAGTCGCAGTAATGCCTGAAGATCTCCTCAACCAAGCCTTTCGGGAACAAGTCGCCCAAATAGTCCCACCAGAACTGCAGGCGGCCTTGCGGCTCGGCCACCTGGTGGTCAATCCAGACCTGAGGCGCCTGGCCTGTGCTGTAGGCCAGGGTGCCGAGCCAAGTTCGCGCCTCCCTGTCGTCGCGCCCGCCGGTTCCGAGTTGGCTCGTGAATACAACCGGCAGCATGGCGCGTGCGCCGGTTCCCCGTACGCGGCGCATCTCGCGGATGATGTCCACTGCACCAAACTGGCCGTGCTCCAGGTTATTCCAGATCTCCTGCTGGACTCGCCTGACATGCTCAGTGAAAGAACTGGCACGGCATTCCACTTCGATCAAAGTCAACGAGGTAAAGTCTCCGACCAGGTCGTGCACCTGAGGATGTACGGGCCGCCGGTTATATGTAGTTAAGTTCAATGTGAATCTTGGCGAATGCGCCCACATTGCCAGAGTTCTCGCATAAGCCCCACACAGCACCGCAGTTGGGGCAACCCCCGCTATACCCGCCCTTCGTTTCAATTCACTCCACGTCCGATCAGAAAGCTCGTGCTTCAACGTTGTAAAGTGCGGTGCGGTGATCTGCCGCGGATCTTTGGCCAGGGGCAGCTCGGGGGCAGCCGAGAGACTCTGAAGTTTGTCGAGCCAATACGCTCGGGCACGCTCGAAGCGAGGCCCGTTGCGAACGGCACGGTCCGCCATCACATAATCGCGGAAGCGCAAATCCAGCGCTGGAAGTGGCTCCGGCTTGGAGTACAGACGGAACAAATCACGCATCAGAATGCGCGAACTCACCGCGTCGCAGACCACTAGTTCGGTTGAAATGTGCAGCCTCACGGAGCCCGGCAGCACGTGGGCCACGATTTCGAAAAGCGGCCAGCGGTCCGTAGGCAGGCTCTGGGCAGACATGCGCGCGCGAACCCTTTCGATGCTGCGGGTGCGCTGCTCTTCGGGGAACCGCCGTACATCGATGGTGTCGATGTTATAGGGCGGCACGTGCTCCGCCACCTGTTGGAACCCGTCGGCGTGGATGGTGGCCCGCAGCATATCGTGCCGCTCGATAAGCGCGTGCAGTGCCGATGTAAAACGAGCTAGATCGAGCCCCGGCACCTCAAACTCAAAGTAGTTTGTGCTGCCGACGTTGCCGAGCTCGAAGCCTTCTTTGCGGCCTACCCAGTAGGCTTCTTGAATGCTGTTCAACGGAAACGGATCGAAGCGGGCCGCCGGATCCGGCTGGAATTCCAATCCACCAGTCTCTGCCGTATCTTCGCGGCGTGCCTGTTCGATCAGGCGCGCCAATCCCTCAATCGTCGGTTGCTCGAATAGTTGGACCAGGCGAATCTCGCAGCCATAACGTTCCCGTACCCGCGCCAGAAGTTGCATGGCAAGCAGCGAATGGCCACCCAAGGCAAAGAAGTCTTCGTTGGCGCCGATCGCCTGCACTTTGAGGAGTTCATTCCAGATCGACGCCAGCCCCACTTCGACAGCTGTTTCGGGCGCCCGTCCACCGTTTTGTTTGATCTCACTATGGGCGAGCGTGGTGCAAGCCGCTCGGTCCACCTTCCCGGTGACTGTTCTCGGAAGAAAGGGAACTATCACAAAACATTTCGGAATCAGGTTCTCCGGCAAATTGCGCCGCAGTTCCTTAGTCAATTCCTGAACCGGCGGAACGGTGCTGCCTTCCACACAGGCCACCAGTACGCGCGTGCCGTTCTCCGCTTGCGGAGCCACAACCGCCGCCGAGTTAACACCCGCGATTCGCCGCAGAGCTGCTTCAATTTCCCCGGGCTCGATGCGCTGACCGTTGATCTTGAGTTGGTCGTCTCGCCGACCCATGAAAACCAATTCCGAATCGGGTCGCCGCCAGGCCAGATCGCCCGTTCTGTACAGTCGTCCACCGGGTGTGAACGGATCCGGCAAAAACCGTGACGCGGTCGCCGAGGGCTGCTTCAAGTATCCCCGCGCTACGGCGGGTCCACCAATGAAGACCTCTCCCACCGTTCCCGCCGGCCTCGGACTGAGGGTGGCATCGAGCAACAGCGATCGTCCGCCCGGGATTGCCCTTCCGATGGACACCCCGGTTTCGGTGTTTGTGGATTCCAGTCGCGCAACCGTAGCCCAAACCGTGCCTTCGGTAGGGCCGTATTCGTTGAACAAAGCGGCTTCGGGAAATTTGTCGAAATGCCGTTCCACCAGGTCGCGCGGGCAGGCCTCCCCGGCTACTATCACCCCTCGCAGCATTGCCGGCTTGACCTGGTCGAGATTCGCTTCGGCGAGCATGGCCGCGTAGAAGGACGGGACCATCAGCGTGTGCGTTGCCCGCTCGCGCTTCATGAAGTCGAACAGGGCTCGCATGTCCTCCCGCGTTTCCCTGGATGGCAGAAGCAGGGTTCCGCCCGAGCATAATGTTCCATAAATACCTGCCGCGGAACTGTCAAAAATGGCCGGCGATAACAGGACGAAGCGTGTCCAACGCCCGTAGTAGTCGAGTCGTGCCTTGATCGAGCAGGCAAGGTTCTCCCTCGTCACCATTACGCCTTTCGGCGTTCCCGTCGAGCCAGAGGTGTAAATGACGTAAGCCAGCGCGTGGCCAGGGATGTCCAACTGCAAATTTTCGGATGATTCGTCCGCCAGATCCGGCGACGTCACGTTGACCACCGTCAAATGCGGGAATGTATCATCAAGGCGGAACCCATCATCAACGATCACAATGGATGACGCGGCCGATTCCAGACAGCTCCGCACTCGCGGTGCCGGGAAATCCGGATCCAGGGGAAGATAAGCCGCCCCGGATTTGAGTACGGCCAAGAACGCCAGCGGCACGTTAGCGCTGTCTCGCAACATAACGGCGATGATTTGATCGGCTTTGGAGCCGAGCCGCCGAAGCCGGTTGGCCAGTCGATTGGACCTCGCATTCAGCTCACGATAGGACAGGGATTCTGTCGACCAAGCAACGGCGGCTTCGTCTCCGTTTTGCTCTGCACAGATTTCGAATAGCCGCTCGGCAGGCAGCACCTCACGCGCCGTCCCGGGCGTACTCGCCGCTTGTACCTCGCTCTCGATTTCCGCCACGGAAGCAATCGGCAGATCGCCCATCCTGCAATTTGCATCTGAGGCCAGAGCTTGTAGCAGCGTCACAAAGCAGTCGCTCAGTCTCCGGCAATCGCGCGGCTCAAAATACGTTTGATCGAACCAGAGATGCGCAGTAGCACCGTCTGGACGGTGCAGCACCGAAAGCTTGATTCTTGAAGCGTCCCAATTCAGATCCAGGCTTTGTACGGCAATCTGGAGGGTACCTGCCCTCCAGGCTTCAGGGAATTCCAGATACTCCAGCGCCGGTAAGCGTTCTAGAAACGACTCATTCCAGCCATAGTATTCTTCGCGCAAGCGAGCTTCGTCATCTGCACGGGCCACTTCGCGCAGGAGTTCCGCGACTGTCCGATGGGGCTCGATCCGGTATCGCTGGGGCAAATATTTCGACAGCGGCCCGGCCAAACGACGCAGTTCGGGATGACGTCGCCCATCATGCAGCACGGCCAGAGCCTGTAAGCCGTTCAACCGCGAAAAGAAAGCCAGCCACGCCGCTTGCGCCACACGCGCCAGGGATGATCCATGCTTGCTGGCAAGAGTGGTCAGCCCTCGCCACAACTCGGCGTCGATGGCGACCGGAAATTTCTGAAGATCTCGATTGCTCGCCTGCCCGGGATTCCGCGAGAAAGGGAGTTCTGGCGGAGGAGCCTGCGTTGCCACGTTGGCCCAATAAGCGCGGTCTGTGGCATGGTCACTCGAAAGCAGGCAGCGAGTCTGCCACTCTGTTGCGTCCGCATATTGTGGACAAGGCCCCTCGTCCTCGTCAGCGCCAGAAAGAAACTCAGCTACATCTTGCATGATTACGCGCAGCGTGGCCACGTCGCCGTGAGTAGCGGGAATGAAAATATGCAACTCAGAGTGATCGGGTTGCAGTTGCCGCAGATCGATCTGCAGGGGCGACAAATCCGTATTTCCCGAGAGCTGGATCGGACCGATACTGTCTTGGATCACCTGAATCGGGGCTTCCATTCCCGCTGGCTGCAGGAGGCGAGTGCGCAGAATCTCATGGCGCTGGATCGTTTTGTCGAAAGCCCTCCCCAGTTGAACGGGATCAGGCAGTCCGCGCACATCCACCACTGCCCTCAGCCCGCCCAGCGAATGGCCTGCCTGATCAGACCTCCAGGCGCGCTCCTGCTGAGGCGAAATCGCGAACCCTTGCAGTGTTGTTAGCTCCATTACCAGTCCCCAGTGCTGAATTCAAAAGGTGTCTTGCGTCAGGAATTGGGCGCGATTCTTACTGTTCGCGCCTCGACGGGGTCCGCCATGCCGACCAGAATTTGCCGCGGGCCACGAAACGCATCACGTCCGTGCACAGCCAGCAGATTGTCCAGCAGGAGGACATCGCCTTGCTGCCAACTGAATCTGACCATCGCCCCCTCGTACGCTGCCCGAAGCGCGGTCAGAGTCTCCGGCTCGATTTCGGAACCGTCGCCATAGTATGTGTGGTTCGGCAACTCGGAGTCGGGATAACTGGAAAGCAGCTTTTCGCGGATTTCGGAACTCAAGGTGGTCACGTGGAAGAACGTGGCGTGATTGAACCAGACCTCTTCGCCCGTGACCGGATGCCGTATGAACGCGGGCCCCACCTGACTCGTGAACAACCCCCCATCTTCTTTCCATCGCCATTCGAGTTCATGTTCCCGGCAATACGCCTCCACAGCAGATGGTTCCTGAGTCTGGAAGACAGTCTGCCAGGGCAACCCCAGGTGCGCGCCGTAATTACGTATGTACCTGACCCCGCGCGCCATGAACCTGGCGCGTATTTCGGGCGGGATCGCGGTGCGAATGAGTCGATTGCTCCCAATCGGTGTTTCTCCACCCTCCGCGGGCGGAGTCTGGCAGTAGAAGAAAAGTTTTCGGGGAAACACCGGCGAGAACGCGTGTTCGTTATGCGGAAAGATGCGCTGTTCCGGCGGATATTCAGTCGATGTGTAAACCCGGTCTGCCACTTCGCGCCTGGGTGAGGCGCGGTAGGTGTACTTCACCCGGCCACTCGACGCGGCGTCTACGAAACGCGAGAACGCATCCGTGCCCCGCATTGAGAATCCGCGAAACAGGATCGCGCCATGCTCGCATAACAAACTCTCCAGACGCTCGCGATTTGTTTCGATCCATTGGATCGGGTCGACCCGCTCGGTTGCCGCTGCCACGACCCAAGGGAGCCCATTTCCCGGACTGTAAGGAGCTTCCTGCACCAGATTGCCCGCAGAGATACTGCGCCGCTTTGACAGCGAGAATGTCTCTGCATGACGAGTACCTGTTGGGAACTGTGTCATCTGATGAATGCCTATGACACTACGGCGGCACCGCTGACTCTGCGCCGCCCCGGCAACCGTATCTTGCCGCGGTCGAGGGATTCGCGCGCCCGTGCGATCACCCCACTCAGAGGCAGGGTAGGAGCATCGGCCGAGACGGTAAGAATTCGCTCTAACCGGTCGAGCATGACCTGAATGGCCTCTGCCGTGAAACGATCGCAACGAAACTCCACATTCAGCGAGATCGCTTCCGCATCTTCCGCCAAATTGAAAATCAGGTCGAATTCCGCCGCGGGCTCGACCAGCGTCATCGGCTGTATGTGCAGGCCGTCCAATTCGAAGCTCAACGACAGTGGCTGCTGCTGAACCAGCTTCACCTGAAACAGGGACCGCGCTCTGTTCGCACCCGGGCGCAACTCCTTAACCAGCAGTTCGTAAGGAACGCTCCGGTGGGCATAGGCTTCCACACAGGTCGCACGTACGCGCTCGATCAGCAGGGAGTAAGCCGGGTCTCCGTCAAGCCCGGTACGCAGGACCAGTTGGTTGACGAAAAAGCCCACCACGTTCCAGGCATCCGGGTGTGAGCGATCGCTGATATCCGTCCCCACCACGACGTCGGTCCGTCCGCTCAGGTCGTGGAGCAAGGTTTTCAGGCCGGTGAGGACGAGCATGAACGTCGTCACAGAATGCGTGCGCTTCAGCCGGCGCAATCGCTCCGTCAATTCAGGGCTGAGCCGCCGTTTTGCGGTTGCCGAGCTAGCTTGGCCCGACCCTGAGCCATGAAGTCCGTGGTCAGTTGGCGCGCCGAACAAACGCTTTCGCCAGTATTCGAAGCTAGACTGTGCCGCGGCGGTAGACATGGTCTGCTCCTGCCACGCCGCGTAGTCGATGTACCGAATTCGCAGAGGCTCCAGTGAGAAAGACTCGCCGCGATTGGCAGCGTCGTACATGGCACGCAACTCCCGAAGCAGAATCTCTGCTGATGTGCCATCGCACGCAATGTGGTGCAGCGTGAGCACGAACGCGTGAGATTCCGAACCACGATGCAGCAAAGTTGCCCTCGCAAGTGGAGCGCTCCTCAGGTCGAAGGGCGTTTGCATTTGCTCCCGGGCGTACGCCACGCACGCTTCCGCTGGCTGCGCCGACACGTCGATGACATTCAGATTCAGCTGTGCGCCGTCCCTGATTCGTTGCCAGGGAACACCGCCCTGTTGAAAAAATTCGCTGCGCAGCGTTTCGTGACGTGCCAGCAACCCGCTCAGGGCTGTGCGTAAGGCTGCCTCATTCAAGTGCCCGTCCATCCAAACCGCGCACGAAACGTTGTGCAGGACTCCTGAAGGATCCTGCTGATGTACGATCCACAATCTCTGTTGCGCGTGAGACAGCAAAGCCGGCTTTGCCGGATCCAAACGCGGTATCAAGGTGAGAGCGGTCTCTGAGCCGGATACCCGCTTCAAGTGCTCGATTTGTTCCGCGGCGCCCTGAATCGTCGGAAACGTCCATATATTCGCCACGCTGAAATCAACGCCGAAACAGGCGGACAAGCGTGCCGCAGCTTTCAAGCTGCTTAAGGAATCGCCACCGATCCGGAAAAAGTGATCGTCTGAACCGAGCGGCGTTTGAGGAGGCAAGCCAAGCACGTCCGTCCAAATCTCCGCGACGGTTTGTTCCACTACCGAAAGCCTCCGAGCACCTGCGGCAGAATCTTCCACGAACAGTTTGTCAATGGACGGCAGGGCCCGCCGGTCCAGCTTTCCGTTTTCACTGATTGGCAGCGCCGTCTGCATGTCCACGAACACGGCGGGAATCAGAGGCTCCGGCAGCCGTTCCTCCAACCATGCCCGCAGGCGATTACGGGCTATGCCCCAAGCCTCGGTTCGATCACGACGTACCACATAGGCTGCCAGATGCGTGCTGCCGTCGCCTCTGATCAGTGCAATCACTACCGCTTGCCGAATTCCAGGGTGAGTTCGCAGCGTACTGGCGATTTCATCGGGTTCCACCCGCACGCCCCGGATCTTGACTTGCTGATCCATGCGCCCCAGGTACTCGAGGGATCCGTCAATCCGCCAACGTGCGCGGTCTCCCGTACAGTAAAGCCGCTTCCCGGCTTGTCCGCCGAAGGGATCCGGAACGAAGTGACCTGCCGTCAAGGAGGGCCGACCGAGATAGCCGCGCGCCACGCCGATGCCGCCGATGCATAATTCTCCTTTTGCACCTGGAGGTACCGGTTCCAAACCCGGTCCCAGCACATACAACTGGATGCCGTCAATCGGACGACCGATGGGCACGGACAGCCGGGCTGCTTCCGTATCCTTGCCTCGTTCGCAGGCCCAGCTACTCACATCCACCGATGCCTCGGTCGGACCGTACAGATTGAACAAGCCTTCGCTACCCTTTTTCCACGCAAAGCCAGCCGCTTCCGCTCCTGCCCAAAATCGCTGTGCCAGTTCCCCCGTCAGCGCCTCCCCACTGCAAATCACGCGTTCCAGGCAGCGCGTCTGCCCGGCACTGGCCTCCAGGCCCTGATCCTCGAGAAAGGCGTTCAGCATCGACGGCACGAAATGCAGCGTCCCGATACGACGGCATCTCATTTCACGGCTCAAATAGCGCGGGTCGCGATGACCGCCCGGTTCAGCCATTACAACTCGGGCCCCGACCATCAGGGGCCAAAACAGCTCCCACACTGAAACATCAAAACTTGCCGGTGTCTTCTGCAACACACGGTCGCCAGCCGCCAACGGATAGGCTTTCTGCATCCATAGCAGACGGTTCACCGCGCCCGCATGCTCGACCATGACACCTTTGGGCGTTCCGGTCGACCCACTGGTGTAGATCACATAAGCGATATCGCTGTCACCCCGGTGGAATTCCGTCACTTCGCCAGGCAAATCAACGCTCTCCCCATCCGAAGTTCCAGCGCCAACGAACAACTCCAGCGGCCAGCTGGCGCCCCAGGAAAGCGGTGTGCTGCCTTCGTCCAACAAGACTGCTCTAAGACCTGCATCGGCTGCGATCCAACGTTTGCGTTCCGCCGGCCAGTCGGGGTCCAGCGGAACGTAGCATCCGCCCGCTTCTAGAATCGCGAGAGCTCCAGCCAGAAGCCATGGGCTCCTGCGCAAGCACAGGCCCACTCGGTCCTCGCGCTGCACACCGATGGCTGCCAATTTCCGGGCTAAGTTCCGCACCTGGGTGCGCAGGTATCCGTACGTCCACTGAACTTGCCCGTCGCTCACGGCGATGGATTCCGTCCCCCGTCGCTCCATGCGTTCCCAGATAAGGCGCTCAATACGAGCCGGAACGCCAGAAGCTGCATTCGTCGCAACGTGCGCTTCACCGCCTCGCGCGAACTCGCGTAGCACAAGGCGCCGATCAACCTCCGAGATCTCGAAGAGCGCCTTCACGACGCCGCCCGAGGCGAGTGACAACTCGCATATCCGCGCCAACGTTTTGCGTAGCCGCGCCAGCAGGTGCACCGCCGTCTTGCGATAGCCCGCCGCAAAGGTCAACACAAATTCGTAGTGCGGAGACGGCACCACGATGAGCGTCACATCGTAGTTTGTGTGGTCGGTGCAACGGATGTCGCGCAACACCAGATCGGGCGAAATCTCGAAAGAGGAGGGAAGGGGATAGTTTTCGTACACCAGCAAAGTGTTGAATAAGGCATCTGCTTTACCGGCGCTATGGGTGGTCAACTTCAGGATTTCCGGCAGGGGCGCATATGAGTGGCGATCGACTAAGAGCTGCTTCTGATCCTCCATCCGCCTGAGCCAGGCACGTGTGCCCTCGCCGGGGTCGATTCGGATGCGGAGGGGAATCGTGTTGATGAAGAGACCAACCATCGACTCCGCGCCCGGGAGTGAGCAAGGCCTGCCGGATGTCGTGACTCCGAAAATCACATCGCGTTGGTCGGCCTCCATGGCCAGCGTGATTCCCCAGGCCGCTGCGATCGCTGTAAACGAGGAGCATCCGGCACTACACGTCAGCTTGCGCAAGGCCTGTTCCTCAGATGGGTCCAGCGTCCAGGTAAGCGATGATGCCTGGTCAGGCGAGACTTCACCGGCCGCACCGTTGTCCTTCGCTAGAATCGTTGCTTCCCGGAACCCCTCCAGATAATTCCGCCAGTACTCGGTCGTCTCGCCTAGAGGTTGACGTGCCAGCCATCGTACATACGGCGCGAACGAATACGCGGATGGTAAATTCGGGCGCCTTCCGTCCCGCAACGCCAGATAAATGGCCGTGAGATCCTGCACCAGAAGCCCTACTGACCACCCGTCCAGAATCAGATGGTGGTGCGTCCAAAGGAGCGTGTACTTTCCGGGCCCCAGCTGGATGAGCGCGACGCGCATAAGCGGTTGATCCGTCAGGTTGAAAGGCCGCTTACGTTCTTCCACTGCCAGGCGCGACAGCGCCTCGTTCACACCCTCGTTCTGCCGATGCCGCCAGTCCAAAACATCGACCGAGAACCTGGCAGTGGGATGAATTCGCTGCCGTGGCTCGCCGCTGCTCGGCTGCTCAAAACCCGTGCGGAGTGCATCGTGCCGGTCTACCAGGTACTGCCACGCTTGTCGAAACGCGTCCACGTCGACATTGCCTTCCATGAAGCAACTCAGTTGCTCGACGTAGATGCCGCTCCCCGGTTCCCGCAAAGTGTGAAACAGAATTCCACACTGGGAAGAAGTTAGAGCGAGTGTTGTCCCGTCCTGATTCATTTGCTGCCGCTAAAACGTCCTGGCGAGGTTTGCCTCAGGCTCCTTGTTCCAGCACACTAATTCGGTCTGGCCGCGTACCCGCCTTTGCCCAGACGTTGATGTACGCTTTAGCGCGTGTTTCCGGACTGATCGACAGGTTCGTTTCAGTCTCGCGAAACTCCGCCCCGCAATAGCGGTAATAGCCGAGGTACGCTTTTACAGCCGGGTGATTTCGCACGTCTCCAAACGGAAAGCCGAAGAACCGGCGGAAATTCTCGAAGTTCACACCCATTTCGGTAGCGAGGGACTGCCGCAGGGTGTAGATGGCGGCTTCCACCTGCCGCTCCTTTAAACGTTCGCAGGAATCGAAGGACAACGGATACTCCATGAACCGGTGCAGGTTGGCATGTGAATTTTTCAGGCGATGATGCCCCAGCACCGACACGGCGCCTCCGCCGAAGCCCATCCAATCACCCTTGAGGTGAAAGTAGTACATCTCGCCCGCGCACCGGTCGGCCTCGCTGCGCGAAAAATACCCGAGAGAATATTCTTGATATCCCGCTGCGCCCAGTACCTCTTGTGTTAGTTCAAAACACGCTTTCATGTGGCTGCTGGCTTGCTGCAGGTGGGGTCTGTTCTTCCGCCGTTTGGCCATCGTCGTGGATGGAGTTGGTCGATAGATATAGGCCGTGAGGTGCCGCGGTGCATGCGCCACTGCTCTTTCCAAAGTCTGGCGCAACACGCTCAATGACTGATCCGGAAAAGCCACTATGAAATCCAGATTGAAGTTATCGATTCCCACCGCGCGCATCATTTCGACCGCGCGGTCAGCCTGCTCCGGGGTATGGCCGCGGCCCGTTTTTCGAAGCTCCTCCGGGTTGAAGGATTGAACGCCCATGCTGATGCGCGCCACACCGGATTCTTTCATCGCGACCAACTTTTCCGGCGTCAGCGAATCGGGCGTCACTTCCATGACGTGTTCTTCCAATCGGGAGAGATCGATCGATTCGCCCAAGACCGCGACAATCCTGCGTATCTGAGGTCCATCCAGACGAGAAGGCGTACCGCCGCCCCAATAGATGTAGCGCGGCACATACCCGGCTGCCATGAGTTGCGGTCCCAAATGCCGGATTTGCCGGCAAAGCGCGTCGACGTAGGTCTGACGTACGTCCGGCCCGCTGATGAGAACGCTGGTGGGGAGATCCGCGACCCAGTCGCAGAATGAGCACTTGTATTGGCAAAACGGCACGTGCAGATATACCAGCAAGTCTTTGTTCGTTTCGCCGGCAATCTCCGTTGCAATCCGGGGAAACAACTCGGCCGCCTGGATGCTGCTGTTCTTGGGGCCTTGCCCATACACGGGCAGTTGATCAACATTCGCCAGACTCGGTGCGGAAGTCGCGGGTTTGCCGGTCTTCATCGCGCGCTCTTCGCTTACTGCGTCAGTCACGTTACCTCCTCATCCAGCGGTGCGCGCCAAAGCCGCAGCCGGGCTGCAAATATCTTCCAGGATTCCGCGCATTCGGTCCGCCAGTCGCTGCATTGTGGAATGCGCGTGTAACGCCCTGCTGTAGGCGATCTCGACCCGCAGAGCACTACCGATTTGCAGCACGGTTACATCGATCAGGTGGGAGCGTTGGTTGCGCGGACTCCGCAGAGTTCCGCAGTTCTCCTGTACCATCGCCAACGGCAGGCCCGGCAACGCCACGCTTTGAATGCGTCCCAAATTGTTGAAGCTGACCTGTGGCGTTGGCAAAGCGGCCAATCGCTCGCTGTCCGGCCCTGACTCGCAATAGCGCACATAATCAAGAAGCCACGGTTCTCGGGGCATCTGGCTAACTTGCTCACCTACTTCCGCCAGCAGTTCCGCAGTGCTCAACCCCCGCCGGCAAGTCAAACGTAGTGGCGTGACGACGGTAAACCACCCAATGGAATCACTCGGGTCTGCTTCCCCTACGGCATTTCGCCCGTGATGCTCTAAGGCGATCCACGTAGTGTCTCTTCCGGTCCATTCCGCCAGCGCGCGGCCCAAAGCGGCTAACAGCGCTGTGTCAACGGTCCGTTCCTCACCGCTTCGCCTTAACCGCGTAGCCATCTCAGCGTCAATCACGAAATCGATCGCAACGGAATCTGCTTCCACATTTTGTGCGCCCGGGAAATCGACGGGTAGCATGGATGCGCCGCTCTCGATGGCTTGCCGCTCCCAATATTCGATTGAGGACCGAATCGCCGGATCCTGTGCCCGCCGTGCCAACGCGCCTACCCAGTGACCCATCGTGACTGCTTCATCGCCAAACGAAATTTCTCCACCAACTTGCAGCGCCTGGTAGGCCTCCGCAAGCTGCTCAAAGAACACCCGCCACGAGACACCGTCGATCACCAGATGGTGGGCTGTAAACATGACGCGCTGCGGCCCGCTTCCGGTGATAACTACAACCCGCAGTAACGGAGCTTCTTCGAGCACATGGGACGCTTGCGCTCTTTCGAACGCCTCTTGCACCATATGCGCCCGGTCAGCAGGATCGACGGCGGCTAGGTCCACCACTTCGATATCCACGTCTTTGGCGTCGGGCAGAACTTCGCCTCGCGCTTGCTGCCCGTTGCGTACAAAGCGCGTGCGCAAGGCCGGATGCGCCGCAGCAACTCTCCGCAGGGCCTGGATGAGAAGCCTCTCGTCCAGATGCTCGGTGGCTATCGTCATCACCGCCTGGTTATAGTGCGCAGGGTCTGCGAAGTTCTGAGCAAAAAACCACTTTTGAATCGGCGTTAACCCGCTCGTTCCGTCCGCGATCCTGCTCGCAGCCGGCCCTTGCTGCTCCACTTGAGCGCTCAACCTGGCGATGGTGCGGCACGTGAGCACCTGGCGCGGGGTGATGTGAATGCCTGCGCTTCGGGCGCGAGCGGTAATCTGGAGGCCGATAATCGAGTCCCCACCCAGTGCGAAGAAGTCGTCTTCGCGACCAACTTCGGCAACCCCGAGTAGAGGCGCCCATATCTTTGCCAACTCCCGCTCTAATTCGTTCTGGGGAGGAGAAGAAGGACCTGGCGAAGCGAACCCTAGTCTGTCGCTCAAGCGCCGTCTATCCAGTTTGCCGGTTGCGGTGCGCGGCAATTCCTCTAACTGCTGCACCGTTGCCGGATGCAAACCGCGAGGTAACCGCGACGCGAGGACAGCTCGTACTTGATCTGGCGTGATCTGCTGCCCAGGCTTGACCGAATAAAACACAGCTAAGGTCGGCGAGGCCGCTCGCCGATTCACCACGACTGCCGTGTCGCATATGGCTGGGTCAACCCGAAGTATCGCTTCGAGCTGTTCCGGTTCCACTCTCTGGCCCCGGATCTTAACTTGGTTGTCGGTGCGGCCCAGGCAAGTGAGGGTGTCTCCGTCAATCGCGACTGCCCGGTCCCCGGTAGCGTACAACCGGGCGCCCGCAATAGCGCTGTACGGATCGGGCAGGAAACGTGCGGCTGTGGCACCAGGACTGCCGACGTAACCGCGTGCCAACAGTTGGCCTCCGACGCAAATCTCCCCTGGCGCCCCCAATGGCACCAGATTCAGAGTGTCGCTACAAACGTAAATTTTGACGCCGGGAACGGCCGTGCCGATCGGGACACTGTTTTCGAAGCTTCTGTCGATTCGACAAGCCGTGCTCCAGACGCCAGCTTCACTGGCGCCGTACTCGTTAAACAGCGTGCAACTCGGCGCCTGCTTTGCGAAATCCCGCGCGATAACTCCAGAGCAGATCTCTCCGGCTACGATGGCCGTGCGCAAGCTGCTCAGTTCGCCCATGGTCGTGCCTTCTGCTATGGCCTGCAGCAGTCTCGGAATGCATAGAATATGAGTTGCATGCTGGACCTCGATCGTCCGCCTCAGTTCCTCAGGATTGGCAGGCACCTCTTGAGGAAACAGCAGCGTACCGCCATCCATAAGGGTCCAGAACAAACCCGCGATCGAGCTATCGAACACCAGGGGCGACACCATCAGGAAACGCTCTGCCGCTTCGCCATAGTAGACTCGCCGTGCCAGCGTAGACGCCATCAATGTCTCGTGCGGAACTAATACCGGGCGCGACTCGCCGGTTGAGCCCGAGGTATGAATCACATAAGCGCCCTGCTGTGGCGACAATGGCGGGATTTCAACTTCCACGAGAGATTTCGGAGCATTCAAGTTCACGTCAACCGCGCGGACGCCGTGAGGCAAAACGTCATGCCTCACTCCAAACGGGACGAGTGCCACGGAAATATTCAAGCGATGGCACATCTCCGCCAAACGCGCCGGTGGATCATCCGGAGAAAGTGGAACGTAGACGCCTCCAGCTAACAAGATGGCCATCATGCCGACCACCGCTTCCGGGCTCGCCTGAATCAAAACTGCGACCGGAATCTCGGCATCCACTCCGAAGGCGCGGAGCGTCCGAGCCAGAGTCGCGGCGAGGGTACAGAGCTCGCCATAGGAAATTTCGCTGCCTCCCCGCACCGCAGCCGGCCGTTCCGGGAAGCGCGCTGAGTTTTCAACTATATAATTAAGGATGGACCCCGAACGCTCCATCCCGTCGGTTGGGCCTTGCCATCCGGCCCGTCGCAGCAGGTCTGCGGTAGCCCCCTGAGTCAACGGCTGCAGCTGCCGTACCGGTTGCCTGGGATTTTCAAAATATGCCGTCAGGCAGCTGGCGAAAGTGTCTCGCATCGATGCGGCGACGGTTTCGGACAGGGTACCCTCGATGTACCAGAAAGATCCGCGCAGCGACTCTCCGTCGGCAAATAGATCCAGCCCATACGGGCACCATCGCACTGCGTCTTCACTCTCTTGTAAAACGGAAATTTCTGCATTCTCGACGCGTATCGTTTGCGGCAACAGATTGAAGGAAAAGGCGGGCAAGCGGCTGAGTGCGCTTTCCGCTCCCTCGATTGCGTCGGTATCGTAGTACTCCTGCCGGTCCGAGGCCTCTTCTTGCATTCCTCGAACAATCTGTACGCACCGGTCCAGAGTGTCACGCTCGGACCACTCCACGCTCAGCGGCAGGTATCGATTGAGAGGGCCCAAAACTTCGGCCAACTCCGGCGTGAACCGGCCATCAAAACGACAGCCTACCGATTGCCGCGTCTCACCGTTAAATATCGCTTGCGTGATCAGCCATAGGGTTAGCGTTACCAACGGCAACTGATCGCGCTCGACGGCTTGCCCTGCGGGATCCTTCCATGTGACCGGAAGCGATCGCCGTGCAGCCCCGAATGCGCCGTTCTTTGCGAGGAGATTTGGGGCCAAGGTTTCCAACCTGGCTCGCCACCAGTCGATCGTCTCTCTGGCTTCACTCTGGGCCAGTTGGTCGTACTGCCACTCAGATACCGAAAGATAGTCGTATCCAAGCTCGCCCGTCGAACTGCCGCCGCAGCTGGTCACGGCCTGCTGCAACAGCAGCCGGAGTGTCTCGCGGTCAGCCACGAGGCAGCTTGCTGAAAGCCCGACGAGGCAAGCGTCACCGTCAGCCGCAGCTTGAATTTCCCAATTCACCGCACTGAACCCTGGGTCGCGCTGTCTCTGTAACGCCCGCAGACCGGGCGGAGCGAAGAAGTCGGTGCGCAATATGGCATGACGATCAATGATCAACGGAAGTGTCTGCTCCAGGACTGCCCGGTCGACTCCGCTGACCCGGCACTGCAAGGTGACACTCCCCGGAACACCGGCGTTGTCCCAACGCTGTTTTTGCTGTGCCGACAAACGGTACCCCGTCGGCTGCTGTGCGATTCCCGCGACTGTTTCAGGTTCAATCACGACAGACGATACGCCTTGTTCAACAGGTGCATGCACAACAGCATCATCACGGTTGTGTCGATGGCGGGGAGGTCGGCACCGATCAGGGTGTCCAGCAAACCGGTAACCGCCTCGTGATCGATCAACGGCACGGACTGGAAACTGGTACTGCGCAGCTCATCGTTGATGAAGGCGCGCCAGCATTTTGAATCGCTGAAGGCGGGTGCCGTGAAGGAGTGTTTTGTCCGGCGTCGAATTTCCTCCGGGACCCAGGCTCCCGCCACCTGGCGCAGGATCCATTTTTCTTCCCCGCCGCGAATCAGCTGTTCAGCCGGAAGACTGCGCGTCACTTCCCACAGCAAATGGTCCAGAAACGGTGGGCGTGTCTCAACCCCGTGTGCCATGTCCAAGCGGTCCGCGCAGAGCGTGTAGTTGGGTAACACCGACTTCATCCATAGATACATGGATTGATGCAAGGGGTGCCGCCCCTTCAGCTGACCCACCAAATCGAACTGATCGAGGAAGCTTTCACATAATGTGTCGAATCCGAACGCGCTCAAAACCGAACTGTCCAGTAGCGCGTAGAACGGTGTACGCTCCCGGTGCACGCGTTCCATCCAGCCCGGCGAAAAACCCAGCCTGTTTCGCATCGCGACGCTTCCCTCGCCTCCGTTTTGGCGCGAAGGCGCTTCCGCCGCGTCGGCTCGAAAGCCGGGATATCCAGCCAGCGTTTCATCCGCGCCTTCCCCGGTGAGTGCCACCTTGTAACCGGCAGCGCGGGCCGCCCGGCTTTGCAGGAAGCGCGCTACGCCGTGAGCATTGAACGCCAGCGTTTCGCCGTGCCAGATTGCCTCCGGCAAACTATCCACCAGTTCTTGCTCCGTTATTTCGAGCACCCGAAGGCCAACCCCGGCATGCTCCGCGGCCCGGCGTGCCATGTTCGCCTCATCCAAATCTGTTCCCGGGAAAGAAACATGAATCGCCTCCAGAGGGCGCAGGACCTCGGCGGATAATGACAGTACACACGAGGAATCGAGGCCACCGCTCAGAAACACCGTCACGGGCGCCTCCGACCTTAGACGGATTTGGACCGCTTGCCTGACGGCCTCACCCCATGCGGCATGTTGTTCGTTGGTGCCGTTGCCAGCCCCCAGCGTCGGGCAGTCCAGGTCCCAATATCGGCTGATGCGGAGCTGGTTCCGTTCGTACAACAGGAAATGCCCTGGCGGAACCTGCCGGATATCTTTGAACAGGGTGCGGTCCTGCTGCGGAAAGAAGAATAGTTGCTGCAGCAGCGATTCCTGATCCCATGCTCTGGGCGCATCGAAGGCAAATAAGCTCTTCGCCTCGGAAGCCACCATCACGCTGTCGCGGTAGTTGTAATAGAAGAGAGGCTTCACCCCAAAGCGATCGCGTGCTGCCCAGAGCCTGGATCGCTTTTCATCCCACAGCGCGAAAGCAAATTCGCCTCTCAACTCGCGCAGGCAATCGATGCCTGATTCTTCGTACAAATGCGGCAGAATTTCACAGTCGCTGTGCGTCCGGAACCGGTGGCCCTTCTGTTCCAGCCGCTCTCGAAGGGCTTCTGAGCCGTAGAATTCGCCGTTTATCGTGGCAAAAATCGAAGCGTCCTCGTTGTACAGGGGTTGCCGCCCCCGCTCCACGTCAATGATGCTCAATCGGGTATGCCCGAGACCGGCGATTCCCCGGTCTTGCACCCAGATGTCCCACCCGTCCGGACCTCGATGACGCAGTTGTGCGGTCGCGGCGGTCAGCCGGCTTGCCAGATCTCTACGCTCGGAATCCACGATTGCCGCGATGCCACACATATCGAAAACTCAGGCGACGCGAATCTCTTGCACCATGCTCACCAGCACCCGCCGCGGTCCGCTGAAGGGATCGCGTGCGTGAACCGCCAGCATGTTGTCCAGCAGCAGCACATCTCCTCTTCTCCAGTCGAAGCGATACAAGGGTTTTGTGTAGGCCGCCCGCAACTCGCCGAGTACTTCGGGCTCAATGGACGATCCGTCCCCGTAGTAGGTTTGATTCGGAAGTTCGTCTTCAGCAAACGCCGCAAGCACTTCTTGCCGCATGAGCTCCGGCAACGTACTGACGTGATAGAAGGTCGCGTGGTTGAACCAGATTTGTTCTCCCGTGAGCGGGTGAGCAATCTCCGCGGGTCCGATACGTCTAGTCCTGAGGACACCGTCGCTTCGCCACTCGCATTGGATGCCGCGCTCCGCGCAGTAGCGTTCGACTTCCTCTCGCTCTGTTGTCTGGAAGGATTTCTGCCAAGGCAAGCCAAACCCTTCCTGATGATTCCTGAGATAGAGGATTCCCTTTTTCCGGAACCGCTCTCGAATCCATGCCGGCACGCTGGCGCCAACTTTTCGCGTCGATCCGATCGGCGTTGCGCCGCCGCTTACCGCTGGTTGCATACAGCCGAACGCCAAGTACAAGGGAAAAATCGGAGAGTAGCCGTGTTCGTTATGCGGAAAGATGGGCAGGTAATTTGGATAATCCGTTGAAGTGTAGATCCGGTCTCCCACGCTTGTCCGCGGAGACGAGCGGTTCGTGTATTGAATGCGCGTTCCCAAGGCTGCATCCACTGCCGTCCCGAAATCCGCCGCTGAATCAATCCGAAAACCTCGCACTAACACCGCTCCGTACTCCTCAAGTAGCTTGTGAATCAGTTCCCGATTTGCCTCTGCCCACAGTCGCAGATCGTCTTGGTTGACGCTCTCGACGATGGCCGGAATGTCAACTGGCGATTGCGGGCGCGTCACGCGCACCGCATCGCTCAGCGATCGTGGGATAGGCTTGACGGCTCGCAGCGCGCTGCTGATTCCCGCTTCGTGTTGCCTCATGGTGCTTACCTGAAATCTGTCTCGCTAAAGCGCAGCTGGAATGCTGGTTCTCCGGCCAGCTGCGGACAGGCGCGGTCTCGAACTGGAGAGGCTTCGCCTCAAGTCACCCAAGCGCGTACTGGCGTCGCTGCTCGCAACGGCGAGCAAGGCCGTCGCAAAAGCTGCATACAAACGCTCCACCCGCGCCGGACTGAAGTAGCGGAGGTCGTGCAGCATTTCAATTTGAATCTGTTCGCCCGGCGTGACATTCACCCCCAACGGATAGCTGGCGTTGGCAAAATAGGTAGGCTTTCCCATCCGGAACCCCAGCGGTGGCAAGTGATCCTTAGGATCGATATTCATGATCACCAGAACCGAGTCGAATAGTCTGTTTTCCCGCTCTACCCCAGCCCAGCGGCGTACCTCGTGGAGAGAGCAAGTCTCGTGCTCAAGCATCTCGGCATGACGCTCCTGCAGCCGGTCCATCCAGTCTTCCAGGCGCACATCCCACGCCATCGCCACCCGGACTGGCAAAACGTTGATCATCAGGCCGACCAGATCGGCTGCGCCTGGGAAAGCCGAAGTTCGACCCGAGAACACAGTGCCGAAGACTACCTCGTCCGCGCCGTGCTCCTGTGCCAGAACCAGCGCCCACGCGGCTTGAGCGAGCGTGTTAATCGTCCGGCGGGCTCGCCGTTGCCACTCACTGATTACTTCGGAGATATCCCGCGATAAACTTTTTCTTAACTGCTGGAATTTGCGCTGCTCCCGCGTTGCAGGATGGCTGCTCACCGCTCGGTATCCATCCAGATAAGCCCGCCAGTAGGCCGCGTGCGTACCCACTCGATCCTCACGCGCAAGCCACTGTGCGTAATCGATAAAACTCGGAGCAGCGGGTAATGCCAACGCGATGCCGTTCTGATCCGCAAGATAGAGCCATGCGGCTTCGCATAGCAGAACCCAGCAGCTCCAGCCGTCCAGGATCAAATGTTGGCTGGTCCAGATCAGCCATACCTCTTCCCGATCCACTCTCGCCAGGGCCAGCCTCATCAAAGGCGGTCTCTCCAGGACGAACTCCCGCTCGGTTTCTGCTCGCAGAGTCTCGTCCAAACGCACCGCGCGTTTGCGGGAATCCAAATCCGACCAGTCAAGCAGACGAATCTCGAGTTCCGCCGTCCGATGGACAGCCTGCTTTGGCCCCTGGGGACTGTCACAAACGAATCCGGTGCGCAAAGCGTCATGCCTCGCGACTAGCCTTTGCCAGACTCCTGCAAAAGTAGCCAACTCCAGTTCCCCATAGAGCGGGCAAACGAGTCGCTCTACAAAAACATGCTCGCCCGGCTCCGACAACGAGTCGTACAGCAAACCCAGCTGCCCGGGTGTAAGCGACTCGCTAGCAACAATGTCGCCGACAGTCGTCATTGCACTTTCAACAAACTCGAGCTACTCCGTTGCGCAGGCAGATGCAATCCGTTCAAGGCCCGCCGTTGCCTAAGCGTTGTCGAGATCGGGAGTCGAGAGAGCGGCGGCAAGGCTCTCCACCGTGGGCGAACGGTAGAGCTGTTTTGTGGTAATTGTCATCCCCGCTTCGCGCGCCATTGCGATCATCTGAATTGCCAGGATCGAATCGCCGCCCAGTTCAATGAAATGATCCTGCACTCCTACGCGCTGAAGCCCCAGTACCCGGCTCCAGATCCCGGCCAGTTTTTTCTCCAGATCATTGCGCGGCTCGACGTAGGGTTGAGCCAGTTCGGGCCGCTCCGCCGCCTCTTTCCGCAGCAGCAGGTTCAACAAACGCCGCTTGTCCTCGGGCAGCGATTTGACGCGCGCCAGGAACTCATTCGACAACGCATTGTTTCTCTCCGCCATTAGCCCGTTACCGCCAGTTCGCGGAGGAGCACTTCCGCCTCGCGCGCTTCCATCGCTTCTACGCGCGCCAGCAGGCGTTCTGCCTCACCATGCGAGTAAAACCCCGGTCTCACTTCTGCCAGATAACGCACATCCACTTTCCCGTTCTCCAATCTCGGCAGTCTGTCAATTAACACAAAGGAACTGGGCACAAGTGAAGCGGGAAGCTGCTGAGAGCAGCCTCTTCGCAGCGCTCCGATATCTACCCCCGCGCTCGATGGCACGACGTATGCAAGCAATCGCGCGCTGGCCTGGTCGTGAGCATCCAGCGCAATTACAACCGCATCCTCGACGTCGTTTAGCGCCTTCAGTACTGCCTCGATTTCGCCGGGCTCCACCCGGTAACCCCGAATCTTGATCTGCCGGTCCACTCGCCCGCGGAACTCCAACTGCCCGCTGGCATGGTAGCGTGCCAAATCTCCGGTCCGATAAAGAGACTGGCCCGGAGTCGTTGCAAAAGGATCCGGTAAAAAGCGGGCCGCGGTGGCGCCCGCGCTTCCGTACCCCCGCCCCACTCCAAGGCCGCCAATATAGATTTCTCCGCTGACCCCGCGTGCCACAGGCCTCAAGTGGCCGTCGAGAACATGCAGCCGTGTCCCCTGGATGGCCTCGCCTATCGGCATTTTTGCAGTTGCATTCGTTTGACCATGGCAGCGATACACGGTTGCCCAGACGGTCGCTTCGGTCGGACCATATTCGTTGAAAAGTTCCGCAGAGCAGCGCTCCCGGCTCAATGCCGCCAAGCTGGACGGACATGCCTCGCCCGCAACAATGGCGCAGCGGAGTGTTTCCAAAACCGCGGGACCTGATTGCTGCAGCAACGCCGCATACAGAGCGGGGACACTCAGCCAATGCGAAATCCGATGCTGCGCTATCATTTGCCCCAACCGCTCCGGATCCCGTACCTCGTCGGCAGTCGGCATGATCAGCGTGCCCCCGCTGCACAGCGCGTGAAAAAGCACGGCCACGGAACTGTCGTGTGCGAGCGACGGGATGCAAAGGAAACGGATTTCGCCTTGCCCGTAGTAGGCCTGCCGAATCGCCGTCGAATACGCCAGGTTTGCGTGCGAGATGCGCACGCCTTTGGCCTTTCCGGAAGATCCGGAGGTATACATTACGTACGCCAGCTGTCGCGGTGATACAGTCTGAGCCGGTTCAGATGTCGTAGTTGGCCAGCTCGCACGCTCATCGATCAGGAGCCACGCCGTCTCAGGCACTGCGCTGCAAACTTGTTGCTTCAGCCGCCGGTCCGAGATGGTGACTCTTACCCCGGCATCATCGAGCACGTGCCGTAACCGGGCGGTGCCCTGTCTCGGTTCGATCGCCGTGTAAGCCGCGCCGGCAGCGAGAATACCCCACACTGCCGCGACTTGCTCAGCCGAAGGCTCGAGGTAGATGGCAACGCAATCTTCTACTCCCACGCCCAAACCAGCCAGCGCGCGTCGTATCGATTCCGCTTTCTCGAGCAACTCGCTGAAACTTACGCCACCTCCGCTGTCGATGACCGCCGCCGCCTCAGGCCTCTCCTCGACGCGCGCCATGAATTGTTCCAGCACGCTTGAAAACTCCCGCCGGCTCCAATCCGTTCCTTGTACCTCGGAATGGATGGCTAGTGCGGATGGGAGCATTTCATAGCGGTCCATCGGATCGGTTGCGATAGCTTCCAGCGCCTGCTCATAGGCGCGCCTCACCGCATCCCAGTAGGCCTCGTCTCCAGCCTCCAGGTTGCATTCCAGATCGGCTCGCAGGCGGGTCGTGTATGGGTCCTTATTGAACTCTGCGCTTAACGCGTAATGCCGTTGCCCAAAGCCAAATCCTCCAAGCGGCTCGATTCCGGGCAGCGTGGCGATCTTCCGTAGCTGATGGAAATGTGTGTAGTTAAAGACAGTGCTGTATTCTGCGGTGCCGGGTTGCAACTTCCGAATCCAGGCATAAGGGAAACGGCGGTACGGAAAAGTCGCTCGCTCGGAAGCGTGCACTGCTTCGATCAGATCGCTCCAAGTCCCCCCTCCGAGCCGGACGCGCAGCGGAATCGTGTTCAGATGCATGCCCAAAGTCCGTTCAGCACCCTCGCCCTCCGGACGTCCATGAGTCTCAAGCCCGGTGACCACATCCACCCGTCCGGTCATCAAACTCACCACATGAACGTGGGCAGCCAGCAAGACATGCTTGACCGGAACGCGCAGCAGGCGGGCAACCCCCTCCAACTGGTCGGATAGCTGAGCTGACAGTCGAACTTCGACCAGATGGGGCTGGGCTCCGCCCGTTGGCTCATTTTGCTGCAGATGCGCTGTCGTACGGTCGTTCAGATACTGCGTCCAGAATGTCGCTTGCGAGTCGTCCCGCAAGACCTCGCGTTCCAGCTTCACGAAATCGCGGTAGGTCGAAGTCAACGGCGCCAGCTCCGGTTCCCCGCTTATCAGTTGCGCCGAATAGGCGGAGAGCAGTTCGAGCAAGAATGTCGCCACGCTCCAGCCGTCCAGAATGCTGTCATGGAAGCTCACACCCCAATGGGCTTGATGGTCGGCGGTGCGGTGTACATGAAGCCGCAGTAACGGCGCATGAGCGAAATCGAAGGGCCTTTCCTTTTCCGCTGCGACCCAATTTCGGAGCGCCTCATGCTGAGCGTCTGCGTCCAGCTCCCTCAGATCGTTCACGACGAACTCGGCCTGCGCCCCTTCCCAAACAAGTTGCAGGGGCTCGCTGAAACCGGCCAGCGCGAACGAGGTTCGTAACGCGGGATGCCGTTTCACGACCGAGTCAAGCGCAGCTGATATTTTCTTTTCGCAAAAAATCGAACCAACTGCATAGACAAAAACGTCGTGATAGTTGGCTGACGTCTCCGATTCCTGGCTGTGAAAGATCAGCCCCGCCTGCATCTTTGAGAGTGGGTAGGCGTCTTCGATGCCCTGCGGGAGCCGTGCCAGGTCTTCCGCAGTGAGGAGCGTATATGCTTTTGAATCCGGCGCTCGCGAATTCGTCTCCGGTTCGAGGCCCGATTCCTTTAACACGGCACCGTCACGTTCTGCCGCCAGCTTTGCCAACTCCGCTACCGTCGGGTGCTGGAAGAAGTCCCCGAGTTCCAAACTCAGACCGCGAGCGCGCGCCTTCGCATGGATCCCGATAACACGTATCGAATCCCCACCGATCTCAAAAAAGCCGTCATGGATGCCCACGGCGGCCAGATTCAACGTCTCGCTGAGAATGTCGCATAGGATCTGTTCAATCTCGTTGCGCGGGGCGCCACCGGAGGTTCCATGAGGGGTGAGCCTTCCCAACTCCCGCCGCAACGCCGCGCGGTTGAGCTTCCCCCCGGGCAGCACTGGAAGCACCGGCACGATCACGAAAGCCGCGGGCAGCATGTATAACGGCAAGCGCTCGCCCATCCATTTGCGCAGTGCCCGGTCCGTCGGGACAGCCGTGCCCTTCTGCAGCACTATGTAACCGACCAGTTGCGCCTCGTTACTCTCTGGCTTGGTGAAGCGCCGAATCGCATTGAAACCCCGTTGCTCCAACTGCGGCGTGTCAATCTCCGAGTCGGTCTTCGACCGCGGGTCAGACTCAAGGGCAACCGCCGCTGCGCTCACTCCGGGATAGCTGGCCAGCGTCGATTCGACCTCGCCCAATTCAACTCTGAATCCGCGGATCTTAACTTGATTGTCACGTCGGCCCAGGAAGTTCAACACCCCGCCATCGCTTCGCACCAGATCGCCGGTTCGGTAGAGACGTCCGCCCGGAGCGCCAAACGGATCGGGAACAAACTTTGCGGCCGTGACGCCGGGCCGTCCCGCATACCCCTGGGCAAGCCCCTCTCCCGAAATCCACAACTCGCCCATCTCAACTTTGGAGAAATGGCTGTCCAGCACGTGCGCTTGCGAGTTTCTCAACGAAACCCCAATCGGTACAAAGTTGTTTGTCGTTGAGGTGTCGTTTACCTCGTGTACGACGCAGCCCACCACAGCCTCAGTCGGCCCGTATTCGTTGAAGATGCGGGTGCCAGCCGAGAGCCGCTTCCACTGCCGCACAGTCTTCCACTCGAGCGCCTCTCCTCCGATCACCATCACGGCCACCTTGCCAGCCAATTCCTGCGTCACATGCGGCAGGATTAGATTCAATTGCGTGGGTGCGATTTTCACAAAAGCACTGCCTCGTGCCGCACGAATCCCGTCTAACCAACGCGAATGCACGTCACGTCCGTCGAGCATCACGCTGCATGCGCCCCGTAGCAGCGGCAGGAACAATCCCGTAATCGTGAGATCAACCGCGAGCGAAGAGCCCACCAGAGAGTCGCCCCATTCAGGGCTCCCATACATGTCCAGGCAAGCGTCCAGGTAGCTCGCAAGTCCCTGCCGCGAAACCACAACGCCCTTGGGTTTTCCGGTGGAGCCGGAAGTGTAAATCACATACGCCGCCGTTTCCCGGTGAGGAGTCTCAATCGCGAACTTCCCCGCTCCTTCGGGCTTGCTCGCTGTTATTGGAATTGCAATCAGATCAAGCCCATCACCCAGAACAACGGCGTGACCGGCCCCGCTCAGCGAGAGTAAATCGCTGCGCAGCTTCGATTGCGTTAAGAGGTACGACAACTGGGAGTCCTTTCCCACGAAGGCCACACGATTCGCTGGAACATCCGCGTCCATGGGTACAAACGCCGCCCCCAAGTGGTTGGCCGCCAGCATCGCCGTCAGTGCTTCCATGCCCGGCGCGCAAAGAACACCAATGCGGTCCCCCTCGCCCACGCCACGTTGGCGCAAGTCGCAAGCCAACTGATCGACGCAGGCCAGCAGAGACATATAACTCCAGACTGTATGTCCCACACGAACCGCCGGGGCCCCGGGACGGCTCGCGGCGATGATCCGAACACGCCGTGTCAGGCTTGCATCATGGTCGGTCAAAACGAAACCTCGCTCGGATAATGCCCCGGAGTACCCAACGCAACCAACATCACGCGGCGGCCCTGGTACGGATTTCTTCCGTGTGCCCACAGGATGTTGTCGAGCACCAAGACGTCCCCCTGCTGCCACCGGAAGACAACCTGGTTGCGCCGGTACACCTCCAGCACATGTCGCATATGCTGGTCCGGAATTACGCTACCGTCCCCGAAGGTGCAGTTTCGCGGCAGTCGATCCACACCCAGACTTGTTTCCAATGCACTCCGAACACCTTCCTCAAGGCAACTCGGATGCCAATGCTGCGCCTGATTGAACCAGGAAGGATGCCCGCTCACAGGATGCGCCAGCACCGCCGGCCGCACCGCGATCGTTCGCGTTACTCCCCGCCCATCCCACTCGACTGCGATTCCATGCTCCCGGCAGTACTGCGAAACCGTCGATGGATCGTCGCTGTGAAAAACTGTCTGCCAATCGAGGCCCGTGCCGGATTTGTAACAACGCACGTACGCCACACCTTTGCTGACGAACTCGGACCGTACGTTCTCATCTATGTCCCGATAGACCTGGCAGCTATCCACAATCGGCGTCTCACCGCCGCTGTCCGCCGGCCTTACGCAGTTAAATGCGATCCGCACCGGGAACTCGTCATTGAAAGAATTCTCGTTATGCCACAACAGCAGCCTGTCCGCCGCATACGGAACCGGCGTCTGCACCGCTCCGTCTGCCGAGACTGGAATGTGCTCCGGGTTTTCCGTAAAGAGCTCGCCGCACAGCAACCGCGCCACTTCCTGAAACGCGCTGACAGGCACCTTCGGGAAGTCACGGAACAGGATCGCGCCCGAATCTGCCATGTATTGCGCAAACCCGTCCTGGTTGCTTTCGAGCCATTGCCACAGGGTTTCTTCGCTACCGGGACTTACCAGCACGAACTGGCGCGCACCGGTGAAACCATCTAAAGCACTCGCCGGCACGCGTATAGAGGCAACGCCGCTCATGAACCGCCCTGAAACCTATGCTCTACTGCGTAACGCAAGATTGTGTGAGATCCGCGAGCGAATCGACTGCGCGATCCATGGCCCGCTCGAAACACTCCACCAGGTTTTCCGCCCACTGCCCGTCCACGGTTGCCCGGTTGAACTCCCAAAATCCCGAAAGGCAATTTCCTTCGTTTGTTAGCGCCAGTGTGATATCGAACTTCGGCCGGCTGCTGGTCAGTTCAGACGACCACATCGCTGTGCCGTTCACAGATTGCCCGGGAAGCGCCCGATTGCGGTACGTAAACATGATTTGAAACAGAGGATTCCGTCCAGCTTCTCGAGGCGGGTTCACGGCGCTCACTACTCGCGCAAACGGCGCCTCCTGATGGAGGAGAGCCTCCGTCACCGTCGTTTTCATGTTTGCAGCCAATCCGGCGAAAGTAGCACGGGGCAATACCTCACTGCGGAGGACCAGTTGATTCGCTATCATGCCCACAATTCCACGCATCCAAGCCTGTGGCCGGTTCACCGAGTCGGTGCCGAAAATGATGTCCGTTTCGCCCGTGGCCGTATGTAGCGCAACACTCATCGCGGTGGCGTAGAAAACGAAAGGCGAGACCCCTAGTCGGCGAGCACACTGCGCGATGCTCAATGCCCGCTCCCGTCCGACCGTGACCGGAACATGCGCTGCAGTCCTTCCGTTTCCACCGGGAGCAATCGCCAGCGGCCGGGAACCGCGCAAGCGGTGTGCCCAGTATTCCAACTGCTCCTGTACATCCACCTGTCGGAGACGCCCGCTGAGCCACCTTTGATAAGCGCTAAGCGGCGTCGCCGCTTCCATCCTCGAAGAGCCCACGACCGTGCGAGCGTAAAACTGCGCGAACTCGCGGTGCAGGATCTCCATCGACCATCCATCGCACACGATGTGATGCGCCACTATTAACAGCACATGATCGTGGAGGCTCAAACTGTAGAGCACAAACCGCACCAGCGGCCCCGTTTGAAAGCACATTGCTTCATCGAGAGCGCCTGTCATCTCGGCTTCCAGCCGGTCGGCGGACCATCCCGTTGCTGTAACTTCGCGCAGTGTTACCTCGGTCGGGTCTAACAGCTGGGGCTCGCGCGCACTTGGAAAAATAGTTCTCAATGCTTCATGACGGGCAACCAGCCTTTGAACGGCATACCGTACTCCGTTGAGGTCTACATCCCCGGTCAACCGAATGGTTGTGGCGATGTGAAACGGATCTACCTCGGGAGCAATCTGATGGGTCAACCATAAAGCTAGTTGTCCCGGGGTCGGCTCTCCAGGATCTCCCTCCACTGGAGCTGAGCTTGAAGGTTCACTTGCCAGAATCGATTCGGCTACTTGCAGTACGGTTCTGTGGCGGCAGAACAACTCGATGGGTACCATGCGGTCCAACTGAGTCTGAAGGCGATGCACAAAATTTGCCGCAGCCAGCGAATCCAAGCCAAGCTCATCCATGAAGTCTGCGGGACTGACTTCCACGCCTCCGAGTGCTTCAGTTAGGTGGCGTGCGATCCACTCGCCCAAGGCAAGCGCGTCGTAGTCAGGAGGCAGATCCTGCATCTGCGTATCCGCCGCGGCACTCGCTTCATTTCCTGCCCGCCATTCCGCGATCACCGCAAGACAGCCATCCAGGTAAAGCAAGCGAGTCTCAGAGCGCTGCTTCTTACCGCTTGAAGTCCGCGGAAGCGAGCCCGCGGGGACTAAGATCAATGAGTCTAGCGGAACTCCCAGTTCTGTCCGAAGGCTTCCCCGTATAGCGTTGAGCACCGCTTCCAGATCTTTCCAGTGACGTTTCACCTCGACCACCAAAACCACGCATTCCTGAGAATCGCGCTCGCAGGCAAACGCCACTGCGCCCTGTCCCCCAATCTCCGCATGGCTCGCCTCGGCGATGCGCTCCAGATCCTCGGGGAAATAGTTCACACCGGCGACCACGATCAAGTCCTTCAACCTGCCCGCTGGAAACAATTCGCCGTCGTGTAAGAATCCCAAATCGCCAGTGCGTAGGTAACGGACTGCCGGCCGTCCAGCCAGTCGCCCGTCGAACGAGCTTTCCGTACCGTCAGGCTGGGTCCAGTAACCCGGACTCACACCAGGGCCGCGCACCCAAATCTCGCCCAATATGCCGTCTGGCACAGGCTCGAGCCTTTGCGGATCGACGACGATAACTTCGGTATCAAGAGCCGCGCGGCCACAGTTCACAACCACCGTCTGGCGCTGCCTTGCTAATGAGCAGTTGGTGTCGAGCGAGTCTGTCCAGCCCGATGCCTTTCCTTCCATCTCGCGAGACCGGCCACCCGTTACCAGAAGTGTGGCCTCAGCTAAGCCATAGCAGGGAAAAAATGCCTCTGCCTTGAAAGCAGATGGCGCGAATGCCTCGGCAAAGCGAGTCATCGTTTCGCTGCGCACCCGCTCCGATCCGTTGAAAGCCATTTTCCACCGCGCCAGATTCAGATGGGTTTTCTCTTCCGGGGACACCCGCTCCGTGCACAACCGAAACGCAGAATCGGGGCCGCCGCTGATGGTTGCGCCAAACTTGGATATCGTTTCTAACCAGCGTGCGGGTCGCTGCAGAAAGTGCGCTGGGGCCATGAATACGCACTCCACTCCGAGATACAGCGGATGGAGCAGCATTCCTACCAGCCCCATATCGTGATACGGCGGGAGCCACCCCGCAATTCGTGAGTCCGGCCCCGAACCAAACGCCGCTTTGATCAGCTCTTGACTTGCCAGCAGCCCGGCATGCGTTACCCGCACCCCTTTCGGGTTCCCCGTTGAACCGGAGGTGTATTGCAGCAACGCGATTTCATCCGGCGTATATGATGCCCCCGGCCTGGCCGCTTCGCCCATTGGAAGCAGATCGCTTGCAAGACAAGACACGCTCTTCTCCCTTACTTGCTGCAGAGCTTGCGTGACCCGCTCAAATGCTCTGGACTCGGTTAGCGCCAGCGACGGATCGCAATCGGCAATGATCGCCGTCACGCGCGCGCTCGATCGTCTCTGGGGTGGATACGCTGGAACGGGAATGCAGCTGGCGTACATGGTCGCAAGTAATCCCGTTATGTATTCCAGCCCTGGCGGATAAAGCAGTAATACGCGGCTTCCGGGGCCGCACCACTTGCTAACATGTGAGGCGAGTGATCGCGCCCGCTTATGCAACTCGCCGAAGGTGATCGAATTTGCTTTGTCCGCTTCACCCGTGCTGAGAAATGTGAAGGCCCGCCGCGCACCCGACTCCGCTGCCCACTGTTCAAGCGAGTCGAGGATGGTTCCGTTGTTGCCGACTGTGCCGTCCCGCGTCACGATTGGGAGTGTCCGTGTTATCACAAGGGCGCGCCGAACCCGCAGCCTTCGGTATCCGCTTCAGCAAGCAGCTTCTGATTTGGCGCGGATCTTCTCCATATGCTTCCGCAGACTCAAAGGCCGCATATCCGTCCACACCTCGTCGATATAAGCGAGACACTCGGCACGCGGACCAGTCTTGCCCCCTGCGCTCCACCCCGCCGGTATCTCGCGGTGCGCGGGCCAGATTGAGTACTGCTCCTCATGGTTCAAAACCACCGTGTAAATCGTACTGTCGTCCTCTTCGTCGAACATTGGTTCTCCTCCTATGAGGTTCTGGCGACTTTCATCCGGATTGAGTTTGTGAGAAGCAGATTCGTTGATCGAGTCTCGTTCCCCGGCCGAGCCGCCCGCCGCTCACCCGAGACTGCCAGCCTGTAATTGCGCAAACCCTCGCAGAGTCTCCAAATCCAGTTCAACGATCGCGCGTAACGGTACATCGTCCAGAATCAGATGTCCCTGCACTCTCACCACATTGGTCTGGACTTGCTCGACAGCCTGCCCCGGCTCGATCCCCACATCCAGTTCGGTGCTGCCCCGGGTCAATGCGATCGTAACTGGCAGAACGCCATCTGCGAGATATTGGGTCCACGCCGCGCTTGCACTCGCTGCTCCGCACGGCACGCTGACCGGGCATCGCTGTTCCACCAGCCTTGAAACCAGTTGGCTCATTGAGGTTTAAGATGTGCATGATTAGTGGGCGTTCGCCTGCCCACCCGGCCTGGCGGCAGCCGCGCGCATTAGGCCGCTAATGGCTCGGGTTTCCTCCGGGGTCAGGTCCGGATGCCAGATATCCAGCACCAACACCAGTCGCACCGTGGTACCCACATGCCATACTTGATGCTCGAACGAATCGTCGAACACCAGGCACTTGCCTTCGGTCCATTGCCGGGTCTCGGCGCCAACCCGTATCGAGCACCCTTCGGGAATGCGGACCCCGAGATGACAGCGTAAGCGCGCGTTGGTCGGCCCGCAGTGCGGTTCCAAATGCGTCCCGGGAGCCAGGGATGCAAAATAGACCAGCCCTGCGGATGTCGCTCCTGGAGTTTGCTCGATCAATCTGGAAGTCTCGGGGCAGCGAGCGCAAAGCTCTTCCGATTTTCCACCCAGAAAATACAAGTGTGATGTCGCCCATCGGCCGCCCCGCCCTTCAGGCCGCTTCTCCAAGACCCCGGCTTTAGCCAACTCTATACATTCAGCGGCTATCCTCGGATGCGCCCGCTCAAGCGCTGCCAGCCAGGGAAACTCCGCCGGATCGTACCAGGCTTGAGTTCGCAGGCCTGGGATATAAAACTCAGGCCGCTGCAACTGATCGACGTACTCCGCAGGCTCTTTACCAAAGCGGATATTCAGGCACTTCTCGATCCGCTCCGATACTTTCCCATGCAGCCCATTTTCGCTCGTCTGGCGCTGCAACTGTTTCCACAGGAGAGACGTGTCTTCGGTGCGGCTGCTGAAATATCGAGAGTCCACCGTCATGCCAAACTCTCTACTCGATTGCCCAGGAGGGAGACTCATAGCGCCACGGCGCTGGAATAATACCCGCGCTGTTCATAAGCCATGACTCTCTTCTTCGGAAAGCCAGGCGAGCTTTGCACTCGTCCTCCGCCGTCACATAGCGATACGCAGATGCGATATCTCCTTCTGCTTCAAATGTGTAGGACAAAGATGCTCTCGCCTTAGCGTTGTTTCGGAGGGTGAATTATTCTGCGGCCTGTTTGTCTTAAGAAGTTAGGCGTAGCTCCGCTTTCTGGGAGTACATAGCCTAAGCCTGGGTAAGTTGAGGATTCCCGGAGTGTCCCCAGTTGAGGAAGCACTCTAGCGCCGAGACCTTTCACATGTCAAGTGGTATGTCGCAAATATTCTTTCCTGGCACAGGTGACAACCTAAGTGGTGTTGAAAAACTCTGTGATAAGAAGATGCTCCCGCCCCCATTGTCGTGCCGAACTCATAAATGTGAATGGCATGTCTGCAACGCCCATGAGTTACACGCCTGTTGAACAACGATAACAGTCGCTCTTGGCAGATACTCTAACTCGAACTTCTTGGTTGATTAGTTCCACTCCAAGGATCACCGCATGCCGGATGTCTTTCTGAACCAGTCGGACCGATGACGCATGTAAGATGGCCATTAATGACCTCAACCACGCACTCTTCCCCGGTGAGTGAGCAGGGGTTGTAAGCCATCTGTGTATCCATCACGCGACGTAAAGCATCTACTTCTTCTTCTGCGACGGGAGCCGGTTTTGCCACGGAAGGACACGATCGCACCTACACCCACAGTGGTTAAAGTACGGTGTAGGAGCGTCAGCGTGCCGCCCAGAGAGCCGTTGTCTGCCTCACGGTGGAGTACCAGGGTGGGGCGAGCCGACTCGGCTTCAGTCCCCAATGAGCCGGCGCTGACGCAGGCGGCGATTGAGCAGCACTACACAGGGTTACCTGAACCTCTACGGCATCAACTGAACGCGGGAGTCGAATCAGCGGCCGCCGTCCAGGGCAGCGCGCAATCGTCGGACGTCTTCTTCCAGCACCACGAAACGCTCGTATTCATGGCCTGCGACGGAACCCATGGAGACTCTCGCGTTCCGATAGAGCATTGGACTGGGAACCGAACTCCGCAGGCCGACATGAATTTCCTTCACGCCGGTTTCCCGGACTAACCCTGACGCGTTGTCCGGCTTGATGCCGCTTCCAGGCATGATCACAATTCTGTCCTGCGCCTTCTGTACAAGTTGCGCGATAGCGCTGCATCCCTGCAGCGAAGTCGGTTCGCCGCCGGAAGTCAGCACGCGATCGACTCGCGCTGTGCACACGTCGTCGAGAGCGCGAAACAGATCGGCGGTCATGTCAAAGGCACGATGGAAGGTGACGGAGAGGGGATGCGCGAACTCGACGAGTTCGCGGGTGCGATCGATGTCGACGGCTCCCTGTATGTCGAGGATACCGATGACTACGCCGTTGGCGCCCATCCGCTGGGCGAGCGCGATGTCGCGCCGCATGGTCTCAAATTCCTGGCCGTCGTAGCAGAAGTCACCCGCGCGCGGGCGGATCATGACGTGAAGAGGCAACAAGATTGACGCACGCGTCAGCTCGATCAGGCCGGCGCTGGGCGTCACTCCGCCTTCCCCAAGGCTGCTGCAGAGTTCGATGCGCCCGGCGCCTCCGCGTTCCGCGGCCAGGGCTGAGGCGACAGAATCGACGCAGACTTCGATCAGGACCTGCTGGGAGTTTCCCGGAGTCATGGGCTATTCGATGCCCAACTGCCGCTGGATTTGTTCGAGCGGCACGCCCTTGGTTTCGGGAACCATAGTTTGTACCCAGATGAGTTGCAGAACCATCATGCCGGCGAAGAAGGAAAAAATGTAGCCGGGAGGAAAATGTCTAAACATCATCGGGGCGACGCTGGTGAGCAAAGCGGCGAAGATCCAGTGCGTGGAACTGCCCAGCGTTTGCCCTTCGGCGCGATGGCGATTGGGGAATATCTCTGAGATAAACACCCAGATGACCGCTCCCTGGCCGATGGCGTGGGCCGCTATGAAGGCAAAGATGCAGGCGGGCACGATGGAATAGTGTTGCGTGAAGAAGGCCGAGGCGGCGAGTCCGAGAGAGGCGATGTATCCGAACGAGCCGATGTAAAGGAGAGTGCGGCGCCCGAGACGGTCTATGAGCCACAGACCCACGAAGGTGAAGATGAAATTCGTGATACCAATTCCGACCGACTGCAACAGGGCGGCCTTGGCTTCGAGGCCGGCCAGCCCGAAGATCCGGGGAGCAAAGTAGAGGATCACGTTGATGCCGGACAGTTGGTTAAAGAAGGCCACCAGGAAAGCGAGCAGAATCGGCTTGCGCAGGCGGCGCGTCCAGAAATCTCCGGAGGAGACCTGCTCGGTCGATGCAGCGGCGATGGTGTCAGCCTCCGCCTCGATTTCTTTCTGGGGAAGGTCCGGCTGGGTTCGTTGCAGGACTTGCAGGGCGGTTTGACGATCGCCCTTTCGGGTGAGGAGCCAGCGCGGGCTTTCAGGCAGCCCCAGGCAGAACAACGCATAGAGCACCGAAGGAAAAGCGGCGACTCCAAGCATCCAGCGCCAGGCATTCGGGCCGATGCCAGCCAGCAGGGCATTCGACACGAAGGCGATCAGGATGCCGAAGACGATGTTGAACTGGAACATGCCGGCGAGACGTCCACGATGTTTGGGCGGCGCGATTTCGGAAATATACATCGGGGCGACAACCGTCGAGATCCCGATGCCCAGGCCACCAATCACGCGCGCGGCGATGAAGATCCAGACATTGGGAGCGAGACCGGACCCTGCCGCACCGATCAGATACAGAACGCCGATCCAGAGAAGAGTGGCCTTGCGACCGAAGCGGTCCGCAGGCCAACCACCGATCAATGATCCAACCACCGTGCCGTACAGGGCCGAAGCCATGGCGATGCCATGCACGTTATCGCTGAGTCCCCAAAGCGTCTGGATGGTTTTCTCCGCGCCGGAGATGACGACGGTATCGAAACCGAAGAGGAATCCGGCGAGTGCCGACGTCAGCGACCAGAAAAAGATGCGGGCGTTCATAAGGAGGAACGGCGCAGCTTACCACAAATTCAGGGTGATGCCGTCGACATTCAGGAAGCAGTTACCGGGTTTCGAATCAGTCTTTGGTGAAGGGGAATCCCTTTTCGCGCCATCCCCGAACCCCGCCGTCCATCGAGATAACGTTGGTGTATCCCATCTTCTGCAGGTTGTCGGCGGCCAGGGCGGAGCGGAATCCGCCGCCACAGTACAGGATCATCTCAGCATTGAGGTCAGGCACGCGGGCTTCGACGTCGCGCTCGATCACGCCCTTGCCCAGATGAATTGCGCCCGGCAGGTGGTCTTTGGCGAACTCGCTTTCCTCGCGCACGTCGACGAGGATGAATTTGTCGCCGCGGTCCATTCTGTTCTTCACCGCGTCAACATTAGTTTCGCGAACGCGGGTCTTGGCGTCGTCCACAATCTTAAGAAAGCGGGGAGGATGCTGGTGAGCCATGAGGTCTCCTTTCGCGCACAGCGCCGGAATCATGGTATCAAGCCTAGCCGCCCGTGGAGTAGATCGCTCCCTTCGATTAGCATGAAAGCTGTGCGGCGTAATGATGACAGACGCATTGACGAGAGACGGGTGGGGCTCGCCCGCGCCCTCTCGAAGCTCGGCTGTTGTTCACGGTCGCAAGCGGCGGAGTTGATTCGCAATGGCCGGGTGCAGCTGAATGGAACCGTACGCCGCGATCCGGAAACACCCGTACGGATTGAACGCGATCGGATTCTGCTGGAGGGGAAGCCAGTCGAGCCCGCGGCAAAGATTTATCTGATGATGAACAAGCCGCGCGGACTGGTGACCAGCGCGTCCGACGAGAAAGGCCGCGAGACGGTGTATTCCATGCTGGAGGCGGCAGGGGACGCACTCCCGTGGGTCGCTCCGGTCGGCCGCCTGGATAAGGCCAGCGAGGGCTTGCTACTGCTGACCAATGATTCCGAATGGGGCGCTCGCGTTGCCGCGCCGGAGACGCATCTGCAGAAGACGTATCACGTTCAGATCGACACCGTCGCCGGACAGGAAGTGAGCCAGAAGCTCGAACGCGGCGTTCAGTCGGAGGACGGAGAGTCTATGCGCGCGACGCGATCCCAGGTACTCCGCGCCGGCGAAAAGTACTGCTGGCTTGAGATCGTACTGGACGAAGGCAAGAACCGTCAGATTCGCCGCATGCTGGCTGCGCTTGAAATCGAGGTGCTGCGCCTGGTGCGAGTAGCGATCGGGCCGTTGCAGCTGGGCACATTGGGGAAAGGCGGTTACCGGCCTCTGGCAATCGACGAGAAAGCCGCGCTCGATGCCGCCATGGCTCAGCTCGGCTCGCGCGCGAAATCCTGACATGATGACATTCTCTCTGCCACTGTCAACTTGACACGCGACAAACATCAAACCATACTTTTTTTTGCGTTTTGCAGCACATCCAGCCTTTTCGTTGAGCGGAACCGCGCATCCCCGCTGTAGCTCGAAGGTTCGGCCCGACCCAGTACCAAGGTTCGATTGAACGCGAAGAGCATGCTTCGCAAAGAGTCCGTCTGGCTCGGACGCGAAGCTGCTGTCGGGTGCTGAAAATGATCGAGGTGTTTTTCAATGACGTGGCTCTTTATCTTTTTTTGCGTCTCCGGGTTCTGCAGCATTCTTTATGAAATCATCTGGCTTCGCCTGGCCATGGCGAGTTTCGGAGTCACCAGCGCGTTGGTGTCAATCGTGCTGTCGGTCTTCATGGCCGGTCTGGGCCTGGGCTCATGGGGAAGCGGATACCTGATTCGAAAGCACGGAGAGAAGCTCAGAGATTCTGCACTGACCCTGTATGGCATCGCCGAGCTACTCATTGGCGTCTCGGCGATTCTGGTGCCGTATCAGTTGACGTGGGGCAGAAACCTGTTGGAGCGCACTGGAGTCTCTTCCTCCGCGGGCTACTATGTCGCGTCCGGGCTCTGGGTGGGCCTTACTTTGATTCCGTGGTGCGCGTGCATGGGAGCGACGATCCCGCTAGCCATGCTTGCCATCCGGAGCCGTTGCGCCGGGCAGTCACAGCGCTCATTCAGCTTTCTGTATGCGGCCAACGTCCTGGGCGCGACGGTCGGTACGGTCCTTCCGCTGCTGCTGATCGAGCTTCGCGGATTTCGCGGCACGCTGCGGGTTGGCGCGGTGCTGAATGTTTTGCTGGCGGCGACTGCAGTCCTGCTGGCGCGCCGCTGGCCCACCTCCAACACTGGCTCATCTCAGGGAGTTCCAGTCGAGCCCGCTTCGAGCCGCGGCACATCGCACTCTACGAGATTGCTGCTGCTGCTGTTTTTCGGCGGGTTGACCAGCATGGGTGCTGAGATCGTGTGGATCCGCCAATTCACGCCGTATTTGGGAACCATGGTCTATGCCTTTGCATCCATTCTCGGCGCTTATCTCATCTCGACATTTCTCGGTTCCTGGCTGTACCGGCGTTGGAGCCGCTCGCATGGCAGCATTCACGCAATGGTTTGGGCCCTGCTGGGGCTTGCGATGCTTCTGCCTCTGGTTACGGCGGACCCGGGTCTGTGGTTGTGGCAAACGGCTGCCAAACTCCGCTACTTCATGGGAGCCATGCGCGTCCTGGTGGCGGTGCCCCCATTCTGTGCCCTGTTAGGATTCATAACCCCGATGCTGGTGGACCGCTGGTCCGGGGGCGATCCGGACAAAGCGGGCAGCGCTTATGCGGTCAATGTGGTGGGCTGCATTCTCGGCCCGCTGCTTTCGGGATTCCTGTTGCTGCCGTTCTTCAACGAGCGTTGGGTGCTCTTTTTCTTTTCGCTGCCCTGGCTTCTGGTGGGGCTCAATGCGAAGTGGTGGACGGGTTCTGGCGAGGAGAAACAACCCCGAGGCGGGTGGAAACTTGCTGCTCCGTATGTACTGGCGGCGTTAGCCTTTGCCTTGGTGCTACTTACCAGAAGCTATGAAGCGCGCTTTCCCCAGCACGTCATTCTTCGTGATCACACCGCCACCGTTATGGCAGTTGGCGGCGGATTTCAAAGAGACCTGCTGGTCAACGGGCGGGGCATGACGGGTCTGGCCGTGGTCACGAAGATGATGGCCCACATGCCGCTCGCATTTCTGGACCACCCTCCCCAGAACGCCTTGGTGGTGTGCTTCGGCATGGGCACGACATTTCGATCGATACTTTCCTGGCACATTGACACTACGGCAGTCGAGCTGGTGCCGGCGGTTCCGCGGTTGTTCTGGTATTTCCACCCCGACGCTCCGCAGATCTTGAGTTCCCCTCTGGCACACGTTGAGATCGACGACGGGCGCCGCTACTTGGAGCGCACTCAGCAGCAATATGACGTCATCACCATCGATCCTCCTCCGCCGATTGAGTCCGCCGGATCGAGTCTGCTCTATTCCAAGGAGTTCTACTCCACCATCAAGCGTCGTTTGAAACCTGGTGGGATTCTGCAGCAATGGTTGCCCAGCGGAGACAAGGAAGTGCAAGCGGCGATCGCCCGAGCCCTGCAGGAGTCATTCGCGCACGTGCGAGTATTCACGGGCGTGTACGGCTTCGGCGCGCATTTCCTTGCCAGCGACACCCCTCTTCTCCGCCGGAGCCCGGAAGAACTGGCGCGGCAGATGCCACCTTCCGCCGTCGAAGACATGCTCGAATGGGGGCCCTACACCACGGCGGACCGGCAGTTTAAGGTGATGTTGGACCGGGAGTTCCCTCTGGATACATTCTTGAATGCTTCCACCGAAACTCCTGCGATGCAGGACGACCGTCCAGTCAACGAATACTTCCTCTTGCGGCTGCTGAAGAAGGACTTGCACACTCCCTCGGATAGCACCCGCTGAATGGTTCCGCTTTACATGACGGATCTAACTTTTTTATCCGGGGTCGAGATGGCCCGGCAGATTCGCGAGAAGAAGATTTCTCCCGTGGAACTGGCGGAAGCGCATCTGGCCAAGATCGAGCGGCTGAATCCGCAGTTGAATGCGTTTGTGCACGTGGATCCGGAGCGCGTACGCCGCGAGGCGCTCGCAGCCGAAACTGCCGTCAGCGGCGGGCAAGCGCTCGGCCCTCTGCACGGTGTGCCCATCAGCGTGAAGAGTTCAGTCAACGTGGCTGGGATGAAGTGTGAGGCAGGCACGCGTCTTCGTGCCGGACATATCGCAACCAAGGATGCGCCTCTGGTTGAGCGATTGCGCAAAGCAGGAGCGATCATCCTGGGTGTGACCAACACGCCCGAGTTGCTGATGGCGTGGGAGACCGATAATCTGCTTTACGGACGGACCAACAGTCCGTGGGATCTGGAACACACTCCGGGTGGATCGAGCGGCGGCGAAGCGGCGGCGATGGCTGCGGGCATGTCAGCGGGAGGCGTGGGCAGCGATGGCGGTGGCTCGATTCGCGTCCCGGCTCACTTCACGGGTATCTGCGGATTGAAACCTACGCCTGGCCGCATCCCCGCCACCGGACACTTCCCGCCATCCGGCGGACCGTTCGCTCTGATCGGTGTGGTCGGTCCGATGGCCCGCACCGTGGCCGATCTCAAAGTCCTGTTTGAAGTGATGCAAGGCCCTGACGATGGCGACACATGTGCCGCGCCCGTGCCCGTAAGGTGGCCGGGCAAAGACGAGGTGACTGGTCTGCGGATCGGCTACTTTGAAGACGATGGTCGTACGCCGGTGACGCCCGAGACTCGCCAGGCAGTGCAAGCGGCCGCAGAGGCGCTGCGCCGCGCCGGATTTCAGGTGGAGCCATTTCGTCCGGAAGGACTGGAAGAGGCGCGTGTCGTGTGGAAGAAATTCTTTGTGAAGATGGGCGGGATGCTCATCGGCCCGATGTTCAACGGCCGCCAGCAGGATGCCAACCCGATCCTCAAGCAATTCCTCGAATGGTCGAAGGCTGAGCCCAGCTTGTCGGGGCCTGCCGTGATTGACGCCTGGATCCGGCGCGACACCCTGCGTGCGAGTGTCTTGGAGCAGATGCGGAAATATCCCATCCTGTTGTGCCCGGCAGCAGCGATTCCGGCATTTCGCCATGGCGAGCGTAGTTGGATGATTGACGGAAAAACCGTGCAGTATCTCGATGCCTGGAGCTACACCGAGTGGTTCAATCTGCTGGGGAATCCCGCAGCGGTGGTTCCGGTAAGCCAGTCGTCGGAGGGCTTGCCCATTGGCGTGCAAATCGTGGGCCGGCCTTGGGAGGAAGAGCAAGTATTGTCGGTGGCTGCAGCGTTAGAGGGTGTGTGCGGCGGATGGAAGGCCCCGCCGATTCACTGAAAATCTGCGTTGTTTCCGTTGCTAGTATTTTTAGATTATTCCGCGCCCCATCCGCCCTGTATAACGTTATTGGCGCGGGACTTCGCTCATTGTGGGGACGAAGTTTGTAGAGCGATTCTCTACTGTTTCGCCAAGCAGAAATGCTATCTGGGGGAATTACCGGTCGAGTCTTGTCGTGGCTGGTGGCCTTACTCGCCATCTCCGCCGCCTATCTTTACACCCTTCCTCAGGCGAATCTCTTCTATGCGGGGGTCGTGCTGCTGCATGCGGCTGGAGGCTTGCTGGCAGCAATCTTGCTGTTGCCGTTGCTGCTTCGTTTCCTGCGCCAGGGGAGCCTGTCGGCGCGCGCAGGATGGCTATTGATTGCCGCTGGGGCGATCGTTGGAGTGGTTCTGATCAAGACGGGGACTCCACGCACCGAGTGGAACAAGCTCTATCTCCACATCGTGATTTCGACGGCGGGTGTTGGCGTTCTAGTGGCGAATTGGTGGGGCGCACGCGCCTCGTCTGAGCCGGGACCGCTCGGCGCCAGGCTGATGGCGGGCGCGATTCGAACTGCGATCTGCCTCGCCGTGCTTGCCGGGATTGGTTTCGGCGCGCGCTACGTGCGGGGAAGTTGGCAGACGCGCAACCGCATCGTGAATCCGACCATGCCGCCAGACGATATGAATGGCGAAGGGGACGGGCCCGAAGGCGCGTTTTTTCCAAGCTCGGCGCAGGTTTATGGCAAGCAGAAAATTCCGAGCAAGTTCTTCATGGAGTCCGACTCCTGCAAGCGTTGTCACGAAGATATCTACAACCAGTGGTTTAGTTCGGCGCATCATTTCTCGTCGTTCAATAATCAGTGGTACCGCAAGTCGATCGAATACATGCAGGACACGATTGGCACCAAGCCTTCGAAATGGTGCGGAGGGTGCCACGATCCGGCGGTGCTCTATGCGGGCATGATGGATACGCCCATCAAGCAGATCGTGCATCGCCCTGAGGCGCAGGCGGGGCTGGGCTGCATGATGTGCCACTCCATTGCCAACGTGAAGAGCACGATGGGGCAGGGCGATTTTTATCTGGAATATCCAAAGCTGCACGAGCTGGCGGCGACGAAGAATCCGATCGCGCGCGAGCTGCACGATTTCCTGATCAAGTTGAATCCCGAGCCACACCGGCGCGTGTTCCTGAAGCCATTCATGCGCGACCAGACCGCGGAGTTCTGCTCGTCGTGCCACAAGGTGCATCTCGACGTGCCGGTGAACCACTACCGCTGGTTCCGCGGTTTCAACGAATACGACAACTGGCAGGCCAGCGGCGTGTCTGGGCAGGGTGCGCGGTCGTTCTACTATCCGGCGAAGCCGCAGCAGTGTGCCGACTGCCACATGCCGGCCGAGGCATCGAAAGACCAGGGCAACATCAACGGGTTCGTGCACTCGCATCGTTTTCCCGCAGCGAATACTGCGCTACCCACGGCGAATGAAGATCCGGCACAGCTCAAGTTGACGGAAGACTTCCTGAAGAGTGGCGCGCTGACGGTGGACATCTTCGCATTATCACCGGCGCAGGCTCCGTTGAAGGCGGGCGCGGCGACGCAATCCGATCTCTCGACAACGTTTGCCGTCGGCGAAGAAGCGGAGAGCAAAGTCGCAGCTGAAGGAGCAGAGGCCGCCCCTGTTACCGCTCCACTGAATCGCGTTCAGCCCGAGTTGCGCCGCGGCGACACGGTGCGCGTGGATGTCGTGGTGCGCACGAAGAAAGTTGGACACTTCTTCCCCGGCGGCACCGTCGATGCCTATGACACATGGCTTGAGTTGAAGGGAACCGACGACAAAGGCCAGACCATCTTCTGGAGTGGCATGGTCGAGGACAACGGGCACGGTCCGGTGGAAAAGGGCGCGCACTTTTACCGCTCGTTGCAGATCGATGCACATGGCAATCCCATCAACAAGCGCAATGCCTGGGCAACGCGGGCGGTGGTCTATGTGAGATTAATCCCCCCCGGAGCGGCCGACACTGTGCACTACCGGATGCACATCCCGGAAAACGCCGGAAGCAAGATCACGCTGCATGCGCGCCTCTGTTATCGGAAATTCGCCTGGTATGGGACGCAGGAGGCGTTTGCCGGCCTGCCTGATCCGACCAAGCCGGACGCGGTATCCCCGGATTACGATGACCGCTCCACGCTGTTTACGGCATCGCTCAGCGGTGTGTCCGCGAAGCAGGAGAAAATTCCCGACTTGCCGATCGTCACGGTGGCCGAAGATGAAGTCGCGCTTCCCGTGGTCGCGCACAACGCGCCCGCGGCTGAGCCCAAGACGATTGTCCGCAAAGAAGAGTGGCAGCGCTGGAACGACTACGGCATCGGACTGTTTCTGCAGGGAGACCTGAAAGGCGCGGCGGCGGCGTTTGAAAAAGTCACGCAGGCGGATCCGAACAATCCCGACGGATGGGTGAACATCGGCCGTTGTGCCGTGCAGGAAGGCGACATGGCGCGGGCGCGCACCGTGCTGGAGAAGGCGCTGGCTCTGTCTCCGAATCTGGCGCGCGCGAATTTCTTCTATGCGAAAGTCCTGCGCTCGGATGGCAACTACGATGGCGCAGCGACGCGATTGAGAAGCGTACTGGCGCAATACCCGCGCGATCGGGTCGCGCTCAACGATCTCGGCCGCGTGCTGTTCCTGCAACGCAAGTACGATGAGGCAGTGAAACTGCTGCAATCGGTGCTGGAGATCGATCCCGAAGACCTGCAGGCACACTACAACCTGATGCTCTGCTACAACGGCCTTGGCGATGAAAAGTTAGCCAAAGAACATCAGGCGCGCTACATGCGCTTCAAAGCCGACGAATCGTCGCAGGCCATCACCGGCCCCTACCGCCAGTTGCATCCCGAAGACAACAACGAGCGCCAGTCGGTGCACGAGCACGTGTCGGTCCCGCTAACGATCGCAACCACGATTCACGGAGGGACAGCCGCCTCGGCTGTCCGGCCAAAAACCAGTACTGCCGGGGCCTCCAAATAATGTTCCTTCGGAAGAAACAGTTCACCACGGAGTCACTGAGTCACAGAGAAAAGCAAAAATGTCTTTTCTATGATCTCCTCCGTGCCTCCGTGTCTCCGTGGTTGCTCGCACTTTGTTTCGCCGCGACCGCCCAAGCGCAAATCCAGTTCCGAGACATCACCGCCCATGCGGGAATCCATTTCACCCACAATAATGGCGCCTTCGGCAAAAAGTGGCTGCCTGAAACCATGGGCCCGGGCTGCGCGTTCATTGATTATGACAATGACGGGTATCCCGACATCGTCCTGATCAATGGCGAAGATTTTCCGGGACATCCCCATGGAGGCGCGACCACGCTCAAGCTCTACCACAACAATCACGACGGTACCTTCACTGACGTGACGCGCAAAGCGGGTCTTGCCGTGCCGATGTACGGATTTGGCGTCGCCGTCGGCGACTACGATAACGACGGTTTCGACGATCTCTTCGTGTCCGCGCTGGGCCAGAGTCATCTCTTCCACAACAATGGCAACGGCACCTTCACCGACGTGACCAAGACCGCTGGGATGTGGGGGCCAAACGAGTTTTCTACGAGCGCTGCCTGGGTCGACTACGACCGCGACGGCAAACTCGATCTCGTCGTCGCGAATTACGTGCAGTGGAGCGAGCAGGGAGATCTCTACTGCACGATCGATGGAGCACACAAGTCCTACTGCACGCCGGAATCGTACAAAGGCACGTCGGTACGCCTGTGGCACAACCTCGGCGCAGGCAGATTCGAAGATGCGACACAGAAGGCTGGATTGAATGATCCCACTTCCAAGAGCCTTGGCATCACGATTCTCGATGCCAACGGCGATGGCTGGCCTGACATCCTGATCGCTAACGACACGCAGCCCAACAAGCTTTATGTGAACAAGAAGAACGGCACGTTTGAAGAGCGGGGCGTGGCCGCCGGAATCGGCTTCAGCGAGGATGGCGTGGCCCGCGCCGGCATGGGAGCCGATGCCGCTGACTATGACCGCAGCGGCTATGCCAGCCTGATCATCAGCAACTTCGCCAACCAAATGGTGTCTCTGTATCACAACGAAGGCAACGGACTGTTTGTCGATGAAGCTCCACAGTCAGAGATCGGGCGCGACACTCTGGTCACACTCGGCTTCGGCTGCTTCTTTTTCGACTACGACAATGATGGCTGGCCCGACATCTTCGTGGCCGACGGCCACATCGAAAACGAAATCGAGCGTGTGCAGAAGCGCGTAAGCTACGCCGAACCTCCGCACCTGTTCCGCAATCTCGGTGGAGGGAAATTCACCGAAGTCACCGCGCAGATGGGGAAGGTCTTTGCCGCGCCGAAAGTCGCGCGGGCTGCGGCCTACGGTGACATCGACGACGACGGTTTTCCCGATATTCTGCTCACGACGAACGCCGGTCCGGCCTACCTGTTTCGCAACGAAGGCGGAACGAATCACAGCCTGCGGATCAAACTGGTGGGCACCAAATCCAACCGCGACGGCATTGGCGCGGTTGTGCGGGTGAGCAGCGGAGCCGATAAGCAGTGGAAGATGCTGCGCTCGGGATCGAGTTATCTGGCGCAGAGCGAACTCGTGTTGACCTTCGGCCTCGGCTCGCAGACGAAGTCCGACACGATTGAAATTCAATGGCCCAGCGGACACGTGGACAAGCTTTCAAACGTGAACGCGGAACAGACGGTGACGGTGCAGGAAGGGAAGGGAATTGTCGGCAATCGGGCGTACTCCGCACCGCGCATTCAGAAGTGATGTCATATGTGTCGTCGCGTGCTCAGAGCTGATGTCATCCTGAGGAGCGCGAACAGCGCTCCGAGGGACCGTACGACTGAATGAGCTAGAAATGACGTGGATGGGTTCTTGCGCGCTGTATATGCCGGAGGCGTTCCCGTCCGCGGCAGCGAATGCATCGGCCATCGTACGGTCCCTCACAGCGACTTCGTCGCTGCTCAGGATGACAGACCCGTGTTTCCCCTGTGTTCCTCCGTGCCCGCTGTGGTTAAATCTCTAACGGAATGAATCTCAAGATTTCTACCGCTCTTTTCGCCGCAGTTCTAGCGGCCTTCGGTCTTCTCGCGCCGGCAGCCCAACCGAATCCGACGGAGGCCGCCCGTCACAACAATCTCGGCTGTGCCTACATGAACCAGCAGCTCTTCGAAAAGGGGCTGAGCGAATTCAAGCATGCGGTGGAAGCCGATCCGAAATTTGCCATCGCACGGCTGAACGAAGGCATCGCCTACCTGAGCCTGCAGAAGGTCGACGAAGCCAAGGCTGCGTTGGAAGAAGCTCTCAAGCAGGATCCGAAGAATCCGAACGCGTGGTATAGCCTCGGTCTGCTTTCTAAGAATACCGGCGACGCGCAGGCCTCGATCGACGCCTTCAAGCACGTTACCGAGATCGATGCCAGCGATGCTGATACCTGGTATTTCCTGGGCACGGCGTACGTGCAGGCGAAGCAGTTTCCACAGGCGATCGACGCCTTTGGCCGTGCGCTGAAGATCAACCCTCTGCACGCCTCGGCGGAATTCGGCCTGTCTCGCGCCTACCAGCAGTCCTCCGACACCGACCACGCCCGCGCGCACCTGAAGCGATTCCAGTACATCACGCAAAACAAGATCGGCGCGGCCATGAGCCTGGCGTACGGCGAGCAGGGCCAGTACTCACGCGCGCTGGAATCGCCGCAGCAGCAGTTGAAGCCGCCACCGCAGATCAAGGTGCGGTTTGTGGATGTGACGAAGGAGGCGGGGCTGATGTCAACTGCAGGCGGCACCAGCGGCCCGGCAAGTAATTTGGGGCCCGGCGCCTGTTTCCTCGATTACGACAACGACGGCAAGCCAGACCTTTTCTTGCCCGACAGCGGTGTTACCGGCGGCATATCGCTCTATCACAATCTCGGTAACGGCAAACTCGAAGATGTTACCAAGAAGGCCGGGTTTGATCCCGCTGTTCACGGCATTGCCTGCACGGCCGGTGATTACGACAACGATGGATTCACGGACCTTGCGGTCAGCACCAACGCCGAGGTTCTTCTATTCCACAACGAGAAGAACGGAACCTTCAAAGAAGTTCATGCGCAGGCGAATCTTCTCTCGAATACCAACAGTCTCGGTCTAACGTTCATCGACTATGACCACGACGGAGACATTGATCTGCTGGTCATGCGCGGTGGCGACAAAGTTGGTTGGGCTGAATTGTTCCGCAATGACGGCAACGGAACTTTCACCAATGTCACGAAGGAAGCTGGATTTGACGAAGTGGTGGCTTCTGGCGCCCTGAGCGCCGTTGGGACGGATTACAACAATGATCGCGCCGTCGATATCATCGTTCCCCACATTCATCCGGTTCTGTTGGAGAATCCGCGAGAAGGCAAGTTCCCCGCGAAGACACTGTGGTCCTCTTCCATGCCGACTGCGGCCCGAGGCGTTGCCGTCCTCGACTTCGATCACGACGGTTGGATGGATATTGCATTCACGCATGATGGGTCGCCAGCGCTCACCCTGTGGCGCAACAACCACGGCAAGTCCTTCGAGCAAGTCAAGCTTCCGGAAACCAACTGGGTTCGCGCCTTCGGTGTTGCCGCCTTCGACTACGACAACGACGGCTGGGTCGACCTGATCGCCGTCGGCGAGACAAAAGACGGCAAGGGCGAAGTCCGCCTCTTCCGCAATCTCGGCCCCGACGGATTCAAAGACGTTACCGCCGACGTCGGCCTCGACAAGATTCATCTCGAAAGCCCCCGCGCCATCGTCACCGGCGACTACGACAACGACGGCGCCACTGACCTGCTTATCACGCAGAATCACGGGCCCGCCGTCCTCTTGCGCAATGAAGGCGCGACGCAGAATCACTGGCTGAAGCTCTCGCTCAAGGGATTGGGCGACAACAAGTCCGCCATCGGTACGAAGGTCGAAGTCTTCTCCGGCGGCAACCGGCAAAAATTCGAGATCTACGGATCGAACGGCTATCTCGGCCAGAACTCCACGGACATCGTAGTGGGGCTCGGACAGTCCAAGAATGCCGACATCATCCGCATGCTCTGGCCCACCGGCGTGTTGCAGGACGAAATCGATGAAGCCATGGTCGCCGGCGACAAGCGCCACGAGATCCTTGAGATCGACCGCCGGGGCAGTTCGTGCCCCACGCTGTTCGCCTGGAACGGCGAGCGCTACCAGTTCGTCGCCGACATGCTCGGCGCCGGAGTCGTCGGCCACTGGATTGGCCCCAACCAGCGCGACATCCCGCGGCCGGTCGAGTTCATCAAAATTCCGACGGGATTGGTGCACGAGAGAACATATTCTCAAACAGCTTGTCATCCTGAGCGAAGCGAAGGACCTATGCACTCCCCGGCCACATGCACAGATCCTTCGCCGCTAAAGGCTGCGGCTCAGGATGACAAGGATGGCGGAAATCATCAATACAAGATCCTCAGTTTCCGCTTCATGGAGCCGCTCGAAGAAGCTGTCTACCTCGATCAGGTGCGCCTGCTGGCCGTCGATCACCCGGCTGATCTCGACGTGTATCCCAACGAATATTTCGCGTCGAACCCGCCGTATCCGCAATTCAAAGTTGTAGTGAGCCGCGACGCGCGCCCGCCCGCCGGAGCGTGGGACGAGCACGGCCACGATGTGATGCCCGATTTGCTCGCGCATCGTTTCTTCGGCGATTTCGCGCTCACGCAGTTCGCCGGATTTGCCAAGCCGCACACCCTCACGCTCGCCCTGGGCGAGCCTTACAGCGGCGGCCCGCTCTGGTTATTGATGCACGGCGAGATCGAGTACTTCACCGCCAACAGCATGTACGCCGCGGCGCAAGCCGGAATGGAACCGGTTTCCCCGTACGTGGAAGCGCTTGGTGAGAATGGACAATGGAAACGCGTGATCGATGATATGGGCTTCCCCGCCGGAGGTCCGCGCACCATGACCGCCGATCTGACGGGAAAGCTTCCTCGGGGAACGCAGAAGATTCGCATCACCACAAACCTGCAAGTGTATTGGGATAGCATCCTGATCGACCGGATGAATCAAACGGCCGGCGACAAGACTCGGTCTCCGCGTGTCACTCCTGTTCCTCTGGTTCATGCCGACCTCGAGTTCCACGGATATCCCTTTAAGATCGAGGGCACACCGCCGGGCAACGTGCAGTACATCTACGAGAAGACCAGCGCGACCGGGCCTTACACGCGCCCGCGGGGAACGTACACGCGTTACGGCGACGTCCTGCCCCTGCTCACAGCGACCGACGACAAGCTCGCGGTTCTCGGCTCGGGCGACGAAGTCCGCCTCGACTTCGATCCGTCCCATCTGCCCCCTCTTCCTCAGGGATGGGTGCGTGACTACTTCTTCGCCGCCAACGGTTACGAGAAAGACATGGACTTCTACGCCGCCGAAGGCAATTTCGTTGCGCCGCTGCCGTTTCTGAGCATGGGCGAGTATCCCTACACGCCGAAGAAGTCCTTCCCGCTGGACGACGCCCACATGAACTATCTTCTCGAATACAACACGCGCCACATGTCAGGGAACGAGCAGCGGGGATACTGGTTCGACTACGGGGAGCCTGCACGCTGATCGAATGGGGTGCTCAGCACCTCTTGCCGTTGTCATCCTGAAAGTCGGCGAAGCCGAGTTGAGGGACCGCACGACAGATTCCGTTGAGGACGCAGTGGAAGGGATTGCCCAAGCCGCAAACACAGTGTTAGTCCCCGTCCACCTCAATGCCACCGGCGACACGTCGTAAGGTTCCTCCGAGAGCTTACGCTCTCGTCAGAATGACATCCCGATGGTGAGAATGCGGGGTAAAGAGAGCAACACGGTGAACTTATAGAAACGTTTTAATATTGACATTTTTCACCGTCCATAATCCAATAACCGTTTCTCATGGAAACCTCGACTGCTGCTTCCTCCGCCGTCCCGAGATTACGCCGCACGCTCACGCTGTGGGACCTGATCTTTTACGGGATCGTTCTCATCCAGCCCATCGCACCCGTGCCGCTGTACGGCGTGGCGCAGAAGCTGTCCGACGGCCATTTCGTTACTATCATTCTGATCGCCCTCTTCGCCATGCTGATCACCGCGGTCAGTTATGGGCGCATGGGCGCGCTCTATCCAACGGCGGGGTCGGCCTACACCTACGTCGGCAAGGGGCTCAATCCACATCTGGGATTTCTTGCCGGATGGGCGATGATTCTCGACTACCTGCTGCAGCCGCTGATCAACACTGTGTGGATCGCGACCGCATTGCACGAGCGTTACGTACAGCAGGTGCCGTTTGTGGTGTGGGCGCTGCTGATCGCGGGCATCATGACGGTTCTGAATCTGATTGGCGTCAAGGCTTCTGCCAACGCGAACAAGATTCTGCTGGCCGTCATGTCGGTGGTTGTCGTGTTCTTCGTAGTGTTGGCTGTGAAGTTCTTGTACGGCGGACAGGGATGGGCTGGACTGTTTTCACTGCAACCTATCTATGACCCGCGAACCTTCAACTCGCACAAGATTCTTATGGCAACTTCGTTCGCGGCACTCACCTACATAGGATTCGACGGTGTGACTACGCTCGCCGAAGACGTAGAAAATCCCAAGCGTAATGTGCTGCTGGCAGTGGTGCTGACCTGCTTGTTCGCGGGTGGTTGCAGCGCGTTCGAGGCGTACCTGGGCGCGCGAGTCTGGCCGGATTGGCATTCGTTTCCAGAAGAAACCACTGCCTTCATGGACATCTGCCGCAGGGTCGGTGGGGCTCTTCTCTTCAATGCGATGGGAGTGATTCTGATCGTGGCCGCCTTCGGCAGCGGATTGACCGGTACGCTCGGTGCCGCCCGGTTGCTCTTCGGAATGGGCCGCGACGGCGTGCTTCCGAAGAGGTTCTTCGGGTACCTCAAGCCCGGCAGCAATACACCTACGTACAACATTCTGCTGATCGGGGCTTTGGCGTTTGGCGGAGCGGAGTTGCTCTACCACATCGGTAACGCCTACGAGCATGCCGGAGAACTGCTGAATTTCGGGGCGTTCCTGGCGTTTATGGGAGTCAATGCGGCTGCTTTCTGGCGATTCTCTGTCATGGGAAAGGCCGGCTCCAATCGAGCGGCGGCGTTTTTGCTCATCTGCTTCGGCAGTTGTACCCTTCTGTACCAACTCACAGTTTCAGCCCTTAGCACCCAGCGTGTCGCGGACTTCCTTGTCCGGGTGCACATTGACGTCGCCCAAATACTGCACGCGCTCAATATCACCGCCGTTGCGATCGGAGCAGTTGTTGCCGTCGTGCTGCTGTACGTGACGGTTCAAACCTGCGGCTTGGGCTTCCGCGCATTATCAGACGCCATACTCCCTTTCCTCGGCTACGTGTTCTGTGCGGTGATCTGGGTGAACTTGAACTGGATCGCCAAGACGGTCGGCGGCATCTGGTTTGTGATCGGAATCGTCTACGTTGGCTACAAGACCAACTGGTTCCGCTCGGCTCCGGTGATGATCGACTTCAGCGACCAGTAGAAGCGAGTTGGCTTAGGGCCGCGCGGAACTGTTCTCGAAGTACCGTCGCGGCGTGGTTCCGAGCGCTTTCCGGAACATTGCGATGAATGCGCTGGGTGTGCTGTAGCCGGCTTCGAGGGCGGCGTGGCTGATTTTTTCTCCGGCTGCGAGGAGTTGCAACGATTTCAGCAATCGCAGTTGCTGGTGCCATTTTCCCAGCGACATCCGCGTCTCCTGCTGGAACAGTCTTTCGATGGTTCGCTTGCTCGCCCCGGCCTGCCTGCACGCCCGCTCCAAAGAACAGGAATCGCTGAGGCCACTCTGCAAAGCTGCCGCGACACGGGCCGCTCTGGCGTCGGTCGGAGTGGGAAGCTGTAAGGGAACCGCCTGCAACGTTTCAAACTGATCGATCAGGACGTCAATCAAATGCGCCTGGGTCTTTGATCTCCGGTTCAGCTTTCCCACGGCGCACAGGTGAACGATCAGTTGCTGCAGCAGAGGAGAAACGTTCACCACGCAACACGCCCGCGGGAGTGGCCTCACCAGGCGAGCGCGCAAGTAGATCGTCCGCATCGACACCGTGCCTGACATGGAAATGCTGTGGGGAGTTCGCGCCGGTATCCAGACCGCGCGCTGAGCCGGGACCACCCACGTCCCGCCGCTGGTCCGCACCGTCATCACCCCCTGGCACGCGTAAACCAGCTGATCCTCGGGATGCATGTGTTCAATGATCGTGTGGCGATGCGGGAAGTCGAAAGCCAGCGCCGTGACCGGCGCAGGCAGCCTGGGACAGATATGCACGGGATGTCGCATTTTCGACATTCATTGTCACAATAGCGTAATGACGCAGCCCAGGCAATAGCGTAGTCTCTTTGCCCAAGCCGTTCGATTCCCGTCGAGGAGATCAATCATGCTGGGTTCGACGAACATCGTCGCGTTTGTGCCGATCACGGATTCGGCTAAGGCCCGCGCCTTCTACGAGGGCGTGCTTGGGCTGCGCTTCGTAAAGGATGACGGATTTGCACTCGTGCTGGAAGCCAATGGAATCATGGTGCGTGCGGCGAAAATGAAGGAGTTCACGCCGGCGCAGTTCACTATCCTCGGATGGCAGGTTGCAGGCATCGAGAATGTGGTGCGGGCGCTCGCCGCCAAGGGCGTTCACTTCGAGATTTTCGGATTCTTCAAGCAGGACGAACTCGGAATCTGGACGGCCCCCACGGGCGACAAGGTCGCGTGGTTCAAAGACCCGGACGGAAACATTCTGTCGGTTTCACAGCACGTGGAATAGGTCAAGTTGCTCGGGTCTCAACAGTTTGTCACCCTGAGCACAGCGAAGGACCTATGCACTTTGCCGGCAGCGGCCAAGCTGCCGACAAGTCCATAGGTCCTTCGGCCCGCAAAATGCGCGGGCCTCAGGATGACACGGCTTTCTTGAACGCAGGGGCTATTCCACGTTCCAGCCGCCGACTTCCACTGCGGGCTTCGCTGTGCCTAGTTCGCTGGCGCGATAGGTCGCCGTGATCACGCGCTTCTCGCCGGGGAGCAGGGAAACGTAGTTGTCCTCCCAGACCACGGGCAAGATCTCTTCTCCCTTGGCACCCTTGTCGACTTTCAAGCGAACGAAGAAGGCGAGATTCTTGCTGGGATTCTCCAGGGTGACGTGGGTGATCGAGTTTTCCCCTTTGCTCTCTGTGCGGTCTGTGACTTTCAGTTTGACTTTCGGCAACTGTGAGATCGCGGTGAAGTCGGCATAAGAGGCTGTGGGCGTCATCCACCAATTGGTCTTCGCCCAGTCGAGTGTCTCCGGCTTGGTCGAGAGCCAGTAGAAGTTCGATCCGACTTGCTTTCCGGCGGAGTCTTCCAATCGCAGCACGAGGAAATACGTGTTGCTCAGACCGGAGACGTCGGGCACCGTGAAGATCTTCGCGGTGCTGTCCGCCCCGGCATCGACCGTATTCTCTTGCGTAAACTTTTCGGTCATGTCGAGGTTGTAGATCTTGGTGGTGAGCTTCAACCCTTTTACGTCGGTGTACTGGCTGCTGACGAGCCAGATCGCATGATCGTCGTAGCCGTAGATCGGATGCAGCGCTTCCATCGCCCGCTTGGCTCCGAAATATCCGCCGCCTGGGCGCAGGTAGTAGTCGTACAGATGCCAGATCATCGACGGCCAGGCGTTATTGAGCATCCACTGAATCACGCCCGTCGCCTGATATTTGTTGCGGCTGTAGGCTTCGTACATGGCACGCACGCCTTCGTAGGTCTGCATCTGCGACTTGATGGCGAAGTCGTTCACGTTATCCGACTTGCCGTAGCGGTTCGCTATCGCATCTCTGAACACGTTGATGGTTTTGAACTCGCCGCCGCCGGCGTGATAGTTCCACACGTCGTCGATCGGCCACATGTGATCTTTGCCGACCATGGCGCGAATGCTCTCCATCGGCGGAACGGCCGGTCCCATGCTGGTTTCGGTGTTGAATCCATAAGCGCCGCCGCAGCCTCCCGGGTTGCACTGCCTGCGTCCGGGTTGGCCCTCGGGAGTGTCGACCTCCCAGTAGCTCGGCGCGACATATTCGTAGGGGCCGGTCATCTTGACGCCGCTGTCTCCGGTGACACTGGTCTTCTTTCCCGTCGCTGACGACACGACCGGATTCGGCCAGAACAATTCCTTCTCGACATCGAGATACATCTGCTCGACATCCGGTGGCGGAGCGTTGTCGCTGCCATTCAGCCACATCACGAGACTGGGGTGGCTACGCAGCCGGTAGATCTGGTCGCGCAGGGACTGCTTGGCAATTTCGAAATCTTTCGGTTGCCAGCGCGGCCAGCGCTCCCAGAAATCGCAGCAGCACCATCCCGCCATTACCAGAATGCCCTGATGATCGGCCAGGTTGTAGAACTCCTCCGTCTCCAGCTTTCCTTCCAGTCGGACCGTGTTCAGCCCCATGTCCTTCACATAGCGGAATTCGTCCTGCAGTCGCTCGGAGTTTTCGCGCAGCATCATGTCGGGAGTCCATCCGCCGCCGCGAATCAGGATGTTCTTACCGTTGATGTGGAACGCGCGCCCGCCAACCGAGTTGATGTCGGAGGTGATCTCGCGAATGCCGAACTCGGACTGGTATAAACCACTGACCCCGCCGCCGGCGTCGAATCCCATGATGAGCCTGTAGAGGTTCGGCTTGCCCATCTGCGCCGGCCACCACAGCCGCGGATTCGAGAAAATCAGCTGCGAAAACTTGTCAGGAGAGAACGTGACATCCTTGGATTCGTTAGCCGCGAGGTCCACATCTTGTTCAAACATAGCGTTCTCGATCTGGCCTTTGAGTTTCCCCTTTACCGGTTGATCAGTTCCGTTCTTCACCTGCACGGTGACAGTGAGCTGCGCACTGTCGTTGGCTGGCGGATTCAACTTCGAAACCACCGTCGGATAGCGCAGCGCGACCGGCCCGCTGGTCGTCACATACACTTCACGCCACAGTCCCATATTCTTGTCCGGCGGCGCCGGGTTCCAGTCCACGAACGTAATCGCGAGGTCGTGCTCTGTAGGAGAGAAGGCCTGCACGGCCAGCACATTCTCCACGCCCGGCTTGGCGGCTGCAGTGATGTTGAATTCGTACGTGCGCCAGGCTCCGGCAACATCGTCCGAATTGGCGATCTGCTTCCCGTTCAGAAAAATGTTGGCGCGATAGTTGATGCCGTTGAACTTCAACCAAACTGTTTTGCCCTTATACGAAGCAGGAAGCGTGAATGTCTTGCGATACCACCACGAGACCGCGTAAGGACTATCCGGTGCCATTGCGATGTTGGAAAAATTGGCACCGATCGGGTACGTGACTCCGGGGAAATCGCGCAAATTCTTGCCCGGGAATGGTTCTGGCAGAGTCTTATCCTTCACCAGCGCCGCGACCACTGTCGTGGGAACCGTGGCCGCATGCCAACCCTTTGGAGCAAACGACGGAGTCGAGATGACCTCTCCTTTGGCCTCGACCTTGGCCGAGGTCTGCAGCGACCAGCCATCGCGCAGGGCGAGCCGAACTTCGGTCTCATGTCGGGGACTAGGTGGTGCCGGGGTTTTCTCCTGGGCGACAACGAGCGAAGTAAGAAAGAATTGGGCCAGAAATAATAGAGTCACGGCCGGGTGCTTACCTGATTTCATGCTGCTCCTTTGCAGGTGCGCGTCCTTGTAGGGTACGGGGAGTCGTCTGAAAAGCTCCGCAAGATGGATAACACTTATATTAATTCGTTTCAATAGCCGTGTTTTTGAAATTCTGTGGATCGTTCAGGTCCTGGCGGTATCGAGGGGGCCACGTCCGTGAGAGGTCATTCGAAGCTACTCATTGAGGTCAGGCCGCCGGTGCCTCGCTGGCGCGTAGTTTATAATTGAAAATTCGCCTTTCTACTCTGGAGCGACAAGACAATGATTCGTTTTCTACAACAGTCTGGGCAGACCACAAAGTATGTTCTCGGCGGGCTGCTACTGATTATCTGTGCCTCAATGGTGATTACGCTGATCCCCGGTGGTTTGGGCGGCGACACGTTTAGCGGTGCGCCGGGCAAAGGCGTCATCGCGAAGGTCGATGGTACCGAGATTTCCACCGACGATGTACAACAGGCAGCGGCTCAAATGGCGCAGGAGCAGGCGGCGCGCTATGGCGAGATGGCGGCGAAGTTGATGCCCTTCTTGCGCCAGCAGGCGACGACACGGGCCGCCGAGCAGTTGATCACCCGCCAGGCCCTCATGGCCGAAGCCAACCGCATGGGACTGCGGGTCACGCCAGAGGAAGTGAAAGACGAGTTACAGCACGGACGCTACGGTGCAACCTTATTCCCGGGCGGCAACTTCATCGGCCAGCAGGAATACGAAAGTATGCTGGATCGCGCGAAACTTACCCCCGCCAAGTTCGAAGAGAGCATCAGCGGCGACATTCTGTTGAACAAACTGCAGGCGCTGATTTTCGGAACCGCCGCGGTGAGCGAATCTGAGATTCACGATCAGTTCGTCAAGCAAAGCACCAAGGTCAAATTCGACTATGCGGTGCTAAAGCAGGAAGACATCAAGAAGGGCCTGCACCCGGCCGACACCGAGTTGAAGGCCTACTACGAGACCCACAAGGCCGGCTACGCCAACTCGATCCCGGAAAAGCGCAAAGTGAAGTACGCCGTCATCGACACCAACAGGGTCGAGGCCGGCATTCAGGTATCGCAGGACGAATTGCGCAACTACTACGACAAGAATCGGGAGCAGTATCGCATGCCCGAGCAGGTGAAGGTCAGCCACATCCTGATCAAGACGCCGCTTCCCGGGCAGGACGGCAAAGTGGACGAGAAGGGCACCGCCGAGGCCCAGCGCCGCGCCGAAGATTTGTTGAAACAGTTGAAGGGTGGAGCCAAGCTCGAGGACCTTGCGAAGAAATATTCGGAAGACCCGGGCAGCGCGAAGCAGGGCGGATCGCTGGGTTGGATCGGGAAAGGCCAGACTGTTCCCGAGTTTGAGAAAGCGGCGTTCTCGCTTCCCAAAGGCCAGATCAGCGATCTGGTGAAGAGCAGCTACGGATTCCACATCATACGCGTCGATGACAAGCAGGAAGCGCACATGAAGACGCTCGACGAGGTCAAGGCCGACATCGAGCCGGTGCTGAAGCATCAAAAGGCGCAGCAGGCTGCCCAGAAGCAGGCGGACTCGTTGCTGAAGGACGCGCGCGCCCAGGGCAGCAGCCTGGACGCCGCCGCGGCGAAGCAGGGCGTTCCGGTGATCACCTCCGACTTCTTCGCCCGCAAGGACATGCTGCCGGGCCTGGGGCCGTCGCCGCAGTTCATGGGAGCGGTGTTTGCCACACCGGACAAGGCTCTGCCGGACATGGCTCCATCGTCGCAGGGGATCGTGGTGTTTCAGTTGCTGGACATCAAGCCGCCCGCTACTCCTACGTTTGAAGAGATTCGCAGCCGGGTCGAAGAGGAATTCAAGAACGAGCAGTCGCGGACTCTCCTGGCGCAGAAGGCTCAGGAACTTTCCGACCGCGCCAAGAACCAGCACGATTTGAAACGTGCCGCAAAAGAACTGGGCGCGACGGTGAAGACCAGCGACCTGGTTTCGCCGGAGGGCCAGGTTCCTGAGGTGGGCTCCATGTCGGGGCAGGCCTCGGTGGCCTTCACCATGAAGCCGGGAGATATCAGCGGCCCAGTCAACAGCGGTTCGGACGCTGCCGTGTTAGCGGTCCTGGAGAATCAGCCGCCAACCGACGCCGACTATGCCGCCAAGCGCGACCAGATTCGCGACCAGATTCTGCAAGGCAAGCAGCAGGAGCGCTTCGGTTTGTTCGTGACGAACCTGGTGGATGAGATGACGAAGTCCGGCAAGATCAAGCGCAACGACCAGGAACTGAAAGCCCTGACCAAGGCCGGTAGCGAGCCTGGAATCTAGCGGCGGTGACATGTCCTTTGCGCGCGCCGCAGGCGTTTTGTTGCATCCCACGTCGTTGCCTTCGCGCGGCGGCATCGGCGACTTTGGTCCCGCGGCGTACCGCTTCGTGGATTTTCTCGCTTCCGCCCGCCAGGGGATTTGGCAGGTTCTGCCTCTCGGCCCGCTCGGTTACGGCAATTCTCCGTATTCCTCGACGTCGGCCTTCGCGGGCAATCCTCTACTGATCAGCCTCGAACGCCTTGCCGATCATGGATGGTTGGAATCGCCCTCACGGGACGCGGTCAAGACCGACTCGGCCCTACCCGCCTCCAGCCCCGTCGAATATGAGCGTGTTTTCGCGCAGAAGATGCCGCTCCTGTTTCAGGCCGGCCACCATTTTCTAAAGTCGGCTTCCGGCGAGCCTTTGCGCCGCTTTGAAGCCTTCCGGACGGCGAACGCCTGGTGGCTCGACGATTTTGTATTGTTCGATGCCCTGCGCGCCAGGCACAAGCTCGAACCCTGGAATCGCTGGCCGCACGATCTTGCAGGTCGCGAGCCCTCCGCTCTCGAAAAGGCTCGTCAGGAACTGGCGGACGACATCAGGATCCGGAGCGCCTTGCAGTTCGCCTTCTACGAGCAATGGCGTGCGCTGCGGAACTACTGCGCTCAGCGCTCGATCCGCACGATTGGGGACGTCGCCATTTTCATGAACCACGACAGCGCCGACGTCTGGACGCATCAGGAACTGTTTCGCCTGGATGAAAAGTTGGAGCCAGAAGTCGTGGCGGGGGTGCCTCCAGATTTTTTCAGTAAGACCGGGCAGCGTTGGGGAAATCCGCTCTACCGCTGGGATGTGATGAAGCAGCGCGGCTACCTTTGGTGGATTCAGCGCCTGCGCTGGGCAACACAGAATTGCGACTACATCCGGCTCGATCATTTCCGGGGCTTCGATCAATTCTGGGAGATTCCCGCCAGCGACGCGACCGCGGTCAGCGGCCACTGGGTAGACGGACCGCGCGACGACCTGTTCGCCAAACTACGTGAGGCGCTGGGAGGTTTACCATTCTTCGCCGAGGACCTGGGCTACATCACACCCGAAGTGCACGCCCTGCGGGAACGGTTGCAGATTCCGGGGATGTCAGTCCTGCAATTCGGGTTCGGCGATGAAGGCGCGCACATCTATCTGCCGCACCGCGCTGCAGGCAAGGTTATCTACACCGGCACGCACGACAACGATACGGTAGCCGGCTGGTGGAAATCGGGCGCTGCCGAACACGAGCGCCGCAACGCCGAGACTTACCTGGGACGCTGCGAGGACGGGATTCACTGGGCATTTATCCGCGGAGCCGTGAATTCTCCGTCATGTCTCAGCATCGTTCCTCTGCAGGATGTGCTCGGTCTGGGCAGCGAGGCCCGCATGAACACTCCCAGCCTTTACGGCGGAAATTGGCGCTGGCGCTTCGACGAGAGCCAACTCAAGAGCGAAGTGGCCGCCAAGCTTGCCCTGCTGGCGGAACTGAGCGATCGTCTCCCCAAGCCGTTTGCGGCCCCGACTAGCGAGGAATTTGTCGCCTGAGCGGTTGCCGAGGCGCCTCGGAGCGCCGATCATGCAGGTCGACCGTGGAAGCGCGTCCCTTCAAGGGCCGCGACAAGCGGAGTTTCATGATTAGGGCTTCAGCCCCTGCGGCAGTATCCACCGGCGCGTCCGCTTCAATTGTGAAAAAAGTGTTACAGCGTCCGTTTTTCTTCCGCGGATCGTGTATAGAACATACGGGAGTCTCAGCGTGAGCGAAGCGATCATCGAAGCGGTTGCGGTCGAGAAGTCCTACCCGCAGCCCGACGGCACGCGGATCCAGGTGGTCGGTGCGACCAATCTGGTCATTGAGCCGGGAAAGATCATTGCGCTGCTCGGCCCCTCGGGATGCGGAAAGTCCACCCTGCTGCGCATCCTGACGGGTCTCTCGCAGCCTTCGTCGGGACAGCTCCTGTGGCACGGGAAGCCGCTCAATGGTCAAACCCCGAACGTCGCAATCGTCTTTCAAAGCTTTGCTCTATTTCCGTGGCTCACCGTCATCCAGAACGTTGAAGCGCCGCTCGAAGCGAAGGGCGTCCGCGATGTAGAGCGGCACAAACGCGCCTTGCGCGCGCTGGACATCGTCGGTCTCGATGGATTTGAAACGGCGTTTCCTAAAGAACTTTCCGGCGGCATGAAGCAGCGCGTCGGATTCGCCCGCGCCCTGGTCGTGGAACCCGAAGTCTTGTTTATGGACGAGCCTTTCTCGGCTCTCGACGTTTTGACCGCGGAAAACCTGCGCAGTGAACTGTTGGAGCTTTGGCTGAACAAGAAGATGCCGACCAGCGCCATCTTCATCGTCACCCACAACATTGAAGAGGCGGTGATGCTCGCCGACCGCGTGATGGTGCTGGGGAGAAATCCGGCGCGGGTTCGCTCCGACTTCAATATTCGATTGAAGCATCCTCGCGACCGCAAGTCCGCACGCTTTGTGGAACTGGTCGACTACATTTACAAAGTGATGACTGAGCCGGAGGTGGAGCACGTTCTGCCCGACGCCGAGACCACGGCGGAAATCATTCTGCCCAAAGGCGGGCTGACCAAAGACGCTTTCAAGAGGCAGGAGGCGCCGCTGCGCACCAGCAAATACCAGATGCTGCCGCACGCTCGCGTCGGTGGCATTGCCGGTCTGGTGGAATTGCTGCGCGATCGCGGCGGGCGCGAGGATCTGTTTCGTCTATCCGAAGAACTGGTGATGAACGTGGAAGACCTGCTGCCGATTCTGGAAGCCTGCGTTCTGCTGGGATTCGCGTGGCTGAAACAAGGCGATGTTGAGATCACCCCGCAAGGCGTCGAATTTGCCGACGCCGATATCCAGAAGCGCAAAGTGCTGTTCCGGCAGGCTGCGCTCGAGCACGTCACCATCCTCAAGCAGATTGACAGCATCCTGAAGAGGAAGGCCGATCACGCGATTGCGGACGAATTCTTTCACGATATTCTCGATGAGCATTTTGCCGAAGACGAGGTACTACGCCAGTTCGAGACCGCGATGAACTGGGGCCGCTACGCGGAGATTTTCGACTATGACCGCGCCACTGGCCGGCTGGCTCAGTCCGAACCGCCAGCCGAATCTCCGGCCGCGCCGGTGGCCGAGAATCAGAACCCGGATCCGAAGTCTTGAAAGAGATTGTCGCTTCGAGATTGACCGCATGCACATAAAGAAACCCATCAGCCTGCGAGGATTCTCGGCGTACCGCCTCTGGACGCAACTGCCTGGTGTCGAGATCTCGTACTTGCCGGATCTGCTCATGTTTGCGGCGGCGATCGCCCTGTTCTATGGCGTGCTGGTTGTCGGCCGCTCCTGGCTGGGCCCATTCACCCCCGAAGTAGCAATCTCCCGCAGTCCGTGGGCGCTGCCGGTCTACGCGGGATACTCTCTGTTGCGCATCACAATCGCGTACGCCCTGAGTCTGGCGTTCACCCTTGTCTACGGGTACGTCGCGGCCTACAACCCCAGGGCCGAGCGCTTTATGATTCCGCTGCTCGACGTGCTGCAGTCGATCCCTGTGCTCAGTTTCCTTCCCGGCGTCATGCTGGCCATGGTGGCACTGTTTCCCGGGAGGCAGTTCGGCGTCGAGGCGGGTGCGATTCTGCTCATCTTCACCGGACAGGTCTGGAACATGGCCTTCAGCTTTTACGCATCACTCAAAAGCATTCCGAAGGAAATGCGCGAGGCTGCGAAGATCTACAGGTTCAACTGGTGGCAGCGATTCATCGAAATGGAGCTGCCCTTCGCAGCGATCGGCCTGGTGTGGAATTCCATGATGTCGGTGGCGGGCGGATGGTTCTTCCTGATGGCCTGCGAAATGTTCGTGCTTGGCTCGCGCGACTTTCGGCTGCCCGGTCTCGGCTCGTACCTGCAAACCGCCGCGAGCGCCGGTGACACGACCTCGATCCTGTGGGGCGTCGTCACCATGATTGCAGTCATTGTGCTGCTCGATCAGTTCGTGTGGCGACCGGTCATCGCCTGGGCAGAGAAATTCAAAGTAGAGCAGGTCGAGAGCGTCGACACGCCTCGCTCCTGGGTGCTCGATCTCTTCCGCCACTCCCGCGGCTTAGAGCAGATTCGCAGCCGGACCGTACAGCCGCTCCGGGAAAAGCTGTTGATGTATTTCGCGCGGGAGCGATCCGCGGCTGCGGAAGAGCAGCCCACTTCGTGGAAGGTCTGGTTCCTGCGGGCGCTGGCGGTGGCGTTGCTGGCTGGAGTGGGATACGGCATCGTTCGAGTGGCGATGCTGCTCAGCGGCTTGCAGAGGGACGAACTTCGAGAGGCCGGTGTCGGGCTTGTGGCAACGTTTTTTCGCGTGAACCTCGCACTGTTGCTCGGCGCTCTGTGGACCATTCCCGCCGGTGTCGCCATCGGATTCAACCCGCGTCTTGCCCGAATTGCGCAGCCTCTCGCTCAGATCGCAGCCTCAGTCCCCGCAACGGCGCTTTTCCCGGTGGTGCTGCTTCTGCTGATTCGCGTGGGTGGGGGGCTTGGCTTGGGGTCCATCGCGCTACTATTATTAGGAACGCAGTGGTACATCCTGTTTAACGTCATCGCTGGCGCAATCGCGATCCCGACGGACCTGAAGGAGTGCTGCTCGGTTTTCCGGCTCGAAGGGATTGAACGCTGGAAAAAGCTGATCTTGCCGGGGATTTTTCCTTACCTCGTCACCGGCTTGGTGACAGCATCAGGCGGCGCATGGAACGCAAGCATCGTCGCGGAATACTTCCACTTCAAGGGCCACATTTACACCACAACCGGCCTTGGAGCCACGATCAGTCAGGCGACCGACAGCGGCAACTTCGATTTGCTGCTCGCCGCTACCATCATGATGGCCGCGACCGTGGTCACCATCAATCGCCTTGTCTGGCGCAGGCTCTACGCTTTGGCCGAAACCCGCTACCGGCTCGAGGCCTGATCCAATCGTTTGATTCCGCAGTTCTCCGAAGTTACTGCCGGTTACTTTCTCGCTTCTTCGCCATTCTTATTTCATCAGAATTTAACGTTCGCTTCACGCAGTCGAAACGCGACTGCGATATCGATATAACATGCCATCAAACCAGCTACAGACGAATGAGACGCAGACTCCCGTGTTGTCGCGCGCCGCTCATTTTCCCGGCCTCGCCGGAAAGTTGGCTCCGGTCGGCAAGGTAAGAGAGCTCTACCAGCGCGTGCAGAGTTCACCCCAGGGTTTTCGTTTGGAGAATCTGCTCGCCGAGATGCGCATTGACCTTCGCTTGCGCCCGAGCGACGTCGCTCGCATTCCTGCCGCGGGGCCGGTGATTGTAGTAGCCAACCATCCCTATGGCGTTCTCGATGGTGCGCTGCTTACCGTGCTTCTGAATCGCGTCCGCCCCGACGTGAAGGTGCTTACGAATTTCCTGCTGGGTGACGTTCCTGAACTGCGGGCTAATTGCATCTACGTCGATCCGTTTCATACAGACCAGTCGGGAGAGGCGAACCGCAAAGCTGCGCGCGAGGCGATGACGTGGTTGCAACAGGGTGGGATGCTCGCGATGTTTCCCTCCGGCGAAGTCTCGCAGTGGCAGATGCCGGCGGCGCAGGTCGCCGATCCCGCGTGGAGCGATACCGCTGTTCGCTTCATTCGCCGCACCGGGGCTACGGCGCTACCGGTATATTTCTGCGGCCACAACAACGTTGGGTTCCAGTTGCTGGGGATGCTTCATCCGAAGCTGCGCACCGCTTTTTTGCTGCAGGAATTCCTCACGCAGGAAGGAAAGGCCGTGGAAGTGCGTGTGGGCAGCCCCGTCCCGGCCGATGCGATCAGGGCTATGGCGGACGACCACGAAGCCATGGAGTACCTCCGCTGGCGCACTTATTTGCTGGGCCGCCGCCGGAAGGCAGAACCTTCATGGCCCACCGCCCTGCGCTCGAAGCTCGTGTCGAAGATTCAGGAGCCGGTGGCGGCGCCGGTTGCACAGTCGGTCTTAGCGGGCGAGATCGAGAAGTTGTCAAAGGAAAAGTGTCTGGCCGAGAACAGCGAGTTTTCCGTCCACCTCGGGATGGCTCGCGAGATTCCGGAACTATTGCTGGAAGTCGGACGCCTGCGCGAACTGACCTTCCGCCGCGCCGCAGAAGGCACTGGCAGGGGCCGCGACCTGGATTCCTTCGACGACTACTACTGGCACGTTCTGCTGTGGAATAAGGCGAAAAAGGAAGTCGTCGGCGCGTATCGCGCGGGCAATACCGCCGAGATTCTGGCCGAGCGCGGCGTGAGCGGTCTGTACACCAGCACGCTGTTCCGCTACGACGAACACATTTTTCAAAAGCTGGGTCCGGCCCTCGAACTAGGCCGATCCTTTGTGCGGCCCGAGTACCAGAGGCAATATGCCCCGCTGCTTCTGTTATGGAAGGGAATCGCGCGCCTCGTCGCCACCCGGCCGGAAACCCCGGTGCTGTTCGGCGCGGTCAGCATCAGCAACAACTACAATCAGGCGTCGCGCGAAATGATCTACAGCTATTTCGAATCGCGCATGCAAGAGGACGATCTCGCCGGATTGATCGAACCCCGCCGTCCATTCCGCCTTGGCCTGCTGCGGCGCTGGGATTGCCGCGCGATGTGCGGCGCTCTGCGCGACCTCGACGAGTTGTCTGAGCCGATCAATGACGTTGAGGTCGACGGCAAGGGCCTGCCCATCTTACTGCGGCAATATGCCAAAATCGGCGGCAAGCTGCTCGGCTTCAACGTGGATCGCAAGTTTTCCAACGTTCTCGATGGCCTGGTCGTCGTGGACTTACGGCAGACCGATCCCACAGTTTTGGAGCGATACATGGGGCGCGAGGCGGCGCAGGCCTTCCGAAAGATTCACGGAGTTGCGACCTGAGTCTGATCCTGACGTTAGCCCTTGCGAACAGTCGCTGCGGGCAGGATGCAGGCCTGTTCCACACCCTGCAGAGCTACGTCCAATTGTTCGCCGAGCGACGCAAGCTCTCTTGGGCTCATTAATTTCTGGAGCCGCTCAAACAACCGGCGTTCTTCCACGCGGATGTGAGCCGAGAGCCGCTGTGCAAACTCCGAGATGCCCGCCGCAGACATTTTCCCCGCCTCGGCCTCGGCAAAGCGCGTGCGCAGCCACGCATGATCGGACAGGAGTTCCTCCACTACCGGATTCAACTCGGCGAATACGCGAGCCGCCGGAAACAGGTGCTGCTCTTCGGCGGCGAAGTGAAACTGAATCTCCCTCCGAAAATGCTGCGCGATTTCGGTTTGCCACGCGGCCAGGTCAGATTGTTCGGTTAACGCCGCACGGTCGACCCGCACGCACAGCGCCAGTGCGTGCTGATGTTGCCGGGATAGCGGAACCAGACTCTTTTCGCGCAGCATGCTGGTGCTCCTTCAGGAGTTCGCAGTTGTGAGCTTGGGGTCCGGGACTGCCTCGCTTGTCGCGGGCTCGATAGCGGGGCGCACGGTTAACCAGTCGGTGCGCACTCGCTCCCACTCTTGAATCAGCATGCCGTTGGCTTCGAAGAAGCTGCGGATTCGATACCGCTCCCATCCGGCGATTTCTTCGAGAATCGGCGCCAGGACGGCCAGCGCGCTCGTGCTGAGCACGGTGCGCTTCGCGATTTGCGAAACGTTGGGCGACTCCGACACGGCAATCGTCAGTCCATCGCGCGCATTGATGTGCAGCATGACGTGAATATCCGAGCTGCCGTCCCCGGTATAGACGACGTGATCGGGGCCCGCGACCTGCTGCACCAGCAGATTGTCGAGTACCGCGACCTTGCCGTAACCCGCGGTAGCGCGCACGATGGTATCGATCTCGCCCGTTGGCTTGTAGCGAAACTCCGTCCCGTAAATATGATCCGCTGGGACGATATCCTCCAGCGCCGACCGGACAATTTCCACCGGGGCCGCCGAGAGCACGTAGAAATCAAACTGGTGGCCGTCGATCCCCGCCTCCAGCAGTTGATACAAAAGCTTGATGTCGCTCTTCAGGCGAATCCGCTTGCCCACTTCGCGCAGATGTTCCTTGCGAACCTTGGCGCGAAATTCCGGATCGTGCAGGAGAAGGTAGGCGAGTTCCGCCCCTTGCTGCACCAGATTGATCTTGGCCATTCCCTTGGACTTGCGCTCGAATTCCTCGGTTGGAATGCCGACCAGTTCCGCCAGCACGTAGCCGGAATCGTTGAAGGTGAGCGTCTGGTCAAAATCGCTCGCGAAAATGTAGCGTCTCAAAGGGTTGTCTGCCATGCCTGTTTGATTCGCGCCCGCACTTCCATGAGCCATAAAAAGAATTGATGCCGATTATATGCCTGCATAGTCAACAACTTGTGAATGAGGGCCCGCTAAGCTTTTCGCCAAAGGCCCGCGAGTTTCTTCGTATGCCTTCATGTCCTTCGTGGTTTCCGCCTTTCGCGGCCTTCCGCAGAGCCCGCCTTTACTAAATCCCCACCCACGTCCAAAATAGAAGGTTCACGTCCAAACTGAATCGAAAGAGGAGCCTCATGGTAGTAGCGACCGGCGAACTAATCCGAGCAATGAACTACGTGGAAGACATCACCGCGACCCTGCGTCGCATTTGCATTTACATCCCGGCCATGAGTGCCGAGGAGCGCAAGCGGCTGGCGGAATCGCTGCGCGGAGCAGCCTCCCAGGTCAACGCCGCCATTGCCGACCTCGAAAAGGCGGACAAGTAAGGTGGCAGCGGTCCAGACGATTGCGGTTATCGGCGCTGGCATCATGGGACGCGGCATCGCGCATGCTGCGGCGCTCGGCGGCTATCGCACCATCCTCGAAGATCTGCTCCCGAACGCTCTGCGCAAGGCCGAAACCGAAATCCGCGCCAATCTCGACAAGGCGGTGGAACTCAATAAGGTGACGGCATCCGACGCCGACGCCGCCTTTCGCCGTCTCGAATATGCCGGATCGGTCGAGGAAGCCGCCCGCGAGGCCGATCTCGTCATCGAGGCCGTTCCCGAGGAGATGGAATCGAAGATTGAGATTTTCACCCTGCTCGACAAGATTTGCCGCCCGACCACCATTCTTGCGTCGAACACTTCTTCCTTGAGCGTCACCGAAATTGCCAGCGTCACCTACCGCGCAAAAAAGTGCGTAGGGATGCACTTCTTCAATCCCGTACACAAGATGAAGCTGCTCGAAATCGTGCGGGCGCTCGAGACCGACGAAGATACGCTTGCCACTGCCGCCGAAGCCGGCAAGCGCATGGGCAAGGAAGTTGTCGTGATCAAGGAATCGCCCGGATTCATCACCAGCCGCATCAACGCCATGATCGGCAACGAGGCCTTCTACATGCTGCAGGAAGGAATCGCCTCCCCGGCTGATATCGACAAAGCTCTGAAGCTGGGCCTGAACCATCCTATGGGCCCGTTTGAATTGGTCGATCTGGTGGGACTCGACACGCGCCTCAGCATCCTCGAATACCTGCACAAATCGCTGGGCGAAAAGTTCCGCCCCGCGCCCCTGCTGGTGCAGTATGTGAAAGCTGGGCGTTTAGGCAGGAAGTCGGGCCGCGGAGTCTACGAATATCCCGACCAGCGGCCGACGAGCGCGGCAGCGAAACCTTAGCGGCGGCTGCTGGCGTGTAAACCTCTCGAATCGGTGCACGCCTGCAGCTAACGTCGCCCAAAACTCAAACCCGCCAGACTCGATGCTTTCTCCGCAGCGATTCCCCGACTCGCGATCAACACATGAAAGCTCTCTCCCATGCCTGCAGGTGTGACCAGATGCTTGAGTTGCAGCGCGACCTTAGCACGCTCCTGCGGCAAGCGGCAATCTTCAAAGGCATCGGCAAACTGGTTGGCTTCTCCTATGCCCATCAAGAACTGGGACTGCGTAATCAGTTTCTGGGTGCGGAAGCCTCGTTGTTCCGCACTCGCTGCGAGTGCCGTGAAATTCACATCGGCGGTGATGTCTTGCTCGCCCGGAGCTTCGTACGGATTTGCGCCCACCGAATGCTGCCGGATCGCCTTCAACGTCCCCCTGTGTCTGCCCGCAAGCTGCTCTTCGCGTGTGTAGCCGTAGTCGATCACCATCACGAACCCGCGCTCGAAGTCGCACGCTCCTTGCATCTCTACTTGCGACCGCAGGGGAATTTCCACCCGCTCGCCCTCTTCCGGATGAATCGAATAACGATCCAGGAACTCCAGTTCGTCACCGGAAGCTGGAATCCATGTCTCTATGAATCGTCCGTCGCGAGCGTCGATGCGCAGCGACCCGCGAGCGCTGACTACCGCGACAGGAATGGCATCGAAGAACTCGTTGGCAAAGCAGATTGTTGGAAGATCTTCGGGTGCCCCATTGCTCGCGTGTTCTGTGCGCGCGAGAGCCTGCCCTGGGCCTGTCGAAGGGTGGGGATTTTGGTGTCCTACCAGGACTGCCTTGCCTGACGCAACATGCCGGGCCAGAGTCTGCTCAATCCGCGCGCGCAGCGCAGGCGATTGTTCGATCAGTTCGTATCGCACCGCCCGAAAGAATTCTGGAAACTTCTTTTCCGACCAGTCGAGGACATCTTGCGCAAAGAGTCCGCGTCCAGGGCCAAGCTCCTTCAACGTAATCGCAGAAGGCAATCCCAGGGCACGCCACATTTCATCGAACTGCCGCGCCAGCAACCTTCCGAAGACCGCGTGCACATCGCTCGATGTGTAGAAGTCGCCAGCTTTGCCGAACTGCGCCGCGTGCCGCGAGTAGTAGCCAAATTCGGGATCGTACAGGCACAACTCCATGTACCGCGAGAGGGGAATTGGGCCGCGCTCGCGGATCTCCGCCTCAATCTTGCGACGGAGTTCGTTCACAGGCCCTTCCTCTGCCGGTCCTTGCGATCCTGTGGCGTGCGGATGAACATCTCGACGAAATAATCGTGCAGCGCGTCGTAGAGCTGGCGTTGGAAGCTCCACTCAAATTGTGGATCGTCGAGGTCGCGCGGATGCAGGTCGAAGTAGTAGGTGTGGACCGGAACGCGATCGTCCTTGAACTGGATGATGACTTCCACGCCCTCACCCTTGGCGCGCGCCGAAAAGGTCAGCAGCGGATGCTCGTAGAGGCGTAGCTGGACGAGGACGCGTTCGAGGCGTGAATCAGAGGATTCAGGCACGGGATGATTGTAAAGTAGGTAACGTCGGCCTGTGAAAAAAGGGAGGATGAATGGCAACTGAGGAGGAATTGCTAAATTGTTTCAGCATGCCGGGCGGCCAAAGCATCACCGGACGGTCATCAAGCATCAGGAACGCATTCGTAGCCGCTATTATTCCGATCACCAAACCCAGTGCGGATGAGGTCGAAAGCGCACTCCGGATTCTGGGGCTCAATCCCAATGATGTCCGCTGCGCGTATTGCGGAGACAGGGCCACCGAGTGGGATCACCTCCGCCCATTGGTAAGTGGCGGAAAACCGACCGGTTATCCTTCCTCGATTAGGAATCTTGTACCTGCCTGTGGCAAATGCAATCAGTCTAAAGGAAAGACCGACTGGAAGGTGTGGATGTGTGGCAAGGCACGGCTTTCACCGACAGCGAGGGGAATATCCGACGTTGCTCACCGAGTGAAGCGGCTGGAGGATTACGAGAGGTGGGCTTCTTGCACGCCTCTGAGAATAGAGGAGCTTGTGGATCGATCGTCCTGGCACAAGTATTACAAGCTGCAAAAGGAAATCTTGGATAAGATGCGAGAGGCGCAGGAGATAGCAGATTCATTAGGGAAGCAAATCCGGGATCGCTGTAGTGCTGGTGTGTGATCCTCAGCGGCATCTTTTCGGAAATCAGTATGAAGGAAATCTCATACATCGACCTGCAGAAGAATCTGGCCTCGGTGCTTCAGCGCGTGGCAAGCGACCACGAGAGCGTGACCGTGCGCAGGAAGGGCAACAGAGCGGTTGTACTAATCCCGGCGGACGAACTGGTGGGATTGATCGAGACGTTGTATTTGTTGCAATCACCAAAGAATGCACAGCGCCTACTTGTGGCACTGTCACGAGTTAAGCGCACGTTGAAGTCGTCGTAGAACCCCCAACTCCGTTCTGGATGAAATCTGTAAGGATCGGAGTCTACTCGTAGCGCAAAGCCTCGATCGGATTCAGGCGCGCGGCCTTGATTGCGGGCAACATGCCGCTAACGATTCCTACAACGCTCAGAATCGCGGTCGACCACAGCAATGTGGCCGAATTGATGTAAAGGTGAATGTCGCCTTCGCTGGCGTTGTCTTCGAACGCGCTCCACAGAGTCAGAGATCCGACGGACCACGAGACCAGATAGGCGAAGACTACCCCAAGCAATCCGCCCAGAGCCGTGATGACCAGGGCCTCGGCGAGGAACTGGAACAGGATGTGCCAGCGGTGAGCGCCTAACGCTTTCTCCACGCCGATTTCGCGCGTACGCTGCGTGACCGAGACCAGCATGATGTTCATCAGGCCCACGCCGCCGATGCCGAGCGTTAACAGGCCGATGAATCCCAGCAGGATCTTGATGCCAGTCGAAATCACCTGCAAGTCCATCAGGTCGGCGAACACGTCGAATACAAAAATGGCGCGATGATCCTTGGGATCGAAACTATGGTGGAAGGCCATGGACTCGCGCACGGCCTGCACCACTTTGGAGTGGTCCCCTTCGTACTCCATGATGATCGCGCTCAGATAGTACGTGTTCATCAAGTCGCTCATTGCGCTGTAGGGAACGTAGACGTGCTCGTTGATATTGTCGTCGCCGTTCTGTACCTGGTGCTTGAGGATGCCTACGATCTGGTAAGAAATGCCGTCAAGGCGGATATTCTGGCCGATCGCTTCCTGGCCGGAGAACAGTTTCCTCTTGGCGTCGGAGCCAATCACCGCAACGCGCGCGTGCGTGAAGTCGTCGGCTTCATTGAAAAAGCTGCCTTGCTCGACATCCATCTTGCGCATGTGTCCGTAAGCCGCATAGACGCCGCTCACACCATAGTTCGCGCTCCGCGTGCTGTAGGCTACGACGCAATTCTTGAAGGCCTCGGGGGAAACGCGCTTCAGCAGAGGAACTTCGGCGCGGATCGAGTCGAGATCGTTGATCGTCAGGCGAACTTGGGTTCCGGCCTTGGTGCCTCCAGCCTGCAACTCGGTGCGTCCCGGAAAGATGAAGACCAGGTTCGTGCCAAAAGATCGGAATGCCGACCACAGGCCACGCTCGAAGCCGGAGCCGTACGCCAGGAGCAACACGACCGTCGCAATGCCCCAAGCCATGCCGAGCATGGTAAGTAGACTGCGCCGCCGGTTGTGGCGAAGCGCGTTGTAGGCCTGCGTGGCGAGATCGACGATCATGAAACAAGCTCCTGGCTGTTAGCTCTCAGATCCTAGCTTCTACTTCGTTTCCGCCTCGCTTCGCTTTGGCGGGACGGACGAATGCGTCCGTCGCTACGTGACTATTCTTGACGCAAGGCTTCTACTGGTGGCAGCAAAGCCGCTTTCCTTGCGGGATACAGGCCCGCTGCAATTCCGGCGATGGCGAGCGAACCGATTGCTGCCAGGGCTGACGCCGGGATAATTCTTGGCGTATCAAAACCCTCCGGCGATGGCAGCATCGCCAGCAGCGTTACGAAACCTGTCGCGATCGCTAATCCGATGCCACCGCTGAATGCCGTGAGAAACGCTCCTTCGATGAAGAACTGGGTCAGGATCGCGCGGTACGTCGCCCCCAATGCCTTACGCAGGCCAATCTCCCGGGTACGCTCGGTCACCGAGACCAGCATGATGTTGATGATGCCGATCGCGCCCAGCCCCAGGGTCACGACACCGACGACGCCCAGGAACCAATCCATTGCGTCGAAGATCCTGCCGACCCGTTTCATGTTTTCGATCGTGTCCCAGTCTTCGAACGCGTCCTGCAGCTTGGGACTGAATCCGTGACGGCGCGCGATGATGCGATGAATTTCGTCCTTCGCCTCGGTATGCAGGTCTTTTTCGATGGGCCGGTAGTTCAGGAACGAAATCGCATCCTCGGAATTCGCTTTCGTGAGCGGGAAAAGGTCGCGCATGGTTTCGATGGGAATGAAGATGCGGGAGTTTGTGCCGTTATTCCCATCGCGTCCGACTTTGGCAACAACGCCGACGACGTCGAAGTTGATGCCATTGAGCAGGATCGTCGAGCCTACCGCGGGACGTCCGGGAAACATGTTCTTGAGCAGTTCCCATCCCACAACGGCAACGCGGCGGCGCTCGGAGTTGTCTTGAGTGTTAAACCAGCGGCCGGGTTCGACCGGGACGTTGCGAATCTGGTTGTAGTCGGAAGCGACCCCGAAAACCTGGCCGTTGGTGGACCCGTAATCGCTGACCGCGCGGATGTCTTCGCGATTCAAAACGGGCGACAGCGCGCCCACAAACTGGGCCTCATTGCGGATCGCCAGGTAGTCCTTGTAAGTGAAGTAGTAGATCTGTCCGGATTGTGTGCTGCCCTCGACGGCCGGAATGCGTCCCGGAAACATAAACATGATGTTCTGTCCGAGGGTGGCGAGCTGTTTTTCCTGTCCGCTGCGGAAACCCTCGCCCAGCCCTACGAGTAGTAGTAGCGAGCCCACGCCCCAGGCGATCCCGAACATGGTGAGGAAGGAGCGCAGCTTGTGCGCCCACAGTGTGGACAGCGACTGCCGGACGATGTCGAGAAGCATGCGCATAAATGGATTGTTCTGAGAATCATGCCCCCACGCCTCCGGGGAGGAGCGTGGGGGCACCCGGGTAACGTTCAGGCGAGGGGTCTCAATCCCGCCTAACCATCTGATCAGAAGTACGCAGCCGGGCACGTTAAAGTTCCCTACTGCAATTGGTTCTTTAGACCCCGGGGAGGGGAAAAAGGTTAGCCAAGAGACGGAAATTGGTCACCATCACGGTGCTCGGGAAACTGAAGTGATGGGTTGTGTTGTCGATAGTAACTATGAAGTCCGCATTTCGGCCCGGAGGCATTGCGTGTCCCACAAAGCCATCCCCATACGAAGTAACCCGCCGAGGAAGTCAGGTGGTATGAGTGCATCCTGTAAACTTGTCGTCGATGCCGAAAAACAACTGGTGGTGGTGACGTTCGTCGGCAGATTGACTGTCGACGATGTCAGGCGTTACACCGAGCGGCTCGCCGCTCACCCATCGTTTCGGCCCAGCTTTGCTGAGATCACCGACTTGAGAGAAGCAGAAGAGATCGATTTGCAGGCGGAAGACTTTTTGAGACTTGCGGATCACGTCGATCCCTTTGCGCCGGAAGCCAAACGTGCTTTTGTCGTGACCACTCCAGTACAGAGTCACGCCGCACGGATGCACAAGATCCTGGGGTCGGAGAGAACTATCGAAATCTTCCACTCGTTCGAGGAAGCGGATCGTTGGACCCGATCGTAGCGTCGGCCAGTTCCTACTGCTGCTTCTCCTTGGGCCGCTCGTAGGCCTTTTGCAGGTATTTTCTGGCTTCCTCCAGCGCTCCGAAGGTGTTGTCGTTGGTTTGCAGCGCCTGCCGGTATTGGCCCACCGCGCGTTCGCGCTGGCCGGTAATGTCGAAAATCTTGCCCAGCTGTATGCGGCTCCAGACTTCAGTCCAACGCGGATCGCCGTCGCCATCGAGTGCGGCGCGGTAGGCATTCGCCGAAGACTGGTAGTTCCGCTGAAAGAAGAAAATCTCGGCGATGCGGTAGTGGGCCAGCGAACTGTTCTTGTTGAGATCGAGGGCCTTGTTGAATTCCGTGAGAGCTCCTGACAGGTCGCCCTGCTGCTGCATGGCCTGTCCACGCAGGATGGAGGAGCGCAGCTTCACGTCGCTGGAATTGGTCAGCACATGATGGTCGGGATCAACCGAGATGCGCCGCGGACGGCCGAAAGTTTCGACCGTAAACGGTGAACTCGTTCCCACGACCTCAATCCGCTTGTTCTCGGTCTTGCCATCGGTATCGATTCGCAGGTCGATCGGCATGCGGAACAGATCCAGGTCTTGAGAAATTTCTCCGGTGACGCGGAACCCGGGAATCTTTTCCTCTTTCGGATTCTGCGCCGCCTCTCCGCCCAAACGGTAGGTGGTGTACTTCACCTTGAATTCGGGGGCGCCGGTGGAGTCAAGCCATTGCGAGAAGAACCACGTAAGTTGGTCTCCGTAATATTTCTCGGAGATCGCGCGGAAATCGTCGGTAGTTGCTGATTTCCCGGCGAACTCGGTGGCAACCTCGCGCATGGTCTTGTTGTATTTGTCCTCGCCCAGCACCCAGCGCAGCATGTGCAGGATCATCGCTCCCTTGTCGGTGGTCAACGACTGGAATTCCGTCGAGAAGGTGTCGAGCTTGCTGGCGCTGGACAGCGGTACGGTGTCATACGCCAGAGCGCCCACCGACATGTCTTTCACGGCCTCTTCCAGACCGGCGGCTCCGGCGGCATTCTCGACGTACATGGCCTCCGAATAGCGAGCGAAGCCATCACTCATCCACCAGTCATCTTTAGTGGCTGGACTCACCGAGACGCCCCACCACTGGTGCGCGATGCCGTCGGCCAGCAGTCGGTAGTTGGTTTTCTCGGTGATCGAAGGACCAGCCAGACCAACGATCTCCGGAGCCCATGCGTAGGGGACCGTGTCGCCGGGCAACTCCACGATGTTCAATTTCGTTGAGGGCAGTGGGCCATAGAGAGTCGTGAAATAGGTAAATTCCTGGATGGCTGTGGTCGTATACGCGGGCGCGACGCTTTGATGCGTGGGCTTGAAGAAGACGTGCAGGTCCAGGCCGGCCTCGTCACTTTTGTACTCCTGGAAGACTCCGGCGACGATCGTGCCCGGGAAACTCGGTTTGTCGGAGACGAACGTGAAAGTCTTGGTGGGCAGGACGCTCGTGGCTGGTTTCTTGGGCGGAGTGACCTGAGAAACGGTGACTTTGCCGCTCCCCACCACCAGTAAGTGCGCCGGAAGCGTGATGCTGATGGTGGAAGTAAAACGATTGAGACCGTATCCGCTGACCGGGAACCAACGTCCGGCGTACAGGAAATAGCTGGTGTCGTCGCCGATATAGGCGAGACTCAGGCCGGGGACGGGGCTGTTGTCGGCGTTTTCGAGCTGTCCCTCATATTCGAAGGTCAGAGTGGTCGAGGCGTCTTTCGACAGGCCCGCAGGCAAAGGCACGCGCACCGTCGAATCCTGGGTGACCCGCTCAGCCGAGAGCGGCTGGTTTTTTTCGTCGAGGACCCTCGTGACACGAAGATCATTGTGCAACTCGAATACGGCGACACTAAGGTCCTGAAGGGCCGTGAACCTCACCTTGGCACGGGCCGTGATCTGGTGCAGGTGAGGCTCGAGGGTGGCGTCAATCTGGTAGTCGTCGACGCGCAGGCGGGCCTTTTCCGCCGCCCACGACGGCTGAGCGATGGCGAGCATCAGGCACAGAGTCAGAGAACTAATGAGGACGCGCAGGCTGCGTCGCAGGTCGATCGGCATTCAGGAGAATCTCCAGGAAATGATAACCCATTTCCTATGATGAAGATTCTGACGCAAAAGATGCTGCGAGCACAAGGTTCTCGGGAGAGATCATCTCATTTCGCGGATCACTATGAGACTGGGCAATCGCCGACAATGCCCGCTGCTGGCTAGTTCTGGGTCAGTTCCTGATTCGGCGTATGGGGCGTAACCTTTTTCAGGAAAAACTCCTCGATCACCGCGCCCATGGCGCTTCCCCCGATGCCAATCAAACCGTTTTCGAACGTCAGGCCTGCCCCATTGCGGTTGGAAGCTGGGTAGTAGAGGTTGGAAATGCCGCCGGCAGCCAGGCTGCCCAGCATGTTTGAATAATTGGGCTGCCAATGTCCGTTGTCGCCTTTGCAGGTCACCGCACTCGCGACGGCATAGAAGAATCTTGATTTCCGGCTGCCGGTTCCCTTGTAGAAATAGCGGGGATCCTGCTTGAAGATCGAGGGCAGAATGGCGCTCCCAATCAGCGTTCCGGATACAAGGTCGGCGTAGGATGCGCCGAAGCGCTTAGCGTATCCCTGGGCGCCTTGTCCGTAGCCGCTGAAGGAATTGTTGGCCTGTTGGATTCCCGCGATGACCCCGGAGATTCCGAACGAGACCGGATCCACGACGGATTTCCAGCCTAGTTCGAACTTCTGCTTCGTGTTGAGGGGAACCGCCTCGGGCACATAGGTGACGTAAAAATTGGGCACGACCCCAAATATGCGTTGTTTCTCTTCGACGTGAATCTGCTCGGCAGCAATTTCTTCGCGGGTTTGCGTAACATTGACTTCGACCGTGGTCGCGACCACGAGTTGCACTTGCGGAGCGACGTAGGCTTGGCCTGCATCGAGGACCCCGGATTGCTTTTGCGTGGCGAATCCGGGCGCTGAGATAGAAAGCTCAAAAGGGCCAGCTGGCACGTTAGTGAAGATGAAAGTTCCGTCCCCCGCTGAGAGCAGTTGGTTGGTGAATGCGCCAGAGCTCAGAACGATCGCCGCGTTGGGCACAACCGCTCCATCTTTGTCGGCGACCGTACCGCTGATGCTGCCGGCCTTCGGCGTTGGGTCGTTGGGTGGCTGGGGCGCAGCGATCGCCGCGGGGGCCGAGGCCGCCGGCTCCGACTGCGCTGACAGGCGAGGGGCACAGATGCCGAGGATCATCGCCCAGATCGCCAGGTGTATGGCGGGCAGAAACCATGGCAATCGGTTGACGCGGGCGCGCTTTCGTCGGCCGTGCGAGGTCTGTGTCGGTCCCACTCATGCCTCCAGCTGAGCACGCTCACCAATGACGTGGGCGTCCTTATCGTGTCAAGCAGCGACCCGCCCCACAGGCCACACCCGATGCATTCCAATCTAAATCTAAATGACACACCAACAAATACGGAAGGTTACTGCCGTTCAAACTTAGATGCGCCCATGTTGCCCAGCGACAGAATGATTTGGGTGGCCCGGTCGGCGGGATGTTGAGCTCCTTCCGGCGTACGCAGGCGCGCCTTGACGCGGGCGAGGCCCTGGAGCATGCGGTTTCGGGCGGAGCCGTCGGGCAAGATCTCTTTCAGGCGGGCGACGACCTGTTCTGCCGTGAAATCTTGCTGGACCAGTTCGGGGACAACTTCTTCTTCGGCAATCAGATTGACCATGGCAAATCGCGGGACCTTGACGCGCGGCTTGCCCAACATGTAGGTCAACGGTGAGACGCGGTAGACCATGATGAACGGGGTATTCATCATTGCGGCCTCGACTGTGGCGGTGCCGCTGGCTACGATTCCGGCGCGGGAGTGGTGCAGGGCAGGCAGCGCCTCGGGAACGAGGGTGATCCTCTGCGCGCCGATGAGGTTTTGCAGAAATCCGCGGTCAAGCGTGGGGGCGACCGGAAGAAGAAATTCGTAGTTGTCTCCGAGCAGGGTAGCCGAGTCGAGGATCGTCGGCAGGTTCATGCGGACTTCTTTGACCCGGCTGCCGGGCATCAGGATGATCCACCGCCTTGCGGGGTCGAGACGAAATTGCGCGGCGTAGGCGTCGCGTGCAATCGCAGGAGGATGTAGTTCCGCCAGGGGATGGCCGACGAAGGTGGCATCGACTCCGCGGTCGCGATAAAACTTTTCTTCGAAGGGGAAGATGACCAGAGCTTTATCGATGTAGTCGCGGATCAGGCGGGCGCGTCCCTGACGCCAGGCCCAGAATTGCGGGGCGACGTAGTACACCGTGGGGATGCCGCGCTTCTTCATCTGGCGGGCGACGCGCCAGTTGAAGGCAGGCGAATCTATGACGATGGCGAGATCGGGCTTGCGGCGGTCGGTTTCGCGGAGCAGGTGTTTGTAAAGTCCGAGGATCTTCGGCAGGTGGCTGAGGATTTCTGTGATGCCGACGACGGCGAGGTCTTTGGCGTCGACGACGGTGTCGCAGCCAGCGGCGCGCATGCGGTCGCCGCCAACGCCGAAGAATTCCAGAGATGGGTCGCGACGGCGCAGGGCTTCAATCAACTGCGCGCCGTACATTTCACCGGAGGCTTCGCCGGCCGAGATCAGGATTCGCAAGTAACGATTGTAGCAACGGGAGAAACATCCGTAGAGACGTAGCTGGCAACGTCTCTACGATGGGTAGTGTCCCAATTGAGATTTTCTTCCCGACCTTGGCGGAAGTTCTTTGCGTCCTTTGCGGTTATAGCTTTTGATTTCCCATGCAATTCTTAAAAACTTGACCGAAAAGTTACGCAAGAGAAAAAGCGCTACTTGATTTCCAGTTCGTCAAGTTCAAAGGCAAACTTCCCGGATGGTTGCGTGGCTACGAAGACGAATGAAGTCAGGTCGCCTCCGTCGGTCTCAAAAGTCGTGAATGGGAACGAGTATTGCTTCCATTCCGGACCGGCCACGAACTGCGTCATCGCGGGCATGCCGTTTTGTCCAGAGCGAGCTTCGGTGAGAACGACCAGCGTATAGGTCTTTCCGTCGCCTTTCGCCCAGAAGCTGATGCCTTTCTTGCTGGAGAGATTGGCGGGCGCCATGGGAGCGCTGCCGGGGCTGAACATCGCTCCCGCCCAGGTGAATTGGGCGCCGGGCATAATCTCGCCGGTGACTTGCAGCGCGCCCTTGGAGTTGTTGGCGCCGGGCTGGGCGACCTGCATTGCCGCAGTGGACTTGCCGCCGTTCATGGCGTCGGTGCTGACCATCCAGGAGCCGAAGTTCGCGGCGACCTTGCCGTCGTCAAATGTACTCACGACGCCCGACTCCGATCCTGCCGGAGGCGGCGGGGCAAGCGGCTTGCCCGATTCGCCTTGGAGTCCGGTGACCGTTAGCTTGACCGAGTTGGTCTGATCGGAACTCGGTCCGACCATCACGTCGAACACGCCGGGCTCCACGACTCGATGCATGTCGACGTTCAGCATGGAGAGCATGTCGGAGGTGACAATGAATTCGACTGTCTTCTTCTCGCCCGGCTTGAGCGTCAAACGCTGGAACGCTTTCAATTGCATAACGGGCTGCGTGATGGACGCGACTCGCTGGTGAATGTAGAGCTGCGGAACCTCGTCGCCTTCGCGCGAGCCGGAGTTGGTGACGTCGACGCTCACCTTCGCCGATCCGTTGGAGAGGATTTGTGCCGGTTCGACCCGAAGGTTGCTGAACGCGAACGTTGTGTAGCTGAGTCCATAGCCGAAGGGGAACAGCGGCTTGCGCGTGCTGAAGGCGTAGGTGCGGTTGGCAGACGGCTTGTGATTGTAGAAATCCGGGAGATCGCCGACCGAGTGCGGGAAGGTGATGGGCAATTTCCCGCCGGGGTTCACATCGCCGAAGATCACGTTGGCTGCGGCCGTGCCGCCTTCCTGGCCGAGATACCAGCCTTCGAGAATGGCCGGGACCTTCTCGGCGATGTAGTTGATGGCAAGCGGACGGCCGTTGATCAGCAGGACGACCGTCGGCGTGCCAGTTTCGACGACGGCCTTGACCAGTTCGTTCTGGGCGCCGAGCAGTTCGAGAGAGTCGCGGTCGCCCAGGTGATTCTCGGCCCAGGCTTCACGGTTGGTCGATTCGTTTTCGCCGACTACGACGATTGCGACGTCGGCGTTCTTCGCGGCTTCGGCCGCGGCTTTCACGCCGTCTTGTTGTTTGGCTGCATCGATGAGCTTCACATCGTTGGCGAACCATCCATGCCAATCGTTCTTCGCGTCGGTGATCTTGCAACCTTCGGCGTAGACGACGTTGGCCTTCGTACCGACGCGATCTTTGATGCCTTGCAGGATGCTGACGGCGTGCGCGGGCTCGCGGCTGTAGCCGCCGAGATGAATGCCGTCGGCGTTAGGTCCGATCACGGCGATAGTCTTGAGCTTCGAGAGATCGAGCGGCAGAAGATTCCTGTCGTTCTTGAGCAGGATGACCGCCTTCTGCGCGGTCTTGAGCGCCAGGGCGCGATGCTCGGCACTGTTGGTGGTTTTCTCGGCGTAGTCGGGATCGACATAGGGATTGTCGAACAGTCCAAGCCGGAACTTGGTGGCGAGGACGCGCGCCACGGCCCGGTCGACCTCAACTTCCGAAACCGCGCCTTGCTTCACCTGCCAGAGCAGGGTGCGGTATACGGAGCCATCCGAGAGGTCGTAGTCAACTCCTGCCGCGAGCGCAAGCCGCGCTGCTTCGGCACTGTTGGCAGCGACATGATGAGTCTCAGTCAACATCTGGAGTCCGTTGCCGTCGGAGGTAACGTAGCCGCGGAATCCCCACTCCTGACGGAGGACTTTGTCGAGCAGCCAGTGATTGATATGCGAAGGTACGCCGTCGATTTCGTTGTAGGAGGCCATCACGCTGCCGGCGTGCGCTTCTTCGATGGCGGCCTGGAACGGCACGAGAAAGTTTTCGCGAATGATGCGCTCGGAATAGTTGCCGGGCGCGGTGTTGGTGCCGCCTTCGGGCTGTCCGTGAACGGCGAAGTGCTTGGCCGTGGCAACTACATGGTGTCGATTGATGGAAAAAGACTCGCCTTGCAGGCCGGTGATGGCGGCGACGCCCATGCGCGAAGCGAGGAAGGGATCTTCGCCGTAGGTTTCTTCGGTGCGTCCCCAGCGCGGGTCGCGGGCGATGTCGAGCACGGGGGAGAAGACCTGTCCGACGCCGCGCGATCCGGCTTCGTCGCCGGCGGCGGTGAAGACTTCATGGACCAGTGCAGGGTCCCACGTGCTGGCAAGGCTGAGCGCCTGCGGAAAACTGGTGCTGCCGTACTCCATGAATCCGTGAAGCGCCTCGCCCATGAAAAGTTCGGGGATGCCGAGGCGGGTCTTCTCTTTGTTGTAGCGTTGCACGCCGTTGCGCAGGAGGGCGGACTTGCGGGGCGTGAATTCCAGGTCGGGATCCCACCAGCGGTTCATCACCTTGCTGGCCGAGTCGTCATCGTAGGTGCCGGTCGGGTCGATGACATGAGTCTTGTTGTCTCCGGCGGGTGCAATCTGGCCGATCTTCTCTTCCAGCGTCATGCGCGAGAGCAGGTCGGCGACCCGGTCATCGATGGGGAGGGCAGGATTCTTGTATTTCGGAGTGTCTTCTGCCACCGAAGAAGTGGTGGACTTGTCGGGGACAGCTGCAGGCTTGGTCGACTTCTTTTGTGCGGATAGCGAGATGGAAGAGAACAGGGTGAAACAAAGGATGGTGCGGAGAAGAATATCGATTTTTTTCATGTTGGGGAGAGGAGTCTCCTTTGGGACGGATAATGCTACTCCAAGATACGGAGAGGTGTCAGTGAGAGTTCCACGTGTGAGATGGGGTTATGTGAGGACAGCCGCCTTCGGCTGTCCGGCGGTGACACACGCACAGCCGACTGCCAGACTCAGTGGTAGACTATCGGGCCAGTTCTGTGTTCGTACCGACAACGAGCCCGCTATGAGCGTCTCGCGTCACCTCTTATCTCGCTTCGTCTGGCAGTCCATTGTGTTCCTCTCAATCTGCTGCCTTTTGACTGGTACCAGTGTCGCTCCGGTCTCTATCGACGACTTGTTTAAGCAAGCGGATCTGGTGGCGATTGTTCACATTCTCTCCGGCGACTCCGAGCACTACCCGGTGACGGTCTACAAGGGCAAGGTTGAAACAGCTGTTAAGGGCACGGCGACAGGCGAGATCATCTATTTTGGTCCGTATGTTAGTTACGGCGTCGGCAGCGAGTATCTCGTCTTTCTGAGGAAGTCCGAAAAAGGGATCGAGCCGCGGGACAAGTCGTCAGGTATCAATTACGGTTCAGTTCCTACCTTCTTCCAGGGAATGTATGGCGGTTTCAGCATCATGCCAATCGAGTACGCGTGTGTCTTTGAGGGCAAAGAGGTTTCACAGCAGTGCGACTACGCGGTGAAACTCAATCCTGAGCAGACAATCCTGCCGCCGGGTATCCAAGCGTTTCTTCGTGGGGAAGTCGGCGCCGCGACGAACTCCGACAAGTGGGTGAGGCGAGAAGCGATTGTTTCGTTTCTGAAGTACCGTCTCTAGTCATCCGCGCTGACTGTCGACTCCCCGGCGTTCGCGGGCGTGGGCGCCCGCGATACATCCACCAGTTCCTGATCCTTGTATTGCAGCTGGTACAGCTTGTAGTAAATGCCGCGGTGGGCGAGCAGTTCCTGGTGGGTACCCATTTCGCGGAGCTGGCCTTTGTGCATCACGATGATTTTGTCGGCGCGCTGGATCGTCGACAGGCGGTGGGCGATGATGAGCGAGGTGCGTCCTTCGACCATGCGGGCGAGGGCGTCGCGCACCTTGAATTCGGTCTCGGTATCGACGCTCGAAGTCGCTTCGTCGAGAATCAGAATCCTCGGCTCGTGGGCCAGGGCGCGGGCGAAGGAGATGAGCTGCTTCTGTCCGGTGGAGAGCGTTGAGCCGCGCTCGCGGACTTCTTCGTCGAATCCCTTGGGCAGGGCGCGGATGAACTCGCCCAGATTGACGTCTTCGGCGGCCTGCTGCACGTGGGAGTCTTGAATGCGCTCGGTGCCCAGGCGGATGTTACCGCCGATGGTGCCGGTGAAGAGGAATGGGTCCTGCAGGACGACCCCGAATCGGGCGCGGAGGTCGGCGAGGTCCATGTCTTTGACGTCGACACCGTCGATTTTGACGGCGCCTTTTTGCACGTCGTAAAAGCGCAGGAGGAGGGAGATCAGAGTGGTCTTGCCAGCGCCGGTGTGGCCGACTACCGCGACGGTTTCTCCCGGCTCGATGGCGAAGGTGACATCGCGGAGGACCCAGTCGGGTTGTGATTCCGAGTGGCCATTGCCTGAGGCCGCCTCGCTTTGCTTCGGCGGGACAGCCGAGGCGGCTGTCGCTACGTGAGTCTTGCCTTCCTCCGGCATATCGCGGTAGGCGAACCAGACTTGGTCGAATTCGATGCGGCCCGGGCCCTGCGGTTTCTTTGCCTGGGCCGGCGACACAACTTCCACCTGGGTGTCCAGCAGCTTGAAGATGCGTTCGCTGGCGACCATGGCGGATTGCAGAATGTTGTATTTCTCGCTGAAATCCATGATGGGACGGAAGAAGCGCAGTGCATATTGCGTGAAGGCGATAAGCACTCCCAGGGACGCGATGACAGGAACCATGTGTAGACCG
>DASQGJ010000051.1:0-1639 GCA_035632675.1 Candidatus Dormiibacterota bacterium
GAAGAATTCCAGAACGCGCTTCGCTGCCTTCGGCGTCGGCGTGAACAGGGGGGCGGGCTGAAGCTCGGGGGCAGGGGAGAGGATGATTTCCGTTCCGGTCATGCGGCCTCCGTTCGAGTGTTATAAAGGACGTTATCACACTCTAAAACAGAACGGCAACAGATTGTTTTTATGGCAACGATTGTTGCCGGGGTCAGGTGTGCCCGTCTGAGAACGTAAACCGGACGCTGTACTTGCGGAGGATGAGGCTCGGTACCATCCTTGCTGCCGCTCTCGCCCTGGGGTCGAAACTGGAAGCAACGAGAATTCCGCGTACTCGTCCTCCTTCTTCGTCGGCCGCCACGTCACCCATATAGCTCAAGATTTGGGCGACGGCTCGCTGTCCTGCCACCCCGGCCTTTAGCTCGATGACGACGGTCGTACCCGAAGCATCGCGAGCGGTTATGTCGATGAAGCCGGATTCCACAGAACGCTCGGCACCGTCGTCGATGATCGTGAGGCCGGGCTCAAGCTGTTCAATTTCAATCCTGAGGGCAGCTTGCATATCGCGCTCTAAGCCGATCCGCTGACCAACCTCCTCCGCTGCTGTCACCGTTCCGCCGTCTTCCGGCGCGGGTGTCTGCAAGCCGTTCTCGGCAAACTCGTCGCTGAATCTCCGGTAACGCTTTACAGCATCACGGTAGGAGGCGAGGTTGTTGTAGATGTCCCCTTCAAACGGGATCTGGCTTGGGTTTGGGCGATTATGCAGTCTGTCGTTTGTCGAATAGGTCAGCGCCTGAATCAGGCTTCCCATTCGGTCTCTGGTGTAATGCTCGTCAAGGTCGCCGTGGTGTTCTTCGACGCGGAGGGCGCGATGAATTTGAGCAGTGATTGTATTGGCTTGGTACCTCTGCGCCTCCAGCCACTGGCGGTACTCAACTAATTTCATAGACCTTCTCCCTTTTCCGAAGCGGAATCTACCCGACAGAGTCGGTTACATCAACGGTAATCGAATAGGGGCTGCGGGCCTAGAAGAGAGCGAGCTGCTTATTCTCCGGGTTGCGGATGCCGTAGACCTGGCGCGCCATGTCCATCGTCGTGCGGCCCTGAAAGAGCGGCTTGTCTTTGACGTGGTTCGGCCACTCCCACGCCGCCCAGATTTTCAGGCCGTTGGCCTGGAAGGTGAGGGCGGGGCAGTCGCGATAGGCGCTGCAGCCGCCGTAGATGCCGAGTTCGTAGCGCAGCGCATGGGTAAGCTCGTCGTCCGTGAGGCCGCGGGCGGCGCGTTGCGCCCAGCGGTCGGCTGCGCCCTCCATCGAGCAGGTGGCCTTACGGAAGGCCCGGAGCTTTTCTTCCTGGGAAAGAGGGCGCGTCATGGCGCACCTCCTTCGGCTGCGAGCATCACGTCGATGTAGGCGACGGGGCCGCCTGCGGCCGTGACGATCGAGGCGGGCAGGGAATTGGCGTAGAAGCCCGTTTTTGCGATGGGAAGCGGCGCGGCCGTGGGGTAGATGCTGCGCACCTCGATATGGGCCACGTCCTCGCCCATGATGTGGGCGGGCATCCATACCGGCTCGTAGGTGACTTCGAGCAACATGCCGTTCCAGTTGAAGCGGTGAATTTCGCGCGGCGGTTTCATGGCGTTCTCCTTCGGTTGAGG
>DASQGJ010000052.1:0-2829 GCA_035632675.1 Candidatus Dormiibacterota bacterium
GCTCGCAGCTCTTCCAGCATTTTAATGATGTTCATAAGTGCAGACCAACCGCGTTGCTTCGGGGTAACATGTTTCGCAAACTCGCAGGGACCCGTCTCCGATTGGACGAAGATCTCCCAATGGGATCGCGCCGCCGCAAGCATCGCAACGGTGGACAATCCCCTGGGCAAGTTTGATGGCAGGTCCGGAATCTTCCATGTGGCCTATAGCTCCTAGTCTATACGTCTTTTTGCTCGTGGTGTTTTTGCTCGTACCCGCCGCACTCTTAAGAGGTGGGCGCCCACAGAGACCTTCCGGCCGACTATGAACGGTTCTTTCGTGCCCTTGGCCACCGAATCCGTTCCTACAGAACCGACCACAAGCTGAGCCAAGAGGATATGATTTCGTACGGGTTCAGCGTCCGACACTGGCAGATGATTGAAAGCGGCCGGCCGATAACCGTCTTTACCCTTCTGCGAGTATGCGAGGCTTTTGAAGTCCAGCCCGAACAGCTGATCGCCGGTCTTAGCCAACATCTCCGGAAGCGCCGCAAGAGTTGAATCTAATAGGATTCCGCGAACGCCGTTGATGGATGGAACGGGCGTAAGGTCTTCGCCAAACGCAGCGGTAAGTCCTCTGCCACTACAGGTATCCAGGTGTCTGAAAGCCATGAGAGCAACTCATTTGGTGGAATCTGAAATATGCCTTAAAAAAGGGAATGCGAGAACACCTCCCCACCATCCACTCGGGCCACGAAAGGCTGCCAGACATCGCATTCGCCCGCGGAGAGCTTCCTCTCGTTGTTGGGGATGCGGCTTCAAATCAAGCCCACGCGAACGCGACGAACGCTGCAGGGCACGAAACCGCTGGAAACATCAGACACTTGTTGTTTGAGCTTGGTGTCGAACCCAGCCTAACGGTTCTGGAAGCTGCCGCGATTCTGCGCTGGTCCTACTGGAAGGCCCGGCGGTACTTCAGTCAGGTGGACGGAATATGCGTGTCCTACCGACCGAAGCGCTACAAACGGCCGTATCGCACGTTTACGATCCCGGTCAGCGTTTTCGCTCGCGAGTGGCAAAAGATGACCGGCCACGAGCCGGAAGCGGCACATGTCCTCCGCCACCGTCTGGCTTTGGCGATTCAGAAATAGCCGAACCCGGCAGCGGGCTGATCGCCACAGCATCCGCGTCCCAGGTGCGACGTCGAGCTTCGATCGCCCTTTCCATTCGTTTCTTCGTCAGTGCAACGTAATATTTTTCGGTGGTCTTGCGCGACTTGTGGCCAAGCAATAGTTGCACATCTTCGAGCGAGCCGCCGCCCTCCAGCACCTCAATCGCCAATGTGTCCCGCCACTCATGCGTCCGCTTGCCTTCAATGCCGGCCTCTACGTAAAGCTTCCTCATCTTTTCCGACCAGTCGTTGACTGCTGTTTTTATCGTCGACGTACCAGTCCAAAAGAAATACGCTTGGCTCTTCGGCGGAAGTTTACGCGTCAGCTCCACAACGAACGGCGGCAGCGGCACGAAGACCGGTTGCTCGTTCTTCTCCTGGCTTACAATCATGAGACCGTCTTCCCGGAGCGAATCGGTTCGCAGGGTCACGACGTCCACGAGGCGCAATCCGCTGTACCTCTGAATCAGCACAAAGGCCATCGCCGCTTGCGCAATGTTCGGAAAGACGCGGGGTATCGCGTCCAGCAGCCGCTGCTTCTCTTCGGCAGTTTTCTTCTTTACTTCAATCTTAGGAGTCTTGACCGCCAGCAGCAGCTCGGCGGCGTTCTCAGGAATCCATCGAAGCTCGCGCGCGCGGCGGAAGAACATCTTTACGAATTCCTGGTTCTTCTGTTTGCCAAGCTGACTCTTCGGTTGCCTAACAAGCTCACCCGCGCACTCGCGGTTCTTTCGCAGCCGGCCCTGCCATGTCTCCTGAAATACCGAAAGGTGCTCGGTCTTCACGTCCTTTAGGTAGACGATTCCGCGGTCACGGAGAAATGGAGCGAGGGGCCTGAGAATCCCAGCGATCTTCTGGATCGTCAGATTCGTGCTCTCTTTGTGCGCGTCGAGTGTCCCGCGTTTTTCGGCGAGGTAATCCTCAATCGCTTGCTCCACCGTCTTGAAGGCATTGGGATCGGGCTTCCCATTCTGCCCGGAGAGGAATTGCACGGTCCATTGATCGATCAACTCTTCGGCGGCGAGTTTTTCCCGCACACCCAGCTTCGCGAGCGAGCCATTGAACGCAAAGGGCGCGATGTTTGGGTCTGGGTGCCGGACAAGAAGCCTTGCATAGATGGGGCAGCCGCATCCGAAAATCAATCGCGAGGGCAGCCGCGTGGATTTTTTGCGGCTTGGGGAAACATTGCGACAGTCGACTCTGTGCCTTACGAAAATGTCGCGCATGCCCCGAATTGTAGCGCAAACTCGCTACAGTTGGAAGTTAGTTCCTACAAGTACAACCACTACAACAAGTTGTAGTGGCGGAGGAAGAGGGATTCGAACCCCCGAGCGAGTTTCCCCGCTAACGGTTTTCAAGACCGCCGCCTTCAACCACTCGGCCATTCCTCCACTTCCTAGTTTACTGTCTTCGCGCTCGTTGACAAATCGCTCTTCAGGAATTTCAGCAGCGGAGGATAGAACATCTCGGGAGCCTGCAGGTGTGGAACGTGGCCCAGGCCGGGGAGCATCACGACTTCCGATCCCTTGATCTGCGACGCGATGTGTTTGCAGCGTTCGGCGTAATCGGGCGTATCGGCTTCGCCGCCCAGGATCAGCACTTTCACTTTGATCTTCGGCCAATCGGGATCCACCGGGTCCAGATAAGTAATCTGCTGATAGATCGAGCGCACCATGGCCC
>DASQGJ010000053.1:0-15858 GCA_035632675.1 Candidatus Dormiibacterota bacterium
CTGTATGAAGATGAGCAGAACGCATCAGCTAAAGCAGTTCAGGCCGCCGAAGGGACAATGCGTTCAGACGAGGTCACGCTGAAAGCAGCCCAGGACTCGGTTCACCTTGCGGAAGACAATGTGCGTCAACGCTGGGGAAGTGTGATCGCCATTTGGTTGCTCAGCGGGTCACCAGAATTTCATCGGTTAGTCCGGCAAGAAAATGTGTTGATCCAGGTCACCCTTCCAGCAGCTTCCGATATCCCGGCACCGCAGCGAGCCTCGATTGAAACTGCGGCTGGAAAGATTCTATCGGCAAAGCTTGTAGGGCCCCTTCCGTGGCTGGACCCCCGGATTCAAGCCCCAGTCTTCGTGTATGTCACGCCCAGGCACCCTGATCTGATTTCGGGGATGAGCTTGCTCGTTCTACTGCCTGCCGGAGCTTCTGCACGCGGAGTTGTGATCCCACGGTTGGCGGTTGTGTGGTGGCAAGGGAAGGCATGGGCTTACGTGCAGGTCGCACCAGACAAGTTTGTCCGTCGTGAAGTTCTAACAGAAATGCCAGTAGAGAACGGATGGTTCGTGACGAAAAACTTCGTATCGGAACAAAGAGTGGTCGTGAGCGGGCCACAACAGCTCCTCTCTGAAGAATTCCGCTCACATATTCAGGTCGGCGGCGAAGAAACCAAGTGAGAAGGAACGGTAGATGCTGAATGCAATTGTTCGTTTTTCACTTCGTTTTCGCGGCATCGTGATCGCTCTCGGGTTCGCATTGCTCGGATACGGTCTGTACTCGCTTGCCAACGCAAAGTACGACGTCTTCCCAGAATTTGCGCCGCCACTTGTCGTGATCCAGACCGAGGCTCCTGGGCTTTCGCCGGAACAGGTCGAACTGCTGGTCACGACCCCCGTCGAAATTGCGACTAACGGCGTTTCCGGGATCGAGTCACTCCGCTCCGGCTCCATACAAGGGTTGTCGGTAGTGACAGTCACCTTTCAATCTGGGACCGATTTGTACCGAGCACGCCAGGTTGTGGCTGAACGTTTGGCGACATTGGCAGGGCAGCTTCCCCAGGGGGTCAAGTCGCCCATCATGACCCCTCTCACATCTTCAACCAGTATCGTTTCGGGGATCGGCCTGACCTCAGACAAGCTTTCTCAGATGCGGTTGCGAACCGTCGCTGACTGGACCGTGCGGTTACGACTGCTGGCCGTGCCAGGTGTCGCTAACGTGACCGTCTTCGGCGGAGAGGTCAAGCAATACCAATTTCAATTCATCCCGGAACGCCTGATTCAGTACAGCTTGACGGTGGATGATGTGCTGAACGCCGCGCGTCGAGCCACCGGGATCAGCGGAGCCGGATATATCGACACGGGCAACCAGCGCCTGGTTCTTCAGAGCGAGGGCCAAAGCCTTACGCCAACGCAGCTCGCCGACACTGTGCTGGTTCACGAAAACGGGGCGAACGTAATTTTGGGGCAGGTAGCACACGTCATCGAGGCTCCCGAGCCCCCGTTCGGCGCGGCTTCCATCGGTGGGAAGCCGGGCGTGATCCTGATGGTGGAAGCACAGTACGGGGCGAACACTTTGGAAGTGACAGGCGCGGTGGAACAAGCGCTCGAAGGCTTACGACCCGCGCTGAATCAAGAAGGCGTCCAAGTACGTCCAGATCTGTTCCGGCCCGCAAATTTCATTCAGACGGCGCTAACCAACATTCGGTCCTCGTTGATCATTGGCGCGATTCTGGTGGTCGTCATCCTTTTTCTGTTCCTATTTGATTTCCGTACGGCGGCGATCTCGTGCACGGCCATTCCGCTTTCCTTGCTCGCAGCAGTAACGGTCATGGGCCAAATGGGATTCACGCTCAACACCATGACTCTCGGCGGCCTCGCCATCGCGATAGGCGAAGTGGTGGACGATGCAGTCATCGACGTGGAAAACATCTTCCGGCGTCTGCGGGAGAATCGCCGGTCGGAAACCCCCAAACCAGCCCTCCGTGTAGTTTTCGATGCTTCCATTGAAGTGCGCAGTGCAGTTGTCTATGCGACGTTTGCCGTTGCGTTGGTTTTCATCCCCATTCTGACAATGTCTGGAGTCGCCGGTCGAATCTTTGCTCCTTTGGGCGTCGCGTACATCCTGTCCATCCTCGCTTCTTTGCTGGTGGCGCTGAGCGTTACGCCAGCCCTTTCCTATATCTTTCTCGGCAAACGGGAACTGAAGGAACAGGAACCGCCTGTGGTGCGCTGGCTCAAGGAGAGATATCGCTCGATTCTCCTGGCTGTCGAGCGCGCTCCGCGCCTGGTGATTGCTGCGGTGACGCTGGTTACCCTGCTCGGCTTGGCTATGGTGCCGTTTTTCAGCGCCAGCTTTCTGCCGGAACTCCGGGAAGGACACTTCATCCTTCACATGTCGACCGTTCCCGGCACCTCCCTCGACGAGTCGCTGCGTATAGGCAGTCAAGTCAGCCAGGAGCTGCTAAAGATTCCTTACGTCCGTTCGGTCGCTCAGAGGGTTGGGAGAGCAGAAGCATCCGCCGATGTGTGGGGAACTCACTACAGTGAATTTGAAGTGGACTTGAAACCGAATCTAAGCGGCGACGAGAACGAACTCGCTCAGGCCGCCATCCGAAAGTCGCTGGGCCAATTTGCCGGAGTGAATTTCTCATTGAAGACCTTCCTGACCGAGCGGATCGAGGAGACGCTTTCGGGTTATCAGGTTCCCGTTGTGGTCAACATCTACGGCTACGATTTGAACGCGCTGGACCAGGAAGCGCAAGATGTGCAGCGGATTCTCTCTAAGGTGCCCGGAGCGAGTGGAGTTCAAATTCAATCGCCTCCGGGAACGCCTCAGGTGGCCATACAACTTCGTCCTTCCGATGTCGCCCGTTGGGGATTCGATCCAGTTTCCGTCCTCGGTGCGATTCGCACGGCGTATCGCGGCGAAACGGTCGGGCAGGTCTATGAAGGGAACCGGGTCTTCGGTGTTTCCGTGATCCTTCCTCCGGAAGATCGCAAGAGTATGGCTGCAATAAAATCCCTTCCCTTGCGCAGTCCTTCAGGAAATTACGTCGGCCTGGGACAACTTGCGACCGTTTACGAAACTTCGGGACGCTACATCGTGCTGCATGGGGGCGCTAGGCGAGTCCAGACAATCACCTGCAACGTCTCGGGTGTGCCTGTAGATTCCTTTGTTAAAGACGCCAGGCAACAGATTTTGTCGCAGGTTGCTTTGCTGCCCGGAAGCTACGTCGAGTTCAGCGGTACTGCGGCGGCTCAGGCGCGGTCCCGTCGCGATCTATTGATCCATTCAGGTCTCGCTGGCCTCGGAATTCTCATGCTGCTGTCCATCGTGATGATGAATTTCCGCAATCTGTTACTTGTCCTGGCGAACATTCCCTTCGCTCTTGTGGGCGGAGTCCTGACCGTGTTCGCGATGGGCGGAACACTTTCGTTGGGGCCGTTGGTCGGGTTCATTACTCTGTTCGGGATTACGCTCAGAAATTCCATCATGATGATCTCCCACTATGAACACCTGGTGAACGTTGAAGGGATGAGTTGGGGGCTCGATGCTGCCATCCGTGGTGCTTCGGAGCGGCTAGCACCCATCCTGATGACTGCGACCGTCACCGGGCTTGGTTTGCTTCCTCTGGCGATTGGCAGTGGAGCGCCCGGTCGGGAGATCGAGGGGCCGATGGCCATCGTGATTCTCGGAGGACTAATCACTTCGACCGCACTCAATTTGTTAGTTCTTCCGACGCTTGCGCTTCGTTACGGGAGATTCGAAAGAATCATCCCTGAAATGTAGGCACGAATCGTCTTAGCAAAGAGTTTGCCACTTCAGAGTTCTGGAATGGAACAGGAGAAGAGGCTATGAGAATTTTACTTTACAACCCCGACAACGGTGTAACACGCAATTTCATGCCGCATCTTTGGATGTTTCTGCTCCAAGCCCTGACGCCGACTGGCCATGAAGTATTCCTGATCGATGGCAACGCGCAACCCATGGATGAAGCTGGCATCGCTCAGTATGTGCGCGAACACAACATCGGACTTGTCGGAATCGGTGCGATGACCCGGATGATAGCCAAGGCGTACCGCATGGCCGATGCTATCCGTGCGGTTGGTGTGCCAGTGGTGATGGGCGGACCTCACGTTACGGAAGAGGCTGACGAAGCCCTCGGTCGAAACGGCGGGCCGCGCCATGCGGACGCTGTCGCGCTCGGCGAAGCCGATCAAACATGGCCAAGAATCGTCGAGGATGCCGCACGCGGTCAGCTCAAGGATGTGTACGCCCCTGTTGATGAGTTTGGCCAGGAGCGTAAACCAACTCTCCAGCCATATCCTCCCATTCCGTGGGACACGATAAACCTCGATCAGTTTAATTTGGTCCCCACAATCGTGACCCCTATGCTCCGGCGTCTCGGAGGTGGGTGGGGCACGTTTCGCATCATTCCGGTCGAGTCCGGACGCGGGTGTCCTTATGGGTGCGAGTTCTGCACAGTAACCGGCTTTTTCGGCGACTCGATCCGCTTCCGCACGAACGAAAGCGTGGTGAGAGAGCTGCTGCTGCTGAAGGCTCGGGCGAAAAGCGAAGGCGGTCAGATTGCCGTCTTTTTCATCGACGACAACTTCGCCATCAATATCAAACGCACTAAATCGCTGCTCCGCGACATTATCGCTGCCGACGCCCAGGTCCATTGGGTTGCGCAGATCAGCGCCAATCTGTTGCGCGACGAGGAACTCGTTGACCTCATTGCTGCCGCAGGGGGGAAGTGGATCTTCATCGGCATGGAGTCCATCGACCCTGCAAATCTAGCCATTGCGAACAAGGGATTCAACAAGCCCGGTGAGTATGCAGCCGTGCTTGAGAGGCTCGCCCAGCGCAACGTGTATGCGATCACCTCCTTCATTTTTGGCATGGACAACGACACGCCAGGCGTGGCAGAGCGGACGCTTCAGGAGATCCGCACCTGGCCTCCGGGCTTGCCCATCTTCGGCTTGCTTACTCCTTTGCCTGCAACTCCGCTCTACAAACGGCTTGAGACTGCCGGGCGACTGACGCGACCAAAGCACTGGCAGGAGTTCATCCCGTTTGAGATGGCGCACACGCCGCTGAAGATGACCATCCCGGAGGCTCATGCAGAGGTTAAGTACGGGTGGGCTCGTTCGTACAGTCCAGAGGCAATCGCAAAGGCTGTTGATTCGCTTGAGCACAAGCCGCTGGGGTATCGCATAAACATACTTGTTGCGCGTCTCTGTTTTCGCGGTATTTATTTCCCTCAGATGGGTCGCTTCGCATGGGTGAAGGTGATAGCTCAAAATTGGCGCATCATCTTCAAGCTCGTGAAGGAGGCCTTCCGCGCTCGGCGCGGCGTGCCGTCAAGGAATCCCGATAGCTTGAGATCGTATGAAAAAGCGATGGCACCACCAGCGAAGCATCAAACTGGCAGTGCTGCAGAGTCCTAGCGAGGAAATACCCGTAAATTCATTCTTCTAAAGGCGATTTGAAGAAGGTTAAATGCGCAACAAATGGCGCAAATCAAAACCTGATGCCAAGAAGAGCTTCTTTGCGGCGAAACTCTTCGGGCCTTGCATAGCCGGCAAACACGTCAGTGTGCCGTAGAACTTGCGATGTATCGTTGCTCTTGTAGTTGCCATCACCTCAACTCGGACGCATCCGAGGGAGAAAGCAGCCTAGCCAAGCGTCGGCCAGTTCCGTAGATATGGTACCAATGTCAAACGAGTAGACGTATCGCACTGCAAACGAAACGTTAAGGCGGGAAGATGGTCCGAATTAGTGGGGGACGCCACACCGAGAGCGGACCGAACTATGAATCCGGTACCCGAACAGAAACCCGACGCGCCGTCGAGGAGCGCGCGTATGCGTGCGGTCCCTTGCACAGTCATTGCACTCGGGATCGTCTCCCTATCCATGGATATCTCGTCGGAGATGATCCACAGCCTCCTTCCGGCGTTCCTCGTAACGGTACTGGGCGTGAGCGCTCTGTCGGTTGGGGTCATCGAAGGCATTGCCGAGGCGACTGCCTCCATCACGAAGATCTTTTCCGGCGCGATCAGCGACTGGATCGGGAAGCGGAAGCCGCTCGTCCTGCTCGGCTATGGTCTTGCGGCGGTAACGAAACCCCTGTTTCCGATGGCGAGGGGTGTGGGTGTGGTGCTCATCGCACGCTTTGTCGACCGGATCGGGAAAGGCATTCGCGGTGCGCCTCGTGATGCCTTGATCGCCGACGTGACTCCGGTCGATCTGCGTGGAACCGCCTTCGGCCTCCGCCAGTCTCTGGATACTGTCGGCGCGTTTGTAGGCCCGCTGCTCGCGATGCTGCTCATGGCGGCAAGCAGCGACAATTTCAGGTTCGTGTTCTGGGTCGCGATCATACCTGCCTTTTTCGCCGTCCTCCTAATCGTATACGGCGTTCAAGAGCCGGAGGCTGTCCGCTCCATCGAGAGGCGCCGCTTCCCGATTCGTCGGTTAGAACTCGCGCTACTCAAGCCGAGTTTTTGGTGGCTCATAGGCGTTGCGACCGTTCTCACCCTGGCTCGATTCAGCGAGGCCTTCTTGTTGCTCGCCGCCGGACATGTCGGCATGGCGATTGCGCTCATTCCCGCTGTCCTCGTGACGATGAATGTGGTCTACGCGGCCGCCGCTTATCCGTTCGGCCATTTGTCGGACCGGGTAAGCCGACGCACGTTGCTTCTGTTCGGGATCGGTTTCCTGATGGTGGCCGATCTCGTTCTAGCGACGGCAGGAACGGTCTGGCAGGTGCTCGTAGGTGCAGCTTTCTGGGGTCTGCATATGGGAGCGACTCAGGGTCTACTCTCAACCCTGGTGGTTCACGAGGTGCCACCGCATTTGCGTGGCACAGCTTTTGGTCTATACAGCCTGATTACCGGCGCGGCTTTGCTAGTGGCTAGCGTCGTAGCAGGCTGGTTCTGGACGGTCGTCGGTCCTGGCGCGACGTTCACGGCAGGTGCCATCTTCGCAGGAATCGCCGTGGTCGGAATCATAGCCAAGATGCCGAACACGCAGGGGCGAAGTGACTAATTCCGGATTACCGGAGAGCCTCCGCAAAAGTGCTTTGATACATCCCATGTACTTATTGAACCGAGACCTGATAGTTGACAGACCTTCTCAATATCTTTCGTCTGGCTCATAACCGTGTGCGTAAAGTAAGCAGCAATCGGGGCAAGCCCGGTGTTCACTCCCATTCGTCACGTCTGCGAAACTTATCACGCGTGAACAAGATCGCTTCGCTTTAGTCTGGGAAGCGCCTTGATGGATTTGCCTGCCTTCGCCTGAGCGAGCCGCAGGTCGTAGAGGCTTTGCAAATTCAGCCAAAACTCAGCACTCGTGCCAAAGAAATGAGCCAGGCGTAGTGCGGTGTCGCCACTGATGGCACGTGTTCCGTTCAAGATTTGTGTGACGCGATTCGTCGGCACGTCGAGTTGTCGTGCAAGTTCTGCCGCGCTCATATCGAGTGCTTTCAGTTCTTCGGCGAGGTGTTCGCCAGGGTGAATAGCAGTGACTGCCATCTTGTACGCTCCTAGTGATAGTCAACGATCTCTATGTTCGATGGTCCAGGCGCTCCGTCCGCCCATTCGAAGCAAATCCGCCATTGATCGTTAATTCGGATGCTGTATTGGCCCTTGCGGTCACCGACCAACGCTTCAAAGCGATTCCCCGGTAGGGCGGCGAGATCGCGGATCGATGTAGCAGCCTCCAGACGATCAAGCTTGAGACGTGCCGCCCGTTCAAAGCCAGAAAACGCCTTTACACGTTTTGCGGCAGCGAAGTCTCTGGTTCGCTTGTCCCGATAGCTCACTATCACCTAGTGCTCCAAGATATCAGTATTTACGCGTTACGTCAAGCGTACAGAATATATGCTGTGGCGCAGGGAACCTGTTCTTAGCAACAGATCGCTGCCGGGGAAAAGCAGCGTCCTTCGACAATTACAAAGATTTTTTCCAACCCACAACCCAACCCGCAAAATGCGATGTCTTATATGACTTGCTGCGTTTGGCAGTCCCCGCGTGTCTTTCCAAGTTGTTGTAAAACCTAATCCCGCAGCGCTGTCACGGCATGGGCTGTCGGGGAAGCGCAGTCTCTGACGGCGCGTCTGCACTTGTGAGACGACCACTTGGGCCGGCTGCCGACAATCTTCGAAGCCGTTTATCAGTCAGGAAGTTTATGATGAAGGGCAATACGACTTGCTCAGGAAGGTCTGGGTCATCATTCCTAGCTGCGAATGCTCGCATATCAGACGTTGCCTTTTGTAGGACATTTGCGATAGCGCTGATCTTCATTTTTTGATCCCCACTCGTCGAGTGCGACTCCGAGGAAGAGTGCACTGACCTCTTCCACGATATCAAGTGAATAGCGGCGATGGAAGCTGGCAAAGCCACGTGGACGCCTTCATTCCGCATTGCTTGCAAATAGAGGACTTAGGCAGCCTCGTGAACCAATTCGCTGCGGAACGGTATGCTCAAAAATTGTCTATTCGTACGTATCGGGCCTGCGCAACCAAAAGTTATGTTGTTTTCAATAATTTCCAGATACCCGCAACCATCCGAATTGACAATCTCACCTCGACGCAATCGAGCAGCACCGATGATTCGATTCGCGACCAACACATTACTCCGTGCCGGAATATGTTCCTCTTGGTTGCAGTGTACCTCGGCGTAGCGCGCGCTCCTTCATCAACGCGAAGAACACCGGCACTAGAATCAGGACGTGAATCGTGGAGGTGATCATGCCTCCCACGATGGGAGCGGCAATTGGCTTCATGACATCTGAGCCAACCCCTGTTTCCCACAGGATGGGGATCAGGCTGGCGAGAACAACGCAGACCGTCATCAATTTTGGTCTCAGGCGATGGACGGCACCTTCGATTACAGCTGCTTCGATGTCCTCGTGACGCAGCACGGTACTCGACTTGAGGCGACGATCCAAGGCTTCGTGGAGATACACGACCATCACGACGCCGGTTTCGACGGCGATTCCGAACAGAGCGATGTAGCCGACCCACACGGCGACGCTGAAGTTGTAGCCAAGAAGCCGCTGAAGAATGAGGCCGCCAGTAAGAGCGTAGATCGTAGGAAAAATGAGGACGGCGGCTTCGGCGACGGAGTGAAACACCATATATAGCAGCACGAAGATGACAAGAAATACGATTGGAAGGATGAGTTGCAAGCGCTCTTTTGCGCGCAGCTCAAACTCGTATTCACCCGCCCATTTATAGGTAAAGCCAGGAGGGAGAGCGAGTCTTTGGTTGAGCAGATTGCTCGCATGAGTCACGAAACCGCCGTAGTCCTTCGTGTTGAGATCGATGTAAACGTAGCCGGTCAGCGCGCCGTCTTCATCGCGGATCATCGAAGGGCCACGAGAAAACGAGATTCTCGCCACTTCGGAGATCGGAATCTGCGCGCCGGAAGGTGTGCCAATCAGGACGTGGCGCAACTCCTCCACGTTGTCCCTGAAGTCGCGGCTATACCGAACATTCACGGGATACCGCTCACGGCCCTCGACGTTTTCGGCGATCATTTCGCCGCCTATTCCAGAAGTTACTGCCTGCTGCACCTCGGCAATTGTCAGAGCGTAGCGAGCCGCTTCCGCGCGGTTCACTTCGACGTTGAGATAAAACCCTTGCGAAACCCGCTCAGCAAAAATGGAGCGCATCTCAGGAATGGCTGAGAGGATTTGTTGTACCTGCGCGCCAACTTGCTGGATGCCATCCAGATTTGGACCCTGAATCTTCAAACCAAGGGGCGTCTTAATGCCCGTTAGCTCCATATCAAGGCGGTTTTCGACCGGCATAGTCCAGGTGTTAGACAAGCCAGGGAACTGGAGTTTCGCATCCATTTCCTGAATGAGCTGTTCGTAAGTCATGCCCGGTCGCCACTGAGTGCGCGGCTTGAGCATGACCGTCGTGTCATACATATCGAGGGGAGCATTGTCGGTCGCGCTGTCGGATCGCCCGATAGAACCAAAGACGGTCTCGACTTCAGGGAACGTGCGAATGATTCTGTCCTGTTCTTGGAGCAGTTGGGACGCTTGGCCAATGGAGATTCCGGGCAAAGCTGTCGGCATGTAGAGAGCCGAACCTTCAAAGAGGGGCGGCATGAATTGACTACCGATATGAAGCGCGAGCGGTAGCGTGACGATCAGAAAGAGGAGGTTTAGTAACAAGGTCGTCTTGCGGAAACGCAAGCAGAGCCGCAAGACTGGCAAATAGAGAGCTTGAGTGATTCTTGAAATTGGATTCCGCGATTCAGGTGTCAGTCGCCCTCGGATGAACAGCACCATTAGTACGGGCACCAGGATGATAGCTAGTACGGACGAGAATCCAACGGCCAGCGTCTTCGTCCACGCGAGGGGGCGAAACATTCGTCCTTCCTGGGCTTCCAACAAAAAGACGGGCAGAAAGGAAACTACGATGATCACCAGTGAGAAGAAAATGGCCGGACCAACCTGTTTCGCTGAATCCAACAGGATTTTCCGTCTCCGTGCCTCGGGAAGAGGCGCGGATTCGGAGGATTGGTGCTCCGAAAGCTGCCGGTATCCGTTTTCGACCATCACGATAGCGGCGTCCACGAGGACGCCAATCGCTAGGGCCAAACCGCCGAGCGACATGATGTTCGACGTGACATGGAGGTAGTACATCGGGATGAAGGCTGCGACTACTGCGATAGGCAGCGTCAAAATCGGAATCAACGCCGAGCGGAAATGGAATAGGAAGATGACAATCACGATACTGACGATGATCGCCTCTTCGAGCAAGTCGCGTTGCAACGTTTCGATGGATGCGTGAATCAATCCAGAGCGGTCATACGCGGAGACGACCTCAACGCCGGGGGGCAAGGACGGCTTCATCTCCGCAAGCTTTTTCTTGACGCCGTCAATGACCGTTAGGGCGTTCATACCGTCGCGCATGACGATAATTCCCCCCACTGTCTCTCCTTCGCCTTGCCATTCTGCGACGCCTTCCCGAATGTCTGGGCCAAACGTGACCGTTCCCAAGTCTCGGACGAGTACAGGAGTGCCATTCTTGGTTGCAACAGGCACTGTTTCTAAATCGTTTAGCGAATGCAGATAGCCGAGTCCGCGAATCATGTATTCGGCCCCGCCCATTTCAAGCAGGCGTCCACCAACTTCGTTCGTACTTGCTCGAACTCTTTCGATGACCGTCGAGAGAGGGATGCCATAGGCTCGAAGTTTGTCGGGATCGAGGTTGACCTGGTACTGGCGCACGAATCCGCCAATGGTGGCTACCTCGGCGACTCCTGGAACCGTTTCGAGTTGGTAGCGCACATACCAATCTTGAAGACTGCGCAAGTCGGCTAGACTGCGTTGATGGCTGTGGTCCACGAGCGCGTATTCATAGACCCATCCCGCGCCAGTCGCGTCCGGCCCGATGACAGGATGGACGCCCCCTGGCAAACGTCCCGTGATCTGTTGCATATACTCCAAGACACGCGACCGTGCCCAGTACAAGTCTGTTGTGTCTTCAAACACCACAAAGACGTAGGAGTCCCCAAACATCGTTTGTGCTCGCACGGCCTTTACATGCGGTGCGGCGAGAAGGGTCGTGACGATGGGGTAAGTGACCTGGTCTTCGATAATGCTAGGGGGCTGACCCGACCAAGGCGTATGGATAATCACTTCCACGTCGGAAATATCTGGCAACGCGTCGAGCGGAATGTGACCCAGAGCCCAGATTCCTACCAGCACCAGCAATAGCGTCCCTGTGAAAACAAGAAAGCGATTGCGCGCGCACCAATCAATCCATCGGGAGATCATGCTACATCCCTCCTGTGGCATTCACGCTCAGTTGCTTGGTCGCTACGACCCTGCCATTCTTTCTTACGATGATCGTGACTTGCCACGTTCCGCCGCTTTCAAGCTGTCCCGAACCTTCATGGAGGCCATTGCCCTTGTCGCTGAGAGTGACAGGTATGCGCATCGCCGCCATGCCCATAGCGGGCATCGCCGGCATTGAGAACGTCACGCTAGCTTCTGCCCCAGAAAGTGGCGCTCCGTTTGCGTCGGTGAGCTTCACGCGGAATACGTTGCTGCCCTTATGAGGCGGAGTCGGATCGGAGCTCAATTCGACATTTGCTTGAGGAGCATTCATTGCCGACGCCGCTCCCGCGCCAGGTGGAGGTGGAACAAACGAACCGAGCGCGGCTTGAAGCTGGCTCTCGGAATCGATCAGGAAGTTCGCGGAGGTAACAATTTGCTCACCTGCCTTCAATCCTTTCAATACGATAAAATTGTCGCCCACGCGTGAGCCCAATTGCACCTCGCGCGGCTCGATGTAACCGTCACTGCGCTCCACAAAAACAATCTCGCGAGTGCCGGACTGTAGGACGCCGGTGGCAGGGATAACAAGTTGGCTCCCCATCGGAACCTTCAGACTCACGTTGACGAACATGCCGGGTTTGAGTTGCAATCCGGGGTTGGAAAAAACAACGCGCACTTTAGCCGTCCGCGTATCCATATCCACCTGCGGGTAGATAAAGTCCACACGGCCAGTGAACGTCCGGCCCGGATAAGTATTCACGGTGAGCGTTGCCGGAGCGCCGACCTTTGTGCGTTCGAGATCGTTCTGGAAGACCTGGGCCTGAACCCAAACGGTCGAAAGATCCGCGATGGTGTAGAGGCGCATTTCCGGCTGAACGGCAATACTCGGGAGAGCATTACGCTCAGTGATGTACCCAGAGACCGGCGAATCGACTTCTAGTTCCTGCTGCACCTGACCGGTTGATTCGAGCCGGGCGATTTCTTTTTGCGGCACACCCCACTGCTTGAGACGCTCGGCAGCCGCGTCGAGCAACGATGCTGCACTAGAGGCCACACCGAGCACCGTGCTCTGTGCCACCTGTTGCTGATTTTCCCTTGCCACTAAATACTCGCGTTCGGTTGCCACTAAATCGGGGCTGTAAATTGTGAACAGGGGCTGTCCCTTGCGAACGTATTGATACGTGGCATCGGCAAAGGCTTTTTGGATATAGCCGGAGAACCGCACTTGGACGTAAGCCAGTCGCCTTTCGTCTACTGCAACACTGCCTGTGGTGCGAATCTCGTCTTCGACCAATTTTCTTTGGACCTCGCCGGTCTTTACTCCGATGCTCTGCAACCGTTGCGGCGAGATTTGCACCGGAACCAGCGCCGCTTCCGTCGAAGCAGGGGGTTTTGCCATCGAGGTGGCCATAGAATCCTGCGCGGAAGAATTCGCCTGTTTCGTTTGGGCATTTGCCATCGGCTTGGCAGAGCGATAGTGCAGCCACAATCCAACCAAGATCACGGCAAGGACCGCGTTTCCGATCAAAGCGAGCAAGAATCCTGTGCGATAGGTTTTCATCTTTTCGCCCCTTCCTCGCGCAATGACAGACCGGTGAGTTGTTCGAGCTGCGCCAATGCCGTCTCACGTTCAGCGATGCTTTTCCAGTACTCCTCGTCTAAATGGAGGACATCGAGAAACGAAGCCAGCAGTGCCTGAAAGTCCTGACGATTGTTTTGGTAAGCTGCGATTCCCGCCTGGAACCCCGCCCGTGCCTGTGGCAGAAGCCCTTCGCGATAAATTTTCAGCAACTCGGTGGTTTTCTGCTCGGTTTCGTATTCGCTCCGAAGTTCAAAGGCGACTTGTTGCGACTGAAGTTCTGACTCGCTGCGGGAGCGATTCAGCTCAGCTTCCGCCTGGGCTAGTTCGGGACGTTGCTTGCGGCTTCGATAAATTGGAACGCGCACGCCGAAGCTGAGCATATAGTAGGCGCGAAATTGAGTCGGGTCAGTGCGTTGCCACATGTATTGGACATTGAAGTCCGGGTAGAAATCCTTGTGGGCAAGATCGACTTGCAGTTTCTGCTTCTCAACCATCTTCTCAGCGCCAGAAATCTCTGGGTTTTGGGCTTTCGCGGCGGACAGGAGCTCCTCGAAGGTCAAGGGAAGCGGTGTCTCGGACAGTTCGGAGGGTTCTACGTCGGGCGAAGACTGCGTGCGGTTGAGGTACTGCTTGATCTGCGCCTGTAACTTAGCCGCTTCTAGATGGTGCATGGTGATTTCGCGGAGCAGTTTGGTCTGTTCGAGTTGCGCTCGCAGCAGGTCTTGTTGGTTTCCCATCCCCGAGCGGTAGCGCGCGTCCGCTGCTTTCTCAACCTGCCGGAGGAGTTCTCCGTCGCTCTCAAGAATCCCTAGCGTCGTGGACAGATAGGCAAGCTGGAAGTATGCCGATTTGACTCCGGCCAGGATTGAGCGGCGTACGGATTCGTATTGCTGCTGTACTACGTCAGCATCCCGTTTCGCCATCTCGCCTTTGAGCCGCAGTTTTCCTGGATAGGGAAGGTCCTGAGTTACCCCGAGGCCGACGTAGGCGAAGTCGCTGTTTGTATATCCAGCGAAAGGTCTTGGGCTTCCGACATTGACTTGCTGCAAATTGAATTGGGGATCGGGAAGCGTTGAGACTTGTGAAGGAACCTGCTTCGCGGCCTGCCAACTTAGGCGTGCTGCTTGAATCTGGGGATTGTTCTGCTCCGCCTCGGTTAACAAATCTTGTAGCAAAGCGACCGCTTCAGAATGCGAATGTTGCTGCGGAGGCGAGGCACCTTGAACCGACCGGACGGTTTGCTCTTGCCCGAGGGCTCTCGGTACTTGAGTGAAAAAACCGAGAAGTACAGTAAGGCAGAAAATGCGGATCACAAAGAATACACTTTGCGGTTTTTCACCGCGCAATACGGACATTTTATTCGCCTCCTGAGAAGCCTGAGAGTTCCGGTCGATTCGAAGTTGTGGACGACGGTTCGCGCTGTGAGTGCCAACTCACCAGCACGAGACACCAATTGGGGACACAAATAGAAATGAGGTGTGCAGGACGCACACCAATAGGTGGGTCTAAATCAAAAGGGAGGCGTGAAGAGTGTAAAGCTCTGGAGGAGAATGTTGCGGAGCTTCGACCACGCCGGACGGCAACGAAGGCACTCGGGCTATTTCAAACGATACGAGCGATTCAACAAGCACCACGTTAGGCGGATGAAGCGAGACGTGCCCAGCGGGAAGCATGTTAGGGCTTTGCTCGGAAACCATCCTTTTGCAACAATCGTGGCTTTGATTAGCTCGCGTGCATTGCATGGACCCGCAGCACTTCATGCTCTGCTGGTCCGGCGTCATGGCGGCCATGCAGTCGGTAAACTGCAGGAGCACCAGAGCCCCTACCGCAAGCAATAAGAATAGTTTTTTGCCCACCATGCTCATTTGAGCTTACGGGCTATTAGACGTGCGAGTCAAGAATTCGGTTCTGTTGGCCCTCCCCTTGGGTTCTGGTCCAGGGAATATTGGGTCCCGAACCGCGATACACATCGCGATACACAATAACGTTGTCTACCACGTACTTCCAATGACTTCGGGTGCCGTCCGTGCTCTTCCATGTCGTTGAAAGTACTCATAACCCGCTAACTGTCACGGCAGAGGTCGCGAGTTCGAGTCTCGTCGTCCCCGCCATTCTTTTCAAAAGACTTAGCACAATTTCCTTAAAACCATCGAAGGCGCGAATAGGGCGCGGTTCGCGCCCTTCTGTGCCCTAATTCATGCGCTTACGCTGACGCGCCGTCGCTTGCGATTGACGGTGATCCTCCGTTGTAATCGGAAGACATGACCAACGACATAACGGCGGCCTGCGCTGCATGTTTGGCCGAAGTAATTGCCTGCGTGTAAACGTCCAACGTTGAACGTAATGACGAATGCCGCAGCAGCTCCTGCATTACCTTGAACTCGGTTCCGACACTTCTTAGCAGAGTCGAGTACGTGTGCCGGAAAGTATGCCATCCGAATCGGTTCTGGATTCCAACCTTCTGCGCCGCAGGGCGGAT
>DASQGJ010000054.1:0-6751 GCA_035632675.1 Candidatus Dormiibacterota bacterium
CGTCGCCGCAGCCACTCTGAATGTTCTATCTCATGTTCTGACCAACTACTACATCCAACTTGGCCAGAGCATGTCAGATCCTTCAACGATGGTTCAGACCCTGCCCCTTCTGATCCTTCTTGTACTGGTCAACATCTACATCCTCTTCAAGATTCCGACCATGACGCACAGCTTATTCACTGGCGGTACTGGCGGGCACGGCGGGGGCATGGCTATGGCGATGATGGCGATACGGGCCGCGATGTAAACGGCAAAAGAAACGAGGTCACAGATGAGAACGGAAACAACGAATATGGAAACTGAAGCGACCCCGGAAATCACGCGTGCCGCAGAGCGTTACCTGGAGCAATACGGCGACCCGTTGGTGATGAATACCTACTTGAAAGTGACGATTCTCGTGCTCGCCGGTGTCTGTGTCAGTTTGGCTGCACTCACGTATAAGAGCCAGACGGCGCTTGCCAACATCCACCCAATGATCGTGCGCATTAACGACGTGGGCCACGCGGAAGCGATTGACTATCGCAACTTTCAGTATCGCCCGCAGGAAGCGGAGAACAAGTATTACCTCACCCGCTGGGCGGAACTGTATTTCAGCCGCAATCGTTTCACGATCGAACGTGATCAAACGCAGTCGCTCTACTTCCTCAATAGCGACGTGCAACGCGCCGTGATCGATCAGGAACACACGGACAACAGCATTCAGAACTACATCAAGGACAGCACGCTACCGTATGTCGATGTGGACATCAAGAACGTGATCCTCGACGACCTGCGACAGTCTCCGTATTCGGCACGCATCGAATTCGAGAAGGTGTACACCAACCCCGCGGATCACAGCGAACTCAAGCGGGAGCGATGGACAGCCAGCGTTACCTATGTCTTCCGCGAGAATGTGAAAAACAATGAGCTTGCCGTGAACCCCCTCGGTTTGACCATCGTGCGATTCCGGGCCGACCAGGCATTCAGCTAGGGATTCATCGACCTGCCCAGAGACTTATTCATGTCCTTTCATGCTGCTAATCCGGCTCACTTCTCCCACCTGTCCTCGTGTCCGGTGGAGTCGGCGAACCAGAGCCTTTCGACCGCCAACTACGGTGGCGAATTGCGTCCTTCCTACGGCGGACCTTGCCGCTCGAATTGCACTGCAATTGCTGTGAACTTCCGCAGCCAGTGTGCAAATGACAACTTTGCTCTGGTGCGTGTCTGCCGTTATGTATCCCGTCTTTTGCTCGGTCACAGCTTCGGGACCTTTCCGGCGCCCGGCGGCACTCGGTCTTCTGCTTCGCATTGCGCGCCCCTTCGGGGTCTCGGTTCCTCCCAAAACAAGCTTGAGAACCACGGCAAAGAACGCCGCTCAAACTTCTTTCGGGCCCCTCCCAGAAAGCAGACCTTCGGCACTTGGGAGCCGGGCCCGCTCGCTAAGCTCCGCCCAGTGTGACCCGAGCAACAACGGGCGAATTCAACAAACGGAGACACGATCATGTACCAGAACAAAGTAACCCTCATCGGCTTCCTCGGCAGCAACCCAGAAGTTCGCAGCAACAACAACCGCAGCTTCACGACACTCTCGCTGGCAACCAAGTCCTCCTACAAGAAGGACGCCAAGTACATCTCGCACACCGAATGGCACCGTTGCGTTGTCTTCGGCAAGCTCTCGGAGTTCGCCAAGACGCTCACCAAGGGCGCGCATATCCAGGTGGAAGGCGAACTGCGCAGCCGGGAGTACGAGAGCAAGAAGACGGACACGAAGCAGCGCGTCTGGGAGATTCGCGTCGCTTCAATCCTGAAGCTGGACCGCGCTGAAGAGGCCGCCCCGGAAGATCAGGAGCACGAGGAAACGCCCCAGGAGGAAACGGCCGCATAGGCCCTTGCTCTTCACTCTCGGAAGCTCAGCTAGCCGCTGGGCTTCCATCGCTGTGAGGTTCCCACTATGAGCTTCGAATTGATCCTTCCATTCCTTCGGCCCATTGAGCCGCTGTTGCTTGACGAAAGCGTCAGCGAAATCATGGGCAACCCAGATGCCTCGTGGTGGTACGAACGCGACGGCATCATGTTACAAGAGCAGAACATTTCGTTCGACGCCGGCAAGCTACAAACCGGCCTCGAAGTTATTGCTAATCAACTGGGCAAGAAGCTCGACGAGGACAACCCACTCCTGCACGCACAACTCCCTGACGGGAGTCGGTTGGCGGCAGTCATCCCGCCCGTTGTGCGATGTACACCTGCGCTCATCATCAGGAAATTCACCAGCCGCCATTACACAGTTGATGATCTGATCGCTCGCGGCACGCTGACGCGGGTGCTTGCGGACTTCTTAGCCGAGCAGATTCGCAGCGGTAAGACGCTCCTTATCAGTGGCGGAACCGGTACCGGCAAGACCACGCTATTGCGAATACTGGCCGACTTTATTCCCGAACAGGATCGCCTCGTTGTCATCGAGGACACCTCCGAACTTCAGATCCAGAAGCCGAACATTCTGCCGACGGAATGCCAGACTGATACGTTCAAGGCCAAGATAACTTTCGACGACCTTCTAAAGTCCGCTCTCCGCTGGCGACCGGACCGCATCATTCTCGGGGAAGTTCGCGGAATCGAGGCACGAACGCTGCTTGATTCCTTCAACACGGGCCATGCGGGTTCAATGGCTACGATCCACGCCAACTCGGCGGAGAAAGCCCTTCACCGTTTCGCCAATCTCGTGATGCGCAGTCACGCACAAAGCACGTTCGCCGACACCGAAGCCGAGATCGCAGAAGCTGTCGATTTTGTCGTCCATGTTGAACGTCAGCCAGGCCGCCGCGTTGTCCGCGAGGTGCTTGCGCTTCGCGGCTATGACCGCGACGTGAAACGCTTCCTTATTGAGCCCGTCTTCGAGGTACAACATGCCACAGCATCGGCACGGAGTACAGCGCCTATTGCTGCTGACTTGCTAACCAATTCTGCGCTGAAAGATTCCTTGATTCCACTACCTATAAAGGAGAACCCACATGCCACTGCTTGAGATCAACCAGAGCCGCCACATTTGTGCCTCTGTTCGGCTGGATGAGACCACCGCCACGCAGGTCGATCAGTACGCCGCCTTCATCCGCGCATCTGCCGACGATGTTGTGGATAAGGCGCTCAATTATGTCTTCTCCAAAGACCGTGACTTCCAGGACTTCCTGAAGACGCCACAGGCTAAGCAGGTGGCGTCCACTTTGCGTGTTCGTAAAGGTCCGAGCAATGGGTCAGCCGAGGAGCCTGCAAAGAAGCTGGTAGCCGGGGTGGAGTCCACGCCTTCTGCGCGAGCTGTGAAGGCATGATCCTCCGTTCAATTTCGTGGTGATGCCAAAACGGTGCTTCGCACCGGAAGAATTTTGACACTCCACCCCTTCGAGGGTCGTGCAGGTATACCACGGTAAACGTGCACATAACGGAACACTTGTGAAATGCGGGTATACGTCGGTATACCGCACTTGAGGCACTCCAGATGCCCTTACTTGCCCAACAAAACGACTCGCAAAGAATACAGAGCAAGACTTTTTTCCGGAATGCAACGGTATGCCTCAAGTTGACCCAACAGGAGGTTCAGCTCCTCGATCAGCTCGCGACTGCAAAAGGCATGGCACGGAGCGAATGGATGCGGGATGTGATCCTCCGGGAACTGCGCGGAGACTCGGCCAACGATCCATTTCTTGCGGAAATTCTTGGGGTTCGCTTGCTCCTGGTAAACGTGCTGCGGCCTCTGGCCGCAGGCCAGAGACTCACGCCGGAGGCGTTCGACAAACTGCTCGACGAAATCAGCGAGGCCAAGCACGCCCTCGCCGGAAAGCTGGCCGCTTCCGCCGGAAGGAAATAGCGATGGCAACGACAAAGTGGGGACGCAAGGAATCCATTATCTGGCCGCCGCACAGCCCGATTTACACGTACGGGGCGGTATTCATGGCGCTCGTTTTTTCCGGACTTTTTCTTTACTGTCGGTTCACCTTTGGCAACAGCCCGTTGCAGCGTTTCTATACGCCGATCTACATCCGATCGAGCGTTGCGGGTGCAATCGGAGCGACCCGCAAAGACAACTACCGGATGCTCATGGTGGGCGCTCGCGGAATTCAACCGCGTCTGGCGACGAACATCGACGTGACGGACGGCACGACGCCGCAACCGGGTGGCAAGCCGGTCCCGGTCGCGCTATCGCAGCCCGCCTTGCAGCACGGCTATACAGTCCTTTACCTGGCCCCGGAACAGAGCTATACCGACGCGTCCTTGAGCGCCTATCTCAGGAGTGCCGTATATGGCGGCGCCGGCCTTTTCGATCTGTACAAGCTCCCGCTGCTTTTCGGTCTGCTATCACTGGTCATCCAGCTCCCGTTTTCCATCGCCAAGGACGTTCGACGACGCAAGGCGCTGAGATATGGACGACGACTGAAAGGCCCCGAGATGATGACTCCGAGGGAGTTCAACGACAGGGTCGCAGGAGATGGCATAGGCATTAAAACCAACGAAATGAAGACAATGATCCGCATACCGCAGCGGGCGGAGGCCCAGCACATGCAGATCATCGGAGATACCGGGGCCGGCAAGACTATGATCATGCTCCAAATCCTTCGGCAGATAAAGCATCGTGGCGATTCCGCGATCGTCTACGACCCCGCTCGGGAGTTCGTCAAACGTTTTTATGACCCGAAAAACGGCGACGTTATCCTGAATCCGCTCGATAAGCGGTGCCCCTATTGGGGACCATCTGAAGAACTCCGCCGACGCTCCGAGGCGAAGGCTCTAGCGGTGTCCCTCTTCCAGCCGCCGCAGGACAAGAAGGGTGAATTCTTCATCGAGTCCCCTCAGAAGATCTTCGCTTTCCTGATGGCCTATGGCCCGACGCCAGAGGAGTTGGTGAAGTGGATGTCGGACCCACAGGAGATCGACCGAAGGCTGAAAGGAACAGAGCACGCTCACCTAATTGACCCGAGGGCGCACCAACAGCGTGCTGGAGTTCTTGGCTCGCTTGGACTCGTCGCCGACAGCCTTCGCCTCTTGCCGAACAAGGGCGACGGGAATGGCGAGTGGTCGGCTACAGAGTGGGCCGAGACGCGGCAGGGCTGGATCTTCATTACTTCACTCCCGGCAGAACGTGAGGCACTTCGACCGCTTCAAAGTCTATGGATCGACCTGCTCGTCTTGCGTCTGCTAAACGAGCCGAAGCAGGGCCAGAAGCGGGCATGGTTCGTGATCGACGAGTTGGCGAGTCTGCAAAAACTCCCCCAACTGCATACCGCGATTACGGAAAATCGGAAGAGTAACAACCCCGTGATTCTAGGTTTCCAAGGAAAGGCTCAACTCGAATACCTTTACGGTCACCTGGCTGAAGTCATGCTGTCCCAACCGGCAACCAGCATTTGGCTGAAGACCAAAGAGCCGACCGCTGGCGAGTGGGTCAGTAAGTTCATCGGAAAGGTCGAGATCGAACGGCTCCGCGAGACCCACTTCGACGGCTCCCGCGCTGGCCGAAACTTCGCGCTGGACCGGCAGGTTGAACCGCTAGTGATGGAGTCCGAAATCTCCGGACTCCCGGACCTCCACGCTTATATGAAGTACGAGAACTATGTGACGCGGTTCTCATTCCCGTACTTCGATATGCCGGTTGTCACGAGTGACTTCGATCTCCGCGATAGACCCGAAGACAAGCTGCGATACGATCCCAAGACCATCGGGGCGCCTAAGCCCCACGAACGTCCCCTTGAGGTTAGACCGGACCCGAACGTACCTACGCCGCCCCGAAAATCGCCACGGACAGCGGCGGAGATACCGCAGCAGCAGAGCGACATTGAGATGAACGTCAACGCCCAACAAAGCCTCAATCTTCGGGGATAGTAACTGCGATGCTGACCATTTCGAAGCCACTCTCCGCTGGCCAGGCGCAGACCTACCACCAGAAGGAGTTCACCTCGAAAGAACAGAACTATTGGTCACAGCGCGGCGTGATCGCGGGCGACTGGCAAGGCCGACTGGCCGAGCAGTTTGGACTTGCTGGGACCGTTTCTGCCGAGGATTTTGCGAAACTCAGCCAAGGCCAGCATCCGCAGACCAGTGAGCAGCTTGTTCGGCAACGGGCGTCCTATGAGTATCAGGATGCGGATGGGAAGACCATCAAGACGATGGAGCACCGGGCTGGCTGGGATGCGACCTTTTCCGCGCCCAAATCTGTCTCGCTCACCGCGCTAGTCGGCGGCGATGAGCGTGTCCGCCAAGCCCATCGGGAGAGCGTCAAAGTTGCCCTCGACCAGCTTGAACATTACACACAAGCCCGCATCGGCGGCAATCATCCGCCCGAGACCACTGGCAAATTTATAGCCGCCAAGTTTGAGCACGATACAGCCCGTCCGGTCGATGGGTATGTCGCGCCACAACTGCATACTCACGCGGTCGTTTTCAATGTCACGGAGCGCAACAATGGCCAGCCGCGCGCAATCCAGCCGCAGAGCCTCTTCGCCTCCCAGCAATTTGCCACTGCGATTTATCAATCCGAGTTGACTTACCGCCTCCGACAATTTGGTTACGAAATTACGACAGGGCGGAGCGGTGCTCCGGAGATTAAGGGATACACACAGGAATATCTCGACGCATCCAGCCCCCGAAGCCAGCAAATTCGTGAATACCTCGAACGCACGGGCCGCTCGGGGAAAGAAGCTGCCGAGATCGCTGCGCACTCGACCCGTGACCGTAAGGAAATTCATTCTCCGGGCGAGGTGATGGCCGCACACCGAAAACTGGCTGC
>DASQGJ010000055.1:0-5646 GCA_035632675.1 Candidatus Dormiibacterota bacterium
GCTCGCAGCTCTTCCAGCATTTTAATGATGTTCATAAGTGCAGACCAACCGCGTTGCTTCGGGGTAACATGTTTCGCAAACTCGCAGGGACCCGTCTCCGATTGGACGAAGATCTCCCAATGGGATCGCGCCGCCGCAAGCGTCGCAACGGTGGACAATCCCCTGGGCAAGTTTGATGGCAGGTCCGGAATCTTCCATTCGGCGTATAGCTCCCAGTTTATACGTCTTTTTGTTCGTGGTGTTTTTGCTCGTACCAGCCGCACTCTTGAGAGGTGGGCGCCCACAGAGACCTTCCGGCCGACTATGCACGGTTCTTTCGTGCCCTTGGCAACCGAATCCGTTCCTACAGAACCGACCACAAGCTAAGCCAAGAGGATATGATTTCGTACGGCTTCAGCGTCCGGCACTGGCAGATGATTGAAAGTGGCCGGCCGATAACAGTCTTTACCCTTCTGCGGGTATGCGAGGCTTTTGAAGTCCAGCCCGAACAGCTGATCGCCGGTCTAGGACAACATCTCCGGAAGCGCCGCAAGATTTGAGCCTAATAGGATTCCACGAAGGCCGTTGTTGGATAGAACGCGCGTCAGGTCTTCGCCAAACGCAGCGGTAAGTCCTCTGCCACTACAGGTATCCGGTGCCTGAAATCCATGAGAGCAACTCATTTGGTGGAATCTGAAACATGCCTTAAAAAGGGGAATGCGAGAATACCTCCCCAGCATTCACACAGGCCACGAAAGGCTGCCAGACATCGCATTCGCCCGCGGAGAGCTTCCTCTCGTTGCTGGGGATCGAAGAGCATGTCGGACGCTGGTCGACATAAACGAACTGTCCCGCCGCCTCAGCATCGCCAAGGGTACGCTCTACAACTGGGTTTATTTGCGCCGCATTCCCTATGTCAAAGCCGGCCGATGCTTACGCTTCGACCCCGACAAGGTATTTGAATCCCTCCGCCAGTGCCCTACAATAAATGAAGCTGGCAGGAGGTAGAAGGAGCTGTTATGGCACTCTACCGACGGGGCCGGATTTGGTACGCAGACTATCACGCCGACGGTGTTCGGGTTCAAGAAAGCACTGGTACGGCAAACAAGCGCGAGGCCGAGAAGATTTTGGCTCTTCGCGTGTCAGAAGTTCAACGAGGGGTTTTCGTCAAGCCGGTAAATATCACGTTGCCGGAGTTCGGTGAGAGATACATCGAGTATGCGAAAGCCCACAAGCGTTCATGGAAGCGCGATGTGCAGATGCTAAGCAACCTCCAAGGATTCTTCGGGCCATCTAAACTGCGGGACATCACACCGCTGCGGATCGAGGAATACCAGCAGGCGCGGGTCAAAGATGTATGCCCGGCGACGTCAAACCGGGAGCTGGCTTTGCTCAAGCATATGTTCAACATTGCGGAACGATGGGGACAGCACCAGGGGACGAATCCCGTCCGGCTGGTGAAGTTCCTGCCGGAGAACAATTACCGCTTCCGGACGCTTAGCGAGGACGAGGAGCGCAGGCTCCTTCTTGCCTCACCGCCCTATCTGAGGGAGATGATCCTGTTTGCGATCAACACTGGCCTTCGCACGAACGAAATTTTCAATCTTGCATGGGAGGACATCGATATAGAACAGAAACGCTTAAAGATGGTCGTGAAGAAAAACCAGAAGGCCTTGAGCCTACCCTTGAACGAAACTGCTTTCGGAATCGTCGAGGGACGGCCCAAGCATGGCCGCTATGTGTTCCACAACCCGATGACAGGGGACCGGTTCAAGGACGTGAAGGGCGCTCTTCTGGCGGCCGTAAAACGTGCAGGACTTCCGAAGGTCACCTGGCATATGTTCCGGCATACGTTTGCCTCACGGTTGACGCGCAGTGGCGTCGATATCGTGACCGTGAAGGAGTTGCTTGGGCACGCAAATATCAGCGTAACGATGCGCTACGCGCATTCTAACGATGAGACGAAGCGCCGGGCGGTGGACCGGTTGGGTACCAGTGACAAAATAGTGACAATCGTCCCACGGAGGGCGAAGATCGCAGTATAATGTAGTGACAGTGACCACAACTCATTGATATCAGGTGAGTTAAAAACGGAGAGGTGGCTGAGTGGTCGAAAGCAGCGGTTTGCTAAACCGCCGCACGGTCTGGCTGTACGGGGTCGACATCCCACCCTCACCTCTCAGGATCCCGACCGCCTGTCAGCTAGGTTTACCGTTTTCTCCCGCCTTCCCACGCAAGATTTCACTCGCTGCCAGTTCGACGTAGTGGTCGGCAACTGGCCCCACCGTGCCAAGGCGTTTTTGAAGTTCCTGTCCGAGCGCTGTTCTGGCCGGAGTACTTTCGGTCTGCACACCCCACAACCGCTTCCGTTCGTGCTCGACGGCTCTCCGGATTCTCTTGGTGACTTCCCGTTTGCCCGCGCCGGCCAAACGGCAGAGAACATCCTCGCTTGAGAGCAGCTGATCCAAATCGGGATAACAGTGGTCCCAAATGAACTCAGCGGTTTGTTCACCGAGGTCGGCGAGCTCGATTCCGCCTTGGTCGTTCAGGCGGAAATCTATCATGCATGTCTCAAGGGGAACCAGCCAAGCTGGTTCTGCGCCCGCCCATTCATCCAATTGCACGACTGCAGCACGCTCACCGTCCGCCTTGACTATGGAAAAGTCACCGTTTGGCCACCGGCAAAGGTACAGATTCGACTCCAGTTCGTCAAGTTCATCCTCTGTCTCGGCGTGATCGACCGCTGTGTCGGGACGCGGGGTTGCCGACGTACCCAGTTCCACATCCCAGGTCGATGGCTCGATAGATCTACAAGATAGGCTCGTGATCTCTACATTTGCTTCTGATAGTAACGGATTGAGCTCCAATAGCTCCATAAGGGCCTGCTCCGTCCCATCTATGAATTCGTTTGCTGGCACCAATTGAGGGCCGCCCCCATCGTCGCGGTGGGCTGCACGACCTCCACGTATGTAGTGCTGCCTGGCGGATTCGATCGCTTTCGCTTCACCATCTTTGTCCAGAGTGACAACCAACTCGAGCCTGAATTTGGAAGGCATAGATTTCGTCCCTGTTCCTTCATACACCTGAATCGCCGGGCCGTCAAATGAGTTCCAGGTTTGTTCCGGGGCCCTGCCGAAAACTTCTGGCGCGGACGCTCCTTGCAATACACCAGCTTCGTAAGTCGATTTGAATTGCCCACTTGCCTGATGGCCCGCGGTAATCCCGGTGGTGCTGGCAAACAGGTGTCAAAACTCATTTGGCGCTTTCGTGGGTTTGGCCTATAACTGAATTACTCGCAAGCCTCAGGCGACGATTCATCGCGAGATCGGAGAAGTGTATGGCGACCTCCCCCAATTTTGCAGTTCCTGCCGGTAGGCAAGAGAATCGGCGCGCCAAGCCGTCCGTTCTCGATTCGGCTTCAAATCAAGCTGACGCGAACCCGACGAACGGCGCAGGGCACGAAACCGCTGGAAACATCAGACGCGTGTTGTTTGAGCTTGGTGTCGAACCCAGCCTAACGGTTCTGGAAGCTGCCGCCATTCTGCGCTGGTCCTACTGGAAGGCCCGGCGGTACTTCAGTCAGGTAGACGGCATATGCGTGTCCTACCAACCGAAGCGCTACAAAAGGCCGTACCGCACGTTTACGATTCCCATCAGCGTTTTCGCTCGCGAGTGGCAAAAGATGACCGGCCACGAGCCGGAGGCCGCACATGTCCTCCGCCACCGTCTGGCTTTGGCGATTCAGAAGTAGCCGACGCCGTTAGCGGGCCGATCGCCACTGCGTCCGCGTCCCAAGTGCGACGGCGGGCTTCGATTGCTTTCTCCATCCGCTTCTTCGTCAGTGCCACGTAATACTTCTCGGTAGTCTTGCGAGACTTGTGGCCGAGCAGCAGTTGCACATCTTCGAGCGATCCGCCGCCCTCTAGGACCTCAATCGCTAATGTGTCCCGCCACTCATGCGTCCGCTTGCCTTCGATGCCGGCTTCCACGTAGAGCTTCCTCATCTTTTCCGACCAGTCGTTGACCGCCGTCTTGATAGTCGAGGTGCCCGTCCAAAAGAAATACTCGGTGCTCTTCGGCGGAAGTTTACGGGTCAGTTCCACAACGAACGGCGGGAGAGGTACGAAGACTGGTTGCTCGTTTTTTTCCTGGCTGACGATCATGAGACCGTCCTCCCGGAGCGAATCCGTCCGCAGAGTCACCACGTCGACCAAGCGCAATCCACTATATCTCTGAATCAGCACAAAGGCCATCGCCGCTTGCGCAATGTTCGGAAAGACGCGCGGTATCGCCTCCAGCAGCCGTTGCTTCTCTTCGGCAGTTTTCTTCTTTACCTCAATCCGAGGGGTCTTAACGGCCAGTAACAGTTCGGCGGGATTCTCCGGGATCCATCGAAGCTCCCGCGCGCGACGAAAGAACATTTTTACGAATTCCTGGTTCTTTTGTTTGCCAAGCTGGCTCTTCGGCTGCCTAACAAGCTCCCCCGTGCTCTCGCGGTTCTTGCGCAGCCGGCCCTGCCATGTCTCCTGAAAAACCGAGAGGTGTTCGGTCTTCACGTCTTTCAGGTAGACGATTCCGCGGTCACGGAGAAATGGAGCGAGCGGCCGGAGAATCCCAGCGATCTTCTGGATCGTCAGGTTCGTGCTCTCTTTGTGCGCGTCGAGTGTTCCGCGTTTTTCAGTGAGGTAATCCTCGATCGCTTGCTCCACCGTCTTGAAGGCATTGGGATCGGGCTTCCCATTCTGCCCGGAGAGGAATTGCACGGTCCATTGATCGATCAACTCTTCGGCGGCAAGTTTCTCCCGCACACCTAGCTTCGCGAGCGAACCATTGAACGTAAAGGGCGCGATGTTTAGGTCTGGGTGCCGGACTAGAAGCCTTGCGTAGATGGGGCAGCCGCACCCGAAAATCAATCGCGACGGCAGCCGCTTTGGGTTCTTGCGGCTTGGGGAAGCATTACGACAGTCGACTCTGTGACGCACGAAGATGTCGCGCATGCCCCAAATTGTAGCGCAAACTCGCTACAGTTGGAAGTCAGTTCTTCTAAGTACATCCACTACAACAAGTTGTAGTGGCGGAGGAAGAGGGATTCGAACCCCCGGACGAGTTTCCCCGTCAACGGTTTTCAAGACCGCCGCCTTAAACCACTCGGCCATTCCTCCGCTCACTATCTTACCTGCTTCAAGCGCTCTTTCCTCCGGCCAGCGCCGTTAGCCGGGCGTCGATGCCTTCCAGCCGCCGGATCAACTCCGCGAACTGAACCTCGTCCTTCGGCGGGTCCTTTCTCTTGACGGCGAATGTGCCGCTGGGCTCCAGAACGCATTGCTCAACTTCATCCAGCGCGGAAAATCCCTGGCGATGCAGCACCGTCAGCAACTCGGAATGCGTGAGGAGCTCCCGCGCGAGGTTCTTATGCTGGACCCTGCCGCGGTCGATCAACGTCGTCGATTTTCCCTCGACGATCTGATCCAGCCGCCGGTGCTTGAACAGAAACCGCACCACCAGGTAGTTCACCGCGAACAGCGTGAACGCGCCGATCAGCCCGCCCGCAACCGTGTTGTCATCGCCGATGATGGCGTTCTGCACCGTGTTCGACAACGACATCAGCACCACGAAGTCGAACGGATTCAACTGCGCGAGCTCGCGTTTTCCGGCCAGCCGCAGGGC
>DASQGJ010000056.1:0-27721 GCA_035632675.1 Candidatus Dormiibacterota bacterium
CAATCGCCAGATCCAGCGGCCTCGCAGCCATTTCATCGCGCGGGACCACTTCCTGCCGGTTTGTATGTTTGGCTGTCTCCTCGTCGATGACGACACCGTAGCCATGGCTTCCAAGCCAGCGGAGAAGGTCCGGCACAATCTTGGCAACTTCAGACCGCCCTGGCCGCGACATGATCGCGGCTAATTTCGCACCCGCTGATTTTGCACCCAGTGTTCGGCTGGCGGCTTTTTGGTCTGGGGTTTTGGCGCTTTTCTTTCGTGAAGATGCTTGCGGGCGGGCCATGGGAATGAAAACTAGATTGTACAGAATCTCGCGGCTAACCACAGAGGGCACAGACGAACACAGCGTTAGAACACGCCATACAGCAAAAATTCGCGATTCCCCTCAGCGCCCAGAATTGGCGATTCGATGACGTCGGTCTCGATCACGCCCAGACTTCTCAATGCAGACCGCACACGCTCGACGGCCGCCCTTTGCACCGCCTCATCGCGGACAATGCCTCCCTTGCCGACATGCTCCTTGCCCGCTTCAAACTGTGGCTTTACGAGTACCACCATCTGTCTCCCTCTGCATCCCCCGGAAGGCTCAGGCAGAACCGCGTTCACCACTGCGGGAAGAACCAGCGTTGCCGAGATGAACGCGACGTCTATGGCAATGAAGTCTACGGTTTCGCCGATCGCTTTACGTGTCAGGTAGCGGGCGTTCGTCTTCTCGAGCAGACGCACTCTCGCATCCTGGCGCAGCCTGAAATCCAGCTGGCCGTAGCCTGTGTCGATCGCAATCACCCGCGCCGAGCCATGCTGCAGCAGGCAATCGGTGAATCCTCCGGTGGATGCGCCAACATCAAGGCAAGTCTTGCCAGCCACGTCGATGTTCCAGTGCTCAATCGCGCGCTCCAGTTTCAATCCTCCACGGCTGACATACTTTAGGTCTTCGCCGAGCAGCCGGATCGCCACTTGCCCTTCGACTTGCGCGCCCGCTTTTTCGATCTTCTGCTCGTCCACCAGCACTTTGCCGGCGAAGATGAGCGCTTGGGCACGCTCACGCGAAGCCGCGAGGCCGCGGTCAACGAGAAGTTTGTCGAGTCGGAGTTTCAAGACGCGCGAGACCGCGATCGCACCACCAAAGTGCCAGCACTCGCTTCAGTGCAAACTGCTGAAGCATCTCTCGATGAATCACTTACGTGAATACGGCATCCCTTTTCCACAGCATTTTCCACGAAGGTGTTGAAAAGTCCGAACCGCTTCGAAGCGGGCCTGCCGGAAGAACGAAAGCCGCCCGAAAGCAGGCGGCTCTTTAATCTTTACTGCGTCGATCTTTGTTGCTCCCAGCTATCCCGCGACTTCCTCGAGCAGCTTCTGATCGATGTCGAAATTGGAGTGAACGTTCTGCACGTCGTCGTGCTCTTCGAGTGCTTCCATCAAACGGATCATCGTCCCGGCCGCCTGGCCTTCCAGCTTGATGTAGTTCTGCGGAATGAACGCCACACTCGACGATGCAGGCGCAATGCCGGCTTTCTTCACCGCTTCCAGCACGGTTTCATACGCCGAAGGCTCGGTCAGGATTTCCCAGTTCTCCCCGTCGTCGTGCAGGTCTTCGCCGCCGGACTCGAGGACGATGTTCATCAGGTCGTCCTCCTTGGCGGATGCCTTAGGAACGATGATGTCACCCTTTTTGTGGAACATCCAGGAAACCGCGCCGGCCTCGGCCATGTTGCCGCCGTTCTTGCCGAAGACGTGGCGAATCTCGCTCACGGTACGGTTTCGGTTGTCGGTGTTGATGTCGAGCAGGATGGCCACGCCGCCCGGACCGTAGCCCTCCAGCGAAAATTCCTCGTAGGTGGCGCCGGGGAGTTCGCCGGTGCCCCGCTGGATGGCCCGCTTGATGTTGTCGGCAGGCATATTCTCGGCCTTCGCCGCGACGATGGCCCCGCGGAGGCGCGGGTTGGTATCGGGATCGCCACCGCCGTTTTTGGCAGCGATGCTGATTTCCTTAATTAGCCGGGTGAAAATCTTGCCGCGCTTGGCGTCAAGCGCGCCCTTCTTGTGCTTAATTGTGGCCCATTTGGAATGGCCGGACATGGTTCGACCTCGTCTTTATAGATCAGTCTTTATAGAGCCTTGAATGGCGCAGGATTCGCCTTCAGAGGAGATCACAGATTTGCCTCAGTAAGCATGCCTCGGTTCGCATGCAGGCGAACAAGGATTATAGCATGGCCCGGCGGCAAAGCCTCACGCCTTCGGCGGTTTGATCTTGTATCCCGGAGGTATCTGAAACACCGACGGATGTGGCTCGTCCGTTGAGGTCGGCTTGCAATACGTGGTTTGTTCTCCGGCCGGCGTCGTGACCTTGGTTAACACCGGCGTTTTCAGCTTTACGCTGGTCCACACTTCCGCCACGCTCGGGGCCGCAGGAAGCTTGGGAGCGGCGGGCGCCTTTGGCGACCCGGGTGCCGCCGGGGCACCGGGTACGGATGGAGCACCGGGCACCTTCATTTGAGGCATTTTTGGAGGCGCCGGCGGCGAGGGCTGCGCTGGTGGAGACAGCGTAAAGCGCTTCCCTTCCACTTCGTGCCCTTCGATCATGGATTTACCAAGATCCTCGACGTGCATGGCCGGAGGCTGCCCCGCTGCTGCCGGAGCCTGCGCCGCGCTCGCCGGTGCTGCGCCAGCTGCCGCCGGAGCCATCGGCATGATCGTGGCCTCCTTCTTCACGTGGTCCAGCAGGATGGCTTGCTGCGACGATGGATCGGAGATCACGCTGTTGGTGGGTGTGTCGAGCCGGAACTTGCCGTCGCTCGACTTCCACATCCGCGACGCGGATTGAGTAGGCGGTCCTCCGCCCGCAGGCTGCGTCTTGGTGGCGCAGTCGGAGCACGACGGGGGCGTAGGCGGCGGTGTTGGAAGTTGGCCCACGGCGGCGACCAGTTTAGCACGGGGAGTAGCACAATCGCGTGGTGTCGATGCACTGCATTGCTATTGACTGTCTTAAGCGATCCCCCCTAACATGCCCATGCACAGGGCTTCGGGTACATCTATGATCGGCCAGCGGGTGGGCCACTATCGCGTTATCGAAAAAATCGGCGCGGGGGCGATGGGCGAAGTCTTTCGCGCGCACGATGAACGGCTCGGACGCGACGTAGCGCTGAAACTGATCCGGCCGGCCTCCAGCGACAATCCCGATCATCTGCGCCGCTTCGAACTGGAAGCGCGTGCCGCCGCGGCGCTCAACCATCCCAACATCCTCGCAATTTACGATGTGGGCTTCGAGGGCACGACCCCCTACATCGTCTCGGAATTGCTCGAAGGCAAGACGGTTCGCCTCCGGCTCATCGAAGGTCTCATACCGGTGCGCGAAGCCAGCGGTTACGCCCTGCAGATCGCTCAAGGCTTGATCGCCGCGCACGACCGGAACATCGTTCATCGAGACTTGAAGCCTGAGAATCTGTTTCTCACCAACGACGACCGCATAAAGATTCTGGATTTCGGTGTGGCCAAGCTCCAGCCCACAAAGGAAGAAAACGTTCCCATCGAAAACCAGCCCACGGTGACCAAGCACGGCACGGTGATTGGAACTGTGGCCTATATGTCTCCAGAGCAACTCCGGGGCAAGGACGTCGATCACCGCAGCGACATTTTCAGTTTTGGAGCCATCCTCTACGAAATGATGGCGGGCTGCCGCGCCTTCCGCGGTGAAACCGAAGTCGATACCATGACCGCGGTTTTGCGTGAAGAACCGGCCAGCGCCAGTCTGGATCAGGCCGCCATTCCCGCCGGCTACCAGGACATCGTCAGGCACTGCCTGGAGAAAGATCCCGAGAACCGATTCCAGTCCGCCAAGGATTTAGCTTTCGCTCTGCAGACTCTTTCCGGCTCTTCGCCCGTGAAGGTGGCACCCTTCCCCAAACCGAAGCCACGCAAAACCGCTACGGTGGCATGGGTTGTGGCAGGCCTGTCGGCGCTCGCGGCCATCCTTCTGGCGCTCACTCATCGCGCTCCAACTTCGCCTCCAACTTATCAGCGCTTGACCTTCGAAGCTGGCATCGTCTACTCGGCGCGCTTTGCACCGGATGGAAGATCGATCGTCTACTCCGCCGCCTGGAATAACAAACCAGTGCAGCTGTTTTCGACTGTGGGGAATTCTCTGCTTTCCCAACCGCTGACCTTTACGGATGCGAGCCTGCTCGCCATCTCGCAAACCAATGAACTGGCACTCGTTACTGGTGGTACCCGTACCGGGCTACTCGAAACTGTGAATGGCATGCTGGCCAGCGCGCCGCTGGCGGGTGGATCTCCGCGCGAACTGCTTTCCGATGTTCGCTGGGCCGATTGGGATCCGAAGGGCAAGCTGGCTGTCGTTCACTACCTGGAGGGTCACAGCCGTCTCGAGTATCCCATTGGAACAGTCCTATATCAGAGCGGCGGCTGGATCAGTAACATTCGTTTCTCACCGCGCGGTGACAGCATAGCCTTCATGGACCATCCCGCTCTATGGGACAATCGCGGAACGGTTCGCTTGGTCGATCTGTCGGGTCATGTCCGCACTCTATCCGCGGAGTGGGAGTCCGAAAGTGGTCTGGCGTGGCGTCCCGACGGAAAAGAGATTTGGTTCACGGCCATCGAAAAGGGCAACGATCTGAACCTCATGGCGGTCGACCTCTCGGGCACAGTGCGCAATTTGCTGGACTTACCGATCGCCATGACCCTCGAGGACATTTACTCCGACGGCCGAGTCCTAGTCTCGCTGAATTCCAAACGCCTGGCATTGTCCTACACCACTTTGGCCGAAAAGGAAGACGTGGATCTCTCATGGCACGACTGGAATTCAGCCCGCGACGTTTCCCGTGACGGGCAGTTCGTGCTGTTTGAGGACGCCAGCGAAGCAGCCGGCAAAAACTATGCGGTGGCCATTCGCAAGGTCGACGGCACTCTGCCGGTTCGACTTGGAGACGGCAGCTCAGGGGGCATGTCGCCGGACTCAAAGTGGGCGATTTCGGTTTCTACGAGTCAGGCACCCAAAATCACATTGTTACCCATCGGCGCTGGTGAATCCCGCTTGATCGCAGTCACGGGATTGGATCACATACACAACGGTTGGGCCCGATTTCTCCCCGACGGCCAGCAACTCACCGTCAATGGAGACCAGGCGGGCCGTGCCGCCCGGTGCTACGTCATCGAGGTATCAAGCGGCAGATCGAAAGCCATCACTCCCGAGGGTGTCCTCTGCGGCCCCTCGTCGCCGGACGGCCAGAGGCTGATCGGGACCGCTTCGGACCGATCCATTGCGATTTACTCTTTGGGCGGCGGCTCCCCACAGTCGATTCCCAGCCTCCAGAACAACTTTGTCGCCGTGCAATGGTCAGAGGATGGCTCGGCTCTGTATGGCTACCACCTAGGTGAGTTTCCCAGTAAGGTTTACGGTGTAGAAATCAAGACGGGCAAGAAGACAGTAGTCAAGCAGCTAAAACCTGCGGCTCCAGCCGGCGTGGCCATGGTGGCACCGATCATAATGAGTCGCGACGGTAAGAAATTCGTCTACAGCTACAATCAGACCCTGTCGTCTCTCTCCCTGATTACCGGCCTGCACTAGGGACTGCACACGCCACGCCTGTCAATCCAACGAGCCGCTGAAGTCGGCGCCCACGTAGTGGAAGAAAACCGAGGTAGAGGTCTGTCCCTGGCCCAGCTTGTCTCGATAGTGGGGCAACTGCGTTCCGCGATAGGCGAGGCCGTCTCCCAACGCCTGGTAGACGGTAACGGTGCCCGCAGGAGTATCCAAACGAATCGGCCACGGAGTTGCCAGCACCGGTTCCGGCGAAAAATCGAGGCACAAGGTGACGCTGAACTCGCATTGCTCCCGGTCGGTGTGTTTCTTCAAGTCAGCCCCGCTCAGATACGATGCCAGATATACATAGGACGGCTTGAGAGCCTCGCCCGCGACCGCGCTCAGCGACGTGGCGATCTGCTGGTGGAAGAAGCGCAGCACGGGCTCGTTGTAGGCCACATACCGCAACGGACTCTGGCCGTCCCCAAGCTGAACTGCTCCGCTGCGAATCAGGTATCGATAGTATCGCCGCAGGGCCGCGATATGAAACGGGTGAATCAAACCGCCAAGCGGCGCATAGCCTTTCGATCGAAATAGCGGGGCCGCGCGTTCGGTCATCCATTGATACTGAGCGCGCCGTTTTGCTTCCCAGGCCTCTGGAACAAGAATCTCGGCGGCTGCCAGCAGCGCTTGCGTTCTCTCCGGAATCGACGCAGGGACGGGTTCATTCGGACGCAGCCCTCGGACCAGGGCCTCCAATTCGGGTCCAAGCCAGAATGGCAGAAAAGACTCGCCCGGCCCGCCACGGACCCACGCAATCGCTCCTTGCAAAGCAAACCCAGGAAGAAGTTCCTTCCTCTGGACAAATTCGTCGGGTAGATCCTCGGCAGAACGCACCTGGCAATTCGGATTCAAGGACAAGGCCGCACCGTCCCGTTGCGCCTGCATTGCTCGAAATGCTTGCTGCGGAACCAGGTGGGCTGGGACCTCATCCAGCAGGCAGTAGAAACGATCGGGTGGGAATGTCGCGGCATGCGCCTGCCGCGACACTCCTCCCATGAGTGTCTTCATCCACTCCAACCACGCCGAGTTGCCTACTGACGAAGCCATCCGTTCAAGGTAAAGCGGCTGTCGGCGAAGCCCTGCGATGAGCACTTCACCGGGGTGATCTCATGCATCAACTCGCACGGAAAGAAGACGATCTGGTTTTGCTGCGGGACGATCGTCTGGTAGCTGCCCTCGCTGACGTAAGTTCCGCCCTCCAGCCGCGCATCGTGAATTCGCAACTCCCCACCTTCAAACTGCCGCGGTTCGCGATGGAAGAAGTAGACGAACGTCAGGTAGCGCGATGCCACCCGGTCACTACCGTTGTCGCTGTGGAAATGGAAGTAATCGCCGTCGTTACTGGCGGTAATCTGCGCTTCCACCTCGGCAACATCGAACTCTTCCATGCCGAGCCTGTCCAGGACTTGTGGCAAGACGGCCTTGATGCGCGCCAGCATCAAGTTCTCTTGCTGCTCCAACTCCATCAGGACGCGGGACCGGCGGTGGCTGTAGTTGACTACTCCCTCTTCAGAGACGGGAGAGATCACCTCGCTGGAGTGGAAATCGGCTTCATGCTCGAGCGTGAAGCGAGTCAGTTCCGCCAGTTCCTGGGGTGCCAGGAATTCGTCGAGGACAACGCAGCGGGCTGGAAGAGTCTCCGGCCGCTCTGCGCACGCAACGCTGGTCTGCGACACAACCGTCGCGGTCACACCTCTCGGTGGCTGCGGCTGCCCCGGCGCACCTGGAGTCTTCACCGGCGTGCTCGGCGACTGCGGCTGTGTGACCGGTGTCTCGCGTTTGGGGTGATGACCTGGAGCTTGCGGTTCTTTGCGCGGAGCTTTGACGCTCGGCGTTTCAGGCTGCGGCGCAGGGGGCGGGGGCGCGGGCGCATTCATCTGCTGTACCGGCAAATGCGGGTCCCCGACAACTTCGGAAGTCCGAATCGCTCCGCTCTCGCCCGGTATGCTGCTCTCTAGAATGCGCTCAACAATGCTGCTGCCGAGCACGCCAAAGGCACGCTGGGCAACGGTTTCGCCAATGGCAGAGGCAATCACGGCCCGGACAGCCTCTTGGACTTCCGGGTTCGCTCCCGTTGCTGCTTTGGCATGTTGCAGCAACGTCGCGACTAAGGCTCGTTCTTGAGAGCTGAGGATCCGCTCATCCCGCATCAGCGTCTCTGAAAAGGAATCCAATACTTGCTTTGGGGTCATCGGAGACACGCCTCCCTGCGTGTGCACTTGCAAAAACAAGGTTTGGGAACCTGCATTAACAGGGGAAGAAGCAATGACGATATAACGAAATCGTGTCAATCACAAACAAAAAATCTCGGTTACCGCTCTATCTCGCGACCAACGCTCCCACCATCGACCGGAAGATCTTCACACCGTCGGTGCAACCAAGTTCAGGCTCTGCCGAGCGCTCAGGATGGGGCATCATGCCGACTACATTCCGGCCCGGGGAGCAGATCCCCGCGATATTGTCCAACGAACCGTTGGGATTGGCTGCACCACCGACCTGGCCCGACGGCAAACAATACCGAAACACAACCCGGTTGTCGCGGCGCAACTCTTCGAGAGTGGCCGGATCGCAGAAGTAGTTCCCTTCCATGTGCCCAATGGGAATTGTCAGCACTTCTCCGCTCGAACAAGCGTTAGTGAAAGGAGTATCGGCGTTCTCCACACGCACATCCACGGGCTTGCACACATACTTCAGGCCGACGTTGCGCATCAGCGCCCCGGGAAGCAAGCCGGATTCGCACAGAATCTGAAAGCCGTTGCAGATGCCCAGCACCAGCCCGCCACCCGCGGCGAACTTGCGGACTGAGTCCATGACCGGCGAGAACTTTGCGATCGCGCCGGTTCGCAAGTAGTCGCCATAGGCAAAACCTCCCGGCACGATGACGGCATCGCAGTTCTCCAGGTCATGCGATTCGTGCCAGAGGAAGGTCACGGGCTGCTTGGCGACGTGCTGAATGGTCCAGAACGCATCGTGATCGCAATTCGAACCGGGAAAAATGATCACGCCAAATTTCATGGATTCCTCAATTTTGAGAGATTTGTGCTTAGTCTAGCATGCCCGAAAAAGGCCCGTGTCCCAGGGAACCCTCGCCAGCACGAGCCGCCCGGCATGGCTCTCCAGTGGCCAAGGCCAGCCGCGACTGGCTTGTGACGGGCCGCATAGACAGATGACGATTTCTGTGCTTCCATCCTGGTTGCGATTTTCTTGACACACGGGAGGTGTGAATGTATCGTCTCGACCCATAGCAGTTGTGCTCGAGAGAACGTGTAGTAAGGCACCGCAAACGCCACTCAGGCCTCCGCTTTCCCCCTTCAGGCCGGCGAATTCTGCGGCCCCAAGGTCTCCCCCAGGTGAAATGCGCCATGTCGAATCGTAGCCGGTTTCTTCTATTCTTCGTGTTTCTCGCCATCCCCCTCCTGCCCATCCCTGTCTGGCCGGTGAGTTTCCAAGCGGTCTCCCCCGACGAGTTGAAGATGAGCAGCGAGCCGAAGGCTCCGGGGGCCCCCGCCATCATTCTCTTCCGCCAGGTGGACCGCGACGACCGCGGCCTCACTGCACACGAGGATGTCTACCGCCGCATCAAGATTTTCAGCGAGGACGGGCGCAAGTACGGCGACGTGGAGATTCCGTTCTTGAAGGAGTCCGGCAACATTGTCAACATCCATGCCCGCACCATCGAACCGGATGGCTCGGTCGTCAATTTCAGCGGCAAAGCTTTCGACAAGATGATCGTCAAGGCCAAGGGACTGAAGTACATGGCCAAGACCTTCACCATGCCCAACGTTCAAGCCGGAAGCATTCTCGAGTATTACTACACCATCGATCTGCCGGAATACTTCATTTTCGACTCCCATTGGATCCTCAGCGACGAACTGTTCACCAAGAGCGCGAAGTTCACCCTCAAGCCGTATAACGAAGGCTTCTTTCACCTGCGCTGGACCTGGAACAAGCTGCCGCCAGGGACGGGTCAACCCACTCAGGATGCCAACAGCATGGTGAGTCTCGCTGCGAACGACATCCCCGCCTTCCAGACAGAAGACTACATGCCACCGGAAAATGAAATGAAGTCAAGGGTAGATTTCGTCTACAGCGAAGATACATTCGAGTCGGATCCCGACAAGTACTGGAAGAAACTAGGCAAGAGGCGCAACGACCGCCTGGAAAGTTTCGTGGGCAAACGCAAGGCCATGGAGCAGGCCGTTGCCGAGATTGTCTCACCCGCCGATTCTCCGGAAGTGAAGCTGCAAAAAATCTACGCCCGCGTCCAGCAAATCCGTAACACAAGCTTCGAGCAGGAAAAAACCGAGCAGGAGCAGAAGCGCACCAAGGAAAAAGACCCCGACAATGTCGAGGATGTCTGGAAGAAGCAGTATGCGAACGGCAGGGACTTGACGTGGCTTTTTCTTGCGCTCGCCCGTGCTGCTGGGTTCGAATCGTCAGGCATGTGGCTCGCGGACCGTCAGAACTATTTTTTCTACCAAAATTCCATGGACGGACGCCGGCTCGATACCAACGTCGTCGTTGTGAAGCTCAACGGAAAGGATGTCTTCTTTGATCCGGGCTCGGCGTTTGTTCCCTTTGGCATGCTGCCTTGGAGTGAAACCGGGGTGACGGGACTAAAGCTCGACAAAGACGGAGGTACATGGGTTCAAACCACTCTTCCAACCAGCTCTGACTCTCGCATTCATCGCAAGGCAGAACTAAAACTCAATGAGACCGGCGAACTCGAAGGCAAACTGGTCGTCACCTACACCGGACTGGAAGCCTCCACACGTCGAGTCGAAGAGCGCTTCGCCGACGATGCCGAACGCAAAAAATATCTGGAGGACGAAGTCAAAGAAGCTGTGCCGGTCGCCTGCGATGTCGAACTCACGAACCACCCGGATTGGAAGAATTCTGGCGTTCCACTCCTCGCCGAATACACGCTAAGAGTGGGCGGCTGGATCTCGGGAGCGGGGCGCCGTGCACTTTTTCCCGTGGGCCTGTTCGGAGCGCCCGAAAAACATCTCTTCGACCACGCCGACCGGGTGCATCCCATATATTTCGAGTTTCCCTTCCAGAGATCCGATGATGTGAGCATCGATCTTCCGTTGGGATGGCAAATCTCGGCAGTGCCTGATCCGCAGAAACTCGACGCCAAAGCGATCGTGTATACGCTGGAGGCCAAGAACGAGAAAGGCGCCCTCCACGTGAACCGCGTCCTGAATGTGGATATTTTGCTGCTGCCGCAGGATAAGTACCCAACCCTGCGACAAATCTTTCAAGTAGTGAGGACGGTCGATGAACAACAAGTCACACTTATGCCTGGCACCACCAATGCCAGCAACTGAAAAGCGGCAGACTCGCATTCTGCTCATTGCCTGCGTTTGCGTGCTCGCTGCTGCATGCCCCGCGATGGCGGGTGACGCCCCGCAATGGATGCACACCGCGGCCTCCGCCCCGCTGCCCGCGCACGACGAGAAGACCGACGCGGTGCTGTTGTACGAAGAAACCAACGTAAATGTCATATCCGCCGAAAAAGTTAAGACCCAGGTTCGGAGGGTTTACAAAATTCTGCGTCCGAGCGGTCGGGAGCGAGGAACCGTATTTGTTAACTTTGATATCCCCGCCCAAAAGGTCACTTCTTTGCATGGCTGGTGCATACCGGCGCAAGGCAAGGACTATGAAGTGAAGGACAAAGATTCGTTGGAGATGTCGCCGCGAATGATCCAAGGCATTGAGTTGGTAGATGATGTGAAGGCGAAGGTCCTGCAGATTCCCGCGCCGGATCCGGGCAATATCGTCGGGTACGAGTTCGAGATCGAAGAGCGGCCAATCGTGCTCCAGGATTACTGGCCTTTCCAAAGGGAAATACCCGTTCGTGAAGCGCACTACTCGCTCCAACTCCCTCCTGGGTGGGAGTACAAGGCCTCATGGCTCAATCATGCCGAGATAAAACCGACGCAGTCCGGAAATAATCAATGGCAATGGGTCGTAACCGATGTGAGCGCGATCCGCCCGGAGAGGAACATGCCACCGTTCGAAGGAATAGCCGCCGGCATGATCGTTTCTTATTTTTCCGCCGATGGACCATCCGTACGGTATGGATTCAGCAATTGGCGTGAAATGGGCGCGTGGTATTGGAACCTCTTTCAGGGACGACTGGATCCATCTCCCGAGATTAAGCAAAAGGTTGCCGCACTCACAGCTTCCAAGAACACCCGTTTACAGAAGATGCAAGCGGTTGCCGAATTCGTGCAGCATGATATTCGCTATGTGGCGATCGAACTGGGAATCGGTGGATGGCAACCGCATCCCGCGCCTCAGATCTTTGCCCATCACTACGGAGACTGCAAAGACAAAGCAACACTGGTGCGCTCCATGCTCCGCGAGATCGGCGTGGATTCGTACCAGGTCGCCATCAATACCGAGAGAGGCTCCATTACACCCGAGATACCAGCGCACCAGGGATTCAATCACCAGATTGCGGTGATAAAGCTTCCGGATGATGTCCAGGATCCTTCTCTGCTCGCCATGGTGGTCCACCCTAAATTGGGCCGCCTTCTCTTCTTCGATCCGACAGACGAAATCACACCGTTCGGACAGATCCCGGGTTATCTACAGGCGAACTACGGCTTAATCGTCACCGGTGAGGGAGGAGAACTCATCGAATTGCCCAAACAATCCCCTTCCACAAACAGCGTTCAGCGGGCAGGCACCCTGACGCTCGATCCCACAGGCACACTGAAGGGGGAAGTCACTGAAACCCGCCTTGGCGATCGTGCATCGACGGAACGTTGGCGACTACGCACCATTACCAAAGACGCGGACCGCATTAAGCCCATCGAAGATCTTCTCGCCGGTTCCCTGTCGCTGTTTCGCATCACTCAGGCCACCGTCACCAACCTTAGTCAGACCGACCAGCCTTTCGGGTTTCATTACGCCTTTGAAGCCCAGAGCTATGCCAAGTATGCCGGAGGTCTGCTGCTGGTTCGCCCGCGCGTGCTGGGGGTAAAAGCCAGCGGCATCCTGGAAACCAAGGAAGCACGCAAATTTCCGGTGGAATTCGAAGGCCCCGCACGCGACACCGATACGTTCGACATCGCGATCCCTGCCGGTTACGTGGTGGACGACGTGCCTCCCGCCGTGGACGCCGACTACGGCTTCGCCAGCTATCACTCCAAGACTGAGGTGAAAGGCAACCTGATCCACTACAGCCGCACCTTTGAGGTCAAGGAACTCAGTGTTCCTGTGGCCAAGGTGGACGAGTTGAAGAAGTTTTACCGCATCATTGCCGGCGACGAACGCAACACGGTCGTCTTGAAGGCCGCCCAGTAGAGACTACTGCGGGCTTTGCGGAGCCTGTTCTACAGGATCGGGCGCGCGTGTCGTAGATTTCAAGGTAAGTGACGGCTGGGTGGATTCACCTGCATTTCCCTGCGCGGTCTGCGCTGCGTAAGTCTCCGGCGGATACCCCTTCGCCTCCAGGATCGCCCAGTGCCACTCCTCCCCGGGAGAGAGTTCCAGATTGAGCGGTGCGCTGAAGGTCGTTTTCGCCCAGGGTGGAGCAGCGGCCCGCATCCGGTATATGACGGTGACATCCGCCTTCTTCTCGGGACGCACCTGCTGAAAAGGATTGCTCACCGGCTCTGGCGTTGCGCCGAACAGCAATATCCGGTTCTCCGCCTTCTTCACCAGGGTGAACGCGACGGCTAGTTCGCTCAAATGCCACTGCGTGCCGTTGAATACCGGAACCGTCAACGCGTCCCCTTCGACCGCCGCCTGCCCTTCCAGCTTCGCCATTTCCCCAGGGGGAAGTTGCATCTGAGCATACTGGTTTGAGAGCAACGCCTTCACATTCGCGGTGAACGAAAGGCTGCAAGTCGCATCGGGCGCGGACACCTGAAAGCCCTTGCTATCCCCCACCATAAGAAATCGCAGCCCCACCTTAAGCGGACGCGGACTAGCGGCCTGCTCCATGGCCAGCGACAGATTATCGTCGTCAATGACTTGCGTCCCCGGCGGATTCTTCTTGCGCATGTTGCGCGCAACGTCCCCCAGAGGCGTCTCGTTGGGATCATCCTGAGCCGGAGCAGCAGGCGCCATCACCGCCAGCAGTGCCAGCAGCATGAGCAACGGGCGCATTCTGATGATCCGAACCATGAGGACTCCATTCACAAGCGGAACCGCTCCCCGGCAAGCGCACTGCGCAAGCAGGAAAGAGTCTCTCAGCCAATTGTAAGGAGAGAAAGAAACTGCAGAGAGGATGGGTGGAAACCTTGGTAACAGTACTTCGGGCGGAAGGAAGCGATGGGCGCGCGATGACGAAATGGAGGCGCAACGGGTGCGCGCGCCCAAGCCCCGGAAAACCGTTCTACAAAAGGCCCTGCGACCGAAACCGTGAAACCGGATCTACGACTGGCTGTGCTTGCCGCCGGAATATCCAACGGGCCACCGCAAAGCCAATTGCCGCATAGCACAGGTGCATCATTTTCATAAAACACCCCCCAGTCCGGTCGTTTCGTTCACCTTCAGGGGAGGAACTACTCTGCTCTATCGGCACAATAACAACGCTGTTCAGATCGAACAAGGCACATCGGTGCCATCAAAATGGCACGGAAGTAATAGGAGTAATCAACTAGCGCAGGGTGATTCCCAACGCCCGCCCGGTGTTGAACTACGGGATATACGAAAAGTCTTCCGGCAGGGGCTGCAAAATCGGCACCTCGAAGAATTTGGCAGGCTCCGGGTGTACGGGCGTTTCGCCGCCTGAGGCGAGAAAGATAGCCATTTGCTCCAGTCCGCCCCGACCGACAGGTCCGGAGAGACCACGCAGCATCCATTTCTGCACGTAGGTGTGCGGATTCTTATAAACGGTGTGGTCTTCAGCGTAGGCCAGATCATTTCGGTAGAAAGTAGCTATATCCGCATAATCTCCCGCGCGCAAAAGCTGCGCGCTTCTCGGATTCGGTGCTGACTGGTCTCCCTTCGCAAAGTTGATCAGGATGCGTTTTGGCGACATCCCAGCCAGCGGTTCTTTACGGATGTGCGGCGCGTATGAGAGACCATCACCAGACGCTGCAATCCATGCAATCTCGTCAAAGTATTTCTGAATTGCCATTGCCCCAGGAATCTGGTTGATGACGATCGGTTGGTTTCGCAATGGGATGTTTTCGTTGAAGAAAGGCGCACCAACCGGGATTCCCGCCCAGCTGGTGAGTCCGGGGGAGTTGAGGATCGGCGGGATACGCGAAGCGAGGGCAGAGCCGACTTCTGCGCGAGCTGCAGGCCTCATTCGCAACAAATCAAATCTCGAGTTCATCCCGGCAGGGGAAGCCAGGACTCCGACTTTCACGTCCGGTTCGATGGCCATGAACAGCTGACCGAGGGCTCCGCCACCAAATGACAGTCCGAAATACGAAATGTGCGAGGCATCAAGATCGGGTACGCCGTCACCATCCACATCGACCCCCACTTCAATCACGCGCACGAGCTGCATCAGGTCCACGATGTGCTGTCGAATCGTGTCGCGCGGGCCCAGTGTCTTATATGCGGGGCTGAACGTTGCGATACCCTCATTGTCATCGATGGCTCCATCCCCGTTGAGGTCCTTACCGCGTCCACCGGCCGGAAACTGCACGACAGTTCCGTCTTTGAGAGTTACTTTGAGAAAGCTGAGCGGCCCATAGGCCTCCCCAACCACGTTGATGCACGCCGTCGCCATGCCATGGCTGGCGAACGCAGGCGCATATAGCCAGGGCATCTCATCCTTATAGTCGCGGCCGCCGAGGCCGAAGATGACTACAGGCCAGCCTTTCGGCGGCGGAGGCCCTGCAGGCAGAAAGAAATTCACGTACACCGTTTCGACCCGCTGCACTGGCGGGATACGGGCGCGTGTGCCAACCGCGGGCATGACCGGCTCGTCCATGATGTACTGCGACGAGCGAAATCTGCCGTATGCGATGCGTCCCATCGCGCCCGGTTTGTATTGCTCGGGGAGCAGCAAGACATTGCTTGCACCTGGAAATTGCGGCGTAAAGGGCTGAAACGCCGGCGGACTCACCTTGATCTGCTGCTCCCAGTCGATGGACTGGATGCTGCTGAGCGCAAAAGTGGTCCGAGTGCCGTTCGGACCTAACAGAAAATCTGCGGGTGCAGGAGTCGCAGCTTTGACCTGGTCACGGATGTGCTCAAGTACGGCTGTGGCGCTCTGCGTCGTAAATACACTCAGGCCCGCCACGCTCTTCGCGGAGATTTCAAGTCTATGCAACACCTCGAACGCGTCGAGCAGGCTCTTCTGATAAGGCCCGAGCGTTGGGGCATGAGCTTGTGCGCCGCCGAGGTGGTGAACGAATCCTGCCAGTCCTTCCGCTTTGCCAACCGGCGCCCCGAGTTCGTCGTGGACGCTCGTTAGTACGACAAAGGCGTAACGAGTGTGTTGCTTAAGGAGTTCGTCGGACTCAGCCGCCAGAACGCGGCGGGCGGGATCCCAAACCATCTGGTTGATGCCAACTACTCGCGGCGTCGCACTTTGGTTTACGCTGGCCGGCGAATCCAGATCTTCATTTCCCAGTTCGACGAAGAATGCGCTGCGACTGTTTACTGTGTTCGGGTCGATGTCCCCATCAAAGGGAACGGTTACGCGAGGCTGCAGGCTGAAGCCATCGAGATCGTTGATCAGTCTGACATCGTTACACTCTGAGACATAGACTGTGCAATCGGGCAAGGGAAGCTTCATGCGACGGCTGGTCTTTTGTGTGCTGTCGGCGACCGTGAATATGTCGCTGGGGAATATTCCGCTCTCTGCGGTATCGAAGCCGAAGAGGACGTGGACCGAAGCACTCTTCTCTTGCCCAAAACTCGCGACTATAGGCTGTGAGTGAATCAGGTCCGGATAGGACACTGCGGTAAGCGCCAACAGGAGCAATAGAAGCACAGCTGAGCGAGGGCTTTCGCGCATGGCCCCTCCAGAAGTACCGTCGCCCATACATACTAACGCGCCATGAGAACTACGTGAGGGTTGCGACCGGATCGTGGGGGATACGGGAGGCCATCCACATACGGCCTTAGTTAGCATTAAGGGGCAGGTCGAAGGACCTACCCCGTGACCGCCTCATCAATGCGCCGCCACCGACTCCTCCGCCGAACGCCCCGCCGGAGGCACCATCACGGTCGACAAACTACCCTCGGCGGTGAGCTTCTGAAATGCGGCCAGATCGCGGCGCTGCAGGTCTTCCCACTTTGCCAGCAGCTCCCCGCTCTGCCGCTTCAGCTTCTCCAGTTGCCGCTGCTCGGCCTCGGTCGGCGCCGAGTCGGCCGAGCCCGCATCCATCGCGAGAAACGCCAGCTTCGCATCCAGTTGCGGGGGATACGCCAGCGAGTCTTCGTTGGCGCTGATGTCCAGGTTTACGATTCCATCGCGCACCGCCACCAGCTTCTTCTCCAGATCATCAGCCGCCGTGACGATCGTCTTCGCGCTCGCATTCTCCGGCAGACGCCGCTTCAGCCCCGACAGCTGCGACCGGACGTCCTGGATCTGATTCACCGCGTCGTACACCCGGCTCAGTTCGTCCCGAGTCTCGATCAGCAGGTTGAACTGCGCCTGCAGATCCTCCTGGCTGACCTTCACCCGCGGATCGAGTTTCAAATCGAAGTCAGCTGTCTGAGTCTGCCCGCCCAGCGTCAGCTTCACCTGATAGTGTCCGGGTACTGCCACCGGGCCCCTTGCGCCGGCGCCGTACTCCCACAGGTAGTACCCAGGCACGTGCCGCGCTTCTTCATAGCGCAAGTCCCACACAAATCGATTCAGCCCAGCCTCAGGTTTGAGCTGCTTCTCCGGCTTCTTGTCATCCGGATCGAGCGGCTCTTCCAGGGTGTTGTACTCCGTGCTGGAATACTTGCGAATGACTTTGCCGGACGCATCCAGAATCTCGATCTTCGCTTCCGTGTCTCCTTTCGGCGCATCCTTGAGGAAGTAGTAAACGACCGCGCCCGCTGGAGGATTCTGCCCCGTCCGCTTCGACGGATGCCGCTCTCCACCTGCCCCCGCCTGAATGCGATAGGCCACCGCCGGCTTGTACAAGAATGCATCCTTCTGGGCGATCTCATCGCTGTACTGGCGCAGCGGAGACAGGTCATCCAGCACCCAGAACGCCCGCCCATGCGTCGCCACCACCAGATCGTTGTCTTTAATGACGAGATCGTGCACCGGAGTCGTCGGCAGATTCAGTTGCATCGGACGCCAGTTCGCCCCGTCGTTGAACGAAATGAACATCCCCGTTTCGGTGCCTGCATAGAGAAGGCCGCGCTTTTTCGGATCCTCACGCACGACGCGCACAAACGTGGTCTCAGGAATCCCGTTCCCCAATTTCGTCCAGGTCTTTCCGTAGTCGCTGGTCTTGTAGATGTAGGGCTTGAGATCGTCAAACTGATGCCGGTCCACCGCGACGTAAGCGGTCCCGGCGTCGAAGGACGAAGCATCGATCTGGCTGACGCGGCTCCATTCCGGCATGTCCTTGGGAGTAACATTCGTCCAAGTTTTGCCTTCATCTTTCGTGAGCTGAATCAGGCCGTCATCCGTACCCACCCAGAGCTGCCCCTTGGTGATGGGCGACTCCGCCAGCGCAAAAATCGTGTCGTAGTACTCGGTACCCGAGTCATCGAGAGTGATGTCTCCGCCCGAAACTTTCTGCTTGCTCTTGTCGTTGCGCGTCAAGTCTGGACTGATTGCCTGCCAGTGCACCCCGCCATCCTTCGTCTTGAACAGCATTTCGCCCGCGTGATACAGCGTTTCCGGATCGTGCGGCGAAAGCATAACCGGAGCCGTCCACTGAAAGCGGTGCTCCAGATTCGCCGCGCCGTGCGCGTCGGAAAGTTCCGGCTGCTCAGTGATCGACTTGACCTGTCCGGTGTGCCGGTCGTAGCGCGTGATGTTTCCCTGGTAGTCGGCGGCGTAGACAATATTCGGATCCGGCGGATACGGCGCAATGTAACCCGCCTCGCCGCCGCCCACGTCATACCAGTCGCTGCGGCTGATCGAGCCGTCGTCGCTGCGGCTGGCAATCGCCACCGTCCCGCTATCCTGCTGTGGTCCGTATACCCGGTAGGGCGACGCGCTGTCGGTGATCACGTGATAGAACTGCGCCGTCGGCTGATTGTCCTGCGGCGTCCAGTTCTTGCCTCCGTCGAGTGTCACGGTAACGCCGCCGTCATTGGAAGCGATCATGCGCCTCGTGTTCTGCGGATCGATCCACAGACCGTGGTTGTCTCCGTGCGGCACGTGGAACTTGTTGAACAGATGTCCGCCGTCGGTCGACTTGTAGGCGTCCACGTCCATGATGTAGAGCACGTTCTCGTCCCGCGGATCGGCGATCACGTGCATGTAGTACCACGGCCGCTGCCACAGGCTGTGGCTTGCATTGACCAGCTGCCACGACTCGCCGCCATCATCGGACCGGTACAACCCGCCATCCGGATTGTGTGCCTCGATCAGCGCGTAAACTCGCTCCGAATTCGCCGCCACTGCCACGCCGATCTTGCCGTAAGGGCCCTTCGGCAGTCCGTGCTCTTCAATCCGCTTCCATGTCGTTCCCCCGTCGGCTGAGCGATAAAGCCCGCTGCCCGGCCCGCCGCTCGCCATGCTCCAAGAGGTGCGCCGCGCCTGCCACAGCGCCGCAAAAAGAATATTCGGATTGTGCGGATCGAATGCCACGTCGATCCCGCCGGTGTTTTCGTCTTTGTAGAGGACCTTCTCCCAGGTCTTGCCGCCGTCGGTCGTGCGGAAGATGCCGCGCTCCGCATTGGGACCATAGGGGTGGCCCAGCGCAGCAACAAAAGCAATGTCCGGATTCGTCGGATTGATAATGACCTTGCCGATCGCGCGCGAATCTTTCAGGCCAACATTCTTCCAGGTCTTTCCGCCATCGAGTGTTTTGTACACGCCGTCGCCATGCGAGATGTTGCCGCGAATGCAGGCCTCGCCGGTCCCCACATAAAGAACGTTGTGATTGGAACTCGCAACCGCGATGCTACCGATCGCCGACGTTCCCTCTTTGTCAAAAACCGACGACCACGTCATCGCGCCATCGGTAGACTTCCACACTCCTCCGCCGGTCGCGCCAAAATAATAGGTGGTCGAATCTCCCGGAACTCCCGCGGCTGTGAGCGAACGCCCGCCGCGGAACGGACCGATCAACCGGTACTTCATTCCCTTGAAGGCTTTTTCTTCTGGCTTGGAATCTTCCGTCTTCTCGCTGTCACTTGCGGTTGCCGCGGCAACTGGCTGGGCCGTGGGAGCAGCCTGCGCCGCTTTCGCCGCTTTCGACGGCCGCTCTGGCTTGGTCTGCGCGGCAGCAAAGCTGGCCAGGGTTAAGACCGCAATGACGAAAATCCAACGTGCAGCACACACCGCACTCCTGCGATAGCTCTCTAGGCCCATGTTTAGTTGATCTCCGGGGAAGTAGTGGACAATGTCTCTATGGTAATCCCGCTGCGCCCCGCTGCAAAGGGCTCAGACCCTGTCCGCACAACCGTGGAAGAGCGGCCCTTCCAGAGCCTGCCCTGAGCGGAGTCGAAGGCGCCGCGATAAGGCCTCTCAATTTAGAACGGGACTTTAGCTCCCGTGTTCTACTTCTTCCCCAACAACCCCTGTTTCGCCGCCTCCAACTCTTTCCGCTTCGCCTCATCCACTTTCGGATACTCCAACTTCAGCGATTCCAGCGTCTCTACGATGACGGTCGAAATCACCAACCGCGTGAACCACTTGTTATCCGCGGGCACCACAAACCAAGGCGCGTGCTCAGTCGCCGTGTTGCGGATCAAATCCTCGTAGGCCTCTCGATATGCGTCCCAGCACATGCGCTCGCGCACGTCGCTCGCCGAGAATTTCCAGTTCTTCTCAGGCTCTTCGAGCCGCGCCAGAAAACGTTTCTTCTGCTCTCCTTTCGAGACGTGCAGAAAGAACTTGCGAATCACCGTCCCGCTCCGCGCCATGTGCCGCTCGAAACTGCGGATGTCCTCAAACCGCTCCTCCCAAACGTCTTTTCCGATCAGAGAGGGCGGAGTCTTCTGGCTCTTCAGAATTTCCGGATGCACCCGCACCACCAGCACCTCTTCGTAATACGACCGGTTGAAGATGCCGATATGCCCGCGTTCCGGCAGGTCCCGCGTCGTTCGCCACAGAAAGTCGTGCTGCAGTTCCAGTTCCGATGGCGCCTTAAAGGAATGCACCTGGCACCCCTGCGGATTCACTCCCGACATCACATGCTTGATGGCGCCGTCTTTCCCCGCCGCGTCCATCGCCTGAAAGATGAGCAGCAGAGCCCAGTTGTCCTGAGCGTAAAGCTTGTCCTGCAACTCCGCGGTGCGCGCAATGCCCTGCTGCAACGCTTCAGCCGCATGGTCCTTGGACTTCCAGTGCCCCGTGTCGGCCGGGTCATAATCCTTCAGCCGAAAACCCTTGCCGCCCTCCACCCGACAGGTATGCGCCATTCTTGACATCTTGCCAGTCTTCATAGCCTCTCCTGAGCCGCAATGCGAAACACCCACGATAACAACTTTTTGTGGAGTTATCTCGTAATACCATCCCCGGAAGACATCGGTTTTTGTATGATCAGTTGCGCCTGTTCGCGGGACGCAATGGCCCGATCCGGAGTTCTAATAGGAGTCCATGATGAAGGCTCTTCCCATCGTTGGTGTTCTTCTGGTGATTCTCGGTGTGCTGTCTTTTGTCGTCCCTCTGCCGCACCGGGAAAAACATGGCGTGAAGATAGGGGACGCCCAGTTCAGCGTTCAGACCGAGGACAGTGAAAAGCTGCCGTCCCCGGTGGGAATCATTCTCGTCGGCGGCGGAGTGGTCGCCCTGATCCTCGGGTTGCGTAAAGGCTGACCCTCCAGACTCTTCTGTTGCGAGGCTTTCCAAGTTCGTACGTTGGGATGTTCCTATAGGAACACTTTTTCGACATGTAACAACAGGGTGCCCCATTTCTCGCGCGTTCTTTTGCGCGAGAAGTGGGGGTTTCTAGACTGTTACCGCGGTCACAATCGGCAGCTTCGCCTGCTGCCACGCGTCAAACCCACCGCTCACGTTGAGCACGTGTTTGAAGCCAGCTCGTTCGAGCAGACTGCTGGCGATCATGCTGCGGTATCCACTCTTGCAGTGCACAGCCAGCGGCGCGTCGTGATCGATCTCAGGCGGTGATACCTTGAAGTTGTCCAGTGGCCACCACGTCGCGCCTTCAATGTGGCCCGCATCCCATTCGCCCTGGCGGCGCACGTCGAGCACCTGCAATGTCTCCGACTGCAGCCGCGCGTGCAGTGCATCCGCAGTGATCTGCTCCACCTTGGCCAGCGGCAGCCCGGCTTGTTTCCACGCGGTGACGCATCCAGCGAGATAGCCATCGAGAGTCTCGATGCCAACGCGCGCGAGCCTGACGCGCGCCTCCTCCACTTGCTGGTCGGTATCTGCGATCAGCACCGGATGCGCTGCCAGCCCCAGCACCGTGCCTGCCCACGACGCAAACTGGCCAGACAGTGCGATGTTGATTGACCCCGGCACGTGCCCTGCGGCAAAGTCGTCCCCCGCGCGAACATCGAGCGCGATCTCACCATCCCTCAGCATGCGCTCCAAGGCAGCGGGCTTGATCGCCCGCAGCGGCGGCAACTCCGACAGCGCAACTGCACCGGTGCGATTGATCTCAGCGTCTTTCAGAAAGTATTCCGGACGCGCCGGCAGATTGCTGGTCAGCTGGGCGATGAACTCTTCCCTGCTCTTGATTTGCAGCGCGTAGTTGGTCAGCCGCTCGGTGCCGATCGTCGACGAGCGTTCAGCCCGCATATTTTTTCCGCATAGCGAACCTGCGCCATGTGCGGGATAGACGAGTACACTGTCGGCGAGCGTAAGGAGCTTGTGATGCAGGCTGTCGTAGAGCAACCCAGCAAGCTGCGCGGGAGTGTGCCGCGGCGATAGATCAGGCCGGCCCACGTCGCCGATGAAAAGCGTGTCCCCAGTCAGCACCGCCCATGGCGCACTAGTTTTCGCGTCGTCGGTGACAACCAGGCAGATGCTCTCGGGCGTGTGCCCCGGGGTCTCCAGCACGCGGATCGATGCCTTCCCAAACTTCAACTCGAACCCATCTCTTACATCAACATGGGTAAACGTCGCACCCGCCTCGGCGCCGATGTAGATCTTCGCCCCCGTGCGTGCGGCCAGCTCTCTGTGCCCCGAGACGAAATCCGCGTGGAGGTGGGTTTCAAAAATGTGTCGGATGGTAACGCCGTGATCCGCGGCCGCATTCAAATACAACTCCACATCACGCTGCGGATCCACCACCACGGCTTCGCCTTCAGAAGCCAGCATGTAGGAAGCGTGCGCGAGGCATCCCAGATAAAACTGTTCGAAGTACATACCGTCACTCCCCCGAGCGCATACGATGCTAGACCAAATCGCGCGGCAATGCTATCGGGGAGGCGGAAAAGGCTGAGGGGTTAGGCAGGTAACGGCGTGATGAATTCCAGGCCAAAACAAAAGCCGTTGCGGGAGCGGACGATGGCGGGGATCCGCGCCGGGGTTGGGGTATCGATCTCAATTTCGAGCAGGTCTCCTGGATTCAGCAGAATGCCCGCATACAACACCATGCCGCCCTGGCTCATTTCCGTGCCGCGGCCTTCGACCACGGTGGTCGTTAAGCCCTTCGAGGTGACCACCCGAACGGGCAGGTCCACGGGCAGGCGATCCCAGCGGCGCATTCTAGAAGGATCCGGCATCGTTGCCCATCATCGTCTTTCTGGCCCACTCCCTGCAAATTACTAAGGTGACAAGAGGCAATCGGCCCGCCGGTCATTCGAAGGGTCGGCGAATTCGCCACCGCGGGCGGACTTGAGCCCTCCTGCTCATCGTCCTGTACAATTTGCGTGTGAATGCCCGCGCGAAAGTTTGCCTGGCCCTGATGGTCTTCTGGCTGGGTATGTTCGCGCACGCCGAGTCGGTTTCTCAGCAGCGACCCACCGGGTACGTCAACGACTTCGCGCACGTCCTGGATCCCGCTACCCAAGCCCAGATGGAAGACATCTGCCGCCAGATTGACGAGAAGGCGCACGCCCAGATTGCGGTGGTCACGGTCAACTCGCTCGATGGCGTCGACATCGAGAGCTACGCGGTGGATCTCTATAAGAAGTGGGGTATCGGCGCCAAGGCGACGGACCGCGGCGTTCTGATCCTCTATGCCATCCAGGATCACCGCGCGCGCATTGAAGTCGGCTACGGGCTCGAGCCGATCCTGCCCGACGGGAAGACAGGCGGCTTCCAGCGTGAGGCCATCCCGCTGATGCGAAGCGGGGACTACAGTGAGGCATTGCTGCTGGTCACCAGCCGCGTGGCGGACGTCATCGCGTCAGATGCCGGTATTCAACTGACGAACACAATACCGCGCGCACCAACGCGACGCGTGCAGCGGCCGGGCACCGGGATCTCCCTTGGCAAGATCGTTCTCCTTGTCATCATTTTCCTGATCATCCTCGCCACCCCGCTGCGCAGCATTCTGTTCTGGATGCTCTTCTCCAGCATTTTCGGCGGACGCGGCGGAGGCTGGGGTGGAGGCGGAGGCGGCGGAGGCTTTGGCGGCGGGGGTGGCTTCGGCGGATTTGGTGGGGGCAGTTCTGGCGGCGGTGGTGCGAGCAGCAGCTGGTAGCTTGTGAGGATGCGATGATTCCTACGGACACGATTGACGAATTTGTGAAGCGGGCACGCGAGGCGGGCGGCGCGAATGTCGAGAGCGTTATCCTTTTCGGGTCAGCGGTCGCGGGCGATTTTCATCCCGGGCATTCGAACCTGAACCTGCTTTGTATTCTGGGTGACAGCTCATTTCCTGCCTTGCAGGATCTGGCGCCAGCAGTGAAGTGGTGGGACAAAAAGAAGCAGCCACCCCCGCTTTGCATGACGCGTCAGGAACTCGAGCACTCGACCGACGTTTTTGCGATCGAATTGCTGGACATGCTGCAGCATCATCGGGTTTTGTTTGGAGAGGACGTGCTCAAGGGTCTGCGCATTCCCATGGACCTGCATCGCGTGCAGGTGGAATATGAACTGCGCGAGAAGCTGATTCTGCTGCGGCAGCATATGCTGCTGTCGTCCGACAGTGACTCGCGGCTGTGGGATTTGTTGCTGCGGTCTGCGCCGTCTTTCAGTACACTATTTCGCCACGCCCTGATTGCGCTGGGTGATACGACGCAGTCGGGAAGGCGCGAGGCCGTGCAGGCTCTATCGCAGCGCCTGGGGTTTGACCTGTCTTCTCTGTTGCGAGTGCTGGACATTCGCGAGGGCAAACTTGATCGCAAGGGAACGAATATCCGCGATCTGGCTCCACGCTACCTGACATCGGTTGAGAAGGTGACTGCCGCGGTGGACGCGGCGCTGGGCCAGGATGCTTCGGGTCGAGTGTGAAGACGTACCCGCTGAGATTTCAAGGAGGGATTATGGGCAAGGGTTGGGTCGTGGTAATCGTTCTCATCGTGGTGGTGGGCTTGATTGGGCTGCAATACGTGAGCGTAAGGAACACGCTCGTGACCAAGAACGAAGCAGTGAAAGCGGCATGGTCGCAGGTGGACATCGTGCTGCAGCGGCGTGCCGACCTGATTCCGAATCTGGTGGAAACGGTCAAGGGCTACGCGCAGCAAGAGGTGACGGTGTTTGGCGATATCGCCAAGGCGCGGTCCGCGCTGCTTTCGGCCGGAACGCCGCAGCAAAAGATCGCCGCCAACGGGCAATTGGATGGCGCGATCGGACGTCTACTGCTGGTCGTGGAAAACTATCCCCAGTTGAAGTCGAACGAGAATTTCCTACGGCTGCAGGATGAACTTGCGGGCACAGAGAACCGGATCGCGGTGGAACGCAAGCGCTACAACGACACGCTGCAGGATTACAACACCTACGTCCAGCAGTTCCCCAGCAGCGTGTTTGCGGGTTGGGCCGGATTCAAGCCGAACGACGCGTACTTCCAGGCATCCGAAGGCTCGCGGGTGGTGCCAAAAGTGAATTTCGGAAACCCCAGCACGGCGGCGCCGCAGTCGACTCCGCAACCAGCACCGGCCCGCTAGCCGAAAAACGTTTTCGGGGCCCCGCTGACTACTCAGGCGGCTAAAGCCGCAATGGTCTTGAGAATCATACGGCGCGGCCAGAAGCCGCGCCCTTTCAAGACCTTGACTGGCCGGCGCACCCGCGAGGCGGATTCCATGACACTCTCACAACCGGTGCTTCAAAGTTTGCCGAAAGTCCTGCTCCACGAGCATCTGGATGGCGTGCTGCGGCCGCGCACTGTGATCGAGTTGGCAGCGAGCGCGCATTACACAGACTTGCCGACAAGCGATGCGAAGGAATTGGCGGCCTGGTTTTATCAAGGCGCGAACCAAGGGAGTCTGTCAAAGTATCTGGAGGGCTTTCGGCATACGATCGCAGTGATGCAGACCGAGGAGGCCCTGGAGCGAGTTGCCTACGAGCAGGCTGAGGATCTGAGCCGCGACGGGGTCGTCTACTACGAAACTCGCTTCGCACCGATTTTCCATACAGACAAGGGGTTGACCCACCAGCAGGTGGTGTCGGCCGTGCTCCGGGGCATGACGCGTGGCGGCAAGGATTTCGGCATTCGCTCGGGATTGATCATCTGCGCGATGCGAAACATGAATGTCTCCCTCGAAATGGCCGAACTCGCGGTCGACTTCCGCGAGCGTGGAGTCGTTGGGTTCGACCTGGCTGGAGAAGAAGGCGGATATCCGCCGAAGAAGCACGTAGATGCGTTTCACTACATTCAGCGCGAAAACTTCAACATCACGATTCATGCGGGGGAAGGGTTCGGAAAAGAATCAATCTGGCAGGCGATTCAGTACTGCGGCGCACACCGTATCGGCCACGGCACACGGCTGATCGACGATATCGCCATCGCCGACGGAGAGGCGGTCAAGCTGGGTGATCTCGCGCAGTACGTTCTGGACAAACGGATTCCACTCGAAATCTGTCTTCTCAGCAACGTGCACACGGGCGCGACACCGAGTCTCGAACAGCATCCGTTCAAGCTCCTGTATCAGCAGAGATTTCGCGTGACCCTTAACACCGACAACCGGCTGATGAGCGCCACCTCGATGACCCGGGAATTTGAAGCTGCTGCAGAAACTTTCGGGCTCGCACTCGATGACTTCGAGAAGATTACGATCAACGCAATGAAGAGCGCGTTTCTGCCCTACGACCAGCGCCTTGCTTTGATTTACAAAACGATCAAACCCGGTTATGCGCGAATTCGGGAGTCAGCTTCGAGATGAAGAGAACCGCAGCACGGAAGAATTTCCTGAACCGCTTCCTGGACGGTGCCCCGGTTCCAGCGGGTCAGAACGCTCATCCGCCCTGGCCTCGATCACGCAAAAGTTTCGGGAATTCCGCAACCAGATTTCCCAGCACCGCCGAGCGATAGGCGGCACTGGACCGGATGTCGTCGATCGGACGGATCTCGCCGATCGCGGCCTTCCGCGCCTGTGACACGCGCGGCCTGCAGCGGGATTTCGCGGGATTTCGTCCTGCGCAACGACATCCCGGATTCGCTCCCGATCCACAAGGATTGCGCCCGTCCGGACTCCATGCGGCTTCACAACCCGGCACGAAAGAAACGCCCGCAAACCCACCGTTTGCTCCTAGACCCCGAACTTGGAGGCAAAGCCTATCTGGAAGGCACACCGCTTTCAATGCGAAGAGCCCGATCGCTCGCAGTGCTAGAACACTCTTATCATTTTGAATAATCCGGCTTATACTCCCTTCTCAGCGAAACGGCCGCGGACGAGTCCATGTCGACCCATTTGCGCGGATTCGCGGTTGCCGGCAGGTCACACCGCACGCACGCAACGAGCGAGATCACATGGACAACCCTTTCATGGCCCGCGCCATTCAGCTCTCTCTCGACAACGTTCTCTCCGGCCGCGGTGGCCCATTCGGCGCCGTCATCGTGAAAGATGGCGACATCATTGCCGAGGGCGTCAATCGTGTCACGGCCAGCAACGATCCCACTGCGCACGCCGAAGTCGTCGCGATCCGCGAAGCTTGCACCCGCTTGAATTCATTCACTCTTAAAGATTGCGAGATCTACACTTCCTGCGAAC
>DASQGJ010000057.1:0-21881 GCA_035632675.1 Candidatus Dormiibacterota bacterium
CGAAGCGCGGTGTTTGCGTGATGTGCTACGGCCGCAACCTGGCCTCGGGCCGCCTCGTCGAACTCGGCGAAGCGACCGGCGTCATCGCGGCGCAGTCCATCGGCGAGCCCGGAACTCAGCTCACGATGCGTACCTTCCATATCGGCGGTACGGCATCGCGAGTCTCCGAGCAGTCGCGCCTTGAAGCCAAGAACAACGGCACGGTCCGCTTCATCAACCTGCAGACGGTGAAGTCGAAGTCGGGCGACCTGGTTGTCATGAACCGCCAGGGCTCGATTGCGGTGGTCGATGACAAGGGCCGTGGGCGTGAGCGCTACTCGGTCGTTTATGGCGCCAAAGTGAAGGTGAACGAAGGCGAGCCGGTCGCGCTCGGCCACGTGATGGTCGAGTGGGATCCGTATACCTTCGCGATCCTTACCGAAATCGGCGGCACCGTCCAGTTTAAGGACCTGCAGGAAGGCATCACCCTGCACGAAGAAGTGGACGAAGTCACCGGCCTGTCGCGTCACGTGGTCGGCGATTCTCCCGACGAGAAGCGCCAGCCCGCGATCGTTATCAAAGGTAAGGCGAGCAAGCGCTACCTCATGCCTTCGCGAGCCCACCTGATGATTCAGGACGGCGACACGGTTACGCCGGGCGATGTGCTGGCGAAGATCCCGCGCGAAACCACCAAGACGAAAGACATCACCGGTGGTCTGCCGCGCGTGGTCGAGCTGTTCGAAGCCCGCAAGCCGCATGAGACCGCAGTCATCAGCGAAATTGATGGCACGGTCAAGTTCGGTGAGGTCTCGAAGGGCCAGCGCAAACTCTACGTCACCGCCGACAACGGCACTGAAAAGGAATACTCGGTTCCGCGCGGCGTTCACATCAACGTGCAGGAAGGCGAGCGCGTCAAGGCCGGCGAACCCTTGATGGACGGCCCGCTCAACCCGCACGACATCCTGGCCGTGCTCGGCGAGAAAGAACTGCAGGCTTACCTGGTCAATGAAATCCAGGAAGTCTACCGGCTGCAGGGCGTCAACATCTCCGACAAGCACATCGAAGTGATTGTCCGGCAGATGATGCGCTGGGTGAAGGTCGAAGACGTGGGCGATACCCGGTTCCTGCTCGAAGAGCAGACCGACAAGTTCGCCTTCCGCGAAGAGAACGAGCGCGTGATTGCGCAGGGCGGCAAGCCGGCCACTGGTCGGCCGCTGCTCCTCGGCATTACGAAGGCCTCGCTCTCGACCGACTCGTTCATCTCCGCGGCGTCGTTCCAGGAGACCACGCGCGTGCTCACCGAAGCCAGCATCAACGGCAAGGTCGATCACCTGCGCGGCCTGAAAGAGAACGTGATCGTCGGACGCCTTATCCCTGCCGGCACGGGCATGGAGTACTACCGCAACGTCCGCCTCTCGCCAGAAATGGAAGAGGCCGCCGCCAAGGTACAGGCCGAGGTTTCGGCTGCTTATGAAGAAGCCGAGCGCGCTCTCGAAATGATGCGGCACGAGGGCGAGAACGAAGACCTGACTGCGGAACTCCCCGCAGCCGAGTAGTGTGAATGAATCATGGGTTCGGGGGCTGCACTGAAGCCCTCGGACCCATTCCTTTAGACATCGAACAGAACATGCACGCCACCCCCCAGCGATTGCGCATTGAGGAACCTGCTCCACTTCCTTCTTTGCGAGTAGTGCCTCCCGGCCCTAATCTAGGTCAGCGTATGCTCCGCCTCCTTCGCCTCTTACGACTGGCGTTCTGGCGCGCCTTTGTTCACGATGCCTTCGCCACCGCCAAGGCCTCGGCCTACTCTTCCATTCTCACGTTCTTCCCTGTGTTGCTGATCATCGGATCCGTCCTCGCGAACTGGCGCAAGGGTGCCCCCTATCTGCGGGAGATTTCCTATGCGTTGGGAAGCATCCTTCCTGCCGGCAGCAACACCGTGATGAGTTACCTGAAAGGCGCCGCCCAGCATCCCGTCGGATTCATTACCACCACTGCCCTCGTCACTCTCTGGACCGCCTCGGGCGTCATGATCTCCTGGATGGAGGGATTCCGCCGGTGCTACGAATTGCCCAAGACCTGGGGATTGGTCCAGGAACGCCTGATCGCTTTTATGCTTGTGATCTTCGCACTCGTCCCCATGACGTTCTCCACAATCCTGGTGGCCGTGGGCAGCAAGTTCGAGACCCGGATGGTGCCCTATCTCGATCCCGATTTCAGCCCCTACGTCCTCCTGCTGTGGGGCTTGATCCGGTGGGTGATCGCCTCTCTGACCGCCATCGCAGTGACCGCACTCATCTATCATCATGCCGTTCCCAGAACACAGCCGTGGCACAGCGTCATCCCGGGTGCCGTGCTTGCCACCGGATTGTGGTTCTCGGTGACCGTCGGATTTCGCGCCTATCTCCAGCACATTTCCGACTTCGCTACCATCTACGGATCGCTGGGAGCCGCTATGGCGCTGCTGGTGTGGATGTACCTGATTTCTCTGGTGGTGCTGGTGGGGGCCGAGTTCAATGCGCTACTATTTCCTCGCGCCATGCTGGGGAAGGAATTGACGGCCATCAACAGTTCCAAGCCGTAGAGACGGCAAACGATTGCCATGACCTTGGTCGATTTGTTCAAGGTGGAAGAGCGGCCCCTTAAGGGCCGCGTTAAAGCGTCATAAATATCTGGGGCTTTAGCCCCCGTGCGCGTTCAACCACAATATTTCCGTAGAGGGGGCCTTTGAAACCTACCCAAAATCCCGAGGAGACCCTTACCCAGAACAGCTCCGCCTCGCGCCGCGCCAAAATCATCTGCACCATCGGCCCCGCCTGCAGCACCGAAGCCGCCATGCGCGAACTGCTCCGCCTCGGCATGGACATTGCACGGCTCAATTTCTCCCACGGCACTCACGAAGATCATGCGCACAATATCCACCGCCTTCGCCGAGCCGCACAGCGCGAACACCGCACCGTCTGCATCCTGCAGGATCTGCAAGGACCGAAAATCCGCACCGGACTGCTGGAACAGCGCAAGCCGGTCCTTCTAAAAACCGGATCGGTTGTCACCATCACCCCTGACGAAGCCCCCGGCAACGCGACCCGCATCTCCACCACCTTTCCCGATCTTGCCCGAGAACTCACCGCTGGCGCCCGCATCCTTCTGAGCGACGGGTTGATTGAACTGCGCGTCCGCGGTGTCCGCGGCAAAGACATCCTCTGCGACGTCATCAACGGAGGCCTCCTCGGCGAACACAAAGGCATCAACCTTCCGGGAGTGGCGCTGTCCATCCCTGCGCTTACAGCGAAGGACCGCAAAGATCTGGAGTTCGGCCTCCAGCACGGCATTGACGCCGTCGCGCTTTCCTTCGTCCGCACCGCCGCCGACGTCACTGCAGTGAAACGGATCATCGCCTCCCACCGCAGCGACGTCCCGGTGATCGCCAAGCTCGAAAAGCCACAAGCCATCGATCATTTGGAAGAAATTCTCGAAGCCGCCGACGGAGTCATGGTTGCGCGTGGCGACCTCGGCGTTGAAATGGCGCCCGAGAAAGTTCCAGTGATTCAGAAGCACGTCATCCGCCGTGCCGCGGCCTGGCGCAAGCCCGTGATCACGGCCACGCAAATGCTCGAGTCCATGATCGAAAACCCGCGCCCCACGCGCGCCGAAGCCAGCGACGTGGCCAACGCGATCTTCGACGGCACCGACGCCGTCATGCTCTCGGCCGAGACTGCCAGCGGAAAGTATCCCCGCGAGTCAGTCTCCATCATGTCGCGCATCGTGGTCGAAGCCGAATGCAACATGGATGACCTCGGTCAGGTTCGCCGCCGCCGCGAGCACCGTGGACTCTCTGTTGCTGAAACCATCTGCGAAGCCATCGCTCACGCTGCCGAAGACCTGCCCATGGGCGCGATTGCGATCTTCACAGAGACGGGCAACACCGCGCGCATGATCTCGAAATATCGCCCCAAGGCCCGGATCTACGCCTTTACCCACGTCGAAGCGGTTGTGCACCGTATGAACTTGTATTGGGGAGTCCATCCGATCCGCTGCCGCCAGGCGCACTCTGCACAAGAGATGGTGAGTCTGGCGGAAAAGGACTTGGTCCGGCGAGCCCTGTTGAAGCCGAAAGATGTGCTTGGCGTCGTCGCCGGTACGCGCCAGGCCTCCGGTTCCACCAACCTCATGCGCTTGCACGTGGTCACCGAACAGGAAGCCGAGAACATTGTTCACCCACCCAGGAAGCGTCGCTAGTTGCTCGCGTAGGGATGCTCCTGCTTGTGTAGGGGCGGACGCAGCCTGCCCTGAGCGAAGTCGAAGGGGCCGCCCCGCGAGCGCAGCGAGCGTGCTCTGCGTCCTCCGCGGCCTCTCTCCGCGAACTTTGCGGTTTAAGATTCCAGGCCGCAAGCTATAATCCCACTTTATGCCGCAAGAGATCCTCTCCGTGGCTGTCTGGGAACCGATCCCCGAAATGGAAGTCGCCGCTCTCGAAACCTTTCGCGAACTCCTGTCCATCGTCGCCGCGAAAGGCTACGGCCGCGACATGCTGTACCGCGATCGCGAACATCACTATGTGTTTTTGCGTTACTGGAAATCGGAAGATGCCCGCCGTGCCGCGCTGGAAGACCCCGACATGCTCCGCTGCTGGGCCCGCTTGGGAAATCAGATTCAAATCGTGAAAGTTTACGAAACGCTTTCCGAGATCCCATTACCCTAATAGCACTGCTCATGTGGCGAGGTCCGCCTCGGCCATCCGGCCAGAGCGGAGCCCGGCCGCAGCAAGCGAAAACCTGCTCTAGAATGCTGTGAGAACTTCATGGCGGGGAAACAAATCCGGGAGTTTGTCGATCAGTCAGTCGATCCGGCTATCCGCGGATTCCTGCATACTTCCGATACTCCGAATGGCGATGCCCTAATTCTCACCCACGGTGCAGGCTCTAACGCGCAATCTCCGCTCTTGATCGCACTCGCCGATACATTTTCCGCCGCCGGATTCACCGTCCTGCGCTGCGATCTCCCGTACCGGCAAACCCGATCCTTCGGCCCACCCGGCCCCGGCGATGCCGCCCGCGACCGCGCCGGCCTCAAGAACGCCATTGCCGAAGTTCAGAAGATGATGAGGGATTTTCCGAGCTCCCGAAAAATCTTCCTCGGCGGCCACTCCTACGGTGGCCGCCAATCGAGCATGCTTTGCGCGGAAGTCCCCGACCTGGTCTCGGGCCTTCTGCTGCTCTCCTACCCGCTTCATCCCCCGCGCCGCCCCGAGCAGCAACGCACCCAGCATCTTCCCGACTTGCGGACTCCAACGTTATTCGTCCACGGCACACGCGACCCCTTCGGCACGATTGAAGAACTCGAGCGCGCGTTGAAAATGATCCCCGCAAAGACAAAGCTATTGCCGGTGGAAGGCGCCGGTCACGACTTGGGATTCAAAGGGAGAGGCAAAGAGGAATTATTGGCGAGGATACTTTCCGAATTCAACGCGTTGCTGTTGCACTGATGAGAATTGTCGTCTAAGAATTGTCATCCTGAGCGGCGTTCTTTGCCGCGAAGGACCTGTGCAATTGCCGGCGCCACCGGTGCTGTTGGGGATTACATAGGTCCTTCGCGGCCAAAATCGCCGCTCAGGATCACAACGCGACGAACTAGTTTACCCACCCCGACTTCCCCCCGCCGTTCCCCTTGCGCGTATCGTCATCGGGAGGAATGTAATTCCCGTGTTCGTCAAAGTGGACCTGGCGGTCGTGCTTCGACATGTAGACTTCAAATTTCTTCGCCGCCCGCCGCCGTTTCCAGCGGTAGTACGCATTGCGGACCCCGTAGTATCGCTCCGAGAGCCCAACATTCACCATCGCCGGTTTCGGTCCGCGTCTTACGTAGAGCCAGCCGAAGAACAGCCCTCCCAAGTGAGCCACGTACGCCACATTGCCGCCGCCGGCAATTGCCAACCCCAGCGTTACCACAATCAAAATCCCAATAAAATACTTGGCTTTGATGAGGAATGGAAACGGAATCATCATGATTTCGTTTTCCGCGAACAGGATTCCGAATGCGATGAGAATTGCGAAGACCGCTCCGGACGCGCCCACGGTCCCTCTCCCCGGGCCACCCAGAAGATTTGTATAAGCAACACCGACCGTCGTTACGGCAGCCCCGACCGCGCCGATCGAGTACAGCTCGACAAAGCGTCGGGTTCCCCACGCACCTTCAATCGCCGAACCGAACATCCAGAGTCCCAGCATGTTTCCGAACAGATGCCAGATTCCCTCGTGGAGAAAGCTGTAGGTAACGAGCTGCCATATCTCCCCGTGCTGGACCACTGCGCTCGGAACCAGCTCAAGATGCCGAAATGCGTTGCCTACGAAGACGGGAGCAAACCATAAGAGCACTTCCATCAGCAGGAACACGCCCGTATTAATGCCAATCAGCCACGTCACCGCCTTGGTAAACGGTGGCAGGCTCAACGTCATGGGTTCCCCGGTTCGCCGCACTACGATTCCTCTCGTCCTATTCTACTCACAATACTTGCCCCGTTGGGGCAACCCCGCTTGCGCTAAGCGATTCTGATCCCGGCAGGGCGAACGCTGCCGTGGTCGATATGCCGGCTTGTACAGTAATCTACCCTTTCCAGGTCCCGGGCCAGTTGCGCAAAATGCAAAGCACAAGGAGTCAACCTTGAGACGCACGCTTCTGCTGTTGCTCTTAGTCACGCTGTTCGCGATCCATGCCTCCGCCCAGGAGTACAGCCGGGTCCAGGTCTTTGGCGGATACTCCTACACCAACTATCCGGTTTTTCAGATCTATAGCGGCCCCTGGTCTCGTGCAAGCTTCAACGGATGGGACGCGTCCGCGGCCTTCAAACTCACACCAAATTTCAGCATTGAGGGGGACTTCGGCGGCGGATTCAACTCGGCGAACTCCAGAACGAACAGGCTCGTCACCTTTATGGGCGGACCGCGAGTATCCACCAATTACGGCAAAATCGCCGTCTATGGCCACGTTCTTGTAGGAGGTTTGAACTTCCACGGAAACAGCGGATCAGCGACGTCGTTCGCCGCTGCCTTCGGAGGAGGCGCGGACTACTGGCTTGGCCGACGCGTCGGAGTGAAAATCGCGCAGTTCGACGTTCTTGTGAACACCAACTCTGCGGCATTCGGCGGAGGGAACGGTGCGAGCCAGCCCCGCGCCGACTTCCGAATCGCTACAGGCGTGATCTTCCGCTTTGGGAAGTAACTAGGCAACCGTGAACGCTATCGCGCGGGCGTCGGAACAACCGCTAAGCTGGCGTGTCCCGCTCCGTCCACCGCCCTCACGGCAAAAATCGCATTATCCTTCGACAGCTTCAGCGTCGCCCGCGTCGCATTGCCGAAGCTCTGTGCATGTTCCCACTCCGGACTCGTCGTCGCCCGCCACAGCACTTCGTAGGAAGCAGCGCCCGGCGACGCCTCCCACGTCAGTGTCGAATCATTCTCCAGATCTTTCGTCAGCAGATGCACATTCGCGGGAGGCCCCGGCGCCGCCGCCAACGACGCCAGCGTCGCCGCATTGAGCCGCGCTACACGCGCCACGTAGTCATAGTCCACAAACTTCGTCACATCCCCAAACTCGATGCCGTTTTCCGTTCGCACATTCTGGTGCTGATGATGAAAATCCTCGCGAAACTCCGTCATCCGCACCGCCGCGAATCCCTGCTGGTTGAACGCGGAATGATCTCCACCGCGCAAATAACGATCCAGCCGGAACACCATCATCGGCTTCACTCCCGCGTCATAAGCCTTGCCGACCTCCACCACATACCGCGCCACCTGCCGCGAACCCGAGTCGCTTTCGCCGCCCAGCCCGCGAATCCGCCGCACGTCCTGCTCGGAAGCCGCTACCGGCACGCCTTCGGAGAACACCCGCACCACCGAATGATCCTGCTCCGCGCTCTTATCCCCACCCACGATGTCGTTATTCAGCACCGCTTCCAGGTCCCAGCCCTGATCCTTCGCCAGCTTCTCTTTGACCATCTGGGCAAAGTGCCGGCTGCCGTTCAGGCCCTGCTCCTCGCCCGCCACCGTGAGGAAAACAATGGTCGCCGGGAACTTCATCTTGCTCAGCACGCGCGCGCATTCCAGGCTGACCGCCGTGCCGCTGGCGTCATCGTTGGCCCCGGGCGCGTCGCCTTTCCCGTCTAGAGTGTCGCTGTTGCGCGAGTCATAGTGCCCGGTGACCAGCACAATTCGTTTTGCTCTCGCCGGGTCGATCCCCTTCAGAACCGCATAAACATTGGTGATTTCAGTCGCCGTGGGAATTCGGTCCGTCGGTTGCTCCGTGAAGCTGTCGGTCTTCACTTCCAGGCAGCCGCCGCAATCTTTGGAATAACGTTCGAATTCCGACTGGATCCACTCCCGCGCCGCGCCGATCCCGTGGCCTGCCGCGATCGATGCTGGATCCTGCGCCGATAGGGTCAGCCGCGTGCCAAAACTCACCAGCTTCTCGATATCCGCCTGAATATGCTGCGACGAAATCTGCCGCAACGCCGCTGCGATTTGCGGGTCGGCGGCGATCCCCGCATCCGCCGAGCCCGACTGGGCCCCGCATTGTAGCCCTGCCGCCAAAACCGCCACCAACACTGCTGCTCGATGCACCACCTTCGCTGAGTGGAACATGCCCAGGATCCCCCATTCGGCCCCGTCTCGGAGCCCGGCTTGCCTTTGTCCGGAAAATCTGGCGGTCACCGACCCCTGCCACTTGACCAACCGCCAGAGAGAATCTAAATATTATCAGGAGGCTCTAATCGGCAAGGGAGGCTTTATGGTGCTCTGTCCGGAATGCGAAACCAACTTGGACTTCGAGGAGGAAGAGGTCGACGAGGGGGAAGTGATCTCCTGCCCCGAGTGTGGTACTGATTTCGAAGTCGTTACCACCAGCCCGCTGGAGTTGAAAGCTGTGGAAGAGGGTTACGAAGAGGATGACGAAGAAGAGGAGGAGAGCGAAGACGGTGATTACTCCTAGCTCGCGATCAAGCCAGCTGTCATCGTTTGCAATCGTCGCCATTCTGCTTCTTTGGCCGGCTCTCGGCTCTCAGGAGGGCCTCGTCGCGGCCCAGAAGTCCAAGGACAAGCCCTACGCTCTGATCGCCGGAACGGTTTGGGGACCGGATGACCGCCCCGTCTACGGCGTCACCGTAAAGATCCGCCGCGGAACCGACAAACCCAAGAAAGTCCGTTGGGAGGTCTATTCCGACCATATGGGTGAATTCGGCCAGCGCGTTCCTGCCGGGGAGTGTGACTACGTTCTCTCGGCTGATCTCAAGGGCGTCAAAACCGCCGATGGCAAACCCGTACACCTTGTCCAGGAAGTGACCGTACACATTTACAACGACGAGCGCCAGGATGTCGGATTACACCTCGCCCGCTAGCCACCTTCCATCGCATGAGACAATAGAATCAGCATGAATCACAACCGCTCCGTGATCAAAGTTTTGACCGTTGGCTGTCTGCTCGTCGTTGCATTCAGCGCCATTTCGCTTGCGGCGCCCGATAAGAAAGACAAAGTTGTTGGCCGCCTGCTGTATGGCAAGGTGCTCGACACGCAGGACAATCCTCTCCCCGACGCTGTGGTCTACGTCACCAATACCCGGACCCGCGCCGTGAAGACCTACATTGTGGGTAAGGACGGAACCTACCGCTTCCCCGCGCTCTCTACCGCCGTCGACTACGAGGTCTATGCCCAGTACAACGGCCATAAGAGCGACAACAAATCAGTCAGCCAGTTCGACGATCGCTCGCAGGTGTATATGGACCTGAGAATTGACACTCGCTGACGCCCTACGGGCACCTTTTCATGCAACTTTTCAGGCCCCATACGGGTTCTAGATAATACAGATGTCTGTTTGGAGGACCCCGTGAACGGATTGCGCTCTTCTCATAGGCCTAATCGCGCCACCATTGCCCTTTTCGGCTGCGTCATGCTTTGCTGCGCCGCCTCGGCGTTTGCCCAGAGCGGCGCTATGAGCCCCTACCAGGGCGAGCAAGATGGCGTCAGCGCCGGCGGCAAGTGGATGATGTTTCAGTCGGAAGACAAAATGACAGGAGCGAAGAAGATTCGCTTCGAGCTTCTCGCCGACAACTATTTCAAAGAAGATCCGGACTATAAGCCTCGTATCGAGCTTTTCTGCGAAGAGGGCAAGCTGAAACTGGCCGATTTTAACCCGGGCGTGAGACTACCTCCGCCGAACCGTCCCGGCTTCTGGGGGCAGCCCCAGCTGGAAGTCGAGGTCCGCATCGACGACTATCACACCTATCACGGCTGGAATTGGGTGCGCGGTCACTTTCTTTCGATGGATAAGGGCACAACCCGAGGCATGATGGGCGCTCACATTTTCAAAGTCGCCCTTCCCACCCGCAGCGGACGGCAGATCGCAGAATTCTCGCCCGACGGCCTCAACACCGACCAGGTCCGCAAAGCCTGCGACCTGTCGCCGAAGAAGCCGTAGCACTCACGTAGAGACGGACGTACTTCGTCCCGTCCCCGCAAAACGAAACCACGTAGGGACAGCCGCCTCGGCTGTCCCGCGAAGGCAAAGCCGAGCGGGCATGGGAGCACAGCGTCAGGCTCAAAACAACCTGGAAGATCCTTCAGGAACGGTGGGCGATATTCAACTCAGCAGCCTGGCCGCATCCTTGGCGTAGTACGTGAGAATAATGCTGGCGCCTGCGCGCCGGATCGAGAGCAGCGATTCCATCATCACCCGGTCGCGCTCAATCCATCCATTTCGCGCTGCGGCCTCGATCATGGCGTATTCGCCAGAGACCTGATAGGCCGCCAGCGGCAGGTCGAACCGATCCCGGGCCGCGGCAATCACGTCGAGATAGGGCATGGCGGGCTTCACCATGATCATGTCGGCGCCTTCTTCCACGTCGGCTTCGATCTCGCGCATGGCTTCGCGCAGGTTGGCTCCATCCATCTGATACGAGCGCCGGTCGCCGAATTGCGGAGCCGAGTCAGCCGCCTCGCGGAAGGGTCCGTAGAATCCCGAGGCGAACTTCGCAGCGTAGGAAAGAATCGGAGTGTTGATAAATCCGGCTTCGTCGAGCGCGCGCCGGATCGCTCCCACGCGGCCATCCATCATGTCTGAGGGCGCGATGATGTCGATCCCCGCTTTGGCCAGCGAAACCGATGTACGCGCCAGCAAGTCAAGTGAGGCATCGTTCACGATTTCATAACTCGACTGCGCCACTCGGGCCGCGATTGCGGCCAACTTGTCGATGGCCCTCTCCTTTTCCTCGTCGCTCCGAACCACCGCCGCACTGCTTGTCATTACATCCCGGGCCGCCGCGCCCAGCGATTGCGGTGTAGGCGTCGCCTTCACAATCCCGCAGTGTCCGTGCGACATGTATTCGCACAGGCAAACGTCGCCCATCAGCACGAGTCCCGGAACCTCCCGCTTGATTGCGCGTGCAGCTTGCTGCACGATTCCGTTCTCCGCCCACGCCCCCGTCGCCACCTCGTCCTTCTTGTCGGGCAATCCGAACAAAATAACGGAGGGCACACCCAACGCGTGCACTTCCTGCGCCTCTTTCACCGCCTCGTCCACCGACAAATTGAACACGCCCGGCATCGACCGGACTTCCTTGCGCACACCCTCTCCCGGGCAGACGAACATCGGATACACAAAAGCGTCGGGGGTGAGTCGGGTCTCACACACCATGTTCCGCAATTCTGCGGTGCGGCGTAGCCTACGAAGCCGGGTTACGGGGAATGCCATGGCTGGTCACCTGGGCGGAAGGGGAAAATCGGCAGCGCCTTCCTCCCTATGATTCTAAAGCATCTGGGACCGCGTTTCCCGCGATGCTTGACGCCCTATCTACATGCTGACCGCCATCCTCAATGCCAGGGGTATGACGGAAGTAACCTCTCTCATTCCCGACAATCCTCGGAATCCTCAGTTGACTCTCATAGAATCAAAGATGGAATGAGCCTGTTCCAACGCCACCGCTGGTTTGTCGCAGCGGCCGGAATCACTCTGGCCTTCACCGGAGTGTCTCTAACGGCTCACAAGAGTGCCGGCCTGACGGCATTCGCAGACCTCGCCGGCCTCGTCTTGATGCTGGCAGCTCTGGCGATCACGCTGGCCAACATCGCCACTCGTCCCCACAAAGAGCGCAGCTTCTGGGTTCTCATGGCGCTCGGGTTCGTGCTTTGGTCGATTAACCAGATCGCCTGGACCGTCCAGGAAGCCCTTTTCAAGCTGGAGGTTCCAGACCCGTTCGTCTTTGATATTGTTCTGTTTTTTCACGCCGTACCCATGATCGCCGCGATTGCCTGGCGTCCCGATCTCAAGAACAAGGAAGGCCGGGTGCTCCCCAGCATTCTGAACTTTCTGATGCTCTTCGGATGGTGGATTTTTCTATACGCCTTCATCGTCTTTCCGCACCAATACATTTCCTTGAACGTAGGCAAGTACAACATCTATTACGACCGCCTGTACGCACTCGAGAACGCCTTGCTCGTGGGCGTATTGGTCCTGGCTTGTTTGACCAGTTCCGGAGGATGGCGCCGCCTCTACCTGCACTTACTCGGAGCGTCGATCTTGTACGGAGTCAACTCACAGTTTCTAGACCGGGCCACGGCCGATAGCTCTTACTATTCGGGAAGTCTCTACGATGTTCCTCTGATCGGGACCGTAGCATGGATGGCTGCAGCCGCTTTGTCGTCGCGCGGCTGGGACTTGAAGAGCGCCGACTTCAATCTGAGCCCTCGCTGGAGACGGTTAGTCCCCCACTTCGCGATGCTGGCGATCCTCTCTCTGCCGGGCCTGGGCCTGTGGACGGTGTGGATGGACCGTTCTCCGGCGCCCGCTCGCGCCTTCCGCGTCTTCACGGTGCTGGCTGCGATGTTGCTATTGGGAAGCTTCGTTTTCCTGCGCCAGTATCTGCAGGACCGGGCCCTGATGTCGCTGCTGAAAGAATCGCGCCGCGCTTATGAAGGTCAAAAACAACTGCAGAGCCAGCTAGTACAGAAAGAAAAGCTGGCGTCGCTCGGCAACCTGGTCGCCGGAGCCGCGCACGAGATCGATCATCCGCTCAGTGCCGTAATGACTTATTCCGAAGAGCTTTGGTCCAACGAAAAACTGACCGAGGAACAGGATGTGCTGGTGCGCAAGATTGTGAACCAGGCTCGCCGTACGCGCGACCTCGTCGCCAATCTTCTCAGCTTTGCGCAGCAGGCGCCCGGAGAAAAGAAACTCGTCGACATCGGCATCCTGTTAAGCCGGGCTGCACAAATGCTCGAATCCAGGAAGCACACGGGCAAGATTCAGGCACGTCTGTCGATCGCCCCGGACTTCCCTCCGGTGCACGCCAATGCCAACCAGCTCTTCCAGGCATTCGTGGAGATCATCGAAAATGCCATGGATGCGCTGCAGGAATCGGGCGGCGGCCTGCTGGAGATTTCCGCCCAACACCAGGGAGAAGAGATTGTGTTGGAGTTCTCCGACAACGGTCCGGGCATTCGTGATCCCCAGCGCGTGTTCGATCCCTTTTACACCACGAAGCCAGTCGGCAAGGGAACGGGCCTCGGTCTGAGCGCTGTGTACGGTGTCATTCAGGATCATGGCGGCCAGATCACCTGCCGCAACAAGCCTGAGGGCGGAGCCCTCTTCATCGTCAAGCTGCCGGCAACCTTGCAGCCGGTCGCGCAGGGCGCCGGCGCTGCCGGCTGACCGAATCACGTGGCGACAGCCGCCTCGGCTGTCGGGCGACCCGAAGCGCGCCGCACTCTCTCAAAGCCGGGTGCCCCATTTCTCGCGCGCTTTTTGCGCAAGAAGTGGGGATCTTCGTAGCCTTCATCCCAGTCCTGTACCATAATCACGTGCCTTCCGACTTGGCCCACAGTTCCGCGCGTGTGCTCGAGTTCAACTCTCTACGCGAACTCCTGCGCGGATATTCCTCCTCACCTCTCGGGCAGGGACGAATTGACGACCTCACACCCTCGACCGATCGTGAGTGGATCGAGAGTCAGCAGGCTCTGGCCGCTGAAATCCGCGAGTTTCGCCGCGTTGGCGGGCGCTTTGATTTCTCTGGCCTGACGGACATTGGTTCACTGGTCCAGAAGGCCCGCATCGCCGGAGCCGCCCTTGAAACCACTGAGATTCGCGATGTCGTTCTCGTTGTCGATCGCGCTGCGGAATGGCGTCAGATCGCGTTGCAACCCCCAGCCGCCATGCACTCGGATTGGCGCGAGGTGCGCCAGCTCTCTGGGCAGGTCGTGGACTTCTCCGAATTTCTTCGCGGGTTCCGCAACAAGATCCAGCCCGACGGAACGCTCGAAGACAAGGCCTCGCCCGAACTTGCCCGCATCCGCCGCGAGATCGAGAAGCAGCGGCGTTCCATCCAGGAATCCCTACGGGGATACTTGCGCCGCCTGGCGGAAGGCGGCACGGTTCAGGACGAGCTGATCACGATCCGGGGCGAGCGCTTCGTCATTCCCGTCAAGGTCGAGCAGAAACGGCGCGTGCAGGGCGTCGTCCACGGCGCCAGTTCCAGCGGGCAGACCGTCTTCGTCGAGCCCCTCGAGACCATCGAACAGAACAACGAACTCGTGCGCCTGCTCGAAGAGGAGTTGGTCGAGATTCACCGCATCCTGATCGAGATGACCCAGCGCATCGGCGCGCACGCTGACCCGATCCTGACCGCGCTCAAAGTTCTTTCCGAACTCGAACTCCAATTCGCCAAAGCCCACTTCGCCGAAGACTACAACTGCGTCTCCGTAAAGCTGACCGGACAAGAAACAGCTGGTGAGGGGCAAGCCCCGTGTGGGGACGGGCGCCTCGCCCGTCCAGCAAGCGAAGCGAGCGTGCATCTCCCAGCCGAAAGCCAAAATCCGGAAGCCGCCAGTCTGCTCCTGCACAACGCAAGACACCCCCTGCTGGAAAGAAATCTGAAAGCCAAAGGCCTCTCCGTCGTCCCCGTCACCGTAGAGCTCGACGGCCCCCGCCACCAGCTCATCATCACCGGCCCCAACACCGGCGGCAAAACCGTCACCCTGAAGACCGCCGGACTGTTGGCCCTGATGGCCCAATCCGGCCTGCCCGTGCCCGCGGACCGCGCCGAGCTTCCCGTGTTCGACGCCGTGCTCGCCGACATCGGCGACTACCAGTCGATCGAGCAGAATCTCTCCACCTTCTCGGCGCACGTGACCAACATCGATTTCATTTCGCGCACCGCGACCGCGCAGTCGCTCGTGCTCCTCGACGAACTGGGCTCCGCCACCGACCCTGAAGAGGGCGCAGCTCTCGCCGTCGCCATCGCCGGACACTTTGGCCGCATCGGCTGCATGACCATCATCTCCACGCATCACACCTCGCTGAAGGTGTACGCCGCCAACACACCGGGTGTGCTGAATGCCGCGGTTGGATTCGACGAGCGGACTCTCCAGCCTACTTATGATTTGAAAGTCGGCGTGCCGGGCGCGTCCGCGGGTATCAACATCGCACAGCGCTTGGGATTGAATCCCGCCATCATCGAGAGCGCCCGCTCGCGGCTCGGGACGCAGGCGCGCGACGTAGGCCAGTTCCTCGACAAGCTGCACGCGGAGTTGCGTGAAGCCGAAGCGGAGCGATTGCGCCTCAAAACGCGCGAGCAGGAACTCGAGCGCCAGAAAGTTCATCTCGCTTCCGAAGGCCGCAAGGAGCAGCAGACAAAAGTCCGAGAGATGGAGAAGAAGCTCGAAAGCGTGCTGCGCGATTTCGAATATCACGCGCGCGAAGCGGTGACTGCGATTCAGGATCGCGCGGCCGCGCAGAAGCTGTCGAAGGATGCCGAGCGCCGCATCGCAAAACTGCGCCGCGAATTCCGCGAACAATTCGACGCCACGGTTGTGGCGCACTCCACCGGCGCCGATCGAGGTGATCCCCACGCTCAGCCGCAACTGGTGAAGCACGTTTCCGAAGGTGACACCGTCAAGCTAAAGTCCACCGGCCGTTCCGCGCGAGTCGCGCGCAAGATCGACGACAATCACTTTGAAGTCGAGATGGGCGCGCTGAAAATGAAGATCGCGCGAGACGACATCGCCGAAGTCCTCACCAGCGCCGGGGCCGAGACTCCGGTGAAGGCAGCCCGGGCGCGTGGAATTTCCGTGTCGCTCGAAAGCGAAGGCGCGAACGTGCCCAGCGAGATTAACGTGATCGGCCAGACCGTCGACGTCGCCAGCCGGGAGGTTGAAAGATTTGTGGACCGCGCGTTTCTGGCTGGACTGCCGCGTGTTCGCGTCGTCCACGGCAGCGGTATGGGCATCCTGCGCAAGGCGCTGCGGCAATTGCTGCAGCAGCACCCGCATGTGGCGTCAGTGGCCGAGGCTCCCCAGAACGAAGGTGGGGGTGGAGCGACGCTGGTGGAGTTGAACGTCTAGTTTCTGGAGCTACTGGGTCGACTGTCTGTGGATGACCTGAACAGCTGCCCTGGAGTACAACGGACGAAGAGCGCCACTAGCCTCGCGAATCGAGAAAATGCCGGGAGCACCGTTAGCCCCGCGAGAAGAATGCCGGGAGCGCCGTGGAAGAGCGGCCCTTTCAGGGCCGCGTAAGTCGACTTGAGATGAATTCGGGCTTTAGCCCTTGGGGTGAATGTGGAACCGCGAACGAAGCAGTCTCAACTCGAACTAGACACTACGGAGTATTTCGAGAACATGAGCGAAGCGGAATTGAAGGCGGAGCGACAGCTAGAAAACGCTATTGTCGATGCCACTAAAGGGGTCGACTTTGACGCGGAAGAATAGGCGTGCCCGTCCGGGGAGCTTTCGGAACTTCTTACCAGATTAGCTTCTGCAAATCCTCGTGGTAGACCGCCTCCCGCGCTGCCGTAGCGATCAACCGCTTGCCCTGTTCGGATAGGTCGTTGGAAACGATGTTGTCAGAGTTAGCCGGGTCCCGGACCACAACCCGCTCGAACTTGTTCGCCAGATAACGCAGGACGGATTGAAAATTGTCAGCCAGGCGCCCGAAGCGCTCACCTTCCAGGGCCCGCAGAGCGGTTAGTTCAAGATAAAAAGAAGGAAAGTCGAGCCCTTTGCGCTCGCGCCAGATCTTGAGCGCGCAAATCTCCTGCTGGCGTCCCGAGTTGGCAATCAGATGAACGTGCTGCGCCACGTCGGTGTGAACCGCCGCCCCAGTCTTCTTGTCAAACAGAACGTTGCCGGAAGTGTGCGGGTCCCGATAGGCCGGGATCAAGTCCACGTTGCGATCTTTCCACCGCACCCGCACCGAGACATCGCGGGTGTGGGCCGTCAAATTCTGCTCCGTCATGAATTCGAACAGGCTCCAGAAGATCTTCTTGATCTCCATGTTCGGGACCGGACTCAGCGAGACCAGCACGTCCACGTCGGACGACAGCGTAATGGCGGTGTTCTTGACGTAGGCGCCCGAGGGCGTTATGCCCAGCAGATGTTTGGCTCCCCACTTCTTGAGCACCGGGACGATTTCGTCGGCAGCCTCGTGCTGGGGCGACCCGCTGTCGGCAGTGATGTGATACTTCTCGACGATGGATGCGGCGTATTGGTCGTTGGTAAGCATGGTAAAGGACGGCTCAGTCTTTCCATCGGCAGAGTTGCGGAATAGTTGAGGGGGCGGGCGGTGCTCGTAGTCGGGAAAGCAGGGCTCCGGCATTCCGCGGAAGAACGCGTGGCTGCTGGTCTCACCGTCCGCGGAAGAGGGCCGCATGCTTGTCTCACCGTGGAAGAGCGGCCCTTCCAGGGCCGCGTTGGGCGGGCATAGAATCCGGGCTTTAGCCACGGAAGCGCGGTCGCCGACAGCGATTCGCGGAGTTCAGCCCCGAAGCCCTTAAGGGCTAGGATTTCCGTGCCCTTCAACCGATAACGCTGGATTCCCACAGGTTCTCCACAGCAATTCATCTCCGGTATATTCAAGTCAGCCCCTTTCTGGCTCACAATTCCTTCGGAGAACTCTGTCCCAAGCGGCAAACAAGCAAAAATGGCCAACCCCGGTGATTTCGCGTACACCCTGAAGCAGCAGGCGGACATCGTCCGGATCATTGGCGACTACATCAAGCTGAAGAAGGCTGGGGCGCAGAACTATTCGGGGCTGTGTCCATTTCACGGCGAGAAGACGCCGTCGTTCTCGGTGCATGCGACGCGGCAGTTTTATCACTGCTTCGGCTGCGGCCAGTCGGGTGACGTCTTCAGCTTCGTCCAGAAGATTGAGAACATCACGTTTCCTGAAGCTGTGCGGATGGTGGCGCAGAAGCTGGGCATTCCGCTGCCCAAGGCGAGCTACTCGACTCCGGGCGAGGCCAAGGAAGCGCGCATGCGCGGGCAGTTGCTCGACGTGCACGAACGTGCCGTCGCATTTTTTCAGGAATGCCTGCGGAAGCCGGAGGGTGCTCGCGCCCGCGAATATCTGAAGGGCCGCGGCCTGAACGACGAGATGATCGCGAAATTTCGGATCGGCTATGCCCCTGATTCCGGATTTCTGCTGCGCGACCGACTGAAGGGTGAATTCAGCGAGGAAGTCCTGCGCGAGAGCGGACTGTTTTCGTGGAAGCAGGAGGAGAGCGGGCGTCCGACCTCAGACCTCGGGCCCCAGCAAGATCAAACTCCTCACTCCACTCGGAGTGACAAACCGGACAATCAAGACAGTGATTCACCAGTGAGTGATTCGCCGAGGTCTGAGGTCCGAGGTCCGGCGGCCGCTTCGATGTACTCCAAATTCCGCAATCGCGTCATGTTCCCCATCGCGAGCGAAGCGGGAAAGGTGATCGCGTTTACTGGACGCACGCTTGCGACCGACGAGAAGTCCGGCCCCAAGTACTTGAATTCGCCTGAGACTCCCATCTACTCCAAAGGTAAAGTGCTGTTTAACCTCGACCTGGCTAAAGAGTGGGTCAAGAAATTCGACTACGCCATCCTGGTCGAGGGACAGATGGACTGCATCTCCGTGTTCGCCGCTGGATTTCAAAATGTCATCGCCAGCTCCGGCACTGCCTTCACCGAATTGCAGGCCAAGCTGCTCGGGCGCTTCAGCAAGAACGTCGTGGTCAATTTCGATCCCGACACCGCCGGCGCGAAAGCGGCCGAACGCACTATCGGACTGCTGGTCGAAGAAGAATTCACCATCAAGGTGCTGACGCTCGAGCAGGGATTCGATCCCGACCTCTACATCCGCCGCAAAGGCAAAGACGCTTACGAAGACGCACTGCGGCACTCGCAAAAATATTTCGACTATCTGATCGAACGCGCCCGCACTCAGTTTCCCGTGCGTGGCGCCGAAGGCAAGCACAAAGCGGTGAACTACCTCCTGCCGCACATCCAGCGCGTCCCCAGCCGCATTGTGCGCGACGAACTTGCGCAGGAGATCGCGCAAAAATTGGGAATCGATTCCGCCGTCCTGCGCCAGGAGCTCCGTCACGCCGCCAGCACGCGCTCTACGTCCGCAGTGAAGGCTTCCGTCGAAGCGCAGGTCACCGAAGCTGAAAAGGTGCTGATTCGAGGTCTGGCATCCGCGCGCCAGATGCAGACAAACGAAGAGCATCTTTCCATGCGTGACGGCGCCGAGGAGGAATTCGATCCTGCGCGCCAGGCCCAGTACGTCCTGCAAAACGAACGCCTGCATCGCGGCCTGGCAACCGAGTCCCTGGTCGAGTCTTTGCTCAATGCTGGCCCCGAAGTGGCTGATGTACTGGATGTGCCCGCGACCGAGGCCGACCGCCGCATGCTGGCGTCAATTTTGCTCAAGGAGGAAGAGGAACTCACAGCCGAGATTCTGGAGGCGGCAGTGCGCGCTCTGCGCCGGGTTCACCTGCGCCGCCGTCAGGGCGAAGTGCAGCAGGAACTCAAGAAGCCGGGTCTGGCGGGCGATAAAGAGCGTCTCCGGGAACTGCTGTCGGAGTTAGAGCGAATCAGCCTGGCTTTGCGAGATCCGAGCCTGGCAGAGGATGGCGCAAAAGACGCCAAATCCAGGAAAAGTGCTTGAAACAAAAAGCCTTTCCGAACCATCTAATGGATCAAGGGAAGTTGAAACTCGAGGCGGGCAGGGCTCTACGGCGGGCAACGGATAGACGCTACAGCACTTATGTGCTAAACTCTATAAGTTTGTGCTAGGTGCACAATCCCGCAGCACCCATACATTCCCACCTTTTTGGAACTTTACCACACGCTCCTGTGGAGCGGAAACAAGTAGTTTAAGGAAACCTCTTGGCTCTTGACGACAAGTACGACGACATAAAGAAGCTGATCGACACAGGAAAAGAGAAGGGATATCTCACGTATGACCAGGTCAATGACCTCATACCGCATGACGTGCACAGTCCCGAAGACCTTGACGATCTGCTGACGACGATTGGTACGCAGGGCATCGACGTCCTGGAAGGCCCCAAGCTGCCTTCCGCCGGACTCGACAAAAAATTCGAAGAGGGCGAAGAAGGGGAGGACGTCGAGCTCGACCTCACTCCCGGCGCCCTGGAAAAAACTAACGACCCCGTCCGCATGTATCTGCGCGAGATGGGAACCGTGCCGCTGCTCACGCGCGAAGGCGAAGTGGAAATCGCAAAGCGCATCGAGCGGGGGCAGATCCGAGTGCTCAAGGCGCTGTCGCGTTCACCCATCGTGATCCGCGAACTGCTCACCCTGGGCGAAGACCTCAAGAAGAACGTTCGCTCGATCAAGGAAGTCGTGACCTTCGACGAAGAAGAGATCACGGACGAGATCCTGCAGAACCGCCTGAATGAGTTCACCGACAAGATCGATGACATGGCCAAGCTATACAAGAAGGCCCAGGTCCTCGAGGAGAAGTTCAAGGAAGTTTCGCAGAAGAAAAAGCCGAGGGATCATCGCCGGGCGCGGCGCAAGCTGGCGCGCGCGATTGTTGCCACCTCGATCGCTCTGCGGAAGCTTGGATTCACCAACGCCGAGCGCAAGCGGCTCATTGAACGGCTGAACAAAACGGTCGACGGCATGCGTTCGCTCGACCGCCAGGCCACGAACCTCGAGCGCAAGGCAGAAGCGACCCGCAGCGAAGAGCAGAAGAAAGAATATCGGCGGCAGGCGCGCGCGATTCGCGGCGAAGTCGAAAAGCTCGAACTCGAAACCGGAGTGTTGTTCCAGGAGCTCAAGCGCACACAGCGCGAGATCATCCAGGGCGACATGGATGCGGAGCAGGCCAAGCGTGAGCTGATTGAGGCCAACCTCCGCCTCGTGGTTTCGATTGCGAAAAAGTACACCAACCGCGGACTGCAGTTCCTCGACCTGATTCAGGAAGGCAACATCGGACTGATGAAGGCGGTGGACAAATTCGAATACCGCCGTGGCTACAAGTTCTCGACCTACGCCACGTGGTGGATTCGGCAGGCCATCACGCGCGCGATTGCCGACCAGGCGCGTACGATACGCATCCCGGTGCACATGATCGAAACGATCAACAAGCTGATCCGCACGTCGCGGCAGCTGGTGCAGGAACTGGGGCGCGAACCGACGTCAGAAGAAATCGCCAAGCGGATGGACATTCCGGTGGCGAAGGTCCGCAAGGTCCTGAAGATTGCGCAGGAACCGATCTCGCTGGAAACGCCGATCGGCGAAGAGGAAGATTCGCACCTGGGCGACTTCATCGAGGACCGCGGTGTGGTTTCTCCTGCCGAAGCCGTGATCAACGTGAACTTGAAAGACCAGACTTCGCAGGTGTTGCGCACGCTGACGCCGCGCGAAGAGAAGGTCATCAAGATGCGCTTTGGTCTCGAGGACGGCAGCGAGCACACGCTCGAAGAAGTCGGCCAGTCGTTCGCGGTCACGCGCGAGCGTATCCGGCAGATCGAGGCAAAGGCGCTGCGCAAGCTGCGCCACCCGTCGCGCAGCAGAAAGCTTCGGGCGTTTCTGGAGGGAAGGACGTCGTAGGGTCCGCCTCCGCCAGGGCTTGCCGCGCCGTAGCT
>DASQGJ010000058.1:0-3068 GCA_035632675.1 Candidatus Dormiibacterota bacterium
AGCATCGCGATCTGTTGGTAGCGTGTATGCAAATCACAACCTATAATCATCATCGCTCGGCTCCTTCCTCCGAGCCTTGGTTGCTTGAGCGCTCCCAAGTCTACTCGCCCGCGAGGAGCCGACACGGTTATCTCATCAGCCCAACTGCGTGGAGCGTGAAAGAGTGCGCCACCCGCGGGCCTGCAACTCGACACAGTGTTAAGGTACCCATTGACAAACGAGCGTAGAATTATCAACACGTTCGATTGAGCCCCCGCCTTTCGTACCTTAGGACTCACTTCTCGAACTTGGGGCCGGTGACAGTGAAGGAGGACGGCCATGCGCCATGTCCACACTCGTCGCCCACTCGCGTTGATCGCAGCTCTGAGTTTTCTGTTTGTCGCCACCGTTCTGGCGGAAGACAAGTACGTTAAGAACAAGGACGCAGTTTTTCCTGACGTGCAACCCGATCGCGCTCTAGTGTATTTCGCTCGTCCCGACTTCATGCGCTTGATTCATTCGCCGACGTTTAAGGTGTTCGTCGATTCCACTCCTCTCGGTTGGTTACCGCAGCGCTGCTACCTGGCGGAACAGGTCGAGCCAGGCAGCCATGTGGTTTGGGGCCCAATGAACGCCGCCCAGCGATTCGATTTTCAGGCCGGCAGGACTTACTTTTTGATCCTCGTGGTGCGGTATGGCACAAACAATGTGCCTGCCGACGCTGCCTGGGAATCGGGGGATCCGACATACGTCCGTTCCATGGTTGCCGACAGGAAACTCGTCTATGTAAAGGCGAATGACGACGAATTAGCCAAGCTGCGCGAGGAGGGTGCCAAAAAAGCGATGAAAGCGGAACGGGCCGCTCCTGAGGTGCACGCTTCTGCCCTGCCGGCGAGGTTTGAAAACGTGTGGTATCGCGCCACCAAAAAGATTACCTGGAAGGGCTATGCTGCGACTGGCACACTCACCGTAACCAGCGACGCCATCGAGTTCAGGAGCGAGAAGGAGAACGTAACGATTCCTCTGAAAGAGGTGCAATCGCTTTCCCTTGACCGTTTCACCGGTCTCATCGGTGCCAGCGATGAATCTCCCTGGGACATGCTCAACTTCAATCAGGGTGGCACTCCGGCCTTTGCCGCTTTTCGCGACCGCCGCGAGCAGCCCGTCACCGAGCAGATATATCTCACCCTGCAGTCCGCGGTGCGATCCTCCTCCACCGCCGGGCAGCAGGCTGCATCACCACAACCCGTGGCAGCTTCGGTCGAGCAAACTACTCCCGGTTCCGCACCCGCATCCGCGCCGCCGGACCAAGCCAAACCAAACATTGAGACCGGCCAGATCGAGGAGAACAAGCTTTACCAAAGCAGAGCAGGGATGTTTTCCGTAACCGTTCCACCCGCGCGCAACCCCTTCGTGCGCACTTACCAGCTCACCGCATGGCGGCTGAAGGAAGGGGTAGCCGACTACGAAGATGTGGCTTTCGATATCAAAGACTTCGGGCAGTCCTACGGCGCCGGGGTGCATCGCATTCCTGCATCTGTGATGGAACAAATGGCTAAAGAGGAACCGAAACAGACCCTTTCGAACCTCGCCGACAAGACCGTTTCCGGTTGGCGCAAGTATGCCGAAGAGCCCAAGTCCCAGGAGGAAACGCCGGTTCAGACCCAGTTCGGGGAAGGCCTGTTTCGTACCTACACAGCCGGGCATTCGTCCTTGCTGGTTCGAGTTACCGGCGACGACGCGAACGGAAAGCGCGCAGGCGAATCCGGCAATGCCCGCATTGCAGTTCTTGTCGTCAGGAAGGCGGGCAGCTATGCCTACGCGATTGCCGAGGACGAAAGCCCCATGCCGGGTGCCGCTCCTTTGGACTTACGCAAGCAACTGGAGAGCTTCTTCGCCAACATGACCCTGGCTGACCAGAGCGCGCCACAGCCACTCGCGGCAACGCCACCATCGCCTGCAACATCTCCATCCCAACCCACGCCCAACACACAAGGACAGCCCGACGGATTTCTTTCTTATGAAGGATCCAAAGAGCAATTCACCATCGCCATTCCCAAAGACTGGACCGTTTACGACCAAGGCCAGATGTTGAAGGCGTCGGGTCTGCGCCTGCCCACCGGTGCCGCAGATATGGTCATCTTCTACCGGTCGAGCGATCCGAAGCCCCAAGCTATGTTGTCTCCCGAACTGATGGAGAAAGTCGATACAGGCGCGCTCCCGTCATTCTTCCTGCAGAGACAACGAGCCGACAAAGGAATGTCATGTACCGGGTTTTCCGATAAGGCAGAGAAGAGAGCGATTGACCTGATAGGGAGAGACCCGGACTTCAAAGGCAGGAACGCGGTCGAAGCCGCGCACGCCGAATCCGCCGAGGTCGGCGGTTGCAAGGGTCTAAGGATTAACGCAAAAGGACAGCGGGGGCAGGGCTTTCCCCTCGTAGCCGAGGCCTACGTTGCTTCCGACGGCGAGACCATGTACGTGTTCAGCCTGCGCAACCCCGCTGAGAACTTTGACAAGAACGTGGTCGTCTTCCATAAAGCGATCTCCACCTTGAGGCTTGCGGCGGCGAAATAGGGGCCGGGTGCCCAGTCAAGCAGCCAGTTGGCTTGGGCGGAGCAGTCCGACTACGGCACAGAGCCGCGTTTGACCCTTCTTTTCTTGCGCCTGTAAGATCAGAGGAGCACTCAGCGGTCAGCGCTCAGCAGTCAGTGGAAGAGTCGTGACGCAGGGTCCCTCGACTGCGCAACAGTTTCGCTTCGCTCGACTGTTGCTTCGCTCGGGATGACAGCCTGAATACTCTTCGACTGGCTGATTGCTGACGGCTGAGTGCTCGCTGCTTTCTATGCCGCACGAACTTCCTAAAGCTTACGAACCGGGCGCGATTGAAACGCGCTGGGCCGAGTACTGGATCAAAGAGAAACTGTTCTCCGTCCCTACGCCGCCTGAGGGTGAGACTCGCCCGGTCTTTACGCTACTGCTGCCGCCCCCGAACGTTACTGGCCGCCTGCACATGGGGCACATGCTTAACCAGACCCAGATGGACATTATTGTGCGTTGGCATCGCATGCGCGGATTCCTCACGCTCT
>DASQGJ010000059.1:0-472933 GCA_035632675.1 Candidatus Dormiibacterota bacterium
CGAGGCCAGTCTCGATCCACTGGTCACCATCAGCCCGGAGGGCAAGATCACCGACGTGAATGAGGCCACCATCAAGGTGACCGGCATGCAGCGGGCCCAATTGATCGGCACCGATTTCTCCAACTACTTCACCGAGCCCGATAAGGCCAGAGAAGGCTACCAGCAGGTATTCGAGAAAGGCTTTGTCACCGACTATCCGCTGACCCTCCGCCACAGCGGCGGGAAACTGATCGATGTTCTCTATAACGCATCGGTTTACCGCGACGTGAATGGCAAAGTTCTCGGCGTGTTCGCCGCGGCCCGTGACGTGACCGAATCCAGACGGGTCATGCGGGAGTTTGCCGACACCAAGAACTTTTTGAACAACATTCTGCAGAGCTCCACCAAGTATTCCATCATCGGAAAAGATCTCGACCACACCATCCTCTCGTGGAACAAGGGAGCGCGGCTGAACTATGGCTATGAGGAGGAAGAGATTGTCGGCAAGGACTCGAGCATCCTGCACTCGCCGGAGGACATCCAGTCGGGAGCCGTCGACAGGATGCTGTCCACGGCTTTTGAAAAAGGCCTGGCCGAGGGCGAGTTCCAGCGCCTCCGCAAGGATGGCTCGCGTTTTGTAGCGAACGTTGTGGTTACGCGCCGGGATGATTCTTCCGGGCGCGCGATCGGTTATCTGCTGATGAGCACCGACATCACGGAAAAGAAACAAGCAGAGGAGAAGTTGCGTTACGCGTCGCAGTATGCCCGCAGCCTGATCGAAGCCAGCCTGGACCCGCTGGTTACGATCAGTCCCGAAGGCAAGATCACTGACGTCAATGAGGCTACCAGCAAGCTAACCGGCATGCCCCGTGAACAACTCATTGGAACGGATTTTTCCGACTACTTCACGGAACCCGAAAACGCCCGCAAAGGCTATGAGCAGGTCTTCTCCAAAGGGTTTGTAACCGACTATCCGCTGACCATCCGCCAGCGCGATGGGCGGCTCACCCACGTGGTGTACAACGCCTCGGTGTATCGCGACGCAAAGGGAAATGTGCTGGGCGTGTTCGCCGCAGCCCGCGACGTAACCGCACAGAAGGAGGCAGAAACGAAGATCGGCGAGCAGCGTGCTCGAGACGAACAGCGGGCTCGCGAACTGGAGCGGTTGGCGGAACTGGAAAGATTCCAGAAGCTCACAGTCGGGCGTGAACTCAAGATGATCGAGCTCAAGAAAGAAATCGAGGAACTCAAGCGCGAGGTGGGGCGCCTGCGGCCAGGAAGTCCCGAAAGGTCGCTGGTTTGACCTCGAATCATCGAGCAACGAAGGCCGCGGTTGAGCAAGGGATAAGTCCCGAGGATCACGCCAGGGCAATCCTCAACATACTGGAGGACTTCTCGGAAGATAAAGGGCGTGTGGAGCAGACGCAGCATGCCGTCTTCAATATCCTTGAAGATTTCTCCCAGGAGAAAAGCAGGCTCGAAAAAATCCAGCGCGCCACCCTCAACCTGCTCGAGGATTTCGATGCGGAAGGCTCCAAAATGCAGCAGATGCAGCGCGCCGTGTTCAACATACTCGAGGACTCATCAGTGGAGAAAGGCCGCCTGGAATTAACCCAGCGCGCCACGCTGAACCTGCTGGAGGATTTCGACGCGGAAGGCTCCAAGATGCAGCACGTGCATCACGCCGTCTTCAACATGCTCGAGGACTTTTCTCAGGAGAAGGCGCGACTGGAGGAAACCCAACGGGCGACCTTGAACCTGCTCGGTGATTTCGACGCGGAACGCTCTAAGGCAGAAGAGGTCAGCGATGAACTGCGGGAGTCGGTCGTACAGATACACGCGGCCAAGGAAGCCGCGGAAGCATCCAACCGCGAACTGGAGGCGTTCAGCTATTCCGTTTCCCATGATCTGCGTGCCCCGGTGCGGCATGTGATGGGTTTCTCCGAGATTCTTACCAAAGAGTACGGGGCCGCACTGCCGCCGGATGCCCAGCATCATCTGCAACGCATACAGCAAGGCGCGCGGCGCATGGGACAGTTGGTAGACGACCTTTTGAGCCTGGCACGGCTGGGCCGGCAGGGGTTGCGCTTGGAGAAAGCGAGCTTGAATCGGTTGGTCGAAGAAGTGATTTCAGAACTCATGCCGGACACTTCAGGACGCCAGTTGCAGTGGAAGGTCGGCGACCTTCCCGCTGTGGAGTGTGACGGCTCCCTGGTGAAGCAGGTCTTTCAGAACTTGCTGTCAAACGCGCTCAAGTTCACGCGTTCCCGCCCCCGAGCCGTCATCGAAGTCGGGTGCATGGATCAGGCGGGAACGCCGGTCGTGTTTGTGCGCGACAACGGCGTCGGGTTCAACATGAAGTACGCCGACAAACTCTTCGGAGTGTTCCAGCGCCTGCACCGCGCCGAAGATTTCGAAGGCACGGGTGTGGGCCTGGCCACGGTTCAACGCATCATCCAGAAACATGGCGGACGCATCTGGCCCGAAGCCGCACTGGACAAAGGCGCAACTTTCTATTTCACCCTCGGGGCTTCCGAGAAAACGGAACTTAAAACTAAAGCCGCAATGGCGGGAGACAAACCATGACAACACGACAAGTCGAGATTCTGCTGGTGGAAGATAATCCAGATGATGTGGAGTTGACTCTCCACGCCCTCCGCAAAGAAAAACTGGCCAATAGCATTCATGTGGCCCGCGACGGCGAAGAGGCCCTGGAGTTCCTTTTCTGCAATGGCAATCACTCGAACCGTTCCTTTGAAAACCCACCCAGGCTGGTGCTGTTGGACCTGAAGCTGCCCAAGGTGGACGGCATGGAAGTGCTGAAGCGGCTCAAGGCAGATGCGCGCACCAAAGCCATACCGGTGGTGATCCTGACCTCCTCGAAAGAGGAACGCGACTTGATCAACGGATACGGGCTGGGAGCCAACAGTTACATTCAAAAGCCGGTCGACTTCGAGCAGTTTCGGGACACGATCAAGAACGTTGGCCTCTACTGGCTGGTCATAAACCAGCTTCCCGTGGTGAATGGCGTTGCGCAGGCAGCGTCCACAGGCAACCAGTGACTTGCTGCGGTGTGCCGGAGTGAAGTGTCACCGCCGAAATCCTTAGACATTGGAACAAATGAAAAGGGTCGGCCACTCCCAAAGAGTGCCGACCCAAGAAATCACTTGAGTCTTTTCCAGTCAGGGTTCGCCGGACTCTGTGGTAACTAGCTCCGCAGGGTTGGCAGGGAAGACTGGCAGTTCGCCTGTTTGGGCGGGCACAGAATGAGGGGGCCGCCGTCGGCAGACGGCACCGGCTGAAAGCTCGCTGCCAAGAAAGTGCCGATCATCACTACGGTCAAAACCGCGATTTTGGCTGCCAGCTTTGCATTCATCTTAACCTTCATTGTCGTGCTCCTTAGGGTCCTGGGGAATTCTTGCTCGGTCCGACCGTTGCAAGTGACTTTGTACAAAGCAAGCGGGAGACCAAAGTCGAGAGGGGCAGCGATTCCCTTCGTGACGCCTGCTAATGACTGAAAAATAAGGGGTAAGCCCATTTCTCAGCGAAATCCTGTAGAGCCTTTCGTCGCGTTGCCGGACGAAAAACCCAAACAGAAGCGCTAGGCCTAACCTTTCTGTTAGGTGCGAATAAGGCGGCGCTCGCTGGGGTCCGAGTATACTCATGGGCGTCATGGGCCACTCGGGCGAACAGGGCGCCATTCCTGACGGCGGCGCACGGTTGGAGGCTGTCAGCGGACCCCTCAAGGGGAGGGTCTTTTCGCTGGCTGAAGAAGAGGTCTCGATCGGTCGGGATCCTACCAATCAGGTTTCTCTGCTGGACTCGCTCGTATCCCGCCGCCACTGTGTTATCCGAAGGGAGGCCGAAGTGTTCCGCCTCGTGGACCTGGAGAGCCGCAACAACACCTTCGTTAGCGGCGTGCCGGTACGCGATCGGGTGCTGATACCCGGAGACCAGATCCGGGTTGGCAATTCGGTTCTCGTGTTCCAGGGACCGGGGGGCGAATCGAGCACGGCGAATGTCTCGTTACAGCTGGATGCCACTCCGGCGCCGGGAGCAGCGACCGTTATCCTGCGAAAAGAAGATGCTGTATACCTTCGGCCTCCACGGCCTGAGGGTCTTCCCGCCACCGCAAGAACGGTTCGCGACCTGAATGTATTGCTCGATTTCAGCCGGGCGCTGAATTCGGTGCGCGGCCTCGCGGCTCTGCAGGAGAAGGCGCTGGAGGCTGTTCTGGCGGCCGTCCCCGCCGACCAGGCCGCGATCTTGTTGACGGAAGAACGAGGCGGAGGATTTTCCTCCATCACGGGCCGGGACCGCCGTCTGGGAGCCAACCACCCGATTCATGCCAGCCAGACGATCTTGAACCGCGTACTGAAGGAGAATCTCGCGGTGCTTTCCAGCGATGTTCAAAGCGACGACGCTTACCGCGAGGCGGAAAGCCTGCTCGAACGCCGGGTGCACTCGGTCCTGGCTGTGCCGCTTGAAGTGCAAGGCAAGGTGCTGGGGTTGATGTACCTCGAGGCCAGCTCTCCCGGGGCGCGCTTCGATTCGGATCTTCTGCAGCTCGTAACTACACTCGGCAACATCACCGCGCTCGCGATTGAGAACGCCCGCCACCTGGAAAGGCTCGATGGCGAAAACCGCCGCCTTCACGAGGAACTGAATATCCATCACAGCATGGTCGGGGAAAGCAAGGCCATGCGGGAAGTCTACGACTTCGTTTCGCGGGTGGCAGGGCGGGATTCGACCGTGCTGATCTCAGGGGAGAGTGGAACCGGGAAGGAGTTGGTCGCGCGCGCCGTCCACGTGAACAGCGCCCGAGCGGATCAACCATTTGTTGCCATCAACTGCGCGGCCATTACCGAGACTCTGCTCGAGAGCGAGTTGTTTGGACATGAACGAGGAGCGTTTACCGGCGCTGTAGCACAGAAGAAGGGGAAGCTGGAAGTCGCGGAGGGCGGGACAATGTTCCTGGATGAAATAGGAGAACTCGCCCTCCCTATGCAGGCCAAACTCCTGCGCGTTCTGCAGGAACGCGAATTCGAACGGGTCGGCGGCACTCGCTCAATCAAGCTCGACGTACGGCTGATCGCCGCTACGAACCGCGATCTGAAAGAAGCATCGCGCACCGGAACATTTCGCTCGGACCTCTACTACCGGCTGAATGTGGTGTCGCTGCAGATGCCTGCGTTGCGGGAGCGCCGGGAGGATATTCCGCTGCTGGCGGCATTCTTTGCGGCGCAGCACGGCGAGAAGGTAAAACGACGCGTGGCCGGAATTTCTCCTGAGGCCCAGGCCTGCCTCATGCGCTATGACTGGCCCGGCAACGTCCGCGAACTCGAGAACGCCATTGAGCGCGCGGTGGTGCTGGGCTCGACGGAAGTGATTCTCGCGGAGGATCTGCCAGATTCCATTCTGGAGGAAACCGCCGCTTCCGGGCAGCCCGTGAATGCGCTGGCCGAGGGCATTCGCGAGGCGAAGAAGGTGCTGATTGAGAGGGCCATCGAGCAGGCGAATGGGAATTACACCGAAGCCGCGAAAATCCTGGGAGTGCATGCCAACCACTTGTTCCGGCTGATTCGTACGCTGAACTTGAAGCCGAAGCGCGCGCGGTAACAGCGGGGGCCAATGAGCGTAGTGGGGATGTTTCGACCAATTACCTGTTCTTTTTGACCTTTTCCTCTATTGCCAACTCGTGCTCGTCCCCACGTAGAAAGCCCCTTGTTGTGTTCGTAATCGTGAGAGACCAATACATGATGGCATCGTGGTCTAGAGTCTGAAAATCAAGTCTGGGGCCTTTGAACTCAGTGTTAAAGACAAGCGACCGTGTTTGGGTGATGCCTCTGAACTCAGTGTGAGTAATAGGCCACTGTGTCGTTGTTCCGTCAGGATTGAGGAACGTGACGGTGCCGCCGATGGTGTCCGCCCCTTGAATAATGTTCACGGTCAGGTTAACCCTACCCGTAGCCGGGCTTTTTCGAATCTCCCATGTCCCAAGGAACCGCTCTAATTGGGACAGAGCCGAATCAACAGTCAAATCGAGAAACTTTGTGTTTCCACCTTCAAGTGTGCGATGAACGGAAAAGTTGTAGGTTTTGCCTCTCGTTGGTTCCCCTGCGAAAAGCAGCGTCGGACTGTGTATGGCCAATGTGACAACCGCACCCTCAGGAAAATTGGAAACGGCAGGAATTACTGATTCAACATGAACGGTCAATGCGAACCGTGGGTCAACGTCAACAGATGTTGCCTGCCCCGAAAAACTTGTGAGCGGAACGACGGCCTGAACTGTCGCTCGTATGTGAATCTCGTCGTTGCTGTTTTGGGCATGGCTAAAAGCGCCGAACAATAAAAGGGAAATTGCGATTGTGAGGGTGTGTCTCATGGGGGTGAGGCTCCACACTTAAATAGACACCAGAATGCCCTGATTTGTCCCAACTGTCGAAACCAAGGCGCTTACGTTCAAACGCCCCTAGTCCAATGCCGATTCCTCGCCAGTTCAGAGCCGGCTAACTGCCGGGCCTCGAGTTCCCAAACGTTCTTATCGTCACCCGTCAGACTGTTCTCTTCGCTGCGTATCAAAACCGAGCCCTACGTTTTCGTTATCGCTGGCTGCATACATTACTTCGGACATGTCCCTTTGATTAGAAATTGTTTTCCACTCAGGGTCGGGCCCTTAGAATCGTGCTGTATGCTCGTGCCTTGACGATGCTTCGCAATCTCGCGTTTCTTCTCGCGGTGTTCACGCTTTTGCCGTCGGCTGCTCAACCGCAGGAACAACTCAAACCGTCGCCCGCGCTTCCCCATGAAAGCGCCGATGACGGCTGGGCGGAGAAAACTCTCACGCACCTTTCCCTCGAAGAGAAGGTCGGGCAGCTCTTCATGATCCGCCTGCGGGTGGAGTACTTCAATGGACGGAGCCCCAACTACTTCGAACTCCGCAATAACATTCGCAAATATCACATTGGGGCGCTGGCCATGTCGGCGCCGCCGCAAGGCCGCAAGCGAGATATCAGCCGCCGCTATGAGGTGGTTACGCTGCTCAACCAACTGCAGGAGCAGTCAAAGCTGCCGCTCCTGGTCGCCGGGGACTTTGAGCGCGGCGTCCTGCCGGCGCATCTTTTTGGAACGACGGTGTTTCCGCACGCGATGGCTTTTGGAGCTGCTGGGAACCTGGAATACGCCGAGGAGTTCGGCCGCATTACGGCGCAGGAGAGTCGTGCCCTGGGTGTGCACTGGAACCTGTTTCCCGTCGCCGACGTAAATTCCAACCCTGCCAACCCGATTATCGGAACACGCGCGTTCGGAGCAAATCCGGAGCAGGTAGGCGATCTGGTGGCGGCCTATATCCGGGGAGCGAGAGCGAACGGGATGCTGACCACGGCCAAGCACTTTCCCGGTCACGGAAATACCGCAACCGACTCGCATGTGGCAGTCCCTATCGTGGACGACGATCTGGAGCACCTGCACGCGGTCGATCTGCCTCCATTCCAGAAGGCGATCGAAGCGGGAGTCGACGCGGTCATGACCGCGCACGTGCGCGTGCTTGCGCTCGATCCCGACCGCAACCGCGTGGCTACGACCTCGTCGGCAATCGTCACCGGTTTGCTGAAGAACCAACTCGGCTTCAAGGGCATTGTGGTGACAGACGCATTGGACATGGCCGGCCTGGTTGGTCTCTACGCCAGGAGCCCCGGACGCGTAGCGGTAGATGCCTTCAAGGCGGGAAGCGATGTGCTCACCATGCCCTTCAATCTGGATGCAAGCTACCGGGCAATGCTGGACGCTGTCCGCACCGGGGAGATTTCACAAGAACGGCTCGACGCCTCTGTCCTCAAAATCTTGCAAGCCAAAGCCTCGCTCGGTCTCGAGAAGAGTCGCGTGGTGGATGTGGCCGCGATCCCCAAGCTCGTGGGCAATGCGGCGAGTATTGCAGCGGGTCAACGAATCTCGGATGCTTCGATTACCCTGGTGCGTGACAACGGCAAAGTGCTTCCGCTGCGAGACAGTCGTCCCAGCAAGACACTGCGTGTTGTGAATCAACGAACCCAAGCTCAACCGTCACTGCTCGTGATCATTCTCTGCGATAGCGTGCGTGCGGAGGATGGTCGTGTCCTGGCACGTCAGATCAGGAAGCGAGCGCCGGAGGCGAGCGTAGTCTATGTAGATCCTCGCGTCGCCGCAGCCAGATCGGATGCAGTGTTGAAGGCGGCAGATCGCGCGCAGAAGGTCGTGGTGGCAGTGTATGTAGTCCCGTCTGCGGCGCGAACCCGGACGGTAGCGCGCGGCCAGAAGAATTCCGCGTCTCTGCCGGACGCGACTGCAAAGTTATTGTCGAGGGTTCTTGACCGCGCGACCGAGAAGACCGCGGTTCTCGCCATGGGAACTCCGTACCTGACGGACGACTTCCCCACGATCCAGAACTACATCTGCACATTCTCCAATGCGACGGTCTCGGAGGTCAGTGCGGCGAGAGCGCTCTTTGGGGAAATCCCGATTCCGGGGCATATGCCAGTCAACCTTACCAATGCATCCGGACCGAATGTTGGCAGGGCAGCCGAAGGAAGACCTCCGCGTCTTCTCCGATATTCGTTTCTTCCTCTTTACTCGATGGCGTCCGGCGACACCGCCTGGGCGAGATGAAATCGATTGTTGTATTTCCTATACGTCGAGTTTCACAAAGCGCATGAGTTTTTGATTTTCGTATACTTCAAGCTGTGCAACTCTCTAAAACTAAAGGCGGGATCTCCCATGGATCTAGCGTTGCATGGCTTCAAAGCCCCGGCTTACTGGTTTGTCGCATCGCTGCTCGCGTTTCTGCCAAGAGGTGTCAGCGCGCAAAGTTGTCAAACCTCGAGCGACATGGAAACTCCAATCAGGGCCGCCATCATCACCGCGGCCCAGCGTTATTTTGAGATGGCCGCAAAGGGCGATGTCGCATCCATGCGGCAAGGCGCGATCCCCACCCTTGCTGCGGATTTCGGTGGAATCGAAGCCACCATCAAGAAACACGGGCAGAGTCTGGCGGCCTCTCAAGCTACCGTGAAGGCTTCCTTCCTCCTCGATTCCGCGGACGCCACACCGAATCAACGCACCGAGTTTTACTGTGGCGTGTTCGGCAAGAATGGACAGACCGCCAACAGCGCGGCGTTCTATTTTGACAATCTGCCGTCGGGCAGATACGCGGTCGTCCTTCTCGACGCGACCTCACCCCAGGGTCGAACCATGTTTTCGGAAGTGCTTCAACAGGTGGGAACCGACTGGAAGCTGGGTGGCTTGTACGTCAAGTCTGCTCAGTTCGCCGGACACGACGGCGACTGGTTCCTTGCTCGGGCGCGCGACTACAAGGCAAAGAGGCAGGTGCAGAACGCTTGGCTGTACTTTGAACAGAGTATGGACCTAGCCTCGCGCGGAATGCATTTCATGAGCACCCAGACAACCGAGAGCTTATATGGCGAGTTAGATAGCGTGCAGCCTTCCGATCTTCCCACGAATGGTAAGACTGTCGATCTGGTTGCAGGCGCCAACACATACAAACTATCTGCGGTTTATCCCTGGATGATCGGGAACGATCTTGATCTGCTTGTACAGCACAGAGTGGCTGATGCCTCAAATTCGAATCAGATGTACCAGGAAAACGCCGCGCTGGTCAAGGCGCTCATCGCGAAGTATCCGGAGTTTAGGGAAGCCTTTGCCGGCGTGGAAGCGGTCGCGGTCGACTCCAGCGGCCGCGACTACGGCACGTTGCTGGCGATGAAGGACATCAAGTAGCGCACATGGGGCTGTTCGTCGGACTTCATTGAATGCAGCTGGCTGCGGCTGACATGTTGTTCGAATTGCTTCCGACTAAGAGTGAACGCAGGAGTGAACTCATGGGCTGAAATGGAAAGATGTGGACTTCATTTCACGTCACATTGAAATCACGAGATCAGTTGTCGACCAGGCAGCTGGCAAGTACTTGTCAAGTGAAAGACAGAAGTTCGTTCGGACGCGCGTAAGTTTTTAAATTGTTGGCGTCCCCGACGGGATTTGAACCCGTGTTACCGCCGTGAAAGGGCGATGTCCTAGGCCAGGCTAGACGACGGGGACGACTGAGGCAGGAATGCCGGTGAACACTTGATCGTAGCAGCCGCGTCCGGCGCTGTCAAAACCTGCACCCCCGAACCTGCACCCCGAACTTAGATGCGCCCCGGCCAGCGCTCTGCATCAACGTTTTACGCCTCGCGCAAGACCGTCCGCCAGTTCTCCCTATTACAATAGGATATGCGCAGGCGGTGCCCTGCGCTCTTCCCACATGGCCGATCCCCTTTACCTCAGTCTCTGGTTTTCCGATTTCACCGGGCCTGCGATGCTGCCTCACATGCTGGCTGTGCTGCAGCAGTTTCCATACTCAGAGTTGCGCCCGGGAATCACCTACGCTGAAGTGCAACCCGTCTCGTGGAACGAAGCCAGCATCCTCGAACGCCGTTTCTCGCCGGGCATCGCGCCGGGCGAGGCCATGGTTGTGGCCGCCGATCTGATTCACGACGACTACGCTTACGTTCTCGAGGCGTACTGGGATCTCTGGACTCCCGATGAGTCCGGACGCGAATGGCGCCTGGTCCCCAGCATCGTGACCATCATCGCGCAAGGCGAAGAGTTCGACGAAGGAACTTTTCAGGAGACCGGCCACATGGAAATCGACTTCGGCCTCGACTCCCTGTTCGTCCCAGAAAATATCGGCCTGACGGAAGAGACCCAGGCCAAGATCCGTGACAACGTCAGCAAACTCGTGGAGTTCAGCAGGAAGATTGAGACCAACACGCGCGCCACGTCGCGCCGCCTGTGGTCAGACTCGGAAGAGAGCCTTCCCCAAAAGCTGATCGCCCGCCTGCAAAAAGTTCAGTAAACACAGAGGGCACGGAGGAACACAGAACCCTGTGAACCTCTGTGCCCCTTGTGGTGAAAGATCCTATTTCGTCCGTCCGCCTTCAACTTTCAGCGACTCGGCCGCGGCGGCCTGTGCCGCCGCCAGACGCGCCGTCAGCACGCGGAAAGGCGAACACGAAACGTAGTTGAGCCCGGTCTTGTAGCAGAACTCCACTGACGACGGCTCGCCACCGTGTTCTCCGCAGATGCCGACCTTGAGCGTTGGCCGGGTCTTACGCCCGCGCTCGGTGGCCATCTTCACGAGTTGTCCAACGCCATCCTGATCGAGCGCGGCGAACGGATCCTGCTTCAGGATGCCCTCGGCCAGATACGTCGGAAGCACCTTGTTGACGTCGTCGCGCGAGAAACCGAACGTGGTCTGCGTCAGATCGTTGGTGCCGAACGAGAAGAACTCTGCCTCTTTCGCGATCTCGTCCGCAACCAGCGCCGCGCGCGGCAACTCGATCATCGTGCCGACCATGTACTCGACCTTCATTCCCTTCTCTTTGAACACTTCTTCGGCCACGCGGCGCACGATCGCTCCCTGGTTCGCCATTTCCTTCAACGTGGCGACCAGTGGAATCATGACCTCAGGCAGCACCTTGATGCCTTTCTTCGTGCAGTCCACCGCAGCCTCGAAAATGGCGCGAGCCTGCATCTCGGTGATCTCGGGATAGGTGATGCCCAAACGGCATCCACGGTGCCCGAGCATGGGATTGAACTCGTGCAGTTGCTCCACGCGCGCGAGCAGAGGAGGAAGCGCCTTCTTGAGATCGCCCGCTCCCTTCACACCGTAGTCTTTGTATTTCGCAACAAGTTCTTTCTTCTGCTTCGCGCTATACGAGGACAGCAACGCGATGTCGACCATCAAGTCTTCGCGGCGCGGCAGGAACTCGTGCAGCGGCGGATCCAGCGTCCGGATCGTAACCGGCAGCCCATCCATGGCCTTGAAGACGCCGGCAAAGTCGGCTCGCTGTAAAGGCAGGAGCTTCTTCAACGCCGTGCGGCGGTCCTTCTCATTGTCGGCAAGAATCATAGTGCGCATGTGCCCAATCTTCTCTTCGCCGAAGAACATGTGCTCGGTGCGGCACAGCCCAATGCCTTCCGCTCCGAACGCGCGCGCCTGGACTGCATCCCGGGGAATGTCGGCATTGGCACGCACCTTCATCTTGCGATGCGGGTCCGCCCAGTTCATGAACTTCTGCAACTCGGGATCATCCGGAGACGGATCGAGCGTGTTCAGCTTGCCCTTGATCACGCGCCCGGTCGTCCCGTCGAGCGAGATCCAGTCGCCTTCCTTGAAGGTCTGCCCTTTCACGCGCATCTCACGTGTCTTCTCGTTCACATCGATGTCGCCCGCGCCCGCCACGCAGCACTTGCCCATGCCGCGCGTCACGACCGCGGCGTGACTGGTCATGCCGCCGCGAGAAGTCAGGATGCCCTTCGCGACTTCCATACCGTGAATGTCTTCCGGCGTCGTTTCCGCGCGCACCAGAATCACAGGCTTCTTCGTCGTATCGTGCCCGGCCATCTTGACTGCCTCGTCGGCGGTGAACACGATCTGGCCAACGGCCGCTCCCGGCGAAGCCGGCAACCCCGTCGCAAGAACTTCGACCTTCGTGCTCTTCTCATCAAGGCGCGGCACCAGGAAGTCATACAGTTGGTTGGGATCAACCCGGAAAATCGCTTCTTCCTTCGTGATAAGGCCTTCCTCCACCATCTGGATCGCAACCCGCACCGCCGCCAATCCGGTTCGCTTGCCGTTCCGGGTCTGGAGCATGTAGAGCTTGCCGTCCTGGATGGTGAACTCAAAATCCTGCACATCCTTATAGTGCTTCTCCAGACGCGTGGTAATTTCGCGGAGCTGGTCGTACACATCCGGCATGATCTTGTGCAGTTCGAGGATATGCACGGGGGTCCGCACGCCTGAGACAACGTCCTCACCCTGCGCGTTCATCAGGAATTCTCCGTAGAACTCTTTCGTTCCCGTCGCAGGATTGCGCGTGAATCCCACGCCTGTGCCGCTGGTGTCGCCAAGGTTGCCGTAGACCATGGCCTGCACATTGACCGCAGTTCCCAGCATATCGTCGATGTTATTGATGCGGCGGTAGGTCTTGGCGCGATCGTTCAGCCACGAGCGGAACACAGCATCGCGCGCCATCACCAGCTGTTCGCGCGGATCCTGCGGGAAGTCGCGCTTGGCGTGCTTCTTCACGACTTTCTTGTACTCGATGATCACTTCCTGCAGATCTTTAGCGGTGAGGTCGGTGTCGAATTTGGTCTTCCGCTGCTTCTTCTTGGCGTCGAAGACTTCGTCGAATGCAGCCTTTTCGATATCGAGCACGACGTTGCCGAACATCTGAATCAGGCGGCGATAGGAATCAGCCGCGAACCGCGGGTTATTGCTGCGCTTCGCCAGCGCTTCCACACTCTTGTCATTCAGGCCGAGGTTCAGAATCGTATCCATCATGCCGGGCATGGAGAACTTCGCGCCCGAGCGCACGCTCACCAGCAGAGGGTTCTCGCCCGTGCCCAGCTTCTGTCCCTGTAGCGCCTCGAGCTTTGCCAGGGCCTCGTCCATCTGCCGCTCGACTTCGCTCGACGTGGTAGCCGTCCGCATGTACTCACGACAGGCCTCGGTCTGGATCGTGAATCCTGGAGGCACCGGCAGTGCGGCGTTGGTCATCTCGGCCAACCCCGCGCCCTTGCCCCCCAGCACGTCCTTCATCTTGCCGTTGCCGTCGGCCTTGCCGCCGCCGAAAAAGTAAACGTACTTGGTTGTGGATTTCTTGCTTTCCGCCACTTCACTTTCGGGGAGAGTCATTGTCGCCATGGTATGAGTCCTTTGTTCTGGATTTTCAAAATTCAATGTCTGACTTCACGATAACTTCGGCACAACCGTGGAAGAGCGGCCCTTCCAGGGCCGCGTCCGTCGCTCAATGAGAATGGGCTTTAGCCCCCGCCGGGCAACTCCTGCGCTTTCCCTTCCGTCACGATCTCGGAAAAATCTGCGATCGTGGAAAACTCTCTCAACAGCGTTCGCAACAGCGCCAACCGGTTCGCCCGAACCGCTTGATCTTCGACCATCACCATCACCTTGTCGAAGAATGCGTCTACCGGTTCGCGAGCCGTCGAAAGCAGCGTGAGCGCATCAAAGTATTCCTTCTTGTTACGATGGACTTCGACCTTTGATCCGGTCTGCTCCATATAAGCCATGAGCATTTTCTCTTCGTGCGCTGCTTCTGGCAGATATTCGAACTTGTCGGCCGACTTAATTCCCTTCTCCTCCGCCTGCCGCAAAATGTTCCGCATGCGCTTGCACGCCGCCCCTATCGCCTGGAATTCCGGCAAATGCAAAACTTGCTTCACCGCTTCGGCCCGCGCCAGCGCATCCACCACATCGTTCGCGTCGGCCCCGAGCACCGCCTTCACCACGTCATACGCATATCCGCGCAGATCGCGCAGATAAAACTCCAGCCGCTCGCGGAAAAAGACCTTCATCGACGCGGAATATTTCGCATCGTCGACGAACTTCTTCTCCGCTTCCGATTTCTGATATCCCGAGCGCGCATCCCGCATCAGATCGCCAAGGCGCAACGGTAACTTCTGCTCGGCAATTACTCTCACAATCGCATTCGCTTGCCGCCGCAGCGCAAACGGATCCTTCGACCCGCTAGGCACCAGTCCCAGCGAGAACATGCCCGCAATGGTGTCGGCCTTGTCGCCGATCGAAAGCACTGCGCCTTCGATCGATCGCGGGATGTCGTCGTCGGTCGACTCCGGCTTGTAGTGATCGTAAATCGCGTCGGCAACCGCCATACGCGTCGCCTCGGGCAGGCTTTCATCCAACTGCTGCACCCGCGCATACAGCCCGCCCACGATGCCCTGAAGCTCAGTAAACTCCTTCACCAGTTCCGTGGTCAGATCGGTCTTCGCCAGGCACGCCGCCTTGTGCACCACGCCCGGACGGACGGTCACGCCACGCTGCTTCAAAATCTCACAAAGCCAGCTGCACAACCGCTGCACGCGCTGCGTCTTCACGTAGTAGCTTCCGAGATCCTTTTGGAACGTGACGTTGCGGAGCAGGTCGAGGCGATCGAGCAGCGACTTCTTCTGGTCGGTCTCCCAGAAGAAGCGCGCATCGTTGAAGCGCGCCCGCAACACGCGTTCATTGCCCTGGCGGATCAGCCCATGCGGATCGCTGTCGGTATTCAGCACCGCGAGAAAATGCGGCAGGAGTTTCCCTTCCGCGTCCTCGATCGCAAAATATTTCTGGTGATCGCGCATCACCGTGACCAGCACCTCTTCCGGCAGCGCGAGAAATTGTGGATCGAACCCGCCCAGCAGCACCGACGGATATTCCGTCAGATTCACGACCGTATCAAGCAGAGCGGAATCTTCCCGCCAGCGTGCTCCCGCAATCGTGCGCGTGGCCGCGTCGAGTGCCTTGCGAATCTGGTGCTCGCGCTCCTTGCGTCCCAGCACTTTGGCTGCCCGCAGCGCATCGATGTAGGCAGAACCCCGGGGGATCGCGACCGCCCCATCCGTCAGAATTCTGTGCCCGCGCGAGCTGTTCCCCGCCCGTATGCCGTCGAACTCCAACGGAATCGTCTCGCCATCGAGCATGGCCACCAGCCAGCGCACCGGACGCACAAACCGTTCGTTCGGCTTGCGCCAGTACATATTTTTCGGCCAGTAGAGCGTGGCGATTTCCTTGGGAAGGCCTTCGCACAGAATCTCGGCGGCGCTGCGCCCTTTCTTCGTGACCTTGGCGGCGACGTACTCGCCCTTCGGCGTGCTGACTCTGTCCAGGTGCGCGACATCCACGCCCGCCTTCTTAGCAAACGCGTGGGCTGCGGGAGTCGGTTGACCGTCTTTATAGGCAACGTTGACCGAGGGCCCGGTCAGTTGTTCGACAACATCGGCCTGTGCGGGAGCGATACCGGACGCCATCACCGCGAGTCTGCGCGGAGTATCAAAGGTAGTAACTTCCCCGCCCGCCAACCGCTCGCGAGCCAGCAGTGTGCCGACACGCTCGCACAATTCCTCGGACGCGGCCACGATCATCCGCGCCGGAATCTCTTCGCACCCGATCTCTAGCAGAAAATCTGGCATGCCTTCAAACCGTCAAGTGTCTCAAAACCACATCTTGTGCGACTGTGACGTGCATCACATCAAGCCTGTTCAAAACGCTTTGTCGTCCTGAGTGGAGCATTACAATCCCCAAAGCGGATCGCGATCCGGAGTCGAAGGATCCCTACCCTTCATCGTCCTGCAGTCGCGCCTCAAGGCATTCTCCCCGCGCGCTGGCCGCATACACGAAACTCCTCGCCAAGCCGGTGCCACCGCCAGCATTCATGGGGTCCTTCGACTCCGTGAAACCTTCGCTTTGCTCCGGTTTCACTCCGCTCAGGATGACAGAGTTCAGGAGCCCACCGGCGACAGCGTTTCTTTTCTGCGCGTCGGCTTCTTGTCGGTCACAGGCTCATCAGCCTTGTCCGCCGCAGCCTCGTTCTTCTGCTGATCGACCCAGGCCTTCGCAATCCCCACGGCAAGCGCCCGGACGCGCGCAATCACGCCCACGCGCTCCGTCACCGATATCGCCCCCCGCGCATCGAGAATGTTGAACATGTGCGAGCACTTCAGGCACAGGTCGTAAGCGCCCAGCAAGGGGAACCGCGCCTTCTCACGCGCGATTCCAGTTCCTGCGGCCTTGTCCTTCGTTAACTCCGCATACTTCTCGATCAGTCCCCTGCACTCCGCTTCGCACAACTCGAAGTGCTTCCAGGCCTTCTCGATATCAGCCATCTCGAAGTTATAAACCGAGAACTGCAGCTCATCCGCGAGCCGCACGTCGCGATACTTCACCTCACTCCCCGTGTCCGGATCGCGCGCCCATACGATGTCGTAGATCGAGTCTAGATCCTGCAGGAACTGTGCGATGCGCTCCAGGCCATACGTCAGCTCGGCGCAGATGGGAAACAGGTCGACGCCGCCGCACTGCTGGAAGTAGGTGAACTGCGTGATTTCCTGCCCGTCGAGCATGACCTGCCAGCCCACGCCCCACGCGCTGAGCGTGGGAGCCTCCCAGTTGTCTTCCTCGAACTTGATGTCGTGATGGCGCAGGTCAATGCCAATCGCCGTCAACGACTCCAGGTACAGCTCCTGCACATTCTCCGGCGGAGGCTTCAGGATCACCTGCAACTGCATGTGCTTGAACAGCCGGTTGGGATTCTCCCCGTAGCGCCCGTCCGCCGGACGCCGCGACGGCTGCACATACGCGACCTTATAAGGCTTCGGCCCCAGCACGCGCAGGAACGTCTCCGGAGCCATCGTTCCGGCGCCAACTTCCACGTCATAAGGCTGTTGCAGCACGCATCCGCGCTCGGCCCAGAAGGTTTGCAATCGCAGGATGAGTTCCTGAAAAGTAAGCGGATTGGGCTTGGCTGGAGTCACAGTTGGATTCGGCGTCCGAGGGTTAATCGATGATTGTAACGGAAGGAGCGGCCAGCCGTCAGCCCGCGGCCGGGAAAGTGTTCCTGCAAGAACCACGTGGATAAAAACAGAAAAGTTGGCCGCAAGTGATTGATAAATTCGGGTCGGCTTGAGCGGGTTGGAGTTACCTTGTGACAAAAATGCCTACTTTTATGGACGTTTTCTGTGGATAAAGAGGGCCGCGAAAGTGGACTTGACGAACGGCCACGTTCCCGCCGAGATTCACCTTACCCAAGCGCGGAGGGGCTCTCGAACCGTTGGCGTGCTCACGCAATAAACCGAGCAGCTTCCAAGAAGTTCCGGCAAAAATCGGCCACGATTTCATATCATTTCATGTGATCTCTACCCCAAACCCCATTGACTGGAGTACGATCTATTGCAAACATCGGCCAACGTCCAACTTCGTAATGGGGGAGGCAGATGAAATCCCTTGGACTTAGACTCTTAGTTTGCTGGCTTGGTCTCGCACTGTTGGCAACCCTGGGAATGGTAGCCTGCGGGTACCATAGTGGCTCCAGCTACTCCTCGATAAACGGTTACATGACGGGGTCGTGGGATTTCGTCGTGACGAACGCGAAAGGCAATGTCCCGTTCGTTATCGAAGCGAACCTGGCTCAAGACCACCACGGAAATATTTCAAGCACGGGTTCAGTGACGGCCACTGGACCGGCAGGGAATGTGTTTGACCTGTTCTTTTTCGGCGGCTCTATTTCCACCGTTTATGCCTTTGGGGTGGACTATCTTGGCTTCACCTGCACCGGCTCCGATAGCGGAGACCGTAGCATCACCGGAACCGTCAATTCCTCGAACCAGGTGACGCTCAACCAGAATCTCGGAGGCACCGGGTTCGTGACCATCACCGGAACCCTGAACAACTCTGCCACGCCGCCTTTTACCGGAACCCTTAGTTCCTGCGGCGGCACCGGGAACCCAAGCGTGATCGGCAGGTATCCGGCTAGTATCGTTACGGCCACCTATAGTGGAACCAGTGCTGCCGATAACACCGAGACCATTTCCGTGGCCATCACCAATACCAACGGCGCTCTCACCGGAACCGGCACCGACAGCAAACTCGGCAACTTCACCCTGACCGGCAATGCCGTGGGTGATGCTTTTTCTGCAACCCTCACCTACTCCACCAACCCCGGCAGCAGCGGCCCAGTCTATGGCTACTTCGACCCGCAGTTAGGCGCCGGGGGTTCACTCATGTTGATCAACTTCAAAGGCGTCAATACCACCTCCTGTTCGACAGGCATAGGTCCCTACAACGGAGCGTGCGAGCTCGCCACCCTGGCCCGGCAGTGACGACATGTATTTCGCAGAGCAGTGACGGTTGATAGACGGCCCGGTACGTATCGATGCTCTGCGTCCGCAACCCCATCGCCGTTTACCCTGCCCCCGTGCCCTCTCCTTCCCTTTCGTAGTAAGCTAAAACCGCATGCCTGCAGAGAAGATTTTGCTCGTCGATGACGAGCGGCTGGTGCGCTGGTCGCTGCGCCAGAAATGCGAGGAATGGGGATATCAGGTCGTCGAGGCCGTCTCCGGAGAGCCCGGCCTACGCCTCGCGCAGGTGGAGTCTCCCGACCTCGTTCTGCTCGACGTTCGCATGCCCGACATGAACGGCATCCAGGTGCTGGAGCAGATCAAGAAAGGCGCCGACGCTCCGCCGGTCATCATGATCACCGCCGATCCGCAGTTGGACGACGTGAAGCACGCGCTCAAGCTGGGAGCCTACGACTTCATCGGCAAGCCTCTCGATTTTGAGGAATTGCGCGTCACGATTCAGAACGCGCTGGAGGCGACGCGGCTGCGCACTGAGGTGCAATCGTTACGCGGCGAAGTCCGGCGCCACACCGGCTACCACGAAATCGTCGCGGTCTCACCCAAGAGCACCGAGCTGATGAGCTTCGTGCAGAAAGTGGCCGCCAGCGAAGCCACGACGATCCTAATTCAAGGCGAGAGCGGCACCGGTAAAGACCTGGTCGCCAAGACGATCCACTACGAGAGTTCCCGTCAGAACGGGCCATTCGTCGCCATCAACTGCTCGGCGATCCCCGAAACCCTGATGGAAGCCGAACTTTTCGGCCACGAAAGAGGCGCCTTCACCGACGCCAAGGCGTTGAAGAAAGGCCTGTTCGAAACGGCCAACAACGGCACCCTGTTTCTCGATGAAATTGGCGAACTCTCCCCGCTATTGCAGGCGAAGTTGTTGCGCGTGCTGGAGGATCAAGTCATTCGGCGCATCGGCGGGGTACGCGACATGCAGGTCGACGTGCGGGTCATCGCCGCTTCCAACCGCGACCTGGAGAAGGCCGTGCGTGAAGGCCATTTCCGCCAGGATTTGTATTACCGTCTGGCGATCATCGCCATCTTCATTCCGCCACTGCGCGAGCGGGGTGAAGACATTCTTCCGCTGGTGGATTTCTTCATCGACTGGTACAACCGCAAGTTTAAGAAAGCGGTGCGCGGTATCAGCCCGGAAACGCGCCGCCTGCTGCTGGCTCATAACTGGCCCGGGAACGTCCGCGAGCTGAAGAATTCCATCGAGCGGGCCATGATCCTGGAAGATGAATCGATCCTGCGCCCGGTGTACATGCCGTTTGCCGTGGGCGAAGCCGCCCGCAGCGGCCTGACGGCTTTCGAGCACAGCAGCGCCTCCGATGGCGGCGGAGGCAAGACCTTGGCCAATGGCCGCGTGCTCCCGAGGCTCTATATTCCGGAAGAAGGGACGTCACTCGAAGAAGTCGAGCGCGCGATGGTGGAACTGGCCATGCGCCAGGCCAACGGCAACCAGACCCACGCTGCCCGCCTGCTCGACATCAGCCGCGACGCGCTGCGCTACAAGTTGAAGAAGTTCGAACTGGTGCCGGCAGGCGAGGAAGAGTCCGCCGACTCGGTTCCGTCAGAAAACGCCTCCGGCTAGCCTAGCCTGTGAGCTCATCCTAATCAGAACTTGTGATGGTTGTTATCGTCCGCAGCCCAGGACCTTCTTGCTGCTCGATCCGAATCTGCCCCCTTACATGACTGCCCGAGTTGGTCTGCGACGACCCGGTCACTCCGTCATTCACCTGCGCGCAATCCATCCGCAACGTGCCGTTGTCGTTGAACACCAGCCCATAGAACCGCAGCGTGTTGCCCGCAGCCAGAGCCTGCGTGTTCAGCTTGAGCGTGTTGCTGTCGACGTAGACTTCGACTTGGCTTGGATTGTTGAGAACAGTGGTCTGCCCCTGCTGCTCGGCAAGCGTGGGGAAGAGGTCATACGAGGCCAACGAAACCGTGTAGTCCGTGAAGTTGCCGGTTTGCTGCGACCCGACAATGGTCCCATTGATGGTCTGCGGCGCCAGGGTGATCGTTTCCGCGGGAGGATAGACCCCTCCTTGTATCGGGAGGGTCGGCGGAGTAATGTCGACTTCCTGACCTGGCACCATGTTTGAGCCGCTGAAACTGGGGACGAAGGGCAGATTCTGCAGGTTCGTGAACTGGCCCGAGGTCTTGAATATGGCGTTGCTGAAATCAAAATTGGACGTATCCAAATAGTAGCCGCTCTGGCCATTGATTGTGTACAGAGGGCCAAGTTCCATACGGCCATAGTGCATGAAAAGCGGAGCCCCGACTGAAATAACAGGTCCAGTCAGAAGATTCACCGCCGAACTATTCTCAACTTCAATTCGAGTCGCCAGCAGCGATCCATCCGATTGAATTGCCCCGTCCACGTCCAAAAACATTCCAGGAGAGAGAGCAGAAGCGCCGCTGACACCCTGAAACACCGTTGTGCTGTTGGAACTCGCGGTGAGGGTTCTCGTTCCAAATGGTCCGCCGGGAACAGTGAGCGTCAAAGTTGACCCTGTCGTCCCCACTGACGCAATTTCCGCCTTAAGCCCACTGACCTTGCCGTTTCCAGAGTTCGTCGGAGAAGTGGACAAGGCCATCGGAGTGAGGTTGAACGTCGGCGTCATGGAAAACCCCTCAAATGGAGGGGTAGTCCAGCACGTAGGAAAAACCGCCGAACTGGAAACCTGCATATTCAGCAGCAATGCCATGCTGCTGCCGGTAACCGTAATTGGCGATTGCAGACTCACCGCCGGCCCTTGATTGACAATGGAATAGTTCGCGATCCCGAGTCCGCCTCCCGGAACCTGGGCAATACAGACATATACCGCGCCCCCCAGCGTAACCGTGGCCGACGTATAGATGTCCTGAGGAATAGTGACAGTCGTCAACGGCTCGATCCCTCCATTCAAGTGCATGAACTCAGAGGGTTGCGGTGACGACAACAGCGTAACGGTCTTCCCCGACTGACTGGTGAGCGTCAATGTCTGAAATTGCAGATGAAACCGCGTAACTTGATCGTTCGCGGTGCTCGACAGCAAAACCGTCACTGAGGTATTTCCGCTGAACTTTGGCGGCTGTGTGCTTCCACTGGAACCGCAGCCGGTGGTGAGTGCGATGATTAGTAGCAATGTAAGAGTGACCTGGGATAAGTAAGACGACGCAGAAGCAGCGGACGACCAGCCTGCTTTCATGAATTCCTCCAGCCAACCCGCATGTAGCGGGCTAACCCAAGCGAGAAGCCTAAGTTTCGAGGGCACCTAATTATAGGAGGTTATTTGTCAAACGATTTGTAGATTGGTCGAAAATTGTAAAAGCCAGTATCTGTATGCAAAACAAAACAGGGTCTTCTTGTGGAAGTCCTAGCGCCGGACGCTACGTACAAATTGAGGAAACTCAAAGTGGTCGACCCGCAACGACGAGACAACCGTATCCTTCCCTTCGAGTCGGATCTACCCTGCGGTGGTGCGATCGCCCCCTGCGTGCTTGCTTTGATACATCAATTCGTCGGCACGGCGGATCAGCGAATCCTGGCTGTCAGAGTGGGTCACCACCGTCGCACCGATGGAAGCTGTGACCGCGACACGTGACGCTCCGGCCTCGACGGAAGATTGTGCGATCAGAACCCGGCAGCGCTCGGCCAGATCTCCCAGCCTGACGGCATCCAGATCGGGCAGCAGCACCAGAAATTCCTCGCCTCCCCAGCGGCCGACCATATCCACGGGCCTCAGGCCATGTACCAGAGTCGCCGAAACTGCCTTCAGCACGGCATCTCCGACCTCGTGGCCATGGGTGTCGTTCACCAATTTGAAACGGTCGGTGTCGACCAGAAGCAGTCCATAAAGGCGGCCGAAGTCACGGTGCTCCTCGAGGATCTGTGCGACTTTCATCTCGAGAAATCGGCGGTTGTGCAGGCCGGTCAGGGCGTCGCGGAAAGCAAGTTGTTCCAGTTCGCTTACTCTTTGTTCGGCGTTGCGCCGCGGGGCCGCATCGCTGAAGACTTCCACCGCGCCTACGATCTTGCCCTCGTTATTGCGCAGCGGCAGTGCGCGCACAGAAATGGGCACACGGTGGCCATTCTTGTGCCGCAGGTAGAGATCGAGCGTGCGGGGCTGGCCGTCGAGCATCACGAGGCTCAGCGGGCATCCGCTGGCACAAAGTGGCTTGCCGTTTTCGTCGATGTGCCCCAGCAGGTTATTGAAGCAGCTGGTTCCCACAGCATCGGCGGAGGCGTATCCGGTCAGGCTCTGCGCGGCCTCGTTCCAGTAGGTAATCTTGCGTTCCCGGTTCACGAAATACACTCCGTCGCTCACGTTACCCAGCAGCTTCTGGTAGAACGATGAGGAAAAGCGTATCCCCCACAGCGCTTCGCACGACGTAGAGGTCTCGATCCCGTACAAGTGTCCGTCCGCATGCGTTCCCATGGCAGCAACAATCCGCCCAACCGCGTTTTCATTCGTTCCGATACGGCGCAAATGAACCGTCTGGTCCGGCTGCAGTTGCCGTGGCGACGCGATACAACAGCCGTAACGACTGACGGTGGTGGTTCGAGTTCTGTCGAAAAAGCGCTGACCGGCGCGATCCGTTCCCTCGATCTCCAGGGGAAAGGCAATCGAGACACGGTCGCTTCTTCGGTGGGCTGAACTGGCTGGTGGTAGGGACTCCATGCATTCTATCCTCGGCAGAAAAATGCCGAGGCTTTAGTAAGTTGCTGAGAAAATCGACTTACTTCCAATCGAAAGTCAAGCAACAGGGCCTCCTTTGTGGAGGCCCTCTAGCGCCCGTATGAGAATGATGAATTGGCGCCGATATTCCGGAAACGTCTAACCTCGCGCGGCATGCTCCTTAGCTTTTGCGATGTACTGCTCCACTTGCTCCTTTTGCGGATAGTCCGGATTCGTCTTCAGTAACTGCTGCCACACCTCGATTGCTCCCTTGGCATCGGCTTTGCCCTGCCACTTGATCCAGCCCAGATTAAAGAGAGACTGTGGATGTCCGGGCCGGTATTTCAATGACATCTGCAGTTCGCTAATCGCCTTGTCGGCGTTGCCTGAGTACCAGTACGCCGTGCCCATGTCGGTGCGGACATCCGGATTTTCGGGATGAATCGCCAGCGCGCGCTCGTAGTATTGAATCGCGTTGGCGTACTGCTGTCCGTCGTAGTACACATCTGCGAGTTTCACCAATGAGTCGTAGTCGTTGGGATCTTTGTCCACGGCATCGAGAAACGGCGCGACTGCCTGCGCCAGCGCGGCTTGCGTCTGAGCAGCCGGTTGCCGCTCGGTTCCGCTTCCCTGCTGGATTGCCGGGGCAGCGGCCTGCGCGGCGGGCGACTCCGATCCGCGAAACAGATAGCCCAGCGCGACGCCGAGTAAGAGACAAAACGCGGCCAATATATAGGCCTGCTGCCCCGTCCACGTCGGAGTGCCGTTAGTAGTGGATCGCGACCCCTTGCTGCTTTCGCTTGTCATCGTTCCTCTCCGATCTGGTGCCGGCAAGCGCCCGTTGCGGCGATTCCAGGTGAAACAGGCGGGTGACCACTGCGGTCATTTGCTCCTGCTCCTCTCTCTCCGGAAGTTCCTTGAGCTCACGAGCCAGGGAGCTGGCAATCTTCTGAATGATTTGTGCCGTGATTGCATGAAGCGACTGATCCTGCTCCCGGGTAAAAGGCCCGCGTTCATCGATGAAGGACTCCAGTTCTTGCCGGCAAATCTCGTCGAGGCGCTGGCGCAGCGCCACGGTTGTGGGAGCAACCATCTGCGTTTGCATTCTGCTGCGGAAGGCCTGCACCTCAGCAACCACCATGTTTTCGATTTCTACGACTGCCGCCGTACGTTCCGCGACCGGCCGGGCGGCGGTCCGCTCCAGACCGTCGAGGTCATACAGCAGAATCCCATCCACCCGCCGCACTTCCGGATCCACGTCCCGGGGAAGGTTGATATCCAGAATGAGCAGAGCCACGCGATTGCGTTCCGAGGCAATTCGTTCTGCTTCCTCGCGGGTCAGCACGAAGTGAGAACATCCGGTGGCACTGATCACAATGTCTGCTTTCACCAGCGAACCCCAGCGGTCCGTCTGCGTCGCCGCAGTGGCACCCAGCTTCCGGGCTGTTTCCTGCGCAAGTAATGGGTTCTGATCGATCACGACGAGCGGCCCGGCTCCGCCTTCCAACATCAACCGTGCGGAATTCTCCGCCGCGATTCCCGTTCCCAGCAGCAGTACCTTGCGTTTCTCGAGCGATCCGAACACATGCTCCGCCAGGTCGCGAGACGCAGTCGCAATACAAACGCGGGAATCGCTGACCTTGTTCTCTTGCCGCACTTTTCCGGAAACGCGAAGAGCCTCCTCCATCAAGGAGTTCAGAGAACGCCCTGCGGCGCCTACGGTTCGCGCCTGCTCCCAGGCAGCCGTCAGGTTTGCCACCACGTCAGGGCTGCACAACATCTGGCAGTCGAGACCGCAGGCCAGGCGGAAAACATGAGTGAGCACGGCTTCATCCAGCAGTCGGTAAAAATGCTCCCACTCGCTCAGTTTGAGGCCATGTTCTTTCGTCAGGTATTGCAGCAGTGAATTGGCTGCGAGGGTGGGCTCGCTCGCCCAAAGAAGAAATTCCGTCCGGCATCGGGTCGAGACAACGATGATCTCTTCCACGCCCTCCGCGCTCTTCAACAGCCGCAATACTTCGTAGCGGCGGTTCTCACCGATCCAGAAGCGTTCTCTCATAGCCAGGGGCGCGGTGCGGTGGTTCAGTCCGATCACCATGAGCGTGGGTTCCACGACGAACTCCTCGGGCGCAAGTTGCAGCCATGAAAGCGCAAGCGCCATGCCAAATCACAGGCAGGGTCATGATGGGTTGCAGTCTTTTGTTTTCAAGGATTTCCACCAATCGTTGGAGGCTGAAGCCGGTTCAATTCTTCAACAGTGCGGCATATCACGCGGGAACGGGTGTCATTTGACGCGATCTGCCGCGCCATCACTAACTTAGGAGCTGACCACGATCACGATCGCGAGTGATTACGATCACTGACCATCGTCACCCGGTCCGGTGAAACTGCAGACGATTAGTAAGTTCTCATCGAGTCTTGAGGCGCGTCCGGCACTTCAACTGCTTCATGGACAGCCAGCAAGACATTTATTGGAAGTTGTGAAAGGAAATGCAATCATGAAGATAACGAAGCTTGTGATCCTGATCGTGATGATCGCGCTGGCGTTGTTCCTGGCGTTGCCCAACCTGTCGTGGGCGGCCGATGACGGCGCGGCCCTTTACAAGACGAAGTGCGCGGCATGCCACGGCGCCGATTTCGCGGGCAAGCCCGCGGCCAAGATTCCCAGCCTGGTTTCTGACGACGCCAAAAAGGCCTCTGATGCCGATCTGACCGACATGATCGCCAACGGCGGCAAGGACAAGAAGGCGATGCACGCGTTCGCCAACAAGGGCATGACTCCCGACCAGGTGAAGATGGTCGTTTCCTACATTCGCGCCGGGCAGAAGAAGTAAGACTGCCCGAATTATGGAACGCCACGGCTTGAGCCGCGCCGTTAGCCGCCTGAACGAAATTGCTGTTCCCGAACGCGACCCGCGCCACTTACCAGTCAGGCGCGCCGCACGCGAGAGTGAGTGATCGCTCACCGGACGGTCCCGGCAGCGAGCCGGACGCCGGACACTCATCCTCTCCGTTTCCAGCGTATGGGACAGCCAGCCCGGGTCTGGGTGCTCACCCCCAGACCCGGGTATTTGTTTGTCCCGAAGCTCAGCTCTTAGTGTTGCCCGACGACGACGATCATGAAGCTGCCCGGCTTGGGTGTCGGACGACCAGTCGCTCCCGGTTTCTGCTCCTCAAACTCGAATGTGGGCAGGTAGATTTTGTGCGTCGCCGGGTCGACGTCCATCGTTTTGGCGCCGACTGGAGTCGTCAGAGTCTGCACGATCTCGAACTTGCCGGGCGCGGTCTCTCCCGCAACGTTGAGCTTGCCGTCGCGGCAACTCGCGAACGCCTGGTGGCCATCGAACTTCGTAGCATCCACGCCCGCGCCGATCGGCAGATCGGCGATAATCCTACCGTCGTCGGTGCTCATCACCAGCAACTTCTTCGGCTTGCGACATCCAACAAATAGACGATGCTTCGCTGGGTCGATCGATAGCCCCACGGGGGAACCGCCGGGAGTGGTCGGCCAGTGCGCCAGGACTTTTCTCGTTTTGAGGTCGACGACTGCGACCTGGTCCTTGTCCTCCAGATTGATGTAGACCTTACCGGCGCCATCGGAGGCGAGAAACTCAGGTTTGCCGCCCAAATCAATGGGCGCATCCAGGGATCCGGTCTTCGGATCGACGTCAGGCTTGACAGTCATTAGCACTCCGTCGTCACCAGAGACCACCAATACGAGTCCGCTGGCCTTGTCGTAAATGATGCCATCCGCATCGGGGTGCGCTTTGAGCGTTCCCAGGACAGCATTCGTCTTGAGATCGAAGATCTCGACCGCGCCCTCACCGTCGCTGATGAATCCTCGTCCAGCCTCCGGCACCAGAGCAACGCCATGGTTGTGCTTCTGGCCAGGAATGTCGGCCAGCGTCTTCCCGGAATCTGCATCGATCACCAGTGTGTGCGTGCTTCGGGGAACGTAGAGGCGGTGATTCTGGGCATCGAGGGTGATGTAATCCATGCCGCCCTCGCCCCCAACGTGAAATGTTTTTTCGACCGCCCATGTGCCCTGCGCGGCAACACGGGCGCTCAGCGTGAACGAGACGACCGCGATCAGAAGGCCAACAGATATATTCCGAGAGTGCATTCCATCCTCCAGTAGACGTGCGGGGAATTGTAACGATATAGGCTAGGAGTTGAACATGAAGACTACCTGAAGGAATGGGGCTGCGATTTCACCGGTAACTGGAGTAGCCGCCGACTGGCACATCCAGCTCGCACCAACCCTGTCCGCAGAGGTTCAGGAGCTGGGTACCGTAGCCGGTCTCTTGTTCCTGGCATCTTGCTGCCCCGACCGCACCAATATCTTCCTCCTAACGAGAAGCCGTCGGAATGCCTCTTCGCGTGACCAGGTAAACCGCAAAGCTTCCCAGCCAGTGGCCGCCTTCGTAGTGCTCGCCGGTGACTGCCGCCAATCCCGCGCGCTCGTGTGCCTCGGCCGCCGCCAGGATTGCAGCGAGCCGCTTGTCGTTTTTCGGCAAGCTCGCGGCGATGCCCCTGAGCATCCAGGCGCGGCTGAGATTGAGGCCGTCCAGATGCGCCAGCTTGGGATCGCTCGGGTCGGGCGACACCACGGGCTGCAGCCACGCAGCACCCGAGGTGGAGATCTGTGGCAGGAACGTCTTCAGCCAGGCGGCAAAGTCGCGGCTCGGCAGAACGCGGCGCATCAGATCAGCTTCTCCGAGACACGGTGACAAAAAATCTTCGCCGGAGGGTTCATACGCGAGCGGGCAGTTCTTGTCATTGAGGTAAAACTGCTTCGCTTTGGACACCGCCAGCTCCGCAAATTTCTGGTCGCTTCGGCCACGCGCATAGTCGAGCATCAATCCGAGCGCGAATGCGGTCTGGTCGTGTTCACCGATCCTCACCGGATTCGAGAGCTTGGGTAGCCAGCCATTCAGTCGCTCCAGCGCAACCTGCTCCAGCGGACGAAGGTTGGCGGCCATTTCTTTGGCTTGCGGATCGTCCCACTCGCGCAACTCGGCAGTGAGTTGCAACAGCCAGGCCAGCCCATACGGACGCTCGAAGCTGGCGCGGCCTGCTCCCCGAAGATACGCGGCCTCCTGCGCGAGATTCTCCGCGGTGAGACTCTTGCGCAAGGCATCGCGAGCCGCTTCGACGAACGAGGCGTCGGGAAATGTTCGGACCAGACGAACCAGCAGCCAATGCCCGTGCACCGAAGAATGCCAATCGTAGCAACCGTAGAACGCAGGCGTGAGCTTTCGCGGCGGAGCCACATCAGCATCGCTATTCAAAGTGTGGCTGACGTGGTTTGGATACTCTTTGTGGACACAGGCAAGAGCCAGATTGGCAAACCGCTCGGCGGTCTTAGTGTCAAACATGGGAGTGTTGGGATGCTCCTGAGCGCCAGCCTCGCTCACACTCCATAGCAGGAAGAAAAGACAGAGAACACGTTTCATTCCCAGATACTCTAAACCAACCGGCTTTGGGTGATAAGGCGGGCACCTGGCTGACCGACAGTCGCCTTACGGGACAGTCCTCTCCCTCTTATGCTGAAAGGTTGGCTGTCTTCACTCTTCTAGTTGCTTCCGGCGTCGCGCGCGTTGAACCTCGCTCACTGCACGACCTGTGCGACGGATGCTGTGCTCCTGGCGATGTTCGAATCTCCTTCATACGTTACGGTGACCGTCGTTGTGCCTGCCGGGAGCGAAGACGTTGTCAATTTTGCTTTGCCCCAGCTGAGTTGCGCTGTACCCAAGACCGTGTTCCCTGCCGCGAAAGTCACCGGGCCCTTGGCGGTTACAGTCGGCGAGGTAATCTTCGCGGTGAACGTCACGGCCTGACCCAGCGCTGAAGGATTCGCCGACGAGGTTAGAGTGGCGGCGCTGGTGGTCTGTAGCACCACTTGGTTCAGTATTCCCGAGGTAGCGCCTGCATTCTCGTCATCTCCGCTATACACCGCCCTCAGCGGAAAGCTGCCGGCATTGAGCGTGGAGGTGGTAAAGAAGGCTTCGCTGCCGAAGTAAGCGCTGCTCAGTGTGGCAGAACCAATCGTGAAGCGATCCCACACGAATTTGACCGTGCCCGTCACGTTGAGTTGGGGAGGGAAGGAGGGAAACACCGTCACGTGCAATGAAACCGGTTGCCCGTAGGTGGAAGGATTCGGGCTGGAGTCCCAGAACGTGATGTACGGCTGGAATCCGTTGACCACTTCCTGGACCGTCCGACTGCTGGACTTAAAGGTTGCATCCCCCGGATAGAGCGCCTTAATCGGGTGTGTTTTTGCGGTCAGCGACGATGTCACGAAGGTTGCGACGCCGCCAATGATGGGTGCCGTCGCGACCACAGCGGCGTGGTCGTAAAACGTAACAACCTGGCCGTCCGGAATTGTTCCGTGAGACGACGTCAGGGCTGCGGTGACGGTTACGGCTTGATACACGGAGGCGGGGTTCGGACTCGCGCTGAGTGAGAGCACAGTCCCGTAACCGCGCACCGCTTTCACCACCTGCGAGACTTGGGCGACGCTCGCTCCATAGGTGCCGTCATAAGCATACTTCGCGGTGATGTTTAATGTGCCTACGGGGAGCGCCGACGTGGTCAAGGACGCCGTCCCTGCTCTGAGCGGAACGGTTCCCAGAATAGTGACGCCATTCTTGAAGGTGATCATCTCGCCGTCAGGCAGAGTCCCGGCAATCGTTTTCACGGTCGCGGTGAAAGTGACGGCCTGATCAACGCTCGATGGGTTGACGGAGGCGACCATGGTGGCGGCGGTCCCCGTGTAGGACGCAGTGTTGATGAGTACACCCACGGTGCTGCCGCTGTGCGAACACATGCCCTGGTTGTCACAGGCGTTTGTTACCAGAAGGTCAGGTTTGTAGTCGCCGTCCGCGTCCGCGACCGTGATCGCCCCCGCTCCCGCTCCGCCAGTACTGAAGCTCACCGTCGGCTGGAAGGTACCGTCGCCATTCCCAATCAGCACACCGATTGATCCGGTGCCCCCGTAGTACGAACAGGTGCCGGCGTCCGCGCACTCGTTCACGGCCAGTATGTCCGAATAACCATCGCCATTCACATCCGCTACAGCGAAGGTCATCGCGTTATCGCCACCCGAGTCATAGAGGACGGCGGGTTGATAAGTTCCGTCGGCGTTGCCCAGCCAGACGTACACGCTACTGCCGCTCACGCCCACAAGGTCGGGAACACCGTCCCCGTTAAAATCAACCAGAGCCGAACTGCCCGAAGTATTCCCAACGGGCCCGGGGTACGGCTGCGCGGCCTGAAGAGTGCCATCCCCGTTGCCGAGCAATTGCACTCCGGTTGAGCAGAGGGGCCAGTAGTTGCCGTAGTAGCATGTGTTAGCCACCACCACGTCGAGTTTGCCATCGTGGTTCACATCCGCGACGCTGAGGAGGTACGCGCCGCTTCCCCCCGCGTCGTAGGTGTATGGCCCACGATAGCCACCCCCGCCGGTACCCACAAACACGGCCACTGAACCTCGATCACAGAAGGAACTTGCGCAATAGTTGGGCACGACCAGGTCGGGCATGCCGTCGCCGTTGAGATCTGCGACCGTGACGGAACCGGCACGGTGTCCTCCTGTGGAATAGGCCCCGGTCGAGAAGGAAGGCGGGAGAGAGTCCATAGCCGGGACGGCGAGATGCGTCTGGGGCCGAGTCGCAGTGCCGTGCGTTGGAGGAAGTCTTGCGCCCTGCGGTGCGGGCAAGAAAAGATTCCTTGCGGCAGGCTGGCTTGCGTCTGGAGCTTGAGCCAGAGCTCTCGGAGCCATCACCAGGAGAATAGCGATTGCGACAACCGTTGCAAGAAAGGAAAGAAGACGGTGGGCCATGGAGCCGTGCTGAGCGAGCATGACAGACCTCCTTACCGCGGACAGTCGAGGTCCGATCAATCGTCAGGAAATACCGGTCGAGACGGTTTCCAGGCCGGGAGAGCCAGTGGAATCATTGGCCGTTGTTGAAGCAGCGGTCACTGCGAAACGTATGCCCGCAAAAGAAATATTTCCGTGATTGGGGTCACCCATGTTGCCGAGGGTGCTACCTCCAGAACATCAATCCCCCGCTTCGCTCAGGGACTCAACCAGGAAAGCATACGGCGGGAACCGCTCGAGGCTGCCACGCGAGTTGAACCATCTGCAATTCTCGTGCTTGCAGCTGTTTTGCTGTCTGCTCAAGACAGCTATTTTCCCAAGGGTGCCCTCGACAGCTACAAACAGCTCGACAGCAATCTGGCCCGTTGGTATTTGTCTCAGCTAAAGGCCCTCGATGAACCTTCCTTGCTGCCCGTTGACTACCGTTTCCCCGCCACCAGCCGCATGTACTCACTCAGCGTGACGAAGCGGTAGCCGCGCGCTTTGAGCTCTGAGATCAACTCCGGCATGACGGCCGTGGTCGACGACAGCTCGTGGAAGGCAAGAATGTGCGTGTACACTCCGTGCTTTTCGCGCTGCTCGATCTGTTTCAGCACTCCGTTGGCCAGGGAAGGCTTGGGGCATCCGGATGGGTTGCGTCCGGCGCACAGATAGTCGAGCGAGTTCACGTCGCGCAACGCAATCGGGTTCTCGGACGAGATGGTCAGCAGTTGATAGCCTTGCCGCTCGAGATCGAGGCGCGCGTCGTCGGGAAGAATCCAGTCTGGAGGACGCACGTAGCGGGGCCGCGTGCCGGTGACGGCCTTGATCGCATCCGCTCCCCGGTTCACGTCGCTCACGACCCACTGCTCTCCGCGCTTGCGCTCGGCGGTGCGCAGTTCGACGTGACTGTAGGTATGGTCTTCCAATTCGTAACCGAGCCGCACCAACTGCCCGGCCGCGTCGAGACACGTGATGCCGACATTCTGTTCGGCGCGCGGCTCTCCCCAGGTCTTCGGAGTGAGGCGCCATCCCACGACAAAGAACGTCGCCTTGACGCCGTTGGTGTCGAGCACGTTGACCAGGCTCGGACTAGGATGCTCCCCTTTGGTGCCGAACAGGACATATGGGCGAGGTCCGTCGTCAAACGTAAGTGCAATCAGCTTGTCGGATGAAAAGGCAGCCCCGGCAGTCAGCAGCAGGAGCGCGAGAAGGCTAGTCGTTTTGCGGAAGGCCATCGGATCACCAGAGACGGCTTGAAAATCGCCTCTTCAATTATTGGAGGACGATGCTACCGGCGGCTAATTACCTTTGTGGATGGCCCTTCGGACGGTGGACTGGATTATTTCTGGGGTGCTCGAACGAACCCGTGCCCGGAATGTCGTAGACTTTGGCTATGGCTGTCACGGTCGAAATGCACAACACGGGTGATGCGGAGATGCAGCGCGACCTGGTCGCAATCATCGAACACATCTTTGCAGACCGCCCCGGCGACTGGCGGGTGGAAGTCCTTGGCTCGCAGGGGAGTGACCGCTGGGAGATGAAGATTACTGGTCCCAACGCGTTTGAGCGTTCCTACACGCTCGAGGGCGAGTTAGGCCAGCACCAGCCATCGGCGGTAGCGGCCATTGTTTCGAAGATGTTACCGGGCAGGACCTAACCTGCCGAAAAGCCGGGACAAACGGGATATTCCACCTCATTTTGCGAAGGCCGTCACCGTCGGGTGTGATCCTAATCACAGCCTTTTTGCAGACCTAAAACTACCCTAGGACTTGCCTGTGGGTGTTCTTTCATAGCGAGTTGCCGAAGGGGGTTCGTCATGGCTGTGGTTGCCGGTACTACTCCGAGAATGGGCCAGATGGCTCAAGATTTCTCCAAAAATCCAATGCTGGTGTACTGGGAAATGACCCAGGCTTGCGGATTGGCCTGCAAGCACTGCCGCGCCGAGGCTATGCCCACGCCGCATCCGCTCGAACTGAGTACCGAGCAGAGCAAGCGCTTCCTGAACCAACTGGTCGAGTTTGGCAATCCCCTCCCCCATCTGATTCTGACCGGCGGCGATCCTCTGAATCGCAAAGACATTTACGAACTGATCGACTACGCCAACGGCCTGGGCCTCGATGTTTCGATCACCCCGAGCGCAACCCCTGAGCTGACGAATGAAGCCATCGACAAGCTGAAAGCGCACGGCATCCAGAGCCTCGGACTCAGCCTCGACGGATCCTGCGCCGAAAAACATGACAACATCCGCGCCGTGCCGGGAACGTTCGAGCGCACCATGGAAGCCGCACGCCATTGCGGACGCCTCGGCCTGCCGATCCAGGTGAACACGCTTGTCGCCGAAGAGACGGCCGACGATCTGCCCGCCATTTACGAACTGCTGCGCACCAGCTTCCCGGTAATGCGGTGGAGCCTGTTCATGCTGATCTCGGTGGGACGCGGCAAGGCGCTCAATGAGGTCTCCCCGGAAGAAGGCGAGGCCATCATGCGCTGGGTGTTCGACCTTTCGCAGCACTCACCCTTCGCGGTGAAGACGACCGAAGCCCCGTCGTACCGGCGCATCGCCATCGACAAGATGCGGTCTTCCGGCATGCCCACACCGGAGATGAAGTCGAGTTCCGTATTCAAGGGATTCCAGATTCGCGACGGACACGGCATCGTGTTCGTATCGAATCTCGGCGACGTTTATCCCTCGGGATTTCTGCCGCTGCGCTGCGGCAACGTGCGCAACGGTTCGCTGGTCGACATCTACCGCAACTCCGAAATCTTCCGCGGACTGCACTCGCCGGACACGTTCCACGGAAAGTGCGGCGCCTGCGAATACAGCCACATCTGCGGCGGATCGCGCGCCCGTGCCTACGCCTACACCGGCGACGCGCTCGGGACAGACCCGTTCTGCCCGTACGAGCCGGCGAACCCGCATCCGGCAAGGACGTAGCGAGGCGGGTGCATATGGCAGGCCAGGCCCAGTCAAGTGCGTCGGGCGACGACTCCGGTGTGCGGCTGACGAATCTCCGCAAGAAGCTTATTCGCCGGGCGCAGCCCGAACACTCCCAGTTGCTCCGCCAAGGTTGCCAGTTCGCTTTTCTGCTGCTCAATCTCTGGGTCGGCGACGCATTCTATTTCTGGGTCCGCGGTTTTGAGACCGGCGCTCACGATGCAACCATGTCGCGACCCGCCGGAGTCGAGGGCTGGCTTCCGATCGCCGGCTTGATGAATTTCAAGTACTGGCTCACTACCGGCCGGATTCCGGCGACACATCCTGCAGCGATGTTTCTGCTGGTCTCGTTTCTGGCGATCGCGTTTCTGTTTCGCAAAGCATTCTGCAGTTGGCTATGTCCCATCGGGACGCTTTCGGAATATCTGTGGCGCGCCGGACGGCAGATCTTCCGCCGCAACTTTCAGCTCCCGCGCTGGATCGACATTCCCCTGCGCGGCCTGAAATACCTGCTGCTCGGCTTCTTCGTATGGGCTGTCGCGAACATGTCGGCCGACGCGGTCGATCAATTCATGCACGCTCCCTATGGCGTGATTGCCGACGTCCGCATGCTGAATTTCTTTCGCGATCTCGGCGAGACCGCTGCGATTGTACTCATCGTCTTAGCCGTGGCATCGGTGTTCGTGCAGAATTTTTGGTGCCGCTACCTGTGTCCTTATGGAGCGCTGCTCGGACTAGTTTCTTTGCCCGGCCCGTTGCGCATCCGCCGCACCGCCGCCGCTTGCATCGACTGTGCGAAGTGCGCGAAAGTCTGTCCCTCAGCATTGCCGGTCGACAAACTGGTGTCGATCAAGTCCGCCGAATGCACCGGATGCCTGGAGTGCGTAGCCGTTTGCCCCGCGGAAGGTGCACTCGATCTTTCAGTACCGCGTTGGACGCACGCTCCGAAAGATGGACGCCTTCCCGCCTGGGCGATGGCCGCGGGAATTGCAGTTTTGTTTGTGGGAATCGTCGGCTTCGCGAAAGCCTCCGGATACTGGAATGGCGACGTGCCCGACTCCATCTATCGGCAGTTAGTGCCGCAGGCAAACGAAGTAAGCCATCCGGCGGAATGAGATACCATTCAGCGAAGACGGCCTGGTGAATAAGGGGACTCAGTGTGTTTCGCCGGAGGAGCCTTAGGCCACTTCGGGGAACAACTGTCCGACGGTTCGCATCGGAATGAAAAGCCGATTCGGACGGTCCGGTATGTCGATGAACCCGTACGCCTGGTAGAAAGCTCGTGCCTTTTCATCGATTGCGTCGACGACAATGGCGAGTGAGGCAATATTCCTGCTGTGCTCCAGTGCTCTTTTTAGCGCACCCATGAGGAGGATTTCGCCCAGCCCACAGCCCTTGAACTCCTCGCTCCTTGCCAAACGTCCGAGCAAGGTTGCCGGCAGTTTGTCGTACCTGGGAATACGCAATCGCTTCATTGCGTCGGGAGGCAATTCTCCCGCATCGATCGAAAACTGCGATAAGGTGTAAAAACCCGCGATCGTCTTGCCATCTGGAGTAAGTACATAGACGGCCGTGACTCGTTTCTTGACTTCCTGATTCGCGCGCTCCCTCAGGTAAGTGTTGAGGATCTCATGCTCGCACGAAAAAGCCGCCCGATCATGTCTGGCTGTGTCGAGCGGCTCGAATCTGAACTTCGGTTTTTCGCGGTCAGGACGACCTGGCACTCAGGCGGTCTCCTGTTTGAATCGCCGTGCCGCTGCAACGGCCTTTTCGTTTGGCTTGGGAGGATTTAGGAGCGCTTCCACAAAGACCTTCTTCGACTTTTCGGTGAGGGTCAAGAGTTCATATTCGCGGATGGTGTTGAGGGCAGCTTCCTTAGTAACCATCCGCACGAAGTCGGAAGACGAAGTGCCCCGCAAACTCGCCGCGGTTTCAATCAGTTCTTTCTCTTCGCGGCTCAGTCGAGCATCCAGACGTTCGTTTCGCTTGACTCCGTAGGCGGTTCCCATGGACGGCATCCCTCATTGCGAGTGTACGGCATTCTGCCGTACATGTCAATCAGCCCCCGTGTAGTGGTTCCGCTTCTATGCGAGGAAGATTTCGGGTGTGGCCGTCGGTCCATCGCAGTGTCCGACCAGGCGCTTCTCCAGGCCCTCGCGGGAATTGTTAAGCTGTTGGCGCAGATGCTCCTTTTCTGGGTCACTGAGTGGCGAGAAGGCGCGCGCGGTCTCGATGTTGTGGGCGAGCATTTCTGGCTTGGGCATCCCCACGACGGCGGTTGTCACCGGCAAGCTCATGGAATACCGGAGCAGCGAATTCATGTCGGCCTTCCCTGCCCCTTCGCCGACGAGAAATTCCTGACCCGTGACCTTCATCGCGATCACGCCCAGATTCTTTGTGTTGGCCGCAGGAAGCGCCAATTCCTCGAAACGGCCGTTGCGGGAGGCGTTGAGAGCCATCTGCACGCAGTCGAGATCGTGGCGCTCGATGGCCCTGGCCATGACTTCTCCGTTGGTGTGGCTGGTCATCCCGGCAAAGCGCGCCATCTTCTGTTCCCGCGCTTCCATCAAGCCTTTCAGAGCTCCATCTTTGGCCTCGATCTTCGCCAGATCGTCGGCTTGGCCCAAGCTGTGAATATGGACCAGGTCGACATGATCGGTCTGCAGGCGTTTCAGGCTGGCTTCGAGGCGGCGCAGGAAGTCGTCGCGAGTGCGGTCGGGAATCTTCGTCGCCAGCCAGACATCTTTGCGGCGCGTGGCCATGACACGGCCGACGCGGGTCTCGCTCTCGCCGTCTCCGTAAGAGTAAGCCGTGTCGAGATAGGTGATGCCCAGATCGATCGCTCGATTGAGGATCGCGGTAGCGCTATCTTCGTCTTTGTACATCAGGAAGCGACTGCCGCAACCGAAAGCTAGGATTGAGACCTTGGCACCTGTGCGCCCGAGAGTGCGCGAGGGGAGAACATTGTTCTCTGGAAGGGCGCTGGCTACGTCTTTCAGCAACAGCAGGCTCGTTCCGGCGGCAGCTCCGAGCCCGACGTTCTCAAGAAATTCCCGGCGAGAGATTTCTTTGGTCATGATCCCTCCTGACTCGATAAGTGCATCTTAGTCTCTTCGGAGAGGCTTTATGTTAGGCGGAGCTCTGCGAGTTAGGAGTACAGCTTGATTGGCTGCACCACGCGGCTAATCGTCCCGCTCGGACTCGGCTGGTCGGGCTTCAGCCCGCAGCGCATGGCTGCGAAGAGGCCGAGCAGTTGGCCCAGCATCACATCGAGCACAGGACGGTAGGAGTCGGCAAAATCCGCCGGAAGTCCTAACTGCAATCTGTAATCGGCCAACTCGGACACATCGCGGCCATCGCCGGTGGTGACCACCACTCTCACGCGCCCCAGGTGCTTGCTGTCAATCTCGCGCAGCAGATCAAGTTCATAGCCGCGGCGGCGCGATTCGCTCGACAGGAAAGCAGCGAACAGCGTTTGGCTGTCCACGCTCGACATGGGACCGTGGCGCAATCCGAGCGGCGTTTCCGCCAGCGTGGTCACCTGGCCCGCGCTCAACTCGACGACCTTGAGCGCGCATTCATCGGCCACGCCGCGCAGCACGCCCGATCCCACAAAGCAGGCGCGCGTGCATTCCAGCGTCGTGACCTCCGCCGCAACCTCGGCCGCAACCGGCAGGAACTGCCGGCCGCTCTGGGACAATCGCGAAACCACGGCGCCGAACTCATCGAGATCGTCCAGATGCGCGACGCACTGCCCGGCGACCAGCATGTTGCTGAAGGAACTGGTCATGGCCAGGCCGCGGTCGTTCACCGCGTCATCGAGGACCAGGGCCAGAGCGCGCTCGGGATGCCGCGCGCACAACTCAGCCATCTTTCCCTTCTGGTTGCACGTGATCACCAGATGGTGAATGGAGCGACTGCGTTCCAGAGCCCGCTGCAACAGCGCCACGCCCTCGGGACTTTCCCCCGAACGCGAAAATGAAATCCACAAATACTCTTTTCCGGGGGCGTGGAACTCTTCGAAATCCGTAAGCAGAGTCGTGCTGGGAACGGGCCACACGTCACAACCCCAACGGCGTCGAAGCAGCGGCGCCAGCGCGCGGCCGGTGTAATCCGAGGTGCCTGCGCCAGCGAGATAGACGGTGGGCGACGCGGTGTTGCCGCGGCCAATGCCGGCGCGCCGCAACGCGTCCACCAACTCAGCTCGGCGCGCGGAGCAGATCTCGTAGGTGGAGGCCCACGTGTCCGGCTGCTGCCAGATCTCGCGTGGCGTGTGCTCCAGCCCGCGCTCCGCTCTCTCCTGCTGCGGCAATTCCAGCAGCGTGCTCAACGGATTCCCCACTGCCTGCTTCCTCCCTCAGAAGACACAGTAGTCTATTACAATGTGACCCGGTTGAAAAGGTTTCGAAAGAAAAAGAAATACGGTTCGGAAGTAAACGTTAGAGGGGGCACAACCGAGAGGTTGCCAACTGGTTCCGCCTTGGGCGTGGCGCGAATTCTGTGGAGCCGCGGGCAGCTTCTCTGCAACTATTCGACCTCATCAGTGTTTTTGACTCCAGAGGAGAAGAAACCATGAGCCTCGGTTCGCACACGCTCCGATCTCTGCTGCTGGCGGGCGTACTGGCTTCGTCACTGGCGGGAATCGCCTGTGAACATCACTACTACCGGGTGTACGACCCTTACTACACGGACTATCACGTTTGGAACGATGACGAGATCGTGTACTACCGCCGATGGGCCGACGAGACGCATCGCGATCGGGGTCGTGACTTTCGCAAGATGCCGAAAGAAGAACAGAAGGAATACTGGACGTGGCGCCACAACCATGGGGACCATGACCACGATCACCACTAGGACGGCGTCAATTTCTTGAATGCCACGTTGTCAGCGTTCGAGGGCGGCGAGAGCCTGGTTCGTGGTCGTCAATCTCGCTCCCAGGCGTTCGAATTCAGCGATCGCTGCCTTGCCCTCTTCTGGTTTCAAAGTCTCGATTGCATCCTGAACAACGGCGACGCGCCGTCCGCGTTCCAGCAGGCCTTTGACGGCAAAACCGACGCAATATTCGGTGACCACGCCGAAGACGACGAACTCCGCCTGATTGCCCAGCCTTTGCACCAGTTCGCCGGCGTGGCGGCTTTCGAAAATGTTCAATGTTTGTTTCTCGAGCAGAACCTGCTGGTAGGGGGAGAAGTCCCGGGGCAGCGTCGCCGAAGCGTCGTTCGGCACGCGTGCGACTTTTTCCGTCAGCGCCTCCGGCACTAACTCAGCGCCATCTGTTCCCTTCACGCAATGGGGAGGAAAAATCTTGAATTCGGGATCATTCGGCGCATGAAAATCTCCGTGCGATACGAGAAACACTTTGCCGTGCCGGGCGGCATCGGTCAGACGGCGGATGTTGGGCAGCAACTTCTCCGCCCCGGGCACGTAGAGCTTGCCTCCGGGCAAAACGAAATCAGCTTGCACGTCCACTTCCCAGAAGATAAAGTCGCGCGAAACCATGATTCTCCTTGAGCCTGAGCGTAGCATCCGGCACTGGCCTCAAACAAAAAGATCTTAAACCGCAAAGCTCGCCGAGAAACCCCGCAGAGAGCGCTGAGAAAAACGCTCCGAACAGCTCGCACTCCTCGCGATGCCTCACTGGCTCTTACCAGGTTGGATACGCTAATCTATCGCTGCGATTCAACATGCAAAAACACACAGCGATTCTCGCCTTCTGCCTAACCGGCCTGCTGACGCCGCTGAAGGCTCAGAGTGCTCTCCCGGAGTGGTGCCGCCCCCTTCCGCGCCCCGAATACAAATCCATTGAACGCGTCAAGGTGAGCGATCCCTGGTTCGAAGTCTACAGGCCGGCTCTGGGAGTGTTCGCCATCTATGAACCACACCAGGCCGAAGAGGTCATCAGCTACTTGATCCTTGGCGAGAAGCAAGCCTTGCTGTTCGATACCGGCATGGGTATCAGCGACATCAGGAAAGTCACTGCGGAACTCACCCGGCTGCCTATCATCGTGTTGAACTCGCACACGCATGATGATCACGTGGGTGGCAACTGGGAGTTTGCCACTGTGCATAGCATGAACACGGACTTCAGCCGCGAGAACGCATTGGGCTCGCGCGAGGATGCCCAAGCCGAGATTACTCCTGACCAACTCTGTGGCCCGCTGCCGAAGGAGTTTGATACCAAGTCGTATGCCACGCGTCCGTGGAAGATCGCCGCTTACACTCACGACGGCGATCACTTCGATCTGGGCGGCCGTACGATCGAAGTGCTGGCGACGCCCGGCCACACTCCCGATGCGATCAGCCTGATCGATCGGGCCAACGCTCTGCTCTTCACGGGCGACACGTATTATCCGGCTGCGATCTGGCTTTTCCGCCCGGAGACGGATCTCGACGCCTACGCCGCGTCCATTCGCCGGCTGGCGGCCCTGGCGCCGCAGATCAAGCTGGTGCTGGGTGCGCACAACATTCCTGTGGCGTCGCCCGAGGTGCTCGCGCGGCTGGTCTCGGCTTTCGATCAGGTGCGGGGAGGAAAGATCCCCGGCACTCCGGACTCCCCGGGAAAGGTCCTGTACAAAGTAGGCGATATTTCCTTTCTGATGCGCGCTGGCGGGCACTGATTTTGCAGGGCCATGGCTCGCCGCCGGCCCCCGACACCCATACGGCACGACTGAGGGATTGACTTCAGCTTCAAACTCTGGCAAAACAGAACATCTCATGTCGCAGTGGAACATCAAGGCGTCGACGCTATTTATTCTCAGCTGCGTGGTCTTTCTCATGCTGCTGATCGTGGTGTTGCCCGACGTCGACCTGCCCGACACCGCGTTTCACCAGGGCACGGCTCCGGTGCTCGTCCATGCCCGGGCCACGGCAGCGCCCACCGCAGTTGTAGTCGCTGCGCTGTTCCAGTTCCCCAAGTCCGCTGAGATTTCCGGCTCTGATCGTGATCTCGAAGGTCCTGCCGCGCACCTGGATCCCAACTTCCGTCCAATTCTGCTGCGGTCCATCCGGCGCTAGCTGGAGTCAGTACTGCGCTCAGGAATGCTTCGTTCTCTGAAGCATCGAGGGGCAGCAATCGCTTCGCCCCACGGACCAACCCGATCCACACCAACGCCGAGGAGTCTGCAATGAACTTTGACCGTGCTCAGGCGGCCGACTATAGCAGGTTTCTACAAGAAGCCGCGGCCAGAATCGGATTCAGCCCCAACGAGATGCAGGAATTACTGGAGTGCGAACTGAATATTGACCATTTGCTCAATTACATCTCAGCCGTGGTCTCCAATCGCATGAACTGAGGAACCGATTCGGAATGGGAGTCGAGGTGATGCTCGATTCCCAGTCCCCATCTCCTCGGCCAGTGCCCCGTTCGGAAATTTGCCTGTCCTGTGTTCTAATCTCCGCGACACAATCGCGGTTCCAGAAAAACATTTCGGGAAGAGATACATGGTCCACACCTGCTGCAAACCCTTATTCCTCGGATTCGTGTTTCTTGCGCTCGGGGCTTTACTGTTCGCTCAAACGGCGGCTCCGAGCGCACCCCCTGCCGATCTCGACGCCTACGTCGCGGCCTCGATGAAGACTTTCGAGGTGCCCGGCATGGCCGTCGCCATTGTGAAAGACGGCAAGATCCTTGTGGCCAAAGGGTACGGGGTCCGCAAACTCGGCGATCCCACGCCTGTAGACGAATTCACCCTGTTCGCCATTGGATCAAACACAAAAGCGTTTACCACGGCAGCCCTGGCCACGCTCGTAGACGAAGACAAGCTCTCCTGGGACGATCTGGTCTACGAGCGACTCCCGGGATTCGTCATGTACGACCCTTACGTCTCGCATGAGATGACCATTCGCGACCTGCTCACGCATCGCAGCGGCATGGGACTTGGGGAAGGCGATCTGCTGTTCTGGCCGCATTCGACATACACACGCGATGAGATCATTCACAAGCTGAGGTACATGAAGCCGGCGTCCAGTTTCCGCAGCCACTACGCCTACGACAATCTTCTTTATATGACGGCGGGGCAGATCATCCCCGCAGTGACCGGCACGTCGTGGGACGACTACATCCGCCAGCGCATCTTCGTGCCGCTCGGCATGAGCCACTCCAACGTGAGCAGCAAAGATATCAAGCCGGGAGACGACTATGCCGCTCCACACTCGCGTGTCGAAGGCAAACTTCGAGTCCTTCCCCTCGAAGACCTGGACAACGTGGGCCCGGCAGGCTCCATCAATTCCTGCGCTGCCGACATGGCCCGGTGGGTGCAAATGCAACTAAACCGCGGCAGGTTCGCGGACCGTGACGGCCGCCTGTTCACCGAGCAACGCTCCAAGGAAATGTGGACGCCGCAAACCATTCTTCCGCTCAGCACTCCTGCGGCGCCGCTTGCCGGACTCAGAGCCAACTTCACCGATTACGCGCTGGGCTGGGAACTTCGCGACTATCACGGCCGGAAGCTTGTAGGACACACCGGGGGAGTCGGCGGATTCGTATCGCGGGTCATGCTCGTTCCTGAGGAAAATCTGGGGGGCGTCGTGCTTACCAATGCGGAACAAGACAGTGCTTTCGACGCGATCCTCTATCACGTGCTCGATTACTACTTTCATGTGCCGCCGACCGACTGGATCGCGAACTTCAAGAAGGTAGACGACGAAGACGCCAAGAACGCCGCCGAGTCGGTGAAGAAGGCGGAAAGCGCGCGAGCGGCGAACTCCAAGCCGTCGCTCCCTCTCGACAACTATGCCGGTGTCTACAACGATGCCTGGTATGGGCCCATCACCATCCGTTCCGAGAACGGCGGCTTGACGATCAGCTTCGATCACACGCCCGGCATGATCGGTGACCTGCAGCACTGGCAGTACGACACGTTCAAGGCGCACTGGCGCGTGCGTACGATTGAAGATGCGTTCGTTACGTTTTCGTTGAATCCCGACGGCTCGATCGCCAGTGCGAAGATGGCCGCGGTTTCACCGCTCGCCGATTTCAGCTTCGACTATCAGGATCTGTTGTTGAAGCCCACGGTAGCAGCAGTCGAGAAGAGATGACCGGAAGTCAAAACTCACACCCCCTTCAGCTAATCGTGCCTGTCACTGACAACCCGTCGCTGCAGCAAGCCGAAGCCGAGGTTCAGGCGCATAGTATTGCCCTGCGCAAGGAACTCGGGCTCTTCGATCTGGTTCTGGCGCAACTGCTCATCATCATCGTCGCCGACTACATGGGAACTGCCGTCAAAGCGGGAGCGTCTCACGTCGTCTTCTGGATACTGGCGATTGCGACGTTCTTTGTTCCCCAGGCCCTCGTCGTTATTCACTTGAATCGACGGCTGCCGATTGAGGGGGGCCTTTACGAGTGGGCGCGCATCGCGTTCAACGATCAAGTTGGATTTCTGGTGGCGTGGAACCTGTGGTTGTACGCCATCATCTATGTGGGGCTTGGCGGGTTGCTCACGGTTTCCTTTGTGTCGTATGTGATTCCCGGCGCGGCGTGGATCGCGTCGAGCAAGGGCATGATCATCGCCGCTTCGTTCGCCATGATTGCCTCCACGATGTGTGTGGCCGGGTTCGGCCTTGGGATCGGCAAATGGATCAATAACGTTGGAGCCGCGGTCTTCCTGATCACCATAGCCGCACTGATCGTGATTCCTTTTGGGAACCTGTGGCGGGGCACTTTGACTGAGTATCATCCGTTGCGTCTGGTCGCTCCTCCGCTCACCCTGTTCAGCCTGAGCGTGTTCAGCAAGATGACCTTCGGCGCGTTGACCGGATTCGAGTACGTTGCCGTTTTTGCGGGAGAATGCCGCGATCCCAAACGCCACCTCCCTCGTTCCGTCTGGCTGGCCGCGCCGGTCGTCGCGCTGGTTTATATTCTCGCCACCAGCGCGATCCTCGCTTTCGTCGCTCCCTCGGCCGAGGATGTGGTTGCTCCTATCCCGCAGGCGCTGAGCCGCGGCTTTCACGCGCTTGGGGGGAATACGATTGTGATGCCGCTGGCTGTGCTGTTTCTTCTGATCTACTACCTGGCCACGTTCTGCGCCTTCTTCACGGTGAGCACTCGGCTGCCAATGGTGGCTGGGTGGGACCACCTGCTGCCGGAATGGTTCTCGCGTCTTCACCCACGCTACAAGACTCCACTGAACTCAGTCCTGTTTCTCGGAGCGGCCACGGTGGTGGTCGCCACCGCAGCGCTGATCGGCGTCGGCCACGAAGAGTCGTTTGAACTGCTGCTTACGTGGAGTTTTACTTTCTACGGCATCGCGTATCTCGCCTTGTTCGCAATTCCGATCTTTGCGCGCAAGGACCGGGGACTGCGTCCAGGCATGTGGGTGCGAATCGCTGCCGCCTCGGGATTCCTTGTGACGTTGCTGTTCGTGGTCTTATCGGTCTTCCCGATCATTGATGTCGGGAGTTCGGGGCGCTATTCAGTCAAGATTGCCGGAGTCGTGCTGGGAGCGAATCTGCTGGGATGGATGATCTACCTCGGGGGTCAGAGGAAAAAAAGCCGGACGATTAATTGATCAACGACGGCTTCCGAGAACTCCCCCCTATCAACTCGCTAACATATGAGAACCGACCAAAAAACTCGTTCGCAGCCGCTGGGGAGCTTGCAGCTTGCGTGAACATGTTAAGAAGCTCCTCACTCGTTAGAGACATAGCCTCTGCCATCATCTCCGATGAACTAACGTCGGTGAAAGCTTCAACGCGGTGCTTCTGTGTACCTGTCACCGGATAAACACGTGCAACGCATCCTCCACCCGGACAGTCGATTTCCGCCGCGCCCCCGTCGCTACGTTGTATGCCACCAGCAGATGGTTTTCTACGATCAGCAATTCCTTCTCGCTGATCCATCCCACCAGGGTTGCATGCGGCACGAACGCAACTCGCCGCGAAACATCCTCCACAGTCTTCACCTCAATGACTGGCACCTCGGAGAGTGCTTTGCGGACGCGCTGTGACTCTTCCGGATTCGCCTGACCTTCTTCCGCCAGCTGAAACGGCTTGTTGGCCTCGGCCGTCGCCGTAATCGTCATCGCCACAAGTGCCGAATCCGGCGACAGGCGTGCATTGGAAGTAAAGAAGCTCACGTCGTAGTCGGAATTCTTGTAAGTTCCCTGCTCGTCGAACACCGTGATTTTCCTGCCGCCCGCCAGCACGAGCGTCTGGTCGTCGCTCTGGTTCGACCATCCGCAGCAGCCGGTGTCGGGAATCGCTTCGACAAGAACACTCCCACCCGAGTCCGCGTCCAGCGGGCGCTGCAGAGGCTCGGCGAGTGCACTCTCGGTCCACCTGCCACCTTCCAACAGATATCGCGAGCTCGCCTTGTACACCGACGCTGTCTGCCCCGCAACAAATTGGGTGGTCACGAAGACTTTTTCTATGCCTTCCTCCGGCACCCAGATCACAAACGATGGACAACTCTCCTCGCAGGTCCCGGTTGAACACCGGCAGTCGGGGAGCTTCGCCGTCGTGATCTCTTCGCGTCCGTTGCCGCTCAGATCGGTCTGCCACGCTTGAAACGTTGTGGTTGTCGAGAGTTCGATATCCTCGCGCTCCAACCGCCGGGCCTGGTTGGCGAGCCAGAACAGATGAGTTCCGTCCGCAGCAAGGTAGGGGACGGGCACCGACTCCGTCACCGCCTGATTCGAACCTCTCTCTTCAACCTTGTGTTCCACGACCCGATCGATCGAGGTGGCGGCATGCCCGTTCCAGATCCAGATCTTGTGCGCCGCGGTGGCTTCTTCCCGCGAGAGCGGCAGCGACAGCGCTGGCGCAAACAACATCTGCCCCAGCCGGTTCACCGCCATACTTGCCGGCGACTTCATTGCCTCGGCTGGCACCTTTACCGTCTGCTTGAGGGCAAACGTCGCGGGATCGTATTCCACCATCTCGCCCGGGGCGCGCAATACCCAGAGGCGTTTGTTCTGCCCGAGCAGTGGAGACAGCAACGAGAAACAAATACAACTTGCCAACAATGTGCTTTTAATGCTCACGATCCTCATCCCGGAGAAATGCGAGAAACGTCCAATCCGATGCCATCCTGAGCGGCGGCGAAGCGGGCGCGAAGGACCATACGAAAATCGCGGCACCGATTCCGCCCCTTGACTGCATCTTCACCGGACGCCGACGTAAGGTCCTTCACCGCGGCTCGACGCCGCAGTTCAGGATGACATCCCGAAGCAAATACCATCTCTGTTTACTTCGCCTCCACGATCGGCAACTCTACGAAGCTTGCCTGCTCTGGAGAATGGAATACTCGCTGCAGGGCTTTCTTGTAATCTCCCGGCTTGGCCCAGAAAATGTTTGGGACAAACGTCTGCGGGTTGCGGTCGTACAGCGGGAACCAGCTCGACTGCACCTGCACCATGATCCGGTGTCCCGGCAGGAAAACGTGATTCGCGGTCGGCAGGGTCCACCGATAGAGCAGAGGCTTGTCGGGTGCAATCGCTTTGGGCGTCTCGAAACTCTCGCGATATCGCCCGCGGAAGATGTCCGCCGAAACCATCAGCTGATATCCACCCATCTCTTCCTGTGGCGCAACCTCATCGGGATAAACGTCGATCACCTTCACCACCCAGTCCGAATCCGTCCCGCTGGTAGATACGGTCAGATGGACGACGGGCTGCCCGCTGATCTTCACCGGCTCCTTCAGAACGTCTGAGGTAAATGCCAAGACATCCGGACGCCCCGACGCCTCGCGCTGATCGTCTACCAGCCATTGTGGCCAAGTCAGGCGGCCGCCGTATCCGACAGGCTGACTCGGCCGCGCGCGATAGGGCACAGGCTTTGCTGGATCGGAAACATACTCGTCGAACGCGACATCGCCCGCCTTGGGCGCGTTGAACCCCAGCTTCAGGCCCGCTTCCAGATAAAGGGGTTTCGCATGCACGGCGCACCCGGACTCGCATCCTGCCGGCCACGACGGCAATCGCCGCCAGGTATTCGTTCCGGTTTCAAATGCGGTGACCGGAGCCACATCTGCCTTCGGAGCGCCATCTTTCAGATATTGATCCAGAAATGGCCGCAGAATTTTCTCTCGAAAGTAGAGTCCGGTGTCGCTGCCGAACTTCAACGCTCCCAGCGAACTGCCATCTTCAATTTCCTGCCCGTGATGCCATGGTCCCATCACGAGAAATACTTTGTCGTTGCCTGTGTCCTTCGGCTTGATCGCCTTGTACACGGCCGGAGCGCCGTAAATATCTTCCTGGTCCCAGAGGCTGTCGACCAGCATCACAGGAACTTTCAAAGGCTGCGCGGCGAGGATTTTGTCCATCGCCTGCTGCTGCCACCACGTGTCATAACTGGGATGCTCCAGCAACTTTTTCCAGAAACCAACCTGCTCGAGCCCATGCCGGCGTCCCAATTCCCCCGCCGATCCAGCTTCCATATAGAGGTCGTAGTCGTCGAAGTGATTCGTCCACCATTGCGCTGTGTTGTCGCGCGTCGCTTCCTGCTCGTAGATGTACGGCAGGTTCTGCTGGCGGAAGGCGCCGTTGTGGAACCAGTCGTCGCCCATCCAGCCGTCGACCATGGGATTCATGGGCACTGACACCTTCAACGCAGGATGCGGGTTGACCAGCGCCATTAATGGAAGGAATCCATCGTACGAAATTCCGAGGATGCCCACTTTCCCGTTGCTCTCAGGAACATTCTTCACCAGCCAGTCAATGGTGTCGTAGGTGTCGGTGGCGTGATCGACCGCGGTCGGATTCAGCGGGCCATGCAGCGGCCGCGTCATGACGTAGTCTCCCTCGGAGCGGTACTTGCCGCGCACGTCCTGCACCACGCGGATGTAGCCGCCCCCGACGATCACTTCCAGGGCGTTGTCATAGCCATTCAAGATCGGGCCGAGATGGGAACTCGCGGCGTGGCTGACTTGAGCGCTGGCGTTATAGGGTGTGCGCGTCAGCAGGATGGGGGCATTCTTCGCGCCCGTCGGAATAACGATCACCGTATGCAGCTTCACTCCGTCACGCATCGGGATCATCACGTCTCGCTTGACGAAGTCGAAGCTGTCGGTAACCGGCTCAAACTTCTGCGGCGTCTCACTGGGCAGAGATGTGGCCTGGGATGTGTCCGATTGCGCGATCGCCTCGGGCAAGAACAGCGAAACGACCACGAACAGAGTGAGCAAACACACACGACTAACTCCAGCCATCATTTTCATGAACGGGTCCTCGGAAGTGGACGATGTTAACTCGTCGTGATGCGCCTTGCCAAATCCAGCGCCGCATTTCAGCCGACTGTCCGATGGTAACCGGGCATTGATTACCCTGCACTGCGGTGGCCGACAGGCATAATTCGAGATTTCCCCTTCGTAACGCGCGACCACGCGCAACTCAGAACTAAGCTACTCGGCAGGGGTTCACTCTCACATGACCAACAAAATCTCGCAGTCGCTCTTAATCCTGGCAGTGGGTGGCTTGATGTTTGTCGGATCCGCCGCTGCTCAACAAGACAATACTTCTGGCGCCGGCGCTGGCAAGGTTGATCCCGGGCATCCGCGCGTCAATCAGATCAACAAGCGCGAACAGAACCAGCAGAACCGGATTGCTAATGGAGTCAAAAGCGGCCAACTGACTCCCGGAGAAACCAAGCGTCTGGAACGCGGCGAGCAGCGCCTGCAGAACAACGAGAAGAAAGACATGGCGAAGGACAACGGCCACCTGACCAAGCAGGACCAGCGCCAGCTCAACAAGGAATCCAACCACATGAGCAAGCGGATTTACAAAGACAAGCACAACGCAAAAACGAACTGAGCATGTCCAGTTTCGAATCGTTCCCGGATTTCGAACCGGGAGAAGAGAGAGCCGCAGTGGTTGCGGCTTTTTTCTTTTGCGGACAAAAACCATCCTTCTGCGCAAATCGCCCGGGAAAGTGGTAGGCTACACAATTCTCGCCTGGGGACGGGAACACGGAATTGGTGGAGAGTCGCCCTCGCTGCGACTTCCCTTATAATTGCGGGGAGCGAATGGAGTTTCGCTGGATCGCCAGATCAAAGCACAACGCCGCCGCCCGCGCTTCCCAACTTATGCAGGCTGACTCCAAGAATCCCAAGCCCGGACTGGAAGCGGCGAGCCTGACCGATGTCGGCCTGCAGCGCGCGAACAACGAAGACTCCTGCCTCTACTGGGAGCCCGACTCTGACGACGAATTTCGACGCAAGGGCCGCCTGGCAGTCATTGCGGACGGCATGGGTGGGTACGATGGAGGGCAGGAAGCCAGTCGTCTCGCCGTCGAAGCCGTGCGTTACATTTACGATCACGAATTCAAAGATAGTCCGCAGCAATCCCTGATTTCGGGCTTCGAATCGGCACACGCCACGATTCAACGCTACGCCGTCGAACACCCGCAGTTTCAAGGCATGGGAACGACCTGCACTGCTCTGGCCATCGTGGGGCGCCAGCTGTGTTTCGCGCATGTTGGCGACAGCCGCCTTTATCTTGTTCGCGGCGAACATGCGTCCCGGCTGACCCGAGATCATTCTTATGTGGGCCGGTTGGTCGAGAGCGGCATCGTGCGCTCCGAAGACGCCGAATCGCACCCGCAACGCCACATCCTGACTGCTGCTCTCGGATCAGGCCGCGATGTAACACCTCATGTTCCGGACAACCCCGTGGCCCTGGAAGATGGGGACACCCTCGTTCTCTGCACCGACGGACTCTGGAGCCTGGTCAGTGAGCGCGAACTCTCGAACATGGCGCAAGCCAGTTCTCCGGCTGAAGCATGTCTGAAGCTGGTGAACACTGCTCTGGAACGCGGTGGGCCAGATAACATCACAGTCGTGGTGTTGCGGTTGAGCACCAGGGAGTGAGCTCCGCGCCCGGAGACAGTGTGCAAGAACCTGCAAGGAAAGAGGCTGTTTTTCCACCGCGCCACGCAAAACTCTCATCACGGAAGCGCAATTCGCTGCACACGTGATTTTCCGGCGCGGCATCCCGTGCGGGCCAAACCATTGATTTCCCGAAGGAATCGCTGCCAGTCCACCATTCGCGCGAATGGAATTTCACTTGCATAGACACTTACGCAAATAAAGTCTATTAACTAAATCGACTTTATGGAATAATGCGCACGGTGAAAATCTCCCCGATCATGACGAATCACCAAGCCGCCGGCGGACTCCCGGGCTGCCGGCGCCACTTGAACTTTGGGAGATTTCTTCTCGCAGGTTGAGCGACAAAGAGTTCTCCAGTTGTCTCCCCTACACAAGCAACGTGACATATTTAGAAGGAGAGGACCGCATTTCTATGAAAGCGACCAGCAAGCGAACCCTAACCGCGCTGGCCCTTGCCGCTTTGACGGCAGGAGCCTGGGCACAAACCCAGACCGCGTCGATTGTCGTTCCTGCAGCAGCACCTTCCGCCGAGGCGCCCGCCAGGCCCTCACCCGACCAGCAACTTCGCTCCGAGGTGGAACAGTTGAAGCAGTTGATCCACGAGCAGCAGCGGAGGATTGACGCTCTCGAGGCCGGACGGAAGACCGATCCAGCACCGCCTGCAGTGGTCGCGTCTGCAGCGCCGGCTGCCAACTCTCCTGCCAAGACTCAAGACCCGAGCCCTGCTCCACAAGCAGATGCTTCCCAGCCGCAAAATGCATCCCGCGCGCAGAACGTCCAGGCTGGAAGCTCGGACGAACGCATCCGCAACCTGGAACGGCAGATCAAAGGTCTCGGCCCGATCTCGTTCAGCGGAGACGTGCGCGTTCGTGCCGAACCATTTCTTGGTGGCCCGACTGACCATTCGCTTGATCGCGCCCGCGCGCGCATCCGCGCCCGCTTCAACGCTATCGCCGACTTGGGCCCGCAATTCCGGGCCGGGGTTACGCTGGCTTCCGGAGACGTCAACGATCCCACATCGACCAATGCGAATGTCACGGGCTTCTACACCCGCAAGGCGGTTGCCCTCGACCAGGCATTCGTGGAATTCAATCCCAAGGACTTCAAGCCGCTGACGCTCACCGCGGGTAAATTCCGCTACCCGTGGTTCAACACCGAACTGACATGGGACAAGGATTTGAACCCCGAAGGCGCTGCCGAGAGTTTGGGATTCAAGCTGGACACTCCTGTGCTGAAGCGGATCGCGTTCGTCGGATTTCAGCTGCCGTTCGCCGAGATCGCCGGGACCTCGTCCACCGACAAGAGAATCGCGCAACAGATCACATACGGCGGCCAAGTGCAGACAACCTGGGCCCTCGGACCGCGCGTCACTCTGAGTGCCTACTCGGGCTACTACGACTTCCGGGGATCGGATGCGATCGCCCTGGCATTGGCGCGCGCCAACACCAAGAATCCGCAGACTCCGTTCAGCGGACTTCTTCCGCTGAACTCGGCGAGCCTGGTGCAGGACTCAACCTACACCACCACGGCGACCACCATTATTACCGTGAACGGCACAGCGTATCCGACGGGAGTTTCGTCGGTGACGATTGCGCAGTTCGCCTCGAAGTTTGCGCTGTTCGATAACGTGGCTAAGATCGATGTCGATACCGGACACGCGCGCCTTCCGTTGAGCTTCATCGGAGACTATGAGCAGAACACGGAGGCTTGCGCGAACCTGCCGAATATCGTCGTGGCGCCCGCCAACACAGCCACGCAGACGTTCAAGCAAACCCTGAACGCGACCTGCAACCCGCATTACCGGCGTGGCTATTGGGCGGAGGGCAGAATCGGGCGCCTGACCCAGAAGGGCGATTTCCAGTTCGGATATACGCGCATCTTCATTGAGCGAGAGGCCGTGCTGGGAAACTTCAACTACAGCGAAATCCGCCAGGGGACCAACGTGACGGAGCATCGCTTCGACGCGTTCTACCAATTCGACAAGAGCGTGCAGTTAGGCTTCACAGCCTTGGTCGGGCGTCCCTTGGGAACGACCGAGCCGTGGCTCACACGGTTGCAGTTCGATTCGATCTACATCTTCTAGGAGAACGACGCCAAAGGAAACAAGGACGGCAAAGCGCTACCGACCCAGTGTCCCACAGGGCTTCCTGGACACTACGGTAGCGCTGCTTGCTTCTGAGCCCAAACTGATAACTAGAATATAAACATCGCGGATGCACCAATAACAGTGCATGAGTAGGTTCTGGAGGTTGACGGCCGCAGCCCTCACGGGCTAAGGCCCAATTCTTTATCGCGGCGTTAGCGGCGCGGATGAGAGCCGCGCCCTTTCGAAGCGGAATTGAGGCGAGATTTCTATTTTGTCTCCTCCGCGTCCCCGGTGTCCTCTGCGGTTTTAGTTTCGGGGCGCAGCAGCGGGAACAGGATGACATCACGGATGGTGTGAGAGTCGGTCAGAAGCATGCAGACGCGATCCATGCCAATGCCCACGCCGCCCGCCGGAGGCATGCCGTACGAAAGCGCGCGGATGTAGTCTTCATCCATCTGGTGGGCTTCATCGTCGCCGCGCTCGCGCTCTTTCAACTGCGCTTCGAAGCGGCGGCGCTGGTCTTCGGGATCGTTGAGCTCGCTGAAGCCGTTGGCGATTTCCATGCGTCCGGCAAACATCTCCCAGCGTTCGGTCCAGTCGGGCTCGTCGGGCTTCTGCTTGGAGAGCGGCGAGACCGCGGTCGGGAATTCGTAGATGATCGTCGGCTGCATGAGATGCTCTTCGGCTGCAGCCTCGAACAGTGCGGCAATGTTCTTCCCTGCCGGAGCATTCTGGTCGTAGGCCATGTGCGAGTGCGCGGCATTGAAGCGCTCCACCAGTTTCTTTACACCCTCGCTGGTCGCGAATTCACTCATTTCGGGCTTCGCGCCGGCCTTCTCGGGCCAGAACTTGATGATGGCGTCGCGCATGGTCATGCGATGCCAGTTGGACCAGTCGAGCTCTTCCACGACTTCTTTCCCGTCCTCAACCCTTGTCCACTTGGATTTCGAGTTGCCGTTCACGGCGATGGCAGACTCGGTAATCGCCTCCTGCGTGAGGTTCATGATGCCTTCGTAATTGGTATAGGCTTGGTAAGCCTCGAGCATGGTGAACTCGGGATTCCAGCGCCATCCGAGGCCTTCGTTGCGGAAGTTGCGATTGATTTCGTAAACGCGATCGAGCCCGCCGACCACCAGGCGCTTCAAATAGAGTTCGGGGGCGATGCGCATGTAAAGATCCATGTCGAGTGTGTTGTGGTGCGTCACGAAGGGACGCGCGACGGCGCCGCCGGCGATGGGATGCATCATCGGGGTCTCGACTTCGATGAATTCATGCAGGTCGAAGGTGTGGCGCATCGACTGGATCATCTTTGTGCGCTTGAGAAAAACGTCGCGAACTTCGGGATTCATCACCAGGTCGACATAGCGCTGGCGGTAGCGCAACTCGACGTCGGTCAGGCCGTGCCACTTCTCGGGCAGTGGCAAAAGATCTTTGCTGAGGAAGGTAATCTCCTCGACGTGCACTGTAAGCTCGCCGGTGCGGGTGCGGAAAAGATATCCGCTCACGCCGATGTGGTCGCCGAGGTCGAGCAGCTTGTAGAGTTCGAATCCCTTCTCGCCGACGGCATCTTTCTTGACGTAGATCTGCAGCCGCTTACCGCCCTGCTGCAAGTGGGCGAAGCCAGCTTTGCCCATGAGCCGGATCGCCATGATGCGTCCGGCAACCCGTACGTTGACGCGCGCTGCATCGAGTTCCTCGGCGGTTTTCGGCGAGTAGTCGGCAAGGATCTGCTCCAGCCGGTGGGTGAATTCATATTTGCTGCGGTACGTGGGCTGGCCGAGCGCTTCGATTTGCTTCAGCTTCTCCTGCCGCAGTTGGTAGATCTTGTCGTCGAGTGCCAACGGAAATCCTTTCCTGAGGAAGAAAGAATTATAACCAATAGCTCTTGGCGGCTTGCTCGGACCCTCTGAATCCACACCCCTCTGCAAATTTTTCGAAAATAAGGAGTTAGTGTGCCTTTGGCGAGGGCGGTGGCGAGATGCCCGCGCGACAGCCCGGCGGGTCGCCAGCGCTACGGTACCGGCTCATTTCTTTCGCTTCATGGGCCCTTGAGGAAAGGATGCTCGTCTCGCGGGATTGCTCTAAGGCTGTGAAGAATGTCGGTAACAGATTGATGGATTGTGACTTACGATGGAATGAAAGAATTATCAAGAAAATGCTTGCATGTTTCATAGTGCTATAGTTAACTATAACACTACTTATCGATCGCGGGGTTAGTCGATCGATCCGGAGCCCGGAACCGGAAAAGATTGAAGAGATCAAGGAGAACCAAGATGAAATCCGCTCGCATGCTGATCGTGGTAGTGATGTTGGTCTCAGGCGTGGCTTTTGCGCAGTCCGACGCGCAGAAGTCTTTCGACAAACTGAAAACTCTGGCGGGTTCGTGGCAGGGCTACGTGCATACCGACCCACAGCGGGCCGAGATTGAGGGCAAACTCATGCAGGTTACGCTGCGCGCGACGTCGATGGGGAACGCGCTCCTTCATGAGATGACTGGGGCCGGAAGACCTGACGACCCGATCACGATGCTGTATCTGGACGGGGATCGCCTGCTTCTGACGCATTACTGTGACGCGGGGAACCGGCCGCGAATGGTGGCCAGGACCTCGGCGGATGGGAAAACGGTGGAATTCGATTTTCTCGATGTCGCCGGCAGCACGCAGTACGGGCACATGCACCATGCGGTGTTTACCTTTCTGGATGCGAACCATCACATCGAGGACTGGACTTACATGGAGCCCGGGGACAACCCGGTGCACGCGCACTTCGACCTGAAGCGCACAAAGTAACGCCAAAACTCTAGAGAATTCTTTAAGGAGAATAAGAATGAAATCTCTTCGCTTGATGCTGTCTTTTGTTCTGATGTCACTCTCGTCCTTGGCTTTTGCGCAGTCTGACGCGCACTTGTCCACCGTGGCTGCTGTACCCTCCGAGGCGCAGAAGTCCTTCACAACCTTGAAAACCCTGGCGGGAGAGTGGGAAGGCCCCGTCACCGTTCCGGAGATGCCGGAGATGTCCGGCGGCAAGCCGATGCACCTCTCGCTGCGCGTGACCTCGCGGGGACACGCCTTGGTGCACGAGTTCCAGGAAGCAGGAACGCCGTTGGATGCGACGAAGTACGACCATCCGGTGACGATGCTTTACGTAGATGGAGACCAGCTCACGCTGATTCACTATTGCGACGCCGGGAACCGGCCGCGTATGACGGGCAAGATGTCGCCCGACGGCAAGACGGTCGAGTTCGAGTTGAAAGACATTAGCGGGAGCACGGAGCACCACATGCACCATTCCGTATTCACCTTCATCGACGCCAACCACCACACCGAGGATTGGACGTTCATGATGGGGGACAAGCCGATCCACGCGCATTTCGACCTGACGCGGAAGAACTGAGGCCGCCTCTGCGGCCCACTCGTGGGAAATCCGGGGAGGTGCGGCGACCGATCAGAATGAGCCGCTCGCACCTCTCCGACAGGGATCCGAGGACGTGAAGATCATGAACACATCGGCAAAGATAGAACGGATCGCGAGAACGTCGCCGAGTTTTGACGCCAGGATCGCCGGGGTCTTCTATTTGCTCACCATAGTGGCGAGAATGTTCGTCGAGATCTTCGTTCGTAACCGGCTGGTGGTACCGGACAACCCGGCAGCTACTGCGACCAACATCCTGGCGCACGGGCCGTTATGGTGGTGGGGTTTCGCTGGTGACATGGTCGCGTTCGCGAGCTATATCGCGTTGACGGCTCTGTTGTACGAGTTGTTCAAGCCGGTGAACAGAACGCTCTCTTTGGTCGCAGCATTTCTCAGCCTCACGGCTAGCGTGGTTCAGGCTATCAGCAGCCTGTTTCATCTTGCTCCGCTGGTGCTGTTAGGGAGATCTCCGTACCTGAGCGTTTTTACAGAGGAGCAGTTGCAGACGCTGGCACTCGTGTTTCTCAAGCTGCGCGCCGCAGCCTACCACAACATCGGGCTGGTATTTTTTGGACTGTATCTGCTTCTGCTCGGCATCCTCATTCTGAGATCTGCCTTCCTGCCACGCGTTCTTGGCGTGGTGATGGTGCTGGCCGGCGTGAGCTACCTGCCGTTTCTGTCACCACCGCTCATGCGGTCTCTGCAGCCGTACATTCTGTTCTTCCCGGCTATTGGACAGATATCGCTATGCCTATGGCTCCTCGTGATGGGCGTGAACGCTCAACGATGGAAGGAACAGGCGAGCGCTGTGGGGGAAGTGCGAATCTAGCGTGCCTCGCACACGAGAGTTCAATCATTCTCCCAAGGAGAAAGCGACTATGAGCACAGATGTAATGAAACAAGGGAACACGGAAACGTCGCCGCAAGTTTACGCACGACTCGGCGGCGTGCTGTATCTGATCATCATAGTCATCGGTTTCTGCAGTGAGTTTTTCGTCAGAGACAAGCTCGTCGTGACGGGAGATGTTACCGCTACAGCCAACAACATTGTGGCTTCGGAATCGCTGTGGCGGGTCACTATTGCCGGCGAGTTGATATTGCTGGTGTGTGGCGTCGCGCTAACGCTGATCCTATATGTATTGCTTCGGCCGGTGAACAAGCATCTTGCTTTGCTTGCGGTGCTCTTCAACATAGTTGAATTCCCTATTGAGGCCGTCAGCAAGCTATGTCTTTTTGGTGCATTGTTCCTTTCGGGGAACGCAGATTACCTGAAGGCATTGGAACCGCATCAGCTACACGCTCTCGTGCAAGTGTCTCTCAAGTTGCATGACTACGGCTTTGGCATTGACCTCGTATTTTTTGGCTGTGCCTGCCTGGTGTATGGATATTTGCTTTACAAGTCGGGGTACTTCCCCCGGACCATTGGCGTTTTGATGGCGATTGCCGGTCTGAGTTATCTGGTAAATAGTTTCACCCTCATCGTCGCCCCCGCATACGCCGGGAAGATTTTCCTCATTCTGGTGCTGGCCTTAGTCGGGGAATTGTCACTTTGCCTGTGGCTCATGGTGAAGGGCGTGAACCTACCGAAGTGGAACGAGAAAGCACGTCTGTCGTCGGGCTGATGTTTTCATGACGCCGACGCGGCCACAGCAATAACGGCCGATTGAGTTCGGTTTGTCGCGTAAGGAGAACCAATATGAGCACAGCCCTAATGACTAACGGGATCACAGAAACGTCGCCGCGTCTCCAGGCCAGGATTCTTGGTGCCTTCTATCTCGTCACCATACTGACGGGAATATTCGCCCAGGGCTTCGTGAGCGAGAGGCTTGTTGTATCCGGCGACGCCGCGGCTACGGCGGCCAACCTACTGGCGCACAAGGCCTTGTTTCAATTGGGGTTCGCAGTCTTCATGATCGAAATGGCGTGCAATATCGTCATCACAGCTCTCTTTTATGATCTGCTTAAACCGGTGAGCAGGAGCGTGTCTTTGATGGCGGCGTTCCTGGGCCTCGCCGGTTGCGTCATCAAGACCCTGAGCCGGCTCTTCTTTATCGCCCCCTTGTTCATTCTCGGAGGCGCGCACTACTTGAATGTATTCAGCGCGGAACAGTTGCAGGCGCTGGCGCTCCTGTTTCTCAAGGTGAATGACCGGGGCGCCGCAATCGCCCTGGTGTTTTTCGGTTTCTACGCGCTCCTGACGGGCTACCTCATTATCAGGTCCACCTTCCTGCCTCGGATTCTGGGTGTGCTGTCGGTACTGGGAGGTTTGGGTTGGCTGAGTTTCCTCTATCCGCCGCTCGGATACCGTCTGTTTCCTTTCGTTGTAGCCGTCGCTCTGCTCGGGGCGGCAGCGCTGATTGTGTGGCTGCTGGTGTTTGGAGTGAACGAACAACGATGGAAGGAATTGGCCTGCGGAGCGGGGGATGGCGACCCTAGCGCGGCAGCCACGCTCGAGTCGATCGTTCGTTAAGGAGAAACGATATGAGCACAGCGGTAATGACAGAACGACTTGCAGAACCGTCGCCGCGTTTCCGGGCTAGGATTGCCGGTGTCTTTTATCTGCTCACCTTCCTGACGGGAGGATTTGCCCTTTTCACACGCGGCAGGCTGGGGTTGGTAGCCGGCCTCACCGCGGGCGCGTGCTATGTCGCTGTGACGGTGCTCTTCTACGGCATATTTAAGCCGGTGAACCGGAGCCTCTCTTTGCTCGCGGCGTTCCTGAGCCTCGTCGGATGCGCCATTGGGCCTCTTAGCGCCTTCGGTCTCGTCCCGGGTTACATCAACAGCCTTGTCTTCTTCGGATTCTATTGCACCCTGATCGGCTACTTGATCTTCAAGTCGACCTTCCTGCCTCGAATCCTAGGTGTGCTGATGGCGTTTGCCGGATTGGGCTGGCTGACCTTTCTGTCACCGCCGCTCGCAAATCGTCTTTCCCCCTACATTTTTGCCCCGGGCATCCTCGGGGAAGGATCACTGACCCTGTGGCTGCTGTTGATCGGCGTCAACGCTCAACGATGGAAGCAACAGGCCAGTGCAGCGGGGCAGTGAGTAGTTAAGGAGTAAACAAATGCGATCGCCACTATTGGTTCTTCACATCATCGCTGGCACGTTGGGAATGCTGTCTGGATTTGTGGCGGTCTTTCTCCGCAAAGGCTCCCGCCAGCACGGCCTCGCCGGAAACGTGTTTGTCATATCCATGCTCAGCCTGGGGTCGACCGGGACGTTTCTGGCGATCATGAAATCCCAGCCGGGCAATATCCTGGGAGGCATCTTCACCTTCTATCTGGTGGCAACGGCATGGCTGACCGCCAGGCGCCGGGATGGGGGAACCAACATTCTTGATTGGGGCGCCCTTCTGGTTGTGCTGGCTCTCGCCGTTGTCGAGGTGACGTGGGGACTCGAAGCGGCGATGAGTCCGACCGGGTTGAAATACGCCTATTCGCCGGGGCCCTATTTTTTCCTTGGATCCGTGGCCGTGCTTGCTGTCGTGGGAGACATCCGAATGCTGGTGCGCAAAGGGATTTCTGGCACACCTCGCATCGCGCGGCATCTTTGGCGCATGTGCTTTGGGCTGTTCATCGCAGCGTCGTCGATATTTCTGGCGCGGCAGCACCTGTTCCCCGCTTTCATGCGCACGACAGGTATGCTTTTTGGCCTGAGTTTCCTGCCAATCGCTTTGATGATTTTCTGGCTCATCCGAGTTCGCGTCACAAATGCGTACCGCGAGAGAACTATTCCATCACGTACACCCTTGGTTCACTCACTTGTGGAGAAGCGAGCGTGAGCGTTGTGGACCAGCGTGCTTGGTTCAGAGGAGAGCGGACATGAATTCCACCAAAAAGGCCGCGAGACGCGCGGGATTACTATACCTAGTAATGTCATTACCCGCTCCCTTTACCCTCATCTACATTCCGTCTTTCTTTATGTCATCTGGAGATCCTGCGGCTGTAGCCAACACGATTCGGACCTCCGAGTTTCTTTTCCGTTTCGGCATTGTGGGCGCACTTGTCGGCTGGACCCTTTTCATCTTTGTGGGTCTGGCTCTATATGATCTATTCAAAGGGGTCGACAAGAAACTTGCTTTGCTCATGTTGGTATTGGTCCTGGTTTCTGTCCCCATCTCCTATCTCAATGAACTGAACCGAATTGCCGCCCTCGTCCTGTTGAGCGGTGCTGACTTCTTGTCGGCATTCGATCCGCATCACCTGAATGCCATGGTGCTTGTGTTCCTCAAGTTGTATGGGAAGGGAATTCTAATCGTCGAGACGTTTTGGGGCCTTTGGCTTTTTCCTTTCGGGGCCCTCGTATATAGATCGGGTTTCCTTCCCCGAATTTTGGGTGTCTTGCTGATACCCGCGGGGTGTGCCTATCTGGCCGTAGTCTTTACCTACCTACTTTTCCCCCATTACGGCGATATGGTTTCCAAAGTTGCGTCGGTGCTTCAGTTTGGGGAGTTGCCGATCATTTTGTGGCTCTCGATTATGGGCGCAAAGGACCAACCATTAGATGCCCCGGCATGAGATGAACTGCGTTCCTGCGGCGTGGTGGAGCGGTGGTCTCTTCAGGTATGACATTATCAATGTGAACGGGAAGCCATGACGGATCGTGAGTGGAACGACAATCAGCCGATTTATCGCCAGCTGCGCGATCGCGTGGTTGCGATGATCCTCGACGGCGTGCTCAAGGAGGGCGATCCGCTGCCCTCGGTGCGCAACGTTGCGGCGGAGTATCGGGTCAATCCGCTCACCGTCCTGAAAGGGTATCAGGAGCTGGTGGACGAGGAGCTGGTGGAGAGCCGGCGAGGGCTCGGAATGTTTATCAATGCCGGGGCGCGTAGTTTGTTGCTGCAGGGCGAACGCCAGAAATTTCTTGCGGAAGAATGGCCGAGGGTTAAAGCAACGATTCAGAGGCTTGGCCTGAAAGCGGAGGAACTTGTGGATGCCGCTAACGGCCGCCCGCCGTCCGATCACGCAAAGCCGGATGCGGCACGGTCGAAACCCGCCAAGTCGAATCCGAGCGAAACCGATTCCCCCGAGGAGGAACGTTGAAACCATGGCATGCATAGAAGCGCGTGGTCTCCGTAAAGAGTTCGGCACAACCATCGCTCTCGATGGAATTGACCTGCGTGTGGAAGAGGGACGAATCCTCGGACTGATCGGCCCTAACGGCGCCGGGAAGACGACTGCGCTGAATGCAATTCTGGGCCTGACGCCGTATGAGGGAGAGTTGCGAGTACTGGGGCGCGACCCTTGGACTGAACGCGAGCGGCTGATGTGCGACGCGTCGTTCATTGCCGATGTCGCCGTGCTGCCGCGCTGGATGCGGGTTTCGCAGGCACTCGACTACGTCGGCGGAGTGCACCCGCGATTCGATCGCGCGAAGGCGGAAGGATTTCTGGCGAAGACATCGATCATGCGCAAGAGCAAAGTCGGGGAACTTTCCAAGGGCATGGTGACCCAACTGCACCTCGCTCTGGTGATGGCGATTGACGCGCGCTTGCTGGTGCTGGATGAGCCCACGCTTGGGCTGGACATCCTTTATCGCAAGCAGTTCTACGATTCGCTGCTGAACGATTACTTCGACCGCAGCCGCACCATCGTGGTGACCACGCATCAGGTGGAAGAGATCCAGCACGTAATCACCGATCTGATGTTCATCCATCGGGGGCGCATCGTCTTCGGCTGCGAGATGGACGATTTCGAGACGCACTACATGGAAGTAACAGTGAAGCCCGAGCAGGCAGCCGCAGCGCGGGAACTCAAGCCCATGCACGAGCGGCAGGCACTCGGCCGCAGCATCCTGTTGTTCGATCATGCGGACCGGCAGCAGCTAGCCGCGTTTGGCGAGGTTCGCACGCCCAGCATCGCCGACCTGTTTGTTGCCGTGATGAGCAAGCAGGACGGCGCTCAAGGAGCCACCCGATGAATACTCAAACCAACACCATGCCCGAGTCGTTCGGCTCGCAGGGGATCGCGCCAGCGGTCGTGCAGGCGACCCGGCCGATGTACTGGTCCGTGCGGCGCGAATTGTGGGAGAACCGTTCGATCTATATTGCTCCCCTGGCCACGGTCGCCGTTATCCTGGTCGGCTTCGTGATTGGTACGGCTGTGGCAGCGCTCCATCCGGAAAAGCAAGGCCACGGGCTCACAAAACATTACGAGGTTGCTGCCGGCTTCATGATGGTTACGGCCATGCTGGTAGGTGTGTTCTATTGTCTCGATGCGCTGCGGGGCGAGCGGCGAGATCGCAGCATCCTGTTCTGGAAGTCGCTGCCCATTTCCGATCTGACTGCAGTTCTCTCGAAGGCGGCGATCCCGCTGCTTATTCTTCCGCTGATCAACATCGTCCTGTCCGTTGCGGTGCTCTGGCTCATGCTGCTTGTGAGTTGCGTAGTGCTGGTGGGAAGAGGTCAGAGTGTAGGGGCGCTATGGATGCATCTGTCGCTGCCGCAGATGACGTTGCTGCTCGTCTACCACCTGGTGACCGTGCACTGGCTCTGGCATGCGCCCCTCTATGGCTGGCTGCTGCTGGTTTCGGCGTGGGCGCGGCGCGCGACGGTTCTTTGGGCAACTTTGCCGCTGCTGGCGATCGGCTTCGGCGAGAAGATTCTGTTCGGTACTTCGTATCTTGCGGCCATGATGGGACGCCGCCTCGAGGGTGGCCCGGAGGCTATGACGTTCGGGGAGTTCCCGATGGATCCGATGACCCACCTTACGCCGGGCAGGTTCCTGATGAGCCCGGGCCTGTGGCTGGGGCTGATCGTGACTGCCGGATTCCTGGCGGCGGCGGTCCGGATGCGGCGGTATCGCGGGCCGATTTAGGCGACTGGTCCATCCGCTCTGGTGCTGATTGCGTTTGGGTGCACGGGCAAAGTCAAAGACCCCACCGCAAAAACGCAGGACAAGGATGGGGTACCCCCTTGCGTTTCGTTGTGTACCGTGGTACCTTGGTACACATGAGCGACGATTCCCGACTTGAAATCGAACGCGTCCAGACTGGCGTGCGCATTGAGAAACGGCTTCTCAAAGTCCTCAAAGCCTTTGCCGAATACCATGACATGACTTTGGGCGACGTGCTGGAGGGCATCGTGCTGCATGCGTTTGACGGGAAGACGCCGTTCAGCCCGGCGTCTCTCGAGAAGATCTGCGAGTTGAAGAAATTCTACGAACTCGACCTGGACTCCAGCGCCAGCCACCGGTTGAAAGAAATCAAGGCGAAATCCCCGCGGAAGCGGAGCGACAAATAGGAGAGCCATGAATCCGAAATGTGGATTGACGGTCTTGCGATGGTCGCTGGGAGTGGTGATCCTGATCGAGGCGGTCATGTTTGTGCTGCCGGGCGCGGCGCACGACTTTGCGCGCTCGCATATGCCCGGGTTGGTACGGATGGTGCTGGGATTCGGAGAGATTGCCGGCTGCGTGCTGCTGCTGATTCCGCAGACGGCGGTGCGTGGAGCCTGGCTGCTGGTCGCGGTCTTCGTGATGGCGATTCTGCTGCACCTGCTGCATGGGCTGTATGGAGTGGGGAATCTGGTGATTTATGCGGCGGCGGCGTTTGCGATTGCGGTGGGGAAAGGGAGTTGACCTTTGGGTGCAAGGAAAATCCCCACTTCTCGCGCAACAAACGCGCGAGAAATGGGGCACCCGGCACCCAATCTCTTCCCTAGAGAGTGTCGCCATGACTGATAAGGAATTCATCGAACATTTTGAGGCTGACACGCTGGAGGGTGAGTTTCATCATGCCGACCACGTGCGGCTGGCGTTCGCCTATCTGTCCGACAATCCGCCGTTGCGGGCGCTGGAGAAATTCTCGGCTGCCCTGAAACAGTATGCCGAGGCGCGGGGGAAATCAGGGTTGTACCACGAGACCATCACGCATGCGTACTTCTTCTTGATTCGAGAACGGATGGCGCGCTCTGGCGGCAGCAACTGGGATGAATTCGCTGGGCAGAATCCTGATCTATTGGTGTGGAAGGGAGGAATTCTGGGGCACTACTACCATGACGCGACGCTGCAATCTGATCTCGCCCGCACTGTCTTCCTCTTCCCCGACAAGTGCTTGTGAAGTCTGATACCCTGTGCGCTGTCTTTCCGGCGCGATTCGCGTCCAACTTGCATGCGAAGAATACTCCTTCTCTCTGCAATCCTTTCCATGACGCTGGCCCATGGCCAGGAGATCCGCAACGGCGAGGCGCTGCTACGCGCCATGCACGAGCGCTACCAGGCGTCGTGGTACCGGACCGTCACCTTCGTCCAGAAAAGCACAACCTACAAGCCGGACGGGACGAGCACGGCGGAGACGTGGTATGAAGCGGCGCTGCTGCCGGGCAAGTTGCGCATCGACATTGGGCCGGCCAGCGACGGCAAGGGCTACGTTCTGGTCGACGGCGTGGTGACGATTGTCAAAGATAACAAAGTTGTTGGAACTCGCAACTCGGTGAACATGCTGCTGGTGTTGGGATTCGACGTATACCGCCAGGACGCCGAGGCGACCATCAAAGTTGTGAAGGGCGAAGGATACGATCTGGCAAAGCTGCACGAAGATACGTGGGAGGGCAAACCCGTCTACGTGGTTGGCGCCGACAAGGGTGATCTGAAGTCGAAGCAGTTCTGGGTCGCCAAGGATACGCTGCTGTTTGTGCGGGTTATTGAGCCTTCTCCGGGAGACGCCACAAAACTCGACGACATCCGTTTCATCCACTACCAACCGCTGGCGGGGGCGTGGATCGCGGCGGGGGTGGAGGTCTATTCCGAGGGGCAGAAAGTGTTTTCCGAGGACTATTCCGATATCCAGGCGAATGTGAAACTTGATCCGGGGACGTTTGATCCGGCGAAGTTCAGTACTACGCATTGGGAGAAATGAGTTAGCGCTCTCTGTAGCAGGGCCGCTGGCGACATCACGGCGCTACGGAGGCGTGTCCACATCTTGCATCCTGGCTACCGGCCGGCAGTAGAATATCCCCATCAATCTCTAACAATCCCAGGAAGGACCCCATGATTCACCTCAAAGTGAATGGTTCCCCGCAATCCTTCGATGGCGACCCGGAGATGCCACTGTTGTGGTATCTGCGCGACATCCTCGGCCTCACCGGAACAAAGTTCGGCTGCGGCATGGCGCTGTGCGGCGCGTGCACCGTGCTCGAGAACGGCAAGGCCGTCCGGTCGTGCTCAAGACCGATGGCGAAGGTTGAGGGGCTAGAGATCACCACGATTGAGGGCATTTCGGCGCATGGCCCACACGCTGTGCAAAAGGCCTGGGCAGAAGTGAACGTTCCGCAATGCGGATATTGCCAGCCGGGGCAGATCATGCAGGCCGTTTCCCTGCTCTCTTCCACGCCGCATCCCACCGACGCCGATATTGATGACAAGATGGCGGGGAATATCTGCCGCTGCGGGACTTACCAGCGGATTCGTGCCGCGATCCACGAGGCGGCCAAGGAGCGGGCATGATCCCCATCGAAAAGGTTACGCGCCGCAATTTCTTGCAAGGCGTGCTATCGGCCAGCGCGTTCGTGCTCTGCGTACAGAAAGCCCCACTTCTGGCAAAGGCAGCCAGCAATGGGACACCCGGGTTTACCACGAGCGTCGCGCCGTCAATCGATTCGACCGCGTTCCATCCTGGCGTCTATGTGGGCATTCAGACCGACGGCACGGTGATTATCGTCGCGCATCGCACGGAGATGGGGAATGGAGTGCGCACGAGTCTGCCGCGTATTCTCGCCGATGAACTCGACGCCGACTGGAGCCGCGTACAAGTGATCCAGGGTGATGGCGATGAGAAATATGGATCGCAAGACACGGATGGGTCGCACTCGGTGCGGGAATTCTTCGAGCCGCTGCGAGAAGCCGGAGCAACTGCTCGCCTGATGCTGATCCGCGCGGCGGCGCAGCAGTGGGGAGTGCCGGAGGCGCAATGCGTCGCTGATCCGGTGCATGTTGTTTCGGATTCGAAATCGAGCCGCAAACTCGGGTACGGAGAACTTGCGGCGCTCGCAGCCAGGCAACCGGTTCCCAAGAAAGAAGAATTGCAATTCAAGTCTCCGCGGGAGTGGCGCTACATCGGCAAGCCAGCGCCCGGGTACGACGTCACTGAAGTGTGCGCGGGCAAACCGCTGTTCGGGATGGACGTCCGCGTCGACGGGATGCTGTATGCCGCCATCGCGCATCCGCCTGTGCTGGGAGGGAAAGTTAAGTCGGTTGACGATTCCGCAACGTTGAAAGTGAAGGGCGTGAAGAAGACGATTCCCATCGATCCGTTCAAGCCACCGCACGCATTTCAGCCGCTGGGCGGGGTCGCGGTGATCGCGGACAATACGTGGTCCGCGTTCAAGGGCCGCAAGCAGCTCAAAATCGAATGGGACAACGGCGCGCACGCGGTTTACACGTCCGCCGACTACAAGAAGCAGTTGCAGCAAACGGCGCGCCAGGCGGGCAAAGTCATCCACACGACGGGCGATCCAGACGCCGAGTTTGCCAAGGGCGGCAAGATCATTGAGGCGGAATACTTCGCGCCGCATCTGGCTCACGCTTCGATGGAACCTCCGGTGGCTGTCGCCGACGTTCAAGCCGGCAAGGTCACGGTGTGGTCGCCGACGCAGAATCCGGTCGGCGTGCGCGAAGAAGTTGCCAAAGCGCTCGGCATGAAGAAAGAAGATGTCACCTGCCACGTAACGTTCCTCGGCGGAGGCTTCGGGCGCAAGTCGAAAGCCGACTACGCGGTCGAAGCAGCCGTGTTGTCGAAAAAGACCGGTAAGCCGGTCAAGGTGGTCTGGAGCCGCGAAGACGACATCCAGTTCGATTACTTCCACTCGGTGGCGGCGATGTACATCAAGGCCGCGCTGGATAGCGCCGGCAAACCAACGGCATGGTTGCAGCGGTCCGTCTTCCCGCCGATTGGATCGACGTTCGACAAAGACGCGGTCTATGGCGGTGGGGGAGAGATGTCCATGGGTTGGAACGTGATTCCATTTGACGTTGCCAACTTCCGGTCAGAAAACGGACCAGCCACGGCGCACGTTCGGATCGGCTGGTTGCGCTCGGTGGCGAATATTTATCACGCCTTCGCGGTGCAGTCGTTCGCGAACGAACTGGCCGCGGCGGCCAACCGCGATCCTTACGACTACCTGCTGATGCTGATCGGAACGGGCCATACGATCGACGCGGGACAATCGCCCGACGTCGCGGGGAAATATCCCTATGACACGGCCCGGCTGCGACACGTGGCCCAACTGGCTGCCGACAAAGCGAACTGGGGAAAAAGGAAGCCGGGCAACGGGTGGGGCATGGGCATCGCCGTTCACCGCAGCTTCCTCACGTATGTGGCGACGGTGGTGGAAGCCGAAGTGGACAGTTCCGGCGCCGTCCGCATCCCGAACGTGTACACCGCGGTCGATGCGGGTATTGTCGCCAACCCGGAGATGGTCCGTTCGCAATTCGAAGGGGCCGCCGTATTCGGAACGAGCATCGCCCGCACGGGCGAGATCACGGCGACGAACGGCTCCATCGACCAGTCGAATTTCCATGACTATCCTGTGGCCCGAATGAATGACGCGCCGGTGCATGTGGATGTTCAGGTTGTCGAGAGCCTGGCGCCGCCCGCGGGAGTGGGCGAGCCGGGCGTGCCGCCGTTCGTGCCCGCGCTGTGCAACGCGGTCTATGCGGCGACGGGAAAACGAGTGCGGGAGCTTCCGCTGACGCGGAATGGGCTGTCGTAAGGTCAATCTTACGTAGTGGAGCGCTTGAGCCTTGGGACAATCCAGCGCTTCCCCAGAGAGAGTATCTTGCTCTGGTATTGTGCGCCCAGATCAGGATCACGATCCAGATCGACTGCAATGGCGCGCACGATGAGCACTCCTGCAAGGCGCAGCAGTACGAAATAGAAGAGATACAAGAGAGTGAATACTGCAACCGCAACACCCTCGGGATCGATGCGCGAAAGAATGAAGCTAAACGTAATCGGATCGGGAGCAGGAACGGGCGGCTGCTTGAAAAGATGCTCCGCCAGGTCGCCCATCGAACTCCAGAACGAAGGCGACGCCACACTCTTGGCTAGCAGAAACCACTTGACGACAAGGTAGTAGAAGTAGGCTCTCGGAATCCATACAAGAACATTCAATGGCCAATGGAGCAGTAGAGCGCGCCGGATAAACGATCGCGGCTGGGCCGGTCGCGCGATTCCCCAACGAAGTTCCTTCGCCACCAAATCGACTTCGCTCTTGACCCGATTTTGCAGCTCGCCGGCGCCGGCCGCTGGGCAGGCCAACAACTGCGCTTCGTACCACTGCTTCCAGAAGGTCGCCTGATCGATGGCTTCCTTGATCACGTGCGATCGCCGGTTGGCCTCGCCCCGCTCTCTCATCCAGGGGATGAATACAACAAGAAATGTACCGACGATTGTGGCCGAGGCAGTGACCGCCGTCGCCATCAGGGTTGCAATGGCAGTGACCAGTGAAGGAGACACGGTCTTGAGCAGATCTGCCAACCACTGTGGGAGCTGCGGCATGGGACATCGATCATACCCGCTCAGCCGATAAGTAGATCAAGTGCGGGTTCGCTGTTTCGCTTTCCGAACAGAGGTGGAATCAGGGGCGAGGCCGGAAGGCCCCCGCTCTCCCATTCTGCGGTTTTGGGCTTTGTCTTGGCTAACGAAGCCACCCGCGTGCCGTCCAATGCTCTGGATTGTGAAAGCTCTGACGTTGTTTGCGGAGGCGCGCATTGAAACTCATCACTCTGACACTGGCGCTCGTGGTTGTTTTGTCTGCGGCGGCCTCGGCATCTCCAGCCGCTGAGTACGCGCAACACTTCGCGGCTCTCAGCCAGCTGGCGGTCGCGGTTGCCCAGGCGATGCCGGTGGACCAGTATTCCTTCCGCCCGCATCCGGAATCGATGACGTTCGGCGAACTGATGATGCACATCGCCAGCACCGACTACGCGTTCTGTGCTGGACTGAAAGACACCGATCCTCCGGCTGATCCCAAGATATTGGCGACGGATAAGGACGCGGTAGTCAAGTTCCTCAGCGATTCCTTCAACTATTGCTCAGGAGTGATTCCTAAGCTCAGCGACGACCAGCTTTCACAGCCGCACAATTCCCCTGACGGCCGGCTGGCGGGTCGCGAGATTCTGCTGGCCATGTACATACACGTCGCGCACCATCGCGGACAGGCGGAGATCTATCTGCGCGACAAAGGAATCAGACCGCCGTCGTACCGCATCTGAAATCAACACTTTGAATTGTGTCTCTTGAAGTGCCGCGGAATCGGCGCTACTATGACTTGCTCCGCCGATTCGAGCAAAAAGCCATGCCGCAAAGCTACGTACCCATCTTTATCTTCATCGCCATCGTAGGCACGCTGCTGCCAGTTACGCTGCTGCTGGCAAAACTGGTGCGCCCTTCCAACCCCAGCAAGACCAAGCTTATGCCGTACGAGTGCGGCATCGACCCGGTCGACAACGCACGCGGACGCTACACGGTGCGCTACTACATCATCGCGATTCTATTCGTGGTGTTCGACGTAGAGACGATTTTCCTGTTTCCCTGGGCGGTGAAGTTCAAGGCGTTCGGCCTGTTCGGTCTGCTCGAGATGCTGATCTTTCTTGCCATCTTGATCGTGGGATACATCTGGGTATGGAAGAAGGGCGCGCTGGAATGGGTGTAGCTGAATTGAGTCATTGAGTCATTTCGTGATTGAGTCATTTGAGTCTGAGTAACAGCTGAATTTGCTCGGCACAACCGCTCCCGTTCCCCGTGACCACGCCTCAACTCAACCCGATGGATTCTTCTCCCGCCGAAACTTTTTCCGCTTCCCGTTGGACGCAGGGCAACTTCTTCTTCCCTACCCGGCTGGTGGTGAGCCCGCAGCGGGTGATCCGGACCAAGTCACGACTGTTCGGAAGCAACGAAGAGAGTATCCCCATTTCGAAGGTCGCTTCCGTCCATATCAAGACCGGAGTGTTCTGGTCAGAGATCGTGATCGAATCCACGGGCGGCACCGATCCGATTACCAGTCACGGGCACCGCAAACACGACGCGCAACGCATCCGCGACTTGATCGAGACCTACCAGGCGCAATCCCGCGCCTAGCCGGGCTTTCAGGTTAAATTAACCTGACGTTCATCTCCCCGTAAGAATCCGCGTGTATCCCTAGAGGGTCAATCTATCCCACCTAGAAGGAGCAATCTGTGACGAAACGCAGCCTAGTCGCTTTGTGTCTTGCAGCATTGGTCTCAATGCCGGCGTATGCGGGCGCCCCGGACAAGAAGCACCCCGACAATTCGATTCAACACGTCCTGCTGATCAGCGTGGACGGCCTGCACTCGCTGGATATGGTCAACTTCATCGCCAGCCATCCGAAATCGGCGATGGCCGAACTCTCCAGCCACGCGGTGGTGTACACCGACGCCAACACGCCGCAGCTTTCCGACTCGTTCCCCGGCCTGCTGGCGCTGGTAACCGGCGGATCGCCTGTAAGCCACGGCTTCTTCTACGACGTCAGCTACGACCGCACAGTCTTCGATCCGACGAATACGACCTGCACCGGCGGTGCGGGCAACATGATGACGTTCGACGAGAGCATCGACTTGTACAACTCGCAGAACGTTTCGCTGAACGTGATTGATCCCACCAAGCTTCCGAATCACATTGACGCGCACGGCAACTGCGTTCGGCTCTGGCCGCACAGTGCACTGCGGACTAACACCATCTTTGAAGTCGTGAAAGCCTCCGGCGGACGTACCGCCTGGGCAGATAAGCACCCGGCCTACGATCTGGTGAACGGTCCATCCGGCAACGGCGTCGACGATCTCTACACGCCCGAGATCACCAACGTCAACGGGCTCGACAATACGCACAGCGTGGTTTGCACGGTGATGAACGACGGGCTCAAGGTGCAGGGCATTCTGAACGAAATCAATGGCTTCACTCATGATGGGAAGACCAAGGTGGGCGTGCCGGCGGTGTTCGGAATGAACTTTCAGGCGGTCAGCGTGGGGGAGAAGCTTTCCAGCGACAACTACGACGCCAGCTGCACAGCGGACACGCAATTCACCGGTCAGGCCGGCGGCTACCTGGACGGCTCCGGGACTCCGACCTCGGTTCTGTCCTATGCTCTGGTGCAGACCGATGCTGCTCTTGGCAAAATGATTTCGGCGTTGAAGGCGCAGAATCTTTACGATTCGACCGTCTTCATTGTCACCGCCAAACACGGACAATCGCCGATCAATCCGGTAAAGACCAACAAGCCCGGGCACTTTGCCGACCTGGTTGCGGCGCTCCCCGACGGAACCACAAATCCGGCCGCGATTGCGATTACCAGTGCGGGCAACTGCTCGACCGGACCGTGCGGATCGATCAACGACGACGACATCGCGCTGATCTGGCTCGCCGATCAAACCATGGACGCGCAGGTGCAGACCTACATCAACACCAACGCGCTGCCGCTGTTCGTCGATGAAACCATGGGCGGGAACGAACTGCGGCTGCGCTTCAACGATCCGCTGAAAGATAGCCGCACGCCAGACATCATCGTGCGGCCGAACTACGGTACGATTTACACCACGTCGAGTCACAAGAATGCCGAGCATGGCGGCTTTGGGTACAGCGACACGGGCGTGGGACTGCTCGTGTCCAATCCATCGATCACGACTAAGGTGTTGAAGACGCCGGTGGCGACCTCGCAGGTTGCGCCGACGATTGTGAAGTACCTGGGCCTGGATCCGGATAGCCTGAATTCGGCGAAGGTTGAGAAGACTCCGGTGCTGCCGGGGTTGGGGCTGGAGGACTAGGAGACAATTTGCATTGAGAATGCGACGGGCTGCCGACGGCAGCCCGTTGTCTTTTTCACCGCCAAGTTTTACAAATCCCGTTTGCAAGCGTCGTTGACACTATCCGCTCAAGCTGATAAAAGTTAACGTTCTTTGGAACGCAGCCTGCGCCGGAGTCTGTGCCGTCGCCTTATGTCGGACGAAACCAAATCCCCCTCTTCGCCGCCGCCGGAAGGTGAACCGAAACCGACGGCGGACAAGCTCGCAACTGCGGGCGGGGTGACGGCTACTCCCGCCGGTTCAGTTTCATCCGAAGCAAGAACGGCTCCCGAGAAGCCTGCAGCGGCCGCTCCGGCCAAACCGACTGCCCCGGCAGTGGCAAAACCGCCCGCTCCTGCCGCGGCTGGGCATCCTGCTCCGCCGAAGCCAGCCGGGCCCGTGCCCACGCCTTGGGACTCGCCGATGGTCGCCAAGTACAAGAAGGAATATGGGTCGGGGATCAATGGCCTGACGCATCTGGGACAGAACTATCTGGAAGTTGATCGGTCCCTGATCCCTGAAATCCTGCAACTTCTGCGCGACGATGAGCAGTTTGATTACTGCGTGGACGTCACCGCGGTGCACTATCCGAAGCGCGAGAAGCAGTTTGACGTGATCTGGATTCTGTATTCATTCCCGCGGAATGAGCGCATTCGGGTGAAGACGCAGATTGCCGACGGCGAGTCGCTGGCGAGTTCGGTGCCGTTGTGGGCGACATGCAACTGGCTGGAGCGCGAGGTTTACGACATGTTCGGGATCAAGTTTGACGGGCATCCGGATTTGAAGCGGATTTTACTGCCGGATGGATGGAAGGGGTTCCCGTTGCGTAAGGATTACGGCATTTTGCAGCAGGATAGTGAATGGGTGCAGATCAACCTGGGAATCGAGAGCGGACAGTAGTCTCCAGAACACTCACCACAGAGGACACAGAGGATCACAGAGGTACACCACAGCAAGCTACAGAGATGACTGATCCGAAGACACTTTCGCCGCTTGATCTCGAAACGCCGGACAAGACGTTTCTTGACGCGAACGAGCTCGTTATTAACATGGGGCCGCAGCATCCAGCGACGCATGGGGTGTTGCGCGTCATCCTGCGGCTGGATGGCGAAAAGGTGCTGGGACTCGAGTGCGTTATCGGATACCTGCATCGCGGCGTCGAAAAGATCGCTGAAAACCGCACTTATACGATGTTCAACCCGTACGTCGACCGCATGGACTACGTGGCCGCGGTTTCGAACGGGCTGGGATACTGTGAGGCGGTCGAAAAGCTCCTGAGTGTGGAAGCGCCGCCGCGGGCGCAATACATCCGCGTGATCCTGACGGAACTGAACCGGATCGCCAGCCACCAGCTTTGGCTGGGAACGCACGCGCTCGACATCGGCGCCATCACGCCGCTGTTCTACACGTTCCGCGACCGGGAAGAGATTCTCAAGATCTTCGAAAAGTACTGTGGCGCGCGGCTTACCACGCACGCATTCCGCATCGGTGGCCTGCAATATGAGGCTTATGACGGATTTGAGAGAGACGTCAAGAACTTTGTCTCGTTTGTGAAGCCGAAGATCGACGAATACGAAGAGCTGCTCACGACCAACCGCATATGGCTGGAACGGACGAAAAACGTCGGCGTCATCTCCGGGAAGGATGCCATCGCACTGGGAGTGACCGGGCCGGTGCTGCGAGCCAGTGGCGTGAAGTGGGACATCCGCAAGGCGTTGCCGTACGCCAATTACAAGAATTTCGAATTCGACGTTCCTACCGGCGAGAATGGCGACACGTATGACCGGTATCTGGTCCGGATGGTTGAGATGCGGCAGTCGCTGCGCATTATCGAGCAGGCGGTGGCAGGCATCCCCGAGGGGCCGATCATGGCGAAGGTTCCAAAGGTGATGAAGCCTCCGGTCGGGGAAATCTATCACTCGATTGAAGCGCCCAAGGGCGAGCTGGGATATTTCATTGTGAGCGACGGGTCGACGCAGCCCTATCGCGTACGCGTGCGGCCCCCCAGCTTCGTCAACCTGCAGGCTCTGGACGTGATGTGCCGCAACCAGCTGGTCGCCGACGTGATCGCGGTCATCGGCACGCTCGACATCGTTCTGGGCGAGGTAGACCGCTGATGCACGACCTGATTCAGTACATCCAGTCGTACCTCGACAGCGACCGCACGCCCGGCGGAGCCGGAAACATCCTCTGGGCAACCGTCTACATATTGCTGGTTTTCGTTGGGCTCTCGATCGCCGTGATCGCGATGAACTGGCTGGAGCGCAAGATTCTGGCGCACATGCAGGTTCGCCTGGGGCCCATGCGCGTGGGGCCGCACGGACTGCTGCAGCCTATCGCGGACGCCATCAAGTTGCTGCTGAAAGAAGACATCATTCCCGAAGGCGCGGACAAAGTTATCTTCTGGATCGCGCCGTTCATCGTCGTGCTGGCGGCGTTTACGGTGTTTGTGGTCGTGCCGTTCGGCCCCACGCACGCGATTACCGACATGAACATCGGCATCCTGTTCATGCTCGGGGTGTCATCGCTCAGCGTGCTGGGGATCGTCACCGCCGGATGGGCGTCGAACTCGCACTATCCGCTGATCGGAGCGTTGCGCTCGAGCGCGCAGATGGTCTCGTATGAAGTCGCGATGGGGCTGGCGGTGGTGTCGGCGATCCTGATGACCAGTTTCAGTGAGCAGGGCGGCACGCTAAGCATGATTGACATCGTGCGGCGGCAACAGGAACAAGGAGTCTGGTTCCTGTTCAAGTTCTTCCCGCTCGGCATCATCGCGTTCGGCATCTTCGCCATCGCCATGGTCGCGGAAACGAATCGAGCGCCCTTCGACCTGCCAGAAGCTGAATCGGAACTCACGGCCGGATTTCATACCGAGTACAGCGGCTTCCGCTGGTCTTTATTCTTTCTGGCGGAATACTCGGCAATGATCGCGGTCTCGTCGATCGCGGTGACACTCTGGCTCGGCGGATGGCTGCGGCCGTTCCCGAACCTTCTCAGCGGCAACACGTGGGAACTGGCTTTCTCGTTGGTCCCGGGGATTAGCTTCTTGTTCCTCGCCGCCATGTGCTTCTATAACACGGCACGCATGCCGAAGCATCCGCTCTTCAAGATTCAGACGGCGGGCCTTGCCGGATTCGGCGCCGTGCTCGGCCTGATCGGCCTGCTCCTCTTCTGGACACCGCTGCGCGTCCGCGTGGGCGACATTTTCTGGTTCTCGGCCAAAGTTGCGGGGTTCATGTACCTGTATATCTGGTATCGTGGCACGTTCCCGCGATACCGTTTTGACCAACTCATGAAAGTAGGATGGAAGGTGCTGTTGCCGACAGGACTGGGACTCCTGATCCTGACGGCGGCTGTCGGCATGCGGGTCGAGTTGTGGCAACAGCTGCAGGAGGTGTTGCACAACTTATGAATCCCTCGGTCACGAATCCTCCGGTCGCAACTGCGTTCTTCTTTTACCTGCTGGCCGCGACCATGATTATTGGCGGCATCCTGGTGATCACACGGAAGAATGCTGTTCATTCCGCGATGGCCCTGATCACGGCGCTGCTGGCGCAGGCCGGGCTCTACCTGATGCTCTATGCCCCTTTCGTCGCCGGCGTACAGATCATTCTTTATGCGGGCGGCATCATGGTGCTGTTTCTGTTCGTGATCATGCTGATCTCGATCGAGCGCACGATGAAAGAGCGCCAGTTCAACAAGCAATGGCTGGTCGGGATCACCGCTGCCGCGGTATTGGGCGGACTGTTCATCACGGTTTATACGACAGTCACGCGAACCGCTTCGGGTAAGGAAAGCACGCTTTTCCCGTCCGGAAATCGAGTGGCGTACGTGGACGCGCAAAATACCCAGGGGATCGCGATGTTGCTGTTCGACCGCGGTGCTGGGACTTACATGTTCGCCTTCGAGATCGCGTCGTTGCTGTTGCTGGTGGCGATTATTGGGGCTGTGGTGATGGCGAAGAAGAGGATTTAGAAGCAGGGGCTAGGGGTCAGGAATCAGGGGTCAGGGGTCCGCTGGACCGAATTTTATGGGCGCAATGCTCGAAATCTCGACGCTGCACTATCTGGTTCTGGGCGCGGCTTTGTTTCTGCTGGGCGTGATCGGCGTGCTGACCCGGCGAAACGTAGTCATCGTGTTGATGTCGATTGAGTTGATTTTGAATGCCGTCAACTTGAACCTGGTCGCGTTTTCACGGTACTGGCAGGGCATCCATGGAGCCACGGCGCTGCACGGACAGGTGTTCGCCATTTTTGTGATCACCGACGCAGCGGCCGAAGCCGCGGTCGGGCTCGGAATTCTGATCGCCTTCTTCCGGAACAAGGAGACGGTCAATGTGGATGAAGTGAATTTGTTGAAGTGGTGAAGACCAGCTTTTAGCTCTTAGCTATTAGCCTTTAGCTAAGAGCCAAGAGCTAACGGCTAAAAGTATGATTTTTCTCGACCACATTTACCTCATCCCGCTGCTGCCTGCGCTGGGCGCGGCGATCATGTTTTTTTTCGGGCGCAAGCTGACGAAGCAGACGGTCAGCGCGGTCTGCGTTGGCGTAGTGGTGTTGGCCTTTCTCATCGCCTGCGGTGCGGTGCTGCAATATAACTCCTGGGCTGACGCCCATAATCATCAGCCTTACGAGAGCATCGGATATACGTGGCTCGGTTCCGGCACCGGGCACTTCACTTACGCGACTCACGACGGCTCTCCGGCGCAGTTTCAGATTGACGCAAGACTCCTCCTCGATCCCCTTTCCGGCATCTGGCTCCTGTTCGTCACCGGGGTCGGGATGCTCATCCATATTTATTCCACCGGATACATGGCGCATGAGGGCGGGTACTACAGGTTTTTTGGATTCCTGAACCTCTTCATGTTTTCGATGCTGACGCTGATTCTGGCCAACAACTACGTGCTGATGTTCGTGGGCTGGGAAGGCGTGGGCCTGTGCTCGTACTTGCTGATCGGTTTCTACTTTCATCGTAAGTCAGCCAGCGACGCGGCCAACAAGGCTTTCATCGTCAACCGCATCGGTGACGCTGGGTTCATTCTCGGGATGTTCTTCATCGCCTGGTATCTGGGGAGTCTGCGCTACATCGACGTGAACGCTGCCGCGCGTTCCGGACATTTCCAGATCGGTGACCCGATCATTACCGCGGCGACGTTGCTTCTTTTTGTCGGAGCCTGCGGCAAGTCGGCGCAATTACCGCTCTACGTCTGGCTGCCTGATGCCATGGAGGGCCCCACGCCGGTTAGCGCCCTGATCCATGCGGCGACCATGGTGACGGCCGGCGTCTACATGGTGGCGCGGTCGAATGCGCTGTTCATGCTCGCGCCGACATCGATGAAGACGGTCGCGATCGTGGGTGCTCTGACCGCGGTCTTCGCGGCTTCGATCGGGTTGGTACAGAACGACATCAAGCGCGTGCTGGCCTACTCGACGGTATCGCAACTTGGGTACATGTTCCTGGCGCTGGGTGTGGGAGCGTTTGCCGCCGGCGTGTTCCACGTCTTCACGCATGCGTTCTTCAAAGCTCTGCTCTTCCTTGGGGCGGGCAGCGTAATTCACGCGATGAGCGGCGAGCAGGACATGCGCAACATGGGCGCGCTCGCCGACAAGATCCCGACCACGTACCGCACCATGCTGATCGCGACGCTGGCGATTGCGGGCATTCCTCCGTTCGCCGGATTCTTTTCGAAAGATGAAATCCTGTGGCAGGCGTGGACGAGTACGGGCCTCGCATATCACTTGTTATGGATCATCGGGTACGGCACGGCGCTGATGACGGCGTTCTACATGTTTCGCCTGATCTACCTGACGTTCTACAGCAAGCCGCGGATGAGCCACGAGGTCGAGCACCACATCCACGAATCGCCCTCGTCGATGACGATGCCGCTGGTGGTGCTGGCGGTGATGTCAGTGTTCGCGGGGTTCCTCGGCTTCCCGCAGAGTCTGGCGAGGCTTGTCGGTGTCCACGGCGAAACGAATCGCTTTGAGGCTTACCTGGCGCCGGTGTTCGCGAATCAGGCCCCAGTGGTTAAAGCCGAAGACTCTGGACAAGCCGCCGCCGGAGCCAATGAAGAAGAGAAGAGCAGCGGCATGGAATACCTGCTGATGATCGCCTCGGTGGGCGCGGCGGGATTCGGCTGGTACATGGCCGGACGCTCGTACGCGAACGCCGATAACGGATATACCGAACCGATTGCCGCGCTTGCTCCTCCGGCCTACACCGTGCTTCTGAACAAGTATTACGTGGACGAAGGCTACGACTATGTCTTCACCGGGCGCCGAAAGATCGGCAACGTACGACTGGGCGTGATGGGACTGGGAGAAGCGAGTTCCTGGTTCGACGCGCACGTGATCGACGGCGCCGTCAATGCCGCAGGATGGATCACCCGCCTCACCGCGACGATCTCGAGTTGGTGGGATAAGTGGATCATCGACGGAGTCGGGGTCAACGGTCCGGCGATCCTGGCGCGCATGTTGAGCTATCCCGCGAGGCTGTTGGAGTGGGGATTGGTGCAGTGGTATGCGCTGGTCATGACGGCGGGGCTGGTAGGGTTTGTGTTTTATTACGTGTATCACTGAGAGTGGTTAGCAATGAGCGACGAGCAATGAGCGAGAAAAAAACAGGTTGGCTCATCGCTCACTGCTCATAGCTCATTGCTAACAGCTAGAAGCTGACTATGCAAAACCACATACTATCGATCATCCTCTTCACGCCGCTGGTGGGCGCGATCTTGCTCTTGTTCGTCCCTAAAGAGAATAAGGAAGCCATCCGCTGGATCGCGAACATCTTCGCGCTCGGCGGATTCCTGATTTCGCTGCCGCTGGTGCCGGCTTTCTGGGTGGTGCGGGCCGAGCCCGGCTTCAAGTTTGTGGAGGGTGTGGCCAACAACTGGATCCCCTCCATCGGCGCGGGCTACGTGCTTGGCATCGACGGCATCTCGTTCCTGCTCATCATGCTGACCACGCTGCTGGGCTGGATCTCGATTCTGTCTTCCTGGACTGCGATTGAGAATCGCGTGAAGGAATATTACGTCTGGTTCCTGGTGCTGCAGACCGGCATGCTCGGCGTCTTTATGGCGCTGGACTTCTTCCTCTTCTTTGTGTTCTGGGAAGCCATGCTGGTGCCGATGTACCTGCTGATCGGCATCTGGGGCGGTCCGCGAAAACTCTACGCCGCAATCAAGTTTTTCCTGTATACCCTGGCTGGTTCGGTGTTGATGCTGCTGGGTATCCTGTTCCTGTATTTCCATCATCACTCGCTCACCGGCGTTTACACGTTCGGTCTGCAGGCGCTCTATGAAACCGCGCCCAAGATCTACTCAGACCCTGCCTACGGGCCGACGATTGCGACGCTGCTGTTCCTGAGTTTCTTCTTCGCCTTCGCGATTAAAGTGCCGATGTTCCCCTTCCACACGTGGCTGCCTGATGCGCACGTGGAAGCGCCGACTGCGGGTTCAGTCATCCTGGCGGGCGTCCTTCTGAAAATGGGGACGTACGGCTTCATTCGCTTCTCACTTCCCTTCTTTCCTGACGTCCTACATCACGGATCGACGCGTTTCTGGATAATGGTCCTCTCCGTGATCGCGATCATCTATGGCGCACTGGTCTCGCTGATGCAGAAGGATATGAAGAAGCTGGTGGCATACTCTTCGGTCAGCCACCTCGGCTTCTGCACGCTGGGAATCTTCGCGCTCTCGCCGCTGGGACTTAGCGGATCGGTACTGCAGCAGATCAATCACGGCATATCGACGGGAGCGCTGTTCTTGATCGTCGGCATTCTTTACGAACGGCGGCACACGCGCGAGATCTCCGAATACGGCGGCATCTCCAACGTGATGCCGGTCTACGCCACCATCACCATGATCATGTTCCTCTCGTCGATGGGACTGCCGCTGCTCAACGGATTCGTCGGCGAATTCACGATTCTGGGAGGGACTTTCCTGCAAAAGGACATCGCCGGGCATCCCGGGTGGGTATGGACGGCATGGGCGGTGCCGGGAGTCGTGCTGGCAGCGGCTTATCTGCTTTGGCTTTACCAGCGAGTCTTTTTCGGTACGGTGACCAATCCGAAGAACGAGAAACTCCATGACCTGACGCCGCGGGAAGTCGCAACTTTTGTCCCGTTGCTCATCATGGCCTTCTGGATCGGCCTTTACCCCAAGCCGTTCTTCCAGATTCTTGATCAGCCTACGAGAGACTTGGCGGCAGTCGTGAATCGCGAGACGCCGAAGTCTGAGAGCACGGCCGAGGCTGCCACCGAAATGCCTGCAGCGCCAGCAGCGATGACAGCCGTACCAAGCGCTGGAGTCTCGAGCAAGAATCTACCGGCGGCCACTCGTCCGTCCGCGCACACTCCGGCGGCCTCTACGGCGCCGGCAAAGGGGAAGAACTAGTGGTCTGGACCGACTATCTTCTGGCGCTTCCGATCACGTTGCTGGTGCTGTTCGCTCTCGGCATCCTGCTGATCGACTTCATGCTCCCGAGAGACATGAAGTGGGCGAACGCAGTCACTGCGTTCATCGGCGTATGCTTCTCGGCGGCCGGAGTGTACAAGATTCAAGCCTGGATGGGAAAAGATTCGCCGGCCGTAGGCGGAATGCTCAATACGATGGTCGTCGATCCGTTCTCCATCTATTTCTTCTATCTGTTTCTGGCGGGAACGGCGATCGCAATCCTGATGTCAGTCCGCTACCTGGAGACGGAGAACGAAAATCACGGCGAGTATTACGCTTTGATGCTGTTGTCGGTCGCGGGCATGATGTGCATGGCCTCCGGGTTCGACATCGTGCTGATCTTTATCGGGCTCGAGTTAATGGCGATCTCCACCTACGTGCTCGTGGGATTCCTGCGGCGGGATAAGCGATCCAATGAAGCCGCATTGAAGTACCTGCTGCTGGGCGCATTTTCCTCGGGCATTTTCGCCTACGGGCTCTCGTTGATTTACGGATTGACCGGCAGCACAAATCTGGCTGTCATTCGCCAGCAAATGATGCACCGGGCATTCGATCCGCAGTACCGGCCGGTCGCCATCATCGCGCTGGCCACGACGCTGACGGGACTCCTCTTCAAAGTTGCTGCGATCCCGTTTCACCAGTGGGCACCCGACGCCTATGAAGGTGCGCCCACCAGCATTACGGGATTTATGTCCGTCGCAGTGAAGGCCGCGGGATGGGCGATGCTGCTGCGCATTTTGCTCATCGGGCTCGCTCCCATGCGCTCCGTCTGGGTGCCGATGCTGGTGTTCGTCTCTATCGCTACCATGACCGGCGCCAACTTCGCGGCACTCACCCAGACCAACACAAAAAGGCTGCTCGCTTATTCCTCGATCGCTCATGTGGGGTACATGTTGCTCGGCTTGATCGCCGGCACCGTCACCGAACCGAACGCCGACGGCATCAAGGGCATCCTCATCTATCTACTCGTCTACACCTTCATGAATCTGGGCGCGTTCGCGGTAATCACGTCGCTGCGCCACCGCAATGTTGCTGGCGACGATCTCGACGACCTCAACGGACTGTACTCGCGCGCGCCCGTCGAAGCCGTGCTGATGCTGGTGTTCATGCTGTCGCTGGCGGGAATCCCGCCACTCGCCGGGTTCTGGGGCAAGTACTTCATCTTCCTGAGCCTGATTTCAACCGGCCACTATGTACTGGCCGCACTGGGCGTTCTCTACTCGGTCTTCGGCTTGTACTACTACCTGAAGATCGCCAACGCCATGTTTATGCGGGAAGCGGAAAAGGGAGAAGAGAAACTGCCGGTCAGTCTGGCGATGCGCGCGGCGCTCGCACTGACGGGATTAGCCACTCTGTATATCGGGATTCTGCCGAACCGGTTCATCGAGATTGTGAACTGGGCTCTGGGGATCGCGCAGCAGGCCAGCGTGGCGAAGGTCATTCACTAGACTGAGAGACGAGAGTTGTGCTCTGAGCGGCTCTTCGCCTTCGCCGGACAGCCGAGGCGGCTGTCGCTACGTGGGCTTTGCTAGCGTAGAATTCTCTTTCCGGCCTCAACCATGCCTTCGACTCCTGAAAATCCTGAAAACAAGAAGAGCCCTTGGGTGCAAGTGGGGCGCTACAGCCAACTGGCTTTCATGCTCCCCGCCGGAACTGTCGCGGGATACCTTCTCGGGGCGCTGCTCGACCGCTGGCTGCACACCAACTGGATCAATGTGGTGGGGCTTCTGCTCGGGACTGCGGCGGGGCTGATTGAGCTGATTCGCACCGTCTCGCGCGACACGAAGTAATGTCAGAATGGAGACGGAACACGGGGGCTAAAGCCCGCGAGATTTTCGTACCATCCAACGCGGCCCTTGAAGGTCCGCTCTTCCACGGTTGCGCCGGCAGGTTCTTCCGTTTGAAGGACGGTTTCACGGGTGCACGGTTTCACGAGTGCACGGGCGCCAACGGCCCTAGTTCGACAGTCCGCTTTCATCCACGATGAACGACAATCAGCCGAACCTCGCTAGCTCGGGCCCACCCTCGGACAAGTCCGAATCGTTCTACGCTTCGGCCCTGCCGCGCATTCGCAACTTTATGCTCGTGCTGGGACCCGTGCTCTCGATCGCTGCTTTCTGGAGATTCGGCGGGCGGGCGGCAGCCGGCTTCGCCCTGGGATGCGTGATCGCCTACCTGAATTTCCACTGGCTCAAGAGCGGGGTCTCGGGGCTTGCTGACCGTGTGACTGACAGCCGCAAAGCCCAGTCCGGAAAGGGGATAATCGCACGGTTTCTGCTGCGCTACGTGTTGTTGGGGCTGGCTGCGTATGCTATATTAACCAGTTTCCCCGCGAGCCTTAGGGGCCTGTTCGCGGGGCTGTTCCTGCCCGTCGGAGCCATCGCCTGCGAAGCGGTTTACGAGGTTTATGCAGGGATTGTCCGCGGAGTCTAGAACACCCCGCTAGGAATAAAAAGCGAAAGCGCCACTTTCATGCCCGAACAACTCTGGTTCACCGAAATCCTAAACCGACTCTTCGCCGGGCCCGTTACCAGCCTATTGGCAATGGTGGGCATCACGCCAAAGCATGCCGAGGCGCCCATCACAAATTCTTTCGCGATGGAGTTGCTGGTCTTCGCTTTTCTGCTGGCCATCTTCCTGATGCTGCGCTCGCGGCTGTCGGTGGAGTCGCCGGGAGCGCTGCAGCACGCCTTCGAGGGCATCGAGGGATTCGTGCTGAGCCAGAGCCACGAAATCATCGGCCACCACAGCGAGCCATACACGCCGTTTTTCGCGATTGTCTTCATCTTCATCCTGGCCTGTAACCTGATCGGCCTGATCCCCGGCTTCGAGTCGCCGACCGGGGTCCCCATCGTTCCGCTAGGCTGCGCCATTTGCTCGTTCCTGTACTACCACACGCAGGGATTCAAGCATGCCGGGCCGAAATATCTTCTGCACTTTTTCGGGCCTCCGATGGAAGGGATGCCGCTGGTCGCCCGGATCCTGCTGGCGGCTCTGATGCTGCCGATCGAACTGGTCAGCCACTTCGCCCGGCTGCTTTCGCTCACGGTACGTCTGTGGGCGAACATCTTCGCCGGCGACCTGATCACGCTGGTTTTCTTTTCCATGATTCCGATTGGAATTCCGATCATCTTCAGCGGACTCCATATCGTGGTCGCGATTTTGCAGGCTTATGTGTTTATGCTGCTCTCGATCATTTATGTTTCGGGAGCGGTGGCGGAAGAGCACTAGAAGCAGGGGTCAGGGATCAGGGATCAGAGACCAGGTCGTTGGAAGCCGTTTTAGACAGAAGTGATTGGTTGCCGGTGGTCAGCTGCAAGTGCTGACCACTGACAACTGGCCACTGGGCCACATGCAGTCAGCGTGAGGGCGCCTGCACGGTATGGCGTCAACCACCCACTGGCGGCAATTCATAAAGGAGCAACACTCATGCGTCAACTCAGCCGTATCTTCATGACTCTGTCAGCGCTGTGCTTCGCCGTTCCTGCTTTCGCGCAGGGCGGTGGCACAAGCGATGCTGCGTGGATCGCGATCACCGCCGGATTCTCGATGGCGATCGCCTCCGCCGTTTGCGGACTCGCGCAAGGCAAGGCCGTCGCCGCCGCCACCGAGTCCCTGGCCCGTAACCCAGCCGCCCGTCCTGGAATTCAGTTTGCCCTGATTCTGGGCCTGGTGCTGATCGAGTCGCTGGCGCTATACACGCTTGCGATCATCTTCTTGAAGGTGAAGTAGGAAAGTTTCAAGGTTTCAAAGTTTCAAAGTTTCAAAGTTAAAAGCCTCTGCGACGAGCAGAGGCTTTGGTTTTGTCGCGCGACCGGGGGTCACTTAGACTTTGCGCTCTCCGGCCCATTCCTGGCCCTTGTTTTGCGGGGCTGAGTTCAAGGCGTCGACCAGCAAGCGGCGCAACTTGTAACGGCTTTCCAGGTCGGTGTTCACAATCTCGAATCCGACTTCATTGACGCGGGCGCGCCGCAACAGCACATGAGCACGAATCTTCGTCCTCATTCCCATGGAGATTTCCAGATCCGCTTCGCTGCCGATGCGCAGGTTGTCTTCTTTCGTTCCCATACCGCCGCCCAGGCTCAATTCGCGGATCATGATCTTCGACTTGCCCCAAGAACTGCCAATCGTTCCAGAAACGGTTTTGGCCAAGATCAACCGCTCGTACCGCCGCTGCCGCACCCAGGGGCAGGCCGGGGCCATATCCAGCGGAGCAATCGCCAGTTCCGCCGGCTCAAGTCCGCTGTCGGACATCACCTGCGTGCTGTAGCGCGGATCGGTCTTCGACAACGCCTGCGCAGCCGCAATTCTCAGCTCGCGGTGATACACCCATCCAAAGGTCTTCTTTGCTTCGAGGATTTCGCGCAGGGTCGCCACGGCCTCGGCATCCTTCAACCGGCCGAGCGATTCAATCGCTTTGAGCTGCACATAGTGCGAACGCGACGCGGCATCTCCCGGGCGAGCCATGGCGATCAGCGGAGGTACCGCGGTCATATCGCCGCTCATGCCGATTTCATCGACCGCCTCGGGCAGCACGAGGGGATCGAGGACTTCTGCCAGTTCCAGCAGTGTGCGCCCGCGATCCGCCGCAGCTCCATAGGCAATCTGCCGCACCACAATGTCGTGATAGAAGCGGTTCCACTCGGGCAAACGAACCGGCAGCAATTCCAGCAAGGTGCCAACGTCCAGGCGGCTGACGAGCCCGACGGCTCCCGACGCCTGCCGCGGCTGTCCCGTGCGTAAGATCTCGCGCAACTGGAGCAGCACGGGCGATCCCAGTTCCTTGACCAGCTCGATCATGCGGTCGCACTCGTCGCGCCGCATGCAGCGGAAGAACCGGTCCGCGAGATGTTCCGCTCCAGACTGGCTGGTGCGCCGCAGCACCGCCAACATATCGGCGGGCACCGGCTCGAGGTGGATCGCTTCTTCAATGAACTCGGGCAGGCGGTTCTCGACGCCCACGCGCGGCCTGAGATCGCTCATCAGCACGGGACGCTCCACGCTGATCAGTTCCATGCCGGCACAAACTTCGTTGATGGCGGCATAATTTTTGGCCGCGCTCGATTCCTGGCTCAGACGCACAAACGCTGCGCTGAACAAGCTTTGCATCTCCGCGTCTTTTTCGGCGATGATCTGTTGGCTCAGCCGGCGCACCGCCTGTGCCATCGGCTCCCCGCCGAGGCGGGCATACAGATCGGCGATCTGACTCAAGCCAATCGCGGTGCGCCGCCGCGGCTCGGTATCTTTTGCAGCCAGACAGCTCGAATAGTTGTTCAGGATGTCGGACGCGAGTTGCTTGTCGTCCCGTTCCATCAGCATTTCGACAAACTGCCGCAGGTTCCGGGGCGGCACGCAGGGCGCCTCGTGCGACAGGAGCACGCTCTTCTTGCCGGACTCGGGCACCTCAGCCCAGAACATGCGGTCGAGGATGTCGGCGTGGGACTCCACCAGAATCCCAGCCTTGCTCATCTTTTCTTCCTGCAACTTCAGGATGGAGCGCAGCGAGTCCATCTGCCGGCTCATGTGCTCCATCATCTGGTGTACGGCATTCACTTTCACTTCGCCCTTCTGATATCGCTCCAAGGCAAAGCGGATGGCCATGTGCTCGGCGGCCTTCATCAACAGCGGCGTGTCTTCTTCTTCCGTCGACGTGGCTTTCGCCGCCAGGCTGCCCAGCAGTTGCTGCAAGTTCAACCGGGTATTCGGATCGGTCTGCGTCAGTTCCTTCTGGATCTCTTCTTCATTGACGGTGGGGTCCTGCTGGACCTGGCCAAAGCGCGTCAGCAACCGGATCGCCTGGATGACTTCCTGCTCCTGCAGCGGAACCATTCCACCGGTCCAGGCGGGAGCCACCCCGGTGCCGGCGCCGCCACCAGATCCGGTTCCCCCTGCACCCTTTCCTGACGTAGGATTCGGCACACTGCCGAGCGGAACCATCGGTGTTCCATCGCCCGTTCCCTTGCCACCGCCGGAACTGGCGCCCTCCGCCGCGGCAATCAACTGCAGCAGCTTCTGGGGATCATTCAGCCACTGCTTGAATTCCGGGCCAAGAGTCTGGGCCGCAATCTGCGCAGCGATGCTGACATCTCCAGTCAGCGGATCGGCCGCCACAAACTTCACTTCATTGATTTTGATCGTGCTCGTGCCATTCTGCTTGCCGACACCCAGCGCTTCTTTGATCTGCTTGGCCACGTCGGTTGCTTTCGAACCCGCAACCGTAAAAGCCCGTACCAGCCGGACGAAATCTTCTTCCGTTACTTCTTTCGAAAAGTGCAGACTGGCCAGACCCGCTGTGGTCAGCAGGGTCGCGAAGCTTTTCTCGGCCTGACCCGACTCGAGCGGGATGCCGTCGAGGAGCAGCTTGTTATCGGAAACACCCAGGAGAAAGCCTCCAGCCGGAAGCGCACTCTCCAGTTCGTTCCACGTGGTTTCAAATTGCGCCTCCGTGCGCTTGTGCTCGTAGCCATACATCCGGGCATATTTAATAAGGATGTTCAGGCTGTGAACAAACGCCCGCGCCGAAGCCGCACGTGCTTCCTGCGATGTGCCTGTGCCGGAGATAGAAAGCTCCTCGAGTGCCGGATTTGCACCTCAAGGGTAAGACGAAAAGGTAAGCCCTAAAACGTTACGGAAGTAATTGTCCCAAACGGTGGTGCGTCGCCCAAAGAGTCATGATCCGCTTCTCGAGAATCGCCGTCAGGCAACACCGACGTCGACTATTTTCCACAGGAACGTATCTTTATATTCCATGGCAAACTTCGCGTAGCTGTCGGCATTCTTGATCGCCTTGCCGACGCTGATTGTTTTTTCCCATCGGTTGTGATCGTCATCCCAATAGGCGTTGTCGACGGTGCCGGCAAACTTATGAGTTGCCTCGTGAATGACTGTCCAGGTCGACAGTTTCTCATCGAAGAGATAGCCGAATGCAAGATGGATTCGTCCCGCAACCGCTGGAAACGCGCCTCGTACGTAACCGAACAACCCGGTGGGACTCAATGGCTTCGGCGCCACGTATCTGGAATTGTCCTGCGCCGGCGCCAGATTGTACTTTCTCTTTCTGGCTTGGGCCTCGATCTCCAGCCGATTCGCCCTAAAATCGCTTTGCGGAAGGTCTACGATCTCGACTCGCTCCCGCAGGCCTTTCCGAGTAGTCTCAAGCACTTTTTGGACCGAAGCCATCCGCTTGACCTTATCCTGCACAGTCGCTTCATCTCCAATCAAGAACGCGTCCCGCAGAAGCTTCCACATCTCATCTGACAGTTTTGTTTCGTCGTAGTTATTCAATTTCAGCCGTTGGATTGCAGTCGTCATGGCGTTGGTGGCCACTTCAGCTTTGTTCCGGGCGTGGACAACGGCAAATTCCAGCTGCCTCTTTTCGCCGTCATTGATCAGGCCTTTGCGGGGAACGGCATAGATGTTACCGGTCACAAGTTGTGGGGCTGGCATGATGTTCACCTCACTTGAACGCAGGATCAGGCTCCCAAAGGGGGAGACGAAGAACGCGGTGTTTATATCACCGAACCTGCCAGCACAATTCCCACGCTGGCAAAAGTTACAAAAAACGGAACCTGGAGTAAGGATTCCGACGGTGCGGCGACTTCTCGCCAGGCACTCCACCCTGTCGTGGCGAAGCAATCTACGGTGAGGAGTAAATCAATCCGTTTCTGCACACCGGCTTCAGTAGAATAGGCGAGGCGCCCCTGCAAGAGATTTGAACTCCAATTCCAAACCGACCGGCCTGAGGTACTGGATGCTGCGCGTGCTCGACGAGTGCGAGAACGTGTCGGCAGACTTCAGCGCCGATCCAGTGCATGATCTGCGAGTATCCCTGCGCCGGTGCCGATCCATGGCGGACGGGATGATGGCGATGGACCCGGACCGCGACTGGAAGGCGATGAAGAAGGCGGGCAAGCAACTGTTCCAGCACCTCGGGACTTTGCGCGACGTCCAGATCATGATGGAGTGGATCGAAAAGTTGGACGTGGCGCGGCCGGCTTCTCCGGCTTCTGACCAGGCGCAGCTGGTAAGGGCCGCGACCGCGCTGGACCCAGACTTGGCAGGCAGCAGTGAGCTCGAAGCAGCCCACGGTCCCGGTGAGGCCCTGTTCCAGATCCTCCAGGCGCGCGAAACCGAGCAGAAACGCGAGGCTCGCGTGGCCCTCGCAGAATTCGACCGCAAACAATGGCGGCAGTGGAGTACGTCCCTGCCGCAGCGCGCCAATCGTATCCGCCCCGGAAGCGCGGTTTTCAAGCACCTGGCCCTCGAGCGCTGGACTGCGGCTCGCGCGTTGCACAACACGGCGATGCGCAACCGGTCACAAGTTGCCTTTCATACGTTGCGCATCGGGATTAAGCGCTTTCGCTACATTGTCGAGAACTTTCTTCCCGCCGAACACGCAGCGTGGTGCGATGACCTCAAGCACTTGCAGGATCTGCTGGGCGAAGTCCACGACCTCGACGTGCTGTGGGCGACAGCGCTTTCCTGCCGTGTGTTCCTGGACGAGGCCTCGCGAAAGACTTGGCACGAGCGGATTGTGGAGGAGCGGACGAAACGAATGGAAGAGTACCGGCTCAAGACCGTCGGTCCCGATTCGCTGTGGATGGTGTGGCGTGCAGGCCTGCCCAAAGGGAAACAGATTCGGGAAATTGCCACGCGCCGCATGAAACTGTGGGCCAAGGCGCTCGATCCGGACTTCGCGCATTCCGAGCGCGTGGCGCGGTTGTCGATGGAACTCTACGATGGACTGGTTGGGACGGGATTGTTCGAAGGATCGCCGGGCCTCTTGGCGGAAAGGAACGGTGCAGTGGGCGATGCTCGCGCCAGCCTCTATGCTGCCGCGCTGCTGCACGACGTAGGCAAGATCAAGGGAAACAAGGGTCACCACAAGGAGTCGCTGGATCTAATCAAGAAGCACGGTACGCCGCTGGGATGGAACGAACAGGATATGCGGCGTGCGGCGGTGGTGGCGCGATTCCACTGCGGAGCGCTCCCCACACGTGGCCATAGACTTTTGCGTGACTTGCTGCCGCCGGAACAGAAGGCAACGATTCAACTCGCGGCCGTTCTGCGATTGGCAAATGCGCTGGATACGGCCCACGATGGGCACGTCCGCAAAGTGAAGATCGGAAATAACGCTGGTCAGACAAAGGATCGCCAGGAGTCCACGAACGGCTTCCGGCGAAGACCGGCACCATTGGGGAAAAACGAAGCGCTGGTGATCGCTGCGGAGGGCTACGCGGACGGAACTCCAACCGCCCAAACGGTCGCAGCCGAGCGATACCTGCTGGAGACCGTGCTGAGAAGGCCCGTGGTGGTAAAGCCGGCTTCCAGCTTTCGGCACCCGGCTCCCGGCTCTTGAACCAGAGTGCCCGGCATTGTCGAAGGGCGTCCGTCCCGATGAAGCCTGGGAGTTACTTTCTGCGAGCTCAGCGGTGCGGTACAAATGGCGGTCAATCCTGAAATACGAGAGCGGAAGCTGGAAGCTGAATCTATGACTCACACGCAATTGGTGGAGCAGGCGGTACGGTGGTTGCGGTCGTATCGCTGCGGGGTGGTGCTGTCGGAGCAGGCCTGCGTCAGTGGCGAAATGCCGGACGCGATTGGATGGAAGCAGGCATGCCATTCGGTGCTGGTCGAGTGCAAAGTGACGCGCAGCGACTTTCTGGTGGACCGGGAAAAACCCTTTCGCTTGAAGCCGGAGAAAGGCGTCGGGAGCGAGCGCTTTTATCTGACGCCGCCGGGATTGGTAAAGCTGGAGGAGTTGCCCACAGGATGGGGACTGCTGGAATACGGGCGAGGGCGAATCGAAATGCTACAGGCATCGGCGAAGAATCTGCGCACTGCGGTCGGATTCCGCTACGAAATGAATCTGCTGCTGGCCAGCCTGCGCCGGGTCGAGGTACGGATCGAACCGCAGAGCATCACCGATTTCCTGAAGTGGAAAAACCGCATGGCGGAATACAACCGCGGAACTTTGCCGGAAGGCCTTGAGGCGGCGGAGGAAGAGACGAACGAGTTCCTGGTACCGGAAGTGCGCGAGGAGGTTTCCTGATCGAACGCCTCTGCTGACCGCGGTAGGAACTCCCTCCAACGGTGCGCCCCGAGAAGTTGAGTTACGAACCCTCTACATATCCCGTCGGCCTTCCATGGCCTTTAGCATGGTGATCTCGTCGGTGTACTCGATGTCGCTGCCCACCGGGATCCCCATGGCGATGCGCGTCACCTTCACGCCTGCGCGCTTCAACTGTTGCGACAGATAGACCGCCGTCGCTTCCCCCTCCACCGTGGGATTCGTGGCCAGGATTACTTCATCGACGTTGCCAGCATCAACCCGTGAAATCAGATTCGAGATGCGCAGCTGCTCCGGGCCGATGCCGTGCAAGGGCGAAATTGCTCCGTGCAGCACGTGGAAGACTCCATTGAAGTGTTTGGTCTTTTCGATAGCGGCGATGTTGGTGGGCTCCTCGACGACGCAGACGAGGCGCTGGTTGCGGGTGGCGCTGGTGCAGTACACGCAGGGATCGACGTCCGTAATGTTGTTGCAGACCGAGCAGAGACGCAAGTTTGCTTTTACGTCGCGGACGGCGACGGCGAGAGCTTCAGCGTCTTCCTCACTGGAGCGGAGAATATGGAAAGCCAGGCGCTGGGCGCTCTTGGCGCCGACGCCGGGGAGCTTTTTCAGCTCATCGATCAGGCGCGACATGGGTTCGGCAAACTTGGACATGCGTACATTTCCTAGTGTCGACTTGTCATTCTGAGCGAAGCGAAGAATCTATGCAACTTTAGCTTGTGGCGAGGAGAGTGCACGGGTCCTTCGCTTCGCTCAGGATGGCAAGATTTGACATATTTGGAGCAGCGGCTAAGGTGCTGTAGGCAGGGTGTATTCGAACTCGTACGAGTGTTTACCATCCGGTGCGACAATGATCGTCATTTTTCCCGAGAGGCCCGTCAGTTGGCCGGTGCCGGAGTCGGGGACTACGGTGACTGTCAGCTGTGGAGCGTTTTGGGTCATCGTGCCGGAGTGCTGCAGGACGAACGTGCCGAGTCGGCCTTTCAGGGTGCCGGTGACTTTCTCAATGGCGACATAGGCACCTGACCCTTTGACAGATGTGCCGGCGGTGAGCATTTGTCCCTTGCCAGTAGCTTCGAGATCACCGTGGTATTGCTTGTCGAGGGTCATGCGGTTGAGGAGCGGGTCATCGGACTTGTCGTCCTGCTGGGCGACTTTTACGTCGAAGGGGCCGGTAGCGTGGGTCATGGAACTCTCTTTCGCGGACGAAGCTGGGCTCTGTCCGAACCCTGAAGAAAAGCAAAACACGGTCAGACATATTACGCTGCGAACAATCACTCTCAAGAAATGCGTTGCTGTAGTGCCGACGGGTTGCATAGGTACTCGCTCGATCAGGACGACAAGAGTTGTGGGAGGATCAGAGACCGGGGATGCCGAGGCCACCGAGCATGCCGCCTACCGTGGACTGCATTTGGCCGTCAACCTTGCGGGCGGCTTCATTGATGGCGGCGAGGATCAGATCCTGCAACATCTCGACATCGCCACCTTTCACGGCCTCGGGATCGATGTGGAGGCTGACAAGCTGTTTACGGCCATCCATCTTGACGGTGACGGCGCCGCCACCGGAGGTGGCTTCGACGACGGTCTCCTGCATTTTCTTTTGCAGGGACTCGTATTGCGATTTGGCTTTGGACATCAGCTCTTGCAGGTTGAATCCGCCCATAGAACCTCAGGTTTCAAAGTTTCAAGGTTTCAAAGTTTCAATGTTTCGGTCGTAATGGTTTTACTCTGAAACCCTGAAACCCGTTATTTACCGCTTATCCCTGTAATCAATGACCGTCCGAATTTCTGCGCCAAATTTTTCCTGCATGCGGCGGACGATGGGATCTTGCTCGGCACGGCCACGGCCGCCGGGACCGGGAGACAGGTGTGCGCCATTCTTCTTTTCCTGCGGTGCGACGGTTGCGCCCGGAACTACTCTCAGTTTCACGGCGCGGCCCAGTGTACCGCTCGCAGAAGCGATGGCCAGACGCCTCCCTTCCGGGCCGAGCGACATGTCGACGACCGTTTGCGATTCGGCGACCTTGATGACCACTTCGTTGCCCTGCACGCTCCATTCGCCAGACGAGAGCATGGAGACCAGAATACGTTGGTTCGCGTCGGTAAGCGCTTGCATAACGGCGGCCTGCAATTTTTCGAGTTGATCTCCCGGCATAGCCGTTGCCACAGGCGATGCGACCGCTTCCGGTTGAGGATCACGCTGTGGAGTCGATACCGTGTCGTCGGAGACGGAGCCAGTTACATCTCTGCGATCAGAGGCCGGGTCGGGAATAGGATCTGGGTCGCGCCGTTGAGCGGGAGCGGCCGAGCCCATAATCACAGGCTCCGGTTGACTCGCCGAGGCCACGATGCGCGGTCCCGGAGGCGCAACCGGGGCCGCGGAGTCCTCCTGGCGAGGCGTGCCTTTGCGGGCGGAGTCGGCGGCGAATGGGCTGACGTAGTTCTGCCGCGGCGCGGAAGGCGGCTCCGGCCGACGGGTTTCAGATACTGACGCGCCGCTCACGATCGATGGTCTCGCTTGCGGCTTCTGCGCCGGCGGCAAGGAGTTGGTCGCGACGTCGCTTAACAACTGCTCGATCGGAATCAGCCTTTGCGCATGGGCCATTTTCAACAGGCCAAGTTCGAGGTGAAAGCGCTGTTCCTGTTTATATCCGAGTTCGCCATGGGTGCGAAGCATGATCTGCAGGTGGCGCGTGAGATCTTCTTCGCCAAAGAGTTCGGCGACACGAGCGACGCGTTCGCGCTCTTCGCTGGAAACCTGAAGAAGAGATGAATCCTTGCCGGCCACTTTTGCGACGGTGGCATTGCGCAGGAAACGGACCATCTGACGCGCGAAGTGCGTGGGACTGTGGCCTTCACTGATGAGGTGGTCGACGTGGCGAAGGATTTCGTCGCTCTTACTCTCGGCAACAGCCTGCATCACTTGTTCGAGAATGTGAGCCGGAGCCGCGCCTACCAGGTTGCGCACTGAGTCGGCAGTGAGCTTGTCAGTGGAGGAGGCGATTGCCTGATCAAGAATGGAGAGCGCATCGCGCATGGACCCATCGCCAGCCTCTGCGAGGAGCGCGAGGGCATCATCGTCGGCTTCGATCTTTTCGCGGGTGACGAGATCGCGGAGCTGGCCGACGATATCGTCGAACTTGACGGCGCGAAAACTGAAATGCTGGCAGCGCGAGCGGATGGTCTGTGGGATATCCTCCGGCTGCGTGGTCGCGAGCATGAAGACAATGTGGTCGGGCGGCTCCTCTAACGTTTTCAGAAGCGCGTTGAAGGCGGCGTCGGTGATCTGGTGGGCTTCGTCGAGGATATAGATTTTGAAGCGGTCACGGGCCGGGCGGTAGCGGGCGGCCTCGCGGAGTTCGCGGATTTCGTCGATGCCGCGGTTGGTGGCGGCGTCGATTTCGATGACGTCAACGGCATTCCCGGCGCGGATTTCGGTGCAGGACTCGCACACCCCGCAGGGCTCGGGAACGGGATGGTCCTTCGAGCGGCAGTTCAGCGCGGCGGCCAGAATGCGCGCAACCGTGGTCTTACCGATGCCGCGATGGCCGCTGAAAATGTAGCCGTGAGCAGTTCTTCCCTGCTCGATGGCGTTCTGGAGCGTACGGGTGACGTGCTCTTGTCCGATGACCTCGGAGAACTTCTGCGGGCGGTATTTGCGGGCCAGGACCGTGTAACTCATGAGGGCGAAGAGTCGATTATACGTGAGAGTAAACCAAAACCGCAGAGGCCGCGGAGGAATCAGACGATTGAAGAATACTATCCGACGCTGCTCCGACCACGCGAGTTCGGCAGGGCGCTTGCGAAGGCCGCGCGCGCACGATAGGCTGGTGCGACACAATTAGGACAAATGCGGCTCGGGCCGAAGGCCCGGCGAGCCGAGGAGGGTCTCCATGCAATTGAAACTTTCGAAGCGAACGGTGGACGGGATTCTGGCCGTTGAGTGCAGCGGACGGATCGTGTTTGGGGAGGAGTCGTCACTGCTGCGGGACGAGGTGAAGAAGGCTATTGCGGATGGGAACAAGCGCATTGTGCTGAACCTCGGCGAGATCAGCTATATCGATTCCGGTGGGTTGGGCACGCTGGTGGCGTTGCACACGACGGCACACAACGCTGGCGGCACCATCAAGCTGGCAAGCCTGACCCGGCGCGTCGGCGATTTGCTGCAGGTCACCAAGCTGCTAACGGTTTTCGAGGTGCATAACTCGGAGTACGAAGCGCTGGAAGCATTTCGGACGGCGGCGTAATCGATCTTTTCTCAGTCACTCTGAGAGTCAAAAGTCCCCACCCCTTCGGCTGAGCTCAGTGCAGGCTCTGTCACAGAAAGCACGATAAGGGTGGGGCTCCCGTTTAGGATGAACAAATCCAGAAAAGATTCTGAGCAGCCGGGCGTGAGGCGGTTGCGAATTGAGCGGGCGATCCGAGCGATTCCGCGGGGGAAGGTCTCAACCTACGGCGGAATCGCACGGTCGGCGGGCTATCCGGGAGCCGCGCGGCAAGTAGCGGCGGTGCTGCGGCGTGGATTTGGCCTGCCGTGGCAGCGCGTGTTGGGGGCGGGCGGTGCGATCAAGCTGACCGGAGATTCCGCGATTGAGCAGCGATTACGGTTGGAGTCCGAGGGCGTTCGCTTTCGCGGGCGGCGCGTGGATATGAAAGCGCACGAGTTCAAGACCTTGGCCCCCAAACCTACAAGTTCCCGGCAACGGAAGAGATCTTCCAGAAAATCCTGAGACTTCCGCCCCACCAACCCCACCCCGCCTGCGGAAGGGTTGCAAAACTGTTCACATTGACACGAGTTCCACACCCGGGATATGTTCAGCGGCACGATCGAAACGATCGCGCAAAGGTCCCGGCCCCGCGAATGCCCTGCCCATTTTCGTGGCAACTCGTTGTGCAAATCACTTTCTCATAAGGACTCTCATGAATCGCGTTTTCTCTGCTTGCCTCTTTGCAGCGAATCTGTCTGGAAAGACTCTGTGTTCCTTGCTTGCGATCGCACTCGGCACCGCACTGGTAGAGGCTCCACTCGCGCCCGCGCAAGACTCTCTTTCGACCACTCTCACGCAGATCAGTTCCGACCCGTTCACTGTCGGCCCGGGACAGCACGCAACTGAAGTTGAGCCGCACATGCTGGCGAACGGCAGCACGCTGGTGGCGGCCTTCCAGACCGGGCGCATCGTACCGGGCGGAGCCACTGCAATCGGTTGGGCCACATCCACCGATGGCGGCACATCCTGGTCGCACGGATTCTTGCCCGGCCTGACAACCGGCAACGGCGGCGGCCCCTACGACGCGGCCAGCGATCCCGCGGTCGCTTTTGACGCCAGGCACAGCGTGTGGATGATTGCATCGCTTCCGATTTCGAACACGACGCAGACCCCTGCCGTGGTGGTAAGCCGCTCTACCGACGGCGGGTTCACCTGGGACAATCCGGTCAGCGTCGGACCCAACGTGGCTAGTTCCGACAAGAACTGGATCGTATGCGACAGCAATTCTGCGAGTCCGTTTTACGGCAACTGCTATGTCGAGTGGGACAATCCCTTCACGGGAGACGGAATCCTGATGAGCACGTCCAGCGATGGGGGCCTCACCTGGAGTCCGGCGATCGGCACCGCGAACCGCGCTACGGGCATCGGCGGTCAGCCGCTGGTGCAGCCCAGTGGAACCGTGGTTGTGCCCATCGAGACCAATAGCATGTCGTCATTCACGTCGACCGACGGCGGCAAGACTTGGTCGAAGCCTGTGACGATTTCCAGCATACAGAGTCATACCGATGCCGGAGGCATTCGCAGCGGTCCCCTGCCCACGGCAACCGTAGATGGTGCAGGGACGGTCTGGGTCGTGTGGGAAGATTGTCGCTTCCGCAGCAATTGTTCGACGAACGATCTAGTCTATAGCACGTCGAGCGACGGCGTGACATGGTCGAAAGTGACGCGCGTTCCAATCGATCCCACCAGCAGCACGGTCGACCACTTCATCCCGGGCATCGGCATTGACCCGGCAACCTCAGGCGCGACCACGCACGTGGCGATTCACTACTACTTCTATCCGAAATCCAAATGCACGCAGTCGACCTGCCAACTTTTTGTGGGCTACGTCTCTTCTCACAATGGGGGAAAGACCTGGAACGCTCCCGTGAAGTTGACTGGTGCGATGCAGCTCACTTGGCTGGCTAACTCGCAGAACGGGCTGATGGTCGGGGACTATATCGCAACGGTCTTCAACAACGGCGTTCCCCATGGGGTGTTCGCGGTAGCTGCCGCCAAGTCGGGATCGACGTTCAACGAGGCCATGAACACCGCGCAGGGGCTGAGCGTGGCTGAGGCTGGTCCGCAGTTTTCCTCGGCGGGCGACAAGCCGCTGCACAAACTTTCCGACGTGATTGAGAAGGAACGTCCGGAAAAGGGTGTGATGCCGCCCTCAAAGCGGGCTGCAAAACGGAGCGCAAAGTAGCGGGAATCCCATCGGCCAAAGCTGGCCTTGATTCGGGACTTCAGGGCATCGCGGAAGCGGTGCCCTGAAATTTTCCGCGACGGCTAACGATTGCTCTTGAACTGATCGTCGATTTCCACCTGATATCCCGTGACCATTTTGTTGGTTTCGTTGGCCATACCGACGACCGCCATCAATTCTTTGAACATGGAGTCCGTCATCCCCTTCTTTTGCGCGGACACTGTGTGCGAGGCAATGCAGTAGTGACATTGGTTGGTCACGCTAACGGCGACGTAGATCAGTTCTTTGGTGAGTGGATCGAGGGCGCCGGGAGCCATGATCTGCTTGATATCGTCCCAGGTGCGCTTCAGCGTGGCGGGATCGTGGGCGATGGCCTTCCAGAAATTGTTAATCCAGTCCGTTTTGCGGGTGGCCATGATGTCGTCGTAGACGGCGCGGACTTCGGGGCTGGCGTCTTTGTATTCAATGAGGCCGAGGGTTGACATGGGGTCTCCGTTATCTGACCGCGGAGGCGCCGAGTCACCGAGGAAAACTCAGCTGGATTCCTCTGTGCCCCTGTGACTCCGTGGTGAGGATTCTATTGCGCTTCGGGTAGTTCGCCTGCGAGCAAGTTCTCCAACTTCGCGGCCGGGACTCTGACTCCCACGTAAAAGTGACCGAACAAGGCGTAGACCGCGCTGACTTCGTCGAAGCGCATTTCGTAGATCAGCTTCTTGAAGACGAGGGGTTCGTCTGCGAAAAGGTCGACGCCCCACTCCCAGTCGTCGAAGCCGATTGAGCCGCTGATGATCTGCCGGACTTCGCCCGCGTAACGGCGGCCGATTAATCCGTGATCGCTCATCTGGCGGGCGCGCTCTTCGATGGGAAGCTTGTACCAGTTCTTGTCTTCGCCGCGCCGGCGGTCCATCGGATAGAAACAGGCGTAGCGGTTGGACGGAATCTCGGGATAAAGGCGCGGCTTCATCGCCTCCCGGTGACGGTTCAGCTTGCACTCGATCTCGGCTTTCCACTGGTCGGAGTGCGGCTCGATTCCCTGGTCGGTCAGCTCTTTGTAAATCTTCAACGTCGAATCATAGAGGCCGAGCTCGATGATCGAGAGGTACGAGGTCGTCGGCTCAAGATAGTCACTGAGTCGCAGGTTGGCCAGCTTGAGTTCCGCCTGGTTCAGATCGGCGAAGGAGTTGCGGAAGTGGATCAGCATCAAGTCGCCCTTGTGCCCGATGAGCGAAAAGAGCGCGGACTGGCCCGCAGAGTTCTTCTCCATGGCGGAGAGGGCGCGTGAGGCTTCTTCTGCGATAGCCGATTTCTCCGAGGGCGGCAGCGCGCGCCACGCGGGCCAACGGAGGCGAAGCATCTGGTGGAGCACGCTATAACCTTCGGTGGTAAGGGGAACTGCCGGAACTTCCGCGGCGACTTGCGGACGAGGTGAATGAGTGGTCGTCATGAGGCCTCTTTCGGAACGCTTTTCCGAGTAGAACAAATATTGTATCGCGGCGTCACCCGGGAGACCGCCGATCAGATTGATCGAGCCTCAGATCGCGCTTCGCAGCTCGCAGAGGACGCGAGGAGCGTGGTCTATCCCAGAGAAGATAGGATGGTTCGCAACCTCGCCAGTTTCGCGGCAGGAATCGGGGTGGGGGTTGCTGCCGGAATGTTGCTGGCCCCGTCGAGCGGGGCGGAACTTCGCAATTCCATCAGCGACAAGGTGCAGAATATCAGCCAAAAGGTGAGAGGCCGCACAGAAGCCTATGCGACCGGAACCGACATTCGCTAGCACGCCCGAGGTCGCGGAGCAGCCGAGCGCTGCGCAGTATCTCGGTTTCGAACTCGATGCATCGATCGTACTGCCTCAAGTGCGAAACCGGGATGTAGTCGCGCTCGACGACGCTTTGCGGGATTTGACAGGTTCGACGAGCAGCAGAGCCGCATGGTGGAGTTGCGGTTCTCCGACGGTCTGGCGATTGCAGAGATTACCGAGGTTCTGAGTGTTTGCCGCCTCCAGCTATAGGACTGGCCTCTCCAGGCTTTCACGGTCCCATTTGCCGAGGCTGGCCGCCGCTTCATACGTGCTCTGGCAAAAATCCAATAAGGCGGCGCTCGGCGATGGAGCCTTCCGAACGTCGTCGTACATGAGAAGGAATTCGTTGAGATCCTTGTCGTAGAAAGCGAGGGGTGGACGAACCGTCGCCTCCTTGAATCCCTGCGGTTCAGGCGCTGCGTAAGAGTAAAAAACAGCGTCCTTAATCTCTCCTCCACCCGGCCAAAAACCGATGCTGCTTACTTCATGGGAGTAGGCCTCACGCGTGGTCGCATCCGCGCCCGGCCGGTCGGGCGCTCGGCGGCCGGAGAAACGAGTTACCGCCAGGTCAAAACTTCCCCAGAAAAAATGCACGGGACTGGACTTGCCGATGAATCCCGACCTGAATTGGTGAAGGACGGAATCCACCGACAACAGAATGCGCCAGAATGTCTCGGCAGCTTTCGAATCGTACGACGAGTGTACTCGATCCTGATCGAATGGAATTGGATTCGGGATCTCGACGGGCATGCGCCAGATCTTGACCTCGATGCCCGCAGACTGAAGCATGCTCATGAATTCCTGATAGAAATCAGCGACCGATCGCGGAGCGAGCGCAAGATTCCTCAGGATTCCGTCACTGGTTTCGCAGACAAGCTGATGTCTCCGGAAATCGAACCACAGCTCAAACGACCGGCTGCCATATGGCATGCGAGCCGTGGTTAAGCCCCGAGCGGTCACGTACAAGGGGACGTTCCACCAGTGGTTCACGAGCGGAGTCAAGCTCAATCGAACCTTACCTACGATCTGCGTCCACATGTGGAGGGTGGCATACGTATCCTTCCACGAATCCAGCGATAAGTGGGGCCAACATTCCGCTCGATCAGCAGAAGGGCCCAACAAAGCACACATTTTGCACGTCTCCTGAAAGCCCTGATCCCGTCGATCTCAGATCTTGCTTTTCAACCTTCTACGCCGCACTGGCCGACGGTTCGTTCGCTTTGACTAACGGAACGTTGACGAGATGCTCACTCAGGAACCACACCTGTAGTTCGTTCGTGCGAAGCACGTCACTCACCACCAGATCATTTGTTCCGTCATCCCCCAGTTCGGAGGCGCGGCGCGCCAGGGTTCGAACCTGGCGAATAATGACCTGATGCGCGTCGAGCAATCGTGACAGTTGAACCGGCACTTCTTCCCTGCCACGAGGAGGCCGCTCGATCTGCGTGGTTTCGGCGACGTCGGCCGCCATTGCCAAGCTCACTCCCCCCAGCAACTGAATGCGCTCCGCAATTGCGTCGACCAACTCAACCTGCTCGTCGTAGTGCTTGTCGTAGAGCAGATGCAATTGATAAAACGTTGGACCCGCCACCTGCCAGTGTGATTTCTTGTATAGGTCGCGCAGCGTCATCGTGTCAGCCAGGAGTTGGTTCAACTGCTCGGTCATTTCCAGTCGAACCGGTTCTTCCAGTTCGAGGGGCAGCAAGTGGTTCACGGTCCCATAAGATTGAATTGCGCTCGCCCGCTGGTGAAAACGGGGCTGAGCGTTGATTCGTGCGGTATCGTTTGTGTCAGCATGTTTCTTCGCCATGGGTTTCTCCTTTGCTAGCGGTCAGCCATTGGAATAGCGGTTGAGATAACGTCAGACCTTCGCCGCGAGCGAATGCCGGTCAGGGACTAGGCAGCGCGGTTGGTTGCGCGCCGCGATGAACTCCTTCTCGCGGGAACAACCTCATTTTTACAGATGCCGATTATAACGTCCCGAGCTGGTCGAAAACCATCTCCGTCCGGCTGCGGTGAAGGCGGGCGTGCTTAAAGCAAGGAGAGAAGGCGCATTCCGGGTTCTGCGCCATAGCTTGGCTGAGTTTCCTCGTGCGGAAGGGTACAGACGTGAAGACGGTGCAAAAAATGCTCCGCCACAGCGACGTGTCTATGACGCTCGGAATTTACGCCGACAGCATGAGCGAGGATCGTCTGGCCGCGCAGGACGACATGCTGGCGTCGATGATGACGCCGTCAAACGCGGTGAACTGAACGACTACAGGCGTGATACAGAAGTGAGCGACACGGCCAGATTACTTCCATACCCGTGTTCCGCGCCATCGTCATCTTCGATACCAAGGCCGGTACCGTAAGCAGGGTAGGTGGCTACACCGAATTCTGTGAAAGAGTGCTTGATTTGTTCGGAGCATTTGAACTCGCGGCCATGTATCACCACGACCTTCACATTTACCTAGGCGGGCGGTTTGTCTGATTCTCCCTATTAGCGTTGCGCTTGCTCCGACGTGAATCCGAAGTGCCGTTTGGAATGTCGGCCATCGGGAAGTTAGGGGGCCGCAAGCGACCACAGGTGTGAAATCACAGGTGTGAAATTTCGGGCTGGTCTGCTAAGTCACTGAAAAACATGGTGGCCAGGGACGGAGTTGAACCGCCGACGCCAGCCTTTTCAGAACTCGGATTTCCAGTGTTTCCAACAACTTCAAGGGTTGCTGTGGGACTGCTAAACACTGGAAAATACGACAAAGACGGGAGGACCGTGAGTGATTGCCGTGGGTGATTTCAGCCTCTGCGATTGGCGTTCGGCTGACCACCTCGCTCGGCCGAGGGAAAAACACAACCGCCGCATTCGTTCCCAGAATGCGACTTCACGATACCAATCCGGCTAACTTCCTCGAAGCTAGTTTCTGGACCGCGTAACGTTTGATTTCGGGCAAGCGGCCACTCAAAAACTCAAAAGAAGGTAAGCGTCAGAGGAAACACACGGTTGACGGGTTTTGGTTGAGTTCACGCTACCAGGTTCAACGGGAAGATGATTCTTCGTGAGTTGCGAAACTCTAGGTCCACAGCAAATCCGGCAGTTGAGCTAGAACGTGACCCGCAACCCGAACTCGATCTGCCGAGGCGCACCGAGCGAATAGACACCCGTGCCGACACCGACGCGATCTACGTTGTGTCCAGCGCGGGTTGTGCCATTGATCTGGCCGGCAGCTCCCGTCAGCAATCCGTTGAGCGAGGCCGCCGGCAAGTCAAAATTCGCGAAGTTGAACACGTTGTAGAAGCCGACGCTCGGTTGCACAGTGAGCCTTTCGCGAAGGGTGCGGGACCAACGGACGTTCAGATCTAAGGCTCGCAGCCAAGACAGATTGACTTGTCCCGGTGGTGCCAGGGGCACCGACGGAGCAATCGCGCACAACGAATTGACGGGCAAGTTGTTTGGGTTGTTGTAACAGAGCGAATCGCCTGCACCGAGCTGTGCTGGTGTAAACAGCCCATTCTGAACTAGCACCTGGCCGGCAGGCGTCAACTGGTTGGCATAAGTGTTGTTATACTTTGTGATTACGTTGTTGATGTGCGATGCGTCGATTCCGCGATCAAAGTTTCCGAAGTGCGTTCCGGGTAAAGGATCCTGAACAGTTCCATCTCCGGTAAAATCAGTGCGGAAGATCTCCCCTCGCCCCAGGTTGGTATTCGGCACCCACATTGTGGTCGAGAGCGGGCTCCAGAAATGCCCGATCAGCCCCACTTGCAATCCGCCGGGTAACTCCGCATAGCCACCAAAGGAAAGCTGGTGCGTGCGATCCATCGCCGATGGTCCGAAGTAGCGGTTGGGATTGGCATTATCGAGCGCGGGGATACCGTTGTCCTGGTCCCCCGCGGCGGGACCGATGGTATTGGCCCCACCCGTGTTCTCGAATCGGGACACGGCGTATGAGATCTGCAGGTTCAAAGCGCGCACGCCTCGGATCGGGTGCGGCATATTCTGCCTCAACTTCGTCTGCAATCCGTTGTATACCGAGCGTCCGATGGTATTGAGTAACGGCAGAGGTGGCGCATTGGAATTGACGCCCGGAAACGCGCAAACGTGAGTACTGGGCCCGGAGGCAGACGAGCACGCGGCGCCAAAATCAGAGGAAGAGGTCAAGCCGTTATCGGCGAAATCGCTAATCAGCAGCGGACGGGGGGTTCCGTCCGCGTCCGTGTAGAAGCCGGAGGGGCAGGGTCCGGTGATCCCCGCTTGAATCGAGGTCACACCACAGTTGGTCAGTGTCGCATTAATCGCCCGAATTGCGGCTGACTTATTGAAGTAATGGATGTCACCAGTGCGGTTCTCATCGATTCCGACAAGAAAATGCGTTTGCACATTGCGCATGAAATCGACACTCAGGACCATTCCCGGACGGAGTTCATGCTCGATACCGATGTTCATCTGTAGGGACCGCGGCGTCTGGAAGTTGGGGTCATACATGGTCGGATAAGAGCCGGTTGCGAGCCCCTGTTGCAGGAGTGTTCCAATATAGTTTGGGTTCGGTGTATTCAAACTAAACGGAGAGTCCTGTTGGTATTGCTCTTGAAATGCCACAATCTGGTTGGCCACCGTTCCGATGGCTACTGGACCTCCAGACGGCGTGCCACAAAACATTGGCTGGAGCATTCCTCCTGGAATAACCACCGGCAACGGCGAGGCGGTTGCAGCACATGCGGTCGGCGTCTGGCTGAATGCGCCCGTCGTTGAACGATTCAAGAGATCGAATGCGGCGATATTCGCTAGGACATTCTCATAAAAAAGGCCGATGCCGCCGCGGACGGAGGTCTTGCCCTTGCCGGTCGGATCCCAGGCAAAACCGAGCTGCGGCGCAAAATTCAAGTTCGGCTGCCGGACTGGACTTCCGAGGCCGGAAATCAAAGCGCTGACCTGCGGAATAGCAGGATAATCACTGTCGGTGCGGCCGGTCTCACGCACGTAGCGCAAACCATAAGTCAACGTGAAATTTCTCTTCCACTTCCAACTGTCCCCTATGTAAAGGCCGAGGCGGTGGAGGAACAAGGCTCCAGCGGGTAGACCGAGCCCTGGCGTGGTACTGAAGTAGCCGAGACCGTTGCCTAAAACAACATATTCCACTGGATAATTGAGCGGGTTCGTATCGCCACCCGGGCCGAAAGGGTCTGTTTGCGCGAAGGCTTCCTCGGAAGCTCCAACATTTGTGGAGAGGAATGGTGCCAAGTTATAGAAGGGCACAAAAGCAGCGACGGCAATGCGGTTGAAATCGACGCCGTAGCGGATGATGTGCAAGCGTAGAGTCTTGCTGCCATCGTACTTGAACTGGTAGTCGCGTTGCCCACCTGTCGACGTAGCATTGCCGGCGGGCCCGGTCGCGAGGCTACCAACTCCTAGCCCTAATCCGATGTTGGCAAAAGGGAGGCTACTCCCATTGGTCCCGTCAGTTGTATCCTTCTCAGTTCTCAAGTATTCGAAGCGTAAACTGTGAGAGAGGCTACCGGTGTTGAAGTCGAAACCGGCAACGTGGGTGCGAGTGATGTTCTCACCCTTGTAAATCGAGAAACCTGCCTGGCCGTTTGTCACAAATGTGTTCTTAAAGTAGGCGAAGCGATAGAAGGCGTGCACGGAGTGAGCCAGTTGAAGATCGCCCTTGGCGAGAAGGTTCGTTTCCGTAAAGGGTGCACTGAAGGCGCCGGAATACTGCTCGAACGGTGGCGCCACCAGGACCGGTGCTTGCAAATGCTGCTGCGTGCGCTCTGCATCCAGGAAGTAAAACACCTTGTTCTTGAGAATCGGCCCACCCACACGCCCGCCGTACTGGGAGCGCTGAAAGGGCTCCGAAAGACCTGGCGGGGCAGGCAATGCTGCAGCCAGTGAACTGTCACGAAAGAAACCAAAAGCATCGCCATCAACGTCATTGGTTCCCGAACGCGTGGTCACATTAACTGCGCCAGATGAGGTTAGTTCCGTGGAAAGATCCAGGCTTGATTGGCTGAGTTGGAATTCCTGAATTCCGCTGGCAGGAATGTTCATCGTCGTTGAACCGATGATTTCATCCGAGACATCGAGCCCGTCGACTTCGATCCGAGCATCGCGGCCAAAACGCCCACCAAACGAAATGGACGAGAAGCCGTCCTTGCCGCCCAGGTCGGCTCCATCCTGAATCTGAACGCCGGGTTCCAACTGTGCCAGATCCAGGAAATTGTGGCCGTTGACCGGCAAGTTTTCAATCTGTTCAGTCGACAATACACCCTGCACGGTTGGTTGCTCAGTATTCACGCGCATTTCTGCCCCTTGCACATCGACAACTTCCTTTTCTTGCCCGATTTGCAGTGTCACATTCTCCGTAGCCGTGTTGCCAACAAGCACGGTTACCAGCATTTCGGCTGTAGAGAAGCCCGTCGCCGTTACCCGCGTTTTGTAATCGCCGGGAATCAAGGCACCAGAATTGAAAGAGCCGGAGGAATTCGTAGCGAGTTTAATCAGATGCCCAGTCGCAAGATTGGTGATCGTTACCGTGGCCCCGCTGACGACAGCGCCCGATGGATCACTCACAGTTCCCACTATGCTTCCAGTGCCGACCGTGGTTTGGGCAAACAGAGGGTAGGTGGGACTGATATGCGCCACCCATGCCGCAAAAGCCAATACTAAAATCTGCGCGAGTTTTCGAGTGGTAGCAGCCATGACAACTCGATTACTGCGGAAGCCCAACCCGGCGGAGCAGGTCTTTGAATCTTGGGTCGGAGCGCAGTGGATCATACATCGGGTCCGATCCGAGAAAGAACACGCCCCCATCGACACTGACCATCTCGCGATGCTCGTAGGCCTGATTCAGCCAGTAGAGGGCGCGGTCCTTGTCGCCGAGGATGGTGTAGGCTTCGGCCAGATTCCCGGGTAGATAGGCCTGCTTGGTCTCTTGCAGGTGCTCCACTTCTCTGGCCCACTGTCGTGCCGCTCCTCGGTATCCCGAAATGGCAAAAGCGTGACGCATATTCTCCGCGGCTTGCGAAAGCCCAAACAGCGACCAACACTGTGCCATCTCGTCGAAGGCTTCCTTTTCCATCTTCTTCTGGAAGTATGGCCCGAAGAGGTAGCAGTGGAGCTGGCCATTATTGGGGTCCTTCTGGAGGAACATCCTGATTACGGCAATCGAACCGTCGTAATCGCGGGCATGAAAGAGACTTAGAGACGAGTTGTCGTTGTTGGGATCGAGCTGCTGGGCGATTTTGCATTCTCGCAAGCCTTCCTCCGTGCGTCCCAAAACAACCAACAAGTTGCAAAGAGCGCCCCGGGCAAACGCGTTATTCCAGTTGAGCTCAATCGCTCGCCTAAGATCTTCTTCCGCTCCTCGCCACTCCAAGTAGGGCTGCCACTTGAGGATTCCTAAAGTGGCTCGGGCGTCGGAAAAGTTTGGGTCGAGCTCAGTGGCTCTTTCTGCAGCTTTTCTGGCGATTGCTACGTCCTCGCTTGATCCCCGCAGGAGGTTCATGTGGGTCGAGGCCAACATATCGTAAGCAGGTGCGAAAGTGGGATCGGCGTCGATAGCTTGCTGGTAGTATTCGGCGGCCTTCCTTTGTTCTTCCTGGCCGCCCCCTTCGCCGTAGCGACCGAAGTGATAATTGCCTTGTAGGTAAGCCTCCAGAACCTTGGGGTCCACGGGCTTCGGTCCCGCTGATGAGCCCTGCCGCAGTCCGTCGAGCCGTACCTTGACTTGCCGGGCTATATCCTCAGTGACGTCGCGTTCAAGCGCAAACACGTCACGCATGTCCCGTTCATAGGTGTTGGCCCACACGTGTCTGTCGGACGGACCGTAGATGAGCTGCGCGTTAATGCGCACGCGATCACCCGAGCGTTGCACTGTGCCCTCGATGATTCCGTCCACGTTCAGTTCGCGGGCGATTTCAGGCAGCGACTTCTTCGTGTCCTTGTATTGGTTCGTGGAGGTGTGCGAAATCACCTGCAGGGAACGGACCTGTGCCAGGTCAGTGATCAGACCGTCCGTGAGTCCGTCGGAAAAATATTCCTGGGCAGGATCGGAGGAAAGACTGCGCAGAGGCAGCACTGCTACGGAACGAATTTGGGGAGAACGGCCGCCAGCTCTTAGCCGGGCCTGCACCCCGCCAATATTGAAAGCGACCAGAAGCAGGAAAAACAGAACAACAGCTATTGCTGCCAACCCTGCTGCCCTTAAACTCCGGGCAGTTGCAGGTCTGACGGGCGAAGTCTCTGGTTCGTACCGCTCCGCTGTTGTGCCTCGAGCCCCATTCATCCATTCAACTGGAGCGGTCAACCGGTATCCACTCTTGGGGATGGTCTGGATGATTCTAGAGTCACGAGCGTCGTCCTCTAGCGCGCGGCGCAACTCAGAGACGCAGCCCTTCAGGACATCGTCGCCTACAAACGTGTCCGGCCAGACCGTTTGAAGCAGTGTTTCCTTTGGAACGGTATCACCAGCGTGCTGGGCCAGGCATACCAGGACGCCCATGACCTTGGGAGAGAGATGAACGGAGGAGCCGTTGCGCGAAACGGTATTCAGGCTGGGCTCAACCAGCCAGGGGCCAAATCGGAAGCTTGTTGCCACGGTCCATCCCCGGAGGAAGCTAAGGCCAGTCATTATAGCGCCTTAGCGGTACGGACAAACGGAAAATCGGGGTGATGACGGCGGTCGGACGACGGTCTTCCCACCAAATTCTCACCTTAATCTCACCTTTTCCCGACGACTTTCGAGTGGGCAACCAGTTAGAAACACCCGAAAGACAACGCCTGCTTCAGCCCCCAAATCACGCAGGCTGCGCACACTAGGAGAAGGACATGACATTTACAGCCTGGAAATTCATCACCGCCGTTACTTTGCTGACCGCGATGGCAACGCCGATTCAGCTTGCCGCCCAAGCTCAACAGTATCAACAGAAGCAGACCTACTATGTCGTGCAGGATCTGGGTCAGCTGGGCGGCACCGTAGACTTTGCCTCCGCCGAAGGCATCAGCAACCGGGGCTGGGCAGTTGGCGCAGCGGAGGCGACAGGCAATCAGGGCGCGCATGCTTTCCTTTGGCGCCACGGCACAATGACCGACCTGGGGACCTTGGGCGGATTGAACAGCATCATCAACTTCCCGGAGAAAGTCGACCGGGAATTCGTCGCCGGCTACGCCGAGACTTCACAAACCGATCCTTTGGCCGAGGACTTCTGCAGTTTTGGTACGGGTCTCATCTGCGCGCCGTTCTTGTGGGAGAACGGACACATGACTGCTTTGCCGACGCTAGGCGGGAACAACGGCTACGCCGCCAACATTAATCATCGTGGACAAGTAGTGGGATTCGCGGAGACAGGCAACCCGGATCCAACCTGCACCCCGCCTCAGCAATTGAACCTTCAAGGCGTGGTCTGGGGCCCGAAGCCCGGGCAAATGCAGGTACTACCTCCATATCCCGGAGACGACGCTTCCATGGGGATCGGCATCAACGACCGCGGTGATGCCGTCGGCCAGTCGGGGGCCTGCGCTGTCGTGAACAACACCAATAACGCGGCGATGCTGCGGGGCGTCATTTGGCACAACGGGGTCCCCTTTGACATTGGTGGACTAGGAGGCTCTGTTCCGTACACCTTCCCCTGGGCGATCAACAACAAGGGTCAGGTGATCGGCCAATCCAACGCAGAAACCATTTTGTATGGCCCCATCGTGCACGCCTTCCTTTGGCAGAAGGGCGTCATGACAGACCTTGGCGTCTTACCCAATTTCAACTTCATCAGCGCAAGCTTTGGCTTTAACGACAAAGGACAGGTGGTAGGCATCTCTCTCGATACAAACTTCAACGCCCACGGGTTCATCTGGCAGGACGGCGTGATGACTGACTTGAACGACCTTATCCAGCCGGGCGCGTTAGCAATCTACAACGGCAACGACATCAACGACGAGGGCGAGATCGTCGGCACTGGTATCGATCAAAACGGTGCGTACCATGCTGTTCTCCTAATCCCCTGCGACGAGCAGCACGCGAGCGACCAGAACTGCGCGCATACAGCAGGGAACCGTACCGAAGCGACGGTGAATGGCGAACGTCCTGAAGGCATAGTTCAACAAGATCTGCGCGAACAGCTATTGAAGCGCCTTAATTTGGGTCGCCTTGTGTCTGGATCAGCGAGGCCTAACTAATTGTCCTCCGTAGCGAGGTGCGCGTGACCTTCAGAAAACGAATATCAGGGGTGCTGACTCTACTTGGCGCTACAGTCGCCAGCTTGGGATGCGGGGGCAATGGCAGTAGCAGCGTTACCGTGCCTCCACCACCTATCAGCATTTCGCCGGCAAGCGTTACAGTGCAGCCAGGATCCACGCAGCAGTTCGCCGCCACAATCAACACCGGTTCCGGGGCAACCGTCACGTGGACGCTGACCTGTTCGTCAGTCCCGTGCGGGACAGTGTCGCCCACGTCAACTGCGAGTGGCGCTCCGACAACTTACACTCCCCCGGTCACTCTTCCCGCGGCGAATCTGAGCGTGACGCTCACCGCAAGTTCGACCACGGACTCCACCAAGTTTGCATCTGCATCAGCGACAGTTCCGCAGATTGCTGGATTCAGCGGCATTAGCGAGTCTCACGTGGATACCGTGAACGGCGTGGCGCGGTTGATCGTTAATGGTCAGCCAGCACCACCTCTATGGTTTAGGTACCCGCAGAATTTTCCTAACAATATTCAGTTCCTCGCTCCGGAAGCGCAGGATGCAGCCTCAGCGGGCGTGAATACGATTTCGGTTTCTCTCAATTCCTGGCCGTGGGATAACCAGAATACTGCTCCTCTGGACTTTTCCGTTCCTGATCAGGTTCTGGATAATGTAATGGCAGCTAACCCGCGGGCCCTTCTGATCGTGAACGTGGTTTTAACACCCGGGACAGGCTGGAAACCTCCGGTACCACTCACTTCCGCCGATTACATCCTCTACCCTGATGGCGTCTCCAACAACGGCGATAGCTACCACATCTCGATGGCCTCCGACACATGCTTCAACGGCTTTCTCACTAGCATTCCTCACCTGCTCCAGCACTACGAAAACAGTTCGTATGCCGACCACATCCTCGGTTACATCCTGAATTGGGGTGGAACGGGAGAGTGGTATCCCGTTGAGTTATGGAGAGGCCCAGATTACAGCCCGGTCAATACGCAGCATTTTCAGGCGTGGCTTCAACAAAAGTACGGCACCGATGCTGATCTCAGTGCAGCGTGGGGTATGCCTGTGACCATCGCCACCGCGCAGGTCCCCGCGCCGCAGTCCGGGCGCTTCCCCATGTACAGCATCTTCAACGGTCCTCCGGGAGCAACGGCCACTGCCTTCTACCAACTTCCGCAGGAGCAAGACTGGGTGGATTACTCGTCGTACGTTTCAGATCTGACTTTACAGAGAATTATCGCTGGAACACAGGCAATCAAGTCAGGCAGTGCGAACAAGCGACTGGTAGGGGTCCACAACGGTTACCTTATCGAATTGATGGGCAGCTTCAATGGGCATTTGGATGTAAATCAGATTTTGTCCTCTCAGAACGTCGACTTTCTTGGAGGAGCGTTTACATATCTTGCTCGCAATGCGGGGAATGCAGGCCAAGAAGGAGTTCCGGTCGATTCCTATAATGCAAATGGCAAGCTCTGGTTCAATGAAATTGATCTTTGCACGTATTTGTCAGAGCATAGTTCCTCTCCGCCAGTAATCTGCAGCGGGTCTCCCACTTCCAGTGTCACCGAAACAGTGGACGTTCTCTCGCGAGAACTTGCCAGCATTCTGGTGCATCGTTCGGGCACCTGGTGGTTCGATATCAACGAAGATGGCGGCTACACTGATCCATCGATCTGGGCTCTGATGTCTCAATACGGGAGTCCAGAGTTCAATGAAATCTATGCGAATCCGAAACCCCTGAAGCCGGATGTTGCATTGATCATTGACCGCAATTCGATCCTTTACCAACGCAGTGATGAGGATATGTTTGGCGCGCAGCGCGCTATGTTGCGCTATGCGCTGGCCAAAGCAGGCGTTTCTTACGGTATTTATACGCTCGACGACTTTATCGACGGTGTTCTTCCGCCATCTCAGGTCTACATCTTTGCGAACACGAATTATCTGACTGACAGCCAAATCACGCAGATGCATTCTCGATTGAATGCTGAGGGTTCCACTGCGATATGGCAGTACGCGCCCGGCTTTCTTGGACCGAATGGTTCCGATGTTACTCGAGCATCCACTCTGACCGGAATCCAACTGAGCCAGTCTGATGGGTACGGCTACACTAATGGCACCGGTTCGATGGCGGGTTACAACTGGGGTCTAATCATTGGCCTTCCGAATCAGAACAACAATCCCATCTCCCCACGATTGACCGTGAACGATCCCGCCGCCGAGACATTGGGTGTGTATCAGACGGATGGCCTAGTCTCTAGTGCTCGGAAGAAAGTGGGGAACTTCGAGTCCATCTTCTCCGGCGAGTATTGCCTCGGTGATTTCTACAATCCCTTGGCTTCGGACTATTCACCCAGTCCCGATGCTCTTCGAGCCCTTCTGCAGATCGCCGGTGTTCACATCTGGAGCAGCACAGGCGATGTGATTATGACCGACGGAAATCTTTTGGTGATACACGCTGCCGCGGCCGGGCCGGACGCCATCTCGCTGCCCGCAGGAGTCAGCGCGACACCGCTTGGCGGAGGAACTCCAAGCACTGGAACGCTGAACATCAATTTCTCGCGTGTGGGAGAGACTCAATGGTTTCAACTGTCCCAGAGTTCGCAAGGAACTAAATCGCCGGTTCACCGTCGAGCAAAGTAACGGTCCTTATCCGTGCAGAAAGCTCCAGCAGCTCAAAATGCAACCGGAGGTAGCGAAGCTTCATTGTCGGCTGGCTTGAGTCTATGAATGCCGGGCGACCCACACAGCGGGAGTAAGGTCTGGGAGGCACCGGATCGGGAGATCGGCAAGCCCAGGGGCGTTGGGGGAGCGGGAGGTAATTGAGCATATCCAAGGAGAGGGGACAACATCACACCCAATAGCAGCGTGCCCGCGATTACCCAGTGCTTGAACCGAATCGCTGGAAACATGTCGCACACTCCAGTCGCGATACCGCAACACACCCAATTTTACGTAGCGATAAATAGCGGGGTGTATCCAAAGAGTGCATCCTGGTTCGGTCTAAAATCAGTGGTACTAGCGTGCAAGGACCTCGACAAGAGTTAAGGCTCTGTTATGCACAGAGATCTAAAGATGGAGAGATTGACAGTCGTTGTGGTGTGCGGGGCATGTCGGGCTGACCAGCACATTGCGCGATTGTTGACGTTAACAGGCGTGGGTGCTGAGCAGGTCACTGAGATTAGCAGGTGAGATCTCCCGCCCAATGAGGCGCTGTCCAGAAGTCGGCTTGGGGGAAGTTTCACCAGATAGCTAATGGGAAACGCGCTTTGGTCTTTTACGTCCTCGTGGGTGATCGCCGTGGGTGATTTCCTCTGAATCCTGTCGGTCACATTTCGCTAAGTTCCGTTGAATGAAGTTGATGAGGAACCCGTTCAAAGTCGCAACATTAGGCTTTTCAGGACTCGGATTTCCAGTGTTTCCAACAACTTCAATGGTTGCCGTGGGACTGCTAAACACTGGAAAGTACGACGATAACGCAAGAACCGTGGGTGATTGCCGTGGGTGATTCGTTGCGTGAGGAGGTTGTGTGTCGCAGGTGGCAGTGAAGGTGCCGACAGTCATCCTTGTGACGCCGCAGCAAGCCTGGAATATCATCTGCCGCATTCAAGCATTCCCGCGGCTGTTGACGTTACTGGTTGCTGTGACCGGATTGAGGATCGGCGAAGTTCTTGCATTGAGGTGGAAACATGTCGACTGGAGTCAGTTTCGTATCCGGGTGGTCTCCAACTTTCGTACGGGGCAAGTTCGGAGAACCAAAATCAGCCGCCTCGAAGAAACCTGTCGTACTACATCCCATTGTCATGGGCTTGTTGAAGAACTGGCGGGAGACGACGGCGTACGCTGGGGACGAGAACTTCATTTTCGCCTCCGCCCGGCTCAAAGGCAAAGCACCACGGGTGCCGAACATGCTGGTGGAAGATCATCTCCGACCGGCGGCCAAGCAGGTGATCGAAATTCCGGACGGCCACCGTTTCGGCTTCCACAACCTCCGGCACGCGTTAACCTCGTTCCTGGTCGAGATCGGAACCGACTCCAAGACTATTCAGGACATGCTGCGTTGGGCAGACCCTTCAATCCTGCTCAAAGTCTACGCGCACTCGCGCATGGACAAACGCATGGAGGCCCAGGCGAAGATGATCGAAGCCATGGGTCTAAACGAGGAAACCGCTCGGCTCATCCAGTAGGAGTGGGTGATCGACCGTGGGTGATTTTCTCACGTTCCAGCCACTTGATTCGCTGTAAGTGCTTTGGAATGATGGTGGCCAGGGACGGAGTTGAACCGCCGACGCCAGCCTTTTCAGGGCTGCGCTCTACCACCTGAGCTACCTGGCCACGTTTCCAGTGCCGCTGCTCGCGGCCTGCGAGGACTGTCTGCTTCAGCCCGATTTTGGCGGGACGAACGACTGAAGCCCAACGGAAAGCGTGTGGAACGCACTTGATTATAGCAACCGCACGGATTTCCCTCAACGCCTTGTGCAGATGCGCAGAAAGCAAACCCGGGATTCAGATTCGCACACGACTCACGGAGTCTGGATCTATCCGTTACGATACGTGGAAATCCGTGGCCAAGAATCTCTCAAGCCGCGAAGCTCTTCACGAACTCCACCAGACTCCGCAGCGCAATTCCCGACGGTCCCTTCGCGATCCACGGTTTTTGATCTTCCATCCACGCGGTGCCGGCGATGTCGAGATGGATCCAGGGCGTGTCCTCGGCGAATTCTTTCAAAAACATGGCAGCCGTGATGGCGCCACCCCAGCGTCCACCGGAGTTGACGATGTCGGCGATCGTGGAGCGTATCTGCTCTTTGTATTCGTCATCCAGCGGCATGCGCCACATCTTTTCGCCGGCTCTCGCGTTGGCGTTGTGGAAGCGGTCGTACATATCGTCGTCGTTCGCGAAAATTCCAGCGTTGTTGTATCCCAGCGCGACCACGACGGCTCCTGTCAGCGTCGCAGCATCGACCAGATGCGTGCAGCCGAGCTGCCGCGCATAGTACAGACCGTCGGCCAGAACGAGCCGGCCTTCCGCATCGGTATTAATGATCTCGATCGATTTACCCGACATCGCGATTTGTACATCGCCCGGCTTCTGCGCTTTTCCAGACGGCATGTTTTCCGTCGCGCAGACGATGCCGATCACTTTGACTTTCGGCTTCAGCAAAGCAATCGCGCGCATGGCGCCAATCATCGTCGCGCCTCCCGCCATGTCGTACTTCATCTTCTCCATGCCATCGGCCGGCTTGATGGAGATGCCGCCGGTGTCAAACGTAATTCCCTTTCCCACCAGGCCGAGAACCGGCTTGGCCGGCGCGCCTGCAGGTTCGTAGGTCATCACAATCAGCGCGGGAGGTTCGTCGGAACCCTGGGCTACGCTCCAGAAAGCGCCCATCTTCATTTCTTTAATCTTGTCGGCGCCGTACACTTCGCACTTCAGGCCAACCTCTACCGACATCTTTTTCGCGCGGTCGGCCAGAATTGTGGGCGTCATCCGGTTGGACGGTTCGTTCACCAGGTCCCGCGTGAAGTTCTGCGATTCACCGATAATCTGAGCTTCATTCGCTGCTCTTTCGAGCGCGGCCCGGTCTCCCGTAGTGACGATCGTGACGGCGTCAATCTTCTGGTCCTTGCGATCACTGCGGTAGTAATCGGAATCGAAATTTCCGACATGGGCACCTTCTACGATGGCGCGCACCGCCTCTCCGGCTGGGATGTCGGAAGGTGGGACAAACGCAAAACTGCGAATTCCTCGAGACTTCAGCGCCCGGACCGCAACGCCTGCAGTGCGCCGCAGATCGTAGGTCGAGAATTTCTTCGCGCTTCCGCCCGAAATCAGCAGCAAGCGTTTTGCCTTCATCTTCGCCGGCTTGTGCAGCAGGTTCGTTTCAAACGCCTTGCCGGTCACCTCGCCGCTGGCCAGCAGGTCGGAGGCGACAGATTGAACCGCGGCATCAGCAGTGGCCACTTTCAGTTCCGGCTTCTTGTCCTTTTCGTTGGAGGCAGCGTTGGAATGATCCAGCACAACCACGACCAGGGACTCGGTTTCCAGTTCGGCGGGAGCAGCGAGAAAGATTGTCGTCTTCATAGATAGTGTGAGTAATCACACCAGTATCGTCGGCAAGACGGCAAAAGCGCAAGCGCCTCAAGATCTCGCGGAAAAGTTCAGCCGGCAAGCGCACTGGGGAAGCGGGTCTGAAAATCCAGCAGCCCGACCCACTCGGGCGTAATTGTGATGCGCACCATCGAAGAGACCATGGTGCGCAACTGTCCGAGCCACCCCTTCGCCAGCTCCGGGTCGAAATAGCGCGCGGCGGCCGCCTCATATTCAGGAACAATCCCTTCGACCGGTTCGAGCCGGGCGGTGCCACGAATGAGAAGCACTTTGTGGGGAAAGGTGTTGTCGTCGATCGTCAGTGAGACCTTCGGATTCTTCGCCAATGCTTTGAGCTTCGGAGCTTTGGGGGGTGAGGCCATGACGATGTCGTGCCCATTCCAGTGAAACCAGATAGGAACGACCCGGGGCGTGCCGTCGGACCAAACGTAGGCCAGGCGCGCGGGGATCTTCGAGTGCAAAAGTTCCTGCGACGCGGGATGCTGCAGAAGGCTGAGGTCTCCCTGCTTAACGGGAAGCATACGTTCCCTCCTTCTCGTCGAAACAAGATCATCCAGGCAAACACGGGTGCCGCAGGGATTGTACTCCACTTCCGTTTCCCTCCGGCAAGGCATCTCGCGGACCATCGCAACGATTGCGGACATGGCGTCGTGCGCTTCACCAGCACTGGCGATGCAGATGACTGGGCTCGCGCGGCTGCGGTATGATTCAAGGCCGCAGCCCATCCAAGTGAGGATTTTCATGCGGATTCGATGGAAGGTTGTCGTCCTCGTGGTCACCGTAGCGTTGGTTGTCACCACTGTCGTAAGCCGCAAAGCGGCCACCGCCGCCCCGCCGCAGGCTCCTGCAAAAGCTGCCGCCGCGACTGCGAGCCCCACGCAAACTGTCGCGTTATCCATTCCCGACACTACGCTTGCGATTAACTCGCCCACACCCATGTCGCAGCGCATCGTTCACTACGAGATCGACGCGAAATATGACGCGGCAAAACATACCATCGACGCGACCGAAGTTCTCACCTATCACAACCTCACCGGGCAGGCGCTCGACCACTTCCCTTTCCATCTCTATCAGAATGCGTTCCAGCCTAACGCAACCTTCGTACGCGATTCCAAACTTACGGGCAGCCGCGATGTTAACTATGCCAAGTGGGAGGACAAGTATTACGGCTCGGAGGACATCAACAGTATTGAGGTTGTCGGCCAGGGGGATTTGACGAAGAACCTGCAATACATCGCCCCAGACGATGGCAATAAAGATGACAGGACCGTCGTCGACTTGCATCTGCCCAAAGCGGTCGTTCCCGGCGGTTTCGTGCAGTTCAAGATCGCATTTCAAACCAGGTTTCCAGAAACGCAAGAACGTTCCGGATGGAAGCGCGATTTTCTGCTTGGAGGTCAGTGGTTCCCAAAGGTGGGCGTTTGGTGGCACGGAGCCTGGAACTGCCACCAGTACCACAACACCACCGAGTTTTTTGCCGACTTCGGCGTCTACGACGTGAAGATTACTGTGCCCCAAAATGAAGTGATCGGCGCGAGCGGCGTGGAAGTCGGCAGCATTAACAACTCCGACGGCACCAAGACCGTGACTTATCATGGCGACGACATCCACGATTTTGCGTGGACCGTTAGCCCACGCTACAAAGTACGCGAGAGTAACTATCAAGCTCAGATGGGGCCGGTGAAGCTGCGCTTTTTGATGCAACCTGCGCACTGGAACCAAGCAGAGCGTCACGAAAAAATCACCCGCGAAACGCTCGATCGCTTTGAGAAGTGGTACGGACCTTATCCCTACAAGACTCTGACCGTGGTTGATCCCGAGCCTGGCTCAGCCGCCGGGGGCATGGAATATCCCACATTCATCACTGGAGAATCGACCTGGCATGCCATGCAGGGGAATTGGGATATCGAATCGGTGGTGGAACACGAGTTTGGGCACCAGTACTGGTATGGGATGGTGGCCACCAACGAATTTGAAGACGCATGGATGGACGAGGGCATCAACAGCTATACCGAAGTCAAAGTGCTGGGCGACATCCTAGGAGCCGACACCTCGGTCTTCGACTTTCACGGAGTCAAGCTGGGCGACGGTCCCGCGCATCGTCTCTTCTTTCTCAGCGTGTACGATCTCGACTCGATGACCCAAAAGGCATACGAATATTCCAGCTTCTTTTCCTATGGTGGCATTACGTACGGAAAGACCGCCGAAGTGCTGGAGACGCTGGAGGGCATCGTCGGTAAAGACACCATGGATCGGGCGATGCGCACGTACTTCATGAAATATCGCTTCACCCATCCTACAAAGGAAGATTTTCTCAAAACGATCGAGGAAGTCTCCGGCAAAGACTTGCGCTGGTACTTCAACCAGGCCGTTTATGGAACACCCGTGTTGGACTATGAGGTGAGCAAGATCAACTCCTTCCCCGTGGATTGGTACGAGGAAGGGAAAGACAAGAAGACGGCCCAAGACGATCGGGTCTACCAGTCTTTTGTCACCGTGCACCGCAAAGAAGATTTCGTGATGCCGGTTGAGGTGGAAATCAAATTCGATAACGGCGACAAAGTTCGCGAGCACTGGGATGGTCAACAACGCTGGACCCGATTCAGCTACCAGAAAAAATCGAAGGTCGCATCCGCGGAGATCGATCCCGACCATACTGTGCAGATTGATCGCAACAACTTCAACAACAGCTTCGTGGTCAATGCCAATGCCAAGCCGACTTACAAACTGTCCAACTACTGGCTTTTCCTGACGCAACTGGTGAGCCAGGCTTTTGCCTGGTGGGCAGTCTAAGGAAGGATTCGATGCAGACACTCTCGACTGACACAAAGAAGCGCAGCCTGCTGGGTGGCGGCCTCGGCATGGTCACAAACAACAAACGCTACATTTTCTGGTTCTGGCTGCTCGACCTTCTGCTGGCGTATTTCGGGACCTCGGCTTTCCGTGAGACTGCGCACTCCATGCTCGATCACAGCGCATACAGCGACCGATTGCTCCACGGATTCGATCTGGCCGTGTTAATTGAATTCTTGGCCCACCCCGAATCAGGGCCCATGGTTACGATGACCACGCCGGCTGTGTGTCTGGCGATTGTGTTCTTCCTGCTAACCGCTCTGTTTCTGCCCGGAGTACTTCAGGGCTACGCCTCCACCTATCGCCTGCCTCGCGATGATTTCTTCCGCGCCTGTGGACGCAACCTGTGGCGCTTCATCCGGCTCATGATTATTGCGGGAATCGTGATGGGAATCGTTGCTGGACTCCTGTTCACCCTCAACGGCGCCCTCATCGATAAGGCAGGGGAAAGCACGAACGAACTGCTTCCGTTCGAAGTGCAGGTTGCGGGACTATTCGTGATTTTCCTGGTGATGACGACCCTGCGCATCGGGTTCGATCTCGCCGAAGCTGACATCGTGTTGAGCGATCAGCGGGCGGTTCGCAAGGCGATTGCCGCCGGTTTCCGCCACACCATTCGCAGCCTGTTTCGCCTGCTGCTGAGCTATTGCGTGGCGACATTGTTCGCCGCGATCTTGCTCGTGGGAGGACTGTGGTGCTGGATCCATTTTGTGCCCTCCGACGCCGTGGTGCGCGCGTTCCTGATGAGCCAGTTGATCCTGCTGCTGTTGCTCATTCCACGCTTTTGGCAGCGCGGAATCGCGGTCTCCTACTGGCAGCAGCGAATGCTCGTGCCCGTGGTCGCGATGCAGGCGATCGAATCGGCTCCGGTGCCAGAGGCCTCAGTCGCGCCCACTCCAGTTCCTGAACCCGCCCCCATCATCGCTGGCCCAACCCCACCGCCCGAAGAAGCGCACTAACGGGAAAAGATTTCGTATGAAGCGTTGCAGTGCGCTACGAATGTCTGCGCAACCGTGGAAGAGCGGCCCTTCCAGGGCCGCGCCCGTTGTCTTAGATCGAGAAGGGCTTCAGCCCCCGTGGTTGCTTTTGTTGCCACCGCTCCGAATTCATTCATAACAAGACGACCGTGATCCCCTTATTGCGCCGCCCGAGATGCGGATCGTCCTTCAGTTCCGGTCTCGACTGAAGCAACCGCCACGTCGCTTCATCCGACTTTCCCCAATCCTCCCCAAAGATGCAGTCTCGAATCTCGCCCGCATCACAAAGTTCACGCAAACGCTTCTGCACCGCAATCCGGATGTCCCCTCCCACGCCGGTCGATCCGTACCCATGAATCACCTTGAGCGGCGAAGTATTCTCGCGCCTCGCGGAGGCGATAGCCTGCTCCAACCGCTGCATGGCTTCGGCCACCGAGGGCATGTCTGATTTCAGGTCGATGGTCTTGATGCGAGTTGCCTTTCCCGCCGGCACGAATTCCGGAAAAAGTTCCGCTCTCCAGACTACCCTCAATCCCCTTCTCCACAAAAAGAAACGGCGCCGCATACCGCGGCGCCGCATCAATCAGCCGAGCAACTACTGTACGGTCACGCTGACATCGTCCAGATACATATACGTCAGATCACCGAATCCGTCCTGATGATCGTTGAAGTAGACGCGGATCGTCTGCCCCTTGTACGAGGTCAGATCATAGGTCACCTGCGTCCACGCCTGCGTGTTGGAGCACACCTTCAGGATCTGCGCCAGCATCGTGCCCGTAGTGTTTTGCACCTGGGCCTCCTGCCAGTCGTAGGTGATGGTGTCGGTGGTCGACGGCCAGTACCAGAACGTCAGAGTGGCCTTCGTAGCCGTGCTCGGAATGGTGATGGTCTGATACAGGAAGTCATCTCCATTGGGCTCGCTGCCGGAACTTGCCCCCGCCAGCGCGCTAAAGCTTCCCGAGTGTTTCTGCACGGTAGAGACCGCTGGCGACACAACACCGCCGGTGGTCCAGTTGGCCAGAGTGCCGGTCTCAAACCCGCCATTCTGGATCAACTGAGTCGATGGAGCCGTCACCGTCAACGAGATAGTCGTCGTCGCGGTGGTCGTGCCCGACGTTCCTGTCACCGTCACCGTACTCGTGCCCGTCGTGGCGGTTGAAGATGCGGTGAACGTAAGGGTTGAAGTCGCGCTGCCATTCGCTGGCGGCGTGACCGGGTTCGGAGAGAACGCGGCCGTCACTCCACTCGGCAGTCCAGACACACTCAGCGTCGTTGCCGAGTTGAACCCGTTCTGGCTGGTGACGGTGACGGTACTGGTTGCGTTGGTTCCCTGCTGCACGCTGACCGCATTCGGCGAAGCCGAGACGGAGAAGCCCGGAGTTCCCGCGCCCACGGCGAAGATCAGATCGTCGTGGTCGTTGTAAGCTCCCGATGTGCAGGAAGACGCGCTTCCCAGATATCGGAATTGCGCGCGTACCGCCTGCAGGCTCCCGCTGGGCAGCGTGTAGGTCGCCGAGAGCGTCTGTGCCCCGGCGGCCGTCGGAGCGATAGTCCCGATCAGCGTCCATGAGGGGCTGTTCGCATTCGCCGTGTAGTAAAGGTCCAGATGGTCTGACGTAAACGAACTGTACGCCCACACCGTCGCGCTTACCTTTACCGTCTTGCCCGCGGCCAGCGAACTTCCGTCTGTCGTCGCCACGACGAGGCGATCGTTCGACTCATCCGAGTGGAATGTGCCTGAGGTGCCGTCCGCACAACTGTTGTTAATGGTGTTCGGCTGATTCGGTTCTGCTCCGCCCGACATCGTGTCCCGCCCCAGCAGCAGCGAAGGACCCGAGTCGCATCCCGAGCTCACGCTGACGCACTTCGGCGCCTTGAGCGTGGAATCGAAAACCGCGGTTTGCAGTCCGACCGACGAATTCACCGTCAGTGAAATCGTCGTGCTGTGCGTCAGCGTGCCTGACGTTCCCGTCACGGTGACGGTTGCTGTTCCGGTCGTCGCTGTCGCGGAAGCCGTCAATGTCAGCGTGGAAGTCGAGCTGCCATTGGCCGGTGGAGTTACCGAGGTCGGCGAGAACGCCGCTGTAACGCCGCTGGGCAATCCCGAGGCGCTGAGAGCTGTTGCCGAGTTGAAGCTGTTTTGACTGGTGATGGTGATGGTGCTCGTGCCGTTGCCACCCTGAGTCACCGTCACCGAACTCGGCGATGCTCCGATCGTGAAGTTCGGTTGCGCCGCCGCGTTGACCGTCAGGCTGACAGTAGTGGTATGCGTCGTCGAGCCCGAAGTTCCCGTGATCGTCACTGTCGCCGTGCCGGTCGTCGCCGTCGACGATGCCGTCAGCGTTAGTGTCGACGTTACGTTGCCGTTCGCCGGAGGCGTTACCGGGTTCGGCGAGAACGCCGCCGTTACGCCGCTGGGCAATCCCGACGCGCTCAGAGTCGTCGCCGAGTTGAATCCGTTCAGGCTGGTCACGGTAATCGTGCTGGTTCCGTTGGAGCCCTGGGTCACGGTCACCGAACTCGGAGATGCGGCAACCGAAAAGTCCGGCGTCCCAGTGGTTCCGCAACCCGGGAACTTGAAATTCGCGATCTCCGTGTTCCAGTTAAAGCTGCCGGTCGTCGCCATGTACTCTTCCGTGAACCAGAAGGTACAGTCGTCCACCGGATCAATCTGCATCGCGCTGTAGTCGCCCCAACGTGAGAGGCTGCCTGTCTGCGAGCCGCTCCCCGTGACGATGTTGATTTCCGACTCCAGGGTGCTTGCCGGGTCCGTCGGCACGCGTCCGGCGAATCGCACGGACGGCGATAGCGAACTGCTCGATACGCTGTAGCCAACAGCCAGGTCGCCTGCCTGGTCCATCGCCACCGAGCCCATCCAGCGATAGTTCGAGTCCGGCGCAAATGTGCTCTGCTGCGCCACCACCGGCGTGCCGGAGGGATTCTGAATCTCATACCAGCGGATTCCGCCTCCCGATCCCGCCACCACCGAATGATTCACCACCAGCGATTCGTGGGAGCCGAAGTTGCGATACGCCAGCCGGTACATAAGGCGGTCGGCCAGCGAATCGAGTTGCTGTGTCGTACTCGGCTGCGGCACGCAAGTACCGCCTCCGCACAGTGGGCTGAACGACGCCACGTTGATGACCGTCGGCCCAGTGAATGTGGAATTCGCGGGATTCGTGAAGTCCACGTGGAACTTGAATAAATTCAGGTTGTTGGTGCCGAAATACAGCATGTAATTCGGCGAACCTGCCGGAGGCGCCGTCGCGCCGTCGAGATCGGAAGGCAGCAAGCCGCCGACTGAGGTTCCCTGCTGGAAGCACACTTGCGTTGCCGACGTGCCCGCCAGCATCGCGTTCCGGTCGTAGGCGCAGGCATCCGCTCCTACGAACGTGGTGCCCCCGGCAAACATGTTGAAGGTCTCGTAGTAGGCATCCGGCCACACGCCCATCTTTGGATAGTCATCGAAGTTGGAATACTGGAACGAGTAGCGGTTATACGTTCCAGTCGCGTCCGACGTTGTGGATACGGCAATACACTGCAGGTACGGCGTCGTTGAAACCGAGAACTGGCTGAACACCCAACGCTGCGCGGCTTTGTCGTACAGCACGATCGGATCGCCGTCGTTGTTCGTCTGGCATCCACCGCCGAACCCGGACCACAGCGTATTCCCCGCGGTCGGCCCGGAAATGAGCGCGCCGGTCGACTTGTTGAAGATTGCGAACGAAGTGTTCACCCACTGCACGTACTGCGTTGCGCCCACCGTGCCTTCGGTGTCAGGCGGAGCGCCGGTGATGCTGAATCCGTACTGCCCGTTTCCTAACCCTGGAAAACTCAAAGTTACGGGTGGGGTTGGGGGAGCAACCGTGCCGACCTGAATGACAGGATCTTCCTGCAGCTGCGCAAGTCCGGGAGGAAGCGGAATCAGCTTCATCGGCTCAACGGGCCGCCGCTCCAGCGACGGCGGGGGAGCATGCTTGATCATTTCACTCAGTGGCGGAGAAACATCGTGATGTACATCGCGGCGAACGGTGGTAGGGCCCGACTGCGCAAATGAAGAAACGGCAAACAGCAATAGCATCACCGCGAGCGTGAAGCGCCACGCGGTCCCTCTGCGTTGGGTCAACATAGTCTCTCTCCTGGGCCTTTCAGAATCAGATATTCGTTCTCACTGCTCACAACGACTGCTCTCGCAACGTCTGGCGCGTTTCTATTCCGCACGTGACGCGCTCTAGTCACAGGGGCGCGAGAATGTGACTACTAGTCAAAATAGTAGGCATGATAACGGCACTCGAATGTTTTGTTTCAGAAATATTTTGAAGTTGTGGAATACGAACAACCTTCCCGCTTCGGGAAATTCCGGACGGTCGGTCGGCGTAGTCGTTCGGATCCCGCAGTGGACAGGCGATTTGGGCTGCCTTGGACAGCAGTCACGAATTTTCGGAGTTTTGATGAAACGATTGAATGCAGAAGTTCCTGTTCGCAGGCTGGAGAAGCCTCAGGACTCGCTGAGTAACTACTTTCGGCTCCTGCCGCGCGCCACCGCTTCCCGCGCTTCTTTATCCGCCGTCCGCCGCCGCTCAGTCTCCCGCTTGTCCCACAACTGCTTGCCCTTGGCCAATGCCAGTTCGACCTTGACTCTGCCGTTCTTGAAGTACATGCGAACCGGGATCAGGGTCAGCCCCTTCTGCTGGGTCTTGCCGATCAGCTTGCGAATCTCTTCGCGGTGCATCAGCAGCTTGCGGGTCCGCAGCGGGGCGTGGTTGTGAATGTTGCCATGCTCATACGGACCGATATGGGCGTTGAGAAGCCAGAGTTCGTTGTCTTTGACCAGGCCGTAGGAATCCTTGAGGTTGGCCAGCCCGCCCCGGACGGACTTCACCTCGGTCCCCGTCAGCGCCACCCCCACCTCAAATTTTTCCAGCAAGAAGTAGTTATGCGAAGCGATCCTATTGACGGCGGCGTCTCTCTGCCCGCTGGCGGTGGGATCGCGGCGCGGGGACTTCTCCGGATTCGCTTTGGTCTGGTGCGTGGATTGGCGGGCCATGGGTGACAGAACGATTATCTTAGCGCACTCATCGGTGTGGGGCGTCCGGCGTTCGGCTCTCGGCTTCCGGGATTCCGGATCGTAGGCAGCTGGCCGGAAGCCGGCGAGCGAAAGCCGGAAGCCGACTTCCCCCCACTAGTCCTACGACCAAAGAGTGTAACTCTCGTGTGCGCAAGCACTTCGGGAGCCAGAAATGGCGATGCTATAATCGCCGTACCGCGAATTTTTCGTGTATAAAAGCGACTTTCCCGCGCCAAAACGCCCATAACACGCGGCGAAAACAAGGGAAACCGCTGGTCCGGCAAAGATCGGTATTGGCGAAAGCGTCTCAATGAAGACCGTATTGTAAGAAGACTGTAGTAAGTGAGGACTGTCTCGTGAGGATCATCGAATGAGCCGCCTATTGCGCCCAGCACTGTGGCTGTTGCTGGTCGCGGTCGTAACCCTCCCAGCCGTCACCGCGGACAAAGCCAAAGACCTGTACGCCAAGGGTCAGGACGCCGAGGCTCGCCAGCAGTATGAGGCCGCGTATGACTTCTTCAAGCAGGCGTACGAGCTCAAGCCCAAGGACCTCCGCTATCGCGCTTCGTTCGAACATGCCCGCTTTGAAGCAGCAGCCGCAATCGTGCACCGCGGCCAGAAGCTGCGCGAAGAGGGCAAGCTCGACGATGCCGTGGCCGAGTTCCAGAAGGCGTTGGCCATCGATCCGTCGCTGTTCATTGCCAAGCAGGAACTGCTGCGCACGCAGAAGATGATCAACGACCAGCGCAATCCGCAGCCCCAGGCGGCCGGACCGCCGTCCAGCCTGGAGCGCCGGGTTCACGAAGCCGCCGGACCCGTCGAACTCGCTCCCATCTCCAACATTCCCATCACGGTGAAGCTTACCGACAAGTCCGACACTGTCTACCGCACGATCGGACAACTCGCCGGAATCAACGTTCTGCTCGACCCCGACTACACTCCCCGGCCTATCAAAGTCGAACTCAATGGCGTCACGCTGGAAGAGGCGCTCGAAATCACAGCACTGGAGTCGAAGACCTTCTGGCGCCCCGTCACCACGAACACGATTTTCGTCGCCGCGGATAACCCTGCGAAGCGCAAAGAACTGGAACAGAGCGTTCTCAAGACTTTCTATCTTACGAATCTTTCCCAGCCCACCGAACTGCAGGACGTGGTGAATGCAATTCGCGCCGTGCTCGATGTGCAGCGCGTGCAGCAGTTGCTTTCCCAGAATGCCCTGGTGGTACGAGGAACTCCCGATCAGATCGCGCTGGCGCAAAAGCTGGTCGAGGATCTCGACAAGGCCCGTCCGGAAGTCATTATCGACATCGCCGTCATGCAGGTCAGCAAGGACCGTTCGCACACGCTTGGCCTGAATCCCCCGACCAGCGCGACGGTGACACTGCAAAACAACATTACCTCGACCACGGGCACGACCACCACTACCACCACTGGCGGATCATCTTCCGGCACCACCAACGGGATCAATCTCAACACGCTGGGCAACCTCAACGCCACGAACTTCCAGGTCACGATTCCCTCCGCCAACCTGTCGGTCGTGATGGGCGCCAGCGATACGAAGCTGCTGCAGAACCCCCAGATTCGGGCGCTCGATGGACAGAAAGCTACGCTCAAGATTGGTGACCGCGTCCCGGTCGCCACCGGATCGTTCCAACCGGGCATTGGCGGTGTCGGCATCAACCCTCTGGTCAATACCCAGTTCCAGTATCTCGACGTGGGCGTCAATATCGACATCACGCCGCACGTGCACGCCAACGGCGAAGTCACTCTCAAAATCAGCATGGACGTCTCCGCCGTCACCGGGCAGCAAAATATCGGCGGCATCAGCCAGCCCATCATCGGCCAGCGCAAGATCGAGCACGAGATTCGTTTGAAAGACGGCGAAGCGAACCTGCTGGGTGGCATCATGGAAGATCAACAGACCAAGCAGCTAAGCGGGATCCCCGGGTTGGCACAGATTCCGATCCTCAAGTATCTCTTCGGCCAGACCACGCAGGATCACTCGGAAAACGAAATCGTCTTCGCCATCGTGCCTCATATCATTCGCGGCACCGACGTCAGCGAGATGAACCAGCGTCCCATCGACATCGGCACCTCGACGACCATCGAGTTGCACCATGCCCCGCGGCCCCAGGCAGCTCCGTCCGCCTCCTCGGCCCCAACCGGCCAGGCATCCGTGTCCGCTCCGCCCAATCAGGCGCCAATCACGCAGATGCGTCCGGTTCCTGAGGCTCAGCCGCAGACAAACCCTGCTGGAGGAACGCCCAGCTTCCTTTTCGATCCGCCCACGGTTCAGGCCGTAAAGGGCAACACCTTTGCCGTGAACCTGCTGATCTCGGGCGCGCAGAACGTTTACTCGGTGCCCGTGCAATTGAACTACGATCCGAAGATGTTGCAACTGGTCAACGTTTCAAATGGCGGCTTCCTTTCGCAGGATGGCCAGGTTGTCACGCTGGTTCATCGCGAGGACGAGACGCTCGGGCAGTCGCAGATCAACGCCTCCCGGCCGAGCGGCGCGGGTGGAGTTTCCGGCCAGGGAGCCGTGGTCACCGTCACCTTCATGGCAAAAGCGTCGGGCCAGACTCCTCTGACCATCACGCGCGGCGGCGCGCGCGATCCCGGATTGCAGGCCATCACCGTGAACGGAGCGCAAGCGGCAGTAACGGTGCAGTAGATCTTCCACGAAAGGTGGAAGGTGGCAGGTGGAAGAGCGGCCCTTCGAGGGCCGCGTAAAGCGCAGAAAGCAGTGGGGCCTTAGCCCCTGAGGGAGCTTCCCTCAAAACGATTCACGCATGAGAACTGGAGTAAAAATCGCGTCCCTTCGCCGCCCTGGCGCCGCGGCACGCGGCTTCACGCTGATGGAGCTGATCGTCGCAGCGACGATCCTGTCGATCCTCACGCTCATGGCCCTGCCCCTCGCCCGCGTCACGATTCAGCGCGAGAGAGAAAAGCAGCTTCGCCACGACCTGTGGGAGATGCGCGACGCCATCGACCGCTACAAAGACGCCGCCGATCGCCAGATGTTCCAGACCAAGGTTGACAGCCAGAATTATCCCCCTGATCTCGAAACGCTGGTGAAGGGAGTGGAAGCACAAGGCGGCAAGAAGATCCGCTTCCTGCGTTCTATCCCTGTTGACCCCATGACGAAGACCAAAGAGTGGGGCTTGCGTTCGATGCAAGATGATCCCGACTCCGATTCCTGGGGTGGACAGAATGTATTCGACGTCTACACCAAATCGGAAAGCACCGGACTCGACGGCACGAAGTACAAAGACTGGTAGATGAAACGGGACGTGAACAATTCGACCGTAGAGGCGTTGCTCGCAACGTCTCCTGCCGAAGTCTGCACGATTGCAGGCGGCAAGAGGAGACGTAGCAAGCGACCTCTCGACCAAGGCTTCACCCTGCTGGAACTCATGATCGTGATCAGCATGATCATGATCCTGATGTCGGTGGCCGTACCGATCTACAACCAGGCAATCGTACAGGCGCGAGAATCAGTGCTCCGCTCGAATCTGGCCACGCTGCGCAACGTCATTTCCCAATACACCCTCGACAAGCAGAAAGCTCCACAATCGCTCGACGAACTGGTCACCGCCGGATATCTGCGGCAGGTTCCGATCGATCCGATGACGCGTCAGCCTAACTGGGAAGTCGTGCAGGAAGACGTATTGATGGCCGTCGATCAGCAGGAACCCGGCATCACCGACGTCCACTCTGCCTCCAGCAACACCGCCAGCGACGGGACCGCCTACAGCACCTGGTGACCTATGGCGCCGGCGTCTCGCCAGTTGCAGTTGCACTAGTGTTTTCCTGTTATTGATCCCTATCCCCTCCCCAGATACAGTGTCGGACACTCGTGGGGCAGTGTGTCTTTGGGGAATCCTCTGCAGCGCGCAACTCCAGACGCCACCCGAGAATCTTCTGTGGGGTAGTCCATGCGAACACTGTCGATCGTTCTGTGTGCTCTGACTCTGTCTGCTGTTGCTCTGGGCCAAAGCAATTTCGCGGCGGTCTCCGGCACGGTGCGAGACTCGCAATCCCTCCCCGTGGCCCACGCCACCCTGCACTTCAAGGCGCTCAGTACCGGGGCCACCCGCACCGTCATCACCAACGGCAGCGGATTGTTTTACGCCCCCGCCCTCTTACCCGACGACTACGAACTGACCACCTCCGCCGCCGGATTCGCGACTGTGGTGCAGACCTTGCATCTCGAAGTCGGACAGAAACTCGCGATCGACGTCGCCCTCAAGATTGGCGCAGTCCAGCAAGGGGTCCAGGTCACTGACTCCGCGGACATTCTTCGCACCACGGACGCCAGCGTTGGAGAAGTCGTCGAGCCGGAGTCCATCCAGCAGTTGCCTCTCAACGGCCGCATGCTGATCGATCTGGTCCTCACCGTGCCCGGCGCTCACGTCGGCTTTGGCGCGCAGACCGGACAGACCAATCCTCTATACTGGCGACCCGGACAGCGTTCCGCCGTGGTCATTGGCGGAGCTCGCCCTAATGCCAACTTCTTCCTGCTCGACGGCGCTACCAACACCGATCCCACGTTCAACACTCAGAACCTCAGCCCATCGCCCGACTCGGTTATGGAGTTCCAGGTCGTCACCAGCAGCTATACTGCCGACCTCGGCGGCGCGGGAGGTGGTCAGATCAACATCGTCACCCGCTCTGGCACCAATCAATTCCACGGTACCGCCTACGAATTCCTGCGCAACGGCGCCATGGACGCCAGCCCCTTTGCTGCCATGGGCAACAATCATCTGGTGCAAAACAACTTTGGAGCCTCCTTCGGGGGTCCACTGCTGGGAAAGTCGAAGAAGACTTTCTTCTTCGTGAATTATGAAGGCCTCCGTCTCGCCCAAGCCGATGCCCAGACTTTGACGGTCCCAACTCCCGCTGAGATCACCGGCGACTTCAGCATGAGCAATGTCAAAATCTACGATCCGACCACGGCCGTAGCGAATCCCAATTACAACTCCGCTCTCCCCACTGGCCCCTCCAACTATCCCTACACCCGCAGCCAGTTCTCGAACAATCAGATTCCGGCCGGCCGTATCAATACCCAGCTGGAAGCCTTCCTCATGCAATACGTTCCGATGCCCAACATGACGATGATGTCCACGGGCGCGGACTCCAACAACTACCTCGACATCCGCAACGAAACCCACTACCAGAATCAGGGAACCATCCGCCTCGACCACAACTTCTCCAACAACGACACCGCCATGGCCCGCTATTCGCTGGGCTCGGAGAAGGGATTTTCCCCCAGCAACGGCAGCACCCCCACCACGGAGAATCTCCCCGGGTTCGGCGCCAACTTCGACAATCTCTCCCAGCAAGCCGTCATCGCGTGGACGCACCCCTTCTCCAGCAACAAACTCAACACCGCGTCGCTCGCCATGTCGCGCCTCTCGATGGACCATACTTCGCAGAACAATAACGTGAACGACATCGTCAGCCAGTTGGGCATTCAAGGCATTGGTTTCGGAGGTCCCGGAGCCTGGGGATCACCATGGTTCGCCGCACAGGGCTACACCGGAATCGGTGACACCTTCGCCGCCACGCCGATGCATGCCTGGGATACCACCATCGAATTGCGCGACACCTTTGCATGGCAGCACGGCCGCCACGCAATTCGTTTTGGCGGCGACGCCCGCCGCTACATCTGGCCCATGTGGGGATTCTTTCAGAACCGCGGGTACTATCAATTCACCAACGGATACACGACGCAATTCGGTTTCAACGATGGCAGCGGCTCCGGCTTCGCCAGCCTCTTGCTGAGTCTTCCCACCGTCAAGCAACGACAGGCCGGCGTTCCGCAGATGAACCTCCGCAATTGGGGATACGACGGGTTCGCCGAAGACAGCTGGCGAGTGACTCCCAACACCACCCTCAATATCGGAATGCGCTACGAGTACACCAGCCCGCTCTACGATCTCCAAGAAACCAACAGCAACCTGATCTTCAACAATGGCGTACCTTCGGTCTTTATCGGAGGTCAGAATGGCTATCCGACCGGACTCATGTACTCCAACAAACACAATATTGCCCCGCGCTTTGGAATCGCGAAGAATCTGACGCAGCTCGGGATCGTCCTCCGGGGCGGCTACGGAATCTTCTTTACGCCGGTCGACCAGAATACCTGGTGCAACCAGCGCCACAACGTACCCTACGTCTTCCCCGAAACCCAGCAGGCCGACAACTTCACGCCGCCCGCTTCCCTGTTCACCAATACACTCAACTTCGGCACTCCGGTTCTCGGCACGGGCACACTCCCGGCCACGACTGTCAGCTTCACCGCGTTCGATGCTCATGCTCCCGCCGAGTACATCCAGCAGTGGAATCTCCAGGTTGAGAAATCCCTCGGAACCAATACCACGATTGAAGTGGGATACCTGGGCGCGCGCGGCTTCCATCTGCAGCGCTCCCATCTCATCAACAACGCGCCTCCCGGCCCAGGACCCCTCGGGCCGCGCCGTCCGTTCCACACGCTGAGCTTCGTCCCCGGTACGGTCCTAACGCCCAGCAGCACCACCGCGGTCATTCAGAGTCAGACCTTCCCTGTCAGCACCATCAACCTGCTCGAAGACACCGCGCAGAGCTGGTACGACGCGGGCTATGTGAACGTGCGCCGCAAATATTCCCACGGTCTGAGCTTCCTGGCGAACTACACCTTCGCCAAGAACCTGACCGACGCCCCAGACTTCCGCTCTCCCATGGACGAAAGCGCCATCCCGCAAAATGACAGCAATCTCGCCGCCGAGAGAGGCCCCGGTTGCGATGTCCGCCATCGCCTCGCCCTCAGCGCCGTCTACAGCATCCCCGTGTTTCAGCGCTCAGCATTGACTCGCGTCGTGACGCAGAACTGGCAGTTCAGCACCGTCTACCAGATTCAATCCGGCATGCCCTTCACGATTTCCGTCTTCGGGGACACGGCAAACGCAGGCACGGTGCTCGGTGAGAATCCCATTCGCGCGAACCTGACCGGGCAGCCGATCTTCGGGCCTGGAACGCGCACCGCCAACGAATGGTTCAACCCTGCCGCCTTCGCCACTCCGCCCGCCTACACCTTCGGTGACGCAGGAAGAAACTCCGTCTACGGCCCACCGTTGCGCACGCTCGACATCGCACTGGTACGCAGCTTCCGCATCACCGAGCGATCCAGCTTCCAGTTCCGGGGCGAAGCCTTCAACGCTCTCAACATCGTCAACTTGGGAACGCCCAACCGCTTTGTGAACACGCCCCAGTTCGGAACCATCACCATGCCCATGACGCCCGGTCGCGAGATTCAGTTGAGCGCCCGCCTGTCGTTCTAGATAGGTCTTTGTAGGGACGGACGCATTTCGTCCGTCCCCACGAAGGCGAAGCCGAGCCCCCCGGACCACGAACTTCGAGTCTCTATGTTCATGAAGTGGAACTGCCACGCTAGAATTGCGCCGCTCCCTCGGAACCACTAACATCTAGCTATGCCGGTCGAAACAGAAATCCAGGCTCCCACTTCCATTCGCGCGCCCCGCGGCAATCAGATCACCTGCAAAGGCTGGCAGCAGGAAGCGGCCATGCGCATGCTGATGAACAACCTCGACGAAGAAGTCGCCGAGCGCCCCAAAGACCTGGTCGTCTACGGCGGAACAGGCCGCGCTGCGCGTAGTTGGGAAGCCTACCGTGCCATCGTCGAGACGCTGAAGAATCTTGAAGACGACGAAACGCTGCTCGTGCAATCCGGTAATCCTGTCGGCGTCTTCAAGACGCACGACCACGCGCCGCGCGTGCTCATCGCAAACTCCAATCTCGTAGGACATTGGTCGAACTGGGAGAAGTTCAACGAACTCGAGCGCGCTGGTCTCATGATGTACGGCCAGATGACCGCCGGAAGCTGGATCTACATCGGCTCGCAAGGCATCGTCCAAGGCACATTCGAGACATTTTCCGCCGCAGGTGAAAAGCACTTCGGCGGTGATCTCGCCGGCAAGCTGATCGTCTCAGGTGGAATGGGGGGAATGGGCGGAGCTCAACCTCTAGCCGCAACCATGACTGGCGCAGCATTTCTCGGCATCGACGTCGATCCCGAACGCATTAAGAAGCGCCTCAAGACCGGATACTGCGACTTCATGGTCACGACACTCGACGAGGCCTTGCGCATCGTGAAGAACGCGATCCGCAAGAAAGAGAATATCTCGGTTGGACTCGTCGGCAATTGCGCCGACGTCATTCCGGAACTCGCCGAACGCGGCGTCGTTCCCGACATCCTTACCGATCAGACTTCGGCGCACGATCCGCTCAACGGATATGTGCCAAATGGCATGACGTTCGCCGAGGCGCTCGATCTGCGCCAGCGCGATCCGAAGGCCTATCAGGAGAAGTCGCTTGACGCGATGGCGTGCCACGTCGAAGGCATGCTGCGCCTGCAGAAGATGGGCTCCGTCACCTTCGACTACGGAAACAACATCCGCACCTTCGCCTTTCAGCGCGGCGTGAAGAACGCTTACGACTTTCCCGGGTTCGTGCCCGCGTATATTCGTCCACTGTTCTGCGAAGGACGCGGCCCATTCCGCTGGGTCGCGCTCTCGGGCGAAGCTTCGGATATTCACGTTACCGACGATCTGGTTCTCGAACTGTTCCCCGAAAACCGCATTCTGCGCCGCTGGATCGATCTCGCGCGCAAGCGCATCAAGTTCCAGGGACTGCCCGCCCGCATCTGCTGGCTCGGCTACGGAGAACGCGCCCAATTCGGCCTGGCCATGAACGACTTGGTGAAGAAAGGCAAGATCAAGGCGCCAATCGTGATTGGCCGCGACCACCTCGATTGCGGGTCGGTCGCATCTCCGTTCCGCGAAACCGAAAGTATGAAAGACGGTTCCGACGCAGTCGCTGACTGGCCTCTGCTGAATGCTCTGGTGAACACCGCCGCAGGCGCCTCGTGGGTCTCCATCCACAACGGAGGGGGAGTAGGAATCGGCTACTCCCTGCACGCAGGCCAGGTCACGGTCGCTGATGGCAGTGACATGATGGCCAAGCGCATCGAGCGCGTGCTGACAACGGATCCAGGCATGGGCGTGATCCGCCACGTCGACGCGGGCTACGACGAAGCGAAGGCGTTCGCGAAAAAGACCGGCGTGAGAGTACCGATGGGAGTTTAGAAATGTTACAGAGAGTGCTGTTTGGAATCACCGCTCTGCTTGGCTCCCTTCCCGCAGTTGGACAAGGCTCAGACACCGCGTTCAACAGTTCCTGCGTGCGCACTCCCAATTACTCGTACAGTATTTCGGTCCCGTCCTTGGAGAAAGTGGACTTCAAGAACTTTCGCGTGTTCTACCAGCCTGGCGATTCGTCGGATCGAGGAGTCGTCCTCCGCGACGGCAAGTATTCGAAGCGCGACCAAGGCGGCTATGAAGAGGTGATTCTTGAATACGTCGAGGTCTTCAAGCCTTCAACTGAGGCAGAACAACACGCCCTGATCAGCCTTCACTGGACGGATTGCGGAGGCAGTTGCACCACCCTTGGAAGAATCCAGGTCTTCACGCTTCGTGATAGTCATCCTACGATCGTGCAACAAATTGAATACGATCGCCATGCGGAAGGCACAGGCGCGACTTTTAATTCGATGACGGGTCATCTGGACGTTGTGGCGCGCGCCGATGACCATAGTCCAAATTGCTGCCCCATGCACCTCGACATCATGCGGTTCGACTGGAACGGCAAGAGATTCGTACCAAAAGCATCAAAGACAGTCACATCGATAGAGAGCGAGACGGAATCCATTGACCCGCATTAATCTGGTGGAGCGTGTGGAATCGAATCGGGATTGAGGCCCATTTGCCGAACCTCTCTACGCGCCTTCCGGCATTCTGATCTGCCGATGGCATTCGAAAGAAGGAATTCCGCCTTGCGCTGCGGCGTATAGGTCTCCGGCTTTACGCACAACGACTTCTTCGTCTTTCGGGCTGTTAAACTTGTCGAGCGTGAACTCTGCCACACGTCGCAAATCGCAAGACTGCCTACTGTTGGCGAATATCGGCCAACTGCTCACATTGTGTCCCCCGTCGGCACCGTTTGGCCCTCTACGGGCCCCCGAACTCAAAGACCTCGGCATCATCCATGATGGGGCAGTGCTGTCTCTCGGCGGCAAGATCGTTTCCGTGGGCACGACTCGAGATGCGCTTCGCGACCCGTGGATCAAGAAGCATCGCAAAAAGATCACAGAGATTGACTGCAAGGGAAAAGTCGTCATCCCCGGTCTCGTCGACTCACACACTCATCCTGTATTTGTCAGCCCGCGCCTGGTCGACTTCGAGAAGCGGATTGAAGGCGCGTCTTACGAAGAGATTGCTGCGGCCGGAGGCGGAATCCGGTCGAGCCTCGAGGGCGTGCGCAAAGCTGCGAAAGCCGCGCTAGCCGCCAAAGTCCTCGCCGCTCTGCGGGACATGGCAGCGCATGGGACCACCACCGTCGAGGCCAAATCCGGCTACGGACTGACCGTCGACTCCGAACGCAAGTCGCTGGAATCGATCCGCGAAGCCGCCTCCCGCTGGCCGGGAACGGTTGTCGCCACCCTGCTTGGAGCCCACGTAGTCCCAAAAGAATTCAAAAACTGCTCACAAAAGTATGTGGAGATCGTCTGTAAAGAGATGATTCCGCAGGCGGCGAAGCGGCATCTCGCTCAATTTGTGGATGTTTTCTGCGATCAGGGCGCATTCACTGCGGACGAAACGGAGCAGATCTTTGAGGCCGCCAACGCGCACGGATTGGGTGTGCGTGCACACATGGGCCAGCTTTCGGAGACGACCTTGTCACGGTTCCTGCGGTTCCATCCGGCTTCGTTCGATCACATGGACCATGTGAACGACGCCGACATCGCCATGCTGGCCAGGCAAGATACCGTCGCAACGCTTGTCCCGGGAGCGAACTACTTCCTGGGACTGAAGACGTATCCCGATGCGCGCCGTTTGATCGACGCTGGCGTTCCGGTGGCCCTGGCGACGGACTACAACCCGGGCACATCGCCGACCATCAGCATGCCGATGGCGATGTCGCTGGCGTGCACGCACATGAAGATGTCGCCTGCAGAGGCTCTGGCCGCTGCCACGATCAACGGGGCGTACGCGCTCCGCATGGCGGAAAGAAAGGGCAGTATCGAGGCGGGGAAGGACGCGGATCTCGCCGTATTCGCGGTTGAAGACTACCGCGAGATTCCGTACTGGTTCGGGGCGAATCACTGCTGCGCGACTGTGTTAAATGGGGTCATCGAATCGCGCGATTGAACTTTTTTCGGGGGAGCCGCGTATTAAGATCAGCGGGGAACTTTTCGCGGGGCTTCGCCCACGCGGGACAGCCGAGGCGGCCGTCGCTACATAAGCTGGAACAGTCTGTGGGACTTTAACAACTGACATCGACAGGAAGTATTCTGATCCATCTCCGAGGACAAACCATGAAACGCATCTTTGCAGTCATGACCTTTCTCGTGCTGACGCTCTCCGTGGCGGCCGCGCAGAGATTGCCCGAGACCGCGCGACCAGAGAATTACAAACTTACCTTCACGCCGGATCTGGAGAACGCCAAGTTTGAGGGCGACGAAACCATCGCCATCCGGGTGCTGAAATCGACCTCGGAGATCAGTCTCAACGCAGTTGACATCGACTTCCACGAAGTGACCATCAGCAGCGCAGGCCTAACACAAAAAGCGACGGTCAAGCCCGAGAAGGAAAAAGAAATGGTCGTGCTCGCAGTCGAAAAGCCGCTGGCTGCGGGTGCGGCAACCATTCACATCGCCTACACGGGCATCCTCAACAGCGAGATGCGCGGCCTGTACCTTGGCAAGGACGACCAGGGCCGCAAGTACGCCGCTTCGCAGTTCGAGGCGACCGACGCGCGGCGCGCGTTCCCATCGTTCGATGAACCGGACTACAAAGCCACCTTCGACATCACGGCGGTCGCGGATAAAGGGCTCGCAGCAATCTCGAATCAGAAAGTTCTTTCGGATACGGCTGGGCCTGGCGACAAGCACACCGTAAAGTTCGCGACGACGGCGAAGATGTCGTCGTACCTGGCGGCGCTGGTGGTGGGCAACTTCGAGTACATCGAGGGCGAGGCCGACGGGATTCCGATTCGTGTCTACGCGACTACGGGCAAGAAGGAGATGGGCAAGTTCGCGCTCGAAGTCGCCGGCGATGTCTTGAAATATTACGACAACTATTTCGGGATCAAGTATCCCTACGGAAAACTCGACCTGATCGGGCTGCCAGACTTTTCCGCGGGCGCGATGGAGAACACCGGCTGCATCACCTTCCGCGAAGTGATTCTGCTGATCGACGAGAAACAGGGCTCGGTTGACCTGAAGAAGGCCATCGCGAGCGTGATTGCCCACGAGATGGCGCATCAATGGTTCGGCGACCTCGTCACCATGAAGTGGTGGGACGATGTCTGGCTCAACGAGGGATTCGCTACGTGGATGTCGAGCAAACCCGTGGAGAAATTCAAGCCGGAATGGAATGCCGATCTGGATGATGTCAGCGGAACCGGCGGAACACTCAATGTGGATGCTTTGGCGAGCACGAGGCCGATCCATCAGGCGGCGGACACTCCCGCGCAGATTCAGGAACTGTTCGACGGAATTGCCTATGGCAAGGCGGCGTCCGTGCTGCGCATGCTCGAGTCCTATCTGGGAGAAGACACATTCCGCGCCGGCGTGAACGCGTATCTGAAGCAGCATCAGTACGCGAATGCGACGGCTGAAGATTTCTGGGATGCCCAGGCCAAGACTTCCAAGAAACCGGTCGACAAGATCATGCCGACGTGGGTGAAGCAGGCAGGCGAACCCATCGTCAACGTGAAGCCACAGTGCCTGGACAACTCTACGAACGTAACACTGACACAAAAGCGCTACTACTTTGACCGCTCGAAGTTCGAGGCCTCGAACGATCAGCTCTGGCAGATCCCGATTTGCATGAAGGGATCGGCATCCAGCACACAGAAGTGCGAACTTCTGACTAAGAAAGAAGAGACCTTCACGCTCCCGGGATGTTCCACTTGGGTTCTGGCAAATGCCGGGGCAACGGGATACTACCGCGCGGGCTATCAGCCGGATACGGTTCGGGCTCTGGCCAACGACGCCGAGACCAGGCTGAGCCCCGCTGAGCGGATCTCTCTGCAAAATGACATCTGGGCTTCGGTGCGCGTTGGGCGGGAGCCAGTCGGTGACTACCTCGCGTACGCGCAGGGCCTGCAATCGGACCGCAACCGCGCTGTGCTGGAAGATGTATTGGGACGGCTCAACTACATCGGCCAGTATGTGGTGAACGACGGCGATCGCGATTCGTTCCGCGCATGGATGCGGCAATTCCTCGCTCCAGTGATGAAAGAAGTTGGATGGGATCCCAAACCAGGCGAGACCGACGAGCAAAGGACGCTGCGGTCGCGCGTCGTAAATTCGCTGGGCGCGGACGGGCGTGATTCCGACGCACTTGCCCAGGCACGAACACTTGCAGACAAGGTTCTCGTCGATCCTTCGTCCGTCGATCGTCAACTCGCCGGGAGCGCATTCCCCCTGGCCGCAATCAATGGAGATTCCGAGTTTTATGACAAGGTGATGGCGGGGCTGAAGAGTCCGAAATCGCCGGAGGAGTATTACTTGTACTTCTTCACTCTGCCGCGGTTTACCGATCAGAAGTTGCTGCAGCGTACGCTGGCCTTCTCGATCTCACCCGAGGTTCGCTCACAGGACGCTCTGCAATTGGTGACTAGTGTGCTGGTCAATCCAGACGGTCAGCAGCTGGCTTGGGATTTCATCCGCCAGCACTGGACTGAAATCGAGAAAGCCGGAGGGCCGTTCGCCAGTGCTGAAGTCGTAAGTGCAACCAGCACGTTCTGCGATACCACAACGCGCGATCAGGTAACGGAGTTCTTCACCGCTCACCGGATCGAGGCGGCGGAGCGCACGTACAAGCAATCCATCGAGCGCATCAATAATTGCGTCGATCTTAGGAAGCAGCAGGAACCACAACTGGCGTCGTGGCTGGGACAGCACGGCAACGCCGGCGGCAAGTAGCCTGCGGCGGTTTGCCGAGCGGCCCGGGAATGTTCCCGGGCCGTTTTTGTATGTCGGGTTATGAGGTGAGGCCTAAGGCATCACTGGCAAGACAAGATGCGATGGCAGGTCGAGCGAGCAATAGATCCGCTGCGTTGCCGGAACAAAATCGGCGGCAGCGGCTTTGTAGATGCTCGGAACAAACTTCTGCGGATTGCGATCAATCACCGGAAACCATGTGGACTGAATCTGGACCATGATGCGATGACCCTTTAAGAAGACGTGGTCGTGGTCGCGCAGAGGAATATTCCACTCCGTGGGCTGATTGGGAGTCAGTGGCTGTGGCTTTTCGTAGCTTTTCAGATAGCGGCCGCGGCGAACTTCCATCGCAACCGGCAGTTCGTATCCATTCAGCGATTGGGCGAACTGGCCGGGCTTTGGACCCTCGTCGGGAGTCCATGCATTCTTCTGCGCGTCTTGCGGATACACGTCGATCAGCTTGACGACGAAGTCACTATCGGTCCCAGATGTCGAGGCGAATAAATCGGCAGCCAGCGGACCAGTGATGGTGAGGTCATGATCGAGCGGCTCGCTTACGAACGAAAGCACGTCGGGCCGTTGGTCGACAAAACGCTGGTCGGCAACTTCCCAGGTGCGCCAATCTCCGGCGGGATAAGTGGGAGAAATCGGCCGCTGGCGGTACGGCACCGGATTGGCAGGATCGGAAACGTACTCGCGGTAAGGTTTGCCGCCGCTCGCCGCACTGGGCGCGGCGAATGAGAGTGTCCCGTTGGCGTGCAGGTATAGCTGAGTGAGCTTGACCTGCTTCGGGGGCCAGGCCGGATAGGTATGCCAACTGTTCGACCCGCTCTGGAATGTGCTCGCTTGCCACGCGGGCTTCTCCCCGGTGCCGTGCAGGTAATACCGGAAGAACGGGGCCTCGATGGTCTCGCGGAATTCGCGGGAGGTCTCGTGACCTCCAAATGGAATCAGACCGATGCTGTCGCCCTTGGACGCCTGCCACTCGCCGTGGAACCACGGTCCGGCAACCATGAAGTTGGTATGCTCGGGGTCGTTCTCTTCTGCGTGGCGAAAGATCTGCCACGGTCCCCAGGGGTCTTCCTGATCCCAGAATCCGGCAACGTTGAGATTCGGAACGGTCGAGGCATGAAGCTGGCTGACCCACGCTTCTTTCTTCCAGAATTCGTCGTAGTCGGGATGCTCGACGCTGGAATTCCAGTACGGAATCGAGCCGTGAAGATATTTCGCGTTGATGTTCGAGAGCGGCCCCAGGTCGAGATACCACTCATATGTGTCGTAAGTTTCGAAGTCGAAATGCGTGTTCTTATTCTTGTCGGCCTGTTCCATGACCGCGTATTCAAAGTCGTAGCTCTCGCGGAGAGCGCCGAAGCGATGGTCGTCATCGTTCATCCACTGATCGACGGGTGAGGCCTGCTCGCTCATCGCTTTAAGGGCTGGATGAGGATGGAGAAGAGCAAGCGCAGTGGTCAAGCCGTCATAGGAAACGCCATACATCCCGACCTTGCCGTTGTTGTTGGGAACATTCTTTACCAGCCATTCGATGGAATCGTAGGCGTCGGTGGTCTCGTTGGTGGCTTTGGGATCATTCAAGTCGACCCAGGAGGAGAGATTGAAGACTCCTTCCGACTTGAAGCGGCCGCGCAGATTTTGGATGACGAAGATGTAGCCATCCTGCGCGAGTTCCTTCATCGAAGAAGGCATATGCTCGGGCGGTTGCTCTGGAACTCCGTAGGGCGTGCGGCGAAACAGTATCGGCAATGGTCCCTGCTGGTCAACCGGGGTGAGGATTGCGGTCTGCAGATGCACTCCGTCGCGGACGGGAATCATCACCTCCTGCAGCTTGAAAAACGGCTTGTTGGCGGTGGGCGTGGGGATCTGGGTCTGTTGGGCGGTCGCCGATGCTGCAAGAACCAGGATGAGGGAAAGGACAGCGCGCAGATTGGACAGGGGCACCAGGATTGCCTCCGGGGCAACTTCCTTGAATTGAACCGAGAGGCGAAGTATATCAATCTGCAGTAGACTCAGGGAACTGCGCGACCCGTTTTCAAAGTTGCATTGGACGGTACGAATCCGATTTCTTAGAACCTCATCTATACGCGTATTGCTGTTCATTCATTTTGGGAAGCATCTTGAGAGAGGGCAATCATGAGCAACGTTAGAGGCTATGCCGCAGTCAGCGCCGGAGCTCCCCTGACGCCGTATATGTTTGAGCGGCGCGATCCGCGGGAGCATGACGTCGTCATCGAAATCAAGTTCTGCGGGATATGCCACTCCGACATTCATCAGGCACGCAACGAGTGGAGTGATTATCAGGAAGAATGCATCTTCCCGATGGTGCCGGGACACGAGATCGCTGGTGTCGTCACGTCCATCGGCAACAAAGTTACAAAATACAAGGTGGGCGACAAGGTGGGAGTGGGGTGCTACGTCGACTCGTGCCGTACCTGCCCCGAATGTCGCCAGGGTCTGGAGCAATACTGCACCGTGGGGACGATCTGGACCTACAACGGCCGCGACAAGGAAGGCTTTCCGACCTACGGTGGATATTCCAACAAGATCGTTGTCGACGAAAACTACGTTCTGCGGATGCCCGACAACCTTCCACTCGATGCGTGCGCGCCGCTGCTGTGCGCGGGAATCACGCTCTACTCCCCGCTGAAACATTGGCATGCTGGACCGGGCAAGAAAGTCGCCATAGTTGGCATGGGAGGGCTGGGCCACATGGGCGTAAAGCTGGCACACGCGCTTGGAGCCGAAGTCACCGTGCTGAGCCAGTCTCTGAAGAAGCAAGCCGATGGAAAGCGGCTGGGGGCAGATCACTACTACGCGACTTCGGATCCGGAAACATTCACGAAGCTCGCCGGACATTTCGATCTGGTTATCAATACGGTCTCGGCACCTATCAACTGGAAGCAGTATCTCGATCTGTTGAAGGTCGATGGAACCATGGTCGTGGTGGGCCTTCCGGAGAAAGACATCCCGATTGGAGCTTTTTCGCTGACGGGACGGCGTCGCAGTCTGGCGGGGTCGCAGATCGGCGGCATCGGCGAGATCCAGGAGATGCTCGATTTCTGCGGCAAACAAAGGATCGCATGCGACATTGAAGTCGTACCGATGCAGAAAGTCAACGAAGCCTATGAGCGCGTGCTGAAGAGCGATGTGCGCTACCGGTTCGTGATTGATATGGCAACGCTGTAAGCTGTGAGCTACGAGCTGCGAGTGATGAGCCAACCCGACCATGCAGCCGGTTCGCGGCTCGTCGCTCGCTGCTCGCACCTCGCGCCTAGAACAATCTGCCTATCGAGAAATTCACGCGGCTCTGACCGGTAGGGCTGACGCTGCCTGCCAACGTAATCGGCCCCACCAGCGTATCTGCGATCAATCCCAGGTTGAACGTTCCGCGTATCACCACCGGTCCTGGATCATCGACTGGCGTTCCGAACGCTGATCCGGCCTCGTACCATCCACCCCAATAGATCTTCCGGCCCACCAGTTGCGGCATGCGGTACAGTTCGCGCCGAAAGCCGAAGGACGAATACGCGTAATGGTTACCGAGAAATTCCTGTGGAAGGTAGGCTCCGAGGCGAAACGCGCCACCGAGCGCAAAAACCTGGAAAGGGCCGGCGGACCCGCGGAACGTGGTGCCTCCGGCGGCAGCGAAAAACAGAGATGACTTTGCTCCGACAGGCACGAACGTTGACATCTGCACATCCAATTGGTCGATGGAGTGCGCCAATCCCGGGCTCTGCAGCACCCGTGAAAGTGTCGCTAAAACGCGAGCGCCATTGCTGGGGACCGAAGGACTATCCTGCCCGTCCCAGACGAAGCGGGCGCGGAACTCCCCGGTGCTTCCGTGAACGATAGGAAGGCCGGCAGCCCCGATCAGCGGACTCAACTTCGCGTCGAACAGTTCATAGCCGATGCGGAATTCGCCGCGGCGCCCGAAATGGTTGCCGATGTAGCCGATATCAATGCCGCCTCCGGCGCGCTCATCTCCGAACACGGCGACGCGGGTCAACCCGCTGAAAGAATTGCGTGCGAACTTGGATGCAAAAGCATAGGGAGCGACGAAGAAGTGTGATGAGCCCAACGGCTGGTAGTACTCCGTAGCCGCCAGATTGCTGGAGCCAAAGAGAAGATCGTTGCGCCACTCGCCGCCATGATGCAGCAGATCCATAAACGTCACGCGCGCACCGGCAGAGAAATCAAAAGCCGCCACCCCAGAGCCATTGACATTGACCGCCAGGTCGACAAACGGAGGACCATAGGTCTTCTCGTGCGCGGTCACGCGCAGTGCGGGAACTCCGTTCTGCGTAAATCCTTCATAGCCGAGACGGTCGAACTGCCCTTCGCCCGCAACGCGCGTCAACTCAGTCTCGAGAGTGGGCAGATCGAGTGATCCGCGAATCGTCTTGTTGAGCCGCTGCTGAATTCTTCGAGCTGTGTCGGAATCCGTTCCCTCCACTTCGACCTTCGCAACGGTTGTGACCGGTGTGTGCTTCTTCGCACCCCGCTCGTTGAGATATTGCTGCCACTCGTCCGGATCCTGAATACGGTAGCGCAGAAGAGTATCGGATTGGCTGGCGGCCGCGTTGTATCCCAGTTGGACGAGTTCGTCGACACGCTTGTAGTCGGTCACGGAGAAGCCCTTCATGTCGACCCTGATATTGGCATCCGCCATCGAGAGCGAGTGGCGCTCGTTCTGGGTGATCATCACGTCGATAGCGCGGGAGAGCACACCTGTCAGCGTTCCAAGTTCCTCGATGTCGCCCGGCGGGATATGGAGTTCCACGGCGATCACCACTTCCGAATCCATGCCGCGCGCAGTTTCAACGGGAATGTTTTGCACCATGCCGCCATCAGCCAGGACGCGTCCGTTGAGTTCGACTGGCGTGAAGACGCCCGGGATGGCCATGGAAGCGCGCACCGCCTGAGCCAACGAGCCATCTCGCAGCACGACCGCGTCGCCGTTTTGCATATCCGTCGCCACGCAGCGGAAGGGTATGGGCAGATCGTCGAAGCTGGCAATACCCGACTCCGCAAACGCGATGCGATCGAGCAAGAGTCCCGCACCCTGACCCGAGTTGAATCCATTGGGCCCTCGCAGGCCGTGCTTGAGACCCAAAGCGGACGTGACCAGAAAATCCCGGCGATCCTGCTTTCGCCGGTAGGAGAGCTGGGCGTAGGCAGGCTCCGGAACAAAGGCCTGGTCCCAGTCGATCTGCTTCGCAAATTTCTTGATATCCGCTGGCGACATGCCCGTGGCGTACATGGCGCCAATAATGGCGCCCATGCTGGTGCCGGCCACGCGATCGACAGGAATGTGATTTTTCTCCATCCATTCGATGACGCCGATCTCGGCGATGCCCATCGCACCTCCGCCACTCAGGGCCAGGCCGATGCGAGGGCGGTGCGCAGGAACCTGCGACGCAGGAGCCGGCAATGCGTCCTGGGACCGCGCGAAAAGTGGCAGCCATAGACCAAGCAGAAGAAACAAAATATGGGAACGTCGTGCAGGGATTTCCATGATGAACTCCAACAGTGCGGACGCAAAGCGTGGTCGAAGAAGGGATTTCAAGGTAAGTAAAAAGGGTAGCAGGTTTCGAGAGCCTGAGTCAGGCTCGATGCAGGCTCAGTGCGTAGGCGGAACTTGAGGCACTGCCTTCTGCAAGGTTTGCTCCACCACACTGCGGACTGCATCGATCACGACGTCGGGCCGGTCGATCTGAATATAATGCGCACTGTTCTTCGCGATCGTCTGAGTTCCTCTGGTCGAGAGGTGCGCCAGGTCTTCCTGCATCTTCTCCCAAGCTTCGTTGGTGGGCTTGGCAAGGTCAGGCGGAAGGTCGGACGAGGGTTTCTCCGGATCGTGGGAAAGCACGGCCAGCGGCATGTCGCCCAACGACCCGGTCGCAGCCGCCTCGGCGGCGCTTTCCGGGAATGCCTTCATCTCGGCCACTTGTTCGCGGAAGCTGTGCCAATTGCACTCGGCGGCTCGTTGGACCGGATCGTCGTCGCACAAGTTGAGCAGCCGCGGAATTCCGAATGGCGCCGTGTATTCCAGGAACTGGTATTCCCGCAGGGCGCTACCCTGCAAATTCTTCAGTTCAGGCGGCAAGCGGTTCTCCTGATCCGGATGGGAGGCATCGACGAGGACCATGCCGACAACGTCGCCAGGATAAGCCTTTGCGTAGAGGCGCACATCGTATCCCGCCATGGAGTGGCCGACCAGAACATACGGCGGGGCAACGCCTGCAGCCTGCAGAAGAGCATGTAGTTCCTCGGCAATCACTTTGCTGGTGCGGGGCTGGGAGCTGGGATCGCTATAGCCCAGCCCCGCCCGATCATAGGAACACACGCGAGTGAACTTCGCGATCTCGAGCTGCACCTTGCGCCAGGAAACGTACGTGTCGCCGAGGCCGGAGTCGAGCATAACGGCCGGACTTCCCTCTCCGGTGCAATCGATATGCATTTTCCGCCCACCGACATCGACGCGCCGGCCGGGCATGGCATTGAAGCGCCGGTCGCGGGCCTCGGAGATGTTCTCGTAGAGGAACCCGGACGCCGTCAAGAAGAACACCAGGATCAGTGAAACCACGACAATCCGTCGCAACCACGGATGAGACGCTACGGTCGGGGACCCTGGGTTATCCATGAGCACACGGGGAGCAACTGGAGTTGCTGCCGCACATGGCAGGCATTCTACATGACTGGGGGGACGCTGATGCCCATGACGGCCAAAGTCCGAATCAATTCCCGCCGGACCACGGCCACCGTCGCCAAAAGGAACTGCTTCCGTTTCTCGTCGGGCTCGCTGAGGATGGGATGACGGTGATAGAACGTGTTGAAGAGCTGGGCGAGCTGAAACACGTGTTTGGCGAGATATGCGGGCTCTGGCGGAATTGGCGGATAGGTCTTATATCGCCCGGAGATGCATTGGTCGATCACGTACGAAGTTTTCGCGGAAGCGAGCCACAGCTCCCAGATTTCGTCGGAACCTTCGCCGGTCAGATACGCTGCGAGGTCAGGGGCCGAAAAGCTTATGGCGATGAGGAACGTGTCAGCATCGACTCCGGCCTTACGGAAGATGCTGGAGGCACGGACTACAGCATATTGCGCATAAGGCCCGGTCTCGCCTTCGAAGCTGAGAGCATCTTTGAAATCGAACGCGATGACTGATTGCCTGGTGTACTTCAGCATGAAGTAGCGCAGAGCGCCGATGGCGATTTGCGTGGCGATGCTGACGCGCTCCGGCTCGCTGAGCTGGGGATGCCGCGAATCGACCTCTTTCTTTGCCGACGCAATGAGCTGGTCGAGCAGGTCATCGGCCTTCACGCCGAATCCCTTGCGCCCGCTAACTTCGATGTAGGAGCGCGACTTGTCCTCGTCGCTTAACGTGTACCCAAGTTCCGCGGCACAACGCGGTGTGAGCGCGACCATCTCATAGGAAAAATGCGTGTAGTGATCGGCGGCTTCCCCATGCCCGAGGCCGCGGAGCGCTTCGATCACCGTGTTCTGCGCCTCAGACTGGCGGGCGTCGATGACATTGTAGATTTCCGCCACATCGCCAAAATGGGGATGATCCTTCTCGCCGTCCACGGATGAGATCCAGCAGTCGTGCTCGTTGGGGTAGCGGTAGAACTTGCGGTATCCAAAATCGCGCCCCAGCAGGCCGAACTTCCACATGTGGTAGGCGATGTCCTTACCGACGTAGCCGACGGTACCGTTGGATCGGACGATGACCTTCTGATCTTCCTCTTTGATTTCCCCCGTGTTCTCGGTGCCCTCGGTGGTTGAGGCTTTTCCGGTCCCGGCCCGCCGCATCACCCAGCACCCTTTGTTCTTGCCCTCGCTCTCGAAGGTCAGCACTCCGCTCTCCTTCAACTTCTCGAACGCCGCATTCCAAAAGTGCAGATGAAGGATCTCGCTCTCCCGCGGCAGGAAGTCGTATTCGATGTCGAGCCGGTCCATCGTTTCCAGATGCCGCCGCAGAACCGCCGTAGAGATCAGATCGGCAATCACCGCAGTCTCGCTCGCCGGGTCTTCGATGGCATGCAACGTCTCCAGGCGCACCTGCCGGTTCTGCTTGTCGGCTTCGTACCACTGCGAAACCCGGGCATACAGGTCCCAGCAGTAGTAGTCGAAGCGCGGTAGTCGCGTAAGTGCCTCAATCTCCGCACGAGATTTCTTCTCGATGTGCGTGAAGCCGACCACCACATCCGCCACCTGCACGCCGGTGTTGTCGATGTAATTTTGAATGTCGACTTCCCTTCCCGCGTAGCGCAGCAGCCGGACGAATGTGTCGCCGAGGATGGCGTTGCGCAAGTGTCCGATATGCGCGGCTTTGTTGGGATTGATGCTCGAGTGCTCGACCAGAATCTTGCCAGAAGAAATTTCAGCCGCGGGCTTGCGGTCCGCCGCAAGGGCTGCTGCCATCCAGCTGCGGTCAACCTTGACGTTCAAATAGCCCGGAGGCGCGACCTGCATTTCGGCGATACCTTCGACCGCACCGATCTCCGCCCGGATGGCCTCGGCGATCTTCAACGGCGCCGAACGCAATGGCTTGGCGAAGGGAAAAATCGGGATCGCGAAGTCCCCGAGTTCCACCTTTGGAGGCTGCTCGACCACCACGGCGGGCAGCACCGCGCCGGGATGACGCCGTTCGAGACATTCCAGCACCCGCTGGGCAAGACGCTGCTCGAGATAACGGTACAAGGAGACCCTCTAAGCTATTGAAGAAACAGTGATTTTAACAGAGTCGGCCACCCGCGGGCGTTTGACGGAGCAACACCCGTTCCCTATGATGAAAACTCGGTCGATTTTATGCGCGTAGCCTACCTCGAATGTTTCTCCGGCATGAGCGGCGACATGTTTCTTGGCGCTCTCGTGGACGCCGGAGTTCCGCCTCAGGTGTTGCAGGATACGGTGGCGGCGTTGAGAGTAGGTGCGAAGCTAGAGATTTCGCGGGTCGTGCGCAGCGGCATTTCGGCGACGAAGGTCGATGTATGGATGGATGGCGAGAAGGATATGCCGCGGGAGGAGTACTGGGCGAAGCAGGATGTGGCGGGGAGTGTGGCGCGGGCGCTTTCGCCCGCGGAATCTCACCACGAGCACGAACACGGGCATTCTCACGATCGTAGTCATAGGCATGAGCATCCGCACAGTCATGAACCTGCTCCCACTGAGAGTTCGCGGGCAGGAGTGCCCGCGCCACATAAACACGAACATTCACACCGCGGGCTGAATGAAATTCGGCAGATCATTTCGGCAGCAGGTATTTCGGACTCGGCAAAGTTGACTGCGATTCGTATTTTTCAGGCGTTGGCGGCTGCCGAGGCGAAGATTCACAACGTGCCCGTCGACACGATTCACTTTCACGAGGTCGGCGCGATTGACGCCATCGTCGATATCGTCTGTGCCGCGGTTGGCGCCGAGGCTCTGGGGGTCGATGAGATCGTCTGCTCGCCGCTCAATGTCGGCGGAGGCATGGTGCAGTGTGCGCATGGAACCTTCCCGGTCCCGGCGCCTGCTACCGTGGAACTGCTGAAAGACGCGCCAGTGTACTCATCTGGAGTGCGGGCAGAATTGGTGACTCCAACGGGAGCGGCGATCGTCAAAACCCTCGCCCGCCGTTTCGGCGCTTTCCCGGAGATGAAGATTGAAAAGTCCGGGTATGGAGCAGGATCGCGAGAGTTCGCCGGACATCCGAACGTCGTGCGGTTGGTGGTTGGCGAGGCAGCATCGACGCTCGCGGCGAAAACCAATTCGGAAACGATCAGCGTTCTGGAAGCCAATCTCGACGATCTGAACCCGCAGGTGTTCGGCTACGTGCTCGATCGACTGCTGGAAGAGGGCGCGCTGGACGTTTTTGGCGTGCCGGTGCAAATGAAGAAGAGCCGGCCGGGCACGTTACTCACCGTGCTCTGCAAACCTGAGGATGCGGGCAAACTTACGCAACTGATCTTTACCGAGACCACGACGCTGGGCGTCCGGCGGCGCGACGAGGTCCGGCAGACGCTGGCGCGGCGCTGGGAAAATGTCCGCACGGAGTGGGGCGAGGTTCGCATCAAGATTGCAAGCATGAACGGAACCGTGACGAACTACGCGCCGGAATTTGAAGATTGCCGGCGCATTGCGGCGGAACATCATGTGCCGCTGAAGACCGTCATGCAGGAAGCTTCTCGCGCATATTCGAAAGACAAAAAGCCTTAACCATAGAGGGCACAGATGTTCACTGAGTAAGAAACAACAGCGCACTCGGCGACCAAGATTATGACCAGGAAGTTCTACATTACGACGCCGATTTATTACGTCAACGCGCGGCCGCACATTGGCCACGCCTACACGACCATTGCCTGCGATACGATCGCGCGCCGCCAGCGCCTGTTGGGCGCTGACACCTTCTTCCTTACGGGCACGGACGAACACGGGCAAAAGATTGAACGCGCTGCCCAGGCCGCGGGCAAGTCTCCGCAGCAGTACGCGGACGAGATTTCGGGCGAGTTCCGCGCGCTATGGAAGCGAATGGGAATTTCGAACGACGACTTCATCCGCACCACCGAGGAGCGCCACAAGAAGCGCGTCCAGGAACTGTTCCGCCGCATTCGTGACAACGGATACATCTACAAGGGCACGTACACCGGGCAGTATTGTGTCTCCGACGAACTCTACGTTGACGGCGCTCAGCCGGGCGATCCCTGTCCGACGTGCGGACGCATCACCGAAACCGTTCATGAAGAGAACTATTTCTTCAAGCTCTCGGCGTTTCAGGACAAACTGCTCGAACTCTATGCCAATCCCGATTTCGTCCGTCCCGAGACGCGGCGCAATGAAGTAATTTCGTTCGTGCGGTCCGGCCTTCGCGACCTATCGATCAGCCGGTCAACATTCTCGTGGGGCATTCCGGTGCCCGACGATCCGAAACACGTGATCTATGTCTGGCTCGATGCCCTCGCCAACTACATCACGGCCATCGGCTTTGGCTCGGCCCATGCGGGGGCGCAAGAGGCGTTCAAGAAATACTGGCCGGCGGACGTTCACATGATCGGCAAGGAGATTGTCCGCTTCCATTGCGTGTACTGGCCGGCATTTCTGCTGGCGGCGGGCTTGCCGCTGCCGAGGGCGATCGTGGCGCACGGCTGGCTCTTGTTTGAAGAGAGCAAGATGTCAAAGTCGCGCGGCAATATCGTGCGTACGGAAACCATTCTCGATGTCCTGGGCGCCGACGCGCTGCGCTATTTTTTGCTCCGCGAAGTCGTGTTCGGCCAGGACGGATCGTTCTCTTTTGACGCGCTCGTGCAGCGCTACAACTCGGATCTGGCGAATGGACTCGGAAACCTGGCCAGCCGCACCTTAACCATGATTAACCGGTACTTCAAGGGCGAAGTGCCGTACCCGTCACACGGCGCCTCAAAGACCTCGGGCGATGACGCGGTCGCCGAGACCGCGCGCAAAACGATCCGCGAGTTTGCGGTGCTGTTCGATCAGTTTCAGTTTTCCCGAGCGCTCGAGACGGCATGGAGCCTGGTCGCCGCCGTCGACAAATATATTGTCGAGAACGAGCCTTGGTCGCTGGGTGAGAAGACGGACGACGCGAGCCGCGCGCGGCTGGCCACGGTACTCTACACTTCGGCGGAGGCTCTCCGCATCGCGACGGCGCTGGCGCATCCCGTAATGCCGGATGCCACGGCGAAGATCTGGGAGCAGATGGGCCTGGGCGACATCAAGAAACTTGCACTCGGCGATCTGGCCTGGGGGCAACTGCCGCTCGGTACGAAACTGGGCGACGTAAGCCCGGTTTTCCCGCGCGCGGATAAAAGCGCGATTGAAAGGATGCAGCGGATGGAAGAGCAGCAACGAAGTCCTGTGGTAGAAGAATCGAAGGAACCGGCACCCCCCGTCCCGACGCAACCGGCCCCAGTTGTGCCTCCGGTTGCTGCGGCGGTCGACGGAGGCAAGATCACGATCGATGATTTCGCCAAGATCGAACTGCGCGTTGGATTGGTGAAAGTTGCCGAGCGCGTGCCCAAGGCGGACAAGTTGTTGCGTCTGGAAATCGACATCGGGACCGAGGTACGGCAGGTTCTGGCGGGGATCGCCGAAGCCTATACGCCTGAGACGCTGGTTGGCCGCAAGGTCGTGATCGTGGCAAATCTGGCTCCGCGAAAGCTGCGCGGCATGGAATCGAACGGAATGATCGTCGCCGCGTCGCTCGAAGGCGGAAAGCCTGTGCTGGCGAGCTTCCTGGAGGACGTGCCGGTAGGAGCGAGACTCAAGTAGCAAGAGCGGCGTCAGGCGTCGGACCTCAGCCGTCAAGCATTTCGTTTGCAGCTTAAGCCTGAGGTCTGAGGTCCGAAGTCTGAGGTCCGGTTTTCACATGTTCATCGATTCGCACGCACATCTCGATGGCAAGCAGTTCGACTCCGACCGGGAGCAGGTGATTGCCCGGGCGCGCGAGGCGGGCGTTGTCGCGATGGTCGCCATCGGCAACGGGGATGGCCCTCCCAATCTCGATGCCGGCATTCAGTTAGCTGAGCAGCATCCGTTCATGTACGCGACCATCGGCATTCATCCGCACGAAGCCAGGCTGGCTTCCGACCATGCCTACGCCGAGATGGAGCGCCTGGCACGGCATCCCAAGGTGATTGCATGGGGAGAGATCGGGCTCGACTACTATTACGACCATTCGCCGCGGGGCACGCAGAAACAGGTATTCCTTCGCCAAATGGAGCTGGCCGCGGCCGCGAAGTTGCCCATCGTGATCCACTGCCGGCCGTCCGATGGTAGCGACAACGCGTGGGACGACTGCCTGCAACTCATGCAGGAACGGTGGGCTCCGAAGGGTATCGGAGGGATTCTCCATTGCTTCACCGGAAACTGGGCTCAGGCGAAACGCGCGCTCGATATGGGATTCATGATCTCTTTTGCCGGGAATGTCACGTTTCCCAAGGCACAGCAGATTCGCGATGCCGCCGCGGAGGTTCCGCTCGACCGCATGCTGATTGAGACCGATTCTCCATATCTGGCGCCCATCCCGCACCGGGGCAAGCGCAACGAGCCGGCGTATGTGAAGGAAACCGCCCGCAAACTGGGCGAACTGCGGGGGCGCTCGATGGAGGAGACAGGCGAACAGACCGCCCGCAATTTCTACAAATTTTTCAAATTATCTGAAACGGCTGAAACAAAAGTCCCGCCCCGCTAGGGACGAAGTTCTGTTAACCTCACGTTAAGATTCCTTTATTTCAGAAAGAATAGAAATGTATGCCCGATAACAGTTTCGACATCGTCAGCAAGTGCGACCTGCAGGAGGTCTCCAACGCCATCCAACAAGCGTTGAAGGAGGTTCACACGCGTTTCGACCTGAAGGATTCGAAGTCGAACATCGAACTGGAAAAAGACGCAATTGTGCTGCACTCGGCGGACGAGTACAAGCTGAAAGCCGTCAACGATGTTCTGCAACAGAAACTGGTGAAACGCGGCGTCTCGCTCAAGGCTCTTACCTACGGAGCGGTCGAACCCGCGGCCGGTGGGACAGCCAAGCGCCGCGTGACCATGCAGCAAGGCATCGCTATCGAGAAAGCGCGAGAAATCGTAAAGCTCGTCAAAGATTCAAAGAAGAAAGCGCAAGCCTCGATCCAGGGAGATCTGGTACGCATTAGCGGCAAAGACCGCGACACGCTGCAGGAAGTGATCGCCCTGGTGAAGGGGCATGATTTCGGAATCGATTTGCAGTTTACGAATTATCGAACAAATTGAGCCTTCACCACGGAGTCACAGAGTCACGGAGAAGAACCATTCGTGGATTTTCTCTGTGTCTCCGTGCCCCCGTGGTGAATACGGACTGTATTTAGATTGAGCGCACCTGCCTCCATTAACGGGAAAGAAGTATTCGACCTGCTGCGGGATGACCTCGTGGCTTTGGAGGAGGAGTTCGGCCGCGACACCGTCTCGGGCGTTGGAGCGATCACCGAGATCGGAGAATATCTGCGCGCCGGCGGGGGCAAGAGAATCCGTCCGGCCTTGTTGCTGCTTTCCGCGAAACTGCTCAGCTACCAGGGGCGAGGCGCGGTGCGTCTCGGCGCAGTTGTCGAGATCATCCACACGGCAACTCTGGTTCACGACGATATTATCGATGAAGCCAAGACACGCCGCGGCCGTCCGGCGGCCAATACGCAGTGGGGAAATTCCAAATGCGTGCTGGCGGGCGACTGGCTCTACATGCAGGCCTTCAAGATCGCAGTCGAGGAACGCAATTTCCGCATCCTCGACACGTTGATTGAACTGACCCAAACGATGGTCGAGGGCGAACTGTTGCAGATGGAGAAACTCGGCAAGCTGATCACGCTCGACGAGCATTTTAACCTGATCTTCCGCAAGACGGCGTGCCTGTTCTCCGTCTGCATGCGGCTGGGAGCCATCCTCGGCGGCGCGACGCCCGAGCAGGAATCCGCTCTCGCAAAGTACGGTCACGATCTCGGCATGGCATTTCAGATCGTCGATGACGTGCTTGATCTGACCGCGTCGGAAGACGTGCTGGGGAAGCCGGTGGCGAGCGATTTGCGCGAGGGCAAAGTGACTATGGCCATAATTCATGCCCTCGAGCGCTGCACCGCGGAAGAGCGGCGTAAGGTCGAAACCATCCTGCGGGACCGGGCTTTCAAGGGTGTGACCCACGCGAATATTCTGGAAATCCTGCAGCGCTACGGATCGCTCGAAGCGGCTACGTCTCGCGCCACGCAGTATGCCGAATCCGCCTGCAAATCAATCTGCTTCTTCCCCGATACGGAGATCAAGCGGGCGTTGCTCTGGGCGCCGGAATTCGTGGTGGCGCGGGAAAAATAAGCCGCACCCTGGTCCCTAACCCCTGCCCTCTTGATTCCCGGCTTTGTGATCTGGAGCACAGAAATCCGCAAATTGTCTTCTTGATTACCGTCACTTCGATGAGTGATGGCCGCCACAGCTTTTCCCAGCAAATCGTCCCACAATGCAGCCAGTTGATGGGCGTGTCCGCCAGGGCGGAAGGCTAACGAGACGCACTGGCATGCGGTGGGGCGCGGGAAGTTGCGACCTCACTTCTCCCCTCGACACCTGAGAAAGGCAGGTCGCCGGGGGTCCTGTCCGCTGCGGACAAACCGTCAACCTGGGACAGCGGCTCCAGTCGAAGCTTTAGACGAAAGGCGCCCTGGTTTTTCGACGCGCCGGCCCGGACAGGGCCGGAAAAGACTTCGAGTGTAAGCCGCTGTCTTACTCACCCTGTCGAGGAAAAGTCCTCCTGAGAGACTCGCTCCTCGTACAACGAAGCCGGACGGGATCCATCGGACCCGCCCGGCTTTGTTTATACTGAACCCTTTCCTGTTCTTGCGAATCAAACCGCCTTACCCAGTTCTATGAACGATCTGCTCTCGATGATGGGGCGCCACGGCTATGCCCTGATTTTTGCCGTGTTGTTGGCCGAGACTATCGGCCTGCCTTTCCCGGCTTCGATCGCGCTGGTCGCGGCGGGCGCAGCCATTGCCTCTCATTCGCTTTCGGCCGCGGGAGTTTTGCTCGCCGCCCTGACAGGTCTCCTTGCGGGCGACATCTGGCAGTTCTGGCTGGGTCGCTACACCGGGTGGGCGTTGCTGGGGTTCCTTTGCCGGCTTTCGATGAATCCCGAGACCTGCATTCTGCGTTCGGCGGAGTCATTCTACAAACGTGGCAAGACCACGCTGGTGATCGCAAAATTCATCCCTGGGATCAATACCATGGCGGCGCCGCTGGCGGGCAGCATGAAGATGCCGTTCGTACAGTTTCTGCGCCTCGATCTTGCGGGATCCCTGCTGTACACGATCACCTACCTTCTCGTCGGGTATCTCTCGCGTGATTTTCTTGTTGCGGTTTTGAAGAGCTTCTATACGGCAGGACGGGTGATGGAATGGGCGCTCGGCCTCGCTGTGGTCGTTTACATCGTCTATCGCATCATGCAATACCAGAAATATCGAGAATATGAATTCGTGCCGCGCGTTCAGGCGGAGGAACTTGCCGCCCGTTTGGGTGCGGGCGAAGCGGATCGCATTCTGATCGTCGACGTCCGCAGCCACGGCTACTATGACGCCGGCGCCGAGAGGATCATTGGCTCCATCCGCATTGAACCCAACAACCTTGAAGAGGAGATCAAGAGCCTCCCCAAAGACAAGGACATTTATCTTTACTGTACTTGAGCGCGCGAAGCGACTAGCGCCCGGGTGGCGCATCTGCTGCGGGAAAAAGGATTCAACACGTTCGTGATCGTCGGCGGGCTCACCGCCTGGCGCAAGGCCGGCGGACACCTCGAGTCAGTCCCAAAGAACGATCTGGTGCGGCTGCCGACTTTCAGCTAGTCGGCTGCGCTTTCTGCTTCGCTATGCCCCGAATTGCCGCAGGTGGTGATCCAGGTGTTTGTACATGCCCCGACTCCATTCCTGTGGAGTGAGGTCACCAAAGAAGGGATGCGGATTGCGGGTGCACTTCGTTTCCCCGCCCTCGTAAAACTGCCGCACACACTCTTTGAGGTGCTCCTGTTCGCGCGCGAAATCCCGCTGGTCGCTGATCACGAGTTTCTTGTCGGTAGGATTGTTCTTCGAGAACGGTTTTTCGTTGGTGTAAATCGGCTTGACCAGGGGCCCGATCAGTCTGCCAATAAAAATCCTTGGCGGATTCAATCGTCCGGAGGCCATGTCGAGAGCGGCCGAACAATGCGCCATCATTTGCGCAACATCCATCTTCCCCCACTGCCGCTCCACCGCAGGCTGAAGCCGCTCGATGCGGGAACACACTTCGTCCACAGCTTCCTTCTCGAATAGATTCCTCATAACGACTCCGCCTTTCCTCGTTGCGCCCGAAATAATAGCACCGAACAGAAAAACGAACCGCGGACCTTTCGGTTGGAGTATACAATTGGCCGGCCTTGCCAATGATCCACATCGCCGAGCAGCGGCCTTCCAGTGCGCCACTTCCCGGCATGAACCGCGTGCTCGTCCTTCTTAGCTTGTCGGTTCTCATCAACTATATCGACCGCAGCAATCTCTCGATCGCGGCGCCGCTGCTGCAAGGGGAGCTCGCCATCTCCAATACACAACTCGGCACGCTGCTCTCGGCATTCTTCTGGACATATGCCCTCATGCAGATTCCCGCCGGTTGGCTGGTCGACCGCTTCGACGTGAAGTGGGTATTCTCAGTTGGATTCTTTGTGTGGTCGGCGGCGACGGGGGTCACGGGACTGCTGCACGGATTTGCAGCTCTGCTTGGGATCCGCGTGATCCTCGGCATCGGAGAATCTGTCGCGTTCCCCTCCTACAGCAAGATTCTTGGCGGTCACTTCCAGGAAGAACACCGGGGCTTTGCCAACGCCCTTCTTCTTGCCGGTCTCGCTCTGGGCCCGGCGATCGGCATGCTGATTGGCGGACGCGTGGTCGGACGGTTCGGATGGCGGCCATTTTTCCTGACGCTCGGAGTGGCAGGCTTGCTCTGGCTCGTGCCCTGGTGGGCATGGATGCCGCAGCGCACAAGCCCCTCGCGGTTGTCTGGCCCTTTCTTTGCTGGCTTTCTTCAGATTTTGCGGCAACGATCCTTGTGGGGAACATGTCTCGGGCAGGCATCGGTGAACTATTACCTGTATTTCCTGGTGACGTGGCTGCCGTCCTATCTGGTGCAAGGACGCCATCTTTCCATGAATGTCATGGCGAGGGACGGTGGCCTTCTGTTCTCGATGTACGCGGTTGGAACCACGATTTCAGGGAAACTGTCGGATCGCTGGATTCAGGCCGGATCTTCGCCAACGGTTGTGCGCAAGGGCACGATGGCATTCGGATGCACCGCGTTTGGCGTTTCCCTGGCTTTACTGGCGCTCTCTCCCGAGCCGCTTTTCACCTGGATGCTGGTGCCGACCGGGTTGTTGCTGGGCATCAGTTGCTGCGCTACGTGGGCCATCCCGCAAACTTTGGCCGGGCCGGAAATGGTGGGCCGCTGGACCGGCATGCAGAACTTTATCGGCAACCTCGGCGGCGCGGTGGCACCGGTGCTCACCGGATATCTCCTCGACCGCACCGGGCGGTTCTACTGGCCATTCTTCATCACGGCAGGCTTCGCATGGATCGGCGCTCTTTGCTGGGCGTTCATCGTGGGCCCCATCGAGCAGGTGAACTGGGAGGCCTCCGCGCGCAAAACGCGGGCAACTCCCCTTCGTCCGTCTGCGGAGAGTTCGCGGCCGTAATACACTGCTCTCATGCAGCGGGAAATCGAAATCAAATTTCGCGTGACGAACCTGCGCGAACTCGGACGCAGGCTGCGGGCAGCAGGCTTTCGGCTGAAAACTCGCCGCACTCGTGAGATGAATACGCTCTACGACCTGCCCGGCGCGGTTCTGCGAGCGCGCAGGGAACTTCTGCGCTTGCGGGAATATGGTTCCTCATGGAAACTGACCCACAAAAGCGGAGGCAAGATCGGCCGCCACAGCAGCCGGAAGGAATTGGAGACGGAAGTCGGCGACGGCAAGAAGATGGATGCGATCCTGCGCGCGCTGGGATATTCGCCGTCGTTCCGCTATGAGAAGTTTCGCGCCGAGTGGACCGACGGCAAGGGGCAAGTCGTTGTCGATGAAACTCCGATCGGAAATTTCTGCGAGATCGAGGGAAAGCCGCGCTGGATTGACGCGACGGCGAAGAAGCTGGGAGTCGGGCCTGGTGATTACATCACAAAGAACTACGCGACACTGTTTGCAGAGTGGAAGCGGGAGACCCTCAGTCCTGCACAAGAAATGACGTTCCAAGCGGTCAGAGAAGCGACTTAGTTAGTCGGCGCTCGCACGCTCAGCGGCTAATTGCTCGGCGGCTCTTTTGCCAACCGATTTGCAATGTGTTCCTGCAACAGCCAGAACACCTTCTGAATGTCAACAAATGTGGTGGTTGGATCGTTGTTGTAGTCCATCAGGCGGTGTTTGTAGTTTTTTCGGTTGGGGGCGATTTCGTCAATCACAAATCGCGCCTCCTGCATCGCGGCACTACGATGCTTGAAGTTACCGGTCACCTCGTCGGTAGCTCTTTCCAACGCGCAATAGAGACTAAAGGTTTTGGCTTCTGCGTGACAGACTCGCGTGTCAGAACGGTTCCACTTTGTTGGCGAATTGAGGATCTCCTTCGCGCGCTCCACAATCCGCAGATCGGCCTTCGTTACAGGCGGCCTGGCATCGGGATCGTCGGTGTCCTTATTCGAAGACGATTGAGCCTGAAGAATGGCCGGACCCAGCAAGAGAAGAGCCGTAGCAAGCACACGTACCTTCTCGCTGACCAGCATGAGCCACAGGTTCTGCCCTCGTCGAAGAATGAGCACGACTCACGCCCCGTGGCACTTTTTGTACTTCTTCCCTGACCCGCAGGGACAAGGATCGTTTCGCCCCACCTTCTCTTGTCCCCGCACGACCTGCTGCACCTGCGGCGCTTCGCCTCCGCCTGCCATGCGGGCCTGCTCCAACTCGCGGCGTTTGCGCCGCATGAAGGCTTCTTCCAACTCGTCGGCCGAAGTCGATACCATCCGCGCCGGACGCCTGCCGTTGCCATCTCCCCCGTGCTGCGCCGGAACCCCGGGTTCGGGCCCGGGCGCTCCAGGGCCTCCGGAAGGAGGACCGCCGGCAACCGCGTCGGGCGGACGTTCCAGAATCTGCATCAGGTACAGATACCGAACTGTATCTTCCTGGAAGCGCTGCATCATCGCTTCGAACATGTCGAAGGATTCTTTCTTGTATTCGACCAGAGGATCATGCTGGCCGTATCCCCGCAGGCCGATGCCCTCTTTGAGGTGATCCATGTTGAGCAGGTGATCTTTCCACTGCTGGTCGATCACGCTCAGCATGATCATGCGCTCGTGGTGGCGCATGGCGGCCGGTCCGATGAGCTTCTCTTTCGCGTCGTAGCGTTCTCGAAGCTTGGCAAAGATTGCGTCGCCGAGTTCGCCGCGGTTCATCGTGTCAGCGTTCACGCCTTCGGCAAGAAAGTCGACGCCAAAGCGCGTAAAGATTGCGTCCTTCAGCCCTTTGATGTTCCAGTCGTCCGCGTGCGCCTTAGGCGGGCAGTACTCCTCAAGCTGGTCAGCGAGGATCGCCGAAACGTAGTCTTCGAGGATCAGATCTTTCTGGTCGGTCCCTTCCAGCAACCTGCGGCGCAGGCCGTACACAGCCTCGCGCTGCTTGTTCATCACGTCGTCGTATTCGAGCAGGTGTTTGCGCGACTCGAAGTGCTGGCCCTCCACGGCTTTCTGAGCCGTCTCGATGCGGCGCGTGATCATCTTCGACTCGATCGGAACACCCTCCTCCATGCCAAGCCGTTGCAGCAGCGTGGAAACCCATTCCTTGGCGAAGATGCGCATCAGGTCATCTTCCAGCGCGAGATAAAAGCGCGAGGAACCAGGGTCGCCCTGGCGTCCAGCGCGTCCACGAAGCTGGTTGTCGATGCGCCGCGACTCATGCCGCTCGGTGCCGAGAATATGCAGTCCCCCGACGCCGGTCACTTCGTCGTGCTCAACGTCGGTCTGCTTCTTGTAACGGTGGAAGGCTTCGGTCCACTTATCGGTTGGAACCGTGTATTCGTTGCCGTTGTAATAGAAGACGGAAATCGTGCCGTCTTCCTGCGGCCCCTCGATCTTGCCCTGCGCCACGCGCAACTGCTGCGCAATTCCCTTCTTGACCATCTCCTGCTTGGCCATGAACTCAGGGTTCCCGCCCAGCAGGATGTCGGTACCGCGGCCGGCCATGTTGGTGGCGATCGTAACCATGCCTTTGCGTCCCGCCTGCGCGACGATTTCCGCCTCGCGCTCGTGGAACTTGGCATTGAGCACAACGTGCTTGATGCCCTTCTTCTTCAACAATTCCGAGAGCCGCTCTGATTTCTCGACCGAAGTCGTGCCCACCAGCACCGGCTGGCCCTTCTCTGCCAGCTGCTGAATTTCGTCCGCCGCGGCAAAGTATTTCTCCTTCTCCGTCCGGTACACGACGTCGGCATTCTCGATGCGCAGCATCTGCTTGTTCGTCGGAATCACGACTACTTCCAACTTGTAGATCTTGTCGAATTCGGTCGCTTCGGTCTCCGCCGTTCCGGTCATGCCGGCCAGCTTCTTGAACATGCGGAAATAATTTTGGAAGGTGATCGTCGCCAGCGTCTGGTTCTCGCGCTCGATCTTGACGTTCTCTTTCGCTTCAATCGACTGGTGCAGACCGTCGGACCAGCGCCGCCCCGGCATCATGCGCCCGGTGAACTCGTCGACGATGATGACTTCACCGTCTTTGATGACGTATTCCACGTCCTTGCGATAAAGCGCGTGCGCCTTAATCGCGGTCTCGACGTGATGCTTCAGATCCCAGTTCTCGGGATCGGCGATGTTCCCGATGCCCAGCAGGCCCTCCACCTTCTCCCAGCCCTCATCGGTAACGGTGATGTTGCGGTGCTTTTCGTCCACCACAAAATCACCGGTGAGTTGTGCAGGCTCGCCCGGAGGACCTTCAATCTCCACACCCTTTTCCAGTTTCGGAATGATGCGGTTCACTTTGTAATACTTGTCGGTGGATTCTTCGCTGGCCCCGGAAATAATCAGCGGCGTGCGGGCCTCGTCAATCAGGATGGAGTCGACCTCGTCAACGATGGCGTAGTTGTGCCCGCGCTGCACGCAATCCTGTATGTCGAACTTCATGTTGTCGCGGAGATAGTCGAAACCAAATTCGTTGTTGGTGCCATAGGTCACGTCGGCGGCGTAGGCCGCGCGGCGCTCTTCATCGTCCAGGTCGTGCACGATCACGCCGACCGTGAGACCGAGAAAGCGATAGAGACGGCCCATCCACTCCGAGTCGCGCTTGGCCAGATAGTCGTTGACCGTGACCACGTGCACGCCGCGTCCGCTGAGCGCGTTGAGATATACCGGAAGCGTGGCAACCAGCGTCTTGCCTTCACCGGTCTTCATTTCTGAAATCGTCCCGTTGTGCAGCACCATGCCGCCAATCAACTGCACATCGAAGTGCCGCATGTTGAGCACGCGGCGTCCAGCTTCGCGGACGACGGCAAAGGCCTCGACCAGGATTTCGTTCAGAACTTCCTGCAGCGTGTCGTACTGCTCTTTTTCCGCCTGCTTGATGCGGTCGACATCGTTGTCTTCATCGTCTGCCGCTGCAGCGGCCTCACCTCCGGCAGGCGAACTCGCGCCGCCCTCGCCGACGCGGCTCAGCCGCTCCTGTATACGCTTGCGGAATTCGTCGGTCTTGGCGCGCAGTTCCTCGTCCGTGAGCTTCTGGATCTCGGGCTCGAGCGCGTTGATCGCCCGCACGTTCGGCATCAGCGCCTTGATGACGCGCTCGTTCTTCGTCCCAAAAACCTTGCCTAGCAGTTGGTTAATCAAACCGGAAATCCTTCAGAGGGCAGAATACGCCCGGTTACTCTCTTTAGAAGCCTAGCATATTTAGATGCAGGAGCAGCCCGCCGGGAACATGGGGCGGCCCGTCAGTATTCAGTATAATGGCCAGGTCAGACCGAGGCCCTATGACTGTACGCCTCTCCCTCTCGTTGCTCGCTCTAGCTGCTCTTTTGATACCGCCGGCCACCGCCAAAGACAAGACCAAGCCTGTGCTGCCCGAGGACGTTTTGCGGGCACAAACCGTGCGGGTCATCATTGACCCCGACGCGGGGGAACCCATTGACCAGCCGAATGCGAACGCCACCGCTCGCGACAATGTCGAGAAGGCCCTGATGGACTGGGCCCGTTTCCGGCTGGTGCTGGATCGGCAAGAATCGGATCTCATCATCGTGATCCGCACCGGCAATGGCAAGTTATCCCGCCCCACGATTAAGGGTGGTCCGATCGATCAACGGCCCGGCGTCGCGCAATCGTCGGACGGCAGAATTCATATCGGCGCGCAGACCGGGCAGCCACCTCCGATGGGCGATCCCAGCGCGGACCCGCAAAGTCCGGGTCAGAGTCCGAGCCAAAGACCGCACCTCAGCAACGAAATCGGAGCCTCGGACGACTCATTCGCGGTGTATCGCGGAAATGCGTCAGACCCGCTCGACGCACCTCCCGTATGGCGCTACGTGGCCAAAGACGGTCTGCGTGCCCCCAAAGTCGCCGCCGTGGAGGAATTCCGTAAAGCGGTTGCAGCTTCTCAAAGGCCGGCAGTCCCCAAGACTCCGTAGAACCAGCATCGCCGTCAGCTTCGGTAAGCACTGCGGCCGACCGCCGTTTTCGTGTATATTCCCCGAGACGCATGCCCACTTTTTACGATCGCTTTCTCGAATGCGCCCAACATTGGCCGGACAATGTTGCGCTCGAACTTCAGCGTCACGATCACATCGAGAGTTGCACCTACTCCGAACTTCAACGCATGGCCCAGTCCGTCGGCCGCTGGATCAACGACAACGGTTTCTCCGGCGGCGCACGCCTGGCGATTTTGGCCGATAATCACCCGCGATGGGTCGCCGCCTATCTGGGCATCATCGCCTCGGGTTGCACCGTCGTCCCCCTCGATACCGCTCTGCACGACGACCAGGTCAGCAAGCTGCTCAAGGACGCGGGGGCGTCTGCAGTCTTCTGCGACGCAAAACACCTGCCGGTCGTAAAACCTGCTGCGAAGGAACTGAATCTGGGACTGATCCTGGTAGATCCGGACCGCATGACGGATCACTCCATTCACGAGCAGTGGCTGGGCAACCTACCCGCAATCTTCAACAACGGGCCCGGCAAATTCACCCCTGCACCTGTGAACAATGACGATCTCTGCTCGCTGATTTATACCTCTGGCACCACAGCCGACCCCAAAGGAGTCATGCTCACCCACGCCAACTTTCTGGGCGAGGTCGAAGCCGTTTCCCATTGGGTGGATATTGGGCCGAACGACGCTCTGCTCGGCGTGTTGCCGCTGTTTCACGTGCTCGCGCAGATGGCCAATCTGCTTCTTCCGCTGGTCAATGGATCGCGGGTCGTCTATCTCGAGACTCTCAATACCACGGAACTCCTGCGTGCTCTCACCGAACGAAACATCACCGCGTTCGCCGTGGTGCCGCAGTTTTTCTACCTGATTCACGAGCGGCTCATGCAGGAGATCGGGAAGCGCGGGCCGATCACACAGAAGATCTTTGCCGCGATGGTCGCCGTAAATCGCATGCTGCGCAAGATTGGAATCAATGCTGGCCCCATCTTCTTCGGCAAAGTGCACAAGACGCTTGGCCCGAAGATGCGTTACCTCGTGACCGGAGGGTCCCGCTTCGATCCATCGGTCGCTCACGCCTTCTACGACTTGGGCATCGATGTGCTGCAGGCGTACGGACTGACGGAAACGACCGCGGCGGTCTATGTCAATTCGCCCGGCGACAACGAGATTGGATCGGTGGGCAAGGCGATGAAGGGTGTCGAGGGCAAGATTGTCGATCCCCAGCCCCAGGAAGACGGCCCCGCCGTGGGAGAAGTCGCGTTGCGCGGCGCGCTCGTTATGAAGGGATACTGGAACCGTCCCGACGCCACCGCCGCCGTGCTTCGTGACGGCTGGTTCATGACCGGTGATCTCGGATATTTCGACGCCCACGGCCACCTCTTTCTCACTGGCCGCAAGAAAGAAGTCATTGTTCTCAGCAACGGCAAGAACGTGTATCCGGAGGAGATCGAAGCGCATTACCTGAAGTCGCCGTTTATCAAAGAAATCGCAGTAATGGGTCTGGAAGGCAAGCCGGGCGAGGGCGGTGACCGGCTGCATGCCGTGATCGTGCCGAACTTCGACGAACTCCGGCAACGCAAGATCGTCAACGCGAAAGAGGTCATCCGCTTCGACATCGAAGGCCTTTCGCCGCAGATCGCTTCCACCAAGCGCATCGGCAGCTACGAAATCTGGCAGGACGATCTTCCCCGCACCACGACTCGCAAGATTAAGCGCTTTGAAATCGAGAAGCGGGTGAAGGCAAACCAGGCAAGAAAAGTCGATGACGATTCGGAACTGCCCGCGGAAAAGCCTCTCACGGCGGAAGAGACCGCATGGCTCGATCAGCCAGACGTGCAGCGCGGTCTGAAGATTGTCCGCGAAACCGCGCGCTCCGCGCCTTCCGCGATGCGGCCGTCGCTCAACCTTGAACTCGATCTCGGGCTTGATTCCATGCAGCGGGTCGAAGTCCTAAGCCGGCTGGAAGAAGAACTCGGCGGCGGCGTCGAGGAATCGCAACTGACCAACATCTATACCGTCCGCGACCTGATCGATGCGGTCTTACAGAGTGCCGCTAGCGGCACAGGAAAGCCGCGCGCCGCTTTCGCCGGATGGAAGACCATTTTGGCCGAGGAACCGGACGATCCCGACGTCTTGGCCCTTGCGCATCCCAGTCACCTCAATGACACGTTCTGGTATTTCGTCACGCGGATTTTCCAGGTGGCGGCGTTCGACCGCTTCAACCTGAAAGTGAGCGGCCTTGAAAAGCTGCCGAAGAGCGGGCCTTTCATCCTTTCGTCGAATCACCAAAGCTATCTTGATCCGCTGATTCTGACGAGCGTATTGCCAGAGGAGCTTTTCAGAAATCTTTTCGCGGTGGGCACCAGCGATATCTTCGGCAAAGGGTTCATGCGCCGGCTGGCACGATCGATCAAGGTCGTCGTGCTCGATCCGGACGCGAACCTGGTTCCTGCCATGCGCGCCGGAGCCTTTGGGCTGCGCCACGGACTCTCCCTCATCCTTTATCCGGAGGGCGAACGATCAATTGACGGGAAGCCGAGAATCTTCAAGAAGGGCGCGGCCATCCTGTCGATCCATTTGCAGGTACCCATTGTGCCGGTAGCGATCGAGGGGTTCTACGAAGCGTGGCCGCGGAACCAGGCCTTCCGGGGTTTCAAGCCGCTGAAGATGGTCTTTGGAGATCCGATCGCGCCGCCACCAGAATCCGAGGCATCAGAACAGGCGTATGAGAAGCTCACCGCCGACCTGAAGACGCGCGTGGTTACGATGTGGGAAGATTTGCGCCGAGGCCGGTGACGATGTGAGTGCCCTTGGCGAGGTAATGCTCATTGTGGGTTAACTACTTCGCGCGCGGGTGCGTCTGATCGTAGACCTGCAGTACATGCTTCATAGAAAGTTGCGTATAGCGTTGCGTGGTGGCGAGGCGCTCGTGGCCCAGAAGTTCCTGGATGGCGCGGAGATCGGCGCCTTCCTCCAGCATATGCGTGCCAAAGGCGTGCCGCAGCGTGTGGGGGTGGACGTCTGGGGAGAGTCCCTTCGACACGGCAATCTTCTTGATAATCCGGCCGACGCTGCGCGTGGTCAACCTGCCGCCGCGCTGGTTGATGAGCAGAGCCGCCGAGTTCTTTCGGACCTCGGCGAGGGCTGCCTGGCGTGCAGGCAAATAGGCTGCCAGCGCGGCTTTCACGGAGTCTCCGAAAGGAACGTAGCGCTCCTTTTTCCCTTTGCCTCGAATCAGAATTGCTTCCGCGCTGAGACGGATGTCGTCGAGATTGATCCCAGTTAACTCCGAGTTGCGAATCCCGCACCCGTACAGAAGTTCGAGCATCAACCGGTCGCGCTCGGGAAAGCTCGCCGTTTCCGGCATCTGTCCATCGAGCACCGAGTTCATCTCCTCAATCGTGGGCACTCGGGGAAGTTTCTTCGGCAGCTTCGGCGTCGCTACGAGTTTTGCAGGATTCTGTTCGACCACACCTTCTAGCGCCAGCCAGCGATAGAGCGACCGCACCGCAGCTAGAGACCGCGCGACCGAAGTCTTGCCCAAGCCCTTGTCGTAGAGCTGCGAGAGAAATCCGCGGATCGTGATGTGGTCAATCTGCTTCCATCCCCGCGACCCGGCGTACGCCGCGAAGTTCGCGAGGTCGCCCGTGTAAGCCTTGACGGTGTGAGGCGAGGAATTGCGCTCGCGCAGGTGGCGGAGGAAATCCGCGACAGCTTTGCCGACGATTGTATTTGCCTTCTTCATTGTTGATTGTTGATTGTTGATTGCAAGTCTCTTTGATCCTGTCATCCGGGTTGTTCAATCAGCAATCAACAATTTCCCTACCTCGCCTTCGCCCTCGGATGGTGCTTCTGATATACGGTCCTCAACCGGTCGAGCGCCAGATGCGTGTACACCTGCGTGGTCGATATGTCGGCGTGCCCGAGAATCGTCTGCACCGTGCGCAGATCCGCGCCGTTCTCCACCATGTGGGTGGCGCAGGAATGCCGCAGCATATGCGGGGATGCATGGCGTCCCGAAGGCGCCGAAGCCTCGCCGACCATCTGCCAGACTCGTTGCCGAGTCAACTTCCGGCCGCCGCGGGTGATGAATAGAAATGGCGTCCCATTCGAGAGCACACTGGATCCATTCCTGGCAGTCCTCGCCCGGTGTGCCAACTCGGGGCGTCCTTGCGCCAGATACTCGGAAAGCGCGTCCTGCGCGGGCTTTCCCAGCGGCACAATTCTCTCCTTGTCGCCCTTGCCGCGCACCAGCATATAACCGGACTCCAGCTTCAAATCTTCGAGTGTGGCGGTTACCAACTCCGTCACCCGCAACGCTCCCGCGTAAAGCAGTTCCAGCATGGCGCGATCCCGCATTGCCAGCGCTGCTGAATCCTTTGTTTCGCGATGCGCGTCGGTGGCAGATCGCCCCTTCAACGTCGCTTCGACCTCGTCCCGCGCCAGCGATTTGGGCAAGACCTTCCACTGCCGCGGCGACTCGATGTTCAGCGTCGGGTCATGCACGATCTTGTTGTCGAGCAGCAGAAAGCGATACAGGTGCCGCAGCGCTGAGAGCTTCCGCCCCACGCTTCGCCCGTCGACCTGGTTCGAGAAAAGTTGCTGCAGGAATTCGCGCACGTCGCCGCGCCGGGCGTTCATCAAGTCCCGCTTCCGCTTTTGCAGGAACTCTGCAAACTGCAACAGGTCCGTGCTGTAGGCGCTGATTGAAAGCCGTGCCAGCCCTTTCTCGATCTGCAGGTAGTCGAGAAATGCCGAAAGCAGGCGCGCGTTGAAGTCCAAAGCCATACCAGGAGAAATTCAGTATGCGCGTTATCGGACTCGACCGAAAGTGATGAAGGGGATACGGAGAGTTAAGTTTCGTAGAGACGTAGCTTGCTACGTCTCTCTCACCACGTCACCAGCCGCTGGTCAGCAACCGGTGCGCAGCTTTCAGCCCGCACTTCTGATATTTGTCGTAGGCAGCGGCGGCGCGATCACGAACCTGCTCGCGATTCTCTCCCGCGATCCATCCGTCCAGCGCGCTTTTGAGCGTGTACGCTTCGGGAGCCATCAATCCCGTAGTCCACAGCAAGGGATACGCTCCCGTAGCACGGACCGCATCACCAAAGAATTGCTTGCTGGCACACGCCAGGACAATAGCGTCGCGATGAATTACATTCTTCTGCGCCGGAAGCCGCGGAAGCTGGAAATCCATCAATCCGTCGTGGCCAATGTATGCCACGAGACTCGCACCGCCGTGGATCGGCAAACTCAGCACCGAGCCAGGAGGATCGACCGACAAGCTCATCGTTTCCGCTCCGTTTCCGCCAGCCGCATCGAGAAAGTCCAGAATCGCCTGCTTGATTTCCACGCCGCGGTAAGCGTCGGCAATGAGATATACGTTGACCGAGCGATGCCGGAACACGCAGCGTTCCAGGATTTCCGGCTTCGGACGGTTACCGCAACTGAGCCGCTCCCACTCCGGCGAGCGCGAGAAAAACGTCTTCACACCGTAAGCGGATCCCCAGTAGAGATTGCGCGCCGCGTCCTCACCATTGCCGAGCGTTGCCGCGACGGGGACAATCCCCTGGTGCTGATTATCGGCCAGCGCGACGAAGACATGGACAGTGCGCAGCGGAGCGGCTTGCGACCAGAGTGTTGCGCATGCGAGTAACAGCACAGCTCCGGTCAGCACTGCGCAATTGGTAAGACGAATCAAGCTCCGCTCACCTCGCGCAGCAAATCGACCGCGTAGAGCGCCCCCTCAGGCGTCTCTTCGTGTTTAAAATAGGCGAAGACGTCGCGGCCATCGGCCATATGCTGCTGGATCCGATCCAGCATCGAGCGTCGCTCGTCGCCTGAGTAACTTGGCTTGCGGAAACGGTAATACACGAAAGGCGCCGTGGCGACATCCGGCGTGGTCAGGGTTTCTGTTTCCGCGACGCACAACGCAGCCTTGTGAGATTTCAGCAACTCCCAGGTCGCATCACTAAACCACGACGCATGCCGGAATTCAAAAGCGGCCGGAACTGTGCGCGGCAGCACGCCCAAAAAATCTGCGAGCAACGCCGCATCCGCCTTCAGATTCGGAGGCAGCTGAAACAGCACCGGGCCGAGCTTGCCCGCGGCAGCGAGGGGCTCGATCGTCGCGAGGAACCGCGGCACGAAGTCCTCGGTGCCTTTCAGCCGCTTGATGTGCGTGATCACCTGATGCGCCTTGATCCCAAAACGAAAGTGGGCCGGCGTATCCTGCAGCCAGTTCTGGATGGTCGTCTCTTTGACGAGCTGCCTGAAAGTGAAATTCACTTCCACCGTATTCAGCCGGGTGGCGTAGTGACCGAGAAATTTCTTCTGGGCGAGCTTGTCCGGATAGAATTCGGGCTTCCAAGTTGGATAAGCCCATCCTGACGTTCCTGCGAAGAATTGCGACATTCGAGATCTCTGCTCAACGGAATGAATCGACCGGGATTATATCCTGCCCTTCTTCTTGCCCGCCGGACTCTTCTTCGCAGCCTTGGGACGCGCCGCTTCGCCTTCGTCGGCCTGCGCGGCAATCTCGATTCGCTCCGGCTCCTGCGCGACTGCGGGGGCAGATGCCTTCACGTCTGGCAGTTTCTGCTGCAGTTCGAGCAAGGGCTCGAACAGATCTCCCATCTTCTCGAATCGCTTCACCACCTGCGAGGCCTCAAAGACCAGCAGACCTGCGTCTTTCTTCTTCAGCGCGCGTTCGACCTCCTCCCAGGACACCGGAGTGGAAGCCGTGGGATGCTCCCGCGCCCGCAGCGAATACACGGACACCGTCGTCTTGTGCTCGTCGTTCTGGCTCCAGTCGACGAATACCTTCCCGGTACGGATGTCCTTCTTCATATCCGACACAACCAGGTCCCGATGCTCCTGCTCCAGCAACTGCGCCAGCGCATGCGAGAACAGCTTGGTCGCATCGTAGGTCGTTGGCGTGTTCAGCGGGACATAAATCTGCAGCCCTTTCGACCCCGAAGTCTTCGGGAAGCTCTTGAGCCCCCAATGCTCGAAGATCTCGCGCAGCCACATCCCGACCTGGCAGCACTGCACGATGTTCGCAGGCGGCCCGGGATCGAGATCGAACACCATCTCCGTCGGACACTCAATATTCGTTGCCAGCGCCAACGACGGGTGCAGTTCGAGCGCCGCCAGATTCGCCAGCCAGATCAGCGTCGCCAAATCATCGGCCAGCACGTAATGAATGGTCCGCCGGTTCCGGCCGCTCCAGATGGGAGCGGTTTTCACCCAATCCGGCTTGTGCATGGGAGCATTTTTCTCGAAGAACGGCTCGCCCTCGACTCCGTCGGGATAGCGCTTGCGGGTCAACGCGCGCCCGCGCAAGTGGGGCAACAGTGCCGGAGCGATCCGCGCGTAGTAGTCGATCACGTCTTTCTTGGTGAACCCCGTGGCGGGATAAAGAACCTTCTCCAGGTTCGTGAGCTTGAGATGCCTGCCCTGAATTTCGACGGCCGAGTCGGTCACGTGCGCTCCGCCTGACATTGTGCCTGAATCTGTGACAGCCGCAAAATGCAGCCCTGATCCGACGACGGTCCGAGTCAAAGGCCCGAAAATGGCCGTCCAGCGGTTTGACAACCTCCCTTTCCTCCACGTACTTTCAAACTTCTGCCCTGCTGGTCCGTCCAAACACTATGTCTTTAGCAGATATCCGCCCAGCCGCCGGAGGTCCGATGAAACGCCGTACTCTGAAAATCGCTCTTCTCCTTGCGATTCTATCCACGTTTGCAGTCGCCCAGAATGTGGCTTCCTTCGAAAAGCGCGTCACCGTCAAAACCCTCGCCAACGGGCTGACAGTCATCATCTGTGAGCGCCCAGAGGCCCCCGTCTTCTCGTTCTTCACCCTGGTGGACGCGGGCTCCGCGCAGGATCCCATGCTGGCTACCGGCCTCGCCCACATGTTTGAGCACATGGCCTTCAAGGGAACCGACAAAATCGGCACGACCAACTATGCCGCCGAGAAACCGGCGCTAGAGAAAGTCGAAATCACCTACGCCGCCTACCTGGCCGAGCGCGATAAGACCGTTGGGCAGGATGCCGCGAAGCTGAAACAACTCGAAAAAGCCTGGAAAGATGCCATTGCCGAAGCCGACAAATATGTGGTCGCCAATGAATTCGGCAAGATCGTCGAGCGCAACGGCGGCGAAGATATGAACGCCAGCACCAGCTACGACGAAACGGAGTATCACTACTCGCTGCCCACCAACCGTCTCGAACTCTGGGCCTACCTCGAATCCGAGCGCTTTCTGCATCCGGTTATGCGCGAGTTTTACAAAGAGCGCAATGTTGTGATCGAAGAGCGCCGCATGCGCACCGACAGCAGCCCCTTCGGCCGCCTGCTTGAACAGTTCACTGAAGAGGCGTTTGCGGCTCACCCCTATCACCGGCCCACCGTCGGCTGGATGTCGGACCTGAACCACTTCTCCGCCACGGATGCACAGAAATTCTTCGACGAATACTACATCCCCTCGAATATGGTTGTGGCCGTCACCGGCGATGTGAAAACACAAGACGCCCTGGCGATTCTCGAAAAGTATTTCGGACGCCTGCCCAAGCGCCCTCACCCTGACGAAACCACCACCGTCGAGCCGCCGCAGAATTCCGAGCGCCGCGTCGTGCTCAAAGACAAGTCACAGCCTATCTACATTGAGGGCTATCACCGTCCGGACTATCGCAGCAAAGATGACGCCGTCTTCGACGCCATCACCGATCTCATGTCCGAGGGCCGCACCTCGCGCCTTTACCGTTCGCTGGTCCGCGACAAGAAGATCGCCTCGTTCTCCGAAGGACTCACGGGATACCCCGGCGTGAAGTATCCACACTTGTTCGCATTTCTGGCTGTGCCCCTCCCCGGCCATAAGCCGGATGAAATGGCGGAAGCCATTCATGCCGAAATCGACCGCCTGAAGAAAGAAGACATCAGCGACGACGAACTCAAGATGATCAAGACGCGCAGTAAGGCTAATCTGATCCGCGGACTCGCCGACAACGAAGGCCTCGCCACCCAACTCGCGACCTATCAAACTCGCTACGGCGATTGGAAAGAATTGTTCCGCTCGGTCGACCGCATCGACAAGGTAACCAAGGCTGACATTCGCCGCGTCGCCAACGAGGTTTTCGTGGATACAAATCGCACGGTTGGAATCATCGAAAATGCACCTGGAGCCTCTCCCGGAGGCGGCCCGGCCTCAAGCGATTCGGGCGATCAGGGAGGTGCACAATGAAGCGGACTCTTCTGGTTGCACTGCTCTTCGCTATTGCCGCCGGTTCCACGACGCACACCGCGGCTCAAGCCACCAACTACAAGCAGATTCCCATTCCGCAGCTACCGACGTTCAAGCCACAGCAGCCGAAGCGCGTCGAACTTTCCAACGGCATGGTGATCTTTCTCCAGGAAGATCACGAACTGCCGCTGATTGACGGCACCGCCCGCATTCGCGGCGGTTCGGTGAACGAACCCGCCACCAAGACCGGGCTCGTCGACATCTTCGGCGAAGTGTGGCGTACCGGCGGCACCAAGTCGCAGACCGGAGATCAGCTCGACGACTTCCTCGAAGTGCGTGCGGCGAAAGTTGAGACGAGCGGCGGGCCCGACTCCACTACCGCCAGCTTTTCTTGCCTCAAGGGCGATCTCGACGACGTCTTCAAAGTCTTCGCCGACCTGCTGCAGAATCCCGAGTTCCGCGCCGACAAGATCGACATCGCAAAAAAGGGGGGAGAAGACACCATTTCGCGCCGTAACGACGACGTTGGCTCGATCGCCCGTCGCGAGTCCGTCAAGCTGGCCTACGGTTCTGACAATCCCTACGCCCGCGTACCCGAATACTCGACGCTGGCTGCCATCACCCGCCAGGACTTGCTCGACTGGCACGCCAAGTACGTTCATCCCAATAACATTATTCTTGGCATCAGCGGAGACTTCGACTCCGCCGACATGGAGCGGCGCCTTCGTGCCGCTTTCGAGTCGTGGCCCAAAGGACAGGCGTTTCCACCATTTCCGAAAAGTGAATTGCAGTACGCTCCCGCCAAGCCGGGCTATTACCTCGTCCCCAAGGACGACGTCAACCAGAGCACCATCCACATGGTGGCGCTGGGCACCACCCGCGACAATCCTGACTACTACGCCATCAGCGTTTTCAACGAAGCCTTCGGCGGCGGATTCTCCTCGCGCCTGTTCAATGACATTCGCACCAAGCGCGGTCTGGCCTACGGGGTCGGCGGTGGCATCGGCACCAATTTCGGCCACCCCGGCATGCTGCAGATTGCGATGGGAACGAAGAGCCAGAGCACGATCGAAGCGATTCAGGCGGTTGGAGAAGACGTTGACGCGCTCGCCAGCCATCCCATCACCGACGAGGAAATCCAGCAGGCCAAAGACGCGATCCTCAACGCGTTTATTTTCCGTCTCGACTCGCCCGACAAGATTCTCGGCGAGCGCATGGTCTACGAGTACTACGGATATCCTCCCGACTGGCTCGACAAATATCAGGCGGAGATTAAGAAGGTCACCGCAGCGGACGTGAACCGCGTCGCCACCAAGTATCTACACAAGGATCAGCTGGCAGTGCTCGTGGTCGGCAACACCAAAGACTTCGACAAGCCGCTCTCCTCGCTCGGGGCCGTGAAGAACGTCGACATCGCGATTCCACCACCGCCGGATGCGAAAGACGATTCCGCACCCGCCGCCAGCAATCCCGAAGGCAAAGCCTTGGCTGCAAAAGTTGCTGCTGCGATGGGAGGCCTGCCGAAGCTGAAGTCCGTCAAGACCCTCCGGGTAAACATTGCCGAGAGCGACTCTGGCGGGGAGCCCTCATCGGTTGACGTCATCCTCGCCTTTCCCGACAGCATGCATGTCGAGATGCAGATCCCTCAAGGCACGCTGACCATCGTCGCCTCGCCGCAAAACGCTTTTATGTCGCTTCCGGGGATGGGCACGCGCAGCATGCCTCCTGCACAGAAAAGCGAAATGATGGCTCAGCTTCACCACGATCTCGTCTATGTCGCGCAGCATGCCGATGACCCCGCCTTCACCTTCACCGCGGCCGGAACGGAAAAAATCGGCGACGTGGATGCCGCTATTCTCGATATAGGCGGAGCCATTCCCTGGGTGCGCTGGTATGTCGATCCGAAGACCGGCCACATCCTGCGCGAGAAATATAAGGGCATGGGACAAGCGGGCCCCTTCGATGGCGAGACCGATCTAGCCGACTGGCGCTCGGCCGATGGCCTCACCATGCCCTACAAGCACGAGAACAAGCAGAACGGCCAGCAGACCAGCACCGCTGAATTCAGGAAGATTGAAATCAACGGGCCGGTCGACGCGAAATCGTTCGAGATGCCGGCGGAGAAGCCGGCCGCGAAGTAGTTAGGGCTTTCCAGGGGGAAGGCCCGCTGCTTTCCCGAACCCTCGCGCCTCGGGTTTGACAAGCCTTCGCCGCGCTCTTATGATAGGCGAACAAACGGCGAATCTATATGGCTTCCCTGCCCTTGCTCCCCTCTCCCGAAAAGCCTCGCCTCGTCGGCATCGCGCGCCTCGCATCCGAAGGTGAATCCATCCGCGAGGGCCACGATGTCGAATATTTCACGCTGACCTCCAAGTCCCTGCTCAACCGTTGCGTGAGCAAGCGCGCTATGCCGTTTGCCTGGACGATCAATCCGTATCGCGGCTGCGAGTTCGGATGCCGCTACTGCTACGCCCGCTACACTCACGAATTTATGGAAATGCGCGACGGCCTGGAGTTCGAGCAGAAAATTTATGTGAAGCAGCACGCTGCCGGATTGCTGCGCCACGAACTCCGCCGCGTGAAGCCCGACGAGTCCATCGCGCTGGGTACCGCAACCGATCCTTACCAGCCGGCCGAACGCCGCTACGAGATCACTCGTGGGATTTTGGAGGAATTTGCCCGGCACCGTGGCTACGAACTCGGCATCGTGACCAAGTCGAACCTGATCGTCCGCGATCTCGACGTGCTGAAGCAGGTGACGCTAGCCAACCGGCTGTCCGTCCACGTCACCATCACAACGCTAAACGTGGAGTTGGCGAGGATTCTCGAACCGCGCGCTCCTCGCCCCGATCTCCGCCTCGACGCCGTGCGCACCCTCGCACAGGCAGGATTGCGGGTTGGCATTAGCTGCTCGCCCGTGGTGCCGGGAATCACCGACTCGCCTAAAGACCTGGAAAACTTGATCCAAGCCGCCGCCGATGCCGGCGCGGATTACGTTTTCGCCAACCCGCTCTTCCTAAAGCCGTGCTCCGCCGCAGTGTTTCTCCCGTTTCTCGAGCAGAATTTCCCGCACCTCGCCGCCAACTACCGCCAGCGTTATCAGGATCGCGCCTTCGTTCCTCCAGCCTACGCAAAACGCCTGTCACAACTAGTCGCCCGCCTCAAGGAGAAATACAAACTCACCCGCCGCGATCGAACAGCATTCGCGACGAAGTGGCCAGTGCAGGCGCTCGATGAGCAGTTAAGCCTCTTCTGAAGATTGGGTGATTGGGCGATTGAGTCATCGGGCGATTTAAAACGGCCTGCAGCGAGCGGTTGCAATCGCGCAATGACCCAATCACTCAATGACTCGTTTCGTTCAACTCGCCCCTTCTCCCCCGCGCCCGGCCGCGATCTTCTATAATCGCCTTGACCGCGATGGCCACCTCCCCAGCCACAGGACAGCCCGCAAAGCCGTTAACCCTCGGCATGCACTTGCGGAATTTCTGGCGCCGCGTCACCGAAGGTCTTGAGGTCAGCCAGCTCTGGTCGCAGTTTGAATCCGAAGCCCGCGCCAGCTACCGGCTTTACTCCAAGGACGTCGCCGCCAAGACTCCCGAGGGACTGACCCCTCGCGGCCACCACCTGCACGTCATCAAGGAATTCTTCTGGGCGGTCTTTGAGAAACTCTCCCCGGCGCGCCGCGTGCTGCTGCTGCTGGCGCTGATCTTGCTGGTCATTCCTCACGGCGGATTCCAGTACACAGGAGAGGGTGGCAAGGTCTATGGCGGGGAACTCGACCTCCACTTCTGGGGCGGGCTCATCCTGCTGCTCCTGCTGATCCTCGAGATCGCCGACCGCGTGGTCATGAAACGCGACCTGCAGATCGCGCGAGAGATTCAGACCTGGCTTCTTCCCGGCGCACCTCCGCAGATTCCCGGCCTCGCCATCGCCTATGCCACCCGCCCGGCTAACACGGTCGCGGGAGATTACTACGACGTCTTTCCCCGTCCCGGCAGAACGAATGAAGAGAACCGCGTTGTTCTCGCCGTGGCCGATGTCGCGGGCAAGAGCATTCCGGCCGCCATGCTGATGGCAACATTCCAGGCGAGCCTCAAGACACTGTCGACGGCACAAGTTCCGCTCGTCGAGCTTGCGGCGAACATGAACCGCTATGCCTGTTCTAACAGCCAGGGAGGCCTGCGCTTCACGACCGCATTTCTGGCCGAGTACGACGCCGCCCACCGCACCGTCCACTACATCAACGCCGGCCACAACAATCCCATTCTGCGTCGCGCCAGCGGCCAGATCGAGCGCCTCGACGTCGGCGGACTTCCCTTCGGCATCCTGCCCGACGCCAAGTACGAAGCGGCCAACGTCACCCTGGCTCCCGGAGACTGGCTGATCATCTTCACGGATGGATTGGTCGAGGCCGTGAACTCCCACGACGAAGAGTACGGCGAGGACCGACTTCTCCGTGCCATTGAAATCGGAAAATCCGTGGAACCCGCGGACCTGCTCAAACGCCTGATGGCCGAACTCGACGTCTTCGTCGGCAACACTCCCCAGCACGACGACGTCACCTGCATGCTGCTGAAGTTGGAGAGCTAAGCTTCCTTCTCACCCTCATCCGCAATTCCAATCTTCGACAGCCGGTAGCGTAGCGCGTTCCGCGACAGGCCCAGCAGCCGCGCCGCCTGGCTCTTGTTGCCATTGGCGCGCCGCAAAGCCTCCTGCACCATCTCGTCTTCCCACTGCTCGAGCGTCATGCCGTCGGGCAGAAATCCCGGTGCTCCATTGCCCGCCTTCGCCGGACGCGTATCCAGATGGATGTCTGCGACTTCAAGCAGCGGCCCCTTCGACAGCGCGCACGCCCGCTCGACGATGTTTTGCAGTTCCCGCACATTTCCCGGCCAGTGATAATTCACCAGAACCTGCATCGCCTGCGGAGAAATGCTCTCGATCGGTTTGCCGGATTCTCCCGCGAACCGCGTGATGAAAAGATTGGCCAGATCCGGAATGTCTTCCTTCCGTTCCCGCAACGGAGCGATGTCAATCGGCACCACGTTGAGCCGGTAGTAAAGGTCTTCGCGGAACGTGCCCTGCTCCAGCGCTTCGCGCAGATCGCGATTGGTGGCGGCGATCAGGCGCACGTCGACCTTTACCGTCTTTGTTCCGCCCAGGCGCTCGAACTCCCGCTCCTGCAGCACGCGCAGCAACTTCACTTGTGTGGCCGGAGGCACATCGCCGATCTCGTCCAAGAAGAGCGTCCCCTTGTCGGCCAGTTCGAACTTGCCCGGCTTACTGGCGACCGCCCCCGTGAACGCTCCCCTTTCAAAGCCGAACAATTCACTCTCCAGCAGGTTCTCGGGGATGGCCGTGCTGTTGATCTTCAGGAACGGTCCGGTCGCGCGCCGCGATTTTTCGTGGATCGCGCGCGCGACCAAATCCTTGCCCACGCCGCTCTCACCACCGAGCAGAACGGTCGCATTGGTGGGCGCCACGCGCTCCACTGTAGCCAGTACCTCCTGCATCTTCGGGCTGCGTGCAACCACGTTGGGATGCGAATAGCGCTTGCCCAACGCTTCGCGCAGCGAGCGGTTCTCTTCCCGCAGATTGCGGACGTCCAACTCTTTATGAATCACCATCCGCATTTCGGCCAGCGAGAAGGGTTTCAGCACATAGTCGCTCGCCCCAGCTTTCATGGCCTCGACCGCGGTTTCGACGCTGCCAAATGCAGTCATGACGACGACAGGCAGAGCCGCATTCTGCCGCTTGATCGTCTGCAGGAATTCCAGTCCGTTCATCCCGGGAAGCTTCAGATCGGTGACCACCAGGTCGATGGTTTTCTCGCGCAGCAGTTTCAGGCCTGTCTCGGCGTCTTCGGCGGGGAACGTGGTGAAGCCGTCCTCCCCGAGATTGAGCTCGAGCAGGCGGCGCATCTTGGCTTCATCCTCGACGATCAGAATGGCGGGCATAGGTGCTGAGATTCGCTCCTTCTCAAGAAATCACCAAGTGGGCATTCTGCGCCTCGGCCGTCGTCTGGCTCGCTGCGGGAAAGAATATGACGAAGCACGCACCGCGGTTCTGCTGGCCACTGTCCCCGGAATGCACCGAGTCTTCGATACGAATGGATCCATGATGTCCGTCGATGATCTTCGAGACGATCGACAATCCCAGCCCCACGCCGCTCTTCTTGGTGGTCACAAACGGATTAAAAATCTGTTCGCGCAAGTCGGGATCAATCCCCGGCCCCGAATCCGCAATCCTGATTTCAACCCCATCCGCGGCGCCTCCATTCTGCATATTCCTTTTCGACTTGCCCGCCTTGACCCGCAATACGCCGCCGTCGGCGCTCATGGCATCGTAGGCATTTTGCACGATGTTGACGAACGCCTGCTCACACAGACTCTCATCCAGTCCCACCAGCGGCAGTTTCGGCTGATAGTCCTTCTCCACGCGCACTTCTGCTCCTTTCCAAACCTGGGCGACGTCATTCAACGCGCGATCGAGGACTGCCGAAACGTCGATGGGAGCAACGTCCGCATGCAAAGGCCGCGCAAAATCGAGAAAACGTGTGACCAGTGCGCTCAGCCGGTTCGTTTCCGTCGAAATATATCCGGCAAGCTCAGTCGCCAGCGGATTCGATTCTCCAAGTTTCTGCGTCAGCATCTCCGCCGACCCCTTGATCACTCCCAACGGGTTGCGGATCTCATGCGCCAGTCCTGCGGACAACTGGCCCAGGGCCGCAAGCCGCTCCGAGCGCCGCGCCTCGGCTTGCGCCTGCTCGAGCCGCCGGTTGGTTTCAGCCAGGGTCTCAGCCAGTTCCTGATATCGCTTGGTCTGTCGCCGAATTTCCACTACAAACCGGTTGACGACTAATGCCGGAAGAAAGATGAAGAGAATGCGAATCGCGAGCTGACTGTAGCCCTCAACGCCAATCTCAAATTCTTGCACCGCTGGCCAGAGGTAGGAACAGTACGCCGCCGAGGCCAGAGTGGTCCATGCCAACGTCGCCCACGGACCAAAGTATTCTGCCGCGGTAACTGCGGGAAGGAAGTACACCGGCCAGTAACTGCTGTTAATGCTGACCTCACCGGTGTGATCGATCAACAGCGTAGCGAGGGCGATTTTCAACAGGACAAGGTAAGAGGGACCTCGCCGGGGCAACCGCGCGATTAGCAGGCCTTCTCCGAGTTGAAGTGCGCCGAAGGCAAGCAGAATGGCCTGCTTGTGGATCTCCTGTACGGGTGGCACCAGCGCAAGACCAACCAGGAAACCCAGCAGCAGGATGTCCATCCAGTTGATCGCCGGACGCTTTGGTTCTGTCATCGCTTTGCCCCGAACTTTCCCACAAAACACCACGCCGGGAGAGGCCAATCCGCTCCCGGCGTGGACGTTAATCGTTCTCTGGTTCGCAAGCCCAAGTCCGCACTCGCACCTCATGCGAACCCTATCACATCGTCAGCCGTCAGCGTCAACGGCCCTTTTTGTTGGGCTTCTCCTGCTTCGGTGGCTCCGGGCGCGGCTGCTGATGTTGCGGCGGAGGCGTCGCCGGCCGCTGTTCGTGCCACTGGTTGAACTTCTGTTCCTGCTGCTGTTCCTGCTGCACCGACCGCTCCTGCACCGGAGGCGCCGACCGCACCAGCGGATGTGTCTCCTCTGGAGGCCTCATCTCCTGCTGCTGTTGCGGAGGACGGAACTCCCGGGTTTCGGGCTGCGCCCTGGGCTGCTGCGGCGGCGGCACGCTCCGATTCTCCGGAGGTGGCACGTTGCGGTTTCCCGGCACCGTGCGGTTTTCCTGCGCCGGAACATTCTGCTGCTCGTAGACTCGCGGCTGTGGCTTGAGCGTCGGCTTTACCAGCGCATTCTGATTCCCGCTGGCGTTTCCCGGCTGCTGCCCGAAGGGCCGGAAGCCCTCCTGCGTCGGTTGCGGCCGCGTGGCCGGGGCGGGCTGTGCTGGCGGCATTGGACGAACCAGCATCTGCTGATTCAAATGTCCGCCAGCTTGTGCCTGCCGTTGCTCGATCGGGCGCACTGGTGCGGGCGGCGTCCTCACCGCCACTACCGGACGGCTCATGACCGCCAAGGGCGGCTTCACCGGCGCGGGTCGTCCCGTTCCAAACACGCTGGTGCGGACCGGTTCGGCCGCCACCAGATGGGTCACAGGCGCTGAGGCGATCTCCCGCGCTTCGACTCGCATGATGTTTTGCGCCGCAGGCCGAGCATTCACAAATGTTTCATGTGACACCACAGTCACGCCGTTGTTCACGCGCTGGTTCACATAAGTGATGTTGTTGACCGTCGTGCTCTTGTTGACGATCACCGTGTTGTACACATTCGTGACCTTGGTGATGTTCACGGTCGTGTTGGTGATGTTCACGTTGTTCACGTAGTTGCGGCTCACGTGGTATCCGGGAACATAGACTTCTCCCGGAGCCAGAGGGAACCATCCCACGCCCAGGCCAGCCGAGAAGCGGAATCCTGGGCCGCCGCCCACGAACGCCACTAACGCGGGCGCCCACACCGGCCGTACGACGACCGGACCCGGCACCCAGAACCATCCACTGTTCACGAAAGCCCAGCGTCCGTAGTGGAACGGCGCGAATCCCCAGGGCTCGTCTTCGACCCAGGTCCAGCCCCAGCGTCCAAGAAAGACCCAGTGACCGAACCGGTACGGAGCCCATCCCACCACGATTGCCCGCGGATGCCAGCAGGGACCGTAGCCCGCGACATAACTCCAGTCGCCATATTCATCGAGATCCTCATAACCCGTCATCTCGCGCGAAACGTAGTTCGCGGAGTCCGCACGATCTTCGTGGTCGTCGCGCTCGAAGGCCCAGTCATCGAAGCCGTCCCGGTCGGGAACCTGATTCAGGTCGTAATCCAGATGATCCTGATTTCCGGTGAACGTCGCCGATTGTCCGGCGACTACGTTGTACGAGAAGCCGCCGCCGGTGACGTGGCCACGGCCATGCCACGCAGTCACTACCGTCTGACTGCCGTCCTGACTGACGTCCACCCGGTACTCACCCGGCTGTAGCAGAGTAAATGCGATGTTCGGCGTGTCGATCTCGTAGGTATCGTCGTCATCGACGTGACGCACGCGCATGATCAGCGTTCCCTGCGCCAGCCGGATCTGCGTCGTATTGTCGTCCAGGGTGAGGAACGTAATCCCCGTCTGCGCTCCGAGCCGGATCGCCGTCGACCCCAGGTGCACCTCCGCCCGGGAATTCTCGTCGGCCCACAGATCGTCGCCGGTCACCATCGGGCGGTTGGGCACGGCCGTAACCCAGTCGTCTTCGCCGGAGGGCCGAAATGAAATTGATCCTTCTGAATAATTGAGACGAGCCACGCGGCTGGGAGGATCTTGCCCCTGATCCTGATCGTCGTTATCTTGTGCCGCAGCGAAGGTTGAAAATTGCAGAACCAACGCCATGCTCGCCAGCAGAACCATCCAGGCCCACAATCTGCGTGTCTTCATATGTCCGCCTCGACGGAACCGAAATCCGTACCCGTTGATCTTACCCACACCGCTTATAAACACGATAGAGACGCTTTAGTTTCCGCGCGCGCAAGTGGTTCTTCCGGGCGGACTTGGAAGTGGCGAAACGGAGATGTGCGAAATGATTAAGAGGTAACGTGTCACCCTGACCCTGAGCTTGTCGAAGGGGAAGAACCTCTGCACCCTGCCGACAATGGCAAGTGCATGGGTCCTTCGCCGCAAAGTGCGCCGCCCAGGATGACACGCAAATATTTATCGGCGGCGATTTCAGTTCTTCAGTTTCGGCCGCTGACATGCATCTACGATCTTCGTCGGATCGATCGCGTCCTTGTCCACCTGCTCTTCCATGATCTTTCCGTCTTTCCCGATCAGGAAGTTCACGCGGCGCGGCGCCTGGTATTCGTCCTTGTAGACTCCGTATTCGCGGGTGATTTTGCCGCCCCAATCACTGAGCAGCGGGAAAGTAACACCAATTTGGTCGGCGAAGGCTTTGTTCGAGAACCAGCTATCCATGCTCACACCCAGGACCTGGGTGTCGGCGGCTTCCAGCGCTTTCAGATTCTGCTGGAAGTTTTTCATTTGCTGCGTTCAACCCCCGGTAAAGGCAAAAACGTAAAACGCCAGGACAATGTTCTTCTTGCCGCGATAGTCGCTGAGTTTCACTTCCTTCAGGTCTTTGCCGTCCGAATATTTCAACGCGAAATCCGGAGCAACATCGCCGACTTTGGGCATGCTCGGTCCTTCCTTTGCCTGCGCGAACGCAGGAACGGTCATCGCCAGGTTGCCCGCCAGCAACAATCCCACTGCCAGCAGGCTTGCGTGTCTCATTTTCATTGGAACTCCCCCCACGGGAGTACGCGCCCAGCATACCGCGCCTTGGGCCTCGCGGTAAATACGGGAAGCAACTCAGTACTCAGCCCGTGGCCTTTCACGTTGCCGAGACCGGGCCGAAAACAGTACAGTGCAGCAGGATAGTTCCACACGAGTCCACCAATCCGAGCCCGACAGACGCGATGAGCATCCGTACGCTAAACGACATATTCTTCGCCGCCGTAGAACGCAATCTGGACCGAATGATGCTTTCCCGCGAGGCGGGAAAGTGGCTGCCCATCTCCTCGCGCCAGTTCGGCCAGTACGTCGCCCGAACATCCCGCGCTCTTCACGAGTGGGGCATTCGCCAGGGAGATCGCGTCGCCATCCTCAGCGAAAATCGCCCGGAGTGGCCGGCGGCCGACATTTCGAGCCTGCTGCTGGGCGCAGTCACGGTTCCGCTCTATACGACTCTGACCGCGGAACAAACGGCTTTTGTGCTGAATGACTCCTGTTGCCGCATTATCTTTCTCTCCTCGGATCAGCAATTGCACAAAGTCCTGTCCATCCTGCCCCAGACGCAGATTGAGAAGATCGTGGTCATGGACTCGATCGAGTTCACTGGCGATCTTGTTCCGTTCGCCGACAAGTGCGTCACTATTCAGCGGATCACGCAGCAAGGGCCGGACGACCTGGGCACTGAAATCGAAAAACAAGCCCGCGCCATCGGCCCGGACGATCTTGCGACGATCGTTTACACGTCGGGCACCACTGGCAATTCCAAGGGTGCAATGCTGACCCACGGCAACATCGCGTCCAATATTCAGTGTTCACTGCTCGGCTTCAATATGCGCCCGGGGCTGGTCAGTATTTCATTTCTGCCGCTCTGCCACATCACCGCGCGTCACGTGGATTTTTCCATGCTCTACCATGGGGTCACGCTGGCGTACTGTCCGTTCATCGAGCGCCTTGCGGAAGCTCTGCTCGAGGTCAAGCCGTCGCTGTTTGTCGCTGTGCCCCGCGTGTACGAAAAGATCTACGCGCAAGCCGAACGTAAAGCGCAAGGCTTCCCCAAGCGCACCATCTACGACTGGGCCCTCTCCGTGGGGCGCGAACACAAACCTGAGATCCTGGCGGGCAAGACCCCCGATTCCAGTAGCTGGAAACTCGCCAACAAGCTGGTGTTTTCCAAGATTCGCGAAGGCATGGGCGGGCAAGTCGAGACGTTCATTTCCGGAGGCGCGCCGCTCGGCCGCGAACTCGCCGAGTGGTACGCCACCGTCGGCATTCGCATTCACGAAGGTTACGGGCTCACGGAAACATCGCCGGTAATCGCCGTCAATACACCGGTCAACCACCGCATCGGCACAGTAGGGAAGACTCTCCCCAACCTCGAAGTGCGCATCGCGGAAGACGGCGAGATCATCGTTCGTGGCCCGTCGGTCTTCAAAGGCTACTGGAACCGTCCCGAAGAAACGAAGGCCGCGCTCGAGGATGGCTGGTTCAAGACCGGTGACATCGGCAACATCGATGCCGATGGATATCTCTCCATCACCGACCGCAAGAAAGATCTCATCAAGACATCCGGCGGAAAGTTCATCGCGCCGCAACCCATCGAGAACGCGCTCAAACTCAATCCTTACGTCGGATTCGCGGCTATCCTGGGCGACCGCCGCAAGTTCCCGGCCGTGATGATCTCGCCCAACTTTGTGCGTCTGGAAGAGTGGGCTCGTGAGAACAGTATTCCATTCTCATCGCGCGCCGAACTGGTAGCGAATCCGAAGGTGCAGAACTTGTACGAAGGCGTCGTCGAAGAAATCAACCAGCGTCTGGCCCGCTTCGAAAAACTGAAGCGCGTGATCCTGGTCCCGGACGAGTTCACCGCCGACAACGGCGCGCTGACGCCGACGCTAAAACTCCGCCGCCGCGTGATCGAAGACCACTACCGCAAGCAGATTGACGAACTGTACGCGCAAGCGGAAGCCGCCAGCGTGCCGTAGCGCTGTCATGCTGAGCGGAGCAGTGAGGAGAACGAAGTGATCCTCACTGCGCGGTCGAAGCATCCCTACCCCTGGGCACCGTCTAAACCTCTTGTGCTGTCGTGCGCCGCTTTCATTACAATATCCCCATGTCGGACTCATTGATTATTGCCGGACGTTCCTTCCGCTCCCGCCTCATCGTGGGCACGGGAAAATACAAATCCTTCCAGGAAACGGCGCGCGCGCTCGAAGCCAGTGGCGCGGAGATGGTCACGGTCGCGGTACGCCGCGTCAATCTCGACCGCAGCAAGGAATCGCTGCTCGACTACATCGACCTCAAGAAATACTTCTTGCTTCCCAACACCGCGGGATGCTATACCGCCGACGAGGCCATCCGCGCTGCGCGCCTGGGGCGTGAAGTTGGGCTGTCCGACTGGGTCAAACTTGAAGTGATCGGCGACCAGGCGACGCTCTATCCCGATGTGCAGGCTACGCTCGAAGCTACCCGGGTGCTCGTCAAGGAAGGCTTCACCGTTCTGCCCTACACGTCCGACGACATTGTGTTCGCCAAGCGCTTGATCGACGCGGGCGCGGCCACTATCATGCCGCTAGGCGCGCCCATCGGCAGCGGGATGGGAATTCAGAACGCCGCGCACATCCGGATCCTGCGCGAGATGATCACCGGCGTGCCGCTCATCGTCGATGCCGGAGTCGGCACAGCCTCTGACGCCGCCATCGCGATGGAATTGGGCGCAGATGCGGTGTTGATGAACACGGGTATTGCGAATGCGCAAGATCCGGTGCTGATGGCGGAAGCGATGAAGCACGCGGTCCTCGCCGGACGCCAGGCGTATCTCTCCGGCCGCATGCCGAAGAAGCTCTACGCCACGGCCAGTTCGCCTCTCGAAGGCGTAGTTCGTTAAGAGTTCCGGGGCCTATTCATCGGTAGAAGGTCGGCATCCTACTCGTCTTCTGCGAGGAAGCCATGGAATGGAAAGATAAAGTTGACTTAGGCATCAAGGCGCTCGCCGCAGCCGCCGGTGGGTTTTGGGTCGTCCTGAATTACTTTCGCGGCCGCACACACAAGCCCAGACTCCAGCTGCGTGTTGCTGCAGACAGGGTTCCGCTCGACGGAGTGGAGTATTTGATCGTAAAGGCCGAACTGGAGAATGTCGGACTCGCCAGGGTCCAACTCAAGCACGGGGGATCTCACGTCACGATCTTCGCCGATGAAACCCCCAGGGTAGTGCCTTTCGCGTGGGGATCGAGCTGGAAACAGATCGAGAAGAGGTTTCCATTGCTTGAAGACCAACAATGGGTTGAACCGAGTTCTCTGGTCAACGATCAGATATTGATCGCGGTCCCAAGATTTGCGGACAGGTTCATCAGAGTCCTGGCGCATGCTGAATCCGAGGAAGTCGCTTGGAATGCGTGGTACGTGGTCGGTCGCCTGGATTCAACACTTCACCGCTAGTCCGGCAACAGGCGTTAACGGAAGGAGTTGGTAAGGAGAACATCGATGACGTACGGATACCGATTGGAAGAGGTTGATGCTACAAAGAGTCAGCAGTACGCGGACGACAAGCAAGCTCAAAAAGACAAACAAGAACGATGGCTTCAGGAACAGAAGGACGCGGCTGAGAAATCCTCACAGGCACAAGTGACCGAGAAGCAATGAACCGCTTCGAGCACAAATAAAGGGCGGCCGCGGCCGCCCTTTCAGAATCCGCAAGTAATTGCCCTACAGCATCTTGACGCTTGACACCTTCATCGAGTCTTTTCCCATCGTGCCGGTGACGCTCACGTGATGTCCTTCATGTCCCTTGAGCGCATCCTGATTTTCTACCGCCACCACTTTGTTATCGCCATCGGTGACGATGACCATCTTCTCGCCACCGGCAACACACTTCTTCGTGCACGCCTCACCAGTCGCGTTGGCCATTTTAGCGCCGCACTTCGCGTCGGTGATCCAACCATTGACGGTTGCGCTCTTTCCCATGTCATCAAACGCCAGCGCCGACAGCGCAAGCACGAAACATACGGCAAGACAAATCAACAATACTTTCCTCATGGCCGGTTGTTCTCCTTTTGAAATTCAGATTGCGGCCCCAAACCCGCAAACGCACAAGCGCAGGAATCAAGCCGCCCGCGTGGAGCAACCAATTCCCAGCTTGATTGTGAAATGAAGCTCAGGAAATATACCACAGAAAATCCGGCAGATTGTCAGCGAAAGCTGGAACCCCATACTCAGAAGTTGCACGTGCGGAGAACCCCAGGTTGCTATTTTTTCGCGGAATGATTCGAGGCCGGAGCGGGTTTCGCGGAAGCCGGCGGCACGTACACATATTCTCCCGGCTTGGCGTACCCTAGCTGCTCTCGCGCTTCTTTCTCAATGGCAGTCTGATCGCTCTTCAGCCCCTGAATCTGCTGGGTATACCTCGAATTCTCCTGCTGGACCTGAACAATTTGCTGGTGCAGCCTCTGGTACTCGGCGCGCTTCTGCTTGTACACCACCATGCCGTTGTCACCGAACATCACGTGCACGAATAACAACGCCGCGAGCAAGCCTACCGCAATGGTCGCGATGCGACGGCGCAAGACATAAACGCGCGTCGCCCATGGACGCACGTGCTCGATCCACGATGCCGCGAGAGCTTCGGCTTGTGGCGCGTGTTCGACCATAGCCCGCAGGCCATCCTCGGGACGCGGGAACCTCGCGAGTTTTGGCAGGCGCTTCATTTAAGAAACCTTATCGAAGCACGTTATTCGAAGATCCAGTGCTTGGCCGCGGCGCTGAACTTCTCCAGGTCTCGCTCACTGCGAGCCTCGGTATAGGCGCGCACCACGGGTTCGGTTCCCGACAAGCGGTAGCAAACCCACGATCCGTCGGCGAACACGAGCTTCAGCCCGTCGGTGCGGACAACCTCGCTGACCGGACGGCCGCAGAATTCCTGGGGATCAGACCTCAACTTTTCAGTGAACTTGGCCTTGACCTCGGGCGTCAATCGGAAATTCTCCCGCCGCGGATAGAAGGAACCAACCTTGACACTAATTGCCTTCAACTGCTCGCCCATCGACTTCCCTCTCGCCGCGACGGCTTCGCAACAAAGCAGGCCGGCGAGCACGCCGTCTTTTTCCGGAACGTGATGGCGGATCGACAGGCCAGCACTCTCTTCGCCACCAATCGCGATCTTGTCCTGCAGGATGAGTTCGCCGATGTACTTGAATCCCACGGGAGTCTCGAACATCTCGACGCCATGCGCCTGCGCCAGCGCGTTGATGAGATTCGTGGTCGCAACTGACTTGGCCACGCCGTTCTTCCAGCCGCGGCTCTCCACCAGATAGTCAAACAGCACGGCAATCACATAGTTCGGCTGCAGAAACGTCCCATCGGCGTCGACAATGCCGAAGCGGTCGGCGTCACCATCGGTCGCGATGCCGATCTGCGCTCCGGTCTCGCGCATCTTCTTGCGCAGGTCTTCGAGTAAGTGATCGTCGGGCTCGGGAGCATGTCCACCAAATAGCACATCGCGGTAGTCATGTACGGCCGCGACTTGAACTCCGGCGCTGCGGAGAAGTTCGTCGGAGTATCCCCGCGCCGCTCCCCACATGGGGTCGACCGCGACGCGCAAACCTGCGTTCTTTATCACCTTGAGATCAACGATCTCCGCCAGCCGCTTGAGGTACGCGGGCTTGGGGTCCAGGGATTCCTTCGTCGCCGGAAGATGGATCACCATCTCCGATGTTGCCGACGTGTCTCCTGCCGCGATCTGCGCCTCAATCCTCTTCGTCACTTCGGGCAGAGCGGGGCACCCATCCGGCGTCGAGAACTTGATGCCGTTGTATTCTGGGGGATTGTGGGAGGCGGTGAAGTTGATAACACCGTCCGCCTTATTGGCGATCACCGCATGGGCAAAGGCCGGGGTGGGAGCGGGATCGGCAACGACCAGTGGAGTAATGCCTTGAGCCGCCAGAATCTCCGCGGCCAGGGCGCAGAAGCTTTCCCCCAGGAACCGGGGATCGCGGCCTACGATCACACGCGCTCCCTTGCGCTTCTGCGAAGACACGTAGCGCGCAATTCCTCCGACAGCGCGCTGGACATTGGCGAACGTGAACTCCTCGGCCACGACCGCCCGCCAACCCGACGTCCCAAACTTGATTTGCGTGAGCATGTTCGGCGCCCCCTGCGAAGTGCTAATCTCTCCATCAACGAGCTGAAAGCTGCTGACAGCTGACGGCTGATTTTATATGACTGACAAGCGAATCGTCCTGTCCACCGCGGGGTCGGAAGACGAAGCCCGCAGAATCGCGCGGCATCTGGTCGAGCTTCAGCTCGCGGCCTGCGTGAACATAGTCCCGCAAATCGAATCTGTCTATCACTGGCAAGGCAGGGTGGAATCGAACCGGGAATGGTTGCTGCTGATCAAGACCACGGCCGAGAAATTTCCGGGAGTGTGCAGCGCGATTCGCGAGTTGCACTCCTACGAATTGCCGGAGTGTATCTCGATCACGGTCGATGACGGCAGTCCACAGTACCTGCAATGGATTTCGGATGCGGTGAGGTAGAGCCTTCGCCACGGATCTACACGGACTCCCACAGATCAAACAATTGAGACAAAGAAGTTCCTGGTTTATCCATGGTGATCCGCGCAAATCCGTGGCCAGGTTTAGATCGCCTTCAGCGCCTGATCCAGATCGTCGAGAATGTCGTCGACATCTTCGACTCCTACGGAAATGCGCACCAGGCCATCGGTGATGCCGATGGCTTTGCGGCCTTTTGCTCCAAGCGCGGCGTGCGTCATGGTTGCGGGATGTGAGATGAGCGTCTCGACACCGCCCAGAGACTCGCCCAGCGAGCACACCCGGACTCTCTTGAGCATTTTGTTGGCGTTGTTTCGCGAGCCGGTCTCGAAGGTGATCATCGATCCAAAGCCGCTCATCTGTCGCTTGGCCAGCGCGTGCTGGGGATGGTCTTTCAGTCCTGGATAGAAAACAGCTTTGACTTTCTTGTGTTTGGACAGGAAGTCAGCGACGATGCGTCCGCTGCGGTCGTGAATTTCCATGCGCGCAGCCAGCGTCTTGACGCCGCGGAGAACGAGCCAGCATTCGAAGGGCGAGAGAATCGCGCCCGAAGCCTTCTGCAAGAACGCCAGCTTGTCCGCGTGCTCTTGCTTTGCGCAGACTACGACTCCGCCAAGTCCGTCGCTATGGCCGTTGAGGAACTTCGTGGTCGAGTGCACGACGAGATCGGCGCCTAACGCCAGCGGCTGCTGAAAATAGGGAGACATGAACGTGTTGTCGACGACGAGTTCCACTTTCTTGCGGCGGCAAATCGCGCTGATGGCGGCAAGATCGCTCAAACGCATCAGCGGATTGGTCGGAGTTTCCACGTAGACCATGCGTGTGTTCTTGCGGATCGCGTCTTCGACATTGGCCGCTTCGGACGTATCCACATAATTGAATTCCAGTCCAAAGCCGGACATCACCTGGTTGAACAGGCGCGGAGTTCCTCCGTACAGGTCGTTGCCGCAGACGACATGATCGCCGGACTTCAGCATGGTGACGATGGCATGGATCGCAGCCATGCCGCTCGAGAAAACGCGCGCGGCCACTCCACCTTCCAGCGCGCAAAGATTCTGTTCGAGGCGCGTCCGCGTAGGATTCGAGACGCGGGAGTACTCGTATCCCTTGTGCTCGCCAATGCCTTGTTGAACGTAAGTAGAGGTCGGGTAGATCGGAACAGTCACGGCTCCGGTAAGGGGGTCGGGTTCCTGCCCGCAATGGATGGCTCGCGTCGCAAAGCCCAGCTCTTTCACTTTTTTCATGGCAATGACTTTTGTGGCCTAGATGCCACCTTCAAAAATCTTCTTCGACAAATATCGTTCCGCCGAGTCGGGAATGATCGTCACAACTCGCTTGCCCGCGCCCAGCTTCTTCGCAACCGCGAGGGACGCGAAGACCGCGGCACCGCCACTGGAGCCCGCCAGCACGCCTTCTTTGGCTGCCAACTCCTTCACCATGGCGAAGGCATCGTCGTCATTGACCATGAGGACTTCATCGCAGACCGACTTGTCGAAAGTCTTGGGGATGAAGCTCGCTCCGATGCCTTCGACCTTGTGCGGACCGGGCTGTCCTCCACCTAGAACGGAGCCTTGAGTTTCTACCGCGTAGGCCAGAACGCGCGGCGATTTCTCCTTCAGGAAGCGGGCTACGCCAGAGAACGTTCCTGAAGTGCCGCAGCCGAGCACGACGGCGTCGACTTGCCCTTCCATCTGATCGAAGATTTCGCGGGCGGTCGTTTCGTAGTGATAGTCGGGGTTGGCCGGATTCTCGAACTGTCCGGCCATGAACGCGGTGGGATCGCCGGCAACTAAGTTCTTCGCCTCGCGGATCGCGCCCTGCATGCCCTCAGCGTCGGGAGTGCGAAAAACCTCGGCGCCGAGGGCGCGCATGATCTTGACCTTTTCCTCGGAGAAGCGCTCGGGAACGAAGAGTTTCACCTGGTATCCGCGGTTGACGCCGATCAGTGCGAGGCCGATGCCAGTGTTGCCGGCGGTGGCCTCGACGATGGTTCCGCCCGGGGAAAGTTTTCCGTCGTTTTCGGCGCGGCGGATGATGCCGATCGCGGCACGGTCTTTCACGCTCCCGCCGGGATTCAGATATTCGAGCTTGGCGAAGACGCTGGCCGAGCCAGCCGGAACAAGCCGTTTCAGTTGGAGGATGGGAGTCTCGCCGACCAGTTGGGTGATGTCGTCGGCGACGCGCAGGCGGGACATTTCGGAACTTTTCGAACTCACATTACAGGGTACGGGGAGAGTGCGGAATCGTCAATGGAACCCCGACCTCCCGAGCGGAAGGCCCGTCCCTAACGTAACTCCTACTCAGAGCGTTTCAGTTGGTTCCTGTTCAAGATTCTGCCTGGTCTTCCGATGTCATTGTGTAGTCCCACAATCGAGGAGTTCGCATGCGCCGACAAACCCTCATCCTGGCTCTTCTCTATCTTGGTGCAGTTCAGAGTTCTCTGTACGCGCAGGACTTCAAGGTCTTTAACCGCGTGGTGCAGGTTCATGGGTTTGCCTCGCAGGGTTTCTTATATACCGACCAGAACAACTGGCTGACCACGCATTCCAGCCAGGGCAGCGCGGCCTTCACCGATTTCGGCGCCAACGTCTCCATGCAGATCACCGACAAGTTTCGCGTAGGGGTACAGGTTTATGATCGCAACCTCGGAGACCTGGGAGAGTGGCATCCCTCCATCGACTGGGCATTTGCGGACTACCGGTGGAAATCCTGGTTCGGTGTTCGGGGCGGGAAAGTGAAGACGGTGCTCGGTCTCCACAACAACACACAGGATCTGGACTTTCTTCACACCTTCGCGCTCCTGCCACAAAGCATCTATCCGACGGATCTGCGGGACGCCACGATGGCCCACCTGGGCGGCGACGTTTACGGCAATATTTCCCTCAAGCACGGCCTTGGCGACCTCTCGTACACCGGATATGTGGGAAGGCGCAGAGACAGCAGCCATAGCGGCTACGCCTACTTCGTCATGAAGTACGGCGTCAATAACTCGGACCTCACCGCCTTGCAGTATGGCGGCGATCTCCGCTGGAAAACTCCGCTCCGTGGTCTTTTGATCGGAGCATCCCGATTGAATCAGCAACTCACCGACACTGGGACTGTAACCCTTGCGCCCTTGGGAACGATCCCTTTCTCGGCCGTTTCGAAGTCTGACTGGACCAATCAATTCTATGGACAATATGCCGCTGGAAGGGTGCGCCTCGAGTCCGAATACCGGCGCTTTGTGCATGACCAGACGGTCTTGAACGGTATGCTCACTACGGTAAGCGACGTTCGCGGATGGTACGTCGCTGGATCCTTGCGGGTGACAAAACCACTGGAGGTCGGCTCTTACTATTCCCGCTACTCCATCACCAGTGTAGTGGGAGGCCCGCTCAGTTTCTTGGCGGGATCTCTTTTCCCGCAACAAACCGACACCAGCCTGCCCGCCAACCACATTTATGACAAAGCCCTCACCGCACGAATTGATTTGAACCGGTTCTGGAATGTGAAAGTGGAAGGCCACTTCATGGACGGCTACGGTCTCAGCTCATACCCAATGGGGTTTTACCCGCAGGTGAATCCGCAGGGCTTTAAGCCCAACACGAATGCGCTGGTGCTGAAAACCAGCGTGAATTTCTAGGTCTATGGAGGCGCGCAGACAGGAAAATGCTATGAAGAGCCATAGAATACTTCCCCTCTTTGCTGCCCTCGTGATGTTCGGCTCCCTGCACGCCCGTGCCGGCGACGTGAAGATAATCGCCAACCCCAGCGTGCGACCTGACTCGATCACGGTTACGGAACTGAGAAGCATCTTCCTGGAGGGGCAGCGGTCCCTCAATGACGGCTCACACGTCGAGCCGGTACTCGCCAAACGCGGTCCCGCACACGATGCTTTCCTGAGGCGATACTTGGACAAAAGCGACAGCGCGCTGCGCAATTACTACCGCACTCTTGTGTTCACCGGAACCGGGTTGATGCCCAAGGTTCTGGCCTCCGATGTCGAGATCGCCACGTACGTGGCTGCTACGAAAGGCGCCGTCGGATATGTAAGCGACGACGTCCAGGTGCAGGGCGTGAAGGTGCTGGCCATCTTGCAGACCGGAACCAATGCGGGACGAAGGCTCGTCACGCGGGTTGAACCGGATTACCCGGAGACGCTGCAGCGGCTTCAGATTGGCGGCACGGTGCGTCTGAGCGTCGCGATCTCTGCCAAGGGGACCGTTGACAGCGTCCAACTGCTGGGTGGCAACCCCATTCTCGCAGTCGCCGCCATCAAGGCAGTCAAACAATGGGTCTATGCCCCTGCCCCTTCGCCCACCACCCTCGAGGTCAGCATTTCCTTCACTCCCAACAAGTGACAGAATCCCGCTTGCGGCTATAATTGCACCTCTCAACAGTTGTACCCTCCCAAGAAAGGATGTGCATGCGACGCTTTGCCGCCGTTGTGCTGGTTCTTAGTCTGATTCTTCCTTCCCTGGCATGGGCTGCGGACGAGACCCCGCTGGTGGGCTATTCTCCGCGTTCCAGCAAGACCGAGCGCGAGTGGGAGAGCAAGTTCCGCGCCATCCCTGATCCGGCGAACCTGCGCGAATACATGCGCCGGATGAGCGCGCGGCCGCACCATGTGGGCTCGGCGTACGACAAGGACAACGCCGAGTGGATTCTCGCGCGTTTCAGGGAATGGGGCTTGGACGCGCACATCGAAACCTTCAACGTTCTGTTCCCCACTCCCAAAGTGCGCCTGCTGGAGATGGTCGAGCCCACGAAGTTCACGGCCAAGCTGGACGAGCCGGCCGTGGCGATCGACCCGACATCGAACCAGAAGTCGGAGCAGCTTCCGACCTACAACGCATACTCGATCGACGGCGACGTCACCGCGCCGCTGGTATTTGTGAACTACGGCCTGCCGGAGGACTACGAGAAACTCGACCGGCTGGGCATTTCGGTCAAGGGCGCGATCGTGATCGCGAAGTACTACCACTCCTGGCGCGGCGTGAAACCCAAGGTCGCCGCCGAGCATGGAGCGATCGGGTGCCTGATCTATTCCGAGCCGCAGGATGACGGATACACGCGCGACGTTGTATTCCCGCAGGGTCCGATGCGCAATGCGGACGGCGTGCAGCGCGGTAGCGTGATGGACTTTGCATCGGCGAGCCCCGGCGATCCTCTGACCCCGGGCATCGGCGCCACCCCGGATGCGAAGCGCTTGTCATTGCAAGAGGCCAAGAGCCTGTCGAAGATTCCGGTGCTGCCTATTTCTTACGGCGATGCGCAGCCGCTGCTGGCGGCGCTCAAAGGCCCCATGGCGCCGGACGAATGGCGCGGGAGCCTTCCGATTCCATATCACGTGGGCCCGGGACCGGCGAAGGTTCACCTGAAAGTTGAATTCAACTGGGACATCAAGCCAGTGAACGATGTCATCGCAAAGATTCCCGGCATCGTCGCGCCCGATGAGTGGATCGTCCGCGGCAACCATCACGATGCCTGGGTGAATGGAGCGGAAGATCCGGTTTCGGGGCAGGCGCCCCTCCTCGAAGAAGCGCGAGCCTTGGGACTGCTGCTCAAGCAGGGATGGAAGCCGCGCCGCACCATCATCTACACCGCGTGGGACGGCGAGGAACCGATGCTGCTGGGGTCCACCGAGTGGGTTGAGACGCATGCGGAAGAGTTGCGGCAACACGCCGCGGTTTACATCAACACCGACGGAAACGATCGCGGACTATTTCAGATGGCCGGCTCGCACAGCCTCGAGCAGTTCATCAACGGAGTGGCGCGCGACATCGAAGATCCCGAGACCAGGCTGACCGTCTGGCAGCGCCTGCAATTGTCGAAGATCGCGCAGGCCAAGCCCGACGAACGCAAGGAGTTGCGGCAGCGCGCCGATCTGCGCATCGATGCGCTGGGCTCGGGCACGGACTTCACCGGATTCCTCGATCACCTCGGTATCGCCAGCCTCAATCTCGGATATGGCGGTGAGGACGAGCAGGGCATCTACCACTCGATCTACGACGACTTCTACTGGTATACGCATTTCTCGGACTCCGATTTCGTGTACGGACGCGCGCTGTCGCAGACGATTGGAACATCGGTGATGCGCATGGCCGACGCCGATGTTTTGCCATTTGATTTCGTGGACTTTGCCGACACAGTGCAGCAATACACCAGGGAACTCGAAAAGCTGGTGACCGACAAGCAGGACGAGATTCGTGAACGCAACCAGGAACTGGACGAGGGCGTGTTCAAGGCCACGTTCGATCCGAGGCGACCCACGGTGGCGCCGCCGAAGGAAGAGGTGCCTCCGCACTTGAATTTCGCTCCCATGGAAAATGCCGCTGAGCGGCTGGCTCGCAGCGCGGAACGTTACCACAAGGCACTGACGCAAAAGCAAGCGGGGCTCAGCGAGATGCAGGCGGAGTCGCTGCGCGCGCTTAACGCGCAGTTGATTGAGAGCGAACGTAAGCTGACCAATGACGACGGGCTTCCGCGGCGTGCGTGGTACAAGCACCTGCTCTATGCTCCGGGCGTTTACTCGGGGTACGGAGTGAAGACCGTTCCTGGCGTGCGCGAAGCCATTGAACAGAAGAACTACCCTGAGGCGGAACAGGAGATTGCACGCGTGGCCAAGGCGCTGGAAGCCGAAGCAGCACTGATTGAATCGGCGGCGCAGGCGCTGGAGAAGTAAGGACAGTTCTCAGTTTTGGGAATGCCGGGCGTTGGCGTGTGCGTTGCGCGGGACGCTCGGCTTTGCCCCTTCGACTGCGCTCAGTGCAGGCTTCGCGGGACGGCCAACGCGGCCGTCGCCACATGGTTCGGTGGGCTTTCTACTTGCTCGCGGCTGCGGCAGACTGCGCGCCGGCGTAATAACCGCTCTTGGTGCGGACTACCATCTTGCCGTGGCCTTTAGCCTTGGCGTCGACGTGGATTTGCCGAAAACCGCCGGAGCCTCTGGGATTCGTCGGCTTGTAGCCGATGGCGTACTGGTTGCGGATCTCCCCGGCGATGGTACTGCTGATCGCATCCACTTCATCTAGCGTCTTCGGGAAGAAGGCGATCCCGCCCGTGCGATCGGCAATGATCTGCAGCGCCTTCTTGGCGCGCTTGGGGTGCTCTTCGTCTCCCAGGACTCCGATAGCATAGACAGACGGGCCGTTCTCCTGCTGCAACGTCTTTACGGCCTGCTCCAGGGTCTCGCTACTGGCATTGTCTTCGCCGTCGGTCACCACGAAGATCACCTTCTTTTCCAGCCGCGCGTTCAGCTTCAGGTGCTCGGCGGAGGCGACGATCGCATCATAGAGCGCAGTCCCGCCCCGCGCATCGATCTTCTCCAGTGCCTCCTTCAGCTTCAGCAGGTCGTTGGTGAAATCCTGGTCGAGATATTGCTCGTCGTTGAAGTTCACCACGAAGACTTCGTCCCGGGGATTGCTGGACCTGACAAGGTTGAGCGCTGCCTGGTTCACCTTATTGCGCTTCTCGCGCATGGAGCCGGAATTGTCGATCACAATTCCCATGGCGACAGGGATATCCACGTGGTGGAAGGAAATAATGCTCTGGGGCTTGCCATCCTCAAGAACCGTGAAGGCGGAACGGTCGAGATTGGTGACAATATGCTGCTTGTCGTCGATGACCGTAGCGTGGAGCATCACTTCGTCGACATCTTTACGGAAGACGAAGACGCCCGGTTCTTCGGGTTTCTTTTCCTGATTGTCCTGAGACGGAGATGCGGCTGGGGCAGATGATGCCGGCGCAGCCGTGGCCGGGGATTGCTCATTGCCCGCAGGCTTGGATTGCTCCTGCGGCGCGCGCTGCTGCGACCGGGCGGGCAGCGACACCATCACTCCGGCGCAGATCACGAACGTGAGAAGTAAGAGAACCCTCGCGGCCCTATTCCGCGGGGGCGTAATATCCCGTCCTGGCATACACCCGTAGAGGCGGCAATCCTTTCGGTGGCAGCAGCTTCACTTTTATCTTACGCCATTTGCCGTCGCGCACCACCTTGGCGGGACGGTATCCAAGGACGTACTGGTTGCGCAGTTCGACGCCGATCTTGGTCGCTACGTCGGCGAGGTCGTTGGGATTGTCGATGGTGAACGCGCGGCCTCCGGTCAGTTCCGTGATGTCGCTCAGCAACTGCGGGCCCAGGCGTTCTTCGAGCGCCGAGGCAAACCGGTCATAGATGCCGATCGCGTAAATCATCACGTCGGCTTCCTTGACCAACGACTTGATTTCATTCTCGGTGTAGCGGCTGTGGTTGTCACCGCCGTCGGAGATGATGAGCAGCGCCTTCTTGGCGTACTTGGCCTGCCGCATCTTGGTCACGCCCATGTAAATGGCATCGAGCAACGCGGTCCGCCTTCTGGGCACCGTGAACAGCAGCTTGCTTTGGATCTCGTCGACGGAACTGGTGAAATCGCTCACCTGCTCGGGTTCATCCGAGAACGTGATCATGAAGAACTCGTCCTGGGGATTCGCAGTTTTGAAGAACTCGACGACCGCATCTTTGGCGCGATCCATCTTGCTGCTCATGCTGCCGCTGGAATCGAAGATCACACCCAGCGAGACGGGAGCATCTTCACTGGAAAAAGACCGGATCTCCTGGGCGGAATTGCCTTCGAAAAGCTGGAAATTCGCTTTTTCGAGCCCAGTCACCAGGCGGTTCATCGGGTCGGTGATGGTGACCGGAACGAGAACGAGGTCCACATCCACCCGCAGGGCGCGCACATGTGCGCTCAACTCACCCTTGGTGGCCACCAGGTTCTGTTGCGGTGGTTCTTTCGGCTTCTCGACTTCTCGCGGCTGCACGTGGACGTCATTGACGTCGGTCTGGGCGAATGCGGGAAGACAAAGGCACGCGAAAACCAGCAGCGCGAGGAAAGACCATTGCACAGAGCTTGGGGCGAATCGGATCTTCCGCCAAACGCCTTTGGTCGGATCCCAGGGGAGAACCGAACGGGCACTTCGAGCTAGGGCCTCAGGGCGAAATGACCAACGCCGATCATCCAGGCGGGCCATAAATACCTCGATGCCGCGGATGTTAGCACAGGTTTCGTTGAACGGCGCACAAACTTTTGTCAAAAATGCGAGACAGAGTCCCAAAATGCCCACTGGACGTGGCATTCGTGATTCTGTGCAACTGGCTGCGCTGTCATCATTAGCCGTTCCCACACCCCGCGCGCCCGGCGCTACCGCCTAACTTGTTACAATCAAAGGTTTCCTATGGCTGACATACATCCATTCCGCGCACTTCGTTACAATTTGCAGCGAGTTTCCGCTTCGCAGGTGGTTACCCAGCCTTATGACAAGATTACCCCCGCGATGCAGGAACGTTACTACGCTGCCAGTCCGTACAACCTGGTCAGGATCATTCTCGGCCGGCGTGAGGCTGAGGACAATCCCCTGAAAAGCGTATACACGCGCGCTGCGGCCTACGGGCGCGACTGGCGCGACCAGGGGATCCTGCAGCAAGACTCTGCTCCCTCGATTTACGCCTACTCTCAGGCGTTTACTGCCCCTTCGGGAGCAAGGTTTGAACGGCGGGGGTTCATCGCGCTGGGACGCGTCGAGGACTACGCTGCTCAGGTCGTCTTCCGTCACGAACAGACTTTGGCGAAGCCCAAGGCTGACCGGCTGGATCTGCTGCGAGCCACTCGCGTTCACTACGAGCAGCTATTCCTGCTCTATGAGGACGCCGGCGAAATCGATTCCCTGTTGCGCTCGGGATCTGCGACGTATCCGGCGATCGACGTCGGCGACGAGTACGGGGTGGCGCATCGAGTATGGCCGATCTCTGATCCCGCGGTAGTCGCCTCCGTGCAAAAGGCGATGAGCGACAAGAAGCTCGTCATTGCCGACGGCCATCATCGCTACGAGACTGCGCTGAATTTCCGGAATGAGTGCCGTGTGGCAGCGGCGAGCGCAAACGCCCTGGCTCCTTATGAATTCGTGATGATGACGTTCGTCAACATGAATGACCCTGGTCTGCTTGTGCTGCCGACGCACCGGGTGGTGCATTCGCTCGGATCGTTCTCGGCGGAGGAATTTCAGAAATCCAGCCGCGTGTTGTTTGAGGTGGAAGAAGTCGACCCAGGGATTGATGCCCCACGCGCGACGGCGGTGCTGCAGGAACGCGGCCGGGCTGGAACCGCGCTCTTGGCCGTCACCGCGAATCGCGCTTTCGTGCTGCATTCGCCAAAGACCGCCGGATCAAAATTTCTTGCTGGCCTCTCCCCGCGGCAGCAATCGCTCGATGTCGTGCAACTGCACCGGTGCCTGTTGGAAGGCGTGTTACAACTGTCGGAGGAATCGATTCGCAACCAGCAAAATCTGTCGTATGTGCGGGAAGCGGCGGAGGCGCTGGCTGCGGTTCGTAACCGCACCGGAGGCAAAGACTCCGCCAACATCGCGTTTCTGATGAACGGGTGTCCGGTACAAAAAGTCCGGGACATTGCATTCGCCATGGAAGTGATGCCGCAGAAATCGACTGACTTTTACCCCAAGCTGCTCAGCGGGCTCACCGCCTATGCGCTGGATTAGCTCAGGCAGAAAATCCTCACTTCGCGCGCAAACAACACGCGAGAGATGGGGCACCCGCGCACCAAGTAGCGCCCGCGGCGCCTCGCCGGCTGCCACGGGCGCGTCTCGCTGCCCCATCCTGTCACTGCTGACCACCGCCCTGGTACTACTCGCCTCACTGCTTCTTGCAGGCGCCACCCCTGAGAAGCATCTTTCGGTGTACTCCATCGCCGCGAACTATTCCCTGCCGCTGGTGCAGCGCGATGGGCGCGACTATGTCGGCCTCCTCGAACTTCTCGAACCGCTGGGCAGGGTGAGCGCGAAGACCGACGGCTCGCGCTGGCGAATTCGCTACAACAACCTGGAAGGCGATTTTCAAGGGGGCAAGAGCCGGGCGCGGATCGGCGATCGCGAGGCCGATCTCGGCGGCAAGTTCGCGCTGGAGAACAAGCGCGGCCTGGTCCCGGTCGGATCTCTCCCTTCGTTGCTGCCCCGCCTGCTCGGCGGACCCGTCACGTTGCACGAGAGTTCGGGCCGTCTGTTCATCGGCACCGCTGCCACCCACTTTACGACGACGCTTTCGAACGACAATCCTCCGCGGCTCATTTTCCACTTCTCGGCGCCGGTGAATCCGAGCATCGCCACCGAACCCGGCGCACTGCGGATGACCTTTTCGCGCGAACCTCTGGTCGGCCCCGCGTCGCCCACCCTGACGTTCGGCAGCAAACTGATTCCCTCCGCCAGTTATAGCGAAAACAACGGCGCGGCTGTGGTTACGGTGAATTCATCGGTTCCGGTGATGGCGACTTTTGGAAACGACGGACGGACGATCGCGATCTCGCCGACCGCGACGGCGGCACAGAACCTCCCGTCGCCGGGAACGACGCCTGCAACTCCGGTTCAGCCCGAGACCCCGGTTGCCTCGTCCCCGACTACACCGCCGGCGCGACGTTATTTTGCGGTGGTGGACGCCAGCCATGGCGGCGACGATTACGGTGAGACATTGAGTACATCGCTCCTCGAAAAGGACGTGACCGTCACCCTGGCCCGCAGCCTGCGGCAAGAACTCGAGAGTCGCGGCATCACGACGCTCGTGCTGCGCGACTCCGATGCGAACCTGTCGGTCGACCAGCGCGCGATTTTCGCGAACGCCGACCATGCCGCCATTTACATCGCGCTGCACGCAGCCTCCAGCGGTCACGGCGTGCGGGTTTATACGGCGCTGCTTCCCTACGGCGACGACGACCGGGGCCCGTTCCGCTCGTGGACGACCGCCCAGCATGCATCCCTGCCACTGAGCCAGAGCACGGCATTCGCGGTCGCCGGCGAACTGCAGAAGCGGCAGATTCCGGTCCGCGCCCTTTCTGCGGCCCTGCGCCCTCTTAACAATGTGGAGGGCCCTGCCATCGCGGTCGAAGTCGCCCCGCAAGGATCGGACCTGTCGCAATTGACTGCTCCCGACTACCAGCAGCTCATCGCCGGCGCCGTGGCCACCGCGATTGTCGCCGCGCGCGATCACTTGGGAAGCGCACCATGAGGTTCCAGCGATGATTCCGCGTCATTTGGTGATCGCGATGGCTGTGCTGCTGACGGCAGCGCTGGGCCTCAGCGCTTACGCGTGGCACGTGCGGAAAACGGTCACCTCATCTCCGGCAGTCGCTGCCGATAGCCGTCCGCTTGCGCCTCCAATCGCCGGCCCCACCGAGCGAGTCATACTTTTTGTGGCGCACGATGAGGACGGCACGCTGCGAGCCGAGTCGGCGCAGATTCCCATGCCGTCGGGACGCCAGCAGCGGGCCGAAGAATTGTTGCGGACGCTGATTTCGCAATATCTCGACAAGAATTCTCCGCACGCCCTAGGCTCGGGCGCGGAGATTCGCAGCGTCTATCTGGTCGATCCCGGGGTCGCGGTCATCGACCTGAACTCCGCTTTCGCCGACACTCACCGTTCCGGCGTGCTGGTGGAACAACTCACGGTCGCGTCGCTGATTCACACGGTTTCCACGAATACTCCAGGAATTCTGAAAGTGAAGATCGTGGTCGACGGCAAGGAACGAGATACGCTGGCCGGCCACGCCGATCTTTCTTCGTACTACGACGTTTCGGCGGTGGATCAGCTGGCAACGCAGCTACAGCCGGGACAGTAGTCTTTTAACGCAAACGGCTTGGCCACGGATTCTCACGGATTATCACGGATAGCCCGAAGACGTCTGTCTGGTTTATCGGTGTCAATCCGCGAAAATCCGTGGCCCCTCTTTCTGTTTGAACTTCCCAGTTCGATTCACGTTCCTCACAATGATTTACAATCCGCATCATGTTCTATCGCTCGGATAACCGTTCACCGGACCAACTGCGTCCCGTCAAGATCACGCCCGACTTCATCACCACGGCGGAAGGGTCAGTCCTCATTGAAGTGGGCAACACGCGCGTGATTTGCACGGCCTCGATCGACGAGACGGTGCCCCAGTTCATGCGCAATAGCGGCAAGGGATGGATCTCCAGCGAATACAGCATGCTTCCCCGCTCAACCCTGACGCGCACGCCGCGGGAAGTCTCCAAGGGGCGGCAGAGTGGGCGGACCCATGAGATCCAGCGCCTGATCGGTCGATCTCTGCGGGCCGTGACGGATCTGGCGCGGCTGGGCGAACGTACGATCTGGATCGACTGCGATGTGATCCAGGCCGACGGAGGAACGCGGACCGCCTCGATTACCGGCGCGTTCGTCGCGCTAGGACTGGCGCTGGAGAAGCTGGTGGAGGCAGGAACACTGAGTTCGGTGCCCCTGAGAGACTTCGTCGCTGCGGTGAGCGTTGGAATGGTCGATGGCGAGATTCTGCTCGATCTCTGCTACGAAGAGGACTCGCATGCCGACGTCGACATGAACTTCGTCATGACCGCGGGCAATAAGATGGTGGAAGTGCAGGCGACAGCGGAGCATCAGGTATTCGACGATGCTCAACTGGCGAAGATGTTGGGCCTGGCGCGGCAGGGGGTGCGGTCGCTGATCGCCAAGCAGCAGGCGGTATTGAGTGCGCTGCCCCTGAGGCAGTAGACGCGGCGAGCGCCCCGGACGAATGCGTCCGGGGCCACGCGAACCCGCCGCTTCCGCAACGATCCTACTTCTGCCCCGCCTTCTTCTCCGCCGCCGCTTTTTGCGCTGCGGCGGTCCACGGCGGGACGATTCCGTTTTGCCGCGCGTAGGCCACGGACTGGCCGAGGTGCTCGTGCGCATCTGCCACCAGGATGTAGACCACGTCTCCGGCATTCGCCTGGGGGCCGAGCTTGGGCAGTAGTTTGGCGAAATCCGCGTTGCTCATGCCTTTGATGGTCTTTTGAGTAAACTCCCACGACTTGTTCAGCTCTTCCACGATGCGGGCGCGCTCGGTGGTCGACTTTTCAAGCGTCTTGCGATCCACTCCGGCGGGCGTCTCCGCGCCCATCAGGTTGAGGATTCCGTAGCGCTCACCGGCTACGTGCAGCAACACTTCCGCGAACGAGCGCGAGTCCGCCGACGGACGCCACGTTAGTTTGTCCGCCGGAAGCGCGTTTGCAAGGTCGACGAACTTTTTCTGCATGGTCTCCAGGTCCAGCAGCGCCTGGGCCTTCATGTCGTAACTGGGAGCAGTGTGGTCAACGGGGTCGTCTGGATGCGGCGCCGAAGCTCTCACTAGAGGCGCGCTGAGACTCAACAAAACAAGCAGTGCGGGCAGAAACAGTCTGTTCATGTTGGATCCTCCTCATGAGCGATCGTTCCTTAGACGTGGTCAACAGGAAATGGTCCTGAGTGATGTCTAACGTTTTCCCCGCAGGCGCCGTGGGCCCGGATGGGCGCCGAATTCTCGATCGAACAGAATCTGCAACAGTTGTGGGTTTTTTTGGGGAGCTTCCCATTTTTGCCTTTTTCCCAAATCAAAAATCCGTCCACTCCTTTTGCTCGCCAAGTAGGCTCCGTAATCTTTACCGTCCCGCGGGGTTGGCGATACGGTGGAACGACTGACATGGATATCCCACGAAGGACCGAGCGGCGCTGTGAACCGCGGACCACCGCTGATCTGATGGTGATGGTTTGGGGTGTCGACACTGAGGGAGAGCGTTTCCTGCAGGAAGCCCGCGCCCGCGACATCAGCTTGAGCGGAGCGATGCTCTCCGGGCTCGATGCTGATCTCAGGTCCGGCGATGTGATCGGCATTCTGTATGAAAAGCGGAAGGCGCGATTCCGCGTAATCTGGGTCCGGTACGACGAGACCGGCGACAAAATGCAGGTGGCCGTGCACCGCGTACAAGGGGACGAGTGCCCTTGGCTGGATCTGGTGAGTGAGGAACCGGCGGAGAGTCTTCCGCCGCCAGATCATCCTACGCCGTAGTGGGACCCACCGAAGGTGCTACGCGACCCACACCGTCTTCGCGTTCACGAACTCCCGAATTCCGACCGCACCCAGTTCTCTGCCGTGCCCCGACGCTTTCACTCCACCGAACGGAATGCGCGGGTCAGACGCCACCATCTTGTTGAAGAACACCATCCCCGCTTCGATTTCGTTGGTGAAGCGCTCCTGCTCTTTCGGATCGTTGGTCCATATGCTCGAGCCCAGTCCGAATCGTACGTCGTTGGCGAGACGGATCGCTTCATCCACATCCTTGACTCGAAACAGCGACGCAACCGGGCCGAAGAACTCTTCGCCGTAGGCCGGAGAGTTTTTCGGTATGTTGGTCAGCACCGTAGGCGCATAGAAGTTCCCCGGACGTTTAATGGGATGCCCGCCGGTGAGCAGCTTCGCTCCCGCCTGCACTGATTTCTGCACGTCAGCATCGAGGTCTTTCACGGCGTCTGGCGTGGAGAGCGGGCCAAGCTCAGTCTTTTCGTCGAACGGATCGCCGATCTGCAGGGCCTCCATTTTGGCGACGAACTTGCGCTCGAACTCGTCGGCGATGGGCTCGGCGACGATGAAGCGCTTGGCGGCAATGCAGGACTGCCCGTTGTTCTGGACGCGGGCCTGAACCGCGGTCGTCACCGCAGCATCGAGATCCGCGCTCGGCATCACGATGAAGGGATCGCTGCCGCCCAACTCCAGCACAACTTTCTTGATTCTCCTCGCCGCGCCTACTCCGACCTGAATGCCGGCCTGCTCGCTGCCCGTCAGAGTGGCCGCAACCACCCGCGGATCGTTCAGCAACCCGTCGACGGCCCCCGAACCAATCAGCAGCGTCTGGAAGGCGCCTTCGGGAAATCCGGCTTCGAGGAAGACCTGTTCGATCGCCAGGGCACACTGGGGCACGTTCGAGGCATGCTTCAGCAATCCAACGTTGCCTGCCATCAGCGCCGGTGCGGCAAAGCGGAACACTTGCCAGAAGGGAAAATTCCACGGCATGACGGCCAGGATGGGACCGATCGGCAAATAGCGGATGAAGCTCTTCTTGGCCCCGGTATCGACCACTTCGTCCGCCATGAAGCGCTCGGTGTTGTCGGCATAGTAGCGGCAGGCCGTGGTGCACTTCACGGCCTCGGCCACCGCCGATTTATAGGTCTTGCCCATCTCCAGGGTCATCAGATGCCCGAACCTGTCCTTGTCGCGCTCGATGATCTCCGCCGCCTTCCGCATGCGCTGAGCGCGCACGGAGTACGGAGTCTTGCGCTCCGCTTTGAACACGCTGACCGCAAGCTGCAGTTTCTTTTCGATCTCGGCATCGGAAAGCGGCTGGAATGTCTTGATTACTTCTCCGGTGGCAGGGTTGATGGTCGCGATCGGCATGATGGCGTTCCTCTCCTTGGGTTTGGACACGCGCGGTCGGCACCGACCGTGCTTTCAGCGTGGATTTTAAGATTTTAAGCCCCGAAGGCAGGGGCAAGTGGTCATACCACTATACCACTACGCCCAGCCGCCGGACGGTGTGCAAATCTATGGGCACTAAAATCGCGGGCACTAGAATCTATGGGAACCGCAGCCGTTTCTTTTTCACTTCCCGCAGAATCGCTATCGCGTCGTCAATCGCCTCTCTCTCGGAATGGTGGTTTGGGTCTCCTTCCAGAGACGCGCGGCGGGTCAGAATTGCGGCTTCAGCGATTTCGACAAGTTTGAAAAGCGCCCTGGTGTCGGCTTCCGTCAACACAGCTGAGTAGGCACGCTGCCACGTTGGAAAACGCAGCGGCGGAGAAGAGGAGGTCTCGGACGCCATCGCGGGCTCCTTATTGCGACTGCGTTGAGCTTAGGCCGGAAAGTGATCACTTGTCGGTACGCTAATGGACCTACATCTGTGCGTTTCAATACACATTAAGTCAGTTCGGCTTCCCAATCCTTGAGCTGTTGCCGCACAATTCGATAACAATCACAGGCAGCCATTTCCAGTTCTTTGCGGTTCAGAATCGTGACGCTTCCCCGGGTGCAAGAAATCAGTCCTGCTCTCTGTAAGGCGCCAGCGGCTACCGTAACACTGGAACGGCGCGTTCCCAACATCTGCGCCAGGAATTCCTGGGTCAAAGGAAGCTTGAGGGTCAGAATGCGGTCCTGGCTCATCAGGATCCACCTGGCTAATCGTTCGACGACATCGTGCAATCGATTGCAGGCGGCAATTTGTGTGGTTTGCATCGCCAGTTGATATGCAAAGCGATGCAATCCCCTCTCCAACTCCGGGAAGCGTTGCACTAACTCCTTGAGCGACGCGGCGTCGCATCGGTAAGCCGTGCCGTCTGCCTGAACCATTACTCGGGTCGGACCATTGCTGTATCCCACGAGCAGGGGTAGACCCACGAGGCCTTCCCTGCCAATGAGGCCCACCTCCACCATTCTTCCGTCAGGCTGAACTGCCAGAACGGACATCAATCCTGCATTCACAAAGTAGCAGGATTTTATTGTTTCTCCGGGCTCGTGAAGAACTTGATGAAGCTTCAGCCTCACGAATTCCAGTCTGGAGAGGATCTGGCCGCATTCTCTCGACGGGAGGCTAAGCAGGATTCTGTTGGAAACCGAATTCCCGTCGCGATCGGTCGCTGGCCTCGCAGCCCTGGGAGAGACACTTATACTCTTCGACATAACGGCTCCTTACACAGCGAAAACGCTGTCTGATTTCGCAAGGAACCGTCACCAAGTGGCGCGGCGGGAAGATGCGGGAAGAGACAGTTTCAGACTACTCGCGACCGCGTATGTTTGCCAGCTAAGAAATGACCCGAAGGAGTGTGCGCCGAACACCGAATTGCTCCACCTGCCAGTTTCCCCTACGGTCGTCCTTTCGACCAATCGAGAAGCCGTCTTTTCCAGTTTCGATTAGGGACTCTGGTCCCTGGATCGCGCAAACAGCGCGCTGGTTTCCCTCCCTGTTGGTTTACAATAATTAGTTTCCAGCATTCATCCCGTTCCTATCAGGAGGAGTCTCATGAAGCTTACCCCGGGCAAACTTGCCGGCCTCAAGAAAGTCTCCAACGATCGCGGCATCATCGCGGCCGCTGCCATGGACCAGCGCGGCTCTCTGCAAAAATCGCTGGCCAAGGAAAAAGGCGGCGAAGTCACCGATGCCATGATGGAAGAGTTCAAGACTCTGGTCTCGGAAGTTCTCACTCCGCACGCCACCGCCATCTTGCTTGATCCCGAGTGGGGATTGCCGGCTTCGAAGCGCCGCGCCAAAAACGCCGGACTGCTTTTGGCCTATGAAAAGACTGGATACGACAAGACCGGCCCCGGCCGTCTGCCCGATCTGCTCGATGTATGGTCGGCGCGCCGCCTGAAGGAAGCCGGTGCCGACTGCGTGAAGATTCTGCTCTACTACACGCCGGACGATCCTAAGCACGTCAACGAGATCAAGCACGCGTGGGTCGAGCGCATCGGCGACGAATGCCGCGCCAACGACATCCCGTACTTCCTGGAGTTTGTCGGCTACCAGGAGGGCGCCGACGAGAAGGGGCTCGACTACGCCAAGAAGAAACCGCACATCGTCACCGAGAGCATGCGCGAGTTCTCGAAAGATCGCTATGGCGTCGACGTGCTGAAAGTCGAAGTCCCGGTGAACATGAAATTCGTCGAAGGCACGAAGTCGTTTGGCGGACAGAAGGCCTACACCAAGAAAGAGGCCATCGACCTGTTCCACAAGGCCGCCAACGTTGCGACCAAGCCGTTCATTTATCTATCCGCCGGCGTCAGCAATGCCGAATTCAGCGAGACCCTCGAACTCGCCGGAGAGTCCGGAGTGAAGTTCAACGGCGTCCTGTGCGGCCGCGCGACCTGGAAAGACGGCATTCCGGTCTACGCCAAGCAGGGCGCAGCGGCGTTCCGCAAGTGGCTCGAAACCGAAGGCGTAAAGAACATCCACAACGTCAACGACAAGCTGAAGGCCGCGACCAGCTGGCACTCGATCTACGGAGTGGAACTGGTTCACGCATAACCCAATAGAGGATTGTGTGGGCGCGGGCGACTCGCCCGCGCTTTTTCTTGCTCGTGTAGGGGCGGACGCCTCGTCCGCCCCGCGGAGCAAAGCGACGCGTGACGGCGCGTCCAACGCCTCGGCGTCTTCGTCGTTGGCGACCCCCTTATTGCGCGCTTTGCGCGCAACCCCGGACGAAGGCGTCCGGGGCTACACGACCGGGCTATGCGTCCAGGGCTACACGAATCCCGCTAGAATAGCGCCATGTCCACCGTACTCATCACCGGCGCCTCGGGCGGCATCGGATGCGAACTCGCAAAGCTTTTTGCCCGCGACCATCACAATCTTGTACTCGTGGCTCGCAGCGGCGACAAGTTAGCCCAGGTTGCGACCGAATTGCGCGCGCAGAACGTCACAGTCAAGACCATCGCTCTCGATCTGGCCGCGCAGCCCGCCCCGAAGTTTCTGTTCGATCAACTGCAAAGCGAAGGCCCGGCCATCGACATTCTCATCAACAACGCCGGCTTCGGCGCTTTCGGCGAATTCGCGCACATGCCGAACGAAGACATCCTCGGACAGATTCAGTTGAACATCACGGCGCTGACCGAACTCACGCGCCTGTTCCTGCCAGCCATGCTGGCTCGCCGCAGCGGACGCATCATGAACGTCGCGTCCACCGCCGGATTCCAGGCGGGGCCGCTGATGGCTGTCTACTACGCGACCAAAGCGTATGTGATTCCTTTCACCGAAGCGATCGCCAACGAGATCCGCAACTCTGGCGTGACCGTGACCTGCTTCTGTCCCGGAGCGACGCACACCGGCTTCGCCACGCGCGCGGGCAATGACCAGTCGCGGCTGTTCAAACAACTGGGCGCGATGAAGGTCGAGAAGGTCGCGCTCGACGGTTACCACGCTGTGATGGAGGGCCGCGGCCTCGCTATCTCCGGCGTGCATAACTGGCTCGTGGTGCAATCCACGCGATTCGCGCCGCGCAAAGTGGTCACCGCAATCTCACGGTGGATTTCAGAACCAACCCGATAACCACAGAGCACACGAAGGACGACAAAGGAATATCTCACGCGCGTGAATTTGCGGTGTGATTCTGCGCACATTGTGCAGACTCTTCGACGCTGCCCAGAGTCACTTTACAAATCGCTACGCACTCTTTTCAAACCTTTACTGGTTCGCGCGATACCTTTCTAGCGGGTCGGCGAGTCCAACCGCTGCAGGGCGGGTTCTATCAATTGAACTCGCCACGCATCGAAAGCGCCACTCACAAAGGCTTTCGAGGGGAGGCTACTAATGGCGTACCTTCGCTCCTTTAGTCGAACCTATTTTCCCCTGCTTTCTTCCACTTCAACCAGAATGAAAGTAGAGCGCGTCATTGGGATCATTGCCCTGCTGTTCGCAACTCTGCCCATCTACGCGCAAGACCAGCCGCAACCCGCCGAGCCACCAGCGCCCAACTCATCACAAACAGATTCAGCAAGTAACACGGTAACCATTCCAGCTGGCACCAGGATGGCGCTCGTGCTGACGCAGCCGGTGCAAACCCGGTACGTTCGTCGGGGGGATGATATCTATGCGCAGGTCACTTCTCCGGTCGATGCTGACAACGAGGTGGTGATCCCACCAGGAACATTCGTCCAGGGAACGGTCGACAAGATTCAACGGACCGGCGGACGTGGAGAACTGCGCCTGCAATCGATGTCGCTCACGTTCCCCGACGGCTATGTGACGCCGATTGCCGGGCCTATTGTGCTGGAGACCACGGACGGCTACGCCATCAAGGATCCCGGCTCCAAGCGCGGCGCCAGCGCCTTTGTTCTCCCTCTTGCGGGAGCCGGTCTGGGTGCACTGATCGGACACTCGGTGGGAACTTCAGACTCCACGGTCACCTCGAACTTCCCGCCGGGATGTAGTCCACCGCAGTTCGGTTGTATAACCACAAGCACGCCGGTTTTCGGCAGCAAGGGCAAAGACACTGCCATTGGAGCCAGCATCGGCAGTGTTGCCGGAGTGATCGCCTCCATCACGCTGCTCGTCAGCTCTCGCCACTTTTATCTTGATGCTGGAGCCCCTGTGCAGATGACCCTGCAGCGACCCGTGACGTTGCGGCAGGACGAAGTCGCGAAGGCCGTGCGGCAATCGCAGGAATGGCCCGTCGCCGTGCGTGCCGTGGAACCGCGCCCGATGCCGCCTCCGCCGCCGGATACGCCGATCGACCGCGGCACTTGCTACACTCCCGGCACGCCGGGCACTCCGCCAACCGTGATTCCCGGAGCTCCCGGACCGGATGGAATACCCGGGCCGCCGACCATCATCCCCGGCACTCCGCCAACGCCCGGGACACCCTATCCGTGTCCGTAAGGCAGTGGCCAGTGGTTAGTGGCTAGTCAGCCGGCCACCGATCACTGGTCACTATCGCTTGATGTACTCTTGTTCTCGGAGAGCGATTCCGACCATGCCGACTCTGATTCCGCAACCGGCACGCATTCAAGCCGCCGGCAACAAGCCCAAGCTCATTGACGAGTACATTGGACGCGTTAATTCGAAGACTTCCGCCGCCAGCGTGGCGCACATGCGCAGTCCGCAGGGATGGGTCGAGCCCGGACAAACTCCCGAGTTCGATGAGTTCACCATCGTGTTGAAGGGGATGCTGCGCGTCGAGCACAAGAGCGGATCCCTCGACGTACATGCGGGACAGGCCGTGGTTGCACATGCCGGGGAATGGATACGTTACTCAACCCCAAATACAGACGGCGCGGAATACATCGCCGTGTGCCTGCCTGCGTTTTCGATGGAGGCGGTGCACAGGGACGAGTAACGTACACTCGTCGCCACTCAGCGTGATGGGGCGGTCAGAGATTTCGAGTCGACCGGCACATCGACTGTCCCGATCTTTCCCGCGTTCACATCGCGCACCAGCACGCGAACCCTGGCGGCAGACGCTTGCAGCTTGATGTCCGAAGCCAGTGCCAGTCCCTGACGCGCAGCCGCTTCATACGCATCCATCGGCATCCGCAGATCACTTTTCGAATCGCTGGTTGCCAGGTCGTCGCCCGACGCGCGCTTCTGGATAAACCAGACCTGCAGAGCACTCACCATCTTGCCGTTCTCCGCAGACCACTGCACCTCCTCGACCGGAACGTGGATCACGAAACGGGGGTCGGCGGCCGGGCCGGACTTAACCTCCACGCTGAAATGGATTCCAGAGAAATCCAGCGGAGACGATGCAATCGCAGCCACCATCTGCTGCTGCTCTTGCGGCGTCGGTTGCGCGGGTAGAGTGGCCCGATAACTCGCGCGATAACGAACATGTATGCCCGGACGAGAGGTCTTCACCTCGAGTTTGTGGAGTTTCCCGTGCCAGTCGCCGTGCCGTGGATAATAGTCGAGCACATAGACAAGGCTGCGGTCGAGCAGGGCCTGGTTCAAGGCATCCTCAAGGCGGTTGGTGTTGTGATAGAAGACACCGCCCGTGGCGGTGGCGACGACGGAAAGAATGTCGCCGCGATTCCCTTCGCGCTCAGCCTCTAAGGGCCCAGTTAGGTCGTTGTCATCTGTTTCTGCACCTACCCCAGACCCCAGGAGTACCCCGCGCGCATCCACCGTGTAGACGGCCACGTTAACATCATTAAACTTATCGATCGCCTCCAGGGCATCAGCAGATTCTCTCAAAGTGCTCAATCCGCCCGAAATCCACAGCAAGCTCTTCCGCCCCTGAAGTCGTCCCAGTTGCTCGCATATTAGTTTCAGCACCGCCAGGGTGCGGACGAGCCGCTCGTGGTCTTCCACACGAAATGCCTGAGTCGCGGCCTTCAGGATCATCTTGTCCACAATAGGATTTCCGGTCGAGCGCGCCGTGAGCGGCGGACCTAAACCTTCCGGGCGCAGATGTAACCCGCCTTCGGCGGCCTTGGCGAGCGAGATGGTGCTGGTGGTGAACTCGCTCACCACGGTCAGATCCTCTCCCAAAATGAGCAGCGCGACGGGAGTTCCTTCCTTCAACTGGTTCAGCGATCGAAGCAGGGCCTTCTTCATCGAAGGCTGATCTTCCAACGGTGTATTCAAAACATCGAAGAGGATGACCGTTGGGGCTGCATTTCCCGGATGGGTATTCGAGAAGATTGTCGGATTCTGCCGGTCCATCGCCTCGGGAACAGTGCTTTCTCCACCTGCCCGAGAGGAATCGCCTTCCACTGACACTCGCGCGATCGTCTGCGGTTTGCCATCGTCGTAGAGCCGGAAATCCTTTGCCTCAAGGCCTGGGACGGGATGGCCATGCTTGTCTTTCGCGATGACATCCACCTGCACCAGGTGCACAGCGCTCTTTATTTTTATGGAAGGTGAGTCGGTGGGCGTCTGCCCCATAAGGGGACACACGGCGATCACTACGGCGCCCAGCCAGGGCAAGGCCTGACACAACGGTCTCAGCTTGGAGGATTCGCCTGGCACTGATTTGCACCTTGGGACCTTAGACGCAAATGAAGCCCTGCCAGATGCCCCACAGCACGCTGGCGGAAGGTCCCTCGATACTATGCAAGATGTCCTGCGCAAGTTCAAGGACGCGCAGTTCATCATCTCCATCCACTCTCCGGTGCTGCTGGCATATCCAAAAGCCCAAATCCTCTCGTTCGACGAAGGAAGGGTCCACGAGATCGACTACGAACAAACCGGTTTCTACCAGGCCGCCTATCGCTTTCTGAACAATCGGGAGCAGTTTCTGGAAGAGCTTCTGACAGAGACTCCGTCACTCTTTGAAGAAGAGTGACGAAGCGTTAGCGAGCAATTGTGTCCGAGGTCCGTGGTCTGACGCCTGAGGTCCGACGCCCGACGCCGCGTTTCCTACTCCCACTCAATCGTCCCCGGCGGCTTCGACGTAATGTCGTACACCACGCGGTTCACGCCCTTCACCTCGTTCACAATCCGCGTGGAGATGGTCTTCAGCACTTCATGCGGAAGCGGAACCCAGTCGGCGGTCATGCCGTCTTCGGAACTCACGGCGCGGATGGCGCAGGTGTAAGCATACGTGCGCATGTCGCCCATTACGCCTACGGACATCACCGGCAGCAGCACCGCAAACGACTGCCAGACTTTCGTGTAGAGTCCGGCCTCTTTGATCTCGCTGACCACAATGTCGTCGCAGTCGCGCAGCAGCTTCAGGCGCTCGGGAGTAACTTCGCCGAGCACGCGCACGGCGAGCCCCGGCCCCGGGAATGGCTGCCGCTGCAGGATTTCTTCGGGCATACCGAGATCGCGGCCAATCCGGCGGACCTCGTCTTTGAATAAATCTTTCAGCGGCTCGATCAGCTTGAGCTTCATTTTCTTCGGCAGGCCGCCGACGTTGTGATGCGACTTGATCACCTGCGACGGTCCCCGCACCGACCGCGACTCGATCACGTCCGGATACAACGTTCCCTGCACCAGCCACTTCACCTTGCCTTCAGTCTTCTCGATGCGCCGGGCTTCCTTCTCGAACACTTTGATGAATTCGTTGCCGATGATTTTGCGTTTCTTCTCCGGGTCGGTCACACCTTTCAGCTTCCCAAGAAAACGCTCCGTGGCATCAACCGCGTCAAGATGCAGGCCGAGTTTGTCGCGCAGCGTCTTCTGTACTTTCTCGAATTCGTTCTTGCGCAGCACGCCATTGTTCACGAAGACGCAGGTCAGGCGCGACTTACCCTTAGCGTCGCGCAACGCCCGGTCGACCAGCACTGCGGCGACGGAGGAATCCACGCCACCCGAAAGCGCGCAGATGGCGCGTCCGGTGCCGACTTGTTGTTTCACCTGCTCCACGGTCGCATCGATGAAGTGCTGCGCCGTCCACGTAGGCTGGGCCTTGCAGATCTCGAAGACGAAGTTCCTTAGAAGCTGCGTGCCTTGCGGCGTGTGATGGACTTCGGGATGAAACTGCACCGCATACCATTGCTTCGCGACATTCTGGATGCCGGCCACGGCGTAGTGTGTCTTCGCCATGAGTTCGAAGCCGGGCGGAAGTTCCAGAGCTTCGTCTCCATGCGACATCCAGACGGCGAGCTTTCGGGCCATCCCCTGAAACAATACGGAAGACGAAATCACATCCACTTCCGCGTGCCCGTATTCACGCTTGTCGGCAGGACGCACCTTGCCGCCCAGCGTGTGCACCATGAACTGCAATCCGTAGCAGATGCCGAGCACCGGCACGCCCAGATCGAAGACATGCGGGTCCGCCGGCGGCGCGTCTTTGTCGTAGACCGACCACGGCGCCCCCGACAGCACAATGCCGGCCGGGTTGTAGCTCTTCACCTCCGACAGCTTCGCCGTACACGGCAGCACCACGGAAAAGACGTTCTGCTCACGGATGCGCCGCGCGATGAGTTGGGTGTACTGCGCCCCAAAGTCGAGGATGACGATGGACTGAGTTGCTAGAGTTTGATTGTGCGGGGATTTGGTTTCCACGAATGAGTTTCTCAAATTCGGGGAGCGGGTGTAAAGACCAGTCAAAAACTCGACACCAGAATGATCTCTTCTACGGCTTGACAGGCCCAGACCTTCGGGCTAAAGTCCGGCAAACATCTTCTCCCGACCGACAGAACCCCGCTAGATGGTTTTTGTGAGCGCGAGCGGCTCCCATCTTAGCTGAAAGCGTACATGCATGGAGACCATCGGCACCTTTTTCGGATGGGTGGTTGGCATCGCGGTGTTAGTAGGGTTGTTTTGGCACAATTGGAAGTTCGTGCAGACACACAGACTCGGCCACGGCCTTCGATGGAAGCCAATCATTCCAGCCGATCGCAGTCGCGGATTGAGTCCAGTGGCCAAGAAAGAAACACCGCGGGCTCCCGTTAAGCACAAAAAGACCGGAACCAGCTGAGGACCTTACAACGGTCGAAGCCGTGTTGAGAAGCGGCCAGCTAGGCCTCTGCGCACGCGTTCGAGAGATCACTCAGAATTGGCTCGTCCCGGTCGATCGCAGTCTGAAGCGGAGGCTGGGCACAAACCGGCGAGCCGTTATTCGGAGGCGCGATCACCGGCGGTATCGCAGCGGCCAGGGCCTCCGGCATCTCCACGATGCAAACGTATCCCGCCAGGCGAGCCATATAGAGCCAGTCGGCGACGGCTAAATAGGCCAGCGTCACCAGCAGCATGGCGAGTGCGACCAGTCGCCACGGCAGCAATCCAGCCAGCCCCATCGGCATCGAGACGACGGTCGTCGCGCCCACGAATGCGACCAGGTGGGCCAGTCCAGTCCAACTGCTGACTGCAAACACAGCGGCGGTGCGTTCGCGGCAAAGGGCGACGGCGGAGGAAATCGCTCCGACGGCGTCGTCACGGTCGCGCACGGCGAACATCCCAGCCAGTGAGAGCAGCCAGTTCAACCCCGACCACACGACGCAGACTAGTCCCGCGAGCGGCAGAAACAATACGAACACCAACCCGGGCCGGGCATGTTTGTCGGGTGAGGCGAACCCCGCCAGTATCGCGGCACCCAGCAATCCGACGATCGCAGCCACGGTGAGCGCGACCCGCAGAAAGTTGAGGCGCAGCAGCGTGCGAAACGGACTCTCCGTAGAGACGTTGCTGGCAACGTCTTTCTCGCCATCGAGTGCAATGCCGGCGCCTGAACCAAGCTTCGTCAGCCGCTCGCGAAAGTATTCGAGCATGGCCGCGACCGTGGCCGCCCGGCCCAGGGAAGCGGCGATGATCCAGAGCAGCCCGAGCATCAATGCTGCAAGCAGGAGAGACATCACGGCGCGGTTCAAGCTTCCCCGCAGGATATGCAAGATGGCCTGCGCCACAAGATAGGGTTGCCGGGTTCGCAGGAAAAGCAACTCGCCATTGGTCACCGGCAGTGTGCTGAGGTATTCGATCAACCCGAAGAAGAACAGCAGCGTGGCGGTCGCGCCGACTACCCAGCGCCACGTGATTTCCCCCAGCGTCAGCGCCGGCCGCCGGAACGCCGCGCGAAACCCTTCAGCCGTGGGAGAGATGGGCATTCCCCGAAAGCATACCCTATTCCGATGTCATCCTCTTAATTTCGGGTGTCATCCTGAGGAGGGCGATAGCCCTCCGAGGGACCCTACGAAGCGTGCATAGCACCTCCGGCGTCGACGAGATCTTGCACGCTGCATACATCCTGGGTATTCCCATCCACCACCTCGGAACCCTTCACTGTCGTACGGTCCATCACGGCGGCTTCGCCGCCGCTCAGGATGACAGATTGGAAGAGAATCACTTCACGACCAGGTTCACCATCTTGCCGGGCACGTAGATCTTCTTCACGATCTGCTTCCCGGCAATGGCGGCCTTCACTTTGTCGTCGGCGAGAGCGCGCTCGATCACGAATGCCTCCGCTGAGCCAGCGGGCACAACGACGCGTCCGCGCAGCTTGCCGCTGATCTGAACGGGAATCTCTATCTCTTCTTCCTTCGCCAGTTCCGCGTCATACTTCGGCCACGGCGCCTTCAACAGATTTCCGGTCTCGCCGATCATCTCCCACAGTTCGTGAGCTAGATAGGGGGCGAACGGCGCAAGCAACAACACCAAATTGCGCTGAACGTCAGCCAGAAACGCCGCCGGAACTGCATTCCGCGCGATCGCCTCTTCCGCACCGTACAGAACGTTGACCAACTCCATGATGGCCGAGATGCAGGTATTAAAGTGCCAGCGCCCCCGAAAGTCGTCGCTGACGCGCTTGATCGTCTGGTGCAGCTTGCGCTGGATCGCGCGCGCCTCGGCAGACAATTCCGCCGGAACCGGCTTGCGCCATTCCGGATGATCCGGCCGGGCGTTCCGCATGAAGAAACGGTACACGCGCCCCAGGAATCTTTGAATCCCTTCAATGCCCGTGTCCTGCCAATCCAAGTCGCGATCCGGAGGCGCGGCGAAGAGGCTGTACAAGCGCGCCGCATCGGCGCCGTAACGCGCCACCATCTCATCCGGCGATACCACGTTGCCCAGGCTCTTCGACATCTTGGCGCCGTCTTTGATCACCATGCCCTGCGTGAACAGCCGCTCAACCGGTTCGTCGTTGGTGATCATGCCAAGGTCGCGCATGAACTTGGTCCAGAAGCGCGAATAGATCAAGTGCAGGATGGCGTGCTCGACGCCGCCAATGTACTGATCGATGCCGCGATCGCCAAACCAGTACTGCGCCGTTTTGCCATCGAAGGGCGCGCGATCGTTGTGCGCATCGGTATAGCGGTAGAAGTACCACGACGAATCGACGAACGTATCCATCGTGTCGGTTTCGCGCCGGGCTGGCCCGCCACACTTCGGGCACGTTGCGTTGACGAATTCCGGTACGCGGCCCAGCGGCGATCCGCCGGTCAAAGTGATGTCGACCTTCTCGGGCAAAATCACCGGCAAGTCTTTCTCTGGCACCGGGACGATCCCATCCTTCTCGCAATAGAGCATCGGGATCGGCGTGCCCCAGTAGCGCTGCCGCGAGATGCCCCAATCTTTCAGCCGGTAGGTGACCGTCGCCTTGCCGAAGCCCTTTTCTTCCGCATAGACCGACATTTTCTTGATGGCGTCGTCGCAGCGCAGCCCGCTGTACGGACCGGAGTTGATCAACACGCCGTCGTGCGTGGTGAAGGGCAACTTCGGCTCGGCCATGGTCTCTTCGGGATCTTCCGTCACCGGAAGAATGACCAGCCTTATCTCGATCTTGTATTTCTTGGCGAAGTCGTAGTCGCGCTCGTCGTGCGCCGGCACGCTCATGATGGCGCCCGTGCCGTAATCCATGACGATGTAGTTCGCGATCCAGATCGGCACCCGCTCGCCATTGAACGGATTGATGGCGTAGCGATGCGTATTCACGCCGTGCTTCTCGATTTCGCCGATGTCTCCCGCCTCTTTGGCCTTGCGCTGTTCCGCGATCAACTGCTGCACCGACGCGCCCAGCACCTGGTTGTAGCGTGTGAAATCAGCTACCAGCGGATGCTCCGGCGCAAGCTGCACCGAGGTCGCGCCGAAAATCGTATCGACGCGCGTGGTGAACACGCTGATCGTCGATCCCGCAGCCCCAGCATTCCCTTCCAACTGGAAGTTGACCATGGTCCCTTCGCTGCGTCCGATCCAGTTGCGCTGCATGGTGCGCACTTTGTCGGGCCAGCCTTCCAGCTTGTCGAGATCGCGCAGCAACTCCTCGGCGTACTTCGTGGTGCGCACGAACCACTGCTCCAACTCGCGCTGTTCGACGAGAGTATCTTCATGCCGCCAGCAGCAACCGTTCCCGAGGACCTGCTCGTTGGCCAGCACGGTCGCGCACTTCGGACACCAGTTCACCTTGCTCTTCTTGCGATAGACCAATCCTCGCTCATGGAGCTTCAGGAAGAACCACTGGTTCCAGCGATAGTAGTCGGGCAGGCAGGTTGTGACTTCGCGCGCCCAGTCGTAGGCGAAGCCCAAGCGCTTCATCTGCGCCTTCATGTTGGCGATGTTGCGCAACGTCCATTCGCGGGGCGGCGTGTTGTTCGAGATCGCCGCATTCTCCGCCGGCAAGCCGAACGAGTCCCATCCCATGGGATGCAGCACGTTGTAGCCGTTCATCCACATGTAGCGGGCCAGCGCGTCCCCGATCGAATAATTGCGCACGTGCCCCATGTGCAGCGCGCCCGACGGGTATGGCAGCATCTCGAGCACGTAGTATTTCTTCTTGGCCGAGTTGGGCTCGGCGGCGTAGAGCGCCGCATCCTGCTGCCAGCGCTCGAACCACTTCATTTCGACGCGCTGTGCATCATAGCGCTCGTCGTTGAAGCGTTCTGCAGAAGTCATTGTGGGTTTCGAGTTTTCCTCACGCGCCATAGTACGGTCCGTCGGCTAATGAATAATCTTTGATTCTACAACGGAGCACTCGTGCGTGGTGTGGGCGTTGCGTTGGACTGCACGTGCGAACTGAACCACGCAATCAGCCTGATTTCCAACTCGGATGGTGATGTGTCAATGGCATTGGAATGACCCGTCCCGGGGACTTCCCAGAGGACGGCTGTCGGATTCCTGGCAGTGATCCGGCGGGAATGCCGGATCGGAATGTTCGTGTCGCTGTCGCCATGAATCAATAGAACCGGAACCGTGCTTGTCGCTACGACATCTTCAGGGGAAACACGATCCATATTGAATCCATATCGAAAGCGCGCAAACGCGTAAGCACTTTCCACGACGGGACGGAGAAGGCTCTTGCCCAGCCATGGCCCGACGTGGAATGCCTGTCCCATCCTGTCGTACGCGCTCTCCCGGAAAGTGGAGAACGGGCACTCCGCCGCAACCGCGCAGAACTGTGGCTCGGTCTCGAGGCTCTGCAGCAATTCTGCCGCACCCATCGACTCTCCAAAACCGTAAACGCAACGTGGGCGACGATTGCTGTGTAACCATTGAACCCAGCGGTGAATGTCATCCCGCTCAAGCAGACCAAATGTCGCCACATCGCCGCCACTGTCGCCGTGAGCGCGTGCGTCCGGCATCAGGACGCCGTAGCCGTGAGCAAGAAAGATATCCGCGTAGTTCACCATCTCTAGCCGGTTGCCTCGTAATCCATGCAAAAGTAGGACTGTGTCGCCATTGAAGTCTTCGGGGCGGAGTTCCCATGCCTTTAGAAGTGCTCCGTCTGCAGCCACAATGCTCACGTCTGCGATGGAGGCATCATCATCCTCCGCCCAGGCAGGAGCCTTTGCTAATTCGTCTGCCGGCACGCGATGCCGACTAGGATGGAGAACTACGGCAGCAATGATTACGCCGATAATAGCGCTGAGGAGCAAGTAGCTAATAAGCACCGCGATGCAAATCCGGAGTGCGCGACGTGTATTCATGAAGGTTTGAGCGTTTCGTCTAGCCGACGACATTCGTCAGCGTACCGATCGGCGGAATGCCGATGCTGATCTCGTCTCCCGCCTTCAGGGTGAACGAATCCGGGGGTACAATTCCCGTACCGGTGAAGAGAAAACATCCGGTCGGAAAGCTGCTGCTGTGGTACAGGTAGCGCACTAGTTCCTCCGGCCTCCGTTTCAACTCCTTCAGCGAGGTCGCGCCTGAGAATACCTCCGAACCGCCGCGCCGAATTTCAATGCTGATCTCGGTCGACGCCGGAAGCGGATCGTCCTCCACGAGAAGGCACGGCCCGAGCGCGCAACTGCGGTCGTAGACCTTCGCCTGCGGAAGATACAACGGGTTCTCGCCCTCAATGTCGCGCGAACTCATGTCGTTGCCGATGGTGTATCCCGCAATCTTGCCCCCAGGCGTAATGAACAGAACCAACTCAGGCTCAGGCACCGACCAGGAAGAGTCGTCGCGGATCGCCACCTTCGCATCCGGTCCCACTACGCGATGCGCCGTCGCCTTGAAAAACAGCTCCGGACGCTCCGCCTGATACACGCGATCGTAAAAATCCCCGCCGCCCGCACCCTTCGACTCCTCCATGCGCGCATTCCGGCTGCGGTAGTACGTGACCCCGGCGGCCCACACTTCCTGGCTGCCGATCGGCGCCAGCAGATCCTGAGGCGCAGCACTATCGAGCGGCTTCGCCCCTTGCATCAGTTGGCCAAGATGCTCGCGCAAATCCTCGCGGGCAACCAGTTCATCCCACGAGGCCGCTGGGATCAGATGAAAGAGCCCCGCCTGCTCGGCCACAACCCCTCGACGGGTTCGGTAGATTTTCATGGACAAGAGTATCGGTCGGATTGTTTTGGAACGCAATGCGCAGGCGCCCCTGCTCCATTTGCGATGCAGACCCGCAGAACGATAGACTAATAAGCGCGGCTTCTCCTGCGGCCGCGGAGAGTCGCGCTGCGCGCGACGAGCGGGCGACGCGCCCGTTCCCACACGTTCCTTCCCAGGGTGAACCTATGCTAGTCGTCATGAAGGCGCAGGCCAGCGAAGATCAGGTCCGCGCCGTTTGCGAAAAAATCGAAAAGCTGGGCTATCGCGCCCATCCCATGCCGGGAGCCACCCGCACCGCCATCGGTATCACCGGCAACAAGGCCGAGGTCGAACAAGGCTCGCTCGAAGAAATGCCGGGCGTGCAGGAAGTCATCCAGGTCTCGAAACCCTACAAGCTCGTCAGCCGCGACGTGAAGGAAGAAAACACCGTCATCCGCTTTCCCGGCACTGCCGCCACCATCGGCGGGATTGGTCTGGCTATCGTTGCCGGTCCCTGTGCCATCGAGAGCCGCGAGCAGGCATTCACCGTCGCCGAGCGCGTACACCGTGCCGGAGCCCAGTTCTTCCGCGGCGGCGCCTACAAGCCGCGCACTTCTCCCTACTCTTTTCAGGGACTCGGCGAGGAAGGCCTGCGCATCATGGCCGAGATTCGCCAGCAGTTCGGCATGAAGATCATCACCGAGGCCATCGATCACGAGTCGCTCGATCTGGTCGAGGAGTACGCCGACATGATCCAGATCGGCGCGCGCAACATGCAGAATTTTTCTCTTCTGAAGCGTGCCGGACGCGCTCGCAAACCGGTCCTGCTGAAACGCGGGATGTCGGCAACGCTGGAAGAATTCCTGATGGCGGCTGAATACATTCTGAGTGAAGGCAACTACAACGTCGCACTGTGCGAGCGCGGCGTGCGCACTTTCGCCGACCACACCCGCAACACGCTCGATCTCAGCGTCGTGCCGGCCGTGCAGCGGCTCAGCCACCTGCCGATTCTGGTCGATCCCAGCCACGGAACCGGCAAGCGCAACAAGGTTACTCCGCTCTCGCGCGCAGCGGTAGCGGTGGGTGCCGACGGATTGCTTGTCGAAGTGCATCACCAGCCGGACCAGGCTCTCTCCGATGGTCCGCAGTCGCTGTTCCCCGAACAATTCGACGACCTTATGAAGCAGGTGCGCCAGATAGCGGCCGTCGTAGGACGGAGTGTGCCGGAGATTGGCATCAGGGAAACAGTGGCGGCCAAGTAGGCACCCAAGGTCGCTTGGTTCCTCGGGGCCGCGCGGGCATACTTTGGAGACGCGAAATAGGGGTGAATGAGATTTCCGTATCCTTTCCCGAATCATGAGTAGCCTAGCGAGCGCTTTAGCCCCAATCACAGAAACCGATGTGCGACAAACATACCAGCTGGATGGCCGGGTTGAAGCAGACGATTCGGAGACGACAGTCGACTTCCAAGTCTTGGCTGGCACCGACGATGGTGCCAAAGTCATCTACTCGGTCCAGTGCTTTACGATGGCTGGGCTGCCAATCCTCGATCGCCTGGAGCGATGGTTGTGCGATAACAAGCGACTTCTCGGCAGCAATGGGCGATCCAGGGTAGCCTGTCGTGTGAGGTTCTATGTCCGGGGTAACTTCCAAGGCCAAGGGATCGCGAGTCATATTATAGGGCGGGAAGACAGTCTTTTTCGAAGATGGGGCGCGGCTGAAATCCAGGTTACGGCGATGGAGGACGGGCGCTGGGTTTGGACCCGCCCACAATTTGGATACGCCATCCGCGCTGAGGACTTTCTACTCTTGCAGCAGAGGTATACTGAATGGCAGCGCGAACGGGGCGCTTTAGAGGTTAGGCGCGCTACGAACCTGGTCGACTTTCCCCGGGACTTTTTGCTTTCTACGCCAAACTCTCTTGCGCTGTTTAAGACGCTCTGAACTCAATCGCAATGGTCAACGAATTGAAGGTATATAACCGCTTCGGTGAACTTACCCTGCACTTGCGTCATTCCCTTGGCCCAGCCCCAGAACTCATTACGATTGACGCGACCGAGGACATGCGGGCAGCAGTTGCAGAACTTCGTGGCAATGACTTCGATCGCACGATCGCAAAGGCGGGGGAACTAGTCCGACTGACGGCCGACTGGACTAGTTCTCAATTTCTACCTGTTTTGGCACAGTATCTGGCCATGAACTTCGGTTGGAGAACCCAAACGATAGAAGTGAAAGAGCGTGCTTCCTTCGTTCTCACGAATGTTAGTGAGCACCGTCCAGAATCTCAACCGAGAGTTGAGTTTCGATCCATGCCAAATCTGCCCCTCGTACCGCGACCCAACATAGAAATCTATGGCATCTCAGCCGAATAGTCTCCCGCCCACGATGTCCACGTTCTCTGTCTGCGATGACGTTCGTCTTGAAGTGGGCAATAGATTTACGATCATCGGTTTCTACAGTAAATCAATTGCGCTGCCTGCGTTGCCAACCACTCTCCCAAAACTGGCCTTCTTTGCGCAGTTTGATTCTCCCTCGCTCGCAGGACACGATCTAGTTGTTCGGCTGATCAATCCATCCGGGGGTCTGATTTTTGAGAGTCCACGGACAGGCTTGCCGGTTCCGGTAGAAGATTCCCCATTTCCAAGCGAATATCGCACCACAACCATTGTCTTTCAGGTCGCTCCTCTTGCCTTAAACGAGCGTGGTGCTTACACGGTGCAATACGAACTGTCGGATTGGCCACCGTACAAAGTTCAGTTCTTCGTTGCGCTTCAGCCAGCTATTTCTGCTCCGGGTGTTTCCCAGCCCGTACAGTAGTTAGCTGCTTTTGTACAAGAGGGACGGTTGCCGTCGGTCAGATCCTCCTGGACTCGGGTTTCGAGGTCTGAGCAACTCTGTGTTGCAGAACCATTGGGCAACGACCTCAATCGTCACTTCTGCTAAGCTTCTCGTTCTTTAGACACTACCTTGCGAAAACTCCTCTTCATCGCTGCGCTCGTTCCCATCCTCGGCGGGTTGGGATGGTGGTATTTCCGCGAGCAGCAGTTCCCCGACTATGGGCCAGCGTTCCGTGAGTTCGCCTACGTCAGCAACGGGAAGAGCAACACCGTCAGCGTGATCGACCTGCGCACGTTTCGGCTCGCCCGGACACTCCACGTCGGCAGCGAACCCACCGGCATCGCCACCAACAGCAAGAAGAACGAAATCTACGTCGTGAACACGGGATCGAACAACGTCAGCGTCATCGACGCGGAGACCAACACGATTGTCGCCACCATCGGCGTCCACGGACGTCCCTACTTCATCGACGTTTCCTCCGACGGCAAGCGCGCCTACGTCGCCAATTCCGGATCGTCCAATGTCAGCGTCATCGATCTGGAACAGCGCATCGTCATCGGCAATGTCCGCGTCGGCGCATCGCCCGGCATGGCGCGGGTCTCGCCCGATGGATCGACGGTTGTCGTCTCGAATCGCGCCGACAATACGGTTTCCGTCATCGACACTAAAGTGCTGCGAATGCGCGCGACCCTGCCGGTCTGCCAGCATCCGGAGGACGTCGCCATCCTGCCGGACTCCAGCAAGGCCTTCGTCTCCTGCTCCGGATCGTCCCAGGTCGCCTCCATCCAACTGGCGACAGCCGATGCCAAGGGTGCCCAGAGGAAGGACGACCGCGTGATCGCTCTGCTGGACGTGGGCCACACGCCGGTCAGCCTCACGCTCAAGCCCGACGGCGGCGAGATGATCGTCTGCAACTTCGATTCCGACAGCATCTCGGTCATCGAAACCGGCAATGATGAAGTGGGCAGCAGCCAGGAGATTGGCCAGCATCCCTCGCGCGGCGTGGTCACGCTCGACAATTCGCGCCTCTACGTCACGAATTTCGGATCCAACAGCCTGGCCGTCTACGACATCGACATCGGCCGCCGCATCGCTACTCTCAACGTAGGCAGCCGCCCCGATGGCCTCGCGCTTACTCCCGATCAGAACTATCTGCTGGTGCTCGGCACCGAGTCGGGCGACGTGACTGTGATCCAGAAGCGGAGGCCGCGGCGCACTCTGGAGACATCGGAGTATTCCCTGCTAACACTGATCCCGGTAGGCATGCAGCCGAACGCGATCGTGGTAAAGACGTTCATGGCCAGTGGAAAGAAGTAAAGGTGATTCGTAGAGACGTAACTTGTTACGTCTCTCTCACCACGAATACTTACGATTACGACGCCACGCTCTTGCCACAGAACCGCTCGAATGCCGCCTTCAAATCGGCCGCAATCGCCGGCGCTTCGCGCGATTCAATGTCCCGCCGCGGCATCATGTAAACCAGCTCCCCGTCGCGTAAGATCGCAATTGAAGGCGAAGACGGCGGATGCCCAGTGAAGTAACTACGCGCCCGGTCGGTCGCTTCTTTCTCCTGCCCGGCGAATACGGAATAGGAATGATCCGGCTTCGCCGCATTCTGCATCGCCATGCGCACGGCCGGACGCATTCTTCCGGCAGCACATCCACAAATCGAGTTCACGACCACCATCGTCGTTCCTGGACGGTTCTTCAACACCTGGTCGACCTGCTCCGGTGTGCGTAGTTCCTCGATCCCCAGCCGCGTCAACTCTTCGCGCATCGGCACAACCATTATTTCGGGATACATCGGCATCGTTGGTTCCTCTTTTCTCTCCAACCCATTCTATCGTGTCATCCTGAACCGCGGCGAAGCCGCGGTGAGGGACCGTACGGGCGGACGGCAGTGACGCTGTCGCATGCGGGGTCGTCGTTCGCCGACGGCTGAGTTGGTGATCCTGCCGACAGCATCGGTGATGCTGGCCGACGTACGGTCCCTCACGACGGCTTCGCCGTCGTTCAGGATGACAACTTATATTTTGGTTTGGCCGATCTGTTCTCTCAACATCAGCAATGTGCTCTTCGGGCGGCGGCGTTGATGTGTATATTGGGATCATTCCATGGTGCTTGAAGAAAACGTTCCGCTGGCTCCCCTGACCACCTTCCGCCTCGGAGGGCCAGCTCGATACTTCGTGAACGCCACGACTCTAGCCGACGTGCAAGCCGCGGTCAGGTTCGTGCAATCGCGGAACTTGCCTCTCTTCGTTCTCGGAGGCGGCAGCAACCTGGTCGTCTCCGACTCCGGCTGGCCCGGTCTGGTTCTGAAGATCGCGATCAGTGGAATCGATCAGCACCCTGGCTCAGACGAAGAGGGCAAGACGATTTTCGACGTCGGAGCGGGAGAATCCTGGGACCGCTTCGTTTCGCACTCAGTCGTGGCGCGCTGTGCCGGCATTGAATGCCTGAGTGGGATTCCCGGCAGCGTGGGCGGCACACCCGTCCAGAATGTGGGCGCCTACGGCCAGGAAGTTTCCGGCATCATTGAGTCAGTCGAAGTTTTCGATCTGATAGATAGCCAGGTACGCGAACTCTGTCGCGAGGCCTGCGGCTTTTCCTACCGCTCGAGCATTTTCAATACGACCGAGCGCGGACGATTCATCATTCTGCGGGTCAGCTACGCCCTGACTCCCGGTCGCGACCCCTATCTCGAGTATGCCGACCTGAAGCGGCACTTCGAAGGGCGAGAGACTAAACCCAATCTGGCTGAGACGCGCGAAGCTGTGCGCCACATTCGCGCGCGCAAAGGCATGCTGATCGTGGAGGGCGATCCCGATTGCCGAAGCGCGGGATCGTTCTTCAAGAATCCTGTGTTGTCTGAGGATCAGCACGAAGAGTTGCGGAAACGGGCGGAAGCAAAGCGGCTGATCATCCCCAGCTATCCGGCCCTCGAACGCAGCAGAAAAGTCTCGGCAGCCTGGCTGGTCGAGCACTCCGGGTTCGCCCGCGGATACGGTTTCGGTCAGGTTGGCATCTCGAGCAAGCACGCACTCGCGATTGTGAACCGTGGTGGCGCCTCCGCCGCCGAAATCCTTGCCTTTAAAGACCAGATCCAGCACCGCGTCGAAGAGCTCTGGGGAGTGCGCCTGGAGCCCGAACCGGTCTTCGTTGGGTGCGAACAATCGCAAGAATCATAGATGTCATCCTGAACCCGGCGCCAGTCGGGTGAGGGACCGTACGACTGTATCCCGCGAGAAAGCAGCATACGGGATCCGCCATCACCGCCTTCAGCCTAGGTAATCCTTTCGACTGCGTCGCTGCTACCCACATACGTATGGTCCCTCGCGCCGCCTTCGCCGTCGCTCAGGATGACAACCTCCTGGTAGCGGGACGACGCAAGGACTCTTCCTCACCCCGTTCTCTCCAAAGAAATTCCTGAACAAACCATCCCCCGGGACGGTCTTCATGATTGAGGGCAAACGAGTGGTGGCGGGAGAGGCGATCCTGAGCGGAGCGGCAACGACTGATCGAAGCAACCAAGCTCGCAGTCAGGTTGAACGCTTCGACGAAGCTCTCGATCAGTTCGTCCGCGAACATTCGCGGCTGGTTTATCGGATCTCCTACGCGGTTTTGCGGCGCCATCACGACGCCGAAGACGCCACACAGGAAACGTTCCTGCGCGTGCTGCGCTACGGCCCGAGGCTGCAAGATGTGGAGAATCCAAAAACGTGGCTGGCGCGGATTGCATGGCGTGTCTCGGTCGACCGCAGCGGACGGCAGAGGCGCGCCCAGGAGATTTCGCTGGAAGATCCTGAGAAACCGCTCGCAGAACTCGCCTCTTCGGACGCTCCCGCGGACCAGACGGTGCACGGCTCGCAGTTCAGCGCGGTGCTGGAACGGCTGATCGCGGCTTTGCCAGAAAAGTTGCGCGCGCCCCTGGTCCTATCGGCGATCGAGGAGATGTCTCCGCGGGAAGTAGCGGCGACGTTGAAGATTAACGAAGCGGCGGTGAGGTCGCGAGTCTTCCGCGCACGGCAAATCTTGAAAGAAAAGATGGCGCAGCGGACAAGCAGGAAGTAGGTGAAAGCCATGGAAGAGCAGAAGCGCAGACCCGCGGTAGAGGCCCAGAACTATTTGAACGACGAACTGGATCAATTGCTGGATGCGGCTCTTGCGACGTTCGCGGCGATCGAACCGCGTCCGGGACTGGAGCAACGAATTCTTGCCAATCTGCGCGTGGAGAAGAAGCAAGCAGTAGCCGGCACCGGGTGGAAATGGAGTTTGGCAGCGGCGGCGTTGGTTGCCGTGGCGGCCATGGCTCTCGCCTGGCGATCAAACAGGCCGCCGCGGCAGGTCATTACGCATCACGTCCCGGTCACAGTACAAGGGCCGGAGAAATCAGGTGTACAGATTGCAACGGGCAATGGAAACGCCCAGCACCCGGCAGGCCATGGTCCGATCCACAAAGTCGATTCACCTCCAACTTATCCCCAGGCGATGGTAGCGGCGAATCCCAAGCTCGATCAGTTCCCGACGCCGCTGCCCCTCACTGAACAGGAGAGGATTCTGGCCAGCTATGTCGCCCAGTACCCGGAACATGCTGCCGTTGTGGCAGAGGCGAGGATGGACGATCTCCGCCGTGACGACGAGGAACGCCGCGAGGTCGCGGCCGGCAAACGAGATTAGAACAAGATTGGAAAGACAAAAGCTGCACGCAATTCAAGGAGAAATGAATCATGTTCAAAAAGATACTTATCGCAGGGGCGGTGATCGCAACGCTCGTACTGGGAGGCCCCGTACAACAGGCAACGTCCCAGGACTCCGCACCGGCAAAACATCCAAGTGAAGCGGCCGAACCTGGTCATTCGTATCGCCTCGATTTCACGGTTCACGAGATTGAGGATGGGAAGAAAATCAACTCGCGCCAGTACTCGATGAACCTGAATGCCGGCGATCAAAGTGAAATCAAAATCGGCACCCGGGTCCCCGTTGAGGTCAAGCAAAGCGAAATTCAATACCTCGACGTGGGAATGAACATCTGGTGCCGGTTGCGCGACCGCAACGATGTGAACTGGCTGGCGAACGATGTCATGCTCAATGTCCGATCTGATCTGAGCAACTTCGCGATTCCCGACCAGCAAGGCCAGAGTATGCGGCCCGCGATCCGGCAAATGAAGATAGATTCCAGCGCGATTGTGACCGTGGGCAAGTCGCTGGTGATTGGAGTGGTGGATGATCCCAATTCGAAGCGGCAGTTTCAACTGGAAGTCGTGGCCACGAAGCTAAGGTAGCCCGCGCAGATCATTCTGTTCACCACGGAGTCACGGAGACACGGAGACACGGAGAAGAACGATGTTGATTTCTGATTTCTGATTGCTGAATGAAAGCGTTGGGAGCGGAGTATTTCGATCAACTTGCTTTCTCCGTGGCTCAGTATCTCCGTGGTGATTGATTAAAGCAAAAAGCGCCGCGCCGGATCGTAACCTGCTTTGTCGGCTGTGACCCCTTCGAGGGGAGGGTTCCACGATCCGGCCTTGCGGTGCTTCCCTTCACCCATCGGCAAATTTTGCCGCCTGCTTGAATATCTTGGTGAACATTTCCCGCGTCAGCTTGCCCGTCTGCGTGTTCTGGTTTGACGGATGATAGGACGCGAGTAACGCCTTACCGTCGGGCATCTGGTAATGGGCGCCGTGTTTGAAGATGTAGGGCTTGCGGCGCGGGAGCAGGCCGCGGCGCTTGAGGTAATTCAAGTAGGCATCGAAGCCGATCCTGCCCAACGCGACGACGACCTTGACCTTTTCTAATCCGGCGATTTCGCGATCAAGGAAATGCGCACACTCGGCCAGTTCCTCGGGCAACGGCTTGTTGTCGGGAGGCGCGCAGCGGACCGCGGCGGTGATGTAGAGATCGTTCAGCGTCAGGCCGTCGTTGCGGTCGGTGGCGGTGGGTTGGCTGGCGAATCCGGTCGCGTACAACACGGGATACATAAAGTTGCCCGAGGCATCGCCGGTGAAGGGCCGCCCGGTGCGGTTCGACCCGTGCGCGCCGGGTGCAAGGCCCATGATGAGCACGCGCGCGTCGGGATCGCCGAAGCCGGGAACGGGCTTGCCCCAGTACTCCCAGTCGCGATAGGCGCGGCGCTTCTCACGCGCGACCTGCTCGCGGTAGGCAACCAGGCGTGGGCAGCGGGTGCAGGCGATCACTTCGCGGTTCAGGACGGTAAGCCAGGACACACCGCCCATTACATCACACTCGCAGAGGCCGAACTTGTTGCGTCTCTACGTCGCGAGCGCCAGATTCAGAATGTAGCTGGGCATAACGTGATTGTGCATATAGTTGAACACCCAGGGATCCGGAAACGTCGTGCGGTCTGGGTAGCGCCACTCGTTGACCCAGCTATCCAACCCCAGATACTCGAATCCCGCCGACGGCCCGCCGGTTTGTCCGCTCAGATATTGCTTGCGGGTCGCGCCTCCTGGCCGCACCAGTGGCATGGCCTGCGCCGGATCGATCCCGTACACTGCCTCGACGTTCAGCACCGAGCTGACCGAGTTGATGAACACGTTGAAATCTGAAACGCCGCTGCTGAAGGTGAATGCCTCCACCTGGTCGAAGGAGAACGAGCCTCCCGTGAGCGCAGCCAATTGCGTCAGCACTTCGAGCACAAAGGCCCCGTCATTGGCGAACGGCCCCAACTCGTTTCCTCGCGCCCGCACGATGTAAAGGAAGGCCATGTCGTCGGCAGCCGCCAGAGTCTGCGCCCCCCAGCGGTTGATGACGTGCTTCAGCAGGACAAAATTGATAAACGGCGGCGACAGAGGATTACTCCAGCCCAGCGGCTCCAGATTGCGGGCCGCTTGCGCGAATCCCTGCGTGATGCAAATGAGAAGGCGACTCGGTGTCCCGGCCGAAGGCAGCAGCAAGATCATCGCCCGCTGTTGGCTGTCCTTCTGCGCCGCAAAGATCCCCAGCCGTCCGCTCGTCGGACTCACGCTCGAAAAGGTCAGCCGGTTGTTCATCGCATGCAGCCGGAACGAACTTGGGTTGATCACCGCGATGGAAGGGATGATCTGGTTGACCAGAGAATTCGGACCATCCATCCCGATGATCTCCTGATTGATCGACCGTACCGAGACTGTCATTGTTCGCCCCCATCTCGAGCAACACGCCGATGATCGCTCACCCTTCAGCGTGCCAAGTCCCCACAAACCAGGCGTTCCAGCCTAGCGCGGAAAAACCGCCTGGTTCCACGGACAGAAGATTTCCCCGTCACATTTCAAGTAGTCACAGCGCGCCAGTTCGCCCTTCCATCCATCATGCAGCAGCTTGGTGCGCAGCTCCCCGACCGAAGCCTTCTCGTCGAGTTCGACGTAGCCGAGAAAGCAGAATCGCTTGCACACGGGGCAAGTGATACCAAATTTTCGAGTCGCTAACACGGCCAAGATTCCTTTCTCGCCGGCGGCCACCCGCAAGCCCACACCACCCGTAGATAATTCTCGAGTCAGCGGCGGCCGGTATTGCGGGAACGCGCTTCGCGCAGAAGATTATAGTGCCAGTGCGCGTTTTTCGGAGTGGTGCACAGCCGTGGAATCGCAGGATAGAGAATTGAGTAGCAGTGCGGCTGAATCGGCGAATCCATTGGCAGCCTTGTGGTCGCGGCTGCATCCCGCGCTTGAAAGCGATCAGGTGCCTTACGCTCAAACGACTCTGGCCGACTCGCTGGGCTGTAGGCGACGTTGTTCGGTAGCGGGTCAGCACGCCCCTGACCCGCTTCCGTCGCTTCGTCTCTTCGTCTCTAGTGCAGACTGCAGTTGGCGATCAGGTCGTTCGCAACTTGCTGCGCTCCAGCCAGCGTATTCGCGATCGAATGCACCCCGCCAGCCACACAGACCTGTGCCTTCGAGGTGGAGATGTTGTTGAACCAGTCCTGGCCGATCGGGATCGCCGAGCTGTTGTCCGAGCCGCCGAATACCAGGTTCACGAACGTGTGCGGGAAGTTGTACAGCGCACCCGGCGCTTCGACGCTGTCACCCAGGAAGAAGTTCAGGCCTCCGGGCGGCAGAGTGCCTTTCACCGCGGCGGTGCACACTCCAGTCGTAGCAGTCGGGTTGTACGCCGGATCCCAGACCGGGCCATCGGCGGTCCCAAAACATGTGCCTAGCGTTGTGGCATTTCCGCACTGCACCGATAGCTTGCCCTGCAGGCATCCGCAGCCCCAATCCAGCCGGCCCGTCGGCGGCCCGCTCGTCACTTCGGCCATCGAGAGAATATCGCTCGAGTGGTATTGCGACAGGGCGTAAGCCAGAACTCCCGCGCCTCCGCTGTTTGCGGTGGCGCAGTAAGGCAGGCTCGTGTTGGCCTGGATGTTGTCGTAAATCCATTTCGTGACGGTCGCGTACCGGCAGGCAGCCCCGAGCACGCCGCCCGGGCCGAGCACCCAACCGTCCGGCTGCGTGGTGTTGAATGGAGTTCCCCAATCGATTTGCACGGTGGTGTACCCGGCGTTCAGTACGTTCTGCACCGCGGTGCTGCCAAAGGTGAAAATGCTCTCGTACAAGCCGTTGCCGTCGGTGCCGGTGTTATAGGTAACCGTTCCCAGGGAAGTTCCGGTGGGCGAATTTGTCTTCACGTAGGCTTGAACGTCCGGAAGGTCGGGACACGACACCGTCATCTGCTGGCAGACGCCATTCTTAATCGCACCTTGGCAAGAAATGGTCGAAACATTGCTTACCGTGCCCAACGCGCGGGTCGATCCCGAGGCGCAGGTGGCAGAGATGGTTACGTTCGAGGTGATGGTTCCAGTGGCGTACGTCGGAACGCACGACTGGGAAGTCGGCTGGCTCGTAACGTAGACCGTGTAGGCCGATCCGGTGTTGTACGTCTTCGTAAAGGTTTGGGTGGTGTTACTGGAGAAGGTTAACGTGTCCCCCTGATCGTCCTGCATGGTCACCGATCCGGAAAGTCCGGTGACCGCGACGCTCACCGTGAGGTTGGTTCCCGAATTGGCGCAGGTGGCTGTCACGGTGGTGTTCGCCGTGATGGTTCCGCTGGCATTGCTGCTCAGCGTGCAGGTCTGGCCGTTGGGCTGCGTTTGCACCGACACCGTGTAACTGGAGCCGCTCGCATAAGTTGAGGCGAACGTCTGCGTATTGTCGGTGGTGAAGGTCAATGTGTCGAGCTTGCTGTCCTGCATTACCAGCGTTCCCGTCAAGCCGGTGACTGCGACGCTGATCGTGAAATTCGAGACACAGGTGGCCGTCACCGTGGTGTTCGCCGTGATGGTGCCGCTGGCGTTGCTACCCAGCGTGCAGGTCTGCCCGGTCGGCTGCGTCTGGATCGTGACCGAATACGCCGATCCGCTCGCGTAGGCCGTCGCGAAGGTCTGCGTGCTGCTTGTGGTGAAGGTCAACGTGTCGGACTTGCTGTCCTGAACCGCCAGCGTTCCGACTAGGCCTGTCGCGGTGACGCTGATCGTGAAATTCGAGACACAGGTAGCCGTCACCGTGGTGTTCGCTGTGATGGTTCCGCTGGCATTGCTGCTGAGTGTGCAGGTTTGTCCGGTCGGCTGAGTCTGGATGGTGACCGAGTATGTCGATCCGCTCGCGTACGTCGAAGCGAACGTCTGCGTATTGTTGGTAGTGAAGTTCAACGTATCGGACTTGCTGTCCTGAACCGCCAGCGTTCCGACCAGGCCTGTGGCCGTGACGCTGATCGTGAAGTTCGAGATGCAGGTGGCTGTCACGGTAGTGTTCGCCGTGATGGTTCCGCTGGCATTGCTGCCCAGCGTGCAGGTCTGGCCGGTCGGCTGAGTCTGGATGGTGACCGAGTATGTTGATCCGCTCGCGTACTTCGAGGCGAAGGTCTTGGTGGTGTTCGTAGTAAACGTCAACGAGTCCAGCTTGCTGTCCTGCACCACCAGCGTCCCCACCAGGCCTGTAGTTTTGACTTTAAGGCTGAAATTCGAGATACAGGTGGCGGTTACGGTTATGTTCGACGTGATCGTTCCGGTGGCGTTGCTGCTCAGTGTGCAGGTCTGTCCCGTCGGCTGCGTCTGGATGGTGACCGCGTAGGTTGACCCACTTGTGTACGATGTCGGGAAGGTCTGAGTAGTGTTTGTGGTAAAGGTCAACAACTCGCTCTTATCGTCCTGGACGACTAGCGTTCCGATGAGACCTGTCGCTGCAACGCTGATCGTGTCGTTCGCACCGGTGTTGCTGCAGGTGGCCGTAACTGTGACGGGGCTCGTGATCGTTCCGGTGGCGTTGCTGCTGAGGGTGCACGTCTGGCCGACGGGCTGCGTCTGGACGCTCACAGTGTAGGTCGCACCACTGCCATATGCCTTGGAGAAGGTCAACGTTTTGTTTGTGGTGAAGGTCAGGGTGCTGCCCAGGTTGTCCTGCATGACCAGAGTTCCACTCAACCCGGTGACCTTGACGGCGATTCTGTAGCTCGGGACGCAGGTGGCCGTCACGGTGACGTTGGAGGTGATGGTTCCGCTCGCATTGCTGCTCAGGTTGCAGACTTGTCCAACGGGCTGGGTGTTGACCGTCACTGTGTACTTCGATCCGCTGGTATACGCCGTGGGAAAGGTCTGCGTGCCATTGGCGGTAAAGGTCAGGGTCTCGTTCTTGTTGTCGTGCATGAGCAGTGTGCCGGTAAGGCCGCTGACCGACACGCTAATCGTGAAGGTCTGGGCCGCAGCGAAACTGACCGCGCCGGCTGACAGAAACAGAACGCCCAACACCGTAAGCACCAGAAGTTTGCGCGACGTCATTACGAGCCTCCAACCGAACCTTGGGAATTCCTTCGCGAGATTCTCTCTAGCGGAACTTATTTATCTTTATCGTTTCGTGACGGGTAATTACTTGGGGGGGTACCGAAGTGTAGTACGGCAATTGGGACGGGTCAATCGTGCAAGAATTTGCAACCTCTGGTCTACAGAGCCCAAGGCCGGGGCCGGAAAGTGCCCGACAATCCAGTCGGCAACCGGGCAGATCGATGGCCATGAAGCGCTAAAGAGCGGGCCTGAAATCCTCACCGCCGGACACTGTCGCGCGCCGGTTCGAACCCGAATCCGACGGCATTCACGGCGATCTTCCGGGTTGCCGACGACTCATCTGGATAGCACGCCTCTTGTCAGCATAGCCGTAAGCCCCTTCCAACCGGCTGTTCCTCTGTCTCTTTGCGCGAATGCGCAACTTTCTGCACATTGACAGCAGTACTACTAGAACCTATAGTTGCCAACCGAAACAAGATCGCTGCCGTCGATTCGATCCAATCACTCTGAATTCCCCTGCAACAACCGCACGTTCTAAGGAGGCTCGTTGAAAAAATCCCTAGTGATCGTCACATCCATGTTGCTTGCGGCTTTCGCAACCGCCCAGAGCAACTCGCCACTTCCTCTTTCCCCAATTTCCACGGGCGTTCTGATGTCTCGCGCTGTCCGTGCGGGCACTGTTCACCTGAGCGGTGCCGGGCTCGCACCGGAGATTGCCCCACCCGCGCTGAATTGTTCTCCCGCACCTTGCGCTTTGCCAAATGAGAACGTCTCGATGAGTTCGGTGTTGGCCAATGAAACTCCGGTCGTCGTGAACCCGGTGAGCCCGCAACAAATTCTCACGGGAGCAAATGATTACGGATGCTCTAACATCCAGGGGTTTTATGCCTCCGACGACGGGGGCACCACTTGGAAGCGAACCTGCCTCAATGCCATCGCTGGAGATATTGGCGAGGGCGACCCCGGTGTTGCCTATGATCGCGCTGGCAAGGCCTACATCAGCGGTATCGATGCCAGCCACGGCATTGTGTTTGAGACTTCAACCGACAATGGCACTACCTGGAGCGCGGTGAAAGTGGGGGTTGGCCCCTTCTTCAGTGGTGGTCTGACCGACAAACCATGGATGGAAATCGATACCAATCCAGCGAGCCCTTTTGTCAATTCGATCTACATTTCGGTCACGCAGTTCAATGGCAGTCAGACCAGCATTGTACCGACAGTCTCGCACTCGAACGACGGCGGCGCGACCTGGACGACAAAGACAGTGGATGCCACCCAAGCATTTCCCAACGTTGACCAATTTACCGATCTTGCTATTGGGACAGACGGGACGGTCTACGTGAGCTGGATGCGCTGCAACGCCAGTGGCCTTGACGGCGGATGCTCCGGCACCGTATCGACTCTCTATCTCTCCAAGTCAACGGATGGTGGCAATACCTGGAGTTCGCCTGTCGTTATCGCCACTCCCACACTGGCTCCCGATCCGGGCTTTTGCTGTTTCTACGGCGCCCTACCCAATACCAATGAGCGCGTGAGCAATATCCCGGCCGTCGCGATCGACAACAGCAACGGCACGCACAAAGGCAACCTGTACGTTACGTACTACAATTGGACCGGATCCCAAATGAAGGTCTATGTAGCCGTATCCACCAATGGCGGCGCCTCCTGGACGAGTACACCCGTAGCTCCCGCCTCTCAAACCCATGACCAGTTCTTCCCGTGGCTGAACGTCGCGAGAAATGGAGTCGTCGGTGTGAGCTGGATGGACCGTCGGAATGACCCGGCGAACGTCAACTATGAAGCGTTCTCCGCTTTCTCTCCCAACGGTGGAACATCCTACAGTTCGAACCTGAAGCTCTCGGCTGCACCGTCGAATCCGTTCAACGACGGGTTCGGAGGCTTCTTCATTGGCGACTACACGGGTAACGCCTGGCAAGGCAATCGGTTGCTAGTCGTATTTACCGACACAACCACCGGCATTGACCAGGAATTTCTCACGGGCGAGAGAGTCCACTAACCCCAGCGTTTCAAAGACGGGGCAGCCAGCAAAAGGCTGCCCCTTTTTCAGGAGTGGTTCGTCAATAGAACAGACCTCGCGTTCGATCTGAGCAACGGCATCCTTTACTCTACTCAGCAGCTCTCAACGGGCGGGGCGAGGCCAAATCAGAAATCAGAATCGGTTGATTCTCCTTGAGGAGCGGGGAGGATCCATTCTGCCGTCTGTATATACCACCCTTCCCTCGTTTGACGGCCTTCTCCTTCTGTCTTTACACTCAAGATTAACGGTGTGTGAATTTGGTGCCTGTGTTTGAAGCGTAACCGCGCGCCGAGAAGGAAATTGTGAGTCCTACTGAAACTGTTGACGCAAAGAAGGACGGGGTCAAACGCGAGATTTCCGTCGAGATCCCTGCCGAAGAAGTTACCCGCGAAACCGAAGTGCTGATCCAGAAATATCAGAAGGTGGCGCGGCTGCCTGGCTTTCGCGCTGGACACGTGCCGGCCTCCATCATCCGGCAGCGCTTCAAAGAAGATCTGAAGAGCGATGTGGTCGAGGCGCTGGTGCCGCGCTATTTCCGCAAAGAGGCGGAAAAGCTGGGGATGATCCCGGTGTCGCAGCCGCGCGTGACCGACCTGCACATTCACGACGGCGAGCCGCTGCGCTTCAAGGCCAGCTTCGAGATCATGCCCGAGATTAATCCCGAGGGCTACAAGGAGTTGCGCGCCGAGCATCCCGAGATCGTTGTCAAAGACGAGGAAGTGGAAGAGGCGCTGAACAGCGTACGCGAGCAGCATGCCACGTTTACTTCTGTCGAAGGACGCTCACTTGCGGACGGAGACTTTGCGCAGTCGTCGATGGATGGACGTCCGAAAGCCACCGACGACAAGACCCAGCCCGTCCACATGGACGAAGTGCTGATCGAGATTGGCGGCAAGAATACGGTGCCGGAATTTACCGCGAACCTGCGTGGGGCCAATGCCGGGGACGAAAAAGAGTTCGAGGTTGTGTATCCGGAAGACACCAGCGACAAGCGGCTGGCGGGCAAGACCTTTATCTATACGGTGAAGATTCAGGCGATCAAGCAGAAGAGCCTGCCGGAGCTGAATGACGATTTTGCCAAGGAGTTGGGCGAGTTCGCGAACCTTGAAGGCGTACGCAAACAGATTCGCGAGAACATGGAAGCTGAGCGCAAGCATACGGCTGAGCGCGAGGCCAAGGACAAGCTGGTTGCCGAACTGGTGAAACGGAATGAATTCGAGGTTCCCGAGGCGCTGGTCGACCGGCAAATCGATCTTCGGTTGGAGCGTGGCCTGCGAGCGCTGGCAGCACAGGGCATGAAGATGGAAGACATGAAGAAGATGGACCTGCCGCGGTTGCGGGCGGGCCAGCGCGATCAGGCCATGCAGGATGTGAAGTCGTCGTTGTTACTGGAACGCATTGCGGAGCTGGAAAAGATTGAAGCCGGCGAAGACGAGGTCAATCATGAACTCGACGCGCTGGCGAAACAGTCGAAACAGACTCCGGAAGCGGTCCGCGCTAAATTGACACAGGATGGGGGCCTCGATAGAATCCGGAACAGAATCCGCAGCGAAAAGACCCTCGATTTTCTGTATCACCAGTCCGCGTAAGCCCTGTAAGTACGCGGACCTTTCGAATCCTCTCCAGGCCAGAAAGTGGTTGCGGTCGGGGCGGAGTGTGGAGTGAACGTGAAATCAAACGATCGCGACAATAAAGACCCTCAAATGATGCTGGTCCCGATGGTGATCGAGCAGACCGGACGCGGCGAACGCGCCTACGACATCTACTCGCGGCTGCTGCGCGACAACATTATCTTCATCGGCACGCCGATTGACGACAACATCGCCAACCTGGTGATCGCCCAGATGTTGTTTCTGGCTCAGGAAGATCCGGAGAAGGACATACAGCTTTACATCAACTCTCCGGGCGGCTCGATCACGGCCGGCATGGCGATTTACGACACCATGCAGTACGTGAAGAACGATGTCATGACGCTGTGCGTTGGCCAAGCGGCATCGATGGCGGCGTTACTTTTGGCATCAGGCGAACCCAAAAAGAGATTGGCACTTCCGAATTCGCGAATTCTAATACATCAGCCGTCTATGGGAGGGCTTTCCGGCCAAGCCACTGATATTGATATCCACGCGCGCGAGATTCTGAGGATGCGCGAGATTACGAACCAGTTACTTTCGAAGCACAGCGGACAGAAACTGGACAAAGTGGAGAAAGATGTTGAGCGCGACTTCATTATGAACGCGCAACAGGCTAAGGAATACGGAATCATAGACGATATCATCTATAAGACGGCAAAAGCTGTATGATCGGCCTTCGCGCCTGACAGGAGTTGGCGCTGAACGGCAGACGGGTCATTCGTAAGCTGGGACCCCGATCATGCCGATAGAGCCGGTGAAGGAGTAAAGCCGAGTGAAAAATAAGACGGGAACCGATGAGATTCTGCGGTGTTCGTTCTGCCACAAGTCGCAGGACGCAGTAGCCAAACTGATCTCGTCCCCCAGCGATTACCCCCGGGCCTATATTTGTGACGAGTGCGTCGCGGTTTGCAATTCGATTCTGGAAGACGACCGCACCGCCACCCCTCAGACCAGCACTCCGAACCAGTTGCCCAAGCCGCAGGAAGTGAAAACCTTCCTCGACGAATATGTCATCGGGCAGGAGCAGACCAAGAAGAAGCTGGCCGTCGCCGTTTACAACCATTACAAGCGCATCTTCATGAATCGCCAGAAGACCGGCGATGGCATTGAGCTGACCAAGTCGAACATCATGCTGATCGGTCCGACCGGCACGGGCAAGACGCTGCTCGCGCAGACTCTGGCCCGCATGCTGGATGTGCCGTTCGCCATTGTCGATGCGACTACGCTGACCGAGGCGGGATACGTCGGCGAGGACGTCGAGAACATTATTCTGAAGTTGCTGCAGGCGGCGGATGGCGACGTGAGCCGCACCCAGACGGGCATCATCTACATCGATGAAGTCGACAAGATCGGGCGGAAGGACGAGAATCCCTCGATCACGCGCGATGTCTCAGGCGAGGGCGTGCAGCAGGCGCTGCTGAAGATTCTGGAAGGCACGATTGCCAACGTACCGCCGCAGGGCGGACGGAAGCATCCGCACCAGGAATTCACCCCGGTCGACACCACTAATATTCTGTTCATCTGCGGCGGCGCTTTTGTCGGGCTCGACAAGATCATCTCGCGCAGAATGGGCAAGAAGTCGCTGGGATTCCGCACTGGCGAAGACGCCGAGAAGGAAGACTCGTTCAATTCGAAGAAGCGCAGCCAGGAACTGCTGCAGGAAGTGCAGCCGGAAGATCTGATCAAGTTTGGGTTGATCCCCGAATTTGTCGGACGGCTGCCTGTGGTCGGCATGCTGGAAGATCTCGACGAATATGCGCTGATCGAGATCCTGACCCGCCCGAAAAATGCCATCGTCAAACAATACCAGCGGCTGTTCGAGTTCGAGAATGTTCGCCTTAAGTTCGCCGACGAAGCGCTCCGGGCCATCGCCCGCCAGGCCATGGCGCGCAAAGTGGGCGCCCGCGGCCTGCGCATGATTCTCGAAGAACTGATGCTCGATCTGATGTTTAACCTGCCAAGTCAAAAGAAGTTAAAGGAATTTGAGGTGACGCGCGAGATGGTTGAAAAACGCACCGCCTCGTTCGCCACCGTGATGGAAAAAGCTGGATAGCTAGCGGGCAGAGACGTGGCGCCGCTACGTCTCTGCCTGCACCATTCGTCCGGCGTTAATAAGCAAAGACCCTACAACTTAAATGCCATTCCACCAGACCCTAGGCTCAATGTAGAATTCCAGCAGGTTGTAGGTTTGGCCGTTATCCCAGGGAGACTCAGTGACGACATCCAAGGAAAAGTACGATTCCAAAAAGCTGCCCATGATGCCCATCCGGGACGTGGTCATCTTTCCGTTCATGATGACCCCGTTCGTAGTGGGCCGCGAATCGAGTGTGCGCGCTCTCGAAGAAGCACTGGCAGCGGATAAGAAAATTTTCCTGGCCACACAGCACGACGCATCCATCGACGAACCCAAGGCCAACGAGATCTACCAGGTCGGGACCATCGTCAACATTGTGCAGAGCCTGAAACTCCCCGACGGTAATATTAAAGTTCTGGTTGAAGGCATCGAACGCGGCAAGATTCTGCAGGTCACCGATACCGACGGCTTCATGCAGGCGACGGTGCGCGTGGCGCGCTTCGCCACCGAACCCAATCCGGCACTCGAAGCCAGCATGCAGCGCGTGACTTCCCTGTTCGAGCAATACGTCAAGCTTTGCCAGGCATTGAACTACGAGACCATGATTTCGGCCGTGCGCATGGAAGACGCGGCCAAGCTGACCGATGTGATCTCGGCCAACCTGCAACTTTCGATTGAAGAGAAGCAGGAACTGCTTGAAATCTTCGATCCAGCAGAACGCCTGACCCGCATCGCCGATGTGCTCGACATCGAAATCGAAAAACTCAACGTCGACCGCACCATCCAGTCGCGCGTGAAACGCCAGATGGAGAAGGCGCAAAAAGAGTATTACCTCAACGAAAAGATCAAGGCCATTCAGAAGGAACTGGGCCGCGGCGAAAAGAGCGAATTCGACGAACTGAAGAAGAAGATCGAATCCGCGGGCATGCCGAAGGAAGTCAAAGACAAGGCGCTGCAGGAACTGAAGAAGCTCGAGGCCATGCCGCCCATGTCGGCCGAGTCCACGGTTTCGCGCAACTATCTTGACTGGCTGCTGGCCGTGCCGTGGAAGAAGCGCTCGAAGGAAATCCGCAATATCTCCCGTGCCGAGAAAGTTCTGAACGAAGATCACTATGGGCTGGAGAAGATCAAGGAACGCATTCTTGAATTTCTCGCCGTGCGGCAGCTGGTGAAGAATCCCAAAGGATCGATTCTGTGTTTCGTTGGACCTCCAGGAGTCGGCAAGACCTCGCTGGGCATGTCGATCGCCAAGGCCACCGGACGCAAGTTTGTCCGCATGTCGCTGGGAGGCGTGCGCGACGAGGCTGAGATTCGTGGTCACCGGCGCACCTACATCGGCGCCCTGCCCGGCCAGATTATCCAGATGATGAAGAAGGCCGGCACCAAGAACCCGGTCTTCATGCTCGATGAAGTCGACAAGATGTCGATGGATTTCCGCGGTGATCCGTCGGCCGCGCTGCTCGAAGTGCTCGACCCCGAGCAGAATTTCATGTTCGTCGACCACTACCTCGACGTCGAGTACGACCTGTCGCAAGTCTTCTTCGTGGCTACAGCCAACGTGATGCACACGATTCCTCCGGCGCTGCAGGACCGCATGGAAGTTTTGCGCCTGCACGGCTACACCGAGCAGGAAAAAGTCGAGATCGCGAAGCAGTTCCTGGTGAAGAAGCAGATGCTGGCCGCAGGCCTGTCGGATAAGAACATCAGGTTCACCGACGATGCCATCACCGGCCTGATCCGCTCCTACACGCGCGAAGCGGGTGTCCGCAACCTGGAGCGCGAAATTGGCAACGTCTGCCGCAAAGTGGCCCGCAGGGTAGTGAAAGAAGGCGAGAGCTATTCGATCGCCATCACCGGGGAGAACGTCAACGACTTCCTCGGCGTAATCAAGTTCCGCGACACGCTGGCTCATGAGAAGTCGGAAGTCGGACTGGTCACCGGCCTGGCCTGGACCGAGGTCGGCGGCTCGATTCTCAGCACCGAGGCCAGTGTCGTGGATGGCAAGGGCAAGCTGACCTTGACCGGCAAACTGGGCGACGTCATGCAGGAGTCGGCGCAGGCCGCCATGTCGTATGTGCGTTCGCGTGCTCACCGTCTGGGCCTGACCCGCGACTTCTACCGCAACCTTGATCTACACGTGCATGTGCCCGAAGGCGCCATCCCGAAAGACGGGCCGTCGGCGGGCATCACGATCGCGACAGCCATTTCCAGCGCGCTGAGCAAGATTCCTGTACGGCGCGATTTGGCGATGACTGGTGAAATCACGCTGCGCGGCAAAGTTCTTCCGATCGGCGGCCTGAAAGAAAAGCTGCTCGCAGCGCATCGGGCAGGATTGTTCGAAGTGATTCTCCCCAAGGACAACGAGAAGGATTTGGCCGAGGTGCCGGAGAATCTCCGCAGTGCGATGAAGCTGCACTTCGTCGACACTATGGACCAGGTGCTGTCGATCGCTCTGGAGTCTCCGCTGCCCAAGGTCGAAGAAGAGGTGCCGACGCAGCCGATCGCACCGCCGCTGACGTCAACGACTACGGATACGACGACGGCCCACCAGTAGCGCCGATTTCCGCACACACGAAAATCCCCACTTCTGGCCACCGGCCAGAAGTGGGGCATCCATTCAAGACTTATCCTAGGCGCAGGCCGCGCGCAGTCGCTCGCACGTCCGCGAAATTGAACGCTCCACGCATTCCGTGAGCCACTGCTGCAGTAACGTCCTCTGGGCCTCGGGAATATACCGGAAGCGCACTCCGCAAGCATCCGCGGTCACCCAGATCACCGTGCCTGCGATCTCGAGCATATCCGCGGTGCCGGGCAGCGCGAACCTGAGATTCACGTCATCCGCCGCACTCAGCGAGACACCCGCAACAAAATCCTGCACGCTGGTGCGCAGCTTAGCTCCGCCTTCGCTCAGGTTGATGAGCATTGCTTCTCCGAAAGGCTGGGTGCGCGTGCTGACCGAGGCCAGGGTCTCGACCGGTTCCCGGTGATGCTTCCGGCGCCGAACCACCCTGGCGGAGTAGGCCGCCCGCAGGCAGCGCTCGATCTGTACGGCCGAGGCCGGCTTGTGAATCAGGAAATGGACGCCCGCGGCAAACGCCTGGCGCAGGTCGAGCAGATCGCGCACGATCGCCACCAGCACACAGTCCTGGTTCACCTTCGATCCGCGAACCGCGGACAGAAAATCGGCGAGGCTGTCGATCTCGCGCCAGTCCACCACGATCACGTCAAACTCGTGCGCCTGGATCATGGCCAGGGCGGCCGCCGACGTATTCACCATTTTCGGTGTGACGTGCAACTTGGCCAGAACATTGCGCGTGACACCGAGGTAGGGCACGTCGTTACAGAGCAGCAGCGTGTGCATGTCCAGCGTGGATTTCGGGATGTTCTCCATTTGCGTTCTCCCCTCAATGCTTGCTACAGATTCCATCGGCGGACATGTCCTAAAGTTGAAGCCGGCCACTGCACGGGAGAGGACGAGGTGGTTACCTCCGTTCGGCGCAGGCCTAAAGATCTCGTGGGACGAAGCCGCGCGTGATTGCCCGAATGCGCGGTGTCGGCGTAGCCGTCGATGGAAGCTTACATCCCTGGCACAAACCCCGCCGCCCTTCCCCGGATGAAGATGTGGAGAACAAGCGGCGGCTGGGGCGAGGGTTGCAATGGATAGAAATGCATCTGGAACGGAGGGCACGCTCCCGGTCGCCCGGTGCGCGACTCTTGTTGCCGTTTCCTGCGCCTAGTTGTTCAGTCCCGTCCCCGACAGCGCCAGAGTCGCAGCCGAGCCCGCGCTGTTCGTGACTGACACGGTTGCGGTGTAGGTGAAGACATCCGGCGGCGTGAATACGATCGTGAAGCTACAGGTCTGCTGCACCGAGAGAGTCGACGGGCAGTTGTTGGTTTGGGTGAAGATGCCGTTCGCCGGTGAGACCGTGATCGCAGTGATGTTGACGGAGGCTGCGCCGTCGTTGGTCAAGGTCGCGGTCATCGAACTGCTGGAGCCGACCACCACACTTCCCAGGTTTAAAGACGAGGGCGAGAATCCCAGAGCCAGACTTTCACCGGTTCCCGTAAGAGTGATCGTCTGACTGGTGCTGCCGGGGGAGTTGTCCTTGAGAGTAACGGCTCCGGTGCGGGTACCGGATTTGGTTGGCGTGAAGGTGACGGTGATGGTGCAGTTTTGTCCCGCGTTCATCGTGGTGGGACAGGTGTCCGTCTGGAAAAAGTCGCCGCTGCTCGCGATCGACGTAAAGGTCACCGAGTGACTGCTCACGTTCGTGACCGTTACCGTCTGCGAAGGACTGGTGAGTCCGATCTCCATGAGGCCGAAGTTCAGGCTGGTGGAAGAGAACGTCAGGGTCAGCGGGGTATAGACCGATGAAGTATTTTGCACGGTGCAACACGTGGCTGTCGTCGCGGTGCCGCCGGCCTCGAGGGCCCGTCCTGAGGACAGCATCGTCATAGAGTGATACGCCAACGATTGGCTCAAACTTGCCGTGGCGGTGAACGCTCCGGTGCTTTCGGTGTAGATGTCGACCTTGTTGGTCGGGATGTAGCTGGTGCAATCCTTGCCGCAGCTGATCGACTGGCCGATTCCTCCGGCGACCAGAACAGTGCCATCGGGGAGAAGCGCGGCGGGGTGAGAGTAGCGCCCGATGGTCATGTTGCCTTGCAGCGTCCAAGTGTTGGCGGTCGGGTCGTAGAGTTCGGCGGAAGTTAGGGGACCCCGGGACGGCGTGCCGCCGGTGACGAGCACCTTGCCGTCCGTAAGGAGAGTGGTCGAATTGAGGTAGCGGCCTGTGTTGGTGCTGGCGGCATTCGTCCACGTGCCCTTGGTGGAGTCGTACAGTTCGCAGGAAGTGGTCACGACGCCGGAGGCCGAACCTCCGATGGCCAACACCTTGCCGGTTTTCAGCGCCACGGCGGTGTGATAGGCGCGGGCCGTGTTCAGGCTGCCGGTCGTCGACCAGGTGTTGGAGGTTGGGTCGTAGAGTTCGCTGACCGCGCTGTCGGCGCCGCAGAGGTTCGTCGTACAGCCGCCGGTCACCAACACCTTGCCGCTGGAGAGCAGCGTTGCCGTGTGAGCGACACGGGCCACGGACATGGATCCTGCCGAGGTCCACGCTCCGGTTGTCGGGTCATACAATTCGGCGGCCGCCAGGACGATGCTGCTCGTACCCAATCCGCCGGAGACCAGGACCTTTCCGCTCTTCAGCACGACGGCGGGAAATGACTCGCGAGCCTCAATCATGCTGCCGGTAAGAGCCCATTTGCCGGTGCTGGAGTTGTAGAGTTCGGCGGAAGACAGAATGTTTCCGCTGTTGTCGGCTCCTCCGATGGAGAGGACCTTTCCCGTGTTCAGCTTCACCTGGGCGTTGAATTCACGAGCGGATTGCATGGACCCGGAAGTTGCCCATTGACCCTGGACTTGAGCGGAGAGCGGCTGAAAACCTGCGAGCACGAGCGCGAATAGGGCACACCAAAGTGGTTTCACAGCATTCCCTTTCCAAATCAAGGTTTCTGAGATCAGCGACGAACGGCGCTTTTGGGGGGCCCCAGCGTTTGCGGATTATATAACTGGCAGGAATAGGTTGCAATTGCGATCGTTTCGACATGCCCGCAAAATCGGCTGGAGACAGGCGTTCCGGCCCGGCGGTTGTTCAAATTTCAGAACATAAGCAGGCCGATCAAGAATCGGATCTTGCGCACCTTGCCAATCTCACTCGCCCCGTTGCAAACTTGAGCATGAGGGTCTTGTCCCGATTCCTGGCAGCCGCGACCGATGCGGCGCACTTCCCCGCCCCGAGCCTGCCCGAGATTGCGTTCCTGGGCCGTTCGAATGTTGGCAAGTCGAGTGTGATTAACTCCCTGGTCGGCACGAAGCTCGCCCGCACCAGTTCGACCCCCGGACGCACTCGCAGCATCAATTTCTTCGAGATCCGTTGGCCCGGAAAACCGCGTCCCGAGCTGATTTTCGCTGACCTTCCCGGCTACGGATACGCCAAGATCTCCCGCGAGATTTCCCAGGAGTGGCCAAAATTCATCGAGCCCTATCTGCATCAACGCCCCACCTTGGCCTTGTGTGTGGCTCTGGTCGACGTGAACGTTCCCCCGCAGCAGAGTGACCGCCAGTTGCTGGATTTTCTCAGCGCGTCCGGCCGCGAGTTTCTGCTGGTCGCCACGAAGAGCGACCGGCTCTCGAACAACCAGCTCAACAACACGTTGCGAGCTTTGGGCCAGGAATATCCTAGTGCTCGGCTGCTTCCCTATTCCGCCAAAACCGGCGCTGGCCGCGACGAACTGTGGAAGCAAATCCGGCAGGTGGCGGAGTCGAGGGCGTCGGAGGCACAATCGTCGACGTCGCCTCTGAATTAGATTTTTCTCATCTGCTCCCCTAATCCTTCGAGTGGTTTCCTCCGATAGAAGACTGTACAGCTCCGGTAAGACTGGGGAGCGATCGTCCGCAACAGGATTCTTATGGCGCAGGAAATGAATGACGGGACCGCCTATCTGAGGGCGTTAAAACAATCCACGGACCAACCATCCGCTGCGGCAGCGGCACCCGCGCGGGAGGCTGACCCACACCCTTATGGCGCAGTCAGCCCCACCGAACCTGCGACCGGAGAGCCTTTCCAGGGCGTCGAAAAGCGCCGCAGCCTCCGCTACAAGTGCGAGGGCAGCGCTGAAGTGCGCGAAGAGGGGTGCGACGTCCGCACCTGGGCCACGTTCACCGACGTCAGCGTGCACGGTTGTTATGTCGAGGCGCAAGCCACGTACCCCGCCGGAACCGTTCTGCAGATGAAACTGGAGTCTGCCGGCCTGCGCGTGGACTGCAAGGGCAAGGTCCGTGTCTCGTATCCGTACTTGGGCATGGGCATCGCGTTTACAGAGGTGTCCGAGGAAAACATGGCGCGACTGCGACAGCTCCTGGCCACGATCTCTCGCCCTTGCGTGATTATGGGCCCGGGAATTGCCTCGACCCTTCCCGCCGCCGGCCCGCTCGACGCTGTCCCCGCGATCACTGACCCAGCCAAGGCCATCGAGGCCATCATGGAATTCTTTCAGAGTCGCCAGATGCTGATGAGAGACGACTTCCTGCGGATCATCAGGAAGAGCCAGAAGTAAACAAGGTTTCAAAGTTTCAAGGTTTCAGAGTTTCAAGGTTTCAGAGACCTGGAGCTTCAACCTTGAAACGTTGAAACTTTGAAACCTTTGAAACCTTTCCATTCGCTATGATGATGGGTCATGTCTCTCTATCTCATCACTGGCATTGCCGGATTCATCGGATCATCTCTGGCTCGGGCTCTACTTTCTCGCGGTCAGCAGGTGCGCGGGGTCGACAACTTTGCAACCGGGAACCGAGAAAACATCGCCGAGATTCTCGATCGCATCGATTTCCGCGAGGCCGATATCACCGATCTGGATGCGATGCACAAGGCTTGCGCGGGAGTCGACTACGTTCTGCACCAGGCTGCGATTCCGTCCGTGCCGAAATCTGTGCTCGACCCGCTGGGGAGCAACCGCGCCAATGTGGACGGAACGGTGAACGTGCTCGTCGCGGCGCGCGATGCCAAGGTGAAGCGCGTGGTCTATGCGGCTTCGTCCTCCGCCTACGGCGATACGCCCACGTTGCCGAAGCACGAAGCGATGAAGCCCGACCCGATTTCTCCCTATGCCGTGGCCAAGCTGGCGAGCGAGCAGTACATGATCTCGTTTTATCGCTGCTATGGCCTTGAGACGGTGTGCCTGCGGTACTTCAACATCTTCGGCCCGCGGCAGGACCCTTCGTCTCCGTACTCGGGCGTGCTGGCGAAGTTCATCACGCAGATGCTGCGTGGCGAACAGCCGACCATCTTTGGCGACGGCGAGCAGAGCCGCGACTTCACTTACATCGACAATGCAGTCGAAGCGAACCTGTTAGCCTGCATGACTCCCGCGCACAAGGCCGCTGGACAAATGTTCAACGTAGCCACCGGGCGCCGCGTCACTCTGAATGAGACGTTCAAGCTGCTGCAGGGACTAACGTCCTACAAAGGACAACCGAACTACGGTCCCGAGCGCGGCGGCGACATCAAGCATTCGCTCGCGGATATCTCCAAAGCAGAAACCGGGCTCGGCTATAAGCCCAAGATAGATTTCGAGGAAGGACTGCGGCGAACGGTGGCGTGGTATGGGGAAACAGGCGTCGGGCTTCAGGCGTCGGGCCTCAGACGCTAGAACTCCTTGCCGCAATCACACGTCCGGGGCGTCGGCAAAGCGGAAGTGATTCGAGCTTAAGCGGATACTCCATCGTCTCAGCTGGCAGTAGATCGCACAGCATTCAGGAGCGCCGCGAAGGCATTTTGAGTGTAATGGCCTGCTTACGTCAGTTAACTTCCGGATTGCCAGTCATAGCCCAACTTGGCCGGATCTACGAATCACCTTTTGGTGTATCATGCGCGCTATTCTCGATCGCAAAGGTCGAATATCGTCCAGCTCAAAACGAAAGGTGAGCCATGAAACGATTGATCATCAGCATTTTGGCTCTCACAACGGTACCATCTGTTGTTTTGGGCCAGCAATCACCACAGGCATCCTCGAATGTGGAACGGAATGTTGTTTATGGAATGTATTCTGGGCTGTCGTTGTTGATGGATGTTCATCATCCTCAGACGCCAAATGGGTACGGCATCATCTTCATTGCTGGCAGTGCGTTCTATGCCCCGTTGAGTTATGACGACACGCCGCTCAAAGAGAACTCTCAGGTGCTGATGTATGCCAAGCCGCTGCTGGAAGCGGGTTATACAGTGTTTGCTATCAACCATCGCGACCCGCCACGGTTTCGCCATCCGGCTGCAGTCGAAGACGCCCAGCGAGCAGTGAGATATATCCGCTACCACGCAAAACAATTTGGAGTTCGCTCCGAGCGTATAGGAGCGGCGGGCGGATCTTCCGGTGCCTACCTGGTCGATATGTTGGGTGTGTTGGATGGCAAGGGTGATCCTGATGACTCCGACCCGGTGAATCGGGAGAGTGCAAAGGTGCAGTGCGTAGTGGCCCGCGCCGCCCCCATCGACTGGATCAACCTTGTCAGCAACCGAGCGGCTTTTGTCGACATCATGGGAATGCGGGTAGAGATCGCAGGGAAACTGCTCCCCCCCAATTCAGTTGAATACAAAAGCTACCGAGAAGCATCGCCTCTTTTCTACCTCTCGAAAGACCATCTCTCTAAGAATGATCCTCCCTTCCTTCTAATGCACGGCGACGCGGACCAGTTGGTCGTTTTCAAGAACTCTGAACTCATGGAGGAGGCATTGAAACAAGCTGGGGTGGAAGTAAAGCTGCTCCGTATACCTGGGGGAACTCACGGAGCTGATTTCCCTGGAGCGAAGAACCCGCCGGACTACCTCGGGGAAATGATTCGCTGGTTTGATCAACATCTTCGAGCAACGGATGAGCGCGAGTAAGGGTCCGAACGACCTCAGTTGTATTATTGCACCCCGTCAAGCCCGAATGCAGTGCATTTGGAGTGAGTTGTCGGCAAGCCGGAAGTTATCGGAAACGCCGCCCAGCAGTCAATCGCGTCAGTTGGTGAAATATCGCCATTACACTCAATGTCCCGGCAACGGGGTCTTGAGTGTAATCGCCTTCCATGAATCAAACGTGAAACCGCCTCTCTGCCCTCAACTCGTGAGTTACACTTTTCGGCATGGTCGGCACCGGATCCATCGCGGGTTGGATCGAGACGCTGGGACAGGACCTGCGCTACGCGGCTCGGGGACTTGGCAAGAGCCCGGTTTTTGCGCTGGTAGCCGTCCTGACGCTAGCGATCGGAATCGGCGGCACCACCACGATTTTCACTGCGATTGATGCGCTTCTCCTGCGTCCACTTCCTTATCCCGACCAGGACCGGCTCGTAGCTCTGTTTAATCGCTTCCCGGGGCTTGGGCATGAGCGTGAACCCGTTTCCGGTACCGACGTAGCGCACTGGCGAGCCGACAACCAGGTATTCGAACAAATTGAGTGTGTCTCGGGACCGGACATGGTGGCCATGTCGGGCGCGGGCTCTGCGGAACGCGTCGGTGTACAGCACGTCAGTGTGCGGCTATTTTCGCTGCTGGGTATCAAAACTTTCCTGGGCAACGTCCCCACGGATACCGTGAATGTGAAGCGGGGATTGGATACGGTCGCAATCAGTTATGAATTCTGGCAGCACCACTTCGGAGGTGATCCGAATGTGCTCGGGCGCAGTATCTTCGTCGACACGGCGTCAACAACGGTAAGTGCGGTCCTGAATCCAGGATTCAACCTCTTTGGCACTGGAGTCCCCGAGGTTTACTTCATCCACGGCATGGCAGATCCGGCAGACTCCGGTTTCGATGATGCCCGATTCCTGGTTGGCATTGCAAAATTGAAACCAGGTGTTTCGGTTCAACAGGCTCAAGCCGCGATGAATGTCACGGCCCTTCATCTGGCTCAGGTCTTTCCCGAAGTCTACAAAGGTATGGGAATTAGAGTTGATCCTTTGCAGAAAGGCTTGTTCGGCTGGTGGGAACAGACTCTGTATCTGCTTCTTGCAGCCGTCGGGTTTGTGCTGCTGATTGCCTGTGCCAACGTTGCCAACCTGCTGTTGGTTCGGGGCGAGGGACGGAAAAAGGAAATGGGAGTGCGGGTGGCGCTGGGCGCCAGCCGGACGAGACTGATCGGTCAACTGCTGACCGAGAACGTCCTGCTTTCCTTAGTCGGAGGCGTGTTAGGTCTGGCATTGTCTTTTGGCGGCGTGCGGATTCTTGATGTTTTGGCGCCGCAGCTGTTCCCGCGAACCACGACGATGGTTGTGGACGGCCGCGTCTTGTTGTTTACCTTGGGCATTTGCATCCTCACCGGCCTGGTGTTCGGATTGATCCCCGCGTATCGCGCATCGAGAAACGATGTCAACGAGTGCCTGCGTGAAGGCGGCCGCAGCACGGCATCCCGGTCACGTCACCGCACGCGCAACATCATCGTGGTGGCCGAGATCGCAGTCGCGCTGGTGTCGCTGATTTGCGCAGGGCTGATGATCAACACTCTGACTCGTATCCTGCGCACCAGCCCCGGCTTCAATCCTGATCATCTGCTCGCAGTGGAGGTGCGGCTAACCGGCGAGAAGTACATGGACGCGACTCAGCAAGACAAAACCGGGTGGAACCTCATTCAGCCGTCCGTTGGAATCTTCTGCCGGCAGGCGCTGGAACGCGTCGGCAGCATTCCGGGCGTTGAAAGTGTGGCGTTGGCTGACTGGCTGCCACTTTCCGAAAACGCAGAACCGGCGTTCCCCGGCTTTACCATTGCAGGCCGCGCCGCCCCTCCTCGGGCAGAACGGCCGAGAGTTCTGCTGGAGGGAGTCAGCTCAAATTATTTCGGGTTGATGGGCATCCCGATCGTGCGAGGACGCGGCGTCACCGGGCAGGACACGGAAAGCTCTGCGCCGGTCGTGGTGATCAACCAAGCCATGGCGAGAAAGTTCTGGCCGAACCAGGATCCAGTCGGCCAAACGATCACCTTTGATTCTTCCCCGGAGGAGCGGCCTCGACAAATCGTCGGCGTCGTGGGAAATATGAAGCGATTTGCCCTCGTGCAGGATCCCGAGCCTGAGGCCTACGCTCACATCCCGCAACTGCCCCCGCACACTGTGCCCGGATGGACAGAGAGCCGCGTTCACAAAACCATTGTGATCCGCACCCAGTCGGTCTCTCCTGCACTGATCCGGAACGTGAGGACTGTTCTTTCACAGATCGCGCCAGACTCGCCGGTGTTTGGAGTGACGAGGGTCGACCAGATCGTTGCAAATTCGGCGCAGCAGTGGCGTTCTCTCAGCCAATTGTTGGGCATCTTTGCCGGAGTGGCGTTGCTTCTCGCCGCCATGGGAATCTATGGCGTGATCTCGTACTCGGTGGGCGAGCGCAGCCATGAGCTTGGCTTGCGGATGGCACTGGGAGCGCAGAGGAAGAATGTGCTTCGCCTGGTTTTGGGGCAAGCCATGATGCTGTCGATCCTCGGCGTGATGATTGGCGTGGCCGCATCTTTTGCCGCCGCGCCGTTGCTGGCAGACTTCCTCTACGGAGTGAAACCCCACGATGTGCTGACTACGTTTCTGGTTTCATCCCTCCTGATTGCTGTGACGTTTCTCGCCAGCTATATACCTGCCCGCCACGCTACTGCGATCGATCCCATGCAGACGCTTCGGCACGATTAAGGTTCGGTCTCTTCGGCACGCTACTCGTGCCGCAGCGACTCAATCGGATCCAGCCGCGATGCTCGGAATGCCGGAATCATTCCGCTGATCAGCCCCACCGCGCCCAGAATCACCGTCGACGCGATCAGCGTCGCCGGCTGGATGATGAGGCGGATGTCTCCCGCTTCGCCGTTCTTCGCGAACGCGCTATACAGAGTCAGCCGGCCTACCGACAGTGCAACCACGTAGGCCAGAATCACTCCCAGCACGCCGCCGATGAAGGTGATGGTGAGGGCCTCGGCGAGGAACTGCATCAGGATGAAGCGGCGCCGCGCGCCCAGCGCCTTCTGCACGCCGATCTCGCGCGTGCGCTGCGTCACCGAGACCAGCATGATGTTCATCAATCCGACGCCGCCGATGCCCAGCGTCAGCGTGCCGATGAATCCCATCAGAATCTTCAACCCAAGTGTGATGATTTCGAACTGATGTAACTGGTTCATCAGGTTGAAGACGCGAACGGCTTCGCGGTCGGCCTCGTTGAACTTGTGTTGTCCGGCGAGGATCGAGCGCACCGCCGGTTCAATCTTCTGGTACTCGGGCGTCTGATAGTTAAACCAGATTGTGTCCAGGTAGTGCGTGCTCTTGAGATCGCTCATCGTGCTGAAGGGAATGTAGACGACGCGGTTGATGTCGTCGTTCCCTTCCTGCATCTTGGCGGCCAGCACTCCGACCACCTCGAAGCTGATCCCGTCGAGGCGGACGTGCTCTCCCAGCGCGTTCCGGCCGGAAAACAGCTTCTCCTTCGCCTCCGAACCAATCACCGCCACGCGCCCCCGCTGCACCTGGTCTTCCATGTTGTAGAAGCGCCCCAACCCCAGCTTGAGCGAGCGAATCTCGTAAACCGTGGGATCATTCCCGCTCACCGGAAAAGTGAACACGCGGTTGTCATACTGCACGTTGGCTTGCTTGTCGACGCTCGGAGTGATGTGCGTGATCTGCGGCAGGTTGGTGGCGAGGGCGTCAACATCGTCCTGCGTGAAGCGGACTGCGACTCCCGATTTCTGGCCGCCGGCCTGCATCGAAGTCTGCCCCGGCACCACGATCACGAGCTTGGTGCCGAAGTTGGCGAAGATGTTCGCGCAGGCCTGGCCGAAGCCGTCGCCATAGGCGAGCAGCATCACCACCGTGGCGATGCCCCACGCCATGCCCAGCATGGTGAGCGCGGTGCGGCGCCGGTTGTGGCGCATCGCCGTGTAGGCTTCCTGCAGCAGATCACGAAACATAAAGAACCTTTGGATCGATCACTTTGAAAGGGCGCGGCTTTAAGCCGCGCCGCCCCGATGACCAGAACACTGGGGCTTTAGCCCCTGAGGGTCAGCTTTTCCTCTTCCTGCAAATCCGTTTAAGTAACGAGTTGTAGAGCCTGTTTCAAGAAATCTGTTAGCGAGCGACGGAGCGCAGTGCCCTCAGCGGTTAAAGCCGCATGAATTCCGCTCACGCAGCGGCGCGGCTGAAGCCGCGCCCTTTCAAGCCGATTCTTGAAACATAATCTAGCCCTTTCAAACTCGATTCTTGAAACACGCTCAGTATCCCTCTTGCCGCAGTGCTTCGACCGGCTGCAGCATGGCGGCCTTGCGCGCGGGATACAACCCTGCAATCACTCCCGCCAGCGTCAGGCATCCAATCGCGAGCATGGCCGACATGGGCACCAGTTTGGGGGGATCAAATCCCTGCGGCCCTTCCACTCCGCCCATCATCCCCATCAACCCGCTGGCGAACGCCAGGCCGAGCAAGCCACTCCCCAGTGTCAGCAGCAGCCCTTCCAGAAAGAAGTGAAAGAGAATATTTCGGTTCGTCGCGCCCAGCGCCTTGCGCAAACCGATCTCCTGCGTGCGTTCGCTGACCGCGACCAGCATGATGTTGATGACGCCAATCGCTCCCAGCGCCAGCGTCACCAAGCCCACCGCTCCCAAAAACATGTTCATCACGTCGAAGATGGTTCCCACCATCTTCGATTCTTCGATCGAATCCCACTCGTCAAAAGCGTTTTCATCCGTGGGATCGAACTCGTGATTCTTGCCGACAATCTGGTGAACTTCTTGCCGCGCCAGCTTGTGCGCCGCGGTCACCCGTGGCTGATATTCCACGAACGAGATGGAATTCTGGTGGTTCTCTCCCTTCAGCGGGAAGTTCGCCGCCATCACCTCAAACGGGATATAGGCGCGGTTGTTGAGCCACATGTTGTCGCCGCGGCCGAGGTGCGGCATGCTCCCCACAACTTCGAAGCGCAACCCGTTGATGATGATGAACGCACCCAGCGCGGGACGCCCGGGAAATAGGACCTTCGCGAGCTGGTTGCCCAGCACCACCACGTTCCGGCGCTGCGCGCCATCCAATTCATTGAGCCATCGGCCCTCTTTCAACGGCAGGAAACTGATCTCGCTCAGTTGTGGCTCAGTCCCCAGAACCTCCCCGCTTCCATTGGAGAACTCGCTGACCGAGTGCAGGTCCATGCGCGAAATGATGGGGCAGGCGTTGCGGACATCCGGGGCAAGCCGGATCTCCATGTAGTCCTGGTAGGTAAGCAGGTAGGAGCGCGCCGAGCTCATGTTGCCCTTCACCGCCGGAGCGCGCCCGGGAAACAGAAACATGATGTCTTTGCCAAACTCCGCCAGTTCGCGCTTGTTGCCCGAGCGGAATCCCTCTCCCACGCCGACCAGCAACAGCAACGATCCCACGCCCCACGCAATCCCGAACATGGTGAGGAAGGAGCGCAGCTTATGGGCCCAGAGATTGCGGAAAATCTGCCCGAACAGGTCTCCAACGGTCCGCATATTGTGATGCCTACTTGTTAGATTAAACCGGTTCCAACTCACTTAGATTAGACGCATCAGCTGCGCCAATATTACAGCGCCAGCGCAGAATCTTTTCTGTTCCCTTGTGATGCAAGAATCACGAACGGGGCATCCACTTTCCGGGATCAATTGAGAGAGCATCCAGCCGGGCGGCCACGTCCACCGCATTGGGGTCATACATCAGGCCGTATACCATTGATCCCACCAGATATAGGCCAAACCCAACCAGTAAGAGAATGAGCGCGCAGGGTATGAGGTCCATAGCCTCAAACAGACACTCGAACAGCGCTGCGGCAAAGCTCTTACCGAAGCTTCCTTCCCCTTCGTTCTCGACCGGACCGATGACGCCGATCATGTTGAAATGGTACGACCACGGATGCCCCAAAGTTCCCCAACGGTAACCGACAGTATGAAGTATGAAGTCCGAAGTATGAAGTCCGAAGTATGAAGTCCGAAGTCTGAAGTCTGACGCCTGAAGTCCGCCCGCATTACGTTGGTTATCTACGGCGATGTTACGCCGGTGGCTAGAGTGAGGACATGACACTTTCGTCGATGGTGGTCTCGCGCGACTGGCAGGAAATCAGTGTTCTGGAATGCATCCTCGGTGGTCTTCACATGGACGTCTCGGTCGAGAGTGAACCGCAAAAGGCTTTAGACCGGATCTCCCGGTCCAAGATCGATGCTCTGATCGTCGATTGCGATCTGAATGGCACTTCCCAACTGTTGCGCCAGCTGCAGTCCACCGAAGGGAAGCCCAAAACCGTTCCACTGGTCATCATGGGAGGGCCCGAATGCGTGGGCAGAATGGATCAGACAGGCGCTCTGTTTGCCTTCGAGAAGCCGATCTCAGTGGAGCAGGCCGTGCGCACGCTGTCGGCAGCGCGCTGCATGATCCTCGACGGCCGCCTGCGCTACCATCGCAACGGCCTTGAAGTCCCGGTCTCGCTGAAATGCAAGGGGCAGAAGCCAACCGACGCCCAATTGGTCAATGTGAGTCAGGGCGGCATGCAGATTCGCACCGGCAACTCTATTAACGCCACTGCCGGAATGCAAATTTCCTTCGAACTCCCCGGTGCCAGGTCTGGAATGAAAGCGAACGCAGAAATCGTGTGGCAGGACAACAGCGGCAACCTGGGCGTCCGCTTCGTGAAAGTTGCGCCGTTGCACCAGAAAACGCTGCAGCTCTGGCTGGCACAACAGTTCCTCGCGAACTAGGAACTAGTCTCACAAACGGCTTGCAGGCGAGAGGGAACTCACCTCAGGGCTGAAGCCCGCGTTCTTTTGAGGCATGCGGCCCGACGGCTGGAAAGCCACGCCCTTTCAAGGCCATTCATGAGACAGGGTTGAGTAAGCCTGGAGTGGCAAAGGCCCTGGCGCACAGCGTGCCTTACCGGAACCGGGATTCACTTTCCTTTTCCTCCGCGCCATAGACGGAATCGGCCATGCGCGCCAGTCGGGCGCCGAAGCTTCCCCCGCCGAAGATGCGACAGAACCCCCAATACATGGCCCCCACCAGGACACTGCCTCCGGCGGCCATCGCCAGCGGCCACTGCGGAACTGCCCGCGTGACTGCGAGAAACACCAGTGCGCAGAGCAGCAGAGCAGCGACAACCACAAGCGTGTTGATCGTCCAGGACAGTCCTCGGCCGGTAAGCGGCCGCGACAGCCAGTCGAGTTGAGCCGGCTCGTCGTCTGCTTGAGGAGTAACAGCTCTCTGAGGAACCAGTTCCGGAGGCGTGCGTTTTACCGGTAGCTCGATGACCTTAACCGGGGCCGCGGAAACCATCAGCCCGTCGTCTTCTCCGGATTCACCGTTCTTTCCCGGCAGCGTGACGGCCGGTACCGGGAACATCAACCCAGGCGCGTCGCCATGCAGCGAGATTCCTTCGATCAGGTCGCCGAAGATCCATTCGTTAATCTGGCGCTTCATCGCCGGAGGCAGGTCGAGAAAGCGGATTCCACACTGCCCGGAGAACGTAGCCCACACCACCTCGCCCTGAGTCTCGACGCGCAGCCGGGGATAGCGCAGCTCGAAGCGCACCCGCATTTGCTGCCGCGGGCGGACCGCCGCCACCACCTGCAGTCCAATGCCCTCGCGGGTCAAGTTTCGGACAATCCCACCATTCGCCTGATCAAGCGTGACGTAGGTCAGCGTGCGCAGCTCATGTCGATGCTGCGCCCGTGCCTGCCGCGCGGAAGAGATTCCTGCGTCCATAAACACACCGCCGGAAACCGCTGGTCGGCCAGAAGATGATCCTGAAATGGTATCCCGCAGGAGAGAACGATTCTTAGTATCTACAGTGGTTCGGTCGTAGAACCGCTACGTCTCGGTTGGCAGAATCGGTGAAGACATGCGTTTGGGATGCCGGCGGCAGAGACGTTGCAGGCAATGTCTCTACGAGGGCGATCCCAGAAACACTTCTTTTGCCTTACGTCCCGAAGCCTGCCATATCTTGACGGCCTCAAACAGAATCACCGTCCCATAAGTGACGGCCAGCCACACCAATACTGCTTCAACCGGCAAGTCCGACCACGCTCCGATGAAGATTCCCATCATGGCTGGGTGTTGGTAATTCCACCAGCCGTACGGCAATGCCAGCGTGGCTTCCCACAGCATGCTCACCAGCAGGATAAACAACATCGTCAGGCTGAGCGCCCGCCAGTTGATGAACCGCTTCGTCGCCGGATAGAAACTCACCGCCGGAATCAGACCTCCTGCGACCAGCACGATGAAGTAGCCCGGCCAGCCCTCCCGCACCGGGGAGAATTCTTTCTTGTAGACGATCGCGGCTACGATCAACGCCAATCCAAGGATCAGCGACGTGGGATGAAACAGCAGCAACTTCGGTAACGCCTGCGCTTCGCCGCGATAATCCTCGACCGTATAGGCGGCGAGCCAGTATTCGCTGAACCAGACATACAAAAGCAGAACCGCGATGAACCCTGTGAGATAGAAGATATACTCCTCGACCGGCACCCAATGGCCCAACGCCGGCGCCAGAATGCCCAGCGTGGCATTCGCGTTGGGAAAGCAGAAGAACCACTGTGCGAATACCACGTCGAGCAAACAGCCGATCGGCACGAGAATGCCGATCGTCCGCCAGAATGCGCGCTGCGGAACCTCCAGCCCCTCGCTGGGCAAGAACCACACGGCAATCACGATGATGGGCACCATGAACAGAAGCAGGCTCCACGTATATCCGTGCGGCGAGGCATTCGGCTCCACGTGCAGCGCCGCCGGAGTGCTGATCGAATGCAGTGCGATGGCCGCGGGGATGACCATCATGGCGAGCATGCCGATCACGATTCCTGCCGAAACCGCAGGCGAGAGAGATGCATGACTGCGCGGTGGGCGCATAGCGACTCCTTTTGGACCCGCAGGATTCTACTCCTCGCGAGAGCGATCACGACCGGTCTTCTCGCGTCTGTCCGGAAACGCGAAAAACGGCGTTACCCGGAAGTACATGCCCAAAGGGTCATGCCCAGGTAATTGAAAGTCGTCGCAATCCCCGATAACTTAAGCATGAGCTGTGCCTGCATGGCGACGACGACCACCAAGCCCGACATCGAAATGGCCGATCCCCTATCGGGGATCGCTCTGCCTGCGTGGCCGAGTGCACAGCCCGCGGATCCTGGCGGAAACCAGAGTCAGTCCGATCAGGATCTTGCGCAGAAGCCATCGCAACGCGACGCCCTTCATGCATTGCTGGCCTTCTCGGCGCTGCACGATCAGGTGCGCCGCCGCAAAGCGCTCACCACGCGCCAAGCCACATTCGACTCCAACGCGCCGGTCCCTGAGTTTGAACCAACCGAGCTGTTCATTCTCGATGAAGTTCTGCAGCTCGTCGCTGAACGCGCTGTCGCCATCACGGGTGCCGACGGCCTGGCAGTCGCTCTGGCCGAGAACAACGAAATTGTTCTGCGTGCGGCAGCGGGAACAGTCCGCCCCGACGTGGGCGCCCGCATCGACCGCGACTCGGCGTTTTCCGGGGCCTGCTTCCGCACCGCGCAGATCGTCAACTGCGACGACACCGAGACCGACACGCGGGTCAATCTGCAGGCCTGCCGCAAACTGGGAGCGCGCTCCATGGTCGCGGTCCCACTCTGCGGACGCCGCCGCGTCATCGGAGTGCTCGAAGCTTTCTCCGCGTGGCCGTTCGCCTTTAACGAAATCGACATTCGCAATCTGAGCCTGCTCGCGGAACTGGTGCTGGCTGCGCTCAAGCCCGAGGATGAAGACCGCTTCGCGCTGTCGGCGCAAGTAGCCGCCACGAAACTCGAACCCCCTCAGCCTGCAGTCACTGCCGCCACGGCACCCGGGCCTGCGAAGCCTCCCATGGCGGTTCCGGTTGCGGCGCAACCGGCGAAACCTGCCCCAACAACGCCAGCACCGCTGGAGCCTGCGAAGCTTTCGGCGCCCACGACTCTCGAGTCCGCAAAGTTTGCGATGTCGGTGGCCGCCGCGAAAGTGCCGCCAGCAGAACCGGTCAAGACCGCCACTTCACCCGCTGCGCAGAAACCGCTGCCCGTCCCTGCGGCTGCTTCTGAGGTTCCCGCGCCTTCGCCCAAAACGGCGCCACAACCCGTTGTCGCGCTTGCGGCCGAAGCTCCGTCGCCGTTAGAAGCTAACTCTGCCGCGACCGTGGTCGAACCGCAGCTTACTTTCGGGCAGCTCCACCCCGAGGAATCTTCGCACCGGCCGTGGATGTTGTTCATGCTTGTCGGCATCGTGATCGCGACCGCGTTCGCGGTGGGCCTCTGGTGGAAGTTGAAAACCGCGCAACTCGGCGGCGCGATCGTGCATAGTGAGCCCGTCGTCGCACAACCCAACGACAGCAAAGCAGCCGAACCTGCAGCGACCGACGCCAATCCCGCGACTGTCGCTGTCTCCGACTCAGGCCCCAGCGAGGCCGACGCATCACCCGCGAACCCGCAGGAGTTGGCGAAATTTCCGCGCGTTACCGGAGTTCGTCACTGGTCATCGGCCGACTCGAGCACCGTGGTCCTCGACTTGGAAGAGCAGGTGCAATACGAGCCCGGACACTTGAGCAATCCCGAGCGTTTCTACTTCGATCTCCGTGACACGCAACTAGCCCCGGAACTCCAGGGAAAATCTCTCGATGGAGACGCGTTGCTCGGCCACATCCGCGTGGCGCAGCCGGTTTCCGGCATGACCCGGGTGGTGCTCGAAGCGCGGGGCAGTACGACTCTTGCTCCACCGCGCGTGAGTCTGGAGCGCGATCCTTACCGATTGGTCATTCAGGTGAGCAAAGCGGGCGTGACTCCGAAGGGCGCAGTCAATCTTTTCCCCAGCGCTCCTGAGCAGGAGAAGGCCAGGCTGGCCATCGTCGTTCCGCCTCCGAGCAAAGAGGACCTGCAATTGCGCGCGCGCGTTGCCAAGATGCGCATAGTTGTGGACGCGGGCCATGGTGGATGGGACCTCGGCACGGTGGGCCGCCGCGGACTGCTGGAAAAGGATCTGGTGCTTGAAATCGCGCAGCGACTCGGAAAGCTGCTGGAAACCCGACTTGGAGCGGACGTGCTCTACACGCGCCAGGACGACAACTACATTCCGCTCGACGAGCGCGCGGTGATCGCCAACCAGGCGCATGCGGATCTGTTCGTCTCAGTGCACGCCAACTACAGCGATCTGCCTTCTGCGCGCGGCGTTGAGACCTACTACACCAACTTCTTCTCGGCGCCGGGCTCGAAAGACCTGAGCAATCCTGCTGGTCCCAAAGAAGCGGCCATGCGCTCCACGCCTAAGAATATTCCGATGCCGACGCTGACGCCCGCCGAATTGCATGACCGGGTCGAGCAGTCGCGACGGCTGGCGACAACCGTGCAGCGATCCTTGTATGGAACGCTGTCGGGGCAGAATCCAGGCCTCCGCGACCGCGGCATCAAAGAAGCTGGATTCGTTGTCCTGACCGAAAGCGCGATGCCGGGAATTCTGGCGGAAGTTTCGTTTGTCTCAAGTCCCACCGACGAGCAGAAGCTGCGCAGCGACGGCTACCGCGAGCAGATCGCGGAGGCGCTGTACAAGGGCATTGCCCGCTATGCGGCGTCCAAGGGTGTGAAGGTGGCGAGCGCGGCGAAGTAAGCCTTCAGCTTTCAGCTTTGCCCGTGTAGGGACGGACGCCTTCGTCCGTCCCGGTCGCGAAGCGACCGTCACGCTGCCGACGCCCTCTCAAGCGAACCTTGGCAATTCCCTTTCCTCCGTCGCATAATGAAGCACTTTTGCTTCCCGCTGGATCGGAAGCATCGCGGGGCTGCGCTTGACACCTTCCATCGAACACTTCGATGTCGTCATCATCGGCGCCGGGCTCTCCGGCATTGGCGCGGGATACCGGCTGCAGACACGCTGTCCTCGCAAGAGCTATGTCATTCTCGAGGCGCGCGCGGAGATCGGCGGCACCTGGGATCTGTTCCGCTACCCGGGCGTACGCTCCGACTCCGACATGTTCACGCTCGGATATCCCTTCCGTCCGTGGAACGGAACGAAGGCGCTCGCCGATGGGCCAAGCATTTTGAACTATGTGCGAGAGACCGCGCGGGAGTTCGGCATCGACCGGCACATCCGATTCAGCCAGCGGGTACTGTCGGCTGCGTGGTCATCCGAGGACGCGCGTTGGACTGTTGAGGCGAAAAGCAACCGCGGCGAGACTGTCCGCTACACCTGCGCCTTCTTGTATGGATGCACCGGCTACTACCGCTACGAGGCGGGCTACGAGCCAAGTTTCCATGGCGCTGAGCGCTTCGGCGGGCAACTCATCCATCCGCAGCGCTGGCCGGAGAATCTTGATTATGCCGGCAAGAACGTCGTGGTCATCGGCAGCGGAGCCACGGCCGTCACGCTGGTTCCCGCGATGGCTCAGACGGCGGGGCATGTGACCATGCTGCAACGCTCGCCCACATATATCTTGAGCTTGCCCAATCACGATGCGCTCGCCGATCTGATCCGGCGTTTGTTGCCTGAGAACGCGGCGCACCGCGTCGTACGCTGGAAGAATATTTTGATCAGTCTGGGGCTCTTTCAGTTCGGGCGGCGCGCGCCGAATTCTATGCGCCGTCTTCTGCGCAGCGGTGCGGTGAAGGATCTCCCGCAGGGCTATGAAGTTGACAAACACTTCAACCCGCGCTATCAGCCGTGGGATCAGCGTCTATGCCTGATTCCGGATTCGGATTTGTATAAGTCCATCAGCGAAGGGCGCGCGTCAGTGGTGACCGACGAGATCGACACGTTTACCGGGCGCGGGATTCGGCTGAAATCGGGCGGCGAACTTGAAGCTGACATCATCGTTTCGGCGACCGGCCTGCAGATGCTTGCTCTTGGCGCGGTACGGCTCATGATCGACGGCACTCCGCTCGATCCGGGAAGCGCGTTTATCTACAAGGGGACAATGCTGAGCAACGTTCCGAATTTTGGCTTTTGCATTGGATACACGAATGCCTCGTGGACGCTGCGCGCGGATTTGGCCTCGACGTTCGTTTGCCGCGTGCTGAACCATATGGATCGGCACGGCTACCGCACTTGCATGCCGGTGAGCGATGTCGCGTCGATGGAAGCGAAACCGCTGCTCAATCTCACCTCGGGATACATCTCGCGAGCTGCAGCCGATTTGCCCAAGCAGGGACCGGGACAGCCGTGGCTCATCCGGCAAAACTACATCCTCGACATGCTGACGATGAAACTCGGGAGGGTCGAAGATGGGATCTTGCAGTTTGACGCGGTTAGTCCTCTCAGGCACTCGGATGTGGCGGAAGAAGTGAGCGCAGCGGGAAATTAGGCGCCGGGCGTCCTAGTCCTGTCTTCGTCAAGCCAACTCGGTGGCCACTTGGCACATCTAGGCTATCGTGGGTGCTGCCTGCAGGTTTGGATAAATTTCGACGCACAGGAGGTACGTTTTGAAATCCTCTCTCGTGGTGCTTCTCTTTACCGCAACCGCTCTCGCGCAAACAACCAAACCTACGGCCATCAATGCTCCTGGCTGCGGTGCAGACAACGTCAAGTTCACGGTAAAGACTGACAAGGGAACGCATCCCGCGGCTCAACCGGACAAGGCGAAAGCCGTCATCTATTTCCTTGAAGACGACAGCAGCTTCGAATCACACCCACAGCCAACGACCCGGCTGGGAGTGGACGGCGTTTGGGTGGGTGCGAATCGCGGGGACTCGTACTTCTACGTCTCCGTCGATCCGGGAGAACACCATCTTTGCGCCAGCTGGCAATCGTGGGTCGGCTTTAGTATGCGTGAGACCGGCGCGGCGGCGCATTTTACGGCAGAACCAGGTCAGACTTACTATTTTCGGGTGAGGAACACCTGGCTGCGCGAGCACGGCGTGTCCCACGTCGAACTCACTCCACTCGATAGCGACGAAGGCCAATTGCTCGCCAGCCGTTACGCCTTCAGCACTGCCGAGCCGAAATAGCCTGCAGCGAGTTGGACACCGGTGACACACGCGGAACACATCTTCAGCGGATGAATCATTCGGATCTCTTCTGCTCTTGTCATCCTGAGGTCGCCGCTTTTGCGGCGAAGGACCTCTGTAACTCGCCGGCAGCATCGGCGCTCCCGGCCAAGTGCACAGGTCCTTCGTCGGGCAAAGAACGCCCTCCTTAGGATGACAAGGGTTGTGGAGTTGCGGTCAGTTTGAAACTGCGACGCCGCCGTATTTTTCCAGCCACTTCAATTCTTCGCGTACTTTTATCTTTCCGTGCCAGGGATTTTTGCCGAGGCCGTGGCCTTCCCCGGGGAAGATTAGCAGCTTGTTCGGGATGCCCAGCGAGTAGAGCGCGTGCTCTAGCAAGTAATCTTCCAGCACGGCCACGCGGATGTCGCTGCCTCCGGCGACCATATGCGTGGGCGTCTTTACTTTGTCGATCTGGAAAATCGCGGCTTCGTCGTGGTAGCGCTGCGGGGCTTCCCAGGGACGTCCCCCTAAGAAATAAGCGTCGTCATACGTGGTGTCGTCGTTGCCCCAGTTGCCGATGTGCTCGACGGCGCCCGCTCCGGTGACGGCGGCTTTGAAGCGCGTGGTCTGGGTGATGAGCCAGTTGGTCATATATCCGCCATAGCTGTAGCCCCCGACGGTGAGATGGTCGGCGTCGGCAATGCCGTCTTTCACCAGGGCGTCGACACCTTCGAGAATGTCTTTGCCGGGCCGCGAAACGATCACGGGAACGATCTGCATGAGGAACTTGTCGCCGTATCCCGTCGAGCCGCGGTAGTTGGGCTCGAACACGAGCCATCCGTTGGTGGCGGCGAGCGCGGCCCACTGGTACCAGTCGGCTTCGAAGTGGTTGCCGTCGGCGTCGGCCGGGCCTCCGTGGATGAAGGTGAGCATGGGCAAATGCTTCTGCTCGAATTTTCCCGGAGGATAGATCAGCATGCCTTCCACCGTGGTGCCGTCGTCGGCTTTCCACTGGTACGGCTTGCCTTGCGGGAGGTCGCGCTCGGTGAAAAGCTTGTTGAAACTGGTGATCGGGCGGGCCTGATCGAGCTTCGCGGCGCTTTCGGCGAGGTAGACTTCGTCGGGCTTGCCGAGGAAGGAGTAGACGAAAGCGACTTTGGGCGAGTGCGTGGCGGCTGAAATTCTCGCGTACGTACCCGGCCAACTGGTGAGGCGGCGCAATGAGTCTGCGGGCTTGGCGACGGAGTACATCTGGACTTCAGTGCCGATGCGGGCGGAGGCCAGGACCGTGTCACCGGCCGGTGTGTAGTGCTCGACGGGGCCGATGAAGTCTTTGGACCATTGCTCGATTTTGCCATCTTCGGTGTCGACTGAATAGAGATGCGGCTGCAGGTCGCGGTAGGGGCCAGAGACGTCTCCGACGCCGATGGAGAAGAAGATGTGGCGGCTGTCGCTGGCCCAACGGGGACGAACTTCTTCGCCTTCGTTGTGGGTGATGCGGCGAGGTTGGACTTGCGTGCCGGCATTCGATCCGCTGCCGGCAGCCGCGGGCAGAAGTGCCCGCGTCACATCAAGCACATAGATTTCTACGTCTTCGTATTTTTCCTGGCGCTGGTTGATGGCGTTGCTGGTGAAGGCGAGTTTCGTGCCATCGGGAGAGGTAACCAGGTTCTCGACGCGCAACGGGCTTGTCGCGATGGCTTGCGTGCCGGGAGTGACATCGGGTTCCTTCTCCGGTTCGCCTACTTTCTTTTCTACTTTGGCGGGCTCTGCGGCGTGGCGTGCGAGGGCGGAGGTCACATCGAGGGAAAAGACCGTGTCGCCGCGCTCGGCAGTGCGGTATTGCACAACGTCTTTCCAGTGCTTCTTGTATTCTTCCTTTTGCGTCTTGGTCCAGGGCTGGCGCGTGGCGAAATAGATTTTCTGCGAGTCGGCCGACCACGAGAAGGTGTGGACGTCTTCTTCTCCCTGGGTCACGGCGAAGGCTTCGCCGCCGTGGGGAGAGATCAGGTAGATCTGGCTGACTTCTTCCTTCGAATCGGAATCAGCGTCGGCGTCCTCGCTCTTGCCTGCCGAAGTCTTCCGCTCGGAGAGAAATGCAATCCATTTTCCGTCGGGCGACCACTTGGGATCAGAGTCGTGGCCGGACTGCGTCAACTGGATCAGGGAACCGGCCTTGCCGTCGTCCTGATAGAGCCAGAGATCGCTGCGGAAGATTTGCTGGTCCCAGTCGGCCCGCTCGGTGGCGATGACGATGGAGCCACCGTCGGGAGACATCTCGATTGCGGTGAAGCCGACCGAGTTGAAGAATTCGTCGAGCGTGAGCTTGGGTTTGCTCTGAGCTGAGGCTAGCAGCGCACAACTCAGTACGATCGTGACTACGCACGCCGTTCGTTGGGTTCGCATTGGGGCCCCCGTGGGAAGAAGCGTTATACAACGGCGGTTTCGTTGAAAGCAAGTTTGTGACATCTGGACATGGGGCGTTTGCCGGCGCTAGAGAGGGCAAAGCTAACCGCAAAGGACGCTAAGAAAATCCGCAGAGATCGCGAAGAAACGCTGATCAGCTTCTCGGAGTCATCTCTGAGACTGTCATCTGTCGCATGGTCCAGAGAAGCGCGACAAAGACTGGGACCGAGAGTTGAAGATGAGTCCAGCGCGACAAGGGACCGAACAGTGGCAGCAGGAAGGCAAGGTACAGCAACACAGGGAGCGCGGGAGTGGAGCGGTGCTGCGCATCGCTGGCGGCCCAGTCCGCGAGGAGCAACAACGCCGGGACGACCGCCAACAAATCGTAGATGTAGAGGTGTGGATTGACAAGCACGGCAGCGAGGATAAGCGCGGAGAAGCGGAGAGCGAGTGGAGACGACGACTTCCACACGACTGCCGCGATGGCGATCACGGCGAAGGCGCTCAGCAGGTAGAGCATCAAAACCCCGGGCGGCCAGGGGATCAGGAGTGTCCAGAAGGCGCGGAGGGAGTGCATCTGGATGGGAGAGAGCGCGAGTTCGGTCGAACTCGGCTGGCTGGCGCTGCGAAGGAGCATATGAAAATAGGCGCGCATTACGGCGGGGCCGAAGGAGATCGCGGTGAAGGCCAACTGCGCACCCGCGGAAAGTGCGAGGCCGGAAAAGATTTTCCACGCTCGCGCGAGAAGCAACACCAGCGGGATTGCGACCAGAAACTGCGGTTTGAAAAGCAGAAAGCCGAGAGCGACGCCGGCGAGCCATTCGCGGCGCGCGGCGAATGAAACGTAAGCCGCGGTGAAGCACACTAGCGGAACGGCGGAGAGTTGTCCTCTCACGAAGAAGTGGAACAGGGGCGGGTAGGCAATCGCGCAGAGGGTCACCAGTCCCGGATACGGAACGAGCCTGGGACTGGATTTCCAGAGCAAGTAGACGCAGGCAGCATACATCAGAAGAGAGCACGTTACCCAGATCCAAGCCTGTGCGAGGAACGGAAGACCGACGAGCGGGACAAAGGGAAGCGCAACCTGCGGACCGTAGAAATACTGGAGACGAACTCGTGTCACACGGCCGGCGATCTCGCGAATCTGGGTGGCGAGGACTTGGTCATCGTAGAGTTCGCGGGCACGGCCTTGGGCGATCAGACGCGCCGAGATTGGGAACTGGAGGAAGTCCTGAAACTTTATGTTGCCGGCGCGGTCGAAGAGGCCGGGGGTGGCGTAGTCGACGGCACAAACTCCCCAGAGGCAGAGGGCAAGTATCAGTGCGTGGGCGCGGATGCGGCGCTGGGTGAGACAGGCGGAGAGCGACGAAACCCAGGCGGGGCCCGCTTCTTGCGGGGTCACGGGGCGGGCTCGGCATTCTTGAGGGCGTCGTCGATCGATTGGCCCGAATGAGGACTGCCCTGCACCATTCGCCAACCGTCGTCGTACTTGCGGAATCCGACAATGGATTTGTAGTGCAGGTCACCCGAATAAAGAGCGGCGCCGATTTCGTTGACCGGAGCCCATTTCCAGGTGAACTCGATATCGGCGGAGCTTCCCTGCTCGCTGATGCCTAGGACCGCGACGAGTTCGCGGCGCGCTGCGGGAATTGCAAGGGATGACTTGTCGGCCTCGTCGGCGGGCACTTGCGCGTGAACTGTGTCGACGCCGAGCGGGGTCAGCAGAACGTCCCAGCAGGGCGGAGGGGCGAGGCCGGGAGTACAGGCGATGGGATTGGCGGAGATCCATCCGTGGTGTTGCAAGACTAGATATTCGGGCGAGACGTAGTCCTTGTTGGAGAGGACGCCCGTCTGCAGAAGAAATGGCTGCGGAGTGCGGAACTGGTCGGAGGACGCGATGAGATCGGTGGCGAGACGGCGGGTGAGGAAGTCGCGCGGAGAGCAGGCGACTAGCAGAACGAGAGAGGTCAGGCCGATGATCAGTGTCTTCCGCATGGCTATTGCATCGCAGTTCGGCTGGGCTTATGCCCTCGCCGGACAGCCGAGGCGGCTGTCTCTACATCATTCATTTTCCCTGTGGGTCAACGACCTGTGATTGTAAACAAACGGGAGCGCTTGTGTGGCACGAAAGGGCGGGAGGTGATTTGTCCGGCGAATTCGGGGGCCCAGCGGCCGGGGATTTGGGTCGAGCAATGCGGGCACCGGCCATCGCGCGTCAGGGTGTAATCCTCGATGAGATATCCGTAGCGGCGGATGAGCGTTTCGTGGCACTGGGGGCAGCGGGTGTCTTCCCAGGGGCCGACGGCGCCGGGGAGATTTCCCGCATAGATGTAGCGCAGCCCGGACTGGCGGCCGATTTCCGCAGCGCGGAGCAGATCTTCGACTGTGGTGTCACGGTGATCTTCACCCTGCATTTTGTAATCGGTGTGAAAGGCGGTGACGTGCCAGGGAATGTCGGGCGAGATGCCGGCGAGGAATTCAGTGAGGCGGCGGAGTTCGTCGTCGGAGTCGTTGAAGCCGGGGATGAGCAGGGTGACGATCTCGAGCCAGAGTCCCATGGCGTAAATTCGGCGGATGCTGTCGAGGATGGGGCCGATGCGGCCGCCGAGTTCGTGGTAGTGGCGGTCGTCGAAACTCTTGAGGTCGACTTTGTAGAGATCAAGCCAGGGGCGGACGTAGTCGAGCACCTGCGGCGTGCCGTTGCCGTTGGAGACGAATCCGGTGAGAAGTCCAGCGGCCTTTGCTTCTTTGAAAACGGCGACGGCCCATTCGCTGGTGATCAGCGGCTCGTTGTACGTGCTGACCAAAACCTTCGCACCTTGATCGAGAGCATCGCGCACGAGGCCTTCAGGAGTCGCCTGGATGGGCGGCGACACCGCATTCGGATCGCGAAGCGCTTGTGACGTCACCCAGTTCTGGCAGTATCCGCAATGCAGATCGCAGCCGAGCATGCCGAAGCTGTAGGCGAGCGCGCCGGGGTAAGCGTGGAAGAACGGCTTCTTCTCGATGGGGTCGCATTGCATTCCGGCGGTGTACCCCCAGGGTGCGTAGAGCGTGCCGCCGCGATTGAAGCGGACTTTGCAAACTCCAGACTGGCCGTCGGAAATCGGGCAACAGTGGCCGCAGGAGAAGCAGCGTACGCGGTTGTTGCCAAGACTCTCGACGAGAGACGGATCGGCTTCGCGGACTCGCTGGTCGAGTACGTCGCGCAGGGTGGGCACGGGAGCCTCTGGAGGTATTCTAGCTCCGAACGCAGGCGTTGGGCGTGGGGCGTCGGCCACAATTCACTCGTCTCGCAGCAAGACCATGGGGTCAACGGAGAGCGGGCCGCGCGGGAATCCACGTGGCCAGCAGACCCAGCAGCGCTACCTACAGGCTGTTCTTCGCCTGGTTGGGGGTTGGCTTGGCTGACGTGGTGTGTTCCTGGAGCCAGCGGCTGGCGGCTTGTTCGATGGACGCAACCTGGGATCGAGTGAGTTGCGCCCTTACAAATGGCGCCAGCGTCGCGCTGGCATCGTCACCACTCAGACGGGCAACCATCATCCAGAAATAGGCCTGGTTCGGATCAGCAGGCACGCCGCGACCGCTGAAATAAATCGATCCCAATTTCGATTGTGCGGGTACATTGCCCTTCTCGGCAGCGCGGGTGAACCAGCGGACCGCCTCCTGCTCGTTCAATGTCACGCCTTCTCCAGTGGCGTAGCGAAGGCCCAAGGCGTTCTCGGCGGCGGGGTCGCCCTTGTCCGCCATTTGCTTGAGTTGATCGAAGCTAGCAGTCTCGATTGCCGGATCGGAATATGTTTTCGGTGGTTGAGACGAGGCCAGCACCGTCGGCAACTGTCCGTGGGCGCGCGTGTGAATCTTATTCTTGATCCAGGGCACAGCGGTCACTTGAACCCACGGGGCTGTGAAAAAACCAAGGGCCAGAGAGATCAAGACCGCGGCCACCAGGAGAATAAACAGATAGGAGCGCGGCAAGGTGAGGCCGGAGGCACTCTTCTCCTCTGTTTTCGGCTTTTGATTTTCTTCGTCAGCCGAGGCAAACAGCACGCTTCCCTGCGGGGCGACGAAAGGCGGTGCAGCAACGTCATGCAACGACGGCAGATTCTCAGCGCGGGCGGCGCGGTTCGCGGCTTCGAGCACGGTTTCTGCCAGGCGCTGTAAGACTCTTTCATCGGATTCGGCGAAGGCGTTCGGTTGCGCGGAGAAGACTTCAACGAGCCCGACTGATTTGTCTCCCACGCGGACCGGCGCCGCCAGGATGGAGCGAATACCCAAGGCGCGGCAGCTTTCACGATCGACGCGCTCATCCATCTCAGCATCGTCACAGCGCAGCAGCACGCCTCTCTTGACGCACTCTCCAGAGAAACCGGAGCCCACCTGCAAGCGCGCGCCGACGGGAGGAGCGTCGGGGCCAGAGCTGGCGCGACAGATCATGAAATCAGGGTTTGGATCTGCCAGCGCAATCGCGGCTCCCGAGGCGCGCACGAGAACCTGCGCGCGCTCGGCCGTCAATTGCAGGGCGGCGCCAAGGTCCCGGCCGAGCGCCTCGACCTGCCGCTGGACCGCGGTAACCGCTGCCAGCGTGTCGGTATAGTTTTGCCGCGGAGCAACGTGGGGGTGCGCGTCGAAGGGAGCGGTGAGATCCACTTCGCTGTTGGCGACGCCGGCCATGACATTCACGAAGAGCCACTCGCGCAGCCGCGAGAGAGAGTCAGGAGGCAGGCTGGAAAAACGGAGGCCGGCGCGCCCTAACTCGTTTGACCAGACGACTTGTCCAGTGGTGACGATCGGCTGCGGGCAGTCTGCCAAATCGAGGCAGAGATCCATCCGCTTCTCGAGTTCCAGAGGCCAGTGGCATTGCAGAGCCACTCCGTCTTCGCTGATGTCGACGATCTCGTGGAGATCGAGCAACGCGCCTTTCGATTCCGCGCCGAACGTGGCATACGCCGGGGTCTGAATTCGGTGTCGCACGCGGCGGCGCCGGTTGTGCACAACAGGTTGCATCGGCGGAGTGATGGCAGCCATGGGGGAGCCCGAAACCTTTGCTGCTCCATATTAGCGCGGGATTGTGGAAAAGTAAGTAAAGAAGAGAGAGGAAGGACGACGGGGCTGGACCGGGAAAGGGGTTGGACGCCTGACGGTGCTGGGGTAAGACGCCCCCCACGGCAGCCGACGAATCGTCGGCCCTACCTTCTGGTGCTACGAGGCCCGGCGTAAGACTTGGGCCTGGTGCAGGCTTGAGATCCGGGAGATTGCGGCCACCATCATGCCCGAAAGCAGTTGCATGGTGGCGACGTCGCGCTCGTCGAAGGCTCCGGGGGAGGAGGACAGCACCTCGAACACCCCCAAAGTGCGACGGTAGTGGCGCAAAGGCGATACCAGGATGGAGCGGACACCCAAGCGGCGGCAGCTAGCTAAGTCGACCCTCGGGTTGCGCTCGGCGTCGTGGCACAGCATGATTTCGCCGGAGCGGACAGCTTCGGCGGAGATCCCGGCATCGGTTTGGAGACGAACTCCAAGGTCGGGAGCGGTACGTCCAGCGCGGGCCCGGCACACGATTTCGTCTCCGGTGCGGAGGGCAATCGCGGCTCCCGTGGCTCCGGTCAGGTGCTGGGCGCGCTCGGTAATGGCGCTGATGGCGGGCTCGAGATCGAGCTCTCCAGCGTGGATTTCTACCTCTTCTCCCACCTGCACGGCGCGGAATCCGGACGCTGGATGTGCAGCGTTTGCCAGACGCAACTGGCTGCGTTGCACCAGCGAGGGCATGCGAGATTGCTCGCCGGCGTTCAACATTTCAGGAACGGGAACCGTTCGGAGCAGGTCGCGCACCAGATTGTCGAGTTCGGCGTCGATGATCAGATGTGCATTCTGCTGGTTGCGCAACGATCCACCCAGCACTCGCGAAAGGCCAATCAGCGCATGGCTGCCGCAGGCGAGGCAATAGGATTTGCTATTGGTGCTGATCAGCTCGCACTGAACACAGAAGGTTGCAGACTGCAGAGGAACGAAATTGACGTCCTTGAAAGTCGTGCCATACACAGTCTTACCAAACATGAGTGCAGAATCCTCGTTTCCATCGCGGTGCAGTCGAAGGTAACGAGATCGTGGGAGTGGCAAAAGTAACGGCAGTGGTTCCCGTTGTGGAAAAGAAGGCTTAAACCATGCGATGCGGGGCAGTATGCAGATTTTTGCAGACCGTGCATATCCCTATCATGCGAAAAGGCTTGCCGTGAAGCGCATACGGAGGAAACTAATCTTGCCTGGGATATTGCTTCCAACCCGGCGGTGGGATATGCTAATCGAACATTCACGGTCCACACTTGGACCGCTGGGGGAATTCAAAATGGAATGGACCGCACCTGCTTTTGAAGAAGTTTGCCTGAACTGCGAAATCAATTCTTACGCCAGCGCGAAGCTGTAAACACAACGCTTCCCTGGGTCTCACCTTTCCTGGGTTGAACCGCGCACGATGATTCGTGCGATGCGTTCGGCCGCGTGCCCATCCCACAAAGGCACGCGATTCCTGTCGGGTTCTTGCCGAGGAGCAGCCGGCTTGCTGCGTAGGATTTCTTCCGCAGCCGAGCGGAGCTTTCTTAAATCTCTACCCACCAACTGATTTGTCCCATGCGTAATGGTGATCGGGCGCTCGGTGTTCTCGCGGACAGTGAGACACGGGATGCCGAGGAACGTGGCTTCCTCCTGGATTCCGCCGGAGTCAGTGATGACGATTGCGGCGTGGCGCTGCAGGGCGAGGAATTCGAGATAGGGGAGGGGTTTCAGCAGATGCAGGGTTGGAGGCATGGTTTGAGCCAAGATGGCGGCGGAGTTCTTGCCCTCGCCGCTCGCTTCACTTCGCGGGACGGGCGAAGTGCCCGTCGCCACACCAACCGTTGCCGATTCGATGCGCTGGCGGGTGCGGGGGTGAACTGGGAAGACTATGTGAAGATGGCCGCTTAGTTCGGCCAAGGTTGCGAGCAACTCGCGGAGCCAGACGACGTCATCCACGTTCGACGGGCGGTGCAAGGTCACGAGTGCATACGGCGAGGATACGGTGGCAGGAAAGTGCTCCTCTGCGCGCGGCAGCAGGCGGAGAAGCGTGTCGATCATCACGTTGCCCACGAGGTGAATCTTCGAGCGGTCGATACCTTCACGGAGCAGGTTCTCGTCTCCATCGGCGGACGGGGTGAACAGTAAGTCGGAAAGCTGATCGGTGACGAGGCGGTTGATCTCTTCCGGCATGGTGCGATCACGGGAACGCAGGCCGGCTTCGACATGACCGACACGCACATTGAGCTTCGAACACACCAGCGCGGCAGCTACGGTTGAGTTGACGTCGCCATATACCAGAACGAGATCGGGCTTACGCTCGAGCAGCACGGGTTCGAAGGCCTGCATCACGGCGGCGGTCTGCTGCGCGTGGGTGCCAGAACCAACTCCGAGGTTGCAGTCGGGTTGCGGCATCTCCAACTGCTGGAAGAACACGTCGGACATGGCGTTGTCGTAGTGCTGGCCAGTGTGTACCAGAGTCTGGCGTACGCCGGCGGTAGCGCTCAGCGCGCGCAGGACGGGCGCGGCTTTCATGAAGTTCGGGCGCGCGCCGACGACGTGGAGTATGTGCATGGGCGATTGGGCCAAGCGAGATTCTATCTGGTTCCGGCAACTGAGGCCGAGCGACTATCCGGCTTGGGCGGTAATAAGAGAAGTATCTTCCTCGGGCAGCGCAATGATCTGCGCAGTATGTGCGAGGGTGCGATCGAGAGCATCCGCCAGGGCCGTGGGGAAAGCACCAGTCAACAGATTGACATCGAGCTGGAGATCACGGGTGGAGTACATGCGGTGCAGCGTCAGGGTTCCGCGCTGCCGGTTCGAGGAACTCAACAGAACGAGAGAGAGGTTCCACATGGCGGAGGGGTCGGACGCCTTGGGCAAGGCAGGTTTGTTCCACCGGAAAGAATTCGAGTTCCTTCGTGCGGACAGCTCCGCGGTGTCGGGAGGCACCGTTTCGCCGGGAAGCAGATCGAACTTCAGTTCGAAGCCATCGAAGTCGTTGCTGCCGAACGCGGCCATCAGGATACGGCGCACTTGGTCGTAGTCGCGCGCGACCTTAAGCTCTTCGGCGGCGCGACGGATGGCCAGGTTATTCACAAAAATCTGCGGCTGATCGAACGTGCGATGGGCAACGCGAGCCAACTCGCCGAATTCGAGATAACCGAGATGCTGAACCCCGATCCATATTCCGATTCCCAGGACGGCGAGCACAAGGCCCAGGGAACTGCCGGTTGGCCACAATAGAAACAGGCTAAGCATGGCGAAGATTGCCGATACGCCGTAGAGAAGAATCACGACCTGGCGGTGAGTCATGCCATGCTGTAGCAGCTTGTGGTGGATGTGCTCGTGGTCGGCGGTGAAGACGGGACGTCCACTGATGAGGCGGCGAATGATCGAGAGCACGGTCTCCAGAATCGGCAGGCCGAAGGAAACGATGGGAATGGCAACGGCAACAATCGTCGGAGCTTTCTGCGCGCCGAACAGTGCGAGAGCACTGAGCAGGAAGCCGATGAGCAGACTTCCGGAGTCTCCCAGAAAGATGGTGGCGGGATTGAAGTTGAAGCGCAGGAAGCCGAGAATGGCGCCGGCCAGCGCGATCGTCATCACCTCAACCAGCGGTGGCCCGTGCAGCAACGCGACCACAAAAGTGACCATCGTCGAGAACAAAGCTGATCCGGCGGCGAGACCGTCGAGGCCATCGATCAGGTTAAAGGCGTTGGTAATCGCCAGCACCCAGACCACAGTCGCCGCCAGCCCGATATACCAGGGCAGAACCCGATCTCCGAGCAGCACCGGAATGTTCACGATGCGCAGCCCGCCAGCGTACAGCATGGTCGCGGCGATTCCCTGGACCGTAAACTTGACGTAGGGACCCACACCCCGCAGGTCGTCGTAGACACCGAGCAGGAAGACCAGTGTCGCGGGCACAAAGATGGTGGACATCGTCTTCAGGAAGTTCGGCGAGTGCATGGCGGGATGACGAACCGCCCAGATGGCGGCGATGCCCATGCAGCAGCAGAAACTGAGGAAGATGGCGACCCCGCCAAGGCGCGGGAGTGGGCTGGAGTGCATGTGCCGTTCTTGTGTGGGAACGGCTACCAATCCGTGGGCGAAAGCGAAATCCCGCACGTACCGCGTCAGCACGAAAGCTGACAACAATCCGGAAAAGAACAAGCCCAAACAAATGACGGTCAACTACGCCACCTCGGCAAACCACTGACGACCAGGCACGCAATCCCGCACACTTGACTCTTTCGCAAGTATGACAGCGATGTCCCAGCGCTAGTAGTAAGTGAACAGATTCCCGTTGACGATTCGAGTCTTCCGACTGTAGCAGCAGCGGAATAGGAGTTTCAATCACAGGCGCGGAAAAAACCTGTGGAAAACTCATGCCGGGGTGTGCGAAATGCGAGGTGCAACCGCGTTTTGCTGTGCTAAACTGCTGTTCAAAATTCATCTACTAGGTTAGGGGTACTGGAATGAAGTCGGGTGCGGGGTTCGTTCGCCATGGCTGCGTCGTTTCTTTGGCTCTTACAGCGGTTCTAGTCATCGCGGGCAGTGCCTCAGGTCAACAGTCGACGAGCGCCAGTCCGGCAGAACCGCAAAGCGGCTCCCCATCCGATCTTCCCGCAGCGCAGCCGATTTCGCAGGCGGCACAGAGCGCGTCTGGAGCCACAAAGGATCAGGCAAAACCCGACAACGATGCGAAGGACACCGCCGGGCAAGACTCTGCTGTGAAGCTCGGCCCGGGTGATTTGATTGAGGTGAATGTCTACAACGTACCCGAGTTGGCCAGCAAAGTCCGGGTCAGCCTGAACGGCGATGTTTACCTGCCGCTAATCGACTACGTTCACGTCGAGGGTTTGACCCAGGAAGAAGCCCAGAGCCTGATCGAAAAAAGACTGACGGATGGGGGATTTGTCCGCAATCCGCACGTGACTATCTTCGTGGACGAAGCGACGTCTCAGGGAGTGACGATCATCGGGGAGGTAGCCAAGCCGGGAATTTACCCGGATGTCGCCGACCACAAACTGTACGAGGTGGTCTCGCTGGCGGGTGGTTTCGGTCCGAGTGCCTCGCGCAAGATTGCGATCCTGCGCCGGAACCGGCCCGACCCGATTCGCGTCGACCTTCCCCGCGATCTTGCGGATGATCCGAGCGGGAATGTTGAAATCCTGCCGGGCGACACCATCACGGTGCCCAAGGCGCCGATCATTTATGTGGTGGGGGATGTGGGACGTCCGAGCGGATTACTGGTCGACAACGGTACTCTGACAGTGCTGCAGGCGTTGGCACTCGCAGGGGGAACGAACAAGACGGCGAAGCTCAGCGGAGCGCGGATCATTCGCAAGGGCGGTCCAACGGGGATGACCGAAACCAAAATCGAGATCAAGAAGATGCTGGAGGCGAAGTCCCCGGACGTCACGCTGCAGGCTGACGATATTCTCTTCGTCCCGATCAGTGGCGGACGCGTGCTTGCCGCCAGGACGTTTGACGCCACCATGGCGACCGCGACGGCGTTGGCGATTTACACGGTCCGGCCTTAAGGTGCGCGGCTAGCCCGACGTCGCGCGCACGATGCTCTCGAGTATCTGGACGTACTTCTCCGCTGTGCGGGCGCGAGCGAAGTTCTGCAGAATGTAGTTCCTTCCGTTTTGACCCAAAGCCGGCCCCAGACCGCGATTGGATTCCAGGTGAGTGATCACCTCCACTAAGGCTTCGGAATTTTCGGGTTCGATCGCAATCCCGGCGCCAGCCTCTTCCACGATCTGGCGGGCCTGCCCGTCGACGCCCAGGATCACAGGGCGCGCACACGACATGAATTCCAGCATTTTCGTGGGAATCACGGTCTTGAAGACGTCAGTCTTTTTCAGAAGTACCAGGCAGGCATCGGACGCTGAGATGAAGGCTGGGATTGTCTCCCGCGGCTGCTGGTCGAGGAAGCGAACATTCGCCAGAGCACGCGATTCGGCCAATGCCTTGATTCGCTCTTTTTCCGCGCCTTCGCCGATAAGAAGGAAAAGTACATTGGAGTTCATGATCTGCAATCGCGCCGCGGCGGCGAGCAAGGTTTCGAGACCGTGGGCATTGCCCATGGTTCCGATATAGCAAACGAGAAATCTAGATTCCGCACCGAGCTCACGGCGAAGGACCTCGGTGGACGAATGAGCGGCGGGAGCGAACAGATCAGCCTCGACTCCGTTCTCGACGATGGCGATCCGCTCCGCGGGCACATGCCAGCGCTCGATTAGATACTCCTTAAAGGCCGGCGTCACGACAACAATGCGGTCCGCTTTCTCATACAAGAATCCTGCGATGGCGGCCAACGTGTGGTGAAGAAGAGAATCTTCGTTGCCGACTCCGACTGCGGTCAGCGACTCGGGCCATAGATCGCGCACTTCGAAAACAAATGGGACCTGCCGTGAGAAGCCGAGCCACCATCCGGCGAGCCCCACCAGAAGTTGTGGCGATGTGGCGATAATGACGTCAGGACGCGGGAGAGTCAGGCCGCGCAACGCAGCGGACACACAGAAGGACGCGTAGTTGCGCATGCGCTCGTGCGACTTCCGATTGGGCAGCGGCCACAGCCAGGTGCGGTAGACATCGACGCGACCGCCATTCTCGTGGTCAACCGTTTCGTGGTAGACCAGGCGGCGTAATCGCGGGCGCCATTCTTCAGGGACAAGACCGGTGGGGTGATTTGGAAAACCAGTGAGCACCGAGACCTGGTGTCCGGCCTCGGCCCAATGATGGGCCAGTTCGGCGGCGCGGGCGGCGGGCGCGCCCATCTCTGGCGGAAAGTATTGGGAGACGTAGAGGATATTCACGCGAAGGTAGAGGGTACCGTAGAGAGGGGCGTTTGTGACAGGGAAACGAAGCGCCGATTTCGGGAGTAATCCTGCAACTCAGCGTTGAGCCACGGCTGCAGGGCCAGCCTCTTCCAACAGCCACGCCAACTCAACGTCCTTCAGGTGAAAGCCGCCCGTCACCATGTTCGTCACGTGGAGCTGACTGTGCGGAGTCTTCATAAGCTTGGTTGCGCGGATCGCCATTGGATCATCCCAACCGTAGTTGACGTAGATCCATGGGTCGCATGTTCGCTCGGTCTCCGAAGGACAAAAAGGAAGTTCATGCCCGAACTGGATCGGCCCACCGATCGCGAGTCGCTCTGGATCGAGGTTGGCGCTTGCCATCAGCCATTTTGCCGCGCAGTTGAATTCCGCCCAAGGTCGCTTGAAATCATCGTTGGGGGTGTGCCAGTCGATGGTGCCGTCAAGCATGATGGACGCCGCTCCCGCTCTCGCCAAGGCCCGTGCAAATGGACGCAGATCCGTCAGCGAATCCTCGTACTGGATTGACGAATAGGAAAAAGCGATTCCGGGAACCGGCTCCGCAGTATCGGGAAGAAAGACGTGGGCGGTCACCCTGCCAAACTTCCCGGTGAACGAAACCGTTTTCGTCGTGACTCCGTCGCGGTCCGAAAGTGTGGCGACTCGACCGGCCACGCAGGGCTTATCGGACTGGGCAGTGCAAGTGGTGGCAATGAGCGGGAGCGCCAGAAGGCAGGCCCATGAACTACGCATGCTCCACCTCGCGGACTGGTACAGATTTTACTCCCGGCAGGGGCGGCGCGCCTGGAAGCCTCGACCGTTCAAACCATTTGCGGGTTCTAGTAGTAACAGAGCTTGAAGGCGCTCTTGTAGAAGAGGGCGCGAGTGCGTTTCGCGCGGCTGCGGCTGTAGGTTTCCCAGCGATCGGCGATGCGGGCAAACGCCTCTTCTCCTGTCAGACGGTGCATCACACGCAATTGCACGATGTGCAGGCGATGGTAAAACGCGCTGGCTACCATAGGCAAACGCGTGCCGGACTGTTCGTAGAGTGACCAGAAGCCGAGATCGTAGCGGTCGAGATTGTGCAGCAACGTTCGCACGCCCTGCGAGAAGAGATCCTGCGCACGGTCGTCGTTGGTGGCAAGGATGTAGTCGTAGATACCCCACAGCGCCCAGATGAATCCATTGAGAATGTGCGTGGGCGGGTCGACGATGTACTCTTCGAACCACACGTCGCCGGACTCATCGGTGAAGACCACGCCTCCCTCGGCCATGGGCCGCTGAAAACTAACGAATGCCTGGCGGGCCGCATCCAGATAACGGGCGTCGCCGGACTCCTTGTGGGCGCGCACCAGCACGGAGATTCCCTGCCCTTGCGCCAATGCTGAATACCACGGGGCGCGGAGAGTGTCGCGGTACTCCCAATTGAAGTGGTGGTTCCAGACCGCCAGTCCACTGGAGTTCTGTTCAAGGTGCGCGCACAGCCAGTTGGCGATGCGGAAGAATTTCTGCTTGCGGCCCGCGTCTGACGTGCGGCGCCAAAGGTTGTAGTTGCCCAAGCCGAATTGCGCAATAGCGATCGGGTTGTACTGCAAACCGATGTGGCCGTGATAGTCGAGTTGCGGAATGCCGGAGGAATCGTGAGCGCCCGAGTAGTCGGCCTTTTCAGCGAACAGCATGTAGTATTCGTCGAGTTGGCCTGGGGTGGCGTTCGCATTCTCCGCGGGCGTCTCATGCCAGAACGTGAGGTGACTGTTGCCGCCGATGACATAGGCGCTGAAGATGCGTCGGTAGTAGGCGAGATTGGGCACGGTCGGTTGGTTGCTCGCAGCGGCGTTCGCCAGGTTCGCAGTGCGTCGGCGAGATGCCACGACAGGCGCCCGGACGGCGGCGCTACGTCATTCATCTTACGGCAACGTTCGTTTAAGAGTTCACTGAGTAGAGCGAGAGAGTCATGTCGTCGGATCTTACGGCGACCGTGGTCACGGCGAGATATGGGGTGGTGTTATTGCCGTCGGGCAGGAACGCGTTCCCGTATTGAAAGAGTTCCATCGGCAGAAGGTCTTTCTCCCATGACAGGAGCGGGGACCAGCAATCGTCTTTGCTGACATCAGCCCCGTAGATGCGAACGGCGCGGTCGCGGTTCACCTCGCTCGGTTCTACCATGGTAGAGAAGAAGAGATGGCTGCCGACGCGGCATCCGTAGATCGACGAACTGCTGAGGGGCGCGAGTTGCCTCAGGTTTCCCTCGCGGTCAAGGCGATACACATAGTTCTTTTCGAGGGGCGTGTCGGAAGAAAAGTAGATTGCATGCTCGGTTGGAATGGCGGCAACCGCACGCGCCTGCTGCTGGCCTTGCAGGACAACCTCGACTCGGCTGAAATCGCAGGCGACCCGCAGGATTCGGCACTCGTCGCCGTAGTCGCCGGTCAGCACCCAGAGGCAGTTGCCCCAGGGATCATGAACCATATTGTGCACGTGGCGAATGGCGCCCCGGGGGAATGTGTAGGCGACGTTCCATGTTGCTCCCTGGTCGTTGGACGCATTCACGTGGACTTCATCCCGCGACGCGTTATCGAAATACTCTCCCCAGTAAATAGCGCCCCCGGGCACCGCAGTGATGTGCAGGGGGCGAGTTCCGCGCGTGATCGTGTGCGTTGCGCGGAACTCGCCTTGCTGCGTGGTCACGATCGCTCCCGGCACGGCGCCGACGAGTCCAGCCGACGGGAGCACCGTCAACGCGTGAAAACCGTCGCGAAGCACGCGCGCACCGAAGCGATTCGTGACCGAGAGCCGCCGTTGCCACGTGGGCACGAAATTCGCAACCGGCTGCCACGTGATGTTGCATGGATCGCGAATGGTAGCGCGCAAGACCTGGTAGCCACGCGAGGCATAGAGTTGATCCCCTGCCCAAGCCAGCGCGCGCAGCCCGGGGAATCGTGCTACGCGAACCAGGTTGGAATGCGGAGTCGTGTTCGGGTCACTGGTGCTCGGTTCACTCGTGCTTGGATCAATCGTGCTTGGATCACTCGTACTTGGATCAATCATTGGCGGATGAAACGGAGACAGTTGTTGTCCGGGTCTCTAACATACATTTCCCGCGAACCCCAGGTCTGGTCGACAGGTCCGACAGCAATCGGAACTTGCCTCGCGACGAACTCGGCGTGCAGGGCATCAACGTCGTTCACGAGGAAATTGATCACGCCGCCCGCGACCCCGTCTCCGGAGAACGAGGAAACGTGAATCCAGATGCCGTCGCGCGACATGCCCATGTAGCACGGATCGGACAGCGCTTCGTCGGGGCGATGGGCGAATTCACGGCGGAACCCAATGCGTTTGCAGTAGAAATCCTCGGCCACGGTCGAACTGGATACGTGGACGAGGGGAATTGCCAGCTTGAACACGGGCACCTCCATGGATTCGATTGACTATCTTATGACACGCAGTTCATGGACACGAAGCTCACGACCAAATCTCACGGCACGAAGCTCACGACACCAAGGCTCCGGACGAACACGTCCGAGGGCGACCTGCATTCGGATCATGGCAGAAATGTCTTGAGACAGAAACAACTGCCGCCAGCTTTTTCGAATTCGGAGGTATCGACGATTACGGGATCGAGTCCTTCCTGGCGAAGCATGGCCTCTAACTGCTGCGTCACGTGCGGAGTGATGTAGCGGCCGTTGACCACGATCCCATTTCCCATGAAGCGGTGAGCTTCCTCGGCACTGAGCAGATGAAGACGCCGCCAGGAATTGTGAAGCGCAGAGAGAGCCTCGGCCGAAAACGCTCCGGCAAAGATCAGGGCCGCTTCGGTGTTGAGGGGGCACAAGCAGGTGTCGAGGTGATAGCAGTACGCATCCACCAGTTGCAGGGGCATGACGGGAATTCCCATTTCGGACATGGCAGCCGCAAATTTATCTACACCGCCGCGCGTGCTGCGGAAGCCATATCCCGCGTAGATGCGCGATGTGTCGGGGTGCCACAGCAAATCCCCGTGGCCCTCGAGATAGTCTTCGCCAAAATCGATGTCGATGATGCGGTACCCGCGCGCACGGAGCCACTCCGCATAGAAAGGCACTTCGCGCTGCCGCGACGGATACACCATGCGGCTGGGCACAGCGAATTTTCCGTAACCGGTTTGTTCGCCCACGAAGACCTGATTGGCGGCGAAGACCATGTCTTCAAGGTCCGCGATGGGATCGATAACTTCGACCTCGCATCCGCTGTGTTGCAAAACGCTACAGAGATTTTCCCATTGGGTGCGCGCTTTCACTCTGTCGACTGCGTGTTCTCTCGACATGTAGGGATTTTTCTGATCGATGACATCGAAATAATTTGGAGGACAGACGAGCACGGTGGGCATACAAAGAATGGTAGATGCCCAGGTGAAGGACGGCAAGGCGCCGGGCGACGTGGCGTCGGCAGTCGCTGCCGAATGCTCGGCAAGAACGGTGGATATGTGATTCCGATGAGGTGCGCGAGGCCCGGCAAGCCTTGAGCCACGTCTCAGAGAGCGATGGCACAACAAGTGCTCGCAAATCACATCCGAGTGACAGCCGAGTGCTCCTGAGAAATTGTCTTGGAGAGCAGAAAGCAGTTCAGAGATGCTCAGTCATTGCGCCAATACAGGATGTGGCAAGCCTTTCCTGAAACTCAGAGAGGGCAAACTCTTTTTGGTAGAAACGGAACGCTTGCCTAAGCCGGGTACTTCGGTGGCGCCGCCTTTTGTCCGCGCCCGGCAACAGCAGCGGCAGGTGGAACACTACTGGCTCTGCGATGAGTGTGCCACACAGTGGACCCTGATGTATGACCGCGAGCATGGCGTCGCCCTGGCTCCGTTGCGGCGTCCGGCGGCTAACGTTCCGGCACCTGCAGCCGCCGCTGCGCGTAGGGGGGTGGCTTGACGGCGGGCGCAATTCATTGGTAGCCGTGTTTTTTCCACGTCTTCCAGTCTTCGCGGACGGCTTGCAACATTGCCTCGGTAGCCCTGTGCAGCCACTTCCCTGTCTGCTTTCCGATGTGACGAAGAACCTGCTTGCGCACACTCCTGGTTCCCAGGTGAATGTTGGCTGTTTCCCAGCCCATGGCATGCAGCAGGCGCATTTCCTCACCCGGAGCTTTCAAAGTGGCCAGTTCAATGCGCGAGCAATGCGGACTCAGGCGCCGCACGATCCAGCGGCCGCGTAGTTGTACAAACGGGTCGGGACACCGCACGGCGCGGCTGATGACGGTCTGGTAAAGAATCTCGGAGGGTCCCTCATGGCCTCGCGCCCAATAGCATGCGGACGCCACCAACGCCTTGGCTTCACGGGCGATCCTGCCGCCATTCCAGTCGGCGATGGCCACGTAACGCGCGTGCCCTAGACTTCCTCGACCCGCGACCCGATGAGCCAGGCGGTACGGCACATTGCGGGCCGGCATCAAATGCTCGATGGCATCGATGGCGCTGGGCGGGACCTCTCCCTTCACGGTAGGGAGCGCATCCATCTTTCGCCAGAAGAGTACGGGATCGCGCAGGTCGCTCTCGGCGATCCGACGAAGCCAGTCATTTTTCTCCCCCAGGACGAAGGGCAGCCCGCCGGCGCGCAACGCCTCTTGATAGCCCTCGAGAATCGTGTTGCAGATGTCTTTTCCCTTGAGGGGCAAGTGACCCTCTTCGCAGGCGAGGTGGACGCTGACTGCGAGGCGAACCAGATCGTTGGCGTAAGCCATGGGATGGACTTCGTCAAAATCGTTGACGCCCCAGATGAGGCGGCCTTCGGCGTCGCGCCAGGTCCCGAAGTTTTCCACGTGCAGGTCGCCAACCGCCAGAACGTGAGGCGCATGGGCAAGCTCAGGACAAACGCGGAGCCAGACTTGGGCCCAACGATAGTACGTGGCCCGGAAGAAAGGGAAGACGTCCGCCTTCATGGTGGCATGTTTAAGGCGTAAGTCTTTCTTGACCAGATCGGTGCGATGGCCAAGCCAGTCTTCGAACTGTCGAGTCGCTTTGACGGCGTTCATGCGCGGAACAATAGTGGGGGAAAGGTGGGAAGTCAACCCAGAGAGCATTCTGAGTGCCCGTCGGGGGGAGCCGGCCTCTCCGCGGCCGGGGCGATGCTGGCGAGGGTGGAGCGTCACCGGATGATGTGCGGGTGGGACGGTCATGAACGGACGATGAGGCGGAAGTGCTTGTCGCTGAGGATCTTGCGGGATAGCGGCGGGAGTTTTCCACAGTGTTCCTGAAGGAACATTTGTCTTACAATATTGGGCAAGAATATCGTTGACTCATCAAATGGGTCAGCGCAAGATGGGGATGACAGGGCAGCGGGAGGTGGTCTGTGAACACCTCCTCATGGATTTCCGAGATTTACGATGTAGTCCACGGAGCAACTCCGAAGAGCGGATTTATGGTCTTTAAGTCGTACATGGACGAGGCCGGGATTGATGCCCGAAGCCCCTACTGTTCAATTGCTGGATATATTGCGCCAAAGGATGAGTGGGAACAGTTTGAAAGAGACTGGCGATTCATCCTGAAAGAATACATGCGCGATCTGCCAGAATCAGAACGGTACTTTCACTCGGTTGAGTTTTACGAAAACTATCCGAAGTATCGTTCTTGGAAGAAGGGAAAGCGCGAATCATTCATTAATGCCCTGTTTAGGGCCATCAACGATAGGCACGTCGCGCTATTTCTTTCGTCTGTTGACCAACGTATCTTCTTCCAGTTTACCGAAGACGAGCGCCGATACTTGACGGGTGGAATACATAACGGTTTCAAGTGGGCATCTCACGGTGCTCCCACGAAGCCATATTTCTTACCATTTCAATTCTGCATGATTCAAGGTGCTAATTTTGTCAAAGACGATGACAAGATTTTCCCCATCATGAGTCGGCAAGAGCAATACAGGATGAAGGCGCTCGAACTTTATGAGCAGATGCTGAATACAGACCCTCCGATGAAGTGTCGCCATAAGTTAGCGGATGACATGGTATTTTCCGACCCAAAGAAAACTCCTCCCTTGCAAGCTGCTGATTTGGCCGTCTACTGGTTTGCTCAACTAAATACATGGCAAGCGCTGACTGGGAATAGGTTGTCGGACGGTTTTCCGCGCCACCTTGAATTGCAGAAAATCGTGAAAAACGCGATGCGACTGGACGACCTAAAGAAATTCGACTTTTGCGGTCTCATGTTGGGCTTGCAAGGCTGCAATCGCTACATCAAGACTTCATGGGTGACTCGGGATCAGTTGCTTCCATCTTTGCCGATTGAGAAGCGGAAGGAGATTCTTCAGGTGATGCGGAAGGTGAATCTCCGGAGATTTTTAGACCACGAGACACTAACTCTTCCAGGAGATCATTCTTGAATCTGGCGCGGCCTTTTTCGTTACATCGTTTGCTTAGTTCGTCTTTCTGGAGAATGCTCTTTTCCTCAAGCAATTTGACTAGAAGGCTGAACATATACTGCTGTTCAGCAAATGAAGCAAGCAGGATTTGCATTGAATGTGAATCCATGTATCTTCCCTTCGCTAAAAGTATATGATGGGCGAATATGAAACATTCCGGCGAGTACAACAGGTTTACGAATCTGGTAGACCGCTTGCTTACGGTGCCACGCGAAGAAATGCAAAAACGCGAAGCGGAGTACCGAAAACAAGTAGACGCGAACCCACACAGGCGCGGCCCGAAACGTGGGTCAAAGAAAAAGCGGAAAGCAACTACGCCGCCTTCCGCTTTCGACCTCTAGGCAATCTCCTAGAATATGGCTTCCGGTTTTTTATCTTCCTTCGCCGTCAGTTCTGCGTAAGTCAATCGCTTGCCCACGATCTGAGTACAGAGCAGCCTGAATCGGTCCGAATCGTCCATATCCTTCCGATTGTTGAAACGGAACATTTGTTCGTCCAGATACCGGAACATGTGGAACGGCTCAACGCTCACATACGTTCCATGCAATCCGCGCTTGAGCAAGCTCCAGAAGTTCTCCAAGGTGTTTGTGTGTACGCGACCATGCACGTACTCGACAGCGTGATCTACGACTTGATGTCCGTAGTCGGTGTCGAGTCCGATGTAAGCCTTGAGCGCATCGGTATAGAGTGCCGCACCAGCTTGCACCTGTTCCCTAACGATAGGCTGCAAGTTTTGTTTTTGGCGCTTTGTGACGATCTGTGTACGAACCTTCCCGCCACGCTCCAAGAATCCGACTACGACCGTCTTGTCATCGTCAATGCGGCCTGTGAGGCGGGCCTTGCGATCCTTGTGCATGTTGCGCGCCTTGCCGCCGATGAAAGTCTCATCGACTTCGACTTCAGCATCAGGGCCGCTGCCAAGCTTGCCACCGTAGAAACCGTCCTGCATCCCGAGGCGGATGCGGTGAAGCATGAACCACGCGGTCTTTTGTGTGACGCCCAGAGAGCGGTGAATTTCCCAAGAGCTAACTCCGTTCTTGCAATTGGCAACCATCCACATCACAGGCAACCACTTATCCAAACCAAGCGGGGAATCCTCAAGGACGGTCCCGGTCTTAATGCTGAATTGCGCCTTCGGGTGCCGCGTCTTGCACTGCCACAGACGGCGCGACGGGACGTAAGTAACGTCAGTGCGTCCACACGTGGGGCAGATCGGTCCCTTTGGCCAGCGCCTATTTGCAAGGTAGTCGATGCAATTGTCGAGGTCCGCGAAGTACTTAATCGCTTGTACGAGAGTCTTGGGTGCGGATTGCATGAATCCATAATGGCACAGAGCCTTTGATGAGTCAAGTATATTCTTGCCCAATATTGTACGTACTTTCTGCGTCGAGCCTGCAAGTCGAGCGCGATGAATGGCTTATGAAGAAATCAGAACGTGAGCGCGGGTCACATTCGAAGGTAAAGAGCGGTAAGGCGAACAGAAGGCGACGGTCCGGGAATCGTCGGCGGAGGGCGGCGCTGGGGTTCGCGGGATTGATGGACGAGAATCTGCAGAGCATGAAGATCGGCGATCTTTATCGTCCACTAAAGAAGCCGGTGACGCTGCGGCTGGACGCCGATGTGCTGGCGTGGTTCAAGAAGGAGGGGCGGCGGTATCAGACGCGGATCAACACGGGGCTGCGGAAGGTGATGTAGCGGGAGATGAAGGCGACGTAGTGCGGAACCAGCCGAGACTTTGTTGCAGAGGCCCGGGATGATCCCAACATATGCACGTGTCGTGGAACCCACCCTTGCGCAAAGAACGCGCAAGGATGGGGTACCCGCCGACACGGTTATCTAATCAGCCCATTCCTACCCGCGCCGTAACCGCAATGGTCTTTCGCGCAGCTCCCGTACAACCTCCATCGGATACGACTGTGTCACGACTTTTTCAAATTCGTCGAACCGGCCTAGCTCCCGGAACAGCATTCCAAGATCTTCGAGGTCTGCCCTCGGAACTTCCCGTTCGCTGATCTCGCCCAGAATGGCTTGGGAGAGAACCCTAGCCGTTTCTGGATTTCCCGCTCGGAGGTGAAGCAGCCCCGCTAGGCTCGGACGCAACCGGGCAATCACAGGCGAGCCGGTAAGCTCCACGGCTGCGGCCTTGTTCTGACTCCGGAGAGCGTGGCGAGCCCAAGCAGTTGCGACCTCCATTTCCGTTCCAAGCTTCGCCTTGAATTGTTGGATCAATTCCTCTGCCTCGTCGCCTCGCTTCGAGAAGTCGAGCATGTAAATACAGCGCGAAACTACTTTAGCGGACGGCTCGAACGTTCGGATGATCTCTAGCAGGACGTCTGCCGCGGTAGATTGTTGATCCTCACTGCTGTACGCCTCTGCGAGCTTAAGGCCAAAACCGGCGTCCTTCGCCCCAGCATCTCGCCAAAGAGCCCGCATAAAATCCAGGTCCGGGGACCATTCAGCTGGTTTTCTTTGAAAAGAAGGTATGGGTTCGAAGTGTCTCCGCACCACCGCCCACAAATATTCCTCGCTTGAATCGCGCGTGATCTCCCACAGCCGCTGGGCACGCCTCAAGATCAATGCAGGCGGCGCATTCCTGACCTGGTAGAAGCGGAGGAGCTCGCGGTAGGTTTCAGGGTGACCGAAAGATTCCGCATACTGTTCCATTTCCTCCACTGCCGCGTCTGGGTCCTGCCGAAGCTTCGCCCATGCCTTCTGGATTAAGTCGTTTAGCTTGGGCTCGATTGATTCTTTCGGTACGAATGGAGCAAAGAGCCTTAAGTAATCTCTTAATAGAATCGAGTCATCCGGGTTCGTACCGCCCCCGACCCTTAGTTCCTCCCGAACCTGCAAAGCAGCCTCAGAGTGAAGTACAAACACTTCCTTGAGTTGGAGCGCGTCCTTGCTGTCCCCGGAATCTTGATTCAGCACCGACAGAATGCGCTTGGTGACCTCTCGCTCGCGCTCATCTTCCGAACCTCTCATCTTTGGGAGCCTGCTGACAGCAACCATGATCTCCAGATCCGTGCCACCACGCTCCCGCCTGGAGCGTTTTAGACTCTGGAGAACAGTACGAGCGCCGTCCAGGTTCTCGAGGGTTGGCAAGACTAAGCACAAGACCTTGTCCGCCAAGAGTGCTGTAGCAACGCCGCCTATTTCGGTAATTCCGGTTCGTGAATCAACCAGGAGAAAGTCTGGCTGGAACTCGTCAAGAATCCGCGTTTGCAACTCCTTAAAGATCTGCACGCCCTGCGCACCTTTTTCGTAAAACAAGTCGTGCCAGTTGATGGCAGAAAGCATGGACCAATAGTCGGGGGATGGCGCCCGTCCAGCAGGTATAAGATGTACCATCGGTTTCTCGATCCCTGGTACGGGAACGCAGATGGCAAAGTTCTTCAGCGGAAGGCTGACTTCCCCATTCAATCGGAAGTCATTAACATAATCCACAATGCCTTTCTCTACGGCAAGAGGCGAGGCGTCCTCATTTCGCGAGAACTTGTAGTGGAGGCCGGGTGCCTCGAGATCGAAATCCAAGGCTACAACTCTGAATCCCAGCTTAGCGAGGTAGACGGCCGCATTCGCGAGAGCCAATGAGCGTCCCGACCCGCCCTTGTACGAATAGAAGGTAATTGTTTCCATTTTCTCTACCTCGCGACCGCGAAGAAGGAGTTTCTTTCGGAAATCGCCTCGGCTATCTCGTCACATCTCCCGAGTTCTCCGTGCCTCTCCAGCGCAGGGAACCGAAGCCTTCGACACCTCGTTCCGGGGACGACGGCCCTTGCGCTGGCATTAGAGTCTCCTTCGCCCCGAGCGGTGGAGGCGCCGCTTGCCATCGCCTTTCTCAGCACTTCGTTGATTCGTGTCTGATATCCAGAGCCCTGGCCCTTGAACCATGCCAGTATGTCCGAGTCGAGCCTGATGCTGACCGCCTCCTTGACCGGCCGATAGAACTTCCCGACCACAGCACCACTCCAGTCCTTGACCTCAGGGATATCGGAGGTGTCGATCTCCTCGTCGCGCTTCCGGGCAAGGGCGGCGAGTTCGGCGTCAAAATTCTTGTTGCGATTCTTCATATGCCTTCCTCTCATGGGCAGTAGCGAGCCTCGCAGAGATAACCCTGATGAGCTCTTCTTCGCCCTCGATTTCGGTGATTGTGTGGACGACAAGAATTATCATAAGATTCTTCGCGACCCCAATCGTCCGCCATCGCTCCTCGTACTCACAGGGGTCAAGCACGCTGTGGTGTAGCGGGTCGTCGAATACGTAGCTCGCTAATTCGAAGCTGACACCATGCTTCGCAAAGTTCGCTCGATTCTTCTCGTCATCCCAGTCAAACTGCATATCATCTGTATATACACCATTATGCACGCAGGGTGGGGGACTGTCAACAATTGTATATACAATATTACCTTACTTCTACGCATAGAGGGCGCGGCCTACCGTCCCCGTCATTCATTCAAAACGAGTTATGCGAGTTGTGACGAAATCGGCGTGAGAAAGGCGCATTTCTGACCCCTTGCGCCCATCTTTCCGACCCGGGTCGCGAGGAGGTTCCGACCCTTGCAAACGACGCAAGGGTGGGCAACCTCTGGCATCGCGGTATCTGACCTAGGTTGGGGCGCCCGGCTACTGCGGTGGCGCTTTCGGGGTTTCGTGGGGTCCCTCGGAGCTTTCGCCCTCCTCAGGAGGACAATTGTTTTGGGGAGGGGGTGCGCGCGCGGCCCCGCCGACTACCGCCCAGAGGTACGCGCTCGGCGTACCAAAACAATCACCGGGCATCGGAGGGGGGCTGGTTCGCACCTCTTGAATCCGAAAGCCCGGCGACTGCAAAATGGAAGATCTCTATTGCTTGAAATATGCTGCGTTTTTGTCGATAAATTCCTTCTTGTCCTCCGGACAATCTTCCAGCGCGTGGATCGAGTCGGACGTGCAGGCGGGAACACATGCACCGCAGTCGATGCAGCCCTCGGGATCCACATACATCTGAGTGGAGGCTTCGAAGCCGGGCTCGTCCTGCTTGGGATGGATGCAATCGGTGGGACAGACCTCGACACAGAGGGAGTCTTTAATGCACGAATCAGTAATTACGTAGGCCATGATGAAATCAGTCTCCTGGAATGAGCACTTCGAATGAGCGCTTCCGGCTCGCTCAAGAGTGAGTGTAAGAAGCCAGGCGGCGGGCGGGCGGTGATCTCGGTCACAGGCAAATGTGCGCGGGCAAACACGCGACACGGGCGGCGAAGGCGGGATGACGCTAATCACGATGAACTGTGACCGCCGTCACAGAAATCCACATTCGACAAGGCTACATTGAGCACAATTGAACTAGGCCTTCTAGTCATAGGATCGCCCGGCTCCACCCACAGAACCCCACAAGCCGTTACCCCAGACGGCGGGAGCCGGGCGCTTGAAGGCTAAGGAAATCCAGTACCTCCCCTCCCTCGCTTCAGCTCTCAGCTCTCAGCTCTCAGCTCTCAGCTCTCAGCTCTCAGCTCTCAGCTCTCAGCTCTCAGCTCTCAGCTTTCAGCTCTTAGCCTTTAGCTCTTAGCTCTTAGCTTTGCCTCCCAGTTCTCGCGCGGTCTTCAATTCTTGTTCTCAGTTCCCGGTGTGTGCCATTAGACACAACCGTGGCTTCTCGACCACGAATTCCAGCGTTCGATACATCACAAGTCATTCTGTTTCAATAGTTTAGATTGTGGCTATTCTTCTGCCCTCTGGTATAGCGCTGGTGATTACAAAAAGGGGGGCAGAGATGAACCGAATCACTCAAAGAGCTTCAGAGAAAGCGGTCGCAGGTGTGGTGCTGGCAATCTTCGCATTGACTGCTATTCCTTCTGTCGCTCAGAGTGCCGCCCCGATTCCCTCCACCGCGCAGCGCGACCGGGTCGTGCTCGTCAGCCTCGTGGATCGCAAGCTTGCGGTGATCGATAACGGCATCGTGATCGCCGAATTCCAAGTCGCGGTGGGAGCGGCGGTGAGCCCAAGCCCTACAGGCGAATTCAAAATCGTCAGCCGCGTTTCGAATCCCACTTACTACAAGCCCGGGAACGTGATTCCCGCGGGAAAAGACAATCCCGTCGGCACCCGGTGGGTTGGGCTGAGCCTGAAGGGATACGGAATTCACGGAACGAACGCGCCGCGGTCGATCGGGCGCGCGGCGTCCCACGGGTGCATCCGTCTGCGCAATCGCGATATGGAGCGGCTGTTCACGATGCTGCGAACCGGCGACGTGGTGCAGATCCGCGGCGAACGCGACGAGCAGGTGGCGCGAGTGTTCGGTGGCAAGGCGGACGACGCGGTCGTCGCGGACGCGCAGGGCGCGCCCCAGGCCGGGCAACAGGAAGCAACGCAGAACCCGGTTGGACTCGGCAATTAGCGACTCAATTTTGATCTCAGGAGGACGTTATGCAAATGGCAATCACACTCATGGCGGTCGTGGCCGGGATGGTTTTCTCGCTGGCGGTGGCTCTGCTGGCGGAAGAACTGATCTTCGGACAAGTGTTCCGGCTGTTCTTTGCCCGGCAGACGGCGGCGGTGAAACCAGGGCAGAAGCGCTAAGGCGCAGAGGAGAACGACATGCTGGCGTTGAAGTACTTGCTGATGAGCGGTGGCCTCGGGATGATTCTCGTGGCTGTGAGCATTCTGGGCTATGACACGTATCGCGAACTGCTGTATCGAAGAGCGCTGGCCACGCCGGGTGCGGGCACGCTGCCTCCGCTTCCACAATGGCGCTGGCGCACTTCCCTGGCGCTGGCATTGCTGGCCTGGGGCCCGATCCTGCTGGCGTTCAGCATTGTTGTAGTCCCCAGTGGGATGGCCGGCGTTCGGGTCAGCGAGACTTCAGGGACGGTGCCGGGAACGCTGTATCCGGGAGTGCATTTCGTGGAACCGCTGGTGGAAGATGTCGCGCTGTTTGATACGCGCGATCAGGTATTCACCACTGGAGTGATGGAGGACGGAAAGATTGCGGCCGAGAATGTTTCAGCCAAGCCGCAAATGCTGAACGTGCAGGCGAAAGAGGGACTGACTCTCGGCCTGGCGATCACGGTACGGTACCGGCTCGATCCGAAGCGGCTCGACTACATCCAGGGAAATTTGCCGCATCCGGTGGAGAAGGAGATTGTTCCGCCGGTAGTGGCCAGCGTCTGGCGCGAAGTCATTCCGAACTATACGGTGCGGGATGTGTTCTCGGCAAAACGCGAAGAGGTGCGGCAACGGGCGGCGGGCATGATCACGCAGAAGCTGGCCGCCGACGGAATCGTGGTGAAAGAAGTCATGCTGCGTGACATTCACCTGCCGGAGGAATATGCGAAAGGTTTGGAGACGCTGCTGCTCAAGGAGCAGGAAAACGACCGCATGAGCGTGGAGACGGAGCTCAAGCAGAAGCAGGTCAGGATCGCGGAACTGGAAGCGGAAGCCACCAAGGTTCAGCAGATCAAACAAGCGGAGGGCGAGGCGCAGGTGCACGTCCTGCAGGCGAAGGGAGAATCCGATGCGATGCAGTACACGCTGCCGCTGAAAGAAAAACAGATTCAGCAGAGCAAACTGGAAGCGGAAGCGCGCAAGGAGGCGACAATTCAGAATGCCGAGGCATCGGCGCAGGCCAAGGTCATCGACAGCAAGGCGGAGACCGAACGGCGCAAGCTGCTGGCTGAGGCTGAGGCCGATCGCATTCGCGTGACGGCGGCGGCTGATGCGGAGCGACTGCAGAGTGAAGCGGCGATCTTGAAACAGAATCCGCTGCTGATCAACAAGATCGTCGCTGAGCGGTTGTCGGACAAGCTGCAGATCATGATGGTACCGGCGGATGGGAAGTTCTTCATGAATGATGTGCTGCGCAGCATGAACCTGGGGAGCGCTGCGGCGGCGCCGGCGGAACAGGCGGAGGAGAGATAGGCTCGGCAAACAAGAAGCCCCACTTCTCGCGCAGAAAATGCGCGAGAAATGGGGCACCCCGCAAAGGGACATTTGCGCGACGAAGACGAAATTCCCTCCCCGGACCGGTGCGGTGTCCAAACAGTACAGAGGCTGGAGGGCAGCGGCATGCGCGGCGCGGTTTATAATTCGGCCATCCCAGAAACCAGTCAGAAATCGGTGAACAACGCCTTCTGCCCCGCCTTCGTGGTTCGAGTTCTCCGATTCGCTTTGCTGCTCGGGGCGTTCGGGCCAGCCGTTGCCCGCGCCGCCGACTGGAGTGCGGTCGAACAGCAACTCGCACGAAAGATTGTGGCGGTCACCGGACCCGGCGCGGTGGCGCTGACCGTGGAGAACCATTCGTCGCTCGGACGGCGCGATGGCGACATCGTGCAAAACGGATTGCGTAGCGCGCTCGAACAGGCGGGGATCCATCTTGTCAAAGCCGAGCAGTCGGCGGCGTCCGTCGCGATTACGTTATCGGAAAATCCAACGTCTTACGTGTGGGTGGCGGAGATACACCAGGGTGCGGGTGCGGCGTCGGTGGTGATGGTTTCGGTCGCGCGCTCAGGAAGGTCGAGCGTGGTTCATGACTCCATGCCCATTGCGCTACGGAAAACTTTGCTGTGGACGCAGGATGGTCCGATGCTCGACCTCGCGGTGTTGGAAGAAAACGGGACACCGGCACGCATCGCAGTGCTGACTCCTGAAAATGTTTCACTGTACCGGCTGCAAAGTGGGAAATGGCAAGCGGAGCAGACTTTGGAAGTCAGCCACACGCGGCCATGGCCGCTGGACTTGCGGGGCAGACTCGTTCCGGCCCGGGATCATCTGCTGGACGCTTACCTTCCGGGCGTGATCTGTCGTACCGGCGCCGGCGGAGTTGTGACGATGAGTTGCCACGACGGCGACGATCCGTGGCCGTTGGTGCCGGCGGGCGGGAGCGTGAACGCGTCCGTCTTCCCGAGTGCTGGATCGACGAGCAAAACTTCCGCTGCAATTCCACCTCTGGCGGCGTTCTTCGCCCCGACGCGCAACTTCTTCACCGGGGTATTGACGCCGGCAATCGGCAAGTTCAGCACGGTGCCGAAATTCTATTCAGCCGCATTCCTTCCGCGAGAGAAATACACACTATGGCTGTTCGCCGCGACAGATGGAAAGGTTCACTTGGTCGATGGGGTGAGCGACCAGCCGTCGAAGTTCGAGTGGGGCAGCGACATCGCAGCGGTGAGAACCTCGTGCGGCGCGGGCTGGCAGGTGCTGGCTGCGGATGCGGGTGAGCGGAGCAGCGATTCGGTGCGGGCGTACGAATTTCCGGACCGGGAGCCAGTAGCGGTCAGCGCAGCGGCGGATTTTCCCGGAGCGATTTCCGCATTGTGGTCCGAAGCACGGGGCGACACAGCGATTGGCATCGTGAAGAATCGAGAATCGGGAAGCTATGAGGCATATCGCCTGGAATTGGTTTGTAGCCAGTAGCCTTCTGTTGGGGGCTCTGGCCCTAGAGGCGGAGACGCGGCCGCGATACGGCGGCACACTGCATGTGACCATGCGGGCGGCACTAACGTCTCTGGATCCTGCCGACGGCAGCCAACCTGATTCCTTCGCTCGACGCAGCGTGACGGCGCTGCTGTTTGACACACTCGTGAGTGTGGACGAATCCGGGCACGTGAAACCGGCGCTGGCGGAATCATGGCAACTGGCGCGAGGCAATCAGCGGCGCCAGTTTCGGCTGCGCCACGGAATACGATTTCATGATGGCACGCCGCTGACGGGCGAGGCCGCGGCGTCTTCGCTGCGCGCGGCGAATCCATCGTGGGTCGTGATTTCCGAGGGAGACTCGGTGATCATTGAGTGCGACAGCCCCGATCCCGCACCGCTGGCGGAACTGGCACTTTCGCGAAATGCGATTGTGAAGAGAGACGCAGACAACAAGCTGATCGGGACAGGCGCATTTCACGTCGTGGATTGGCAGCCGGGGAAGAAGTTGAGTCTGGCGGCTGAAGAGGAGCACTGGAGCGGGCGGCCGTTTCTTGAGGGCATCGAGATTGAAATGGGCCGCAGTTTTCGCGATCAAATGACGGCACTGGAACTGGGCAAGGCGGAGCTGGTAGAAGTCGCTCCGGAACAGACCCATCGTGTCTCTCAGGCAGGCCACAGTCTGACGAGTTCCGCTCCGACAGAGTTGCTGGCTCTTCTTTTCACTCGCGAGGCTTCATCTCCGGAGGGGAAACTTCTACGCGAGGCGCTGGGGTTGAGCGTGGAGCGCGGGTCGATTCGCAACGTGTTGCTGCAGGGCGCCGGGCAGCCGGCGGCCAGCCTTCTCCCGACGTGGATCAGCGGGTATGGGTTCGTATTCAAGGCGGAGGCGGATTTGCCAAGGGCTCGGCAACTACGCGATCAAGTGCGAACGATTCCTGCATGGACGATCGGATATGATGGCAGCGATCCGCTGGCGCGGTTGCTGGCGGAGCGCGTTGCGTTGAACGCCAAAGACGCCGGATTGTCGTTGCAGCCCAGCGCCTCGGCCAGTTCTGATGTGCGGCTCGTGCGCATACCGCTGGCCGCCTCCGATCCGTGGATCACGTTGCAGGAACTGGCCGCACAATCCGGATTGCCGGCGATGAAGAGCAAGAGCGGCCCGACTGAAGATCTGTATGCGGCCGAGCAGGCCGAACTGGCTACCGGGCGCCTGATCCCGCTGTTCCATCTGCCAGCTTCCTATACCTCCTCCTCGGGACTGAGAAATTGGGCCTTGAGAATAGATGGAAGTTGGGACGTGGCCAATGCCTGGCTGGAGAGCGCGAAACCATGACATTCCGGCGCAAGCTCCTGGCCGTTTTCGCGCTGACGGTTTTCCTGTCGGTGGCAGGCGTGGCCCTGCTGGTGCAACTGGTCATTCGAAATGCATTCGAAAAAACTGAGAACCAGCGGACCGCGGCGCTGGTGGCACAGTTTCAGCGCGAATTTGATCGCCGTGGAGACGACGTGGCTCGGCGAGTGGAGGGCATCGCGGTGTCCGAACCGGTATCACGGATGGCGACGGCGCTCAGCGGGACGTCGGCGGACTCCGCAGAATACTTCGATCTCGCCCGCTTGATGGCGGACAACCGCCAACTCGATTTTCTGGAATTCCTGGACTCGCGCGGGACCATTATTTCATCCGCGCAATGGCCGGCGAAATTCGGCTACCCCGATACGACATTCGAGATCTCCGCGTCTGACGACAAGGGGCATTTCCTGAAGATGGAGGAGTTGCAGGACTCGACCGCCCTCGGGCTGTTTGCTGTCCGCTCGATTCGCGTGGGGGAACATCCGGTCTATGTCATCGGTGGCCGGCGGCTCGACAGGAATTTTCTGATGGCGCTGGATCTGCCCGCCGACATGCGCGCCTTGCTCTACCAGAATCGTGGCGATCATTTTTCTGCCGATCAACTGCTCGATCCTGCTTCCACGGGAAACGCCCCGGACGCGACCCATCCCGCGGACAAGTTTGCGCCACTGGTGGATGCGGTCCGGCAGTACAACCAGGAAATCACAGGAATCGTTCCGTGGTCGTCGGATCAGGCCGATGAAGAGGTCTTTCATGCGATTCCGCTGCGCGGTGTGGGGAAGGATCATCCTCTGCTGGGAATACTGTTGATCGGGAATTCGCGGCGATCGTATGTCGAATTGAAGCGCAGCATCCGCAATTCAGCGTTACTGGTGGGCGGCGGAGGGATTGTTCTCGCCATCCTGTTGAGCAGTTGGGCGTCGGCGCGAGTGACGCGTCCCATCGTCCAACTGGCGCGGGCGGCGCAGGATGTTGCCGGCGGAAACTGGAACGCGAGTGTGGAAGTCGAGGGGCATGACGAGGTCGGCCAACTCGCCGAGTCGTTCAATCGCATGACGACGGAACTGCTGGCGCAGAAAGAGCGGCTGGTACAAACCGAGCGCGTGGCGGCGTGGCGCGAGCTGGCGCGGCGGTTGGCGCACGAACTCAAGAATCCGTTATTCCCGCTGCAACTCACGGTGGAGAATCTGATGCGGGCCCGCAGCCAGAGTCCGGAGATGTTCGATGAAATCTTCTCGGAAAGTTCGCGCACGTTGCTGGCGGAGATTTCGAACCTGAAAGCAATCATCGGGCGCTTCAGCGAATTTTCGAAGATGCCGCAGCCGCAATTGCAGCGGGTACAGGTCAACGAGGTTGTATCGGCTGTGGCGCGCTTGTTCCAGGCGCAATTGCAGGCGCCGGGACGCGAACCGATTGCCTGCCGTCTCGAACTGGGCGAGCACGTTGAGCCGATCGCCGCCGACCCGGAACTGTTGCATCGTGCCCTGTCGAATCTGGTGCTGAATGCGATGGATGCAATGCCGAAGGGTGGCATCCTTGCTTTGCGAACCCGCCGTGACGACGGGAAAGTTGTGGTGGAAGTCGCCGACACCGGATCCGGGTTGACCCCCGAAGAATGCGAGCGCATCTTCACTCCTTATTACACCAGCAAGCAGCACGGAACGGGACTGGGCCTGGCCATTGTGCAGTCCGTCATCAGCGATCACGGCGGAAGGATCAGTGTTCACAGCGAGCCCGGCAAGGGAACGACATTTGTGATTGAGTTACCGAGAAATCTGGAAGCACTAGAGGCGATCGGCGCTTCAAAGAACGCCGAAGTGACGGAAGGAAATTTATCCCGCTGAAACACGGAGGAGCGTTGCCGCACAAAGCCAACCTGCTGATCGTGGACGACGAGGCCAACACACTGGCGTCGCTGTCGCGCGCCTTCCGCCTCGCCGGGCACGAAGCCACGGTCTGCGACAACGCCGGCCGCGCTCTGGAACTGGCGAAGGCGCAAAGCTTTGACCTGATTCTCTCTGACGTCGTGATGCCCGGCAAAGACGGGCTGACGCTGCTCGAAGAATTGAAGCAACAGGGAGTGACCGCGCCAGTGGTGATGATGTCGGGCCAGGCACACATTGAGATGGCGGTGCGCGCCACGCGGCTGGGCGCGCTCGATTTTCTAGAGAAACCGATCTCCAGCGACAAACTGCTGCTCACCGTCGACAACGTTCTTAAGCTGCAGCGCCTGGAGAGCGAGAACAAGCAACTTCGCCAGCGGCTGGGCACACACGAGATTGTGTGGAAGGGCGACGCGATGCGGCGCGTGATGGCGCAACTGGAGCGCGTTGCAGCCAGCGAGTCGCGGGTGTGCATCCTGGGCGAGACGGGCACAGGCAAAGAACTGGTCGCCCGGACCATCCACGAGCGAAGTCCGCGCGCAGCTGGGCCGTTCGTGACCCTGAACTGCGCGGCGGTGCCGGCGGAACTGATCGAGTCGGAGCTTTTCGGGCATGAGAAGGGATCGTTCACCGGCGCGTCGGGACGTCACATCGGCAAGTTCGAGCAGGCCGATCAGGGAACGATCTTTCTCGACGAGATTGGCGACATGCCTTTGCACATGCAGGCCAAGCTTCTGCGCGTGCTGGAAGAAGGCGAGGTGGAGAGGATTGGCGGAGACAAGCCGATCTCAGTGAACGTGCGCGTGGTGGTGGCGACGCACCGCGATCTTGAAGCGCGGGTTCGCGAAGAGAAATTTCGCCAGGACTTGTTTCACCGAATTTATGTTTTCCCGCTGGTGCTTCCGCCGTTGCGCGACCGGCGGGAAGATATCCCCGCGCTGGTTGGACATTTCGCCGAGCAGGTGTGCGCGCAGAACGGCTGGAAGCCTGTTCCCTTCACGGCCGAGGCGATGGAAGCATTGCAGCTTCACGCGTGGCCGGGAAATGTTCGCGAGCTGCGCAACATGGTGGAGCGTCTGATGCTGCTTGCGACCGAGGGTCAGGTTGATCTGCCGACCGTGCAGATGGCTCTGCCGAAATCGGCGCCGGGCGGAGCGATTACCGCGGCCGCGGCAAACTCTGGGCCGCTGGCCGATCGCGTGCAATCCTTCGAGCGCGAGGTCATTCTCGCTGAGCTGAAGCGCAGCCATCACAACATGAGCCTGGCCGCAAAATCGCTTGGCCTGGAACGCAGTCACCTGTATAAGAAGGCGGAGCAACTCGGAATTGATCTGCGCGCGCTGCGCCGCGAGCAGGGCGTGTCAGACTGACTCCGAGTCATCGATTACCGCCCCGGAGGCCGCGTTGGTCAGGACATCGTGGGTCATCTGCCTCGTTTTCATTTTTTCTTTCCCGCTTATCGCGGTTGAACCACCTTCCGCCCCCGCATACGGAGTCCGCATGGAACGGACATGGATCCCGATGAAAGACGGCGTGCGCCTCGCAGCAACCTTATACATGCCCGACGGCGCGAAATCGGGAGAGAAGTTCCCTGCCCTGCTCGAATACCTGCCCTATCGCAAGGACGATGGAACCGCGGCGGGAGACTATCCCAAGCACGCGTACTTTGCGCGGCGCGGCTACGTCAGCGTGCGGGTCGACATTCGCGGATTCGGCGCGAGCGAGGGGGTTCCACAGGAGCGCGAATATTCAGAGCAGGAGCAGGTTGACGGCGAACAGGTCATCGCATGGCTGGCGCATCAGGCATGGTCCAACGGCAACGTGGGCATGTTCGGAATTTCATGGGGCGGCTTTACAGCGCTGCAGATGGCGATGCGGCACGTTCCCGGACTCAAGGCGATTCTCGCGGTCGATGCCACGGCAGAACTTTTCCACGACGACGTTCACTACATCGACGGCATGGCGCATGTTGACGAATTTGAATTGAACATGGACATGGCTGAGGGCTGGGTGGGCGCGCCCGATTACTCGCTAGATGAGAAGACTCTGGGTCCGCGCTTCGATTCGCCACCGTGGTCTCTGCTCTACTTGAAGCATCAGCACGACGGGCCTTTCTGGCGCGACCGGGTGCGGCCACTCAGCGAAATCACGATTCCCAGTTTTCTGATTGGCGGTCTGCAGGACGGTTATCGCGATAATGTGCCGGACATGCTGATGAAATCGAAGGCGCCGATCAAGGCGATCGTCGGGCCGTGGAACCACACCTTCCCCAACGATGCGGATTTCGGTCCGCGAGTCGAGTGGAGAGATCAGGCGGTCCGTTGGTTTGACTATTGGCTCAAAGGGCGCGACACGGGAGTTGCGAATGATCCGCGGCTGGTGATCTACATGCAGCACTGGCATCCGCCCGATCCGAACCTAACGGAAGTGCCCGGCGAGTGGCGTCGCGAGGATGTCTGGCCGCCAGCGAGCGCCCACCGGGCCACACTCTTCTTGCAGGGAAATCACACGCTCGCAATCTCCACGACGAGTCCGGAGACGCATCATCTGAAATACGTCCCGACCATCGGAGTCGAAGCGGGGTTCTGGTGGGGAGAATTGCTGAGCGATCCGCGGCCGGTCGATGCGTTCAGTCTGGTCTATGACTCGGCGCCGATTGACCATGAGGTGGCGATCCTTGGACGTCCCCGTGCGCTGTTGCGAGCTTCGGCCACCGCGACACAAGCCAACTGGTTCGCGCGGCTTTCGGATGTAGCTCCTGATGGGACAGTCACTCAGATCACCGGCGCAGGATTGAATGGAGCGCAGCGCGAGTCGATGAGTGAACCGCGTGATCTGGAGCCGGGCAAGATCTATCCGCTCGACATCGAGATGCACCTGACTTCGTGGGTGTTTCCGAAGGGGCACCGCATTCGGGTTGCGGTGTCAAACGCGCTTTGGCCGATGATTTTGCCGACTCCGTTTGCAATGACGACTTCATTGGAACTGGGCGGCGAGAACGGCTCGCGCCTGGTGCTTCCGGTCGTTTCGGTTCACGGCGCAGCGGCCCCGGAATTCTCTCCGCCGCAGCCCTCTGAGCAACGGACTGATATTAAGAATGCAGGATTTCCGTGGCCCGGGGAATGGACCGTCGAGCGCGACGAAGCGCGCCAGAAGACGACCGTGCACTGGAAGGGCAAGGACGGGTACGAGTATCCATGGGGAACGCAGAACGATTTCGAGAACCTTACTTATGAGGGTGACGACGCGCATCCGGAAACTTGTTCGGTGCGCGGTGAAGCCGAGAGTGTTTTCGCTCTGAAGGGGCGTACGCTCGTCTGGCGCGGACATCTTCTGGTTACTACTGATCAGAAGAACTTTTATTACAAGTACACGAGAGAGTTATTGCAGGACGGGCAGATGCTGAAGACTAAGACATGGCAGGAAACTATTCCGCGGGACCACCAATGATGACCTGGGGCTGAAGCCCGAATCCGATGCGAGCGTGTGCGCGGCTCTGAAAGGGCCGCTCTTCCACGTAGGCCGTCTCTTCCAACTGGGCCGCCTCTTCCACTATTTACCTTTCAGATCAGCCGCTAACAAGCGGTGGAACAATTGCTCTCCGGCTTCGCGCCTCACCGACAGGCGTCCGGCGCGGTACGCCCGCGATTTCAGGCCGCGCTGCACGTCTTCGCAGATACCGAGATCTTCATCCTGCACTCGATTGCCAACGTTCACCGATTCGGTGTTGTACGCACGACGGGCCTCGCTCACATCGCTGAAGTAGAAATCGAAAATTACGGTGCAGTGGTCCGCGTCCACGGGGATGACGTAGTTCGTGTCCATGTATCCCTCGTAGCAGTTGATCATGAGATTGGGATATTGCCAGAAATACCAGGCGCGATCGCCCTTGCGAGTCGCACCGGTCGAGGCGTCCTCGTTCGATGCAACCATGGGGCTCGACTGCAGGCAGTAGCGGTCTTCGTTCTCGATCGTGTATTGCTTGTAGTCGAGCACGGAACTGAGTCCCTTGTGCAGATGGGGTACGTGATATCCGCCGTCGAGATAGTTGTCGACGTAGACTTTCCAGTTGCAATGAATGTCGTAGCTCCGGCGGTCGAAGTAGTGAAGTTTGCTGATGCCGAGAGGGGCGACGCGTTTCACGAGGCCACCGAGGAATTCCTGCAGCGAAGAAGCCTGGGGATCAAGATTCACGAATACGAAGCACTCCCAGGTCTCCACGCGGATGGGCAGAAGTCCGTTGTCGGCGCGGTTGAAGTTCTCCACTCCTTCGAATTCCGGCATGCCCTTCAGGGAGCCATCCAGACCATATTTCCAGCCATGATAGGGACACTGCAAAATCGCCGCCTGCCCGCAGGGCTGCGTGACCACTGCCGCGGCATGATGGCGGCATACGTTAAAGAACGCACGCAGAATCCCATCGCTTCCGTGTACGACGACGATGGGCTCGCCTGCGACTCGCGTCGAGACAAAGTCTCCCGGATTCTGCAACTGGCTGGCACGCGCGACGAGTTGCCACGTCTCGCTGAAAACGTTTTGGCGCTCGAGTTCGGCGATGCGCGGATCGACGTACCAGGGTGCGGGAATCGTAGAGGCCTCGGCCAGAGGCGCGCGGTCGTCGTAGCTGGAAAGAACCTGCTCGATGGTTGCTTGCATGGTTACGCTCTCGTCAATCGTGATATTGAGAAATTAGTTGGTGTTGAAACCAAGACTAGCGGCGATGATTCTCCCGATTCTTCTGACGTTTAGCGCCGGGTGCGCGAGCAGGCGAGCCAATGGCGCGCTGCAGCATCGCAAGAAACTGCAGGATCCGGGCTTCCTTCTTTTCCGCCAGTTCACCCTGGCGGCGGAACAGCCCCGGATCAAGCTCGGCCGTCAGCAACGCATCCTGAAAGCGTTCGACCATCCAGTCGATGATGGAGACCATCATCTCAATATCGAGGTCGTCGCGCAGTTCGCCCCGCTCCAGCCCGAAGCGCACGAAATCGACTGTACCGTAAGGATCTTCGCTGATGAGAAAGCGGTTGATCTCACGTTTCAGCACGAGATCGGTTCCGTAGTTTCCGAGGAGCGAAATCCGGTAAGGAATCCAGTCTTCGTGTACGAGGTGTTCGGTGCGCACCAGCCAATAGCGCAGGACTTCGAAGAATCCCACTTGCCGTACTTCCGGCGGGGCGTCCAGATACTTGGCGAAGGAGCGTACGGCCTGTTTATAAACCTCGAAGAACAGCCCATCTTTGCTGCCGAAGTGCTGGAAGATGGAACCCTTGGCGATGCCCAGAGCGGTGGCGATGTCGCCGACCCGCGCGGCGTGATAGCCGTTCTCGGCGAAATGCTGGGTGGCGGCTTCCACAATGCGGGAACGTTTTGCCTCCGAACGAGGGCGCAACTTGCTGTGCCGCTGGTAGAGCGGCGGCGCTACGCGATTGCTGGCAATTCCTGGCATGAGAGTGACTCTAAGTCACGACAGCATACAGCAGGGGCTGGCCTGTTTCAACTTCATTTTTGCTGGCTTGTACGGTAATGTAATTCAATTCTACAGGATGTCCGTGACCCACGGTCAACGCGATGCGGAACATATGGGGAAACAGACTTACGACGCCATTGTAATCGGTGCGGGGCACAACGGGCTCACCGCGGCTGCCTATCTGGCTCGCGGCGGGCTCTCGACTCTCGTGCTGGAGCGTCGCAATATTGTCGGCGGGTGCTGCGTCACCGAAGAGATCGCGCCCGGATGCCGCGTTTCCACGACTTCCTATATCGCCAGCATGTTGCGGCCCGAGGTGATTTCCGAACTACGACTCGCCGATCACGGTCTGCGGATGATTCCCTGCGATCCTGCCATTCAGGTTCCCTTCCCCGACGGCCACGTCGTTCCGTGGTGGGCAGACCGCGAGAGAGCCCGGCAGGAATTTGCCAAGATTTCTTCCAAAGATGCGGCCCGGTTTGTTGAAGTCGACGACCAACTGAAGAGACTGGCGCGGTACCTGCAACCATTCTTCATGGAGCCTCCGCCCGAAGTCGACACATCGACGTGGAAAGGCTGGAGCGATTTGTTTCGCTTGGGCAAACGGTTTCGAGGAATTTCCAACCGCGAGATTGCGCAGCTGGTTGCCTTCCTGACGGGGAGCCTTGGCGAATTTCTCGACCAGAATTACGAGACCGAGAAGATCAAGACCATGTTTCTCGCCAACAATGTGTACGGCAAGCACGGCGGCCCATACCAGCCGGGTACTGCGATCGGACTCCTGTTTCATTTGCTCAGCGGCGGGGAACACGAACTGCAGGGCTTTTACGGCCACGTAATGGGCGGCATGGGGTCGATCACGCAAGCCCTGGCCGCAGCGGGAAGAAAGCTGGGCGTGGAGATTCGTACTGGCGCCTCGGTCGCGCACATTGATGTGCGCAATGGCCGCGCGCGCAGGGTCGTTCTTGAGCATGGCGCAGAACTCCAGGCGCGGATTGTCTTGTCGAACGCCGATCCCAAAAGAACATTTTTGCAGATGGTCGACGCGAAGGATCTTCCGGAAGATTTTCTTTTCTCGATTCGTGGGATCAAAATGCAGGGGCCGTGCGCCAAGGTGAACATGGTACTTGCTGAGGAGCCGCGGTTCACTGGAACCTCGCCGCAGGCCACTGCGCTCGAACGCACGTTCTATACACTCGTTCCATCGCTCGAATTCGCGGAGCGCTGCTACGACATCGCCAAGTTTGGAGAGATTCCCGAAGAGCTGTGGGTGGATTGCGTGGTCTCATCGAATGCGGATGACTCTCTCGCGCCTCCGGGGAAACATATTCTGACTTGCTTTGTGCAGTACGTGCCCTATCACCTGCGGGAGGGCAATTGGGATGAGAAACGGGATCTGCTCGGCGACCGCGTGGTGAAGAAGATCGGCGAGTACGCTCCGAACGTTCCCGGCTCGATTCTGGCGCGGCAGGTCTTGACGCCGCTCGATCTCGAGCGAACGTACGGTTTGACAGAAGGAAACATTTTCCACGGCGACCTCCGTCTGGAGCAATTGTTCTTCATGCGTCCGGTGCCGGGATGGTCGCAGTACCGCACGCCGATCGACGGGCTCTATCTGTGCGGAGCGGGAGCGCATCCGGGTGGCGGAGTGACCGGAGCGCCCGGCCGCAATGCAGCGCATCAGGCATTGCGCGACTGGAAGAAGGGACGATTCCGGGAGGTCGCGGCATGAATAGCGGCAACGGACATTCCGCTTCCCTGCCCCAGACTGCGGACGTCGTCATTTTAGGCGCGGGCGTAATGGGCGCGTCGATCGCATTCCATCTGGCCAGGCGTAAGGCAGGCAAGATCGTCGTCATCGACAAAGATCATGTGGGCCGCGGCGGCAGCGGGCGCTCGTCTGCCTTGATTCGAATGCACTACAGTTTTCCTCCGGAAGTGCAGTTGGCTTTGGTGAGCCTGCGCACGTTTCAAAACTGGCAGGAAGTGGTGGGCGCACCCGGGGACTTCCGCAAGACCGGATTTGTGCGCATTGTGCATCCGAATGAAACCGCACGATTGAAGCTCAATGTCGAGATGCAAACGAAGCTTGGCGCGACAGTCGAGTTGATCGATAAGCATCAGCTTCACGAACTGGAGCCGGACTGGAAGGTTGACGAAGTGGACCTCGCAGCTTACGAACCCGACTCCGGCTATGGGGATGGCGCAGGCGTCGCGGGGGACTTCCTCAGCGCAGCGCGGGAACTGGGCGTGGCATATTCTTCGCGCACACAGGCGACGGCGCTGATGATTGAGCGTGGCAGCATCCGCGGCGTGGTTACCGATAGGGGCACGATCTCATCGCCTAGAGTCATCGCCGCGACCGGCCCATGGACACGTCCTTTGATTCAAGAGGCAGGGTACGACCTGCCGATCGAGTGTGAACTTCACCAGGTAGCCATTCTTCGCAACGCGCCTGATATGAAGGGTGGAGGCTGTGCGTGCATCGATTCGGTCACGGCAACTTATTTTCGGTCCGATGCGCACGACAAGTTTCTGGTCGGAGATTTCTACGGCAAGCGCCCCGTCGATCCGGATCACTTTCCGCAGCGTGCTTCCGAGGATTCGCTCGAAGAGATCATCGACCGCGCGTGCCGGCGTGTGCCGAAGCTTGAGGGAGCCGAAGTCATGCGCGGCGTCACAGGGGTTTATGACATGACGCCGGACTCGCGGCCGCTGCTGGGCGAGATCCCGGGAATCACGGGCCTTTATGTGTGCGCCGGTTTTTCCGGCATGGGCTTCAAGATTTCTCCAGCGATCGGCCTGGTCATGAGCGAGCTTGTGCTCGACGGGAAAGCCGGAACGGTGGACATCAGCGCGTTTCACCCGAACCGGTTTGCGGAGAACCATCCGATCAAAGCGGAATACGAATATGTGGACGACTAACCACTGTCAGGAGAGAGCATGAAGAAGAAAGGGATTCTCGAACGTCTGAAGGAAGGCCCCGTGCTTGGCGACGGCGGCTATTTGCTCGAACTCGAAAAGCGCGGATGGGTGCGCGCGGGTCCGTTCACACCTGAAGTTGCGCTGTTGTATCCGAATGCCCTGCGTGAACTGCATGTGGAGTTTCGTGAAGCGGGGGCCGAGGTGCTGCAAGCGCTAACGTTCTACGCGAGCCGCGACAAACTGGCGACGGTTGGGCTGGAGAATCGCCTGGAGGAACTCAACCGCTCCGCTGTGCGCGTGGCGCGCGAAGTTGCGGGCGATCAATGCCTGGTCGCGGGCAATCTCAGCTTGACGTGGATGTACGAGCCCGGCAGCCCTTCCGCCGCCGATCGAGTGCGCAAGACTTTCGACGAGCAACTCACCGTCCAGGTAGACGAAGGGGTGGACTTTATCATCGGCGAAACTTTTTCGTGGCTGGGAGAGGCGCTGATTGCCGTGGAACGGGCCAAGAAGACGGGCTTGCCCGCGATGGTGACGATTTGCTTCGAAAACAAAGACGAGACGGCCGAGGGAAAAAGCGCGGCCGATGCGGCGAAGGCTCTGTTTGACGCCGGGGCCGACATCGTAGGCATGAACTGCCTGCGTCCTCCAGAGCATATTCTTGGCCCCATGGAACAGATGCGCAAAGCGGTCTCTGGATATCTTGCCTGCCAGCCGGTTGCTTATCGGACACCGAAAGACAAGCCAGACTTCACCAGCCTTCCGGAGTTTCCTTACGCATTGGATCCGCTGCAACTCACGCGCAAGGAAATGGCAAACTACGCTGTGCAGGCGCGAGACATGGGGATCAACTTCATCGGCGCATGTTGCGGCACGGTCGCCATGCATATTCGCGAGATGGCGCGCGTCCTCAACAAGATTCCGGAAGATTCACGAATCTGGAAGAAGGGTGGCGAGAAGCCGATGTCCGCCTACGAATACTACGATCACGATAGACTGAACGCGGCAGGCAAGAAGTAGCGGGCTTGGCCAGCAGTGTTCGGCCTACAAGGGATCGACGGCACAGATGCGAGCAAAGTGTGCTTCTCGCGAGGCTGCCCGCTGATCCCTTATTTCATTGCGGTGACACTGAGGACATACGTTCGATGGTTTGACGCTATCTCGCCCCGTTGCTATGATCGAAGTGCGGGGTGGAGCAGTCTGGTAGCTCGTTGGGCTCATAACCCAAAGGTCGGTGGTTCAAATCCACCCCCCGCAACCAACCCTTCCGCGACTCATTTCCTGCAAGTCTCCCGGATTGTTACAGTTACGAGTAGAGCCGTATGCATGGATTTTCTAGTTTGGAGCCACGCTATTGTTCTTGTTCTCGATTTTGAGAACATTTGAGAACAGATCGCCATAGATCGCCTGTTCCAGGGCGAGCGCAGCCTATCTTTCCGATTCTGAAAACGTGTGAGTGTAAACATCGGCAGTGGTGCTCAAATTGGAGTGTCCGAGCAGTCGCTGAACGAGCTTCAGATTTCCGGTCTGTTGGTTGACAATCGTATGGGTTCTCATCGGCACGCATTCACCGTGGGCTTCATCAGCATGATGATCCTGGGAGTCTCTTCGCGCGTTGTGCCCATCCTGGCAGGAATCGACGCCAAGCAAATGAACTCACTGTGGGCACCATTTGTTCTATTCAACGTCGGCTGTGCAGGCCGCGTGCTGTTGCAGGTGCTTACAGATTTCGTGCCCAATGTCGCTTATCCGCTGATTGGGTTCACCGGTTTCATCGAATTGACCGCGTTGCTGTGGTGGGGAATCGAGTTGTGGCACACCATGAACGTGGCGAAGACGGGTCGGACGAAATTGCTTACGGCGTCATTCCCGCTACCGGCACGATAAATCGTTAGCCGGCGCCGAGGCATCCAATACTGAAGACAGGAGACACACAGTGAGTTCAACCCTAGCAACAAGTTCGGAAATCGCCGGAGCGCAATCTTTGCCTTTGCCCGGACTGGTCAATTACCAGGAGGGGTCAGTCGTGAGCCGAGTCATCTTGAAACGAGAAAAGGGCAACGTCACCATTTTTGCCTTCGATGAAGGGCAGGGGTTGAGTGAACACACCTCTCCATTCGATGCGCTCCTGCAAGCGGTTGAAGGAGAAGGAGAGGTTACGATCGCTGGTAAGCCCATCACTGTGAAAGCTGGAGAGGTCGTTCTGTTGCCTGCCACGCAACCCCACTCGGTCAAGGCAGGCACTCGTTTCAAGATGCTGCTGACCATGATCCGATCATAGATCCAGAGAGACGGACATAAACCGCGTCCGCGCGTCCTCTAGAGACAAGGCCATGTTTTTTCCTCCCGCTTCGTCTTGAACGGTGCTTGATCGAGACAAATCTCAGACGTGGAATGCGACTTTGCGCCTCTTCGCCTATACCGAATTCTGTCTGCTACAAATTCAATCACAGCAGGGACAGATGTTCTGGATCGCGGCTGTACGAGGGCGGTATGGAAGCCAAGTTGACGTGCTGTCCATGCTCTCCATTTCTCTCGGAATTTTAGATAGATCCGGTGGAAACAGTTGAAACCGGCGAAACGGTTGACAGCGAGAATAGACAGCAAACATACGGATTTAGCGCTAACTGTATGAAAAGCAAGTGGGGAAGTAGTTCAGTTGGTTAGGACGCTGCCATGGCACCGACTTCGACTCTCGTCCCCAGCGTTGACGATACCGACGCTTCAGTATTGCAGAGAACGGCACCCGAACACTAACGCAGTTTGTGCCGCGCATCGTCCCTTACGCGAGATCGTGAACGATACGCCGAGTGGAATGATGAAACCATTCTTGTCTTCGTTGATGAGCCCCGATCACTGGCAGACCAATTTCTGTTGATTGAGACTGATGATCGTTTTCTCGGTTAGACCAGGCTGAAAACGCGCGTAAACGACGGAATACGCATCCGTGTTTTCTTCTTCCTTGCTGGCGCTTCCGGTCAAGAAAACGGCGATCGTTCCATTGGCGTTGTAGAACGTATCTTGCGATCGATTGGCCGCGTAGGCGTGCGTTTTTTTGAAGCCCCGCAGATGAGTGTCGTACCATGCAAGCGTTGCATCCACCTTGGAGTCATAAACGGAATAGAAATCGGCCTGCATTATGCTTTTGCAGACGTTCGAAACCGGTAAGCGGACGGGTTCGTTTCCCAAGTGGAGCCGTGAATCCGTTGCGGGATAAACGGGAAGCCCTGTCAATGGGTCCGTAGTCAGCAGTTTCGTTCCGCCCCGCGCGAAGAGCGCGAAACTCAAGACAAGCATGGCAGCAAGGCCTCCGGATGACGTTCCCGTTCTCATTGGCCACCTCTCGCCGTATTCATCACATGGACTTGGGTCATCATTCTTGCGAGGGTTGCGTCAAGGGCCGATCGGTTATCTCGCGCAGCGCCCGACTTGGTCGTGAACGCCGAGGATGCGCCATAGACGATCACCGAAACATCCCTTCGCGAGTCGTACCACCAAGCTCCGACCACATGCAGCGTGAGATCGTGAAAAGGCGAAAGCCGGTCCTTCCATTTCTCTGAGGGCGGCATGCCCATGTGCTTTGCAAGCGGAGTGTCGGCGGTGCCAAGGTCGCTATGACTCTTCATATCGAATGAGCACGTTGTTCGTTTCGAGTCGGCGATAGCAGTTGTGCTGAAGTGCGGACTTGCCATGGATTGCGCAAGGGGACTCGGATCGCCCATGGCCTGCAGCCAGGAGCGCTGGTCGTATTCGGCGAGCTTTGCGAACGCCTGACAGCCGTGATTCTCGCCCGCCATTCCGAAGGCTGCCTTACCACCAGCGATCACATATGCTCCAAACCATGCCTGATAGAGTGAGGAATCCGCGTCGCTGCGAGCGGCAAAATTGTGGCCCGTTGCTGGTCCACCGTAAGCGTAGTAGTTCACACCTTTGTACCCAAGGGGCTCCCAGATCGGGTCCATGACGTTTTGTTCCGCCACCCACTCGGGCGCCAGTGGAGCAAACGATACGCTGATATGTTCCGCAAGAACCTCCCCCGTCGGCGCTTGCGCCGGCGTTACGACTGAAGAGTGGCGCGGTTGTTCTTGCGGCAAAGCTGACGTCGTAAGAAGCGCGCTTGCGAGCGCCATAGTTGTAATCCGCAAGACCTTCCTCCGGGTATCTATTGGCATGCAACCTCCGTGGATGATATGGGCCATTTGTCTTGAACCGCAGCTACTGGCCTTAGGGAAGACATTTGATTTCGACGCGCAAGAGAGGCGGATCCGTGGGCGCCCTTTCCGGTCTGTCGACGGTCTGAATGGCGTGCATCGGTTCTGGTTTCATCCATCCGATGCTCCACTTACCGGGACGAACGGGCTCGGTTACGCTCGGCTCGTCCCGCACCGTGCCATCTGGGCGAAGGTAACGAACATGCGGAGTCTTGCCGCCGGTATCCCAACCTAAGAAGAGGCTCGGCCAGCGGTGGTGATGCATCGGTTCGGTCGTATCCGGTGGAGGCACGGTGACCTCCAGCACACGCACCAATGCGTTTTCGAAGACCGTCTTATGACTGTTGGGTGCAGCCTGGACTGCGTCGAAACCATCGGGGAAACCAGTTTTGCCTTGTGCGTGCGCGACACGAGCGTTAGCGAGGAACACCGAGAGAGCGGAGCCGATTGCCGCGAGGAACCTGCGACGCGCCCCAGCCGCCGAATTTGTGTGCATGGCGTCTCCTTCCACTGAGATTCAATCAGTACGACTTATGCGTCCATGACCCCTTGCTGTATTGAAAGCTTGGACAGTGATCGCGGCCTTCTCTGTAACTATCATCGCTGTTTGACCCGAAGGAATCGTGCTGCGTTGTTGTAGAGAATGTTCCGCTTCTGTTCAGGGGTGAGAAGAGGGTCTTTCTCTATAGAGTCGATGCCCGCCGAAACAGCGTCCGGCCAAACCATTTCATCGGAGCCAAACATGATGCGTCTTTCGAAGCCAGCATCCATCAGCCGCTGAAGGAAGCTGTAGAACTGCTTTCGAGGAAACGCGTAGCAGATGATACCGACGTCGACATAGAGCTGTGGGTGTGCATAAAGCGCAGCGATGGTGTCGTCAGCGAAAGGCCACCCCGCGTGCATCGCCCAGATTCGCAGTTTCGGATGCCGAATCAAGACGTCTTCCAGCAGAAGCAGGCTTGAATAGCGCATGCGGTAATTCGGCGAGAGATAATATGGAGCGCCCGGTGGACCCGGTCCCATGTGAATACCTATGGGCACGTCCAACTCCTCGGCGAGGGCATAGTAGGGTTCCATGCGTGGATCATTCGGCGCCACGCCGGAATATTGTGTGCTTACCTCCGCAAATGCGTCGATGCGTTTTGCTCGCACGAGTTGGCGTAACTCATCGACAGTCGGCTTGCCGGATATGGGATCGAATGGAATCGCGGGCAAGATTCGATCACCGCCTTCCTGTTTCCATTTGTCGAGCAGATCTAAAGAGTCGCCTGAGGCTATTGCGGTGACGTTCTGCGCTTTCATGATCGAAATGGTCTTTCGCATCAACTCGTCGTCGGTGAGCGGCGAACGCAGAGGAGAGTCGCAGGGCGGGGTCTTCGTAAACGTAGCCCCGTATTCTTCGCCGGGTGTTTTCGGGTCGCGGGTCGGCCATAGAGGATTGGGTGCGCAGATGAATACTGGCGGTGGCCCCAAGTCGTTGGCGTGCAGCGCATGCAAGTGCATATCGATGATCGGTTCACTGTATGGTTTGGCAACTTGTGCCGTACACCAACAAGGCGCGGCGGCTGAAACGAGCGCTAGGACTAACATCCTCATTCTCATGCATCCTCCTGACAGGACCCCTCTTTTTAAGAAACCCGACCCATTGCTGCTCCGAAAGGGGAGGCGAGCGGCGCTACTTGTCAGCATCTCCCACTCTCTTCGCCTGCTCTCCAGGTCTCCTCGCCACCTTTGATCACGCCATTCGGATTTGAAGCATCGGGTTCCCACTTCACGCTGAGTGACCACTGCCCCGAAAGCGCTGTGATCAGACCTCTGGGTTTCCGGAGAAGCCCGTGGCGTTCCGCATTTCGAGGCTTGCGTTGCGGCAGACAAGTCCTCTAAATGCTGTGGAACTGCGTAATGTTTCCGATGTCACTGGTCGGAAATCCCTTCTCTATTTCTTTTTGTAGTCGAACACGATAGTTTGTTTACCCTTGCCTTTGGCACCCATGTCCACCTCCACTTCCTGCTGTAAAACCAGGCCCTTGGTTTTCGAGATCCACAGCTTGCCATCGGCTATTCCCAGACGCGATTTCATGACGTCGCTGTAAACGCTGGCTTCTTCTCCGCTTAGAGATTCCTCGCGGAGCAACTTGCACGATTCGGTGTAGGAGCCATCGCCGGTAATGTTTGCCTGCGCTTTGGTGACATCCACCGCACCGCTGTTTTTTGTCGACATTTGCGAATTCGCCTGAAAGGTCTTCCTGTACGCAGAGTGCACAACGTCGCAGGAATCTTTCGTCGTACCGCTCTGCGCGACAGCAACCGTTCCGGTCAAACACCATGCGCCGAACAGGCAAAGAGCAGAAACGATCAAACGCGTCATGTCCTCTCTCCAAAAGTTCTTCATACTTAGTTCTCCTTATGTGTTTTGTGTTCTGTCCATTGTTTTCTACGTCCTAAATGGTTTGTGAGAGATGATCAGGTCGTGGGAGCCTGAACGTTGCCGTACTCATAGCGGATTGACGTATGAGAATTACGCCCTTTGCCGCCGGAGGCGACCTCAACTTCTTCGCGCAGAGGCAGACCCGTACTTTTTGAAATCCATAACTGAGCCTTCGCCGCACCGCTTTGACTCTGCGAGCTGTACACCGCAGCCGCTTGTCCACCGACCGACTCATCCTTCTCGTAACGGCACGAACCTTGTTTCTGTTTTTCGAGGCTTTGATGAGTCATTTCCTGGGTCGTAAAATTGGTGCGCATCCACTTATCGGCTATTTTGGCGTAAACAGCACCCCTGGCGTAGATCATCTCGATCGCTGTGGGCTTGTTATCAACACCATCGGAGACTGCTGAATAAATATGCGTCGGCGTCGTGGCTAGCTTCCCAATGGCATCCTCCAACGGTTGGCAAGGATTCGCAGCTGTCGCGTTGGGCGCGGCCATTAAAGCTAGTACCAGCAGGACAAAACCGAAGACCATGAACGCAGCGCGCAATATCGTGGTCCATGGCAGCCTCCTTGGGCCCCGACCGAAAAGAGCGCGCTGCAAGGGAAATGAGTGTTCCGAGAGCAAGAAGAAAGTTGATGGAACAAAAAGACTTCTTTCCCGCCAAGGTTGCTTCTTCATGGTTATCTCCTGTTTTGCTTCTCTTGCGGTTTAAGAGCCGAAATGCGGCGCACGGTTTGGGCCGGCTATTGGCAAACCATCTTTCCTCGAGTCAGGGAATTGATCGTCTTCTCGGAGATGCCGGGCTGATAGCGTTCATATGCGACGGAATATGCGTTCACGTCTTCTCCCTGAGCGCCTGAGTCTCCCGTCACAATGACCACAATCGTTCCATCCGAGTTGTAGAACGCGGTTTGCGAACGCTGGGATTCATATCCGCTAACCTTCTTGAAGCCGGAAAGGTGCAAGGAATACCAGGCAGCCGCTGCGTCCACTTTAATGTTGTAAAGAGAATAGAAATCGCCTTGGAATTTACTCTTGCAGATTTGGCTGTCTGGCATTTTTGTGGGTTGGTTGTATGTGTACGAGATGCCGGCCATATGCTTTCCTGAATCCGTTGCGGGAGTCAGAGGAAGGCCTGTCAGCGGGTCGCTCGTGAGTAGCTTTCCCTGGCCGACGGCGTTCCCTAAACAGAAAACAAGCGTCACGGCAATCAGCAAAGTAGTCTTCATTGAATTTCTCCATTGTGTGAACTGTGAATTGCAAATTCTGTTATTCACGCGAAAGCTCCACGCGCCGATTGTGCGCTCGTCCTTCGAGAGTATCGTTACGGTCTACAGGACGTCGCATTCCGAAACCGTCGGTCAAAAGACGGTCTCCGCCGATTTGGAAACGATCGACCAAGGCTTGCTTGACTGCGGCCGCTCGGCGTCTCGAGAGACTCAGGTTGTAAGCGTCCCCGCCAATGCTGTCGGTGTGGCCGTCCACGATGAGCTTCCAATCCGGATTACTCTTCATGGCTTCGGCGATCTCTCGCAGCACGGGCTCGGATTCTTTCTTGATTTGGTCGCTGTTGTAGTCGAAATAGATCCCGTACACGACCGCCTTCTTGTTTTTCAGCAGATCCTGTTCAATTGTGGTTTCTGGTTTGGGAAGTGGAAAATGAATTTCCGTGACCTGGATACGAAAGTTGTTGATGTTCTGCTTAAAAAGAAGAACCAGCGGATTGGCGGCGTCGTCGAGAACGTAAAGTTCGGTAGCGAGCGGCTGGTCGGAAGGAGATTTGCTCAATTCCTGTGCCTTTTTGCTCTCGACGAGCATGGTCCCTGACGCATGAATGGTTGGCAAAGTGGTGGGCGTCCCATTGATGATGACAGGCAGCGACACATCTCCGGGCTCGACGCGCGTCAGGACGCCACCTACCCAGTGCAGATATCCTTCTCCTTCCGGCATATCCTGCACGCGGTAGTAATCGAGATAGCGAAAAGCAATTTTCCCCTTGGACTTAAGCTCGTTCAACAGCGCTTCCGAGATGTTGATCGTCGTCGTGTTCGGCAATGTCCGTGGGTAGTCTGTTCCAAAGCCAGTGGAAAGGCCGCTAGCGTTCTGCAGGTCTTCCGCGCAAACATCACGGACGGCCGAATCCGGATCGCCATGCTCGTCGTCGGGACTCTGGAAAAATCTGCCGCTATTCGAGACTTCCACATACTTGTCAGTGATTTTGGAAACACTATCCATTGCTTCCGAGTCTCCGGACTTGCGGCCCCAGGCATGTACGAGCATCAATCCTTTCTCCATCGGAATCCTGCTCGTGCCCGCCGGCTTCGTGCCGGATTCCGGCAACTCTTTGGCTTCGTCCGTTGGATCGCAGAGGTTCTTGTTAATCGTGTCGGAACTTACCACCGGCAATTCTTCATAGGGATTCGGCGGACGATCGCCGTGGCCCATTCTGTCCATGAGGCCACCGATGGCATTGAGCGCGTTGGCCACCTGATCGTTTTGGTTATCATCCTTCGATTCTCCCGAATTGTGGTTTCCCTCACCCGATTGCTCCTGTGTAGTCTTTGTAGAACTGGATCCGGCGTCCGTTTTTGTGAAATCACTCACGCGGTTCTCTACTCGATGCAAGACGTAAACAACGCCCGCCACGCCAAGGCCCGCAAGCAAGAGGACGCCAAGAATGGTGATCACCACCTTTTTTCCTGTTCCGCTGGAAGGCTCTGGGGTTTGAGCCGGTGATGCCGCCATCGGCGGAATTGCCGATGGCGTAACCGGTTCCCGCCCAGGCGAAGCGGCACTGGCAGAGTTCCCCTGCGCTTCCATGCCACAGTCCGGGCAGAATTGTTGACCCTCGTGGAGTTGCGAGCCGCATTTTGTGCAGTAAGTCAAGAGGACTAACCTCCTCCCTTACTTTGAGAAGCACAGTCTCTGGGGATACTCGTGTCGCCATGGAACAGTCGTGTCTCCGGACCCTTCAGGATGGAGCCCACCTGGTCGACGCGTTTTTCCGTGAAGAAACTGAGTACGTAGTTAACGGCGTCGGTAAACCATTTCGGCATGGCATAGCCCAATCCCGAATATAGCCATGCTTCAATGGTGCCGCGGCGGCAGGGCATAGCGATATCCGGAGCTCGGAGCAAAGTTGAAGTGACGGTGAGCGTCAGGTATACGCCAGTCGTGAATCCTGCCACTCCCAGGCCCACGATTCCTTCCACAGAGCATCCCAGTACAAGAGAGTTGATTCCCACCGATATGCCTTCGAGCGATTGTCCGACGTCGGTGACGTAGCTAACCTTCATGGGCACGCTCACACCCCAGCTTCCACCGAATCTCCCTGCTTTCAGGCCGCCAGTGAAGTTGTACTGGCCATCGGCATTCATGATGGAGTTCTTTGCGCTGAAGCCGGTATTGATGATTGCCGCCTGTTCGAATGAGAGAGCGAAGGGAACCGGGCCACCCAAGGGAATGGAGAAGTCCACCGGCACAAACAACTTGGTCTGAGAGTTGACGTGAAAGTATTGCGACGTATGAGCGTTCAAATGAACGCGCACGCCGAGTTCGCCGCCCAGATCCAGCCCTGAGTCCGACGGCACGCCATTCAGGATGCCGAGCGCAAAATTGGCGTGGAGATTGTGAAGCCCAAGAACACCGGTGGCCTCGTAGTAGAGATCATTCTTGTTGTAGATGTACTTCACACCTATGGCTGAATTCTCGGCAAAAGGATGCGCAGTCAAATCCCCAGCAGTGACCGTGATGGTCTTCGGCACATCGAGCGACGGTATCTTGGGGATATTGATCGAAGGGCCCGGCGCTCCCGGCATTGTGAATTGTCCGCTCCATGCTGTGCGCTCAAACCGCGGTGCTCCGTTTCTTGTGCCGCCTGCCCGCATGGGAAGTTCCGCCGGCAGATAACCCGCCTTTGCCCACCGTCGCCCTGTGCGGCAGAAGTTAGTCGCTCGTCCTTCCCGGTCGACCTTCATCATCTTCAGTGGCGTCCACTTGCCCTTTGCAGATACAGAGGACACAACAACTGTTTTGTTCCATCCCTTCCAGGGCGGGTCGCGCCGGGAGATATTCGGTTTCGTCTTTTCAACCCCAGGTTCCGGAAGGTCCGGATTGATGTACACCAGCGCGTTGCTGGGGTTGATATCTTCACTCATGCCGAAGTCGCCGTTGCGTATGACATCGGTAAGCTGGATCGGGCCAAGGACAGCCTTTACCGTGCCGCCATCTCGCTTGATGTAGAGAATCCGTCCGACCGCCCGGCCGGTGGCAAATACGATCTTGCCCTCCTCGAACTCGTTCACGTGCGGAGCATTCGCATCGAAGGTCCAGGACATCCCATCGGTGCCCACGGAACGGATCGCCTTATCTCCTTCCGTCATCAGGATGATTCCGGGCTGATACTCGACGCTGGGATCAAGCTGCGGCGCACGGCCATACTTCTTCTCTGTCTCCGACAAGGTGGAGACTTCGAGCGGCTTGATCATCGACTTGCGCGGATGCCGATTGAAATCGAACAAGTCGTCGGCCACCGAAGGCTTCGAACCACTATCACCTGATTGCTGGCTGGGTTTTGGGGCAGGCGCTGGCGCGGTGGACTTTCTGCATCCGCCAGCGAGCGTGAGAAGCAGTACGCCCGAGAGCACAATTGTCCGTCGATTCCTGATTCCGTGAAAACACGCCCGCTTACCCCGCATCAGAACCCCGCCTGTTTTGCAGCGAGTGCGCCGATGAACGGAAGCTTGAATGTCTTCTTCTGATAGGCGCTGTACATCAGGAAGGCCCACAGACAGAACCCGCCAATCATCAGGGCGAGATTGATAGGCAGTTCGATCAGGAAGAATAGGCCCTTCGTGACCGTACCTAGGACAAAGCCCACGACCATCCAGACGATCCACAACCCAATCCAGGCGACATTGAAAAAGATAGATTGGTAGGCGTGAAACCGAATGAACGAATTGTTCTTGTACGGCTCAATCACGAGGAAAATGATTCCCGTGATGAAGCCTGCGAGGTACGCAAAGGCGGCCACAACGTTTGCCGTCATCGGTGCCGATGCCGGTGCGGCAATCGTAGAATCTGTGCTCGCTGCGACAGTTCCGCCATCCGCCTCTGTCGCTGCGCCGCACGACCCGCAAAATCCCTGGCTTTCCAACAACTCTTTTCCGCACGCCTTACAGAAGCTCATGTTGCCTCCCCGTCGTTTCCTTCGTTGTGTGGCTGCTTACAGCGACTGCACCAGCTTCCTGGCCAACGGGATGACTTCCTTGGTGCCGCACGGGCAGGTCATGTACATGATTCGGATCACCTTGCCTCCCTTGCGGACCATGATCACGCTGTCGCTCGAAACAAACGCCTGATCGCCAAGGTCCAGGTCTTCGCCAGTTGCGGAGTTTCCACTTCCCCCCAGGTTCTTCATCACCTTTGCATTCAGCTTCATTTCCGCGATAGCGCTGGCCGAATCGGACACGGAAAGAGACAGGACAGGCACCTTGCCCGAATCATCGCTGGTGGTGTCTTGTCGGTCTTGCGGCATGGATTTGAAAATCGTCTTGCTGAATTGCTCGAACATCTTCTGTGCGTTTGGGTCGATCCCCTTCGACCCGAGTATGGCCGACGCATGCTTTGCCGCCATGTCCCCGGCGCTGCCCTTCGCCAGGTAACTGCAGGACTCGCCCTCAATCCGCGTTCCAACAATTTCCACTCCGATCGCTTGGCCTACATCCTGTTTGCTGAGGTAACGGCAAGGATCTCCGCCGCTGACCGAGGTCGAACTTGTCGAGGAGTTGGAATTCACGGCGTCGGTGCTGGCGTTCCCGGTGATTCCACCCTTGATTTCGTGGAACTCTTCGCTTACCCGATGTGCAGCGTAGAACGCTCCCGTGACTGCAACGGCTCCGCCAACAAAGATGATCGCGATGGCCGCGACTCCAAGTTTCGCCAGTGGACTCATGCCCTGCTTGGCAGCTGGGGTCTGCCCGGGCGTCAGGCCACTCTGTTGTAACGGATGCTGTGCCAGTCCCGGGGCTGGTTGCGCCTGAGCAGAAGGGGCGGCGCTGCGTGTGTCCGCTCCGCATTTTGCGCAGAACAGGCCGCCGCTCAGGGGTTCACCGCATTTGACACAAAAGTTGGCCATGCGTCTAGCTCCTTTTCACAATCGTCGGACATCTTCAGCCGAAAGACTTACTGCCTTTACCTACGTGGACAAGTGGCCGGGCATGCCCTTTCAGCGCCAGCCAAACTTCCCAGGCGGAAGTCGGCATCCCCCCGATGCCACTTCCTCCTGATGGTGGATCAGTACTGCGAACAGCGTTCGATCAGAGTTGCCATTGAATCGCTGCCCTGCGAGCGCCAATCTGCCCAAACTTTTTCAATTGGTCAATGAAACTGTGCTTTAACCCTGCTTTAACTCGTAAGCCCCATCTCTTGTTTGGCTTAGACATTGTTCTTAATTGGCCTGTGCTACCATTTGGGGCCAGAGGGAACCACGTTTTGCCCGGCGAATCTTCCAAGAGGGCCGTGTACAGGTTTGGTCCGTTCCAACTTGATGCGACCAACACTACCCTCACTCGAAACGGCAACCAGCTGAAGTTGCAAGATCTGCCCTATCGCCTGCTTGTAATTCTTGTTGAGAGGCCTGGGGAGATCGTTTCCCGCGAGGAAGTGCGCCAACGCCTTTGGCCTCAGAACACCTTCGTAGAATTTGACAACAGCTTGGGAGTAGCCATCCGGAAGATCCGCGACGCGCTCGGGGACAATGCTGACGCTCCGTGTTATGTGGAAACGGTTCCTCGGCGAGGCTATCGGTTTTTGGCGACAGTCACTGCAGCTAGAGAATCACACGATGCGGTTCTCCCTCGCGTAACGGAACCTGTAAGACCGCCGCTCTCCTCGCTCAGCGCAGAGAAACGCCCTGCTATTTCAGGTCAGAGGCTACGTCACCTGGTTATCGCTACATTCATTGTGGTTGTGATCGGCGTCGTCGCCTATCGATTTCGTTTTCTGCATTCTCGGAGTGAAAACCAGGCTGCGGCCGAGACCAACCTTCCTCCGGTACATGTGCGACGTTCTGTAGCTGTAATGGGTTTTCGCAACCTGCCTGGACGTCCCGAGGACAACTGGTTGTCACCAGCCTTTGCGGAAATGCTCAGCACCGAACTTGCTGCTGACAGCGCCTTACGCATGGTCTCAGGTGAAGACGTTGCGCGCGCTAAACGTGAACTTCCATTAAACGACGAGGACAGCCTGGCGAAAGAGACCCTTCAGCGGCTCCATACGAATCCTGGAGCCGACGTGGTCGTACTTGGCTCATACACGCCATTGCCGGGAAAGGGAGATCGACGGATTCGTCTGGACGTTCGGCTCCAAGACACCGCACGCGGCGAAACCATTGCCGAACAGGCTTTTGTAGGAAGTGAAGATGACCTTTTCGAACTTGTAGGTCAGGCCGGAGCGTCCCTTCGGCAGAGCCTGGGTGCCACACTAGTTTCGGAGGAAGTCGCAGCGCAAACCAGAGCTGCCCTACCGGTGAAGCCATTGGCGGTGCGACTCTACACCGAGGGTCGGGCTCGTCTATGGGCATTCGACTTCATCCATGCCCGCGATTTGCTCGTCCAGGCGATCGCAGTCGAACCGGAGTTTCCTCTAGCACACTCCGCTTTGTCCGATGCGTGGGATCATCTGGGATACGACTTGAAGGCTCGCGACGAGGCCGAGCATGCACGTGCGCTTTCTGAACATCTGGGCGTGGAAGCGCGTCTCCAGATTGAAGGTCAGTATTATTCGTCCCTGCGGGATACAAATAAGGCGATTGAGGTCTACAAGAAGCTTTTTGCGCAGTTTCCAGACAACCTCAATTACGGGCTTCGCTTGGCGGATGAGCAGCGCCGAGTGAGTTCTGAAGATGCGCTGAAAACTCTGGCGGCTCTTCGGCGCCTGCCTGGCCCGGCTGCCAACGATCCACGGATTGACATGATCGAATCCCGCGCTTGGATGAACAACGACTACGCGAAAGCGCAGGCGGCGGGACGGCGGGCAGTTGAAAAGGGCAATGCACAAGGGGCTCATTTGCTCGTCGCACGCGCTTATGGAATTCTTTGCCAGGCCCAAAGTGGTTCTTCCACCGAGCAGGCCGTCCGAGACTGCCAGAATGCGCGCCAAAGCTATGCGGCGGCTGGCGATCGCAACAATGAAGCGCGTACGTTGAACGACTTTGCCGGACTCTACTATCAAATGGGCCAGATAGATGAGGCGGAAAACATGTTTCGCCAGGCCCTAACAATGTTTCGCGAAATCGGTGCTATCGACGGGATTACAACGGCTTCCAACAATCTTGGCGATGTCTTTCTGGCGCGCGGGAATCTCGCTAGCGCAGAACGTGCTCTTGCCGACGCGCTTCCAGGCTACAAAGAAATGGGAGATAAGGACGGCATAGCTCTCACGCTAAACGATCTGGGGGAAGTTGCTCGACGTCGAGGGGATCTGGAGAAGGCCTTAAGAACCTTCGAGCAAGCCAAGACAGTAGCTCAGGGAGCTGATGATAAAAGTGCTATGGCGTATGTCCTTTCCGGAAGAGGAGATGTGCTCGCCGATCGAGGTGATTTGGTCGGTGCTCGTAAGTCCTATGCGGAAGCGCTGGCGATTCGTAAACAAACTGGCGAGAAGCAAACGGCGGCAGAAACGGAGCTTGCGCTTGCACGCCTGGCAATTGAAGAAGGTAACGCAGCGGACGCCGAAACAGTGATCCGCAAATGCAAAGAGCAGTTTCACCAAGACCAACAGGCCGACGACGAATTGGCCGCCAGCATCGTGTTGATCGATGCATTCCTGACCGAATCCAAGCTTTCTGAAGCCACGTTGGAGGCAGGACAGACTAAATCATTGGCCGACAAGAGCGCGAACACGCTGCTCCATATGCAGTTTGACATCATGTCTGCTCGCGCGGAAGGCTTGTCGGGCCACTTTCCGTCAGCGAGCGCAGACCTAGAGAGGACTTTTGAAAACGCTCATTCTCATCAATTGTTGGGGCTTGAGCTCGAAACGCGGTTAGCCGTGACGGAATTGAAAAACAAGTCAGGTCAGTCGGTCGCGGCGAGCGCAGAATCATTGAGCTTAGAGAATTCCGCCCGGAGGAATGGGTTCGGCTTGATAGCGGACAAAGCTCTGTCTTTTCGCATTGCTCGTGAATAGCTTATTCCCCTTGCCACACATGACCTGAAATGAGCGCTAGCTGAAGGATTTAGGAGGGCCGCACGCAAGATCGCGTTTGGAACGACGAAAGCAGGAATCTGAATGAAAACTGAATGACGAACTTGCCGTTTTAGCCTTTTTCGGCATTCACGACCATCATAGGATCAGTAACTTCCGAAGAATCAATTAGCGACTGGGGAACAAATCCACCCCCCGCAGCCAACTTCATCAATGATTCCCTTCCCGCAAGTCTTCCGGATTCCCGATGCGCGAGGCCGACCACGCGCATGATTTCTCTGGTGCAGGTGTTGCCTCTCGCGCTTCCCTACTCGATGCACAGCGCCGATTGATCCCATCGAAACAATCGTTTTGACATGCACTCAAAGATCGTCGAGGATCTCGTCACCGCCGGGTCAGGTGTAATTTTTGCGGCCAAATGAAAAGGTGATGTCGTCGGCGTTTGTCAGGGCAGCGCTGCCAAACAATTAAGCGGCGATTGCGAAAAATGAACGCCAGACGAAATGGGAGAAGTGTGCCCGCACCGCACCGCGCATCTTTTTTTGGAGGAATCATGTCAAGAGCTTTTGCTTCGAGGCACATAGCTGTGACTGTGTTCGTCCTGTTGGCATCAACGGTCAGTGCATTCTCGCAAGCCACGGCTTCCCTGCGTGGCACCATCACCGATCCCTCCGGCGCGGTAATCCCCGAAGTGGCCGTGACCATCAAGAGCGCTGAAACGGGCACTGCCCGCAGGAGCACAACGGACACGCAAGGCGAATACAGCTTTCTGCAAGTTCCTCCTGGAACTTATAAACTCGCCGCCGAGAAGCCCGGCTTCGGGATCATGGCGAAGAGCGACGTGACGCTTCTGGTGAATACGCCGGTCACCCTCGATCTGAAGATGGCCCTAAGTGCGAATGGCGAGGTCATCAACGTCGCGTCCGAAGCGTCGCAGGTAAATACCACGGACGCCAGCGTGGGAAACCCGTTCGGAGAAATTCAGGTTCGCCAACTGCCGCTCCAAACACGCAACGTGGTCGAACTGCTGAGTCTTCAGCCCGGTGTAACCACCACGGGTGAGGTATTGGGATCGCGCCGCGATCAGAACAACATCACGCTCGATGGAGCAGACGTCAACAACAACCAGAATTCAGGTCTCATTGCGCAGGCCACCGGCACCGGAACCGGCGGATATCAAGGCTCCAACGCGAACGGATCGACCATCAATTCAGGGTTTAATGCAGTTCTTCCCGTCCCGCTCGACTCGGTGCAGGAGTTCCGCGTCACTGTCGCAGGAGAAGGTCCCAACCTTGGCCGCTCTTCCGGAGGGCAAGTTGCGCTTGTCACCAAGAGCGGAACGAACCAACTTCACGGATCCCTTTACGAATACAACCGCAACACCTGGTTCGCAGCCAACACCTGGTTCAACAACCACGCCGGAGTGCCACGCCAGCCTCTGATCCGCAATCAGTTCGGCGCGTCGGCCGGCGGCAAGGTCATCGCCGATCGTATCTTTTATTTCTTCAACTATGAGCAACGGGACGATGCCAGCGGTCTTTCCCAAGTCCGTGCCGTTCCCTCCGACACCCTTCGCAACGGACAGTTCTTGTTCAAGTCCGGTGGCGTGACACAAACACTGAGCGCAACCGACATCACCAATGTCGATCCCTTAAACCTCGGACCGAACGCGGCCATGCTTACCGTTCTGCAATCCTACCCGCACGGCAATGATCCGTCGTTCGGCGAAGACGGGGGCCTGAACTTCAGCGGATATCGCTTCAACGCTCCCTTCCACCGCAGCGATCACGCGCTCGTGGGAAAAATCGACGTGCACATCGACCGGGCAGGCAAGCACTCAGTCAGCGCGCGCAGCACATTCGCTCGCGATACGGACGACCAGATCCCGGAGCAACTCCCGGGACAGAACCCTGCCTCGACTCTGCGCGACAACAGCAAAGGATTCGCCGTTCAATACACCGCCATCCTGACTCGCAACCTGATCAACGTCCTCAACTACGGCTACACGCGATTCGGGCAATCCTTCAGCGGTCAAACCGGACCCCTTCTCTTTCAGACCAGTCTCGATCCTCTGCTCAACCCCTATGCGCGCCCCTCTTCGCAGGTTCTGCCCACGTCGAATCTCAGTGACGGCATTACCTGGGTGCACGGCAAGCACACCATCAACGCGGGCGGCGGGTTCAACATTATCCACAACAACACGAGTTCGTATGCCACTTCCTTTGCGCGCTACGGATACGGCGCCACCGAATTGATCGGCCTCGGGGCCGATATCGACAACGCGATCAGTGCGTACACCGGCCTTCCGCTCGACGATCCGACTTCAACTGCCAACGGCATGGGCGTGGTGCTCGGACTCGTCAACGACGACTTCCATACAGACCTGTTCAATCGCCAGGGCAACTATCTGGCTGCGGGAACGCCGCAAGTCCGATCATTCATCGAGCACGACGTTTCCCTGTACATCGGAGACACCCTCCGACTCACGCGCTCGCTCACCTTGAACTTCGGGCTGCGCTGGGAAGATTTCCGTCCTCCGTACGAGGCTCACGGGCTGCAAGTAACCTCAACCGTACCGCTCACGCAATACTTTGCGGAACGCAATTCGCTGCAGGCACAAGGCGTCCCGCAGAATGCCATGCCCAATGCGACTTTGCAGTGGAATCTGAACGGCCCTGTGAACGGAAAGCCGACCTGGTGGACGCCCGACAATCGCAACTTCGCTCCCCGCATCGGGATCGCCTACGCTCCCAGCGCGGACGAAGGACTGCTCGCCAAGATTTTTGGCAAGCAGGGCGCACTCCGCGCCGGGGCAGCGATGGTCTACGACCGTTTCGGCAGCGATCTGATCACGCAATACGATCAGTACGGATCGATCGGCATGGCGACATCGGGCAACTTTCCGACGTCGTACAGCTTCAGCACCAGTCCTCGCTACACCGGCGGTGCGCCAGTGCTTCCCACGCCTCCATCGGAGAGCTTTCCCGTCACGCCTCCGAACATTGCGGCGATCGCGGGCGAGTTTATGGGCATCTCGCCCAACCTGAAGCCTCCTTATTCTTATGTGCTCAACGCCAGCTTCGCGCGCGAACTTCCGGGCAAGCTGACTTTCGAAGTTGGATACGCGGGCCGCATCTCGCATCGTCTGCTGCTCGAAGGCGACGTCTACACTCCGCTCGAGTACTTCAAAGATCCCCAGTCCGGTATCACCTGGGAGCAGAACGCGATGACGCTCCGTAAGCTGCACGATTCCGGATTGACCGAGGCGCAGGTTGCTGCCAATCCAAGTTTGGTGCCAACCATGCCGTTCGTGGAGGACATGTGGCCTGGACTTGCGAACCTCGACTTTCCCGGCAGTGCTTCGGCCAACTACTTCAGCTGCGTGTATAACGACTACGGCGGCAGCTATCTCGATTGCCTGCACGCGGTCGACCGCAACACGACGAGTGCATGGCTGAATACTCCAAATCCCGTGGGGTGCGCGCAGATCTCATCGCATGGCTGTTACACGTTCTTCCCGCTGCAGGGCAGCTCGATGCCGACGTGGATGAATGCTGGCAATGCGGCCTTCAACGCGTTGACGTTCTCACTGCGGCGCGGATTGACCAGTGGCCTGACGTTCGACTTCAACTACACATGGTCGCACTCGATTGACTTCGGTTCGGCCGCGGAATCAGGCGCAGGCCAGCAAGGCGCGGCCATTCAGAACATTTTCAACACTCGCGAATTTCGCGGCTCATCCGATTTCGACATGCGGCACAACATCACCGCCAACGTTCTTTATCCGCTGCCCATCGGCCGCGGACGCGCCCTGCTCTCGGGCGCTCACGGATGGCTCAACGAAGTCGTCGGAGGATGGCAGGTCGGCAGCTTACTTCGCTATCACTCGGGCGTGCCAACTACGGTTGGCGGCGAGCTCGCTTACAACGCGAACTACTGGCTCAGCTCCCTCGCCATCGCAAACGGTCCGGTTTCCTCCGGAGTTCGCACCGACGAGAATGGATATCCCAGCATGTTCGCAAACACCTCAGTCTCAAATTCCTTCGTGGACGAATTGCCCGGGCACACCGGTCAACGCGCAGTTCTGCGTCTGCCGGGAATGTTTGTCACCGACATGGCGGTAGCAAAGGTGTTCGCGCTTCCCTGGGAGGGACAGCGCATCCAGTTCCGTGCCGAGGCGTTCAACGTCTTCAATAACGTGAACTACTCGAATCCAAGCCTGACCCTGCAAGCTCCAGGAACCTTCGGAGAATTCCAGGCAGTCGGCGATCCGCGCGTCATGCAGTTCGCCCTGCGCTACGAGTTCTAGCGAACCCGAGAGAGAGCCAGACAACGCAAACGGCACGGCCGAAGAGGTCGTGCCTTTTTCGTGCGTGGCGGAACGGGGGGCTCAATAAGCTTTTACGTGAATGTGATCGGCGCCGTCCGGGTAAACATAGTTCACTCTTCCGGCAGCGGCAGCTTGAATCCCAGGCCTCACCGCCGCAAACATCGTACCCCACCCCCAGCTGCCGTCGGGACTAAAAGCCGCTGCCACGCGGGCTTGAGGCACGGGGAAGAAAACATCCAGCGCCGTATCGAATCCGTTTGGACCACCCACCGGGCGGACGAACCCGACATCGTAGGTGGCGCCAAACGGAAAATCACTCAACAGGCGGGTCACACCGTCGATCAAATCGGTCCGCGCCTCCTGGTACTGAAACCTTTGTCCGAAGTACGTGTCTACGTCAACGGCCCGGCAAATCAGCTTGTCGCCGACCACCGTGCCGTGAGGACTGGTCACGCCTCCCGGATCGATCGTTCGCAGGATCTTGAAGCCGTGCCGCGCCAACCTGATAAGAAGCTGTTCCAGTTCCGGGGAGAAGGTCGCGATGTGGCCGTTTATCCTGTCGTGATTCAGTGCCTGCTCGAACAGTGTTCGTCTTTCCGGGTAGACAAACTGAATTCGACCTTGGTTGACCAGAGCCCGCAGGATACCGTCCGTGTCACTAAGAAAACGTTGGGCATCGTCGAGCTGGTCTTGAGGCAAACCCGCAGGCGTCCAGTTGGGCAGGGAGTCCTGGTCCACAAGTTCCACCGCCCACCGGATACGGTCCGCCGAACCTGTCCAACCGAGTGCTTTGAGAATCTTGTCGGCTTGAGCGGCGAAGTTCGTGCGGTTTTCCTGGCTCAGGTTCTGCAACGCGGGCAGCATTTCGAACATCGCGAGACTATTCAGCCAGTTGGTGGCACGCTTCCAGTCGTCGCTCGCATCGGTCAAAGCGGCGGTCGTAACGGCGGCTTCCATCTGAATCCAATTGCTGCTCTTCGCCATAAATGACTCTCCCCGCTCCGGCGATATGGTAGGAATCTACCACACCTTTTCGTTTGGTCATATGTGATGAATTCCGGAGCGATGCTGGACAGCCGGAGCAGGCGAGAACGCACGATTCTCGCGGATAAAGCTGGGCGAGAAATTGCGCACCTGTGAATAACTTTTTCTAACCTAGGCGGTAGCGAGCACCGCTTGTGGTTCGCGCGCGCTGCCCGAGGCGTGCTCGAGATGGTACACCAGCGTTGGAATCTGATGTTCGTGGCACGGCTCGGGCACCGGAAGATCCATCGCGATGCGCGCGCCGCCGTCGGCCGTTTCTTTAGCCAACACGATCACGCGGCTGCCGAGAGAAAGCGCTTCCTGTGTGTTGTGCGTGACGAACAGCACCGTAACGCCGGTGTCGCGCCAGAGTTGGCGGATGAGGCGTTGCATGTCTTTGCGCGTACCGGGATCGAGCGCGCTGAAGGCTTCGTCCATGAGCAGGATGCGGGGGTTGGTGACCAGCGCCTGTGCAATGGCAACGCGCTGCTGCATGCCCCCGGAGAGCTGGTGAGGATATTTGCCGGCGTCCCGCGGGTGCAGTCCGATGCGGTCGACGTAGCGCATCGCTTGTTCGCGAATCTCGCGGCGGCGCCGGACGCAACGCGGTGTGAAGCGCGTGAGTAGATTGAATTCTGTGACCTCAGGCCCGAAGGTAATATTGTCGAGAACAGTCTTGTCGGGAAACAGCGAATATTTCTGAGGAACGTAGCCGCGCGTGCGGTCGGGCTGCTTGTGCTCGATGCCATCGATCAGAACGCGTCCGCCCGCGGGCATTTCGGCTCCGAGAATCAGTTTCAACAGCGTCGACTTGCCGCATCCGGTCTGGCCCAGCAGGCAGACGAATTCTCCTTCTGCAATGCTCAGATTGATGCGGTCGAGCACGGGCCGACGGGGCGTGCCGTAGGCGACCGAAAGATTCTTGATTTCAATCAGAGCCATTGGGGTCAGGTCTCCTGAAACCAGGGATGAAGTTTGCGATTCAACAAGCGCATCGCAAGGTCGACCAGGAACAGCAGAAGCGCGACCCAGAGCACGTAGGGAATGATGACGTCCATACCCATGTGGCGGCGCAGCAGTGCGATGCGGTAGGCCAGGCCGTCGGTGGAGGCGATCATCTCTCCGGCGAAGAGGAAGAGCATGACTGCTTTCAGATTGAGGCGGATGCTGTTGAGTACGCGGGGAGCGATCTGGCGCATCACCACGCGGTAAGCGACGTCAAAATCGCTGGCGCCCAGGGTGAAGGCCTTCACGATTTGCTCGTCAGGAACTCCCTTGGTCAGATTGAAGGTGTCGAGAATGATCGTGGGCGTCACGCCGATGACGATAAGCATGATCTTCGACAGCTCATCAATGCCGAAAACTATAAAGAGGATAGGTAACAGCGAGAGCGCGACGATCTTGTCGAAGAAGAGCACGAAGCGCAGAAAGAAGACGCCGACGTACGGGAACAGTCCCATGTGCAAGCCAAGCAGCACGGCGGGAATCAGCAGAAGAATGCTCAAAATGAAGCGGCGCGAGGTCGCGAGTGTGTCTCTCCACAGCATGCTGGCGAAGAAGCGCTGGCGGAGCGATGCATTCTCGGGGAGTGTGGAGTCGTCATCCTCGGCGGGGGTGGTAGAGGCGTTCGTCATGCCATGAAACATTTGGGTGACAGTGGGCATGATGCGGTCTTCGGGATTGTCGTGGTGGCGCTTTTGCGATGTGTAGAAGTAGAGTCCGATGCCGAGCGAGAAAAGAATCCAGGAGAGCACGACGGTGCTGGTGCGGCTGGGTCGGGCATGCACGAGTTGGAAACCGAACGACAATGTTGCCTCTCCGCAGGGGCTAAAGCCTTTTCTATTGCTGCCTGACGCGGCCCTATAGGGCCGCTGTTCCAATTCTGCGTCGCTGTTACGCTGCGTCTTACAGTTTGTTCGCCGAGGCCATCTCCATGTATTCCGTGTCGAAGCGCAGACGGACGCGGTCCTGCTTGCCTTGCACTGTGCCGTCGGGATAGCGGATGGCGACATCATCGACGGAGGCGATGTTCTTCCCCAGCAGTCCATGATCGAAGCAGAACTGGCGCACGAGCGCCATCTTCTGCTTCAGGTCGGGCGATTTTCCAAACTGCATCGCCGATTGTGGCTGGTAGAACATCTTGGTCGTGCTCAACTGCTCTTTGTACGACGCGAGCGTGTCGCCCGATCCTACGGCAATCTCGCTCAGCACCTTGTCGGCCGCTGGACCTTGCGACACCATCAGGCCCATCATTTCGTACCAGGCGCCCGCAAGGGCTTTGGCGAACTTCTGACCCGACCCATCGGGACGATCAAGCACATCTGTGCGCACCACCGTGAGATCGAGAATCTCTCCCGGAATTTGCGAGGAATTAAACAGCGAGCTGACGCCTTTCTGCAGTGCCAACTGAGAAAGCATGGGCTTCCACGTCACCACCGCAGAAACGCTCGCATCGCTGATGAACGCCGACTGGATGTCGGAGTCCGAAGTGTTAATCATGCGGACCTTGCTGATCTGGTCGCGCGCAGAGTTCAACGTAAGCGCACGGTCGAACAGATATTCCGAGACCGTCTTCTCGACCAGCAACATCTTGTGCCCGGCGAGATCTTTCATCTGCAGGCCGCTGCGCACAAGTAACGCGTCGTTGCCGTTCGAATAGTCGCCGATCAGAATGACGGTTGTCGGAACGCCCGATGCCGCTGGCATGTCGAGCGCTTCCATGTTGGTCATGGTACAGGCGTCAATGTTGCGCCCGACGAAGGCATCGAGCGAAGGCGCGTAATCGAAACGCTGAACCTTGATATTGATCCCGTACTTGTCGGCCCACTTCTTCATCAGGCCGGACTTTTGCATGTAGTGATAGGGCGTCCATCCGGCGTAGATGGACCATCCGACAGTGAACGTCGGCTTCTGAGCAAGAGCGGGCAATGCCAGAAAAATGCAAAACACGAGAATGCCGCGCCGTGTGGTTCTCAGGACTCCGTCCATGGTTGCTGCATTCTAGCGTTCATCGGGAAGGCTCATCGAAGGCAATTTTTCTATGGCTACGATTCAAGATTTGGATGATGCCAGATAGGCCCGCCACCCGCCAAAGTGTGTGATCTCAGTTGCTCCTGACAGGGCATAAGGCTCGCAAAGAAAGCACTTCACGGACTCACCGCTGTCGAGGGTGATGGTGCCAATTCCGAGCGGTGGAGGGATGGCCGCTACGAAAGTTCCGAAGCGGTCTTCGGGCATTGCCCAGACTTCAACCTCGATGCCCGGGCCATGAAAGCCTCGATCGCGCATCAGGCCAGGCTTGGCGGGGACGCCATCGGAGAGCGCAAAGAGGCGGTAGTCGGCCGCGGTACGGCCGGTCCTTACCCGGCGGGCGCTTCGCTCTGTCATCTGCCAGTTCAAAGGCTGTCCGGTCAGGTGCGCCCCGACCACCGCTATTTCCACACAGCCAGGGCAGTTTTGCAGAAGCGGCGTCGATCCACCGAGGTAACGATCCGCGAAAGCGAGAAGGGCTTCGTCAGTAAATGCCGGGCCTATGAAGGAAATCCCGAAGGGGAGGCCGTTGGGGCGGAACCCAGCCGGGATGGCGACTGCGGCAAGGTCCATGAGGTTGACGAAATTCGTGTAATAGCCAAGGTTCGTGTTCAGCTTGACGGGATCGGCGGCGATCTGCTCATGGGTATAGATCGTGCCGGTTGTAGGGAGCACGAGGACATCCATCTGCTTCCATTGTTTTCCGGCCTCGGAGCACAATTCCCGCAGCCGATATTCGCCTTCAAAGGCAGCGACCGCCGAGTATCTGGCAGCGCCGCCGATGATGCCTTGAACCACCGGATTCATTTCGGAGGCATGAGCAGCGAAGAAATCCTTGATGGCGGCGAGACGTTCGGCGACCCAGGCTCCGCCGTAGAGCAACGCGGCGGCTTGGCGAAAGGGAGCGAAATCGATTTCAATCTTTTCGGCACCGATTCGTTGGAGCTTTTCGATAGCAGCTTGGTAGAGCCGAGCCGCTTCGTCATCTCCGAAGAATTCGAGTTGCTCGGGAGCGGGGACTCCGAAGCGAATGTTGGAGTGCAGCCAAGGGGCCGCGCCTTCCCCCGGACAACGCTCGCGGGAGAATGGATCTGCCGAGTCGAAGCCGCGAGCGGCACGCCAGACTCCGCAGGCGTCCTGACAGTTCGTGGCAAAGATCGAGACACAATCGAGCGTGCGGCAGGCGGGAACGACTCCTTGTGCGCTGAGCAGACCACGGGTCGGCTTGAGTCCAATAAGACCGTTGAATGCCGCTGGCACGCGGCCGGAACCAGCGGTATCGGTGCCGAGAGAAAACGTGACCAGTTTCTTTGCCACCGCCACCGCCGAGCCCGAACTTGATCCCCCTGAAATATAGTGCGGATCAAAGACGCTCGAGCAGGCGCCGTAGGGTGAGCGCGTTCCGACTAGTCCGGTGGCGAACTGATCCATGTTAGTTTTGCCGATGAGGAGCGCACCGGCGTCGGACAATCGGCGGACGACCGTTGCTGTGGCCTCAGGTATGCGGGCGTAAGCCGGACAGCCCGCAGTGGTTTGCATTCCAGCTACGTCAAAGTTGTCCTTCACGGCGAAGGTGGAACCGGCTAGCGGCCACGTTGGATGATTCTCGATTTCGCGGGCTCGAGCGAGCGCGGCATCGCGCGGAACAAGAGAGAGCCAGACGGGGTCAAGAGGTTCGGCGAGCAGGCGGTCGTAGAGTGCCTCAATTGCAGCGGAGAAATTGGAAACGGAGTTCATGCCGCCGCCTCGCCGCGGAGCAGCAGCAAAGTCTGTCCGGCCCACACCAGGGCGCCCGCGGCACACGACAAACTTTCGACGATGCCGGCCCTGGGGGCGGTAACTGCGATTTCGGTTTTCATGGCTTCCAGAATCATCAGCTTCTGTCCTGCTTCCACACGCTGTCCAGCTTCGACAGTCACATTCCACACGCTGGCAGAAATCGGAGAGCGGACGGGCGCGCAGCCTTCCGGCACATCGGCCTCGAGTGCGGGCGCAGACGCTTCGGACGACTCGATGTACTCGGCCTGACCGGCCGCCGACCAGCGCTCACGTTCAGCCTCAAAGGCGGCTTGTTGCTGCCTCTTGAAGCCTTCCGCTTCCGTTTTGATCGATCGCAGAAAGTCGTGATACTCGCGGAGCCGGAAGTGCTGCGGTTCGATTCGCAGAGGATAGCGCCCGCGCGGAAACGCTTCGCGAATTTCCAGCAATTCCCTGGCACTCACCGGATAAAATCGCAACTCATCAAAGAACCGCAGCAACCATGGCGTGCCGGGAGGAAATTCCGTCGTCGAATGAAAAGTGTTCCACATCTGCAGCGTGCGCCCGACAAACTGATATCCACCGGGGCCCTCCATGCCGTAAACACAGAGATACGCACCGCCGATGCCAACAGAGTTTTCCGCGGTCCAGGTGCGCGCGGGGTTGTATTTCGTCGTGACCAAACGGTGCCGCGGGTCGACAGGCGTGGCGACGGGAGCGCCGAGGTATACATCCCCCAAGCCCAGGACCAGATAACTTGCGCCAAACACGATACGGTGCACGTCGTTTATCGAATTGAGTCCGTTGATGCGGCGGATGAACTCGATATTGCTGGGGCACCACGGCGCATCGGGGCGAACGCTCTGCATGTATTTTCGAATGGCGAGTTGTGTCGCGGGATCGTCCCAAGAAAGCGGCAGATGGACCACGCGAGATTCTACAGTGATATTCTCGAGATCCGGTATGCGTCGCTCGCAGGCATCCAAGGCTTCGAGTAGTTCCTCGCGGCGCAGGCGCGCGTCGTAGTGGATATGCATGGAACGCACGCCCGGAGTGATGTCGAGAATCCCTGGCAGATTTGCCGCCCGCAGTTGTTGCTCGAGCGCATGAACTCGAAAACGCAAGTTGAGATCAAGAACGTTCGGCCCGTACTCAACCAGCAGACAGCGGTCGCCGTCCGCGCGGCACACAATCGCGGGCGCTCCGTTTGAAGCAGCCCGGCTGCGGATGATCGCATCTTCTTCGACGCCCTCCCGCAGCTGCGGGAGAGCACCTGCGAGCGTCCCCAGACATTTTTCCAGTTGCCTCCGTAAGTCCTCCGCATGAGTGGAGGAAAGCCTGCGGAATCGAACCGTGTCGCCGGCTTTGAGTTGACCCATCTTCCAGATTTCTGCCTCGACGATGGTTGCTGGACAAACAAACCCACCGAGGCTGGGGCCATCGGGACCGAGGATCACAGGCATGTCGCCGGTGAAATCGACCGTGCCGACCGCGTAGGCATTGTCGTGGATATTGGAGGGGTGAAGCCCGGCTTCCCCGCCATCTTTGCGCGCCCAGCGCGGCTTTGGACCGATCAGGCGCACACCGGTGCGATCGGAGTTATAGTGAACTTTCCACGCTGTCGAGAAGAACATCGCGATGTCTTCCGGCGTGAAGAAGTCCGGTGATCCGTGCGGGCCGTAGAGAACTCCAATCTCCCACTCGCGGCTGTACTTCGGAATTATGCTCTCGGGAAGCTCAAGCAATTGCCCCGGCGCTGCATTCGTTTCATTGAGGTGCAGCACATCACCGGCGCGCAGAACGCGTCCTTGCCCACCGAACTTTCCCAAGATAAAGGTGGAGCGGCTGCCGAGATACGGCGGAGTATCAATGCCGCCTGCGACTGCAAGGTAGGCTCGGGCGCCGGCATGCTGGGCGCTGCCAAGTTTGAGCACTGAATTCTGTTTCACCGCAACGGCTTGCCATCGCGGCATCGGGTGGCCATTCAATCGCGCCCCGAAATCAGCACCCGCAAGAGCGATGATGGTGTCGCTGGCAAAGCGCAGCGTCGGCCCAGTGAGGGTGATCTCCAGACCGGCCGTATTCTGTTCATTGCCTGCGAGGCGATTTGCGAGGCGGAATGCGAGAGGATCCATCGGACCGGAGGGCGGTACTCCGACGTGCCAATAGCCCAGCCTGCCGGGGAGATCCTGGATCGTGGTCTGGGTACCGGGTTCCAGCACATCGATGGCATGCCTGTGATAGTGAAAGCTCTTCAGGAACGACGTCGTGAGACTTCCGGCCGCAAAGTCGCCGCTCTCGCTAATCTGCCGGAGGTATGACAGATTGGTCTCGATGCCCGACAGTTCAGTTTCGGCGAGGGCAGCGCGTAACTTCTCAATCGCGCCCATTCGGTCTGCTCCCCACACGATGACCTTCGCCAGCATCGGATCGTAGAATGGCGTGACTTCTGTGCCGGAGTCTACCCAGGTCTCGACGCGTGCGCCATCAGGCCAGTGAACGTGCATCAGGCGCCCTGCACTTGGCTGGAACTCCTTTGCAGGGTCTTCAGCATAAAGACGCACCTGGATGGAAGATCCGGTGGCCGGGATCTCGATCCGATCGAGGGCCGGCATTTCACCGGCAGCCTGCTTCACCATCCACTCAACAAGATCGATGCCGGTGACTTCTTCAGTGACTCCGTGCTCCACCTGCAGGCGGGTGTTTACTTCGAGAAAGTAAAATTCTCCGCTGGAACTGTCGTAGATGAATTCCACCGTGCCGGCCGACTGGTACCGCACAGCCTTGCCCAGCCGGACCGCGGTCTCCAGTAAGCTTCTCCGAATCTCGTCCTGGAGTCCTGGCGCGGGAGTCTCTTCGATCACCTTCTGATTGCGCCGTTGCACGGAACAATCGCGCTCGCCGAGGGCAATCACCGATCCCCGGCCGTCGCCGAAGATCTGCACCTCGATGTGCCGGGCCGCTGTAACAAAGCGTTCGAGATAGAGGCTGCCGCTGCCAAAGCTCGCCTGACTCTGCCGGGAGACGGCTTCATAGGCATCGCGAAGTTCGTCCGCTGAAACGCAAAGACGCATTCCGATACCGCCGCCTCCCGAGGTGCTCTTGAGCATCAAGGGATATCCCACTGCTTCCGCGGCTCTGAGAGCGGCATTGACATCCTGAAGTACATCCGTACCCGGTAACATCGGAACACCATTTTTCGCAGCGATTTTTCGCGCCGTGTGTTTCAAGCCGAAATCCCGCATCTGCTGCGGAGTGGGACCGATGAAGACCACGCCATGCTCGGCGCACGCCTCTGCGAACGCTGCGTTCTCGCTAAGGAACCCGTAGCCGGGGTGGATCGCTTCGGCACGAGTTTCTTTCGCAGCTTTCAGCAGCGCCGGAATTGAAAGGTAACTTTGCGCCGCCGGGGCAGGCCCGAGACAGACCGCCTCGTGTGCCTGATCCACGTGAAGGGATTGCCGGTCGGCTTCGGAGTAGACCGCAACCGAGTCTACCCCCATGTTGCGGAGAGTGCGGATGATGCGGCAGGCGATGGCGCCGCGATTCGCGATAAGAACTTTGCGAAACATTATGGCTCCGCAGCCCAAATCAGTACTTCAATCGGAGTGGGGTTGTAGGCATTGCATGGATTGTTGAGTTGCGGGCAATTGCTGATCAGCGCGAGCACATCAACTTCTGCTCGCATCTCGACGTACTTGCCCGGATCAGAGATGCCATCTTCAAAAGTCAGCTTGCCTTCGGGTGAGACAGGGACATTCATAAAGAAGTTGATATTGCTGGTGATGTCGCGCTTCGACATGCCGTGGTCCCACCGGGTGACAGCTTTCAGAAAACTGCTGCGACAGGCGTGCATGTGGCGCTTCTCAATCGCGTAGCGGACCATGTTGCTCTCGTTCGCGCAGGCACCACCCAAAGTGTCGTGACGGCCGCAGGTGTCCGCAACGATGGTGAGCAGCACCGTTCCTGCGGTCGAAATCAACTTCGTCCCCGTGGTGAGATAGATGTTGCGCTGCTGCTGAATCGTGTCCTGGGCGCTGTAGCGGTCGGAATAGTCGTGCGCATTGTAGAAGAGCGTGTCGACCGCCTGGTTTCCGTGAAGATCAATGATCCGGAAGTACTGCCCTTGCTTGATCTCGTGAATCCACGGATCGCCCGCAGGGACCACGTGACGGTAAGTCGCCGACTCGGGTTGCAGTTTACTTGTAATCAGATTCTTGCCGCTCGTTATGGTGGCGCTCATCGTCGGACCCTCACATGAAGTATCGTTCTGTCAGCGTGAAGCCTCGCCCATTTTCCGGACACGAAATGCGGCATGAATCGTCGATTCCTGCGGCGGCAACCTGACGAATCGAGACTTGCACTGGTTTGGGCTGATATTTGGGATTGGGATCGAGCGGATGCTGACAAGTGTTGAGGATGACCAACACGTTCATTTCAGCACGAAGATCGATGTAGTCGCCGGCTTTGGAATTTCCCGGTGCGAAACTCATCGATCCGTCGTCAGCGACATCGACGCGGCTGAAGAGATTCACATTCGCGGCCAGGTCACGAGGGCCCAGTCCCCATTTCCCGAGTTCCACCTCAAAGCTGTCTCGTCCGTTCTTGTGGTAATCGTTCCGCTCCTGCTGGTAGCTGGAGGGCCCGTACCTGGCTTCTACCAATTGGCGATTGGAAGTGCCACCGATCGGGTCGTGCCATCCGACGGTGTCGGCCGTGATGGAAAGAAGGATTCGCCCCATATCGGAGTACAGAACAAATCCGGACGTCAAGCGCGCGATGTGTTGCGCTTTGAGCGTGTCAGGCATGTTGTATCGCTCGACTGGACATTCGAAGTTGTAGAAAATTCCGCCGACATTGGAGCCACCTTCAAGGTCTGTAACCCGAAGCGCTGTACCGCGTTTCAACACGTGCGACCAGGAAGCTCCCGGCTGAATCGCCTCTTGCCAAAGAACAGGTGTTTCGTTCATCGGACACATACCCCAGTTTTGATGGTGTGAGATCGGAATGCAGAAAGGACAAAACTAGCGGCCGGCGGGTGGGCCGCAGCATACGAACATTCGGGTCAGGCGGAGATAGACGTCAAGCGTGATATTCGCCCTTCCGCTGCGCCATCCGAATCCTTGCATGCACGGTAGTCTTGCATAGCCATGTGCGCCAGCGCCAATCGCAAATTCAACTGTGAGCAATCGAGTTCTTCGATGCCCCGGGTCGAGTTGCCAGACGACTTTCTTCAGGACTGAAGGAAGCTTCTTTAACCAGCCGTTCCTTCCCGCGAGACTCCCACGGTGAACGGACTCAGCTGTGCTATCTGCTCCTCTCATGCCCTGCAATCCGGTTATTGGTGACCCGCTCGTGAGGCGTTCGGATTTCGTAACAGAAACGCAGGCCGCCCGACCCCAAAAAAGGTACAGTGTAGACTTGCGGTTTTTGTGAGCTTTGCCATTCCGGGGTCCCGATCCTTTTGCTTCGAGGAAACCTTGTGAACTGGATACAAATTGGCAGGCTTCTGCGGACGGCATTCCTTCTCCGCGTTCCTCTCATCACACTGGCGGTGCTGGTTGCGCTTGCTCCTGTGTCCCTTTTTCTCGGCAAAGATCTGCTCGGAAATCTATTTGATCAACGAGTCTTGGAATTCAGTTCCACGGCAGCGCCGTCGGTTTCAACTTGGTGGACAGGCTGGTATTTGTACAGCGTGTCCTTTGCGGCGTTTCTGGCGGCGTTCACCGCTGTTGCTGTGATCAACCTTATTCTGCATTATGGGAAGGACCGGTTTGATGACCCGGCGCTGTCCCTTGATCAAAAGAGACCGCTGCTGACGTTTTTCACCGGAATTGCTGCGGCCCTTATTCTCGTGGTTTGCACGGAATACCAGTCGAAGGCAACCTCCCTGGGTCACGGCATTGCCTGGGCAATGCCAACGTTGGGCTTCCTGGCTGCTCTCGCGCTGGTTCTTGCGGCTAAAGCCGTGCAGTTGTTCTTTACAAATCCCAAAACTACCCGGCATCCTCCTCCGTACTTGATCTTCCCCGTCTATCTGATTGAACCGCTCGAGCGTCTCTTCGATGTGCTTTACTGCTCGAACCCCGGTCCGGTGAGTTGGACCAAGAAGCTTGTGAACCGGATGAGCCAGTGTCCCCTGGAAATTCTGCGCTGCGCCGGACAAGGCCTCCTGATCGATCTCAAGGCCCCGAAGGGCCGTCTGGCGCTGCGTTCAGGCCACGTGTTTGCCTTCGCGTTGTCCGTAATGGCCTTCGCCGCCTATATCGGAATTGGCTACGGCAAGAGCAAGATTACCAGTGGTCCTGCAGTCTTTCCCGCGCTCGTCTTCCTGTTGTTGTTTTTACTGGTACTCTGCTGGGTCCTGGGCTCATTCACCTTTTTTTTCGACCGGTACCGGGTTCCGTTACTCAGCGGGCTTGCCGTTCTGAGTCTTGCCACGATCACCGTACCCCAATCGGACCATGTCTACCGAGTCGAGAAACGCACTCAGCCCGACCGGATATCTCCAGCGGCCCTGGTTCGAAAGCGCACGGATGGCGGGAAGAAGCGGATCATTCTTGTCGCGACCGCTGGCGGAGGCATTCAGGCAGCGGCCTGGACTGCACGTGTTCTGCGCGGGCTTGAAGAGGAATGTGACCGGCATTCCGAGCAGTCCAACCAGGGCCTATGCAACTTCCGCGACTCTGTGGTCCTGATCAGCGGAGTCTCCGGCGGGTCTCTGGGCGCGATCGCGTACGCTCGCAGCTTCACGGGCGTCCCCGCACCCATCAAGCCGGAAGACGTTCCGGCGAATGCGGCTCGGCCGGCCCTCGATGAAGTGGCGTGGGGCTGGATGAATCCCGACGTCTGGAATTCCATTCTGCCTTGGTTCCGTACGCAATATATCGATCGCGGGTGGGCGCTGGAAGAAAAGTGGGCGGCGATTCACAACACCTACGTACCGAGCGTCAGTCGTTTTCGACGTCTGGCTGGAACCGATTTCGGCGCCGAAACCTGGCTTGGAGGGTGGGCGAAAGAGACCAAAGAGAAAACGATGCCAGCCCTTCTACTGAATGCGACACTGGTTGAGAAAGGACAGCCGCTGGTTTTCTCGTCGACCGATTTCCCGCATGCCAACGATCCCCGCGGCCTTCAAGACTTCTACGGGATGTATCCAGGTTTCGACGTTCGGGTCACCACTGCGGCGCGCCTGTCGGCCTCATTTCCTTATGTGGCGCCGGCTGCCCGTGCAAACGCGACGCCCGTCACAGCCGGCGCCGACCACGTGGTCGATGGCGGCTACTACGACAACTACGGAATTACGGCTCTGCTCGGCTGGCTTGAGAACGCAATTAACGATCAGTCCTTTGACCCGGCCGTCCTGAAAGATGTACTGATTCTGCAAATCCGGCCATTTGCGGAAGGCGCGCCTTCCCTGCCCCGAGAAGTGGGGTGGGGCTTTCAGGTCGGCGCACCAGTCGCCGCGCTGCTCGACGTGCGGGACACGGGGCAGTCGAAGCGCGATCAGACAGAGCTGTCTCTCTTTACCAAGGCATACAAGACACAGGTTCGCGTGTGGCGTGCTGACTTCTTCTATCCGGACAGCTTTGCGCAGGAAAATGAGGACTGCGCTCAACCCCCGCTGTCCTGGAAGCTGAGTCTTGAGCAGACAGAGTGCCTTACCACCGCGTGGGGGAAACTTCAGGACGGATGGAAGAAGGTTCAAAACAACGGTAACCCGCAGAAATCGAGCGATCCCATCGGATGTGTAATTCACTATCTGCATGACCTCCCTGTCGAACCAGCCACGAAGGCGCGACCGCATCCCGGGTCCGTTAAGGCGGCGAGCGGCGACGGCGCTGCGAAGTCAGAGTCACCCATTGCCTTCTGCAGAGCCGGGGACGACTACAGGAGAGATCAACGATGAGCGAGAGCGTTCCAACTCCGAACGTTCCTGCCGAGAGCGTGCCCCCGAGGACAAATCCGTGCGCCCCACCCCCTCAAGATCAGTCACCGATGCGCGTGGTGGTCGGAGTGCTGGCGTTGCTCATGTCGATATTGGGCTTTTGGATGCTCTTGGATGTATCGTTTCGCGCAACGACAAAATTCCCCTGTGAGCACGACTTTCACCACGGAATTGACAGCCCGGTGCTTGCGGTTGAGCTTGCGTCGAAAAAAGAGGAACTGGAATCGGCGATACGTCCGGCTTGTAGTGAGCAAGTCAACCTTGCGAAAAGGGCTGAACAGGACGCATTGCTCGCTCGACTGCAGTCTCAAGCCGACCGCTCGCTTCGCCGCAACACCATTGCCGATTGTTTCTTCATTCCCTTGTATACGTCTTTCTTGTGGTCCTTTGGAACGCTGTTCGCTATCCGCGGGAATGGTTCTCGCATGGCACTCCGTCACTTGCTCTCAGTAGTTCTGATCGTCACTGCGGTGGCGGACTACTTCGAAAACTGCGGTATTTTTCGCGCCTTGCGTCTCAACCCCTCGAACGCAGTCGCTCAGCAAATAAGCGGACCATCGCGCTTCAAGTGGACAGCGCTGGGAATCGCCTTGCTCGTCGTTGCCCTTATTCTGCTTCGCTCTGGAAACGCGATCTACTCTCTGGCGACTCGCCGGCTGTTTGCGATCGGGTTCGGAGCGACTGGCATATTGACTGTCGTTGGAGTCTGGCGCCCGGTCCTGATCGGCCTCGCCACAACATTATTTTCGCTGCTCGTCCTGCTTCAGATCGTCGCCTTGCTCGGGCCGTTCGTCGCGGCCTGGGTAAAGCCGACGCCTCCCCCATACAGGGACAATTTCTGCGAAGAAAAAAAAGCGAAGGCCAGCCTCGCTGCACATCGCTAGAACGTTATCCAGCGTCTCGCGGAGCTGTGCAACACTGTCGATGTTTGTTCGCGAGGCTAGGGGATCTCGATGCGGGCAATGTTGGAAGTGGCTGACTCTCCCGCGGCACTCGTCGCCCGCACCCGATACGAGGCCTTACGCCCCTTTCCGGTCTGCGGATCGGTAAATTCCTCGACAGAACCTGGCAGCTCGACAATGCGTTGCCAGGCGCCGCGGCCCGCGGTCGTATCTTCGCGCCGCTCAATGACAACATGTTGCGGATCTCCTCCGTGCATTCGCCACGTCAGCTTCACGGAGTTACCCGCCGCAGTGGCGACTAACGAACTGGGGGCTTCGGGAAGGACGGGCCAGTCGAAGTAGCCGGCATCGGCGATCGCCATGATGCTATCGGTGACGGGCAGGGCTTCCAATGTGTCGGTTGTGCCCTTCTTCCACTCCAGCGGATGGATGTTTCCCGAAACAACGTCAATTAACACAGGGTGCTGTATTCCGGAATTCTTCACAAGCAACGCTGCGTATAACGGCGGAAACACATTCCCCGGCAGGCTGTGAGCGGCAAGCCAATACGCCACGATCGCTTTCCCGCTCTTCGATCGAAAACCGTAACTCATGAACGGGACTCCGCTTTGCCTGCGCAATGCGGGCAGATCGCTGCTGTAGATCTCAATCGCGGGATCCAGTTTGGTATCGGAAAACAGTGCATTCGTGTTCTGCAGCGCGTAAAACACCGGGCGCGGCGCGAAGTCGTAGTCGTGGTTCGTAAGGCCGCGCAGAATGCCGAAGTCATCGTATTCATTTCCGTCCGTTCCTGCGGCCAGCAGCCATACAAATGTTCTTACTCCAGCGGCATGGTTGTAAATCAGTCCGCGGGGAACATACTTCGCCTGCACCGACTCGTCCGATCCGCTCCACGTTGCGATGGAATTGAATTCGTCATCGAAGAACGGAATACCCTGCTTGATGCCCGGATAGCTCTTCACCAGGTCGCGCAGTTCTCGCGGAGATTCGTTGAGGTATGCGCCGTAGTCCATGGTCTCGGGATTCATGTTCTGCCCGTACCCGGGATACGTGTGATAGGCGTAGACATCAATCCCGGTCGCACACTTGCATGCATCGAGGGCGCGTTGGGTAAAATCGCGGACCGGATCGGCCTGGCCACCATAGATCACTTTCGCTCCCGGCGTTGTGTGCACCGTGTCGACGAAAGAAGTCAGCAGGTGACCGTACTGCTCGGGGTTGCCCCACGGGTTCCAATATCCGATGTCCTGCTCGTTCCACAGCGCCCAGTAATGAATGCGGTCTTTGAAGTGGTCCACGGTCCACGCGACATACTTGTTGAATGCGGCCGTTTGCTCGGGCGTCACCGGAGGCCAGTAGACCGAATACATGCTGCGGTCATCATTGTGAAATGACCCCGGCTCGGGCACGCTGACGTCTGGCAGCTTGCCGCTGCGCGCGGTGTACATCTGATTGCCATAGAGCAACTGCACCTGCACATCCATGCCATTGTCGACCAGCGAATCGACGGCGTCTTCCAATTCCGGAGATGATGTGTAAACCCCGCGCTTCTGTTCAATCCAGTCCCAACTGGTGCGGTCGGAGCTATTCTCATACTGGCCGATGCGGATCCACCTGAAACCGGCGTCGAACATGCGCGTCCACCACCAGCGGTTCCACGGCAGATAAGGCTCGCGCGGCAAATCGGAGTTGATGCCGAAGCCGTCTTGAATCTGGGAAGTCCTCTTCGGCGGAACTTTTTCGGGGAGCTTCCGCGCCGTCTGAGCGAGCGAGAAGCCCTGCAGGAGCAGCATGAAAATAATGACCAAAAAGAAAGCAAAGAGCGAGCAGCTACGGCCGTCGCGGTCAGTACCGATCATGACACGTCCTCCATGCGAGTCAGCGCGGATTCAGCGCGCGACCCGCTCGGCTGTCGCCTGTGAAGTATTCGCCGCAATTTCGGTTGCGTTCCGTTGAATCTTCCTGAGCCCTTCAGCGATCTCGTTCATGTCTTCTTCGTCGCCGAGCAACGCGAACTGGGGAATCCACACCGTCCCCCAGGCCGCCCGTTGCGTATGCGGAAAGGCTTGCTCCAGAAAGGCATGCTTCTCCGTGGCCTGTGCTCCACTCAGACACTTGCGGTATTCTCCGCTGCAGAAGCAGTCCAGTTCATGCAACGGCGGATAGCTGGCCTGGGTCGGAATTCCCTCGGCATTCAAGGCTGCGATGACGTTCTCTGTCGAGATGCCGGCGAATTGCTTCGCGTCCACGTGAAAGATGTAAGCATACTGGCCATTGCGTGTGCACCGTGGATCGCAGGTCTGCGATGTAATCCCCGGGATGTCCGCGAGCAACTTGTCGAGCAACCGCCCATTGCGGTGGCGTTGTAGAGTTTGTGGTTCCAGCCGGCCCAGTTGCACCTTCAGGATCGCGCCCTGCCATTCGCTGAGGCGGTAGTTAGAACCGTAGATGAAGTGGCTATAGAACCACTCGCCCGGCATGCGCCCGCAATCGTGCACGGATCGAGCCTGACGCTCGAAAGCATCATCATTCGAAATGATGATGCCGCCTTCCCCCGCCGTCATCAACTTGCTGGACTGGAAACTGAAGGTGGCAGCCGTGCCGAAGGTGCCGATCTTTCGTCCGCGCCACTCGCTGCCGTGGGCGTGCGCCGAGTCCTCGACCAGAGCAATGCCGTGCTTCCTGGCGAGATCCTGCAGGCGATCCAGATCGGCAGGATGCCCGCCCATGTGAACGGCGATGATGGCCTTGGTCCGCGGCGTGATTGCGGCCTCTGTCAAAGCGGGATCGAGGCAGTAGGTCTCCGGATCTACGTCCACCAGCACCGGCAAAGCGTTCGCAAAGAGCACAGCGCTTGCCGTGGCGATGAAAGTGAAATCTGGAACGATCACTTCGTCGCCCGGACCAACGCCGAGCGCTTCCATCGTCACTTCAAGTGCAGCTGTCCCGTTCGTTACTGCGATTCCGTGGCGCGCCCCGTGATACCTGGCAAAAGCCTTTTCAAACTCCAGCGTCTTCGTTCCCGGGGTTCGCCACCACACACGGCTTTCGAGAACTTCCTGCAGCACGCGGCGCTCATTGTCGTCGTATTGTGGCCAGACCGGAAATGGCTTTCGCTTCGCCTTCCCACCACCAAGCAGAGCAAGTTCAGACATGGATTCTTCTCCGGGCGGAGCAGGTTTCTGTCTTTGAAAGCTGCTCTTGCCAGCCCCATAAGGTACCGCAAACGGCTCAGCGAGTCACGGCTGCAGAACACACGCGCAGTAGAGGGTGCGGATGCAATGAGCCGAGTCGGCGCCGCTGGCGGCCGTTCTTGCCTGATGTGGGTCCGGCCATCGCGTCCTGCAATATTCGCAGCACGGCCTGCAAAGTCACCTTGTTGACACGGACCCATCAAGCCCTTAGCATCCCTTTCTCGACACTTTTGTTGAGTATCGTCGTACTGGAAACCGAGCAAAAACCAATGAGTCTCCGAGATTTTCTGTCCAAGCAGTTTATTGATGTCATCGATTGGGTTGAGCCCGAAGATGGCATTCTTGCCTATCGCTTTCCCATGCAGGATCGCGAGATCCAGAACGGCGGCCAGCTTACCGTCCGCGAATCGCAGGCGGCACTTTTTGTGAATGAGGGGAAGGTCGCCGATGCCTTCATGCCCGGTCTGTACACGCTGAACACTCAGACCCTGCCGATCTTGACCTACCTGCAGAATTGGGACAAGGCTTTCAAATCTCCGTTCAAGTCCGATGTGTACTTCTTCTCGACCCGCACACAGACCAACCAGCATTGGGGAACGCAGAATCCCATCACGATTCGCGACAAGGAATTCGGTGCGGTTCGTCTGCGCGCCTTCGGAATCTACACCTACCACCTGATGAATCCGAAGGAGTTTTATTCGAAGGTCAGCGGCACGCGCGACGTCTATCGCGTCGAGGACCTCGAAGGCCAACTCCGCAACACCATTGTCGCCCGCATTACCGACACATTTGCCGGCAGCAACGTGCCTTTCCTCGATATGGCGGCTAATCAGGTTGCCCTGGCGGAAAAGATTTCGGCACAGATCAAGCCGTCATTCACGGACTTCGGCCTCTCGCTCGACAGTTTCGTGGTGGAGAATCTCTCTCTGCCCGATGAACTCCAGAAAGTTCTCGATCAACGCATCAGCATGAATATGGTGGGGGACATGGGCCGGTACACGCAGTACCAGGTGGCCCAGTCCATTCCGATCGCGGCGGCCAACGAGGGCGGAGGCGCCGCCGGAATTGGCGCAGGCCTCGGGGCAGGCATCGCCATGGGCCAGGCCATGATGGACGCCCTCAAGAAAACCTCGCCCGCTGCCGGCGAATCAAACCCCACGCCGGCAGCGGCAGCCGGGGCGGTGGGTGCGGACACAAAGTTCTGCCTGAACTGTGGCAAGCCGATTCCTAGAATTGCAAAGTTCTGTTCCGAGTGCGGACACGCACAGCAATAGCCGGCGAGACAATGAGCGGAATCGAATGGGTTGTTGACGCACACGGATGCTCCGCTGAAGCTTTGAGTAGCCCCGCGCTTCTGCGGGAACTGTTTGAGCGGATCGTTTCATCCTTACAACTCCGCCCCGTGGGCGCGGCACAGTGGCACCAGTTTCCCAACACCGGCGGCATCACCGGGCTTTGCCTGCTGGCGGAATCCCATCTTGCCTGCCACACCTTTCCTGAGTTCGGATCGCTTTGTCTCAATCTTTTTTGCTGCGTGCCACGTGAGCCATGGGACTTTGAACCCGCACTGCGAGCCATGTTCGGCGCGACTTCGGTGACTGTCCGCACCATGACGAGATCGTATGGCTCCGAAGAAGAACTAAACTACGCGGCCAGCCGGGAAAATCTCCCGTTGGAGAACCGATGACGCAGCCCTCCGCAAATTGTCCGAACTGCGGAGCCAAGATCGTCTTCCGCTGGTCGAGCAGCGTTCAGACCGTGTGCCAGTACTGCAAATCAATCCTGGTCCGCACCGATCTCGATCTGAAGAAGGTTGGCCAGGTCGCCGATCTGCCGCCCAATCCTTCTCCCATTCAGATCGGAACCGAGGGTGTCTACAACCATCACCCCTTCGTTGCCGTCGGACGGATCATTTATGAGTACGACCAGGGCACGTGGAATGAATGGCACCTTGTCCTGAACAACGGCAGCGCATGGCTCTCCGACGCTCAGGACAATTATGTGGTGACTTTTGCCGCGCCGGGACGCAAGCTGCCGTCATCGGCCAACGTCGGTCAGCGTTACGTATGGGACAACCAGGGTTACACCGTCAGCACGATTACCAAGGCACACTATCGCGGGGTCGAGGGCGAGCTGCCGTTTCAGTATTGGGACAAAGAAGATGTCGTCTTCATCGACCTGATGTCGGAGACCGGAAAGTTCGCGACTCTGGATTACAGCGACGAGGCGCCCGTTCTGTACCTTGGCGAGTCGGTCGAGTTTGAGGATTTGAAACTCCAGAATCTCCGCACGTTCGAAGGATGGTAGGGTGAGCGCAAGCGGTCCCAATCCGCCGCCAACGCCGCATGTGAAGGCGATGAACTGTCCCGGATGCGGCGCTGCGCTTACGCTTCGCTCATTCACCCAGGCGGTCACGGTGGTCTGCGATCACTGCCATTCGATCCTCGACGCGCAAGATCCACAACTGAAAATTCTGCAGACCTTTAAGCAGGCGACGGGCGAAGATCCCCCGCTGATTCCGCTGGGCACGCGCGGCAAGATTCGTGGCACGACGTACGAGACTGTCGGGTTTCAACGCCGCACTATTCATGTCGAGGGGATTCCCTACAGTTGGCACGAGTACGTCCTGTTCAATCCCTACAAGGGCTTCCGCTATCTGACCGAGTACAACGGCCACTGGAACGACACGGCGACCCTCCGCTCGCTGCCCACCTTGAATCCCCTCGCGGCCGAGGTGGCGGTATCTTATCTCGGCGAGACCTACCGGCACTTTCAAACGGCGCAGGCTTCCACCACTTATGTGCTAGGAGAATTTCCCTGGCAGGTGCGCGTCGGGGAAGCTGCCGACGTGAGCGATTACGTCTCGCCACCACGCGTGCTGTCGAGTGAAAAGTCGGGGAAGGAAATCACGTGGTCGATGGGGGAATACATCGCAGGCCGCGACATCTGGAAGGCATTCACCCTCCAGGGCGACCCGCCCGTGCCCATCGGTGTCTACGAGAATCAGCCATCACCGTTCAGCACCGATACAAAAACGATCTGGACGATCTTCGGCGCGTTTGCGGTCTTTCTGCTGATGATGATGGTCGGATTCTCCTCTTTCGCGCGCGACGAGCAGGTCTTTCAGGGGAGCTACACCTTCGACACAAACTCTCGTGGTGAAGCCTCGTTCGTCACCGATCCGTTCGAATTAAAGGGACACACCTCCACCCTCGAGCTTGCCACCCACACCAGCGTCGACAATAACTGGATCTACCTGAATTACGCTCTGATCAACCAGGACACCGGGGGGGCTTACGATTTCGGCCGCGAGGTCAGCTTCTATCACGGCTACGACGAGGACGGCACCTGGACGGAAGGCGGTCAAGATGACAGCGTCGCCATTCCCAGCGTGCCGCCCGGAACTTATTACTTGCGGATCGAGCCGGAATCGGATTTTGGACGCGGAAAGATTTCGTACGACATCACGGCCAAACGCGACGTTCCGCAATTCAGTTTCTTCGGAATCGCGTTGCTGGCACTGCTAGGGCCGGCTGCGCTGATCACCTGGCGATCAATGAACTTCGAACATTTGCGATGGGCGGAAAGCGACCATGCTCCCGCAGATAGCGGAGACTCGGGCGGAGATTCCGGAGGAGACGACGACTGATGAGAAATATCTACCTGATCTACGGAGTAATGATTCTCGGTTTTCTCGGCATGGCTGAATACCGGGGCTGGAGCCTCGCGTCTGTCAACGAAGTGAAGAACGTGCCTCGATCCGTGCGCGACAATCCTGGCTCGTACCGTTCGGTTTACGCCGTTTATCACCACTACACAGGAGGCAAGTAAATGGGCATCCAGGTCACCAACGTCGTAAACGCAATGGTTTACGCAGCCATCGGTATCGTCATCTTTTCCGTCGCGTTCCTCGTCATCGACAAGGTGACTCCCTACAACCTGTGGAAAGAAATCGTGCAGGAACACAACACGGCGCTCGCGCTCCTGCTGGGGGCGATGTCGCTAGGCATCTGCATTATTATTGCCGCGGCTGTCCACTAACCCTTGGGACTTCTGTTATTCATCACCGTCCTGCTGATCGCTGCCTGCGGGCTCATCTACGAGCTCATCGCAGGAACGCTGGCCAGCTATCTCCTCGGTGACAGCGTTCTCCAGTTCTCGACTATCATCGGCTGCTACCTGTTCGCGATGGGCATTGGCAGCGCCCTTTCGCGCTACATCGATCGCGGCCTAGCCTACCGCTTCGTTTGGATCGAGTTGCTGCTCGGCGTAATCGGGGGCTGCTCGTCGGCGCTTCTGTTCCTCGCCTTCGCCTACACGCAGGGCTTTCAGCTTCTGATGTACTCCCTGGTGGTTGTGATTGGAGTGCTGGTAGGCCTTGAGATCCCGCTGCTGATGCGGCTTGTGCGCGGACGCTATCATTTTCGCGACGTGGTCGCGCACGTTCTCACTTTTGACTATCTCGGCGCTTTGGGTGCGTCGCTGCTCTTTCCTATCCTGCTGGTTCCATATCTCGGCCTCGTCCGTTCCGCAATGTTGTTCGGCATCGTGAATGTAGCAGTCGCCTTGTGGAGCACATTCCTGTTCGCCGGCCAGATCGGTTCCGTTCGAGCACTGCGGGTCTTATGTTTCGTGGTTCTGTGCGGCTTGGGAGTTGGCCTGGCAGAAGCCAAACACATTACGGCCGCTGCTGAAGACAATATCTATGCCGATGAAATCATTTTTTCTCGTGACACGCGGTACCAGCACATCGTCTTAACCCGCTTCAAGGACGACATCCGCCTCTTCCTCAGCAGCCACTTGCAGTTCAGCTCGCGCGACGAATACCGCTATCACGAAGCCCTGATTCATCCGGGACTGTCCGCGATCCCGGTTCCTCGCCATGTTCTGGTGCTCGGCGGCGGGGACGGTCTGGCGGTGCGCGAGATTCTCAAGTATCCGCAGATCGAAAGCGTCACTCTCGTCGATCTTGATCCTGAGATGACCCGCTTGTTCTCCACGAATCCCATGTTGACGGAGCTCAATCAAAAGTCGTTCCTGTCGCCGAAGGTCCACATCATCAACGCCGACGCGTTTCCCTGGGTCGATTCCTCGACTGACAGCTTTGATTTCATCGTCATCGATTTTCCCGACCCTACGAACTATTCGCTGGGTAAGCTATACACGACAACCTTCTATAAAGCGGTAGCGCGTCATCTCAGCGTGCAGGGTTTGATGGTTGTGCAAAGCACCTCGCCGATGTTCGCTCGCGATTCTTATTGGTGCATTGCCGAAACTCTCAAACAGGCCGGCCTGCGCACCTATCCTTATCATGTGTATGTTCCGTCGTTCGGAGAGTGGGGATTCGTGATCGCCGGCCATCGCGAATTCCAGCTGCCGACTTCCCTGCCCCCGGGTTTGCGCTTCGTCAGCGTCGAAGGACTGCCCGCGCTGTTCCAGTTTCCTCCCGACATGTCGCCTCTTCCCATGCCGCCAAATCGCCTGAACGATCAGGTATTGGTGCGAGCCTACGATCAAGACTGGAAGGACATCAGTCATTGAAAGCCTCCCGTCGCGAGTTTCTGCAATCCGCGAGCGCAGCTCTCGTCGGCCTGTCGATTAAAGGCGATCGCCCGATAGCGGGATCTTTTGTCAACGACTCGTTTCAACTCGGCCATCAACTGCGGGATCGCGCCGCATTCGCCGCACCCAGCCAGGTTGTGAAACATTCAGTCGTGATCATCGGCGGTGGAATCGCGGGCCTCAGTGCAGCCTGGCGCCTGCACAAGAAAGGATTCACAGATTTCGTCCTTCTTGAGATGAACGATCAACCCGGCGGAAATTCACGCTGGGGAGAAAACGAGATCACCGCCTATCCGTGGGCCGCGCACTACGTGCCCGTTCCCGGTCCCAAGGCAGTTTACGTTCGCGAGTTGTTCGAGGAACTCGGCGTCCTCAACAACGGCCAGTGGGAAGAGCGCTATCTTTGCTTTTCTCCGCAGGAGCGCCTTTTTTTGTATGGACGGTGGCAAGACGGGATTGAGCCTGCCATCGGCCTCACCGCGCCCGACCGCGACCAGTTTCGAGAGCTCGAAGACAGGATCCACACTTTCCGCGCGACTGGAAAGTTCACCGTGCCGATGGAGGTGGGATTCTCGGACAGCACCTCCGGCCTCGACCGGATCTCGTTCGCCGACTGGCTCGGTGCGCAAGGCATGAACTCCCGCATCCTGCACTGGTACTTGAACTACTGTTGTCGCGACGACTATGGCGCGACCACCGCCAACACCTCGGCCTGGGCGGGAATCCAGTACTTCGCGTCGCGCGAACCGGACGAAAAAGGACCGCTGACCTGGCCCGAAGGCAACGGCTGGATCGTCCGCAGACTCCTCGAGCGCGTCGGAACGTTCGTCGAGCCGAACCGAATGGTCCACAAGATTTCGCCACGCGGCAAACGCACTTCAGTTCTTGCTGGCGACACGGAATACCAGGCCGATTTCGTGATCTTCGCCGCGCCCACATTTCTCGCTCCCCACCTGATCGAAGGCATGGCGCCACTGCGCGAGTTCGAGTACTCCCCGTGGCTAACCGCAAATCTCACGATCGAGCAACTGCCCGCCTCCTACGGCACAGATCCGACCTGGGACAGCGTGTTCATGGATTCGCCCAGTCTCGGCTACGTCGACGCGATGCACCAATCCCTGCGCACACATATCGACCGCACCGTGTGGACTTTCTATTGGGCCTTAGCCGACCGGCCACCTGCCGAAAACCGCCAACTGCTGCTCAGCAAGGACTGGAATTACTGGAAGGAGGCGATTCTGCACGATCTGGAGCGCGTGCATCCCGACATTCGCAAGTGCGTGTCGCGAATCGACATTATGCGTATAGGCCACGCCATGGCGCGACCGCAGGTGGGGGCTATCTTCTCTCGTGAACGACGGAATCTTGCCGATACCCAGGGCCACATTCTGTTCGCCAATTCGGACCTGAGCGGGTTTTCGATCTTCGAAGAAGCCCAATACCGTGGCGTCGCTGCGGCCGACAAAGTCCTGCGCAAACTTTCAGGCACCGTATAAGACTCGGCAGAAGTCTCCTACTAAAACCATTTTGGTAATCACACGACAGAAGATCACATTTTTTCTCTGCAGATCATTTGTCACCAGTCGAGTTTCGAGCATAGGCTATCCACAAGGAGTGACTCATGAGCACTATCGAAGCCACCAACCCAGCCGAAGTCCTTGAACTCAGCCCTTATTCGCCGACTCGATCGACCGTTACAGACAAGCCGCTCAGCCCGGACGAGTTGCGCAAAACAGAAATCTATTGGCGAGCCTGCAATTATCTCAGCCTGGGCATGATCTACTTACGCGAGAATCCCCTGCTCACGGAACCTCTGCGCCCGGAGCACATTAAGAATCGGCTGCTCGGCCATTGGGGATCGAGCCCCGGCCTCTCCTTTATCTATGTCCATCTAAATCGCCTCATTAAGAAATATGACCTGGACATGATCTTCCTCGCCGGACCCGGACACGGCGCGCCCGGCGTTCTTGGCCCCGCATATCTCGAGGGCACGTACTCCGAAATCTATCCCGAAAAGAGTCTCGACGTTGACGGGCTGCGGCAATTCTTTCAGGAGTTCTCGTTCCCTGGGGGCATCGGAAGCCATTGCACGCCTGAGACGCCCGGCTCGATTCACGAAGGTGGAGAACTCGGCTACGTCCTCTCACATGCCTGCGGAGCCGCATTTGATAACCCTGAACTGATTGTTGCAGCTGTCGTGGGCGACGGCGAATCGGAAACCGGCCCGCTCGCCACGTCGTGGCACATCAACAAGTTTCTCAGTCCCGCGCGCGATGGAGCAGTTTTGCCCATCCTCCATCTGAACGGGTACAAGATCGACAATCCCACATTGCTGGCCCGAATCTCGCACGAAGAACTGGAAAATCTGTTCCGCGGCTATGGCTGGACTCCTTATTTCGTTGAGGGCTCCGACGTCGACAGCATGCATCAGGCCATGGCGGCAACGGTCGAGCACTGCATCGGCGAAATTCGCGAGCATCGACGCAATGCCCGCCAGCAGGGCGTTCTAGAGCGACCCCGTTGGCCCATGATCGTATTGCGTTCACCGAAAGGCTGGACCGCTCCCCGACACATGGAAGGCCACTTCTTAGAAGGTTTCTGGCGCGCGCATCAGGTGCCTCTCCCGGCGGTGAAGAGAGATCCCGAGCAGCTTCGGGTTCTCGAACACTGGATGCGTTCGCAGATGCCCGAGTCTTTCTTCGATGGCAACGGCAAGCTGGCCTCTGTATTTCGCGAGCTGGCTCCGTCGGGCCACCGTCGCATGAGCGCCAACCCGCATGCCAATGGCGGACGCCTGAAGAAAGCCTTACGCCTGACCGATTTTCGAGACTATGCCGCCACCGTCGAAAAGCCCGGGCGCACGCAGGCGGAAAATACGCGTCCACTCGGTGCTTTCCTGGCCGACGTGATGAAGAAGAACTCCAACAACTTTCGTGTCTTCGGTCCCGACGAAACCAGTTCCAACAAGCTCGACGCTCTCTACACGGTCACCAAGAAATTCTGGATTGAAGAGCGCTTCCCCGAAGACGATGACGGCGGCAACCTTTCATCCGACGGCCGCGTTATGGAAATGCTTAGCGAGCACACAATGGAGGGCATGCTCGAGGGCTACCTCCTCACCGGACGCCACGGATTTCTCTCTACCTACGAGTCGTTCGTACACGTCATCGATTCCATGTTTAACCAGCACGCGAAGTGGCTGGAGATCTGCAATCACCTGACTTGGCGGCAGGCCATCGCGTCTCTGAATCTGCTGATCACGTCGACGGTCTGGCGCCAGGATCACAACGGCTTCACGCATCAGGACCCCGGCTTCCTCGACGTCGTCGTCAATAAGAGCGCGAATGTCACGCGTATCTATTTGCCGCCCGACGTGAACAGCCTGCTCTCAGTCGCCGATCATTGCCTGCGCAGCGAGAACTATGTGAACGTCATCGTCTGCGATAAGCAAAAGCATTTGCAATTTCTGAATATGGACGCGGCTATCACGCATTGCACCAAGGGCATCGGCATCTGGGATTGGGCCAGCAATGATGAAGGGGGCGAACCCGACGTGGTCATGGCATCAGCCGGCGACATTCCTACGCAGGAAGCGCTAGCTGCCACGGACCTTCTGCGCAAGGAATTTCCCGGCGTCAAGATTCGATTCGTCAACGTCATCGATCTTTTCAAGCTGCAACCCACCAGCGAACATCCTCACGGCCTCTCGGACCGCGACTTCGACTCCCTGTTCACGGTCGACAAGCCGGTCATGTTCAACTTTCACGGCTACCCACAACTGATTCACAGACTGGCGTACCGCCGCACCAATCACCACAACATTCACGTTCGTGGATATAAGGAAAAAGGCAGCATCAACACCCCGCTCGAACTGGCCATCGACAACAACATCGACCGCTTCAGTCTCGCTATGGACGTCGTGGACCGCGTGCCAAAGCTGCAGAAAGTAGGGGGCCACGCCAAGGAGAGATTCCTCAACCAGCAGATTGCGTGCCGGAACTATGCTCACCAGCACGGCATCGACCTGCCCGAGGCCACAGACTGGACATGGCCTTATTGAAAACTCCGGGTGGCCCAACCTTGCCGCGCTTTTTGCCGCAAGGTTGGGGATTCCGGCAGACTCTATCTAAGACGGGTGCGGCTCGCCCTTGATCACCCGCACGGTATCGCGCGCGATCAACAACTCCTCATCGGTCGGAATCGCATACGCAAGCAGCTTTGAATGATCGGTGCTGATGATCCCTTCTCGTCCAACGGTCGCCTGATTCCGCGCCGCGTCGATGTGCAGACCGGCCCAGTCCATTTCGCTGCAAATCCGGGCGCGAACGTCCGCAGAATTTTCCCCAATCCCGCCCGTAAATACGACTGCATCCGCACCGCCCATCGCGGCGAGATACGCGCCAATATATTTCCTTGCACGGTAGCAGAAGATCTCGACCGCCAGCCGCACCCGCCGGTCATCATGTTCCTTCAACTCCGCCTGCAACTCGCGCATATCATTGGTCAGCCCGGAAATCCCCAGCAGGCCCGACTGCGTGTTGAGCAGCGCATCCACCTCCGATGACGACATCCCCTCTTTCCTCGCGATCACGCTGACGACCGCCGGATCGAGATCACCCGACCGCGTCCCCATGACCAGGCCCTCAAGCGGCGTCATCCCCATGGAGGTATCGACTGGATATCCACCTTTAATTGCTGCCGCGGAACACCCATTTCCCAGGTGCAGTGTGATGATGTTGGTTTGCTCTCGCGTCAGTCCGCGCAGTGCCCGGTAGCGAAAGGCCACGTAGCGGTGCGATGTCCCGTGAAACCCATATCGCCGAATGCGATGCCGGCGGTAGAGATGATAGGGCACCGCGTACAGATAAGCCTGCTCAGGCAGCGAATGATGGAATGCCGTGTCGAATACCGCGACCTGCGGCACATCCTTCCCAAACAAATCGCGAACCGCCAGAATTCCCTTCACATTGTTCGGATTATGCAGCGGAGCCAGATCGATGCAGTCTTCAATTCCCTTGAGCACGCGGTCATCCACCAACGTCGATTCCTTGAAGGTCTCCCCGCCGTGGACCACGCGATGTCCCACGGCGTGAACGTCCGATGTGCTGCGAATCTCGCTCACGCCAGAGCGATCTGACGCGACGTACCGGACCAGGTAGTCGAGCGCCGCGCCCATGTCCCGCAACGGCGCAGTCAACGTCTGCCCCGGCTCGTTCCGATACCGAATCTTCACAATAGCTTCGCCGCCGATACCCTCGACCTCGCCCCGCAAAACCCGGTCATCCTGATATTGTTTGATCCGCTCGAGGTCAGTGGCGATGACTTGAAACTTCAGGCTGGAACTTCCCGAATTCAATACCAGAACGTTCATAGAACAATTTCTCGGAGCGGCAGAGTCGTATCGCAGAATCGTATCAAAGATAAGCTTCGCAGATGGATGAGGCAACGGGCGCGGCTACTCCCACTTCGCCTGTCCTTCGGTGATCGTGATGTAGCGGTCGACGGGAATATCTGTCAGGCGTTGCACCAGGGTGCTTGGGCCAGGCCACTTGATTTCGACCCAGTCGAGTTTCGTCCGCTTGCCCACGCCCAACACCATGCGGGGATCGTGCGACGAAAGATAGCTTCCGCCGCCCACTTTCATCCGGCTGCGTCTCAAATCGCCGGCTTGATATGTGACAACAGTTCCCACTGCGTCGATATTCGCCTTCTTACCGGCCAACTTCAAGCCAAGCCAATGATTTTCGCGGCCCGCATTATTTTGCAGCAGGACCGGGGCCTCGCCGTTACAGGAAATCAAAACGTCGACGGCTCCATCATTGTTGAAGTCCCCAAGGGCCAACCCGCGCGCCGAGATGGGGTGAGAGAACGCCGCACCGCTCTCCTGACTCACATTCTTCAAGCCTTTGCCTGAATTGTGAAACAGCATCAGCCTTTCCCGGTATGTAACATTGTCGTAGATCTTCTCGATGAGATCATCGGGGTGACCGTTAGCGATGATCAGGTCGAGGTCCCCATCGTTGTCGTAGTCGAAGAACTTCAGTCCCCACCCACTCATCAGCTTGCTGGCCGTGGCAATCCCTGACGGCGCGGCAATGTCGTCGAACGTCTCGTCGTGCCGGTTCTGATAAAACCCGAAGATCTCGTGGTTGAGATCGGTCACGAACAAATCCATCCAGCCGTCCTGGTTCACATCCGCCGAATCGACTCCCATCCCGGAGCGCGCTTTCCCGCCTTCACCGAAGCCAACCCCGGCGGTAAACCCGGACTCCTCGAACTTCTTGCCGCCGCGGTTCACAAACAGAAAATTCGCCTCGGTATCGTTCGCCACAAACAGATCCATCCAGCCGTCATTATTAATGTCGGTTGCCACCACACCCCACGACTTGCCCGGATTCTCTGCGATTCCCATTTTCTGGCTGACGTCGGTGAACGTGCCGTCGCCGTTGTTGTGAAACAGCCAGCTGGGCATGGGCGAATAGATTCGCGGATAGCAGTATTCGTTCAGCCCCTTCAGCGCCGGTATTCCCGGCGCCCCACAGTTGTGATGCTTGGTCTTGTCGAAGTCGACGAACCGGCAAACAAACAAATCCAGCCGGCCGTCATTGTCGTAGTCGAACCAGACCGCGCTCGACGCCCAGCCCGGAGCGGCGACCCCAGCCCGTTCCGTCACGTCGGTAAATGTGCCGTCTCCGTTGTTGCGGTAGAGCATGCTGCGCCCGTATTGCGTGACGTAAAGATCGGGAAAGCCGTCAGCGTTGTAGTCACCCACGGCCACGCCCATTCCATAACCGCCGCCAACCACGCCCGCTTTTTCGGTCACGTCGGTGAAGGTTCCATCGCGATTGTTGTGATAGAGAGCGTTCCGCAACGGCTGCGTGGGTGAAAAGATGTCGCACTTGCCGCTATTGACGAGATAAATATCCATCCAACCGTCGTTGTCGTAATCGAGGAATGCGCAACCCGCGCCTGTCGACTGCGGCAGATATTTTTCGGGAGACAGGCCGGATGTGTGCGTCCATGTAATGCCGCTGGCGGAAGATGGAACTTCAGAGAACGGAGCGGAAGCGGCATCCGCAGCCGAGGCGAACGACGGAAGCACGTTCGAGAGATATGGCAGGACCAACGTTCCGGCGAGCGAACTGAGGAATTGCCTTCGAGGAATTCCGCGCCCGCTCCGACGACCCATCGTTACTTCTGCTCCGCGGGCTGGGACTCAGTCGATGTCTGCTTCTCCTGAGCCGTAGCCGCTTTGCGCTTCACCGCTTCCAATGCTTCCGACGACTGACGCTGTAGCGCGGCTTCACGGTTCGCGTCGGCCTTCCGTCCGGCGCCGGCGTAGGCGAGGGCCAACTGGTAGTGCCCAGTCGGACTGTCAGGCTCCATCTTCTCGTAATTCTCCAGCGGAGGAATCGCATCCGCAAATCGCCTCGCAGAATTCAGCGCCGTGCCCAATCCGAGAAACGCCTCCGAGAAACTTGAATCCAGCTTGGCCGCCTTGGTGAAATGCTGAACGGCGCCGGTAGAATCGCCGGAATCTGCCGCCAATTGCCCAAGCACGTACTCCGCGCCGGCATTCCGAGGATCAATTTCGATCTCCTCCTCAAACGCCTTCTTCGCCTTCGCGACATCATCGGGCGTAGGCTGCGGCTTCGACAAATACGCCCGCCCCAGCCGCGCATGGACGCCGGGAAGCATCGGATTGATATCCAGAATCTTCTGATACTCCGCCGCGGCTTCCGGCCATTTGCCTTGAATCTCCAGCGCTTCAGCATTCAACTCGTGAACCTGAAAGGAAAACGGAGCGTCGCGCGCCAGATCCTGCGAGGAGTGCATGGAGAGATCGGAGAACGCGTGCGTGGCCGCGTAGAGGACATCGGGATCATGCGGAAAGTCACGCGTCAGCACCGCCAGAAAATCCAGCGACTCATAAGGAACGTCTCGGGTCATGGCACAATGCAGGCCGTCCAGGCCGATGCGTTTCTTAAGGTTCTGGTCTGTCGTCTGCCTAATGGCCCGCTTCAGCAGCGGCAGCGCCTCCGGACAATGTCCACTCTCCGCCAGCCCGGTGGCGCGCTCCGCATCTCCAGCGGCAAAAGCCGGTTTGTTCTTTGCCGCCTGGCCGACCGCAAGCGCCCCGAGAGCCAGCGAGAGTACCAGCCAAAACGAAGACCGCCGCAGGATCTGATGCATCAGCCGATTATATTCCCAACCCATAATTCCCCGATTCGCCACAACCGTGCCGCTCTCAAAAGAAACGGCAGGCGCCGGATTCAGCGCCTGCCATCTCAGCAACCGCCTTCCTCTCGTGAAGGCAGTTCTGTGGCTTAGAAATAGAACTTAAGAGCAAGTTGGAGTTGTCGGGCGCCTTGTGAATCCACAATACGACCGAATACGGTTTGACCGGGATCGAAGGACCCATTCGCCGGCCCACCAGCAAACGTCCACACTGGATGATTGAAGGCATTGAGCGCTTCGAACCTGAACTCAGCCTTCATCGCTTCGGTTATCAGGAAGTCCTTGTGCAGACTGAGATCCACGTTCGCGTAACCCGGCCCTCGCACATTCCCGACAGAGCAGGTTCCAAACGTGTTCGCCGCCGCCGGACTCACATTGCTCGGATCGACCCACTGGATGTACGCCGGTGATCCGCCGGTTACCGGTACTTTTTGGTTGAGGACATGCACGGCTCCATTGCAGTCCGGCAGATTCGCCAGAGTATATGGACCGATACCATTCGTATTGTCGGAATTGCCGCCGACGCCCCAGCCTCCAAAGTTGTTCAGCGTCAGAGCATTTCCTGTGTGCAGGGTGACGATTCCGCCAATCTCCCAGTTGCCGATGACGGCGTTCAGAGCTGGACTCATGTCGTGCCCAAACTGTTTACCGCGGCCAAACGGCAGTTGATACGTCACATAGCTGGTCAGAACATGCGTCTGATCGTAGTAGCACGGTCCCCAGTTGAGGCGCGGATTGTATATGTTCTCCCATCCGGGCTGTCCACCCGAACTCGTGGCCTGCGTGCTGCCCCAGCCGGTGCCGAAATATCCAGGAGAATTGCTCATGCACTTCGACCATGTGTAAGCAACCTGAGCCTGCAAGCCATTGCTCATGCGCTTCTGCAATACCGCCTGTAGCGCATGGTATTTCTGATCGGAGTTCGACATGTTGGTTCCGGCCAGCGTTTGGTGGCCGAAACATGCCGGATTGCCCGCGGTCCCGCAATTTGGAGCGTTGAATTGAGGGTTGTCCGCTAAGTACAACGACCCCGGAGTCCCACCGCCAAGGAACGGTCCGGGGACCCGCGTCACAATCGGATCGCCAGCTCCCGCCACCTTGCCCTGCGCGTCCAACGGAATTGACTGCGCAACGTCCTCAAAGTTCAGCAGGTGAGCCCCGTGTTGGCCAACGTATCCAACCTGAAAGGTCAATGAGTTGCTGAACTGGTGCTGTAACGTCAAGTTCCACTGGCTGATCATCGCCGGCTTGAAGTTCTGATCGAAGATCCGGAGACGTACGCCGCCTTCATAGCATGCTTGGTTGATTCCGCCGGGGCATTCGGTATTGGCTGTAGCGCCAAATCCCTGAGATAGCGTTCCCACGCCGCCCGGGGTGGCCTGCTGCTGCAGAATGCCGAACGGCAGGTTCAGAGTCAGCTCCTCGTTGCTACCTCCGCCTTCCATGAATTGCGAGATGCCGAAGCCAGCGCGAATCACGGTCTTGCCGTTTAATCTTGACGGCGCCCACGAAATGCCGACTCGAGGTTGCCAGTCGCCGATCCCCAGGTAATTGTTGTAGAGGGCCTGGTTGCCGAATTTAGCAGTTCCGTCGGCACCATTCGCGGTGTAGATGGTACCGGTGTAGAGCCCGAAGTTCACAGATCGGTTATCTACTTCATACTGCGGAGTGTGATCTTCGAAGCGCAGTCCCATATTCACGGTCAGGGTGTCTGTCAGCCGCCAGTCATCCTGCACAAACGCTCCGAAAACATTGCCGCGGAGTTTTGCCGGATTGCTGACCACTCCGCCCGTGTCTCGCTGAGATCCTGCTCCACCAACGACATTGCCCAGCCAGAAATCGGCCAGTCCCGAGCCGGTTGCTGTTCCCAAGCCCAGATAGCCGAGCGCCCCGTTGTTTCCTTGATAGATGTAGTCCTGACGTTGCCGCACGAACTGGAAGCCAGTTTTGATCTGGTGGCGGCCGTGGGTGAAGATCAAATTATCTTCAAACTGGATCTGTGTATCGTGAAAAACCTGGATCAGGTTTTGAAGGCCCAACGCAGCTGATCCGCCGTTGTTCCCAACGATGTTCAACTGCACCAGTCCCGGAGCCTGGAAGTTCCCTCCGGCGATCCCTAGCTGCTCACTGATATTCCCGAGAGAGGAAGTGGGGGTCTGCCGCGAGTCGAAGCGAACTGCATTGAAGCCTGCGCGCGCTTCATTGAGAAGGTTGGTGCTGATGGAGTGCGTCCAGTCGACCACCGTATTGCGGACCGGTTCATCATTTTCTTCACCGGCTCCCGCGTTGCAGAATAGGCATCCTGTAAAGAACGGTTGGTTCAGATCCATCTGTGACCACCGTCCGAAGATATGGTCCTTTTGCGAGGCGACATAGTCGATCTTGAGATCGCCCTGGTTGTTGTTGAGATTGTTTCCACTCTTGTAGAAGAAGTTGTTTGCCGCCAGTGAGTTTGTCTGGGGGAGGGGGTAATACTTGGTCGAATTGAAAATCGCCGTGGTCACAGGGTCAACAGTATTGTAAGGAGACGGAGCATTGGCCATGTTGTTGCTTGCAATCGGAGTGGGCTGCGAATTCCCAGCGGGAATCTGCGCCGGATTCAGATAGTACAGCGTATTAGCCCCTCCTGAATTCGGCACCACCAATTGATTTCCTGCAACCGGCGCGGTGTTCTTCGGGTTTCCCTGGCTATCCAGGTCAAGTGCATTCGGGCCGAAAGCCGCATCCGCGCACACACCACCCGGTCCCGTAAACCCGGTGTTGCAAAGTTGCGAGAAGTCTCCCGAACGCGCCAGCGAAGTCAGCAACTGCGCGCCCGTCGGACCTGCGTTCACTAAGCGCTGTCCCTGATAGTCCGCGAAGAAGAACAACTTGTTCTTGATAATGGGTCCGCCGATGGTTCCGCCAAACTGGTTGTAGCGAAGCTCCGGCTTATTCTGCACGCCCTGCGCGTTGAAGCCCAACACCCCATTGTTGACGCCTTCCGTCCATCCGGCCGACGCTTTGTTCGCATTCAGTGCATCGTTGCGGAAGAACTCGTATAGATCTCCATGAAAACGGTTCGTCCCGGATTTGATGCTCGCGCTGACAATGCCGCCCTGGTAGTTGCCGAACTCGGCAGAGGCGTTCTGCGTGATCAGGTTGAATTCCTGAATCGCATCAACACTGGGCTGATATCCGGTCTCGTTGTTCTTGTCCTCGCTGTTGAGGATTCCGTCAACCAGGTACTCATTCGCTTGTTCGCGATTGCCGTTGATATAGGGACGGCCCGAGCCCAGCATATTCCGCGGCTGCCTCATGCTGTCGGGATCGACGTTCGTCGCTCCCGGGGCCAGCAGCGTGAGTTGCAAGTAATTGCGCGATGCCAGCGGCAGGCTCACGTTCGTAGTGGCATCGATCAGCGTGCTGACGTCCACGCTCTGCGTCTGCAACACGGGCGCCGCCCCTGTCACCTCCACCGTCTCACTGATCTTGCCCACCTTCAGTTGCACGTCCACCCGTGCCGTCTGGTTCAGGACCAGAGTGAACGCCGCGTGCTGCGCACTCTGAAACCCCTGTGAGGCGACCTTCACGGTGTAACTGCCCACTGGCAAGCGTAGAAGATTGTAGGCGCCTGTGTCGTTTGTGGTCGCGGTCCACACCGTGCCGCGCTCAGTGTCCGTAGCCGTTACCGTAGCTCCTGCGATCGGAGCGCCCGAGGGATCAGTCACTGTTCCAACGATCGCTGCGGTCACTTCCTGGCTCCATGCTGGCACCAGCGCTCCCGCAAGTGCCCATACCGAGACCAGCAGTAGCAGTCCCCAAGTCATTTTTTTCATCTCACCGCCTCCTAAGCGCGAGTTGCCAAACAGCATCGAGAAATCGCGGCCTAATACAATCGGACTATGCTATATAGCACACAAATGGTCATGGTCAAGAAGAAAATGCAGAAAAATGAATTTTTCTGTGGACAAATCCCGAAAAGCTCTATATCACGTTGTCAAGAGGCTTAGGCGGCAAAAGCCGCACGAGATCCTTGCTGATCGAAAATATTGTTGATTTGGATCACATTTTTTGCTGCAAATATGCCTTTAGGATGAATAACATGCTGCCTGTCTCCCAGGCATCTGAGTTCAAAGACAAATGATTGAGCATTCTTACTGCTCTATAGCAAATATACTCTTCCTAGTTAAGGTATGGGAGGCGGGCTTTCAAGGGCTCGATGTCTACGAAAGAGTAGCGCCATATAGCAGCTAAATTGATATTGAAGCACTCCGGAGCGGCAGAAATCGGATTCGCTCCTGATCAGTTAATTGCCGCTTCCGACGGCCTAAGGTACCCTGAAGATCGCGTATGTCGAACAACGGCAACGGCACGCCCGTCTATAAGCGGATCCAGAACGCGATCCGCAAGCGGATCGAATCCTCCGAGCTCCAGCCCGGCGACCCCGTCGCATCCGAGCGCGAGCTCGCCCGGATGCACAAAGTCAGCCTGATGACTGCCCGCCACGCTCTTGCCGGCCTCGAGCGCGAGGGAATCGTCGAGCGCCGGCGCGGCGCAGGAACATTTGTCGCAGCGCCCAAGATTCATTTCAACAAGCTGATGAGCTATACCGAGCACATGTCCAGTCGCGGACTGAGCCCGCGCTCCCGTGTTCTGGTCGCCAAGATAGTCGAGCACGACGCCGAGGTGGCCGCCCGGCTTGGCTTGCCTGCTACCAGCGCTCTGGTCAAGATCGAACGCTTACGCGAAACCGGAGATGAGCCTTTCGCGTTGGAAACCTGCTACCTGCCCGCGAAAGAGTTCTCTGACCTGGTGAAGGCTCCTCTGGGACGCACGTCCCTGTTTGCGACCCTGCAACTGGATTATGGTGTGGAACTCGCCTACGCCGACGAGGAAGTTGATGCCACGACCGCCGAAGCCAACGTCGCAGAGTTGCTCGCAGTGCCGCGCGGCGCTTCGGTGTTGCGCATCCGTCAGGTGATCTATTCGACGAAAGGCAAAGCCACGATCTATGGTGTCGGCTTTTACCGCTCCGAGCGCCACACACTCTTCATCCGCCGCTTCCGCTGAGCCAACGCCCGTCTCAACCACCTGAGCCGGAAGTGGAAACGGAACCGCGTCGCGGCGTAGCATGGTTGGTCCCAGTCTTCAGAATTGCTACGAAGACCGTTATTGCTGTGTCGCCGGAGACTTCATGCGAACGTCGTTCCGCTCTGCCCTGATCCAGTCTGGAATCATTTCCCTTTTCGTCATTGCTAGCGCCGCCCTCAGCTACTCGCAGTCGTCAGTGACGAACGATCCCCCGTCCTACGGTCCGTTCAACGCTATTTTTCTCCCCGATGGCGATGGCCTGCGCAAACCGCTTCTCAAGGACGACTCCGTCTTGCGCGCGGATTCTGCCTGGTCTCTCTATGCATGGGTAAAGCCCTCCGAAGTATCGATGGCCACCCTCGTTGCCGGTGTAGGAGATCCGTCCGACGAATTCCCTCGCTATCTCGCCCTCGATGCTGGCCATCCAATGCTGTGGATGGGTAAAAATAACAGCCTCTCTTCCACCGCATCGCTGCTCTCAGACGAGTGGCATTTCCTGGCTGCGACTTTCAACGGCGAAGAATTCACGCTCTACAGCGACGGCGTCCCAGTTGCCACCGGCAAACTCGATCTCGGCAGCGCGAGTCCAGTCCTCCAAATGGCTCCGCCAGCGTCTTCGAACTGGCGACACTTCGGAGGATCAGTTGCTTCCCTCACCCTGCTCCGCCGCACCCTGACCGCCGACGAAGTCAAACAACTCTCGCAATCGATTCCGCAATTTGCCGCCATCGAATTCGAAGAAGGCTCGAAGCCCTGGCCCGTGCAGACCCGCGGACAAGCTGGATACCGCGCTCCCCAGGATCCTGCCACCTTGCCGCGCAGCAAGGCGCCAGTGCAGCGCCCCACACCAAATCCACTCCGTGCTGAGGAAATCGTGCAATCGAACGGGCCGGCAAAGTGGACTCTGGCTGCGGGTTGGCTCATGACACCCGCGCCCCACCTGAAGGTAGACGGCAGTGTGATTTCGTCACCGGGCTTCGTTACCCACGACTGGATGCCCGCCACCATCCCCGGCACCGTCCTTACCACCATGATCGACCGTGGCCTCTATCCCGATCCCGACTACGGTCTCAACAATCTCGCGATCCCCGAGAGCCTGAACAAGCAGGACTACTGGTACCGCGTCGAATTCCGCTTGCCGAAGCCGGCGCGCGATCATCGCCTGACCCTGACCTTCGAAGGCATCAATTACGCAGCCGCCGTGTGGCTCAACGGCCAATCACTCGGATCGATTAAAGGCGCGTTTATTCGTGGCGTTTTTGACGTGACTTCGACCATCCTGCCCGACCAGGCCAACGTTCTGGCTGTGCGCATCTCGCCACCTCCTCATCCCGGCATTCCGCAGGAACAGTCCGTCAAAGGCGGCCCCGGAGAGAACGGCGGCATCATGTGCCTGGACGGGCCCACGTTCGTCGCCACCGAAGGATGGGACTGGATCCCCGCCGTTCGTGATCGCGACACCGGCATTTGGCAGCCGGTCACGCTGACTGCGACCGGAGCGGTGAAGATCGGAGACCCTCAGGTCGTTACCACTCTGCCTCTGCCCGATACGTCGCGTGCCGATGTCGAGATCACCGTCCCGCTGGAAAACACTTCCACCTCACCCGTAACCGGAATCCTGAAGGCTTCTTTCGGAGACGCCTCGCTCACGAAACAGCTGACGCTTCCCACTGGAGAGAGTTCCATAACACTCTCGCCCTCCGAGTTCTCGCAACTCGCCGTCCAGCATCCGCGACTGTGGTGGCCCAATGGATACGGCAAGCCCGATCTTTACACTCTGCATCTAGCTTTCAGTCAGGGAAACACCGATACCGACACGAAAGATCTGCGCTTCGGAATTCGCGAGATCACCTACGAACTCAGCCTGCTCGACCGGAACGGCCATCTCCGCCGCCTCGAATACTCACCCGCGACGGCGCGTGCGAAATCTGAGCTGGTAGTCGATGTCCGGCACGAGGCCATGCGCGAGATTCCCGCCGCCGATCCCTTCCCATCGTCGTTTCCCCCAGAGTGGAAAGATGGCTGGAAGTCATGGGTCGCATCGCTGATGCCCGGCGGAGATCAATCTGCATCCGTGAAGATGCTCGACGATACGAAGATGACGCCCTACCTCGTCCTCAAGGTCAACGGCGTGCGCATCGCCGCCCGGGGCGGCAACTGGGGCATGGACGACTCCCGCAAGCGCGTCTCCCGAGAGCGCCTTGAGCCCTATTTCCGCCTGCACCGCGACGCCAACCTCAACCTCATCCGCAACTGGGTTGGTCAGGATACCGAACAGACTTTCTACGATCTCGCCGACGAATACGGCTTGATGGTCTGGAACGATTTCTGGGAATCCACGCAGAACTACAACGTCGAGGCACAGGACCCGGCTCTATTCCTCGGCAACGCGCGCGACACCATTCTCCGCTTCCGCAATCATCCGTCGATCGTCGTGTGGTGCGGACGCAATGAGGGCGTGCCTCAGCCGATCATCAACGAGGGACTCATCGACCTCATTCGCACGCTGGATGGAACCCGTTACTACTTCCCCAGTTCGAACCAGGTCAACCTGCAGAACAGCGGCCCCTACAAATACATGGACCCCACGCTCTACTACACGGCCCTCAATCACGGATTCTCGGTGGAGACGGGCACGCCGTCGTTCTCGACGCTCGAGTCTTTTCGTGCTTGGATTCCCAAGGAAGACCTGTGGCCGATCAACGACGACTGGGCCTACCACGATTGGCATCAGAGCGGCAACGGAGAGATGGCGCCATTCATGGCGCAGATGCAGGCCGAATTCGGAGCGCCCACCAGCCTGGAAGACTTCGAGCGCAAGGCGCAAATGCTGGACTACGTGGACCACCGTGCCATCTTCGAAGGCATGAATGCCCACCTCTGGGCTCCCAACAGCGGTCGCCTTCTCTGGATGACCCAGCCCGCCTGGCCCAGCAACGTCTGGCAGATTCTGAACTCCGACTACGACACCCAGTCTTCTTTCTACGGTGTCAAGAAAGCCTGCGAGCCACTGCACATTCAACTCGATCTTTCGAACTATGATGTAGCCATCGTCAACACCACCAATGACGCGCACGCGGCGCTGTTAGCGGTCGCCAACGTCTATTCTGTCGACAACAAGTTGCTCCTGCATCACGAAGAAAAACGCGACGCCTCCACCGACGTCCTTACAGCAGGATTCAAGCTGGACCTGGCGCCACTGCTCGCTTCCGAGGAAATGGTCATCGTCACTCTCGAACTGCGAGATGCGCAAAGCGAGGTCGTGTCCCGTAACTTCTACTGGCTGGGAGCGCAAAGCTCTTCGTATCGCCGCCTGAACCGCCTGGCGCCCGCTTCCCTTTCCGCGACCGCAAAATCGACTCGCGCTGGCGACAGCATTCACGTTCAAGTCGAACTACGCAACACGGGAACAATAGTTTCTCTCCAAACCAAGCTCACTCTCCTGAGCGCCGTGGACGGCACGCGCATTCTCCCCGCTTATTATTCGGACAACTACGTCTCCCTGTTGCCCGGTGAGACGCGACAGATTGAAATTGAATATCCGGTGAAATCGGCACCCGGCCCCGCCCAGATAGCCCTTCGGGGCTGGAACCTGGCGGCGCAAACGGTAAAGGTGCCGTAAGAATTTCTCAGGCAGAATTTCTCAGACACAAAAGGATGTCAAGGGGAAGAAGAGGGGACTTCTCCTTAGTCTCTGTGCCTCCGTGGTGAATGGTCTTAGTGGAATCTCCCGCTATCCCGAATCTTCCGCGCCGACTCTTCCAGGAAATCATCCACATGCTGATGCGCCCGCGGTTCCTGCCCAGTCTTCGCCTTGATCCGATCCGCAATCTGAATCGCCGTCCGCAGCCGCACCTCCGGATCCAACTCAAACCGCCGGCTCAGGTAAGTCTCGATCAGCACCAACTCTTCCGCCGTCACCCGCCCCATCCCGCCCGCGCTGGAGCCAGCGTCGGTCGCGGTATTCCACGTCGGCCTGATTTCCTCCGTCGGCTTCTCATGAACCACCACAGTCCCGGCCACATAATCTCCCAGCCGGCGACTCTGCCGGTTCAACATCATGCAGACCAGTCCCACACCATAGATTCCGGGCAGCACATCCACTGCCCGCATCAGGTTTCTCCCAATCGCCTCGAACGCGTTGATCGGACGCCCGCTCTCTTTGATCACCCGGATCCCCGCGAACCGCTTTCCCGGCGTCTGCCCGTTCCACACGATCTCGAAGATGGCGAAGTATCCCCAATAAATCGCGAACAGGATGAACACGCCCAGCGCCGGACCAACCGTCTTCGGCACAAACCAGACCATCGACGCTCCCAGCCCAAGAACCAGGAAAAACAGGATCCCGGCTACCAGATACAGCGCAAACTGAATTAAAGTATCAATGGCCATCGCCAGGAAGCGGCTGCCGATTCCCGCGAGGGGCAGTTCCAGGGCAATCTGCTCTGGCGTATCGATCTTCAGTTGCTCGAACGGATTGACCATGATTTCCACTCGCTGGCTGGAGAAGCGCAAGCCGCACTGGGCCAAGCTCGAGTCGCTGCTCAACCAAAGCGCCAGCGGAGGCCTCAAGTCGCTGTCGCGCTCCGACTTGCAGGAACTCAGCCTGCTCTACCGCCAGACCGCCGCCGATCTCGCCGCCATCCGCGAAGACCGAGGCTCGGTGCACTTTGCCCGCTACGTCAACCAGTTGCTCGTGCGCGCCCACAATACCATCTATTCCGGCCACAGGGCGAGTCCCTTGGCGGCTCTCTCCTTCTTCTGGACAACCTATCCCGCGGCCTTCCGCCGCAACCTGCGCCATTGCCTGCTGGCCACGCTCATCTTCGCCATAGCCGGGCTGGTAGGCGCGGTCCTCACCTACCAGAATCCGGACTTCAAGATCAAGATTCTTGGCCCGCAGATGGTCGAGACTATCGACCGCCACCAGATGTGGACGCACTCCATTGTCGGCATCAAGCCGCTGGCCTCAAGCGCGATCATGACCAACAACATGAGCGTGGGATTCACCACGTTCGCGCTGGGAATCACCGCGGGCCTGGGCACGATCTACATGATGGCCTTCAACGGCCTGCTGATCGGAGTGATCGGCGTGGCCTGCCACCTTTCCGGCATGAGCGTGCAACTCTGGAGTTTCGTCGCGCCCCACGGCGTGCTCGAATTGCCCGCCATCTTCATCGCCGGAGGCGCCGGCCTGCGCATCGCCCAAGGCCTCCTCTTCCCCGGAGTCCTCCCGCGCCGCGACTCCCTGGCACGCGCCGGATCGGAAGCCGTCCAACTCCTGCTGGGAACCGTCCCCATCCTGATCATCGCCGGTCTAATCGAAGCTTTCGTCTCCCCCACGGGCATCCCGGTGTCGCTGAAGTTTATGATGGCGGGCGCTCTGTTCGTGCTGCTGAATGTGTATCTGTTCGCTGTCGGCCGCGGCGCTCGATCGACAGAACGGGGGTAGCGCTGGCGCCCCGCCGGCTGTCGCGAGGGCACCTTGCCCTCGCTCGCGGTCTACTACAACTGGCTCCGCTCTTTGATTTGCAGGTACGCGTTCACCAGCGCCGGGGAGACCGCGCCCGAACTGACTTCCATGGCGAGCGCGCCGCGCTCGCGGAGGCGGGCCAGCAGCAACTCGCGGCGGTGGACCATCTCCTGCGCGGCCGCGATGCGATACATCTCCGACGCGCTCGTGGGAGTCTTCGACGCGAGCGCGCCCAGATCGGGCTGGCCGATGACGACGAAAAGAACCAGATGCCGCGGCATCATCATCGAGGCCGCCTCGACCACTTCCGGAGTCATCGCCGTCTCCGCCAGATCGGTGAGCCAGACGATCAGGCTACGGCGCTTCTGATCGGTCAGCAGGCGGCTGGCCATATGCAGGTGGTCGGCCTCGGCTCCTTCTTCGTGCACTAGCGCCAACCGCTCGATCATTTGCCGCAGGTGCAGGCTTCCTTTTGCCGCGGGCAGCTGCTGCCGGATTGCGCGCCCGTAGGCGATCAGTCCCACGCGATCGCCCGAGTACAGCGCGACCTGCGCCAGGCTCAGCGCCGCGTTCACCGCCTGATCGAGCTTGCTGAATTCGCCGACGCGCGCCCGCATCAGGCGGCCGCAGTCGATGACGATCCACACCGTCTGGCTGCGCTCCATCTGGTAGACGCGGGTGACAAGTTTGGCGCGGCGCGCGGCAGCGGTCCAGCAGATGTCGCGATATTCGTCTCCCGGCTGGTACTCGCGCAGGCTCTCGAACTCGCGGCCAATGCCGCGCATACGCGTGTGCCGCTTCTCCAGCGCGATCTGACGGCTGCGCAGCAGGTACAGCGAATGGCGCTTTGCCTCTTCGAGGTCAGGATAGATTCGCACCGTCTGCTCCAGCGGTGCCCGCACCCATTTCTCGGCAATGCGCAGCACGCTCTGGTAGCGCACGTAGCAGTCGCCGATCTTGGCGTCACCGCGCTGCATGGGTCGTATGCGGTAACTTGCAGCGCCCTCGCTCCTGCCTGCCGCGCGCACCGTGACCGTCGGAGGCTCGCTGCGCAATTCCAGCGGAACGGTGTCGATCAGCGTGGCTGAGATTCCGCTGCGCGAGGTGTTCTCAAGGGTGAGGTCGATGTCTGACTCGATCGACAATGCCGCGGCAGAACGCCACGAGCGCTTCACCGAAAGCTGCTCGGCCCGCGGCATCTGGGCAAGGTCGACGACCCAAGCCAGAAGAACCAGGCCGTCCCAGGCCAGCATGGCGTACACGAAGCGCGAATCAAAAAACGCCGGCCCCAGCCACGCCAGTCCGACGAAAAGCAGCATGAAGAGACGGTCGCCAAAGGCCACGCCCACGCGCTTATAGGAACGCGTTCGCGCTTCAATTTCAGGCGGAACCAATGTCGGCTGATCGCTCAAAGCAAAGCCTCACTCGCACCTTCACTTAGGAACTTCAATCACTCGCAACACTTCTTCCAGAACCTGGTCGGGAGTGACACCCTCCAGATCGGCCTCGGGACGCAGCATCACACGGTGGCGTAGCACCGGACGCGCTGCCGCTTTCACATCGTCGGGAATCACGTAGTCGCGTCCGTCCATGGCTGCGAATGCCTTTGACACCGCCATCAGGCTGACGGCGGCGCGCGGGCTCGCTCCGAGCGATAGCGATGGCCAATCGCGCGTTCGCCGGATGACTTGCACGATGTAGCCGAACAGCGCCTCCTGCACGGTAATGGCCTTGACCTCCTGCTGCGCCTGCCCGAGCAATTCGGGCGCGATCGGAGTCAGGTTCATCTTGTCCAGATCGCGCGACTCGAATCCGTTCTGCACATTCGCAAGTAACTGTACTTCGTCCTTCTGGGCCGGATAAGTGACGCGCAACTTCAGCAGAAAGCGGTCGAGTTGCGCCTCCGGCAGCGGATACGTTCCCTCAAACTCGATCGGATTCTGCGTGGCAAAGACCGTGAAGAACGCAGACAACGGATATCCCTTGCCGTCGATCGTGACCTGATGCTCTTCCATGCACTCCAGCAGCGCGGCCTGCGTGCGTGGAGGCATGCGGTTGACTTCATCGACGAGCAAGAGATCGGTGAACACCGGTCCCGGATGCAACTGGAACGTGCTGGTCGCCATGTTCAGGACGTTCGTGCCGACGATGTCGGCGGGCATGAGATCGGACGTGCACTGCACGCGCTGAAAGTCGAGACGCAAAAGCCGTGAGAGCGCCTTCACCGTCAAGGTCTTCGCAATGCCGGGCACGCCCTCGAGCAGAACGTGGCCGCGGCACAGCAGCGCAATCACACACTGGTTGCGCAGTTCGTCCTGCCCGACGATCACTTTGCTCATTTCGTCACGGATGTGTTGCACCAGTTCCGGAACCGCATTCATTCGGCTTTCTCCTTCCGGCCTTGAAACAGCTTCCAACGAGAAGCGTACTGATCGAGTTCCTGCACCAGATGCAGCGCTTCTTTCTCCTGCAGATACGGATCGCTCTTGGCGGACTCGCACTGTCGCAAAATGGCCGCGAAGTGATCATCGCTGCCCGCCCAGCGCTCGCGAACTGCGGCCTCCAGATCGTTGATGGCAACGTTGTTCGCGACTCCGAGGCGGCGCGTCAACCAGTAGCGAAAGCGCTGGTAACAGATGTCCACCGCGACCGATGCTGTCCCCGCTCGCTCGTACAATCCGCCCAACGTCTGCACAAATTCCAGCGGTGACAGGCGAACTTCGGACGCCGGAGCACAAGTCGGACCGTTCCTGCGCGAAAATGTCGCCACCACCGCCAGCCCCAGCAGCGCCAACTGCAGCACGAGCCACTTCACCGGAGAATGCGCGATCGATAAGGCCAGTGTCTCACGGTAGCCGTGAATGTATTCGTCCCAGAGAATCGGACTCTCCTTATCGCCTACGCAAGCCAGAAAGAACTCAAGGTTGTGGGATTCCTTCAATCCGGCATTGGTCAGCGGAGTTGGCGACGCCCACCATAAGACTTCGCCGCGCCCGTACGGATACTTCACGACCAGCACCTGATCTCCATCAGCGTAGAGCGGATAGGCGGCAGCGTAGGACTGCCAGCGAGCCTGGGGCATAATCGCGATCTCGGGCGCAGCACGCGTGATCTCCGAAGGCGCAACGGCGGGCACTCTCTTCCACGTCGTTCCCAACATCACTTGAGGGACGGAATCGTTCTCGGGCAGAAAGGTTCCAGCAAACATTCCAGTCGCGATCACGCGGCCGCCGTCAGCGATGAACGTCTTCAGCGCTTCGCGTTCTTCGCGGGTAAGGGCCTCGCTGGGTTCAGCGAGAATCAGCGTAGTGTCCTCTTCCTCATCTTCCGCAAGTTGGTTTAGCGGTTTCTCCCATCGCTGCACTTGATAGCCCGCCTGCGACAGGAGCATGTAGGCGGCCTTGGCGCCGCCGGACGCAGTCGAATAACTGCTCGGGCTCTCGGACCGCTGTCCCGCATCACCCCCAAACACCGCGGCTGCGATGACGAGCAACACAAAGATGCCCGCTGCTCCCAGGAAAAGCTTGCGATCGCGGGGATCGACCTTCAGCGGCATCCCAGCTTCTCCAGTTGCTCAAGGGTTTGTGAAAACGTTCGCTCGCTAGCGTCGCGCTTGGCATACCACGCGAGCTCGAAGATGCGGGTCAACACAGTTAGTGTCTCGCGCTGCTGCTCGCTCGATCCGGAAAACAGCCGCAGATATTCCCGCGGAGTGCGCGCGCGATCGGGCTTCCAGAATCCCTGGCGCTCGAGAAAGGAGATGCCAGCCCAATAGGCAAGATGGATCGCATCCCGCCACTCGCCCCGGGCTGCCGCCGCGCGTGCTTCCGACAGCCAGATGGTCCACTCCTTGGCCGAGACCGGCAGGTCCTTTGGGACGACCTCTTCAAATCTCTGGCCGCGGAAGATGCTGCGATACGCCACGTAGATCAGCGCGGCCAGCGCCACGCCCATGAGTGCATAGACTAGGCCTTTGCCGATCGTTGGAATGGCACTCGAACGGAAGAGTCGGCGGAAGATACGGGCAAGGAGGTCGAGCAACCATTGCCTGAGCCGGTCGGCCCATGTAGGGCCGTGCACATCGCGAAATTCGGGACGCGCCAGAATTGCGTTCAACCCGGTGCGGCGTGCGGAAACGTCAGCCGGGGCCTTCTCGAATCCATCGAGGTCGTTGCGCAGGGTTTGGAGTCGTGTTTGGATCGCGATCGCATTGCTTGCGTTCTGCTCTTCAACGTAGCGCCGAACATCGCGTTTTAGACCTTCGGTCGAGATCTCAAAATCCTTCTGATCAGTATGGACGTACCAGGTCAGGGGCACATGTCGCAGGGCTTCGGGAGTTGGATTGCCAGAGCTATTGAGCTGCTGAGTCGCAGCCAGCAGACGGTCCAGTTCCGCACGATACTCGGCGGCGGTGAACACATTTGCGCTTGGCGTGTCGGCCCGGGAAAACAGGGACACGATCAGCAGAGCAGCCAGGATGGAGGTGCACCTTAACGTCATGCGCCGATTGGTGCGGGAGGGCCTGGAAGCGCGGCTGCGTCGAGAGTGGACATCATCAACTGCAGATCGAACGCCTCTTTGCGCACCCGCTGATCGTAGTACACGAGTGAGAATGCGATCGTCGCCAGTGCACCTACAAGGCTTCTGGAAATGAGTGTGGAGGCAAGCAAGGCCACTTGCCATCCAACACTCAACCGCTGCACTCCACCCGTGATTCTAAAGCCCGCTGCAATGAGTATGGGCCACTGCAGCAGCCAGGATACGGCAAAGGTCAGCACTAGAATCAGCAAGCCGATTACGAAAATGCGACCCCAGCTCCCGTTGGTCAGTTCCATGCTTCTCGACATCGAGTCGAATACACCTTTGTGTTCCAGAACCTTCACTGGCACAGCCAAGGACCACATAATGAGAAGGATTACGCCTGGCACGATTAACAGGACAAGACCAAAAACAGCGGCCATACTAACGACAAAAGAGAGTCCCATCACCCCAAGCACCTCTCCCTTAACGCTCGAAAACGAGTCCGTCACGCTAGCGGGCCGGTCCAGGTGCAAGTTGGAAACTGCAACGACGGTCGCGGCCTGAGAGACGGCAGAAACAACTAATGTCAAGAGCGCTGCGCCCATACTCCAGACTGCGCTCATTAAGATATTCGAAAGCTGGGGAGCGGGGGATTGAAGGACGAGTCCGACCAGCTGGAAGGCCACGACTACAAGATATGGCAGCGCGAAAATCCCCACGAACAGGACAAAGTGGCTGCGATAGAGAGAGAACGTTCGGTCCAGCAGCTCTCCCGTGCTCAACGGCCTGAGTGCGGTCGTCATGACTCCTCCGGACACTTCGAACTTAGCCGGGCATGGTAGCATAACCGGCCGATGTACCGCAGTGAAAACATCGGCGGTGTGATGCATCTTATGAGGCGGGCTTGCCGGGTGTGATTTCTGCTGCCTTGCCGTCGTGATAGACGATCACCAGCGGCTTTCCACCGTTGGGATAGCGCACCGTCTTCTCATAGGAAACGTCGCCGGCATCGGGGATCCCCATGCCGATCGCGAAGTCGGCCTGCATCTCATTCATCCCCGGTTTCACCTCGTGCTTCTCGACGGACTGCCAGATATCGGCGGACCAATGCTTGTAGAGATCGCGCGGATCCTGGACATAAAACATTTCGTCGGAATAGATCTTGTAGTCGTCATTCGACTGGTATCCGATGGGGACGGCGGCGGTTTTACCATCTTTCTGAAAGAGCGCCATCACCTGCTTCGGCTGTCCAGCGACTGGATTCGGCGCCATTACAACGTCGGTGATGGCAAGCTTCTCGATCGGGCCGAGCAAACCGGTCTCGTGCTTGAAGTCAACGCGCTTGCTCGCCGGGTCGTAGGAATAGTACATATAGCGATATCCCTCTTTGACCCACACGGGCTGTTGCATCAGCTGCTTCGCACTCTTCAGATCATAGGGATAGAGTTTCTTCGGATTAACGTAATAATCTGGGTTGGAATAGCCGATGGCCAGCGCCTGTTTCTGGCGCTCGGCGGCGAGCCGGTCCTGGTGACGCTGGTAGAAAATGTATCCGGCCCGGGCGGTGGCGACCACCAGCGCCAGCACCAGCGCTAACTGGATCCTGTGTCTTGTCTCTGGAGTCATAAGTGATGGATCTTTGCCACGACAGCCACGTATCTGATGCCTCCCGCGTTGTACACTGAAGGGCGGGAGTATTCGCGATGCCGGTCAACGAACAAGACGTCTTGAGCGCGCTGAAAAGTTGCTACGACCCTGAGATCCCGGTCAACATCGTCGACCTCGGTCTGATCTACAACGTGAACTTCGCGCCTGCGCCTGAAGAAAAGCAGGACGTCACCATCGACATGACGCTCACTGCGCAAGGCTGTCCCGAGCACGTCAACATCAGCATGCAGGTGAAATCGCGTCTCGAGCAACTGCCCGGCATCCGCAATGCTGCCGTCAACGTTGTCTGGACCCCGCCCTGGACTCCCGAGCGGCTCAGCCCGGAGGCCCGGAAGCAGCTGGGCATCGAGTAGGGAGCAGGCGTCAGACCTCGGACCTCTGCGAGTCGCTTCGGAACCGAGGACTGAAGCCTGAGGTCCGAGGGCTGCGGTCCGCGGCCTGAGTTACCAACTATCCTCCAATTTCCTCCCAGGCATCGACGGCGCTGCGGCCTGCCGCTTCCGTGATTCGCTTGCCTGCGTTTGCGGCCATCTCCATGACCTGCATGCCGCGATCGAAGTAATCGGGCAAGGAACGCCGCACCATTTCGAACTTCTCCGGATACTCCGACGCCAGCACGGCCAGCCCGACGCCGGTGGCCAGCACGCCTCCCGCATACCTTTTTTTCAGAAACAAAATCGCGGCCGCCCCAATGGATCCCAGCACCACCGCCTTCTTCCAGCTATCCATACTGTTCTCCCAAGAAACAGTTCTTGCCTGCGATTGTACTACCCACGTATGCGCGAGGCGCGAACCCAAGTGGCTAAGGCGCATGGCAGCAAAACGCCGACTGGTTCCTTTATACTGCCTCCTTTGCCGGAGGCCCAATGTTTCTGGTACGAGTCCGAACGGTTGTGATCGTTGCCGTACTCTCGGTTGTTGCCACGATACTGGCTGCCCAAACCAAGCCGCGCGCCCGCGATCTCGGCGTCCCATTCGATGGCACGCCGGGCATCAACAACGCCATTACCGACGTCAAAGGAGTGGAAGTCGGCCACACCACACTGATCTCAGGCCAGGGCAAGCTTGAGGTGGGAAAGGGCCCGGTGCGGACCGGCGTGACTGCGATCCACCCGCGCGGCAAAACCAGCAACGACGCCGTTTTCGCCGCCTGGTTCACGCTCAACGGCAATGGAGAAATGACAGGGACGACATGGGTGGACGACTCCGGATTTCTGAACGGGCCGGTGATGATCACCAATACGCATAGCGTCGGAGTCGTTCGTGACGCCGTCATTTCCTGGAAGGTAAAGCACGGCTCGCCTGACATGGAAGGCTACTGGTGGTCCCTGCCCGTGGTCGCCGAGACGTGGGATGGTTACCTCAACGACATCAACGGGTTTCACGTGAAGCCTGAAGACGCCTGGCACGCTCTCGACTCGGCACACTCCGGTCCGGTCGAGGAAGGCAATGTAGGCGGCGGCACAGGCATGATCTGCAACGAGTTCAAGGGAGGGATCGGAACGAGCTCCCGCGTGCTCGATGCCAAAGCCGGGGGCTACACCGTCGGGGTGCTGGTGCAGTGCAATTACGGGGCGCGCGAGCAGCTTCGCGTAGCGGGCATCAATGTGGGACGCGAAATCTCCGAGCATACGGTCTGGCAGAAAGATGTCGGGTCGATCATCGTCGTGGTCGCCACGGACGCCCCGCTGATCCCCACGCAACTCAAGCGGATTGCCAAGAAGGTCTCGCTCGGCCTGGGACGGGATGGGAGCTATTCCGGCGACGGTTCGGGCGACATTTTCATCGCGTTCTCGACGGCGAATCCGGGCGCCGTCGGCACCACGGGATTACACCAGCTGACGATGCTTCCGAATGATTCGTTGGACCCGATTTTTCTGGCGACCGTGCAGGCCACGGAAGAAGCCGTCATCAATGCCATGGTGGCGGCTGAAACGATGACCGGCATCAACAACCACACCGTCATCGCGCTGCCACACGATCACCTTCGCGAAGTGCTGGAAAAACACAATCGGCTGGCAAAATAGAGCGTTCACCGGCGACTCGACTGAGCGGCCGGTCCGCAGAATCAGGACAAGTCATTGCCTGAGGTTTCTTTGTGTCTCCCTACCGAAGTGGTGATGTGGCCGGTCCAGTGTCTACTATCTTCCGAAAGTGCCGGTTCCTCGCCGGTACTCATGGGCTTCAATGCCGAGCCGCTTCATCATGGATTGCAGCGTCGTGCGCTTCATCCCCAGCCGACTGGCTGCTCCATCGCTCCCGGACAGCACGCCGTGGGTCTCGCGCAAGACACGAATAATATGGTCGCGTTCCATGCCGGCGAGGCTTTCCTCAGCGAGACCTCGAGCTTCATGCAGTTCCGCCGGCGGTGCCGCCAGGACCGCGCCTCTGGTCAAGATGACCATGCGCTCGATCATGTTCTCGAGCTCGCGGACGTTCCCCGGCCAACTCCAGTTTCTCAGGACGCGCATGGCTTCGTCGGGGATAATAGTGATCCGTTTACCCATACTTCCCGCGTGCTTGCCTACGAAGTGCTGGACCAACTGTGGAATATCTTCGCGGCGCTCGCGCAGTGGCGGCAACTCGATGGGGAAGACGTTGAGCCGGTAGAACAAGTCTTCGCGAAACTTCTTGTCAGCGATGTCCCGGCGCAAGTCGCGGTTGGTGGCGGAAATGATGCGGACATCGACCTTGAAAGTGCGCACACCCCCAAGCCGTTCAAACTCGCGATCCTGCAATACTCGCAGAAGCTTTGGTTGCAGCTCTGGAGGCAGATCACCAATTTCATCGAGAAAGAGCGTGCCTTTATCCGCCAGCTCAATGCGTCCGATTTTCTGAGTCACGGCTCCGGTAAATGCGCCTTTTTCATGGCCGAAGAGTTCACTTTCCAGCAATCCGGAAGGAACCGCGGCACAATTGAGTTTGACGAATGGCTTGTCACTCCGGGCGCTCAACTTCCTCACCGAACGCGCTACCAATTCCTTTCCCGTGCCGGTCTCGCCCAGCAGCAACACGGTGGAGTCAGTCACCGCGACGACGCGCGCCTTCTTTAAAACGTCACGCAGAGCGGGACTTTGGCCGATAATCTCCTCGAATCCGAGCTCGGTCTGAATTTCGCTTTCCAAATAGGATTTTTCCTGCGACAGACGGTCGTGGGACTCCTGCAGGCGGTCGGCCATTTCATGAAGGCGCGCGACGTCCATGCAGGCTGCGGTGATTCCGACGACGTTCTCTTCCGCGTCAAACAGGGGCTCGATGGTGATGTCGAAGGCCTGACTGTGGCCGTTTTGCGGAAAGGTTACTTCTTCGCGGATGGCTGTGCCAGTTCGTAACACTCGGGCCGTCAATTGGTTCAACGCTGCGGCCTTCTTCGGTCCGATGATTTCCTCGTCGGTCTTTCCCAGGACTTCGTGTTGCCAATGGAGTTGCGGGTTGTATATCCAGGTATAACGAAGATCTCGATCCTGACTGAAAACGGTAATAGGAGAGCCCTTAAGCGCGACACGAAAACGCTCCTCACTTCGACGCAATGCATCTTCAGCCTGCTTACGCTCGGTGATGTCGCGGAGAATACCCTGCAACCTTCCGTCCGGCAGCCTTCTCCCGCAGACTTCTCCCGGGAAGAAGGAGCCATCTTTGCGTCGGAACTTCCATTCACTCAATTGGATCGCGCCTCCCTCGAAACGAGCCACTTCGGGTACCAACCGCAGTGCCTCTTCCTTGGCAAGGACGTCCGCTAACGAGAGCTTCAGAATCTCCTCCCGGGTGTAGCCCAGCATGCTCGCGCCCGCCGAGTTGACTTCCTCATAGCGGCCATTGGCACTGGCCAGAAAAATTCCGTCGGAGGCCTGCTCGACCAGGAGGCGGTAATGTTCTTCACTCGCGCGCAAAGCCAACTCCGCTGTCGTCCGCGCCCCTTCCAACTTGGCCTGCTCGGTGACGTCCCGCTGAATTCCCCACGTCCGTAACAGCTTTCCGTCTTCAACAATCCCGATCATGCTGTTGCGGAAGACCTTTTCGTTGCCATTTACGTCGGCTTCGTGAGATTCCCGTTCCAATACGCGAAAGCCGGACCGGACGTACTCGCGCGTCAGGGAAAGGTTGACGGGATTGGCTGGATCGACAAACTCGGTCAACCGCCTTCCGAGAAAATCCTGCACCGAATTCAGACCGTACATCTTCACGATGGCAGCGTTGCACTCGGCGAGGTACGAGTCTCGAAGAATGCGTTGCACGAGCTCGTCTTCGGGCATTTCGATGGGGAGCGGGGCGTCGAGATCCTGGCGAAAGATCCCTTCCGAACTCTGTGCCACAAACTGGCGATAGTCTTGCTCGCGTCGCCGCAGTTCAGCCTCGGCCTGCTTGCGCTCGGTAATATCGAACATGGTGGACTGAATCAGAGGCTCACTTTCGCCCTCGGTGATCAGGACACTGTTGAGCAGCACCCAAAGCGGACTTCCGTCTTTTCGCTTCAGTTCCCACTCCCGATTGAGAAAGACACCACTCTGCGTGAGCTCTGCGAGCAGACCGTGGCGGTCGGCCGGATCGCGGTAGTATTCCTGGATTTGCTGCCCCTGGCAATCGGCAGCCAAAGTATGACCGAACATCTTCGCCCAAGAATCATTGCAATCGATCACGCGGCCGTCGAGGGCCACAATCCCGACTGCGGCGACGGTTTTCTCAAAGAGGGTTCGATACCGCTCCCCGCTCGCTTGCAATGCCAGTTCCGCCCTCCTGCGCTCGGTGATGTCATGCGCCATTCCGCGGACGATCGGCTTGGCCACGCCTTCGGTACGAAGCGTGTTGGAATATTCCCAAGTCCTGATTTCCCCGCCCCGGGTTAGCACACACAACAATCCCTTCTCCGGACCACCTGTCGTTCTCAGTCTCTCCAGATATGCGTCGAACAGTTCCCTGCCCTGAGGGATGAGAAGATCCCGCATCGGGATCTGGAGCAGTTCCTCGACGGCGTAACCCAGGATTCTGGCCGGAGCGGCATTGACGGTCAGCAATCGTCCTTCGAGATCGTGCGTGCAGACCAGATCTTCACTGTTTTCGACCAGGTCACGATACCGATCTTCGCTGTCGCGCAGGGCGCCTTCTGCCTGTTTTCGATCGGTCATGTCTTCAAGGATGCAGGCTACCCGATCAACGCCGCCTGGCCCGTCAATCGGGAGACAGGTGATAGTCATTTCCCTCTCGCCGCGAGCAGGGCACTCGTAGCGCAGGTTGTACTCCACGACCTTGCCACGGAAGCACTCATCCAATTTTGCTTGAACCGTTGCTGCGAAGACTCCCGGATTCAATATGTCGGGGACACGGTGGCCGATCACGTCCTCTTCTTTCATCCCCCGATAATTCAGGAAGGCGCGATTTGCAATCAGGTAGCGGTAGCCGCGGTCGACCACGACGATCATCTCGTCCAGACCTTCCACGACTCTCTCGAATTCCTGCAGCCTGGCCGTTCGCACGCGGGTCGAATCCGCTAACCCGCTAATCGCCGCTCCTACAAACCCAAACAGCACCAATCCGAATTTGTCGTTCAAGTGGGTTACGGAGAAGGAAAACCGTGGATCGAGGAAGAAATATTCGGTTGCCAGCGCAGAGAGTAGGGTCGCGGTCAACCCAGGCCAGAAACCGGCGACCGATGCAACGATCAGAATCGTGGGAAAGAACAACGCAAACAAGTGCGAGAAATCGAACTCTTTTTGCAGACCGTAGCACACGAATGTGGTTAAGGTTACGGCCACCAACGCGAACCCGTAGCGTCGGGGCCAAGTTCCAAGCCAGCGTGTAAACGCGCCAATGGCTCCCTGTCGATCGGCAACACTCATAGCCAACCTCGCACAGAATGGGATTTCCTTGGATCTACGACCGCGGCGTTTTCGCCTTGGGAACAGCCTCAGCGAAGCGCAACGGTTCCGCCGCAAGATTCCTCGCCGCGAAATCTCGCCGCTCGGCGGGTCGCGCATCTTCTGGGGGAAGTCGGCGAACCGTCGCTATTCATCATCATAAGCTTGGAAGATTGCCGTCTGTGACTTAAATCACAAACTGGCATGCATTCCCGAAACGGAACGAAGTTACTCTAGCCGGCAGAGGGGGTTCCATGAGCCCAAAAACAAGAAGGACAAGTCCGTGAACTTGTCCTTCGTATCCCGCGAAAAGCTACCGTTGGGCCGATGTCACCAGATCGTTTTTCAGCACGTTAACCTCAACCCGCCCCCCAACGACGCGCTTTCCGTCAGCGCTCGACGGCACATTTCCCATGCTCATAACATAAATGCGATACACGGGAATCTCGTGATTGAGGACGAGATAACGCACGACCGAATCCGCCATCTGCTGCGAACTCTTGATCGCGGCCTGTCCCTGACCGGCGGAGAACCCACGCACTTCAATGATGTAGCTCCGCTGACCCTTCAAGGGAGCAGCCATCTCGTCCAGCGCATCCTTGGCATTCTTGCTTAGTGCACTCTGACCTGGCCGGAACCGGATCTCGGTCTGCGCGGCGCCTTTGTACTGGTCGATACTACCGACCATCTGCTCGGCCGAGGACACTCGGGTCGAAGCCTGGGTCGCCGCGGTCTGCGCCAGTTGGGCTTTGTTCACCGCATCGGCGGCATGCTGGTCGGCGAGATTGGTTTTCTCCGACGCCATCTGGATGCCCTGCTGGGCGCGAGAGTCGACGTCTTTGACCTGTCGGCTGGTTTCGGAAGTCAACTCGTCCAGTTCATTGACCCGGTCGCGAATCGGACCCACTTGCCGCTGCACATACTTCTTGCTGGCAAACGGATGCGTGATCAAATTCACGAAGTTGGGATCGTCACCGTCCCAGAAATCCGTTGGCCGGGGTGAGGCGAGAGGTTCCCGATCGCTTTGAGAAGCGCTCGTGCTCGCTGGCGTGGAATTCGAACTGTTGTTGGTTTGCTGCGCCACTGCAGCCAGCGCAAAGAGAACAAGCAAAGTGATGCATATCCGGTTCCTCATCTCGACCTTCCCCTGAGTGGATTTCGACTTCCACCCCAGCCCGAATGGGCGTATTTCGTGCGTATCGATTGTGCCCCCAAGAGCCCCAAACTGCAAGCCCAATAGGGGGTTTGAGGGAAGGACTTGCTGGATCTCGAAGCGCTGTGCAAAATCCTGCAAACATTTGCCCGGGCAGAAACCCACCTCACGCCCACGGGCCGCGCTCTGAACGTGACACCCATCACTGCACCGATTCTGGAAGGCTCCTAGACTCGCGATTGAGAGGAGGCATTATGCCCACCACCACCCCTTCCCTGGAGGTCATCGAAGACTTCCTGGCCCAGAAACGGATTGCGATGATCGGGCTCTCCCGAGACCCTAAGCACTTCAGCGCCAGCCTGTTCCGGGAACTCTGCCGGCGAGACTACGAGGTCATTCCGGTGAATCCTCAGGCCACAGAAGTGCATGGCCATCGCTGCTTCCCGCGCGTGCAGGATGTGCAACCCCCGGTCGACGGAGCACTGCTGATGACGTCCCCGGAAGTCACTGAAAGCGCCGTTGTGGATTGTGCCGAAGCCGGGATACGCCGTATCTGGATGTACCGGGCGGCCGGTAAGGGCGCCGTCAGTTCCAAGGCGGTCGCATTTTGCCAGGAGCGTGGAATTCAGGTCGTCCCGGGCCAGTGCCCCTTCATGTTCCTTCCGGACAGCGACGGCATCCATCGCTTCCATGGCTTCATTCGCAAGATCACGGGGCGCTACCCGCACCGCAAAGCTGCATGAGGCGATTTCACGGATTGCGGGTCGGCTGGGCAGAAACGTTCATCTTGAGGACGGCTAATCCTTCACCGCCTTGTCGGTGATCTCGAGTCCCTTGTCGATGATGGCGAAGGCCTCGCGCAGTTGCTGTTCGTTAATGCACAGCGGCGGGTTGGTGTAGAACGAATTCCAGCGCACGATCGTGTACAAGCCGTGCTCGCGAAAGTATCTTCCAAGCGCGGCCATCTCTTCGGAAGTGCCGTTGAAGGGGGCCATCGGCTGCTTCGTCTTGCGGCTGCGCACCAGTTCGATGATGCCGAACAGGCCGATCGAGCGCACCTCTCCGACTGACGGGTGTTTGGCCTGCAATTCGGCGCCGAGTTGCTTCATGACCGCGCCCATCTTTCTCGTGTTCTCGATGAGGTGATCTTCTTCATACACGCGAATCGTCGCCAGTGCCGCTGCGCAGCCCATGGGATGCGAGTTGTAGGTCAGGCCTCCGTAAAACACTTTGTCCTGAAAGTGCTGTGCGATGTGATGGCGCATGCCGACTGCGCCCAGAGGCAGGTAACTCGCGGTGAGTCCCTTGGCCATGCAGATGAGGTCGGGGACAACCTTCCAGTGATCAATGGCAAACCACTCGCCCGTGCGGCCAAAGCCAGCCATGACTTCGTCGGCGATCATCAGGATGCCGTACTTGTCGCAAAGTTTGCGCACGCCCTGCATGTAGCCGTCCGGCGGGATGAGGATGCCGTTGGTGCCGACAACGGTTTCGAGGATGAACGCAGCGATCGTTTGCGGGCCTTCGAGTTGCATGGTCTCTTCGATTATGGCCAGCGAAGTCTCGGCCGACTCCCAGCCGCGCTCGATGCCGTGATACGGATCGAGCACGCGCACGACTCCCGGAATTCCAGGTTCGGCGGCCCATCTGCGCGGATCGCCCGTGAGTGAGATCGCGCCCGCAGTCGCACCGTGATAGGAACGGTAACGCGCCATGATCTTGTGGCGTCCGGTGAAGAAGCGGGAAATCTTGATGGCGTTCTCGTTGGCCTCGGCCCCGCCGTTGGTGAAGAAGAACGTATCGATATCGCCCGGAGTGATTTCAGCCAGCTTGGCACCCAGGCGGGCGCGTGGTTCAGTTGCCATGAACGGATTGGCATAGGCGAGCGTCTGCGCCTGCTCGTGGATCGCCTGAATCACGCGCTCGTCGCCGTGTCCGATGTTGACCGACATCAACTGGCTGTTGAAGTCGATGAAGCGCTTCCCTTCCGGCGTCCAAAAGTAAATGCCCTTGGCTTTGGCAACGGGGATGGGATCGACCTTGGACTGCGCCGACCACTCGAAGAGGGTGTGCTTTTTGGTGAGATCGACGATTTCCTGGCCGGACATGGCCGGGTTCATAATGGTAGTAGTCATCGTAAGACTCCTTGGTATTAAGGATGCCGAGCGTCCGAATCAACTCTCAACCCTGCCTCGATTGCGAGCTAACCGCGCAAACCCACATTCCGCTTGCCGGTCACGATTTCAAGTTCGACCTCATAAAGAATAATGCGATCGATCATGGATGGATTTGGATTCTCGTAGTTCGACCTGGAATCATTCAGCCGCTCCATGAGGCGGTCAATGAACCACCATTTCTTTTCGCGCAGCCCCGGATCTTGCATGATCCGTACTTTGCCGAACGCGATCACGCTCTTATAGACCAATGACGAGTCGAACGGCGATGGCCCACCCCGCTGCCACGGCCCGGCTTCATTCAGCTGAATGCAAATGCGGGGATTCTCGCGAACGTTGGCCAGAAACTGTCCTTGATGCGGCCCCGTGTGAAGGTAGAGCAGATCTCCCTCTTCGTAGACATACGCCAGCGGGACGACGTAAGGCCACCCCGAGGCGTCGCTGGTTCCGACGTGTGCGATGCATTGCTGACGCAGATACTCCCGCGTCTCTTGATCGGGCATCTGGCGATCAGACCGAATCATGCGGCCACGATGCTGAACCGCTTGCTGTTCCTGTTGTTCCTGCTGCTGCAAATCCCACCTCTAGAACTTCCGGCTGTGCTCCTTGGCCCAGCGTTCGACGACAACTTTCTTGTCGGTGTAAAACTCGATGGCGTCACGTCCCTGGCCGTGAAGATCGCCGAAGAAGCTGTTCTTCCACCCGCTGAACGGGAAGTAAGCCATGGGCGCGGCGACTCCGATGTTGATGCCGATATTGCCCGCGGGCGCCTCGTAGCGGAAGCGACGAGCGGCTGATCCACTCGACGTGAACAACGACGCTTGATTGCCATAGGGGCTGCGTTCGAGGAAAGCCAGAGCCTCGTCCATGTTGTCGGCGTGAACGAGGCTGAGCACGGGGCCGAAGATTTCCGTGTCGGTGATCTCGCTCGTTGCCGGCACATCGTCGAGGATGGTGGGCTTCACGAAGTTGCCGGATTCGTGTTTCGGGACTTTCGCGTTGCGGCCATCGATCAGAATCTTCGCGCCCTGCTTCTCGCCAATTCCGATCAGCGATTCAACGCGCTCTTTACTCTGCGGCGTGATCACGGGACCCATCTGCACGCCATCCTCGAGGCCGTTGCCGACTTTGAGCTTTGAGGCGGCATCGGCGATCGAGTCGCGAAAAGTTTTCTGCGCTTCGCCGATCGTAACCGCGACAGAAACTGCGAGACAGCGTTGGCCGGCGCACCCGAAGGCGCTGTCGCTGATGATCTGCGTGGCCATCGGCATGTCAGCATCGGGCAGAACGATGACGTGATTTTTGGCGCCGCCCTGGCACTGGCAACGCTTGCCCTGCTCGGCCGAGCGGGAATAGATGTAGCGCGCGACCGGAGTCGATCCGACGAAGCTGATGGCACGAACTTTGGGATGGTCGATCAGCGCGTCGACCGCGGCTTTGCCGCCGTTGACGAGATTTACAACTCCCTTTGGCAGTCCGGTCTTTTCGAGCAGTTCGTATATGTAGCGCATGGTCAGCGGCACGCGCTCGCTGGGTTTTATGATGAACGTATTTCCCGTGGCAATTGCATAAGGCAGATACCAGAACGCGATCATCCCCGGAAAATTGAACGGCACGATGGCCGCGACCACGCCGAGCGGCTGGCGGATCATCATCTCGTCGATACCGCGGGCGACGTCTTCGAGGTTGTATCCCTGCATCATCATGGGAATGCCACAGGCGACCTCAACGTTTTCGATGGCGCGGCGCATTTCGGCTTTCGCCTCGGTGAAGGTCTTGCCGTTTTCCATGGTGATGATGCGGGCGATGTCGTCGATGTGCTCTTCGAGCAGCATCTTGAGTTTGAAGAGAGGCTGGATGCGGTCTTCGGGAGGAGTGCGGCGCCATTCGGGGAAGGCCGCAGCGGCAGCTTCGACCGCGGCATTGACGTCAGCTGCGTTGGCAAGAGGGACGCTCGCGAGAAGTTCCCCAGTCGCGGGGTTGACGACGTCACGCCATTCCGTGGCATGGGAGTCGGCCCATTGGCCATTGATGTAGTGGGTAAGCTTGTTGGCGGGAGGGGCTGCTACGGTCATGGTGGTAATGCCTTTCGCTGTCGCGAAGAATGTCGTGCGCGCTATGGGAATTAGATCGAACGCATCGTGAGAATTCCCTGCGACTTTCGTTAATGATACATACCTTGCCGGGGTCCTTCGACTGCGGATGACCTTCGCACTTGAGAGCGAAGGTCAATCCTCACTCAGGATGACAAATCTCCAGGACAAACTCCATGGGCAAAACGCTAGACCAGTTGCGCTACTGCGCCCTTCTTGTCGCAGACATTCGCGATCGCAGATTCCAGTACCCCTAATGCTTCGTCCATCTGATCGTTCGTGATGATCAGCGGCACGAGCACGCGGATTACGTTGGAGTACGTGCCGGCTGTGATCGTGATCAGGCCGTGCTCGTAGCAGTATTGCGTGATCTTCTTGGTCTCGTCCGATGCCGGAATCTTACTCTCCTGAGATTGCACCAGCTCGATGGCCTGCATACCGCCGAGGCCACGCACGTCTCCAATAATCGGCCAGCGGCACTGCCATTCGCGCGCGCGGCGTTGGAAGTGATCGCCGAGTTCGTCGGCACGCGAAAGCAAGTTCTCCCGCTCGAACAAGTCGAGTACTGCCAACGCAGCGGCACAGGAGAGCGGGTTGCCGGCAAACGTTCCGCCCAGACCGCCAACGCCGGGAGCATCCATAATCTCGGCACGACCGGTGACGCCGGCAAGGGGCAATCCGCCGCCTAGAGATTTCGCCGTGACGATCAGGTCGGGCTCGATTCCATAGCGCTGGCTGGCGAAGAGTGCGCCCGTACGTCCGAACCCGGATTGCACTTCGTCGGCGATGAACAGGATGCCGTGCTTGTGGCAGAGATCAATCAGAACTTCGAAGTAGTCTGGCGGAGGCGCGATGAAGCCGCCTTCTCCGAGCACTGGTTCGGCGATCACCGCGGCGACCTCTTCGTTCGCAACCACGCGCTTGAACGTATCTTCGAGATGGCGCGCACAGTAAAGATCGCACGAGGGATACTTCTTCGAATACGAGCAGCGGTAGCAGTAAGCGAACGGAACGCGGTAGACCTCGCTCGGAAACGGCGCGAAGCCGGCCTTGTAGGGATGCGTCTTGCTGGTAAGGGCGAGCGTCATCATGGTGCGGCCGTGAAAAGCGTCTTCAAACGCGATGATGCCGGGGCGCTTGGTGTAGGCGCGGGCGATCTTCACAGCGTTCTCGACGGCCTCGGCGCCGCTGTTGACGAAGATCGTCTTCTTCGCGAACTTTCCGGGCGTGACTTCGTTCATGCGCTCGGCGAGACGTACGTAGCTCTCGTAAGGCGTCACCTGCACGCAGGTGTGCAGGAAGCGGTCGAGCTGGGCTTTCACGGCATCGACGACTTCGTCGCGGCGATGGCCGACGTTGAGACAGCCAATGCCTCCAGCAAAATCAAGATAGCGGTTGCCGTCGACATCTTCGAGCCAGGCGTCTTTAGCCTTGGCCACGTAGATCGGCGTGCCGTGGGAGAGGCCGCGAGGCACGGCTTTGGCGCGGCGCTCGGAGAGGGCCTTCGACTTCGGCCCAGGGATTGCGGTGCGGAGTTGAATAGTAGACATCGTAATAGTTCTCAGTTCTCGGTTCTCAGTTAACGGCTTCCGGAGCTCGGCATTCGGCCTTCTCGGGTAAAGCCGCGACTTGCTCGCGTCTCAGTACCACCCAATCGGCGCTTCATTCAGATTGATGTGGACTTGCTTGGTTTCCAAATATTCCTCGATGCCCCAGGCGCCTAACTCACGGCCGAAGCCGGATTGCTTGAAGCCTCCCCAGGGCGCCTCGACGTACGTCGGCTGCATGTGGTTGACCCAGACGATTCCGGCGCGCAGAGCCTTCACCGTGCGCATGGCCCGGAAGATGTCACGCGTCCAGACTGCCGCAGCCAGACCGTAGGGGGAATCGTTGGCGATCTTCATTGCATCTTTTTCGTCCTCGAATGGAATCACGGCCGCGACCGGGCCGAAAATCTCTTCGCGGGCGATGCGGGCACTGTTGTTCACGTCATAGAAGATCGTCGGCTGTACGTAATAGCCCTTGGCGAACTTCTCGGGGCGTCCGCCGCCGGAAGCGAGCTTGGCTTCCTTCTTGCCGATGTCGAGGTATTGATTGACGCGGTCGTATTGTTCTTTGCTGACCAGCGGACCCATCTTGGTTTCGCGGTCGAGCGGCGGGCCAAGTTTGATCTTTTTGGCTTTTTCAGCCATCGCCTCGACAAAGTTCTTGTAGATGGACTTCTGCACCAGGATGCGGCTGCCGGCCGAGCAGACTTCACCTTGATTGATGAATACGCCGAAGAGTGCGCCGTCGATGGCGGCTTCGAAGTCGGCATCGGCGAAAAATATGTTGGGTGACTTGCCGCCCAGCTCGAGCGTGACGCGCTTCACAGTGTCGGCGGCTTGCTTGACGATGATCTTGCCAACCGCGGCACTGCCGGTGAACGCGATCTTGTTGACATCGGGATGCTGGACGAGCGGGGCTCCGCAGGTTTCCCCGAACCCAGTCACGATATTGACGACACCCCGTGGGAGGCCGCAATCGGCAAAGTGGCGCGCGAACTCCAGCGCGGTGAGCGGCGTTTGCTCGGCGGGCTTCAGGATGCAGGTGCATCCCGCAGCGATGGCCGGAGCCAGTTTCCATGCGGCCATGAGGAGCGGGTAATTCCACGGGATGATCTGTCCGGCAACTCCGACTGGCTCTTTCAGCGAGAGCGACATCGCATTGTCGGGGACTGGGTTTACCTGGCCGATGATTTTCGTCGCAAGACCGCCGTAATATTCGAAGCAAGTGGCAACATCGTTGAGGTCGTATTCGGCTTCGACGATGGGCTTGCCGGTGTTGCGGCATTCGAGTTCGGCGAGTGCGGGCAGGTTCTGGCGCACTTTGTCGGCCATGCGGAAGAGAACGCGCCCGCGTTCCTGCGCAGTTGTAGTCGCCCACGGACCTTCTTCAAACGCCGTTTTGGCGGCCGCCACGGCGCGGTTCACGTCGTCGGCAGTGGCATCAGGGACTTGCGCGATCACTTCTTCCGTTGAGGGATCGTAGACGGGGAAGGTTTTCGCAGATTGGCTCGCGACCCATTCGCCGTTGATGAACATCTGGTAGGTTTTGACTTCGGTTTGAACTCCGCTGGGCATCACGGCCCTCCTGGGGGCAAAAGCCCCGAACTCGATTGCGAGTCGTAAACCATCGCTCGCTAGCTCACTGGACAGCCGATGGCGGCTGTCCCCACATCAGAACCCGGACGCGAGCTTCGCTCGCGGGACGGACGAGGCGTCGGTCCCCACACAATCAACGTCAATGGCGGACCTCGCTCGCCGGAACGGGCACCGCAATTGCGGCGACTTGAACACCTTGCGACGCCTTGCGGCGGCCATAGACGAAAAAGAAAAATGCAGCCAGTCCGATGAAGAACAGCGTGCCACCAATCATCCAAACCTCGTACCAGAACAACGACGAGATCTGCTGCGCCGGGAAGAACACCAGGGCAATGCCAAGAGTAGTCATCAGGAACCCACTCAGGCCTGCAATAAACATGGTGGCTCTACTGTACTGGCCTCTCGGCGTGGGCTCGGTCAGCGCGAATTTCACCAGCGCTCCGAATGCATAAACGAACGGCACGAGCTGCAACACGACGGCAAGCGACAACAACTTCTGAAACGTTTCCTGTACTCCGGCTCCAGTGAAATTCAGAATCACCAACACGGCCGAAACGATTCCCTGCAGGATCAGAGCGGCGTAGGGCGTCGCGTACCGCGGATGTATCTTGCCGAGCCACGACGGCATGTAGGAGTCGAGTCCGGCGACGAAGGGAATGCGCGAGCAACCGCCAATCCATGCCGATCCGATGCCCGCGATCGAGAGACTCAGCAGAAGCGCAAACGGGATAGACAACCAGCCGACGCCAACGCGGCTGGCCATGTGGGTAACGGCCTGGACGACTCCCTGAAGGACGTTCACGTCTTTCCCGACAGCGATCAGCAGCGTCAGGGTTGCACCCAGGTACAGAGCACCCGAAATCACGCCGCCCCAAGCTACAGCGCCCGGCAGTGTGCGGCGAGGCTCCTGAATCTCGTCTCCCATGACGGACGCAAGCTCGAGACCAACCAGACCAAAACAGATCACGCCAAACGAATTGAGGACGAACTTTGGATTCGCCGGCACACGAAAATCGGCTGTAGTCAGCGTCGTTCCGAATCGTGACCAGATCACCGCGCCGAGCCCGATCAGCACTGCGGCAGCGATGAACGTGCCGATCGCTCCGAGGTTGTTGATCCACTTGCCGACTCCGAGACCCAGAATATTGAAGAACGTCAGAAGGGCCAGCAGCGTAAGGGACGCGGTCGCAGCAAAGAATTTGTTGTCAGCGAGGCCCTGGTGACCGGGGCCGAGCACGTAGACCGACACGCCGACGAAGTACAGCATGACCGTCGGCACATAGAGCATGTTGTTGGTCCAGTAGCACCAGCCGGAAAGGAATCCGTGGAAGTCGCCGAACACTTCCTTGGCCCAGAGGTAGACGCCACCTTCGCCGGGATAGCGGTGAGCGAGTTCGATCACTGCAATGCCCTGTGGCCAGAAGAAGAGGAGAAGCGAGATGATCCACAGCCAGACGGTGACGCCGCCGTTGGCCGCGATGGAGGGGACGACGTTGAGGTTGAAGACGGCGACGACGAAGAGCAACACGAGATCGCGGCGGCCCAGGGCGCGGATCAGGTGGGGCTGAGTGTCGGGTTGGGTGGTCGTTGACATGCAGCTGGAAGCTACAGCTTTACCGGTGTCATCCTGACGAGAGCGCAGCTCTCGGAGGGACCTTAGGATGCCTGCGGGTTGGCGAAATCGTCGACGCGGACCGCATTCACTGCGTAGGTCACGGGATTTCCGGTCATCCGCCTACCAAGTACACGGCGTCGTAAGGTCCCTCGCGCCGGCTTCGCCGCCGCTCAGGATGACGACCCTTTATTTCGATCAGTGCGCGACTGCAACCGGTGCGGCGCGTTCCTGCTGGGCTTTCGCCAAGCTTGCGGCGATGTCGTCGAAGGCGGCCAGGTGCTTGTCGATGTCAGCGTCGGTATGCTGGACCGAAATCGTCCACTGCTCGTCCCACCAGTAGGGTTGCGCCATCACGCCACGGTTGACCATGCCGAACCAGTAGTGCCGCCACAGGTCGACGTCGATCGCTTCCCAGTCGCGATAGTTCACGATTTCCTTCGGGTAGAGCATGAGCGCGCCATTGGCGCCGGCTTGCGCGATGTAGCCTTCCAGGCCGACCTTCGCAATGGTCTTGCGATATCCGTCAGCAAGCTTCTTGCTCAGTTTTTCGACGTGCGTGTAGTTGTCGCGAGTCAGCACCTCGCGGAACGTGGCGAGTCCGGCAGCCATCGAGACCGGATTCGTATTGTAAGTGCCGCCGTGGAAGACCTTGTGCTGGCTGATCAGGTCCATGACAGACTTGCTGGTGCCGAATGCGGCTAAAGGCAGGCCTCCACCAATCGACTTCGCCAGGCAGATCATGTCTGGTTGAACGCCGAAGTATTCGCTGGCGCCGCCCCAGCAGAGTTTGGCGCCGGTCTTGACTTCGTCGAAGATCAGCAGCGCGCCGTTCTTCGTGCAAATGTCTCGCAGGCCTTTGAGGAAACCGGGTTGCGGCATGCACAGGCCTACGTTCATCAAAATCGGTTCGAGGATGATGGCGGCAACTTCACCGGGATTCTCTTTGAAGCGGCGCTCGACCGTTGCAAGATTGTTGAACGTGGCGATGAGGACGTTGGCAATCGCAGACTTGGGCACGCCGAGGCCGCCGGTCACTGAGGTCGGAGCATTGATGTCGCCGTAGTCGGGAGCATGTGGCTTAACGCTGACCAAGGCGCTGTCGTGCAGACCGTGATAGGCGCCTTCGAACTTGACGATCTTGTCGCGTCCAGTGGCGGCGCGCGCGAGACGGATGGCGTGCATGGTCGCTTCCGTACCGCTGTTGCCGAAGCGGCACATCTCAACCGGGAAGCGGTTGCAGATTTCTTCGGCCAGTTCCCACTCCATATCGTGGGGCATGCCAAACATGGTGCCGGTGGATAGGCGCTTCTCGACGGCCTTCATAACGGCAGGATGGCAGTGCCCGGCCATCAGCGCGCCGAAAGTCAGGTTGTGGTCAATGTATTCGTTGCCATCGAGGTCGCGGAACTTACTGCCGCTGGCTTCCTTGACGAAGATCGGCCAGGGGTCGTAGGCGCGGTAGTTGCTGGCTACGCCAAGAGGAATGCGCTTGAGATTTTTCTTGTGGGCTTCGGCGGACTTGGGCGTGCGGCGCTCGAACGTTGCGAGCTCCTTCTGCAGATCGGCGTACATCGAATTGCTCCGGGTAACTCAGGCCGGCAGTTTTGCCAGCCATTAGATTGCCGGGCGGCGATAACCGCCCGGGGAACTTGATAGCTCAGTTCAGTTTACTCTTGCGGCTAGAAGTAGAACTTCAATGCAACCTGCATCAGGCGCGGATCAGCGACTTTCTTGGCGCGCCCGAAATCACCGCCATCCGTGGTATTACCGTCGATACTGTAGAAGTGGGTGTGGTTTGCGATGTTGAACACATCCCAACGAAATTCGAACCTCTTGCTCTCGCTGATCGGGATCTCCTTTTGCACGGAAAAGTCTGAATTGTTGAGACCGGGTCCGCAACAGATCGTCCGCTTCGCAGTACCATAACGGCCGAGTAGTGAGGGCTGGTAGCAGCCAAAAACTGCGGTGGCGGAACAAAGAGGTTGCGATGAATCCACGGCGTTGTCAGAGAAACTGTTCGGATCGAAGACGTAGTTGTTCGCGCTCTTGCGAGGATCCAGTTTGTGGAACGGCGCGACCTGATCCGGGGTTCCCGACGCAGAAAAATCGATGCTGCTGGTCAGTTCGTTGTCGGCGTAGGACTGAATGTGAACCGGGAACCCGGACTGGAACTGGGTGATGCCGGAAACCGCCCAGCCGTCAAGAACCCTGCCCTTCAATCCCGAGTATTTTGGAACGGGCAACTCGTAGTAGTAGCTGATCACGAAGCGCTGGCGCGCATCGTAGAGCGAAAGGCTGTGGCTGGCGCGGGGATTGAACGGGTTGATCAGGTCTTCGAAGCTCGACGCCTGGTCAAGCGATTTGCTGTAGGTATAGGCGGCCTGAAGCTGAAGACCGTTGGAGAAGCGCTTCTCCAGGTCCGCCTGGAAGGAGTTATAGGAAGAATTGGCGATGGTGTCCTGGGCGAAGATGTTGGAGAACACCGCCGTCTGATCCGGCGGGCAGTTCGTGCCATTGAGTTGGCAGTTCGGCGAAGAGTATGGGCGGATCCCCACAAAGTTGATCGTCGAACCGTCCAGTGAGTGCGTTGTCCCGTTCGGCATGTGGAAGGTTGAGATAGGGGCGCTGGGATCGAGCGTTAGGGTGTACTGGTTGTCTTCCAAAAAGGCGCCACACGTGCCCGGAGCACCGAACGACATGACGTTGTTGGCGTTAGTGTTGGCCAGAGACATGATATCTAGACAGGTCTGCGGCAGAGAGCGATTCATATCTGTCGTTGCCAGCAAACGGTGTCCTTGAGAACCAACGTAGCCGAGTTGCAAGACAAGGTTCCGCGCAAGTTCGCGCTGGAATGTCAAGTTGTACTGATCGGAGTACTGCGTGCGCATGTGAGGCTGGAATTCTCCGAAGAGAAGGATAGGACGGAAGATCGACCAATCCACCGGCTGACCAGGGGTGGGATGTTGAATACCAGTGAATTCTCCACCCTGCGGGTTGAAGCCGTTGGGAATCTGGAATCCAGCCTGAGCGTAGAACGGCGTGTTGAACATCGTATTGAACAGAATCACGCTGCCGCCGAATGGGGGCTCAGCACTGAACTGTTCGAGAACGAGTTGTTCGATGGGGTTATAGAACATGCCCCATCCAGCGCGAATGCTCGTCTTGCCTGATTTTCCAGGGCTCCAAGCGATCCCGATGCGGGGCGCGAAAGCCTTGTAATAAGTCTGAGTCATCCCGGCAGGAACGCCCTTGTCTCCGGGAACGACTAGTCCTGTGGGAAAGACGCCGGTATTGTCGCAAGTTGGGTTGGAGACCCCATACTGCGTCTGAAAATAGTTGATGCTGTACTGGCTTAACTGACAGGGGTAGACCGTCGTGCTCTGTCCCGGGCGAAAAGTCTGGACGTGATGTCCGATGTCCGTGAGCGGGCTGTTGAATTCCCACCGCACACCATAATTCAGAGTCAGATTCGGACGGATCTTCCAGCTATCCTGCGCAAAGGTGTAGATGGCAGTCGCGCGCACATTCTCGACCTGCGCTGCGCCCTGCTGATACTGGTCGGGCAAGCCAAGAAGGTAGTCGGGATAAAGATCATTGGCGAACTTGGGAGAGTTGCCCCCGGTACCAAAGTAGTTGTAATAGCCGTTGACTTCGAAATAGAGAGTCTGGTCAAAGCGCATGCGACGGACGTCGCCGCCAAACTTGAAGGTGTGGTTACCTTTGACCTTGGTGACGCTATCGGTCCACTGAAACGAATTGCCCACCTGGGGAAGCTCGCCCTCGAAGTTATTACCGATTACAAAGCCTCCGGAAACGCTAATATCGGGGACGCCTTCCCGGCCCGGCCCCAACCCGGGTGTTATCCCAATTCTCGATAGGCCCTGGTCGTTGATTGAGGATGCATCGGACGTGCCCGTGAAACAGTAAGGTTGCGCTGCGGCCGTGGTGCAAGAATTGGTAACCAGATCGGTATGTTGCGAGTGGCCGAAGGTGCGCTGCGCTTCCCGCATGTAGCTGAAGCGCGCCTCGTTGACGAGACTATTGCTGATAGTCCAGGTATGGCTCAGGTTGTACTGCTGGAAACGCTGCTTGATAGTGTCGCCGAATCCCGGGAGGTTGGCGCCAGCTGCCTGGAAGGTATTGAAGGGATTGAAATCGTTTTCGTCAGTGACGTAGTAGTAGGCAGAAAAGCTCTGGTTGTTGTTGATGCGATGGTCAAAGCGGAATGTGATCTGATCCTGGCGGTCGCGTTCGGGCAACACGGTCACGAGAGACCCTTGCGCGTTAACCTGTGGAATGTAAGGGGTCACATAACGATTCATCAGGTCAACAGCTACGGGATCCTGACAGGATGCAGGAATGACGTTTCCGGGAAAGAGGGTCGAATAGGGGACGCCTGCGGCGGGGGCGGTCGGTGTAATCTCAGCGTTGGTTTGAGCCGCAGTGATATCGGCCGCGCAGGTAGAACGAGTGCTCAATACATCCGCCACGTTCTGGTCTGTAATCGACCCGGCGAATTGAGGACCGGCACTGAAATCGCCAGTGGCTTCCGCCCCCGTCGGCAGCGTCACCGAACCACTCGATACCCCGCGAACGCGCCGGCGTCCGTCGTAGGAGGCGAAGAAAAAGGTCCGGTCCTTCTTGATGGGACCGCCGAAAGTTACGCCGAACTGGTTCAGAATGAACGGAGCCTTGGTGGGATCCAGATAGCCTTTGGCGTTTAATGAACGGTTGCGGTTGAATTCGTAAAGGTCCCCGTGGAACTGGTTGGTGCCGGACTTGGTAACGACATTAACGACTGAACCGGAATTGCGGCCGTACTCAGCATCAAAACCGTTCGTCAGGATGCGGAATTCTTCCACGCTGTCCGGGCTTGGTTGCACTGTGGGGAGATTTGCGAACATGTCATTCGCATCGCCGCCGTTCACGTTGAAGTTGTTGGAGCGTCCTCGTCCGCCATTGACCGAGACGCTGCCGGTGCTGCTGCCGCCGTAGTACAAATCAGCACCAACCTGCGATTGGACGCCGGGCTGCAACGAAAGGAACTGGTAGGTGTCGCGCTCATTCAAGGGTAGCTGCACAATGGCGCGATCGTTGACAACGGTGCCCAGTTGCGTACTCGTCGTCTCCACCAGTGGAGCTTCCGACGTCACGTCGACGACCTCTTGCGTGGCGCCCACCTGCATGGTCATGTTGAGCGTGACTACCTGGTTGATGTCGAGACCGACACCGCGGCGAACATTCTTTTTGAAGCCAGGCAGATCAAACTCCAGCCGGTACGTGCCCACTGGGACTTCCACGAAGTCATAGTCGCCGCTCTCATTCGTTTTGCCGTCGCGACTCACGCTGGTCGCTTCGTTCACCAGCGTCACCTTTACGTTAGCCAGAACCGCGCCCGCGGGATCCGATACCCGCCCGACGATTCGCCCGGCTGTGCCCTGGGCAGAGAGCAAAGAGGGGATCAACAACGAAACGGCGGCAAGGCAAACTACGAACCAACGGGCGCGACGTGACGGCATGGGGCCTCCGCTTGAGCGGGAGATTTGAGATTTTTGTTGAAAAGCTACTGATTGCTTCCAGCCACAACCTTGCTATAATCCCGCAAGGTTAGAGAAGAGGGACGGGCGCTGTCAAGGACAAAAACGAGCGTACGCTGATAGAAAATTCTAATAAAGGTTGTGATCCCGAACCCTTGTAGCGAAGACCCGCATGGCTGAACCTTACTTAAAAATCGGCGACGTAGCGCGGCGGGTCGGCGTCTCGCCGTCGGTGATCCGGTCCTGGGAGAGCCTTGGGCTGGCGCGCCCCCGGCGCACGGAGAGCAAGTACAGGCTTTATACCGCCGAGGATGTGAAGCTGCTGAAACGCGCGCGGTTTTTGCGAAAAGTGCGCGGCCTGAACGCGGCTGCGATTGTGCAACTGCTCAAGCGCGAGGGAAAGGTACACCCGGCGGCCAACGGCAATGCGGGCGCGATCGGGGCCCGCCTCCGGCAGTTGCGGTCGCAGCGGCGGCTGTCCTTATCTCAAGTAGCGCAAGGCGTGGGCATCTCGGTTGGGTTCCTGAGCGCGCTGGAGCGGTCGCAAATGAGCGGATCAGTAGGAACGCTCCGCAAGCTGGCGCGGTTTTATAAGACAAACATTCTCGATTTCTTTGATGCGAGCGGGTCCAGCAGCCGGCAAGTGCGCCCAGCGCAGCGAAAGGTGCTGGAAGCGGGCGCGGGTGTGCGAATGGAATTGCTGGCGTGGGGAAATGCGGTGATGGAGCCGCATCTGTTTCGGATCGCGCCTGAGGCGGGCAGCGGCGATTCCTACTCGCACGAAGGCGAAGAATTCATATATGTTTTGCGCGGTGATCTGGAGATCACGGTCGATGGCGAGGAATACCGGCTCAAGCCCGGCGACAGTTTCTATTTCGAGAGCGCGACCCAGCACCGGTGGAAAAATCCCGGGAAGAAAGAAACCTTGCTGCTGTGGGTGAACACACCGCCGACGTTCTAGTGTTGGCCAGAAGAAGCTTCGGAGGAAACATGAACTGGCGACGTGCAACGCGTTGGTTGCCCTTGTTGGCCGCTGTTCTGTTCGTCGGATCGTGCGCCAAGAAGACGCCGACTCTGAATCTGCTGGTGTGGGAGGGCTACGCCGATCCCTCCTTCATCAAGGCGTTCGAGGACGCGAATCACTGCAAGGTGTCTGCCACATACATGGGTTCGAGCGACGAACTGGTGGCGAAGCTGCGCGGAGGGAGCGCGGGGAATTACGACGTGATATCCCCATCGAGCGATGTGGCGACATCCATTGTGACCGGCGGGCTCGCCGCGCCGCTCGATCTTACCAAGATTCCGAGCTACGGTCAGCTCTCGGCTCAACTCACTTCCCTGCCGCTGGTGCGCGCGAAAGGGAACGTATACGGCTTGCCGTTCATGTGGGGACCAGATCCGATCATCTATGACACGACCGTGTTTTCACGACCCCCCGATTCGTGGAACGTTTTCTGGGATCCAAAGTACAAGGGGAAGGTCTCAGTGTGGGACGACCTGTCGACGGTCTATATGGCGGCGCAGGTGCTGGGCTATGACAAGCCAGACCCGTCGCGGCTCTACAACCTGAGCGACGAGCAACTCGAAGCGGTGAAGAAGAAACTGCTGGAGTTGAAGCCGAACGTCCGGAAGATGTGGGCCACCGGCGGCGAGCTGACGAACCTGTTTGTGAGCCATGAGATCGTGATCGCGATGGGCTGGCCACTGAATACCGCTGATCTGAAGAAGGCTGGTTTCCCTATTGGAGAAACGATTCCCAGGGAGAACACGACCGGCTGGATCGATCATCTGATGATTACCGCCGGGAGTGAGAACAAGGAACTGGCACACAAGTTTCTCGAGTACATGATCGAAGCGCAGACACAGAAACTGGTGACCGACAAGACCCACTATGTTCCGGCAAATCCGCAGGCAGGCGGGCTAATGACGCCGGACGAAATGAAGTCGCTGCATCTGGACGACGTGGACAACTATCAGAAGCGGCTTTACTTCTGGCAGAACGTGCCGCGGCGCGCCAAATACAACGAGATTTGGAACGATGTGAAGGCAGCACAGTAGAAAACTCCAAGGCGTACGAACGATCTCATCCATGGCTTCCCAAACTGCTCCTAACGTCTCCGCCCCGAATCCTCAGCCGACCGGCAGGCCTACGCTGCTCAGCATCCGGAACGTGGCGAAGACTTTCGGCCGCAACGTTGTATTGCGCGATGTGTCTTTGGAGATTGCGGAAGGAGAATTCCTAACCATCCTGGGGGAGAGTGGTTCGGGAAAGACCACGCTGCTGCGGATTGTCGCGGGCTTCGAGGCAGCCACTTCAGGTGAAGTCTGGATGGGCGCGGAACGATTGGATCGACAGCCTCCCTACCGCCGGCGCGTGAACACCGTGTTTCAGCACTACGCGCTGTTTCCGCACCTGACGGTTGAACAAAATGTCGGATATGGTCTTCGCGTGGCGAGGCGGCCTGCGGCAGAGATCACGGAACGGGTGACTGAAGCTCTCGACAAGGTAAAGATGACGGAGCACGCGAAAAAGAAGCCGTCAAAAATCAGCGGAGGGCAGCAGCAACGTGTAGCGCTGGCACGGGCGCTGGTGAACCGTCCGCGATTGCTGCTGCTCGACGAGCCTCTTTCCGCGCTGGATGCGAACTTGCGCCGACAAATGCAGGTAGAGTTGAAATCGCTGCAGCGCGAGGTCGGCATCGCGTTTGTGTTCGTGACGCATGATCAGGAAGAGGCCATGGTGATGTCGGATAGGATCGCCCTGCTGCGTTCCGGCGAACTGGAGCAGGTGGCGACGCCGCGCGAGATCTACAGCCGTCCTGCTACCGCGTATGTTGCGCAATTCATCGGGCATACGAATTTGCTGAAAGCCGACGTTCGCGATGGACTGGCGAGGTGTGGGGCACTCTCGTGGAAAACGTCGTTGCCAGATGGGCCGGCGCTGTTTTCGCTGCGGCCGGAGCATGTCCGCATGGCCGATAGCGCAGCAACCATTGGCGCGATTCGCGTGCGTGGGCAGATTTTGCATCGGGCATTTCATGGGGCAACGGAATTGATTCGGGTGCAGTGCGACGACGGACTGGTGTTGGTTGTGCGCACCGCCAGTGTCGCTGTGGCACAGGAGCAAATCGAGATCGAGTTTTCCGCCGCCGACGCGATTCCCGTGCGCGAATCGGTGGAGAGGATCTGAATGTTCTCCCGCGGTTACAAGATGGTAGTAACGGTGCCGCCGCTGGCGTGGGTCGCGGTGTTTCTACTGGTCCCCTATCTGCTCATGTTCTGTTACAGCTTCTGGTCGGTGTCGCCCGCGTCGCTGACCATCCTGCATTCGTGGAATCTGGATAACTACAAAGAGTTGCTGCAAAAGACAGTCTATTGGCAGACCCTGCTGCGCTCGATGTGGATTGCCGCGCGCGTCATGCTGTTCTCGCTGGTGCTGGGATATCCGCTGGCGTATTTTCTGTCGTTCTATGCGGGCAAGCGCAAAGACTTGCTGTACCAGATGGTGATTATTCCGCTGTGGGTGAGCTATCTGGTGCGGGCGTATGCGTGGAAAACGATTCTCGGTTCTGACGGAGTTCTCAACACTCTGCTGCAGTATGTGCACCTGACCCGCCACCCGCTGGATTTCCTGCTGTACAGTCCGTTTGCCGTGGTGCTGACCCTTACGCACATCTATACGCCGTTCACGATTCTACCGATTTATGCCGCGCTGGAGCACATTCCGCGCAATCTGGTCGAGGCCTCCCATGACCTCGGCGCAACACCAGCGCAGACGTTCTGGAAGGTAATCTTTCCGTTATCGATTCCCGGCGTTGTCGCTGGGGCGACATTCGCTTTCGTGTTGAGCCTGGGCGACTTCCTGGCGCCGCTGCTGTTAGGCGGGCCCAGCGGCATCATGATCTCCAACATCGTGGTCAGCCTGTTTGGCGCGGCCTACAACTGGCCGCTGGGCGCAGCGATTTCGCTGGGCATGCTGGTGATTGTCGTCAGCCTGCTATTTCTTTCGGAGCGGCTCGAGAAGAAGTGGAGCTTTTCATGAGCGCGGGCACGGCGAACATCCCACGGTCGCGCTGGCTCTTGCTGCATGCAACGACAGTGTTTGCGTTTCTGTATCTCCCGATCGCCGTTCTCATTGTTTATTCGTTCAACGGGCAGGGAGTGGGGGGATTCCCTCCACACAATCTGACGCTGGACTGGTATCGCACGTTGTTCGTGGACGAAGCCATCTGGGATGCCGTTCTCTACAGCCTGAAGGTCGCGCTGGCGGCGATTGCCATCGCTCTTACATTCGGAATACCAGCAGCTCTGGCGCTTGACCGCGCCAACTTTCCGGGTAAAGCCCTGTTTCGCCGGCTCGTGCTACTGCCTTTAATTCTGCCGGGCATTATCACGGGCCTCTCACTCCTGATGCTGTTTAAGCTTGCGGACCTTCGTCTGGGCCTGCTGACAATCGTGTTGGGCCATGGAACGGCGCTGATCTCGGTGGCAACGACAGAGGTGTTCGCAGGCTTGCAGAAGCTGGATCGCGCGCAGGAAGAGGCGTCGCTCGACCTGGGCGCGAACTACTGGCAAACATTCTGGCGCGTGACCCTGCCGAATCTGCAGCTCTCAATCATCGGCGCGGCACTGTTGATCTTCACCCTCTCGATGGACGAGATCGCCGTCAGCTTCTTTCTGATCGGCCGCGATAACACCCTGCCGCTCGAAATCTGGGGGCGTCTCCGCCGCGGCATCACCCCTGAGATCAACGCCATCTCCACCATCATCTTTTTGTTCTCGCTGCTGACGATCGTCGTCTGGTATCGCCTGCGCGTGCGGGCTGAAGGCAGCGTTGAGGCAGGAGCGGAATTGATGGCGGGCGCCGATTCAGGTCGCATTTAGTGATCTCAAGCCTCCGAAACGTCATCGCCTCCTGACAAGACTTTCTCCTGCTTACTTACCAGGCTCCTCCGGCACCAGCCCGCGGAACTTCAGCATCGGTTCAATACTCGGATCTCCCCCCATCCATTGCGAATACATCTTCCCCAGTTCTTCCGTGTTGCCACGCGACAAAATCATCTGCCGAAAACGGTCTCCGTTGGCACGCGTCATTCCGCCATGATCTTCGAACCACTGGAACGCGGAGTGATCGAGCATATCGCTCCACAAGTACGCGTAGTATCCCGCCGCATACTCGTCTTGCCAGATGTGCGCAAAATAGCTGGAGCGATAACGCGGAGGCACAGCGCTCAGCCAAAGATTCTTGCTCTTCAATGCCTGGACTTCAAAATCGTCCACCTTCTCCAGCGGAGCATCGACGGGCAGCGTATGCCACACCATATCGAGCTCAGCAGCCGCCAACACTTCCGTAAGCGCGTAGCCCCCGTTGAACTTCGACGCTTTCTTCACTTTAGCCAGCAACTCCGCCGGCATGGGCGCGCCCGTCTGGTAGTGCTTCGCATAATGATTGAACACTGCCGGATAGCTGGCCCAGTTCTCATTGAACTGCGAAGGAAACTCGACGAAATCGCGGGCAAGTTGCGATCCCGACAGAGTGGGATAAATGGTATTAGCAAACATGCCGTGAAGCGCATGCCCGAATTCGTGGAACACGGTGGTCACTTCGCGAAAACTGAGCAAAGCAGGCTGGCCCGGTGCGGGTTTGGTGAAGTTGGCGACGTTGTAGACGACCGGCAACGTGCCCAGCAGCTTGGACTGATTCACGAATACGTCCATCCATGCGCCGCCGCCCTTGTTATCCCGCTTGAAGTAATCGCAGTACCACAGGGCAAGCTGCTTGCCATCCCCGTCGAACACATCAAAGACACGAACGTCCGGATGATAGACGGGAATGTCGTGCCGCTCTTTGAATGTAATCCCGTAGAGTTGATTGGCGGCATAAAACACGCCGTTCTCCAGCACGCTGTTGAGCTCGAAATACGGCTTGATCTGCTCCTCATCCAGATCGTACCTGGCCTTGCGGACCTGCTGGGCGTAGAAGTCCCAATCCCATGGCTGCAACTGAAACCCACCCTTCTGAGCGTCGATGAGCGCCTGAATATCTTTACCTTCGGCGACAGCCTTGGCTGTGGAACCCGGCACCAAAGCATCCATGAATTTGACAGCGGCTTCCGGAGTCTTGGCCATCTGGTCTTGCAACTTCCAGGCTGCGAAACTCGGGAACCCCAGCAACTTCGCCTTTTGCGCACGGAGTTGTGCCAGGCGCGCGATCGTGTCCCGGGTATCGTTCGGACCTCCGCGCTCCGCCCGATTCCAGGAATTCTCGAAAATTGCCTGCCGTGTCTTACGCTGCGTCAGCGACGCGAGATCGGGCTGCTGCGTAGTGTTCTGCAGGGAGATAACGTAGCCCTCCACTTTGCGGTCCTTCGCCGCCTGGGCCGCCCCCTTCAAGCGGACGTCGTTCAAGCCGGCCAAAGTGGTTTTGTCTGTCGTGACATAAGCCGCCGCCTTGGTCGCGGCCAGCAGCTTATTACTGAAAGCGGTCGAGAGCGTCGATTCCTCTTCATTCAGCTTTTTCAGCTCAGCCTTGTCCCCCTCGGGCAGATTCGCCCCGGCATGCACAAACGCCCTGTAGTAGAACTCGACCAATCGCAGCGACTCGGGATCCAGATTCAGCGATTCGCGCTGCTTGTAGATGCTCTCGACACGCTGGAAGAGCTTGGAATCCAGAAAAATCGCGTCTCTATGCGCCGCAAGCCTGGGCGCCTCGATTTCCTGCACTTTCTCTAATTCCGGACTCAGGTTCGCCCCGGTCACCGCGTTGAAGACCGGCATCACACGGTTGAACAACTGCCCCGATCTTTCCAGCGCGACCAGGGTGTTTTCGAAAGTCGGGGGATCGGGCTTCTCCGCGATGGCACGCACTTCCTCGCGCTGCTTCTCCATGCCTGCCTCAATCGCGGGTTGGTAGTCGCTGTCCTTAATCTTGTCGAAGGCCGGAGCTTGCAGGGGCAAGGCGCTTGGCGCGTAAAACGGATTGCCCGGTCCGAACTGCGCGCTCGATGGCGGCACGGCGGCGTTCGACTGGATTTGCGATAGAGTGGCAGCCATAAGAACTCCAGCATTCAAAAGTATGGTTATTCCCTTCCTTGCAATCTTCATCTTAGATTCCTTTTCAGGGCTATTAATTGTAGCGAAGATGGGATGGGTGCCGCGTGCCCGGCCTGTTTTCTTCGGCGATTCCATTCTGCGCATAGTAAAGTGGTAGTACACACAAATTGAGGAAGGATTCCTTTTGAGTTCAGGCATTCGCAATATCGCCATCATCGCGCACGTCGACCACGGCAAGACGACGCTGGTCGACGCCATGCTGCAACAGAGCGGCACATTCCGTTCCAATGAACACCACGTCGAACGCGTGATGGATTCGAACGAACTGGAACGCGAGCGCGGCATCACGATTCTGGCGAAGAATACCGCCATCTTCTATCACGACGTGAAGATCAACATCGTCGACACGCCCGGACACAGCGATTTTGGAGGTGAGGTCGAGCGCGCGCTGAAGATGGTTGACGGCGTGATGTTGCTGGTGGATGCCAGCGAAGGCCCGCTGCCGCAGACGCGCTACGTGCTGGGCAAAGCGTTGGAGGCAAAGCTGCCGCCGATCGTCGTCATCAACAAGATTGATCGGTCCGACGCACGCCCGCAGGAAGTTCTGAACGAGATCTACGATCTGTTCATCGATCTCGATGCCAAGGAAGAGCAACTCGACTTCCCCGTCCTTTATACGAACGCAAAGATCGGCACGGCAACGAGCGACATTCAGGGCGGAGGGCAGGATCTCCGTCCGCTGTTCGATGCGATTCTGAAGACCATTCCACTGCCCAGTGGCGATGCAACCGGGCCATTGCAGATTCTGGTGGCGAATCTTGACTACAGCGACTACCTGGGACGGCTGGCGATCGCGCGCGTGTTCAACGGAAAGATGTTTACGGGCGAGGACGTCGCCATCGCCAAGCTCGACGGAACGCTGCACAAAACGAAAATCACGAAACTGTTTTCTTTCTCGGGCTTGAAGCGAACCGATATCACCGAAACGGAGCTTGGCGACATCGTCGCGGTCGCAGGGGTCGAAGGCATCACCATCGGCGAGACCATCACAGAGGTGGAAAATCCCGCGCCCTTGCCGCACATCGCTATTGATGAGCCGACGATCGCCATGCTGTTCACGGTGAACACCTCGCCGTTCGCCGGCAAAGACGGCTCTTACGTCACCTCGCGTAATTTGCGCGAGCGGCTGGAAAAAGAGCTGCTCACCAACGTTTCCCTTCGCGTCGAGGATACGGGCACGACCGACTCCTTCAAGGTTCTGGGCCGCGGAGAGCTGCAACTGTCGATCCTGATCGAAATGATGCGACGCGAAGGTTACGAACTCATGGTGGGTAAGCCGGAGATCGTCACCAAGCGCATCGACGGCAAGCTGATGGAGCCGGTCGAACATCTTACCGTCGATGTGCCGGAAGATTTTGTTGGCGTCGTGATGGAGCAGCTCGGCTCGCGCAAAGGTGAAGTCACCAACATGCACAATCACGGCTACGGGCGCGTGCGCATCGAATTCCGCGTGCCGAGCCGCGGGCTGATCGGACTGCGCAGCCAGTTACTGACCGACACACGCGGGACGATCGTGATGAACGCGCTTTTCGATGGATATACGGAGTGGCAGGGCGAGATTCCCCACCGCCTGACGGGAGCGCTCATCGCCGATCGTTCCGGAACCTCGACGGCGTACGCCCTCTGGGGCCTGCAGGAACGTGGCGAGCTTTTCGTCGGGCCCGGCATCGATCTCTACGAAGGAATGATTATCGGCGAGAACGCGAAAGACACCGATCTCGACGTGAACGCCGTGCGCGAGAAGAAACTTACGAACATGCGCGCATCGACCGCCGATGAAGCGATCCGGCTGGTTCCGTTCAAGCCCCTGAACCTGGAGCAGGCCATCGAATTCATTGCCGATGACGAATTCGTCGAGGTCACGCCCAAATCGCTCCGGCTCCGCAAGAAGGTCCTGCAGTCGAACCGGCGAAAGAAGAGTGCTCTGGCAGCGGTGGAAGAGTCGTGAAACGGCCAAGCAAGACTGAACCCGAGAAACACAGCAAACCGCCACTCCGCATGTTTCTTGTGCCCTGCAGTTGTGGCACGACGTTTGCCGTGGCGGAGAACTATGACCATCAAGGCACGGCCTGGAGCCGCTACCTGATCTGTCCCGGCTGCGGCAAGCGGCACGATCCCAAGAATCGACTGCTGCAACTGGGATTTCACCCGGAAGGTTACTGGAAGGTGGATGAGTGCTAGTCACCCGTTCCTCTTCTGCGCTGTCATCCTGAACGGCGGCGAAGCCGCGGTGAGGGACCGTACGCCGGGCGGAAAGCTTTGATGCGGTGGATGGGAATGCCCCAGGCGCATGCTGCGTAGTAGGAACTCGGCGACGGTACTGCCTCTTTAATCGCCTCGTACGGTCCCTCGGAGGGCTTGCGCCCTCCTCAGGATGACATCGCAAACGCTTCTACGTAACCTCCATTTCCATCTATTTCCACCGATTTCCACGTTCAATCAAATTGACAAGCCGCTTTAGGAAAACCTGCTATACTGCTCGCCGCATTTGACTGTTGCCAGCTCCGGACACGATTTTCAGGAAGGCCCTCCCGACCTGCCAGTTCGCGGAACTGAGCTCGCACTCCCGACAGCTCAATGCAGGGGACGACGCGTGAAGAATATTTTTGTGGGGAACCTGAGCTTCAACACCAACGAGGACGAACTGCGGCAGATCTTCGAGGGGTACGGTCAAGTGGACCGCGTGAGCATCTTGACGGATCGTGAAACCGGGCGTTCCCGGGGCTTCGGTTTTGTAGAGATGGCGAGCGACGAAGATGGCGAGAAGGCAATCACTGCGCTGAATGGCTCGCAAGTCGGCGGACGCACCATCAACGTGAATGAAGCGCGGCCCAAGGCCGAGCGTGGAAGTGGCGGAGGCGGAGGCGGTGGTGGCCGCGATCGCGGAGACCGCGGCGGCCGCGGTGGTGGCGGCGGTGGACGCCGCGACCGCTGGTAACAACAGCTGAGGATAGTGGCCCTGGCCATAAGCCGCCGGCTGCGTCGAATTGCTGAGTCCCGGTCTCTGGCGGCGAATCCCTGACCCTAAAGAATCCTGCCCGGCGATTGAAGCTCTTTCCCTGCCCATGTAGACTGTAGATATTCCGCGTGCGCCCGTAGCTCAGCTGGATAGAGCGGTTGCCTCCGGAGCAACAGGTCGGGAGTTCGAATCTCTCCGGGCGCACCATAATCTCCCTCCCCCAAAAACTGTGGTTGTTGTTGCCTGGCGATTGTGTCTAAATTTGGGAGGCCGAGAGTTCCATCTTGCCGACAAACAATTTGGGAATGAAGGTTCGAAGGTTGCGCGCAGCCACCGTTGCGGGCTTGGTTCTATTTGTGGTTGGAATTGGCTTGAATGTGCCGGCGCGAGCCGACGCTGGCGATCCGCCAGACAAGCCTGCGGCCGCGGAGCCGGGGCTTTACGTCAAGGTACTGCTGTCGACGGCAGTGAAGATGTCGAGTCTGAAGCCCGGGGACGTAGTGGAAGGCACCCTCTCGAGGGATGTCTATTCCGCAAACCACAAAGTATTTTCTTCAGGAAGTCACGTGCGGCTGACGGTGAACCACCTCGAGCGGAGAAAGCGCACACGCAACGATCACTGGCCGTGGGTGGTAAATGTATTCACGCCGCGGCACGAGAACTACCCCGTCTTCCGCGAAGCTGTCGTAAACAGCGGGACGAGTGACAGTCGGATTCAGGTATCGTTACTCTCCGTGAGCCGGGTGCGCGAGGTGTGCGCGCATGCCCGGAAGAATAAATCGGGGCAGTCTTCTGCAGAGGAGCAAGGCGCCGTCGAAGTGAGCACGCCGAATCAGAAGAAACCCGCGACGCCCACCATGGTACTTGAAGCGTTCGGGATGGAGGCTTCACAGGGCGTCTCTTCGGCGGAAAGCGATGCGGTTGTTGCTCAGGACAAGTCTGATCTGGTACCGGCAGGAACTCGCTGCAAGATCCTGCTGCTGGGCAGCGTCAGCGCTTCGCAGAGTAAGCCAGGTGACGTTGTAGCCGCGCGCTTGCTTGAGCCGGTAGTTTTGAATTCGAGGGTCGCATTGCCGGCGGGCAGCCTGATTACGGGCAAAGTTTTGAAGAGGACTCCACCGCGAATGCTGAGCCGGGCCGGGTCGCTGTACCTCTCGTTCACTGAACTCACGCTGCCGGAGGGCAGTCACTTGACCATCTCCGCTTCGCCCGCTGGGGCGGAGTTGAATGAGAAGTCGCACACGCGCATCGATGCCGAAGGTGGCTTGCATGGCGAACGCCCAGGCAAGGTGTGGATGGCCATCAACCTGGGCATGACGGCGGGGATCACAAAGGAGGTGGATGACGGCCTGCAACTGGTCATCGAAGCGATCGTGTCAACTGCAACCGACGTCTCCACGGCGGGCACCGGACGCATTGTAGCCGGCTGCGTATCGGGGTTGTATTTGGCGACGCGCCACGGCCGCGATGTGGTTCTGCCACGGTTCAGCGAGATGGACATCACCCTCGAGCGTCCAGTGTCGCTGGATTCGCGCGCGACGATCGCCGCATCCAACGCGGCTGCAGGCGGCAAGTAATCCCCAGTATGAGCTACGACGCGATCCTCGTGGTCTCCTTCGGTGGTCCCGAATCCCGGGAAGATGTGATCCCCTTTCTTGAAAATGTGCTGCGCGGAAGGAATGTGCCGCGGGAGCGCATGCTCGCGGTGGCCGAGCACTACTACCACTTCGAAGGCAAGAGCCCCATCAACCAGCAAACGCGCGAGTTGATCTCGGCGCTTAAGAGTGAACTCGCGCAGCATGGGCCGAATCTGCCAGTGTATTGGGGAAATCGGAACTGGCATCCCATGCTGGCCGACACGCTTCGACAAATGCAGAAGGATGGCATTTGCCGCGCGCTGGCGTTCGTCACGTCAGCCTACAGTTCGTACTCGGGATGCCGCCAGTATCGCGAAGATATCGCTCGCGCTCAAGTTGAAGTAGGCCCCGGCGCGCCGGAGGTCGACAAGTTACGCGTCTTCTTCAATCATCCCGGCTTCCTCGAAGCCACAGAAGACCGCATTCGAGAAGCGCTGTCACAACTGCCTCCGCAGACCCGGCAGAATGTTCAACTCGTCTACGTCGCCCACAGCATTCCTCTGTCGATGGCTCACTCATCGGATTACGGTAAGCAGCTCGCGGAAGTACGAACACTCGCATCCCGGGCGATCGGCCTCAAGAACGATGCTCTCGTCTATCAAAGCCGCAGTGGCGCGCCCGGACAGCCCTGGCTCGAACCGGACATCCTCGACTACCTGCGCGACGTGAAGGCGCTGAATCTGGCGAGCGCGGTGGTGATCGCGCCCATCAGTTTCATTTCCGACCACATGGAGGTGCTCTACGACCTCGACATCGAAGCGCGGCAACTTTGCGAATCACTGGGGCTGCCGATGGCACGTGCGAAGACGGTAGGCGTACATCCGAAGTTCATCTCGATGATCCGGGAACTGATTCTGGAGCGAACCGCAGGAGCGGAGCGCCGGGCGCTGGGATCGCTCGGGCCACGCCAGGATTCATGCGCGGAAGATTGTTGTCCAGCGCCGCAACGTCCTCAGCCAGGACAACGGCCGAACCCCTGACCATCTTTCATGAATTTGAAGGAGCATGAATTCGCGGTGACTCGTAGTCGGTAGCCTTGGGGCTGCCTTCGACGAGGCGCATCGTTTCCAAAATTGCCTTCACGACAGGCTCGTTCCCCACCGCGGTATTCAGCATCAGGTGATAGAGAGAGCGCGTGGGCCAGTCGGCGTTGAAATAGTGTTTAACGTAGGCGATGCGCTCGAGGTCGACGGTGCCAACCATTTCGTCAGCTTCTTCCGCCGAATGTCCATCCGCGACGGTGCGGCGAATCTTCTCAGCTCGGGGGGCGTACAGAAAGACGTGAAATGCATCGGGATTCTCCCGTAGAAAGAACGGGGCTCCGCGGCCCACGACAACCGCGTTGCCTTCCCGGCCGATCTTGTTCATGATCTCCTGCATCATCGCCATCATGCGATCGGTATCGAAGACCTGACTGCCAAGCGGGGAACTGCGTTCGTAGCTTCCGCGCCAGAAAACTTTGGCCAGGCGGCGAAGGCGGCTGTCCACGCGCTCATCACAGCGCATGACGGCTGACGGATCGACCTGAGCCAGCCGTGCGATTTCTTCGGTGAGCAGGTGATCCCACAACTTCCAACCGAGATGATTGGCCAGTTGCGCCGCAATGCCGGCGGCTCCGCAGCCAAACTCGCGCTCGATGGTGATGAGGCGGAACATGGCGATGCCTAGTGTACTGCGATTCCTCCGCCGGGTTTCGTCTTTTTGATCAAGAAGACCATGGGCACCATCAGCAGAATGGCGACGCCCAGAAACCAGAAGCAATCCATATAAGAAAGCATCGCGGCCTGGCGAGCAACCGCCCCCTGGATGTAGGCGTACGGCACGCGAGAAGACCCCGGCGGGCCGCCTCCATGCGCCTGCACCATCTGTCCCAGAGCCTTCAGGCGGGCCTGCAGTTGGGGATTCGTCGCGCTCAGATGACTGGACAAATCGGTCAGGTGTACCTGGCTGCGACGGTCGAGCATGGTCGTGACCACGGAAATTCCAACGCTGCCGCCGATGTTGCGCGCCAAATTCATCAGGCCAGAGGCTGCGTTGTTCTTGTCGCGCGGCAGAAACGCATAGGCTGCAGTGTTGATCGGCACGAAGAGGAACGCCATGCCGACGGCTTGAATCACGCGCGCCCGGGCCACGGTCCGGAAGTCGATGTCGAGATCGAAACCGGTCATGTGAAACAGTGAAAACGACAGCACCAGGAGACCGAATAGAAGCAGCCACCGCGGCGTGTACCTCGAGAGCAAGAATCCCACCAGCGGCAGCAGCAGAATAATCGCAAATCCACCGGGCATCAGAGCCAGTCCCGCCTGCTCCGCGGTGTATCCCAAAAGCGTCTGCGAAAACAGCGGCAGCAACAGCGTGCTGCCCAGCAGGGCGAATCCCAGCATGAACATCAGCAGATTCGAGATGCCGAACGTTCGGTCGCGGAACAGGTGCAGATCGATAATAGGATCTTTGTGCCGCCATTCCCAGACGACAACGAAGATCAGGGACAGGGCGGCGACCAACGACAGAATCACGATGAAGTGCGATTCAAACCAGTCTTCGCGCTGCCCCTTATCCAGCACTACCTGCAGGGTTCCCAATCCCAAAGCGACGAACCCAAGGCCCACGTAATCGATGCTGGTTTCATTCAGTTTGCGGCGCTTGAAGTAAGGCGGATCCTGAATCAGTCGGGAGGTCAGCAGGATGGACAGAATCCCGACGGGGATGTTGATGAAGAAAATCCAGCGCCAGCTGAAATTGTCGGTGATCCATCCACCCAGAGTCGGGCCGATTGCGGGCGCGGTCACCACAGCCATTCCGTAAACGGCGAATGCCATGCCGCGCTTCGCCGGAGGAAATGTGTCAGCCAGAATCGCCTGTTCGCTGGGTTGCAATCCACCGCCGCCGGCGCCCTGAAGAATCCGGCAGATGATCAGGACCGCCAGATTCGGCGCCAGCCCGCAGAGAAATGAACTGATGGTGAACAGGGCCACGCAGCCCATATAAAAATTCTTGCGGCCCACAATGGACGACAGCCATCCGCTGAGCGGAAGCACGATCGCATTAGAGACCAGGTACGAAGTGAGGACCCACGTGCTCTCGTCCTGCCCGGCCGAGAGGCTTCCCGCGATGTGCGGCAGGGCCACGTTGGCAATGGAAGTGTCGAGCACTTCCATGAAAGTTGCCAGGGTTACTGCCAACGCGATGACCCACGGATTGACCGCAGGACGCCAGGCATCCGCCTGATCGATCGTGCCAGCCGCCGCACTCATTCTCGAATCCAGACCTTGGGGGTTACAGACAAGCCCGGACGGAGTTCATGATGATCGTTGGCGCCGGGATCGAGAACAATCTTGACCGGGACGCGCTGCACAACCTTGACGTAATTACCCGTGGCATTCTCGGGAGGCAGCAGGCTGAAACGGGCGCCGCTGGCACCGGCAATGCTGTCGACCTTGCCGTTGTACTTGCGGCCGTTGGCGTCGACCTCGATCGTAACCCGCTTGCCAGGCCTCATCTCGCGCAGCTGCGTTTCTTTGAAGTTCGCCGTGATCCACACGTCATCGAGATTGATGACCTTCATCAATTCCTGGCCGGGAACAACGTTCTGCCCGACTTCTACCGTGCGGTTACTGACAATTCCGTTAACCGGGGCGATGACCTTCGTATACTTCAGATTCAGTTCTGCCTGATCGAGATCTGCCTTCTTGCGCTGCGCTTCCGCGAGCGCCGACTGTGCTTTTGCACGCGTGATCTCCATCTGCCTGGGTGCGGTGTTGGCGTAGCGCCAGTTGGCTTCCGCCTGCACCACACGTCCTTTGGCCTGGGTTACCTGCTGTTCCGCCGCGTCCGCGGTGGCACGGGCCGCTTCGACTGCGGCTGCACTCGCCTGAGCCGCGGCGATTGCCTGATCGTACTGCTGCTGCGAGATTTCCTGCTTCTCCACCAGTTGCTTGTATCGGCCCAGATCGTTTTGAGCTTTCACATTGTTGGCCTCAGCCTGCTGCAGCTGGGCCTTGGCCGCTTGAAACTGCTGTTGGGCCACCTGGATGCCTGCTCGTGTGCTCTCGACATCCGCCTGGGTCGATGAGACCTGGCTGCTGGTGTTGACCGATGTGATGGGGACAGTCACGCCCGCCGCAACGGCTGCTGCCTGTGCATCGGCAAAGTCCGCCTGGGCGCGTTCATAAGCGACCTGATAGTCAGCCGGATCAATTTCGACGAGCACGTCTCCCGCGTGTACTTCCTGGTTGTCCTGCACGTTGAGCTTGATCACGTGTCCCGAGATTCTCGCGCTGATCGAATTGATGTGGCCGTCGACCTGAGCGTCATCGGTAGATTCGTAGCTGGTGAAATAGCGGTAAGCGAAGAATCCGGCGATCAACAGGATGATCACGGCAATCACGACTCCGATGCGGAAGCCCGAACTCTGGGTTCGCGAGGGTCGGCGAAAATCCTGTTCCGTGGCCGGCAAGGCTTTCGTGGTGGACTCCGGTCTGTCGGATCCAGCTTTATTCGCGGCCGCGGGGGGAGTCTGTGTCGTTTGCTCCATACGCTTATTGATTGCCTTTCAGATATCGCTTGACGCCCTGCTCGGCATCACCGATGGCATAGGCGATTTCAACCTTCGCGAGATTATGGGCATAAAGACTTTGAATGTAACTTTCGTGGGCGCCGGCAACCGCTTCCTGCGCCTGGACTACTTCAAGGTTATCTGCAACCCCGGCCGTGAAACGGTCCCGTGATTGTTCCAGCGCCTGTTCGGCCAATTCAACTGAACTGCGGGCCACGTCCATCTGCTGCGCGGCGGCGTTGAGATCGAGAAGCGCCGTGCGGACTTCGTAGTCGATCCGGCCGCGAAGATCGCCGAGCTGGGAACGGGCCTGTCTGAGTTGCGCATCGGCTTCCAGGACATCCGCATGAACCCGGTTGCCGGCGAAGATGGGAATGTTAATTCCACCGACAACCTGCCAGGTGCCATTCGATTGTCCCGGAGTCACTCCGATGTCTCCAAAGTTGGCGTCCATATCAACCGACGGATAGCGCCCCGCGGCGGCTGCTTTCTTGCTGAGTTCCGCGCTGTGAACCTGCGCCAAGGCCGCCTGATAGTCAGCCCGTTCCGCGTAAGCTCGCTGCAGATAGCCTTCGAGCGGCAACGGAGTCAGCGCCTGATAAGGCGCCTTCTCGGTCAGAACAAATTGCTGGCCGAGCGGCACACCGATGATGCGCGCCACACTTAACGCCGACTTGGCCAGGTCGTTGCGGGCCACAATCAGCTGCTGTTGACGAGTCTGCAGTTCGACTTGGGAACGCAACGTGTCGATGGCTGGCGCAAGCCCGGCTTTCTGCTGATCCGCCGCTTTGTCGTACAGTGCCTGAGCGCTCTTCACCTGCGCCTCGGCGGTTTCGACTCTCGCGGCTGCGGCAATCGACTGCAAATAGGAATTTCCCACTGCAAGTACCACCAGCTCACGCGCATCCTTGTAGCTGAGTTGGGCAGCTTTAAGGCTCTCCGACGCTGCGCGCTGCTTCTCCAGGTATCTGTAATTGAAGATCGTCTGCCCGAGATTGGCGCGCAGATCGAAGTAGTTGAAGGGGCCGATGACCCGGGGTAGGGAAGCGTGAAAAACACCGGCCTTCAATCCCAATGCCGATAGGCTCTGGGTTTGTACGTCCTCTTGTGCGTGCGCCGAAATATAGGGCAGCAACTCGGCCAACTGCTTCCAGCGTTCGCCCCGCGCCTGCAAGGTCTGATCGCCGGCCAGCAAGAGACCGAGATTGTTGCGTAATCCGCGATCGATTGCGTCCTTGAAATCAATCTGAAGTACATCCGCAGTCACCGTTCCTTCGGGCACGCTTCCTAAGAACGGACTTTGAGAACCAGGAAGGGAAACAGACGGAGTCGGAGAACTTGCGCCCGGGGATTGGGCAAGTAGCATCGATGAGGCAAGGCCAACCGTTATGAAAGCGAAAACGACCGCAAGGGAGATTTTCAATGAGCATCGCATTCTTGATCTACGGGAACGTTCGACGCTCTCTCGCAGTGAGCATCGAGACGCCCTTTCCGTCGTATAGCATAACCCGTCATCTTTGATTCGTTTGCGCTTGTTTGCGATGCAAACGAATTCGGTCACAGGTTAAGACGATAATAAGAATCCCCAGGGGCGCACCTGAAGGGCAGTGACTTCGGTGCTTTGCCCACAACCGTAGCTCCCGATAGTCTTAACTACGTAAGGAGCTCTGGTCATGCGGAGAGGTGTCCTAATCGTAGCGGTCTGCCTGGTCGCGCTGACGTGGAATTTGGCGGGCGCGCAAAACTCTGCTGGAGCGAGCAATTCTGAACGAAAAGTCTCTTTGCGCGTGGCCCCGGTCTATCCGGAACTGGCGAAGAAGATGCATATCCATGGCACGGTCCGCGTGGAAGCCGTCGTGCGGCCGAACGGGAGCGTGAAATCAACCCGAGTGATTGGGGGCAACCCGGTATTGATTGACGCCGCGCAAGACGCCGTTAGCAAATGGAAGTTCGAGCCCGCACAGGCCGAAACCACGGAGGTCGTCCAGCTTTCCTTCGAAGGTCAGTGAGACGAGCTGGCCCTTCCTCTCCGCTCTTCCCAAGGACATGACTTAGGTCATCTTGAAATGCAGTGACCTTGCGCTCAAGCTAACCAAGGCGCGAACTTAACCTTTTAAACGAGAGATGTGGATCGGATGAGTGCAGGGACAGGGACTGATTGGACTCGTATACTGTCTGACCCGGACCTGGTCCGGCAAGTTGGAAAACTGCTGCAAGCCTATCGAGAGGCTCCCGTGGAAAAGCGGGAGGAAGCGCTGCTGGCTGCGATGCGCGAGATCAAAGCGGGCGCGTCGAGCCAGGGCAAGGCTGCTTCCACATCCGATGGCACAACTGCCCAGACTCCAGTTCCGACTCCAATCTCCGCACCTCCGTTTGAAACCGATTTCTTCAGCCCCAACTGGGGCAGCGACCGACGACGGCACCCGCGCATAAAATGTTTCGTCGCAGTGGAATTGCACGTTGACGATTCGCCCACCCCCATATGGGGCAATCTCTCCAACACCAGTGCCGGCGGCTGCCTGGTGGAAACCGCCAGCCCGGTCAATCCTGGAGCCAAGGTTGAAATCGGATTATGGGTACCGAATGGGAAGATCTGGGTGAAGGGCTTCGCTCTCAGCGGCGTCGTGACCCGGAGCGCTCCCGCCAACGGAGTGCGCGTCCGTTTCGATGGGATGACATCAAACGAGCGTGATGCCCTGCGGCAGTTCTTGAAGTTCGTGCAGGATACTACGCGTGCTTCCCGCAGTGAAAGCAGCTACATCCAACTCCTGAAATAAAGACCGGCACGGTTCCCTCCTTTTTTCATCGGAGGGCAATCCACATGTATGTGGAAATTATCCTTATCAGCGGGGCATGCGGCGTTTCAATCCGTGCGTGGCGTCGCGGCTGCGAGCGCGAGGAACGGTCCGGCAAACAGCAGCGTGTCGAAAAAGTAGTTGATCCCCTCAATCTTGACCCCGGTGCTCGGGTCTAACAGAGACGCGGTCAAGATCGGCCCGTAGATGAACACGACCAGCAGCACAATCCACGTACCGAGATAAGTTGCCGCCATCCGCGTCTTCCTGTTCAGCAGAATGCCCACCCCGGCAACGAAAAGGATTGCGCCCGTCACGCAGCCAATGAGCAGGTGTCCCGGAATCCACGCGGGCATCAGTTTTTCAAGCGGGACTCCGGGAACGTTGGCTGGGTGCAGAAAGTTCTCAACCCCAAAGAACATGGCGGCGTTCGCGACTAATACGCGGCCCACGGTGATGAGCTTTCTTCCCCCTTTCCCGCGCATCGCGTTTCCCGCAAGAATCCAGCCTCCACCCCCGAATGAGCTTTCACGGAAGCCCAGCGTCCATGTAAACCGGTCTCCAGGGTGGGCGAGGATTCCTGGGATGATCAACATCGCCACAAAAAGAAACATCGCAATCCCGAATAACAAGCCGGACCAGCGCACCTGAATCTTTGTGGCAATGCTCAAGGACGCGGCCAGCAGCGCACAGCCGAAGAAATACGCCCAGAACAATCGCCATGGCATATAGGAGGGCACGGCGGGCAGGACGAATTTTACGTCCGAGACATGCAGGGCGCCGAAGACCGCCAAGGGGCCGGCGAAACATGAATTGCTTAAGGCTACGATCTTGTCGAGGCCGCGGGCCTGCGCGATATCCGTCTTCGCCGCCCACAGCGCAATCAGGAAAAGCAGGATGCCGGCGCTGCACATCGAAACCACCGTGCGCGAGATCTCGAAAAATGTGGCGAGAATGGTTGTATGCATGTGGATATTAAATCGCGTGCTTGATCTGGGGTACGTTCGCCCGGATCGACACGGCTTCAAATTGTACAGCGAAGAGTCGGCGAGGATACTCCCGCCGCGATGATGGGGGCTTTCCCCGGCAGAAGCGATACGAACACTCTTTCCCTGAAAATTCTCGTTTCTCTTTTCCGCATGGCGTTGATGTCCCGTTGCCACAGCCTTGGACGTACAAACGCGGCTACTGCAGCCCCTCTGCTGCCTCCTATGTTGTTGAAAACACGTTCAGGCGCAGGTGATACACTTTCTGCGTATTGAACCCTTTCTCTAATCAGTAACTCTAATCGGGTAAGCCGGTCGCAGGGTCCATTGTCTGGAGGAGCGCAATCGCATGGTCGCTAGTGAACAGGTTTTGGCAACGGGACAGGAACTGGATACGTTGTGCGTCAACACGATTCGAACTCTCGCGATTGACGCAGTGCAGCAGGCGAATTCGGGCCATCCAGGTGCGCCGATGGGGCTCGCGCCGGTTGCCTATTGCCTCTGGCAGCGCTATCTTCGCTACGACCCGCAGAATCCGTTGTGGCCGAATCGCGACCGGTTTGTATTGTCGGCTGGGCACGCCTCCATGCTGCTGTACGCGCTCCTACATCTGGCGGGCGTTCGCAAGGCCGAGAACGACAAGACCACCGGCGATCTCTCGGTTTCCATGGAGGAAATCAAACGCTTCCGGCAGCTTGGCAGCCGCACGCCGGGACATCCGGAGTCGCACATCACGACTGGAGTCGAAACCACGACGGGCCCTCTCGGCCAGGGCGCGGGAAACAGTGTCGGTATGGCGATCGCCAGCAAGTGGCTGGCGGCGCGCTTCAACCGTCCGGGCTTCGACATGTTCGACTTCAATGTCTGGACGATCTGCGGCGACGGCGATCTGATGGAAGGGGTGGCCAGCGAGGCTGCGTCGCTAGCCGGGCATTTACAGCTTTCCAATCTTTGCTGGATCTACGATCACAATCATGTCACGCTCGATGGCCCCGCGAATTGGTCCTTCACGGAAGACGTCGCCACGCGCTTCGTCGGCTACGGATGGAATGTAACGCGCGTCGCCGACGCGAACGATCTCGAAATGCTGGGTAGGGCGTACGACACGTTCCTGAAGACGAAAGATCGCCCAACGCTGATCATTGTCGATAGCCACATCGGTTATGGATCCCCCCATAAGCAGGACTCCTACGAAGCGCACGGCGAACCGCTGGGTGTCGATGAAGTCAAGCTGGTGAAGAAGTTCTACGGCTGGCCGGAAGACGCGAAGTTCCTTGTGCCCGATGGCGTGTATGAAAGTTTTCAGCAAGGGATTGGGAAGCGCGGAGCCGAGTTGCACGCGGCCTGGGAAAAGAAGTTCGCGGAATATGCGAAGCAGTTCCCCGAACTTGCCGCGGAACTCAACGACATTCAGGCGCGCAGACTTCCCGACGGATGGGACAAAAATTTACCCAACTTTCCATCCGACGCTAAAGGCATCGCCACACGAGAAAGCTCCGGCAAAGTGCTGAATGCCCTCGCCCAGAACCTCCCGTGGATCGTCGGCGGCTCGGCGGACCTTGCGAAGTCGAACAAAGTAGATTTGAAGATGCCGGGTGCGGGCGACCTCCAGGCCACCAACTATGCCGGACGCAACTTCCACTTCGGAGTCCGCGAGCACGGCATGGCCGCGGCATGTAATGGGATCGCGACGTGCGGCCTGCGCGTCTTTAACGCGACATTCTTCAATTTCACCGACTACATGAAGCCATCCATGCGTCTCGCCGCGCTAATGGAGCTTCCGGTGATCTATGTCATGACGCACGATTCCATCGGCGTGGGCGAGGATGGACCCACGCACCAACCGATCGAGCAACTCGCAGGACTTCGGGCGATGCCGAATATGCTGGTACTGCGTCCAGGCGATGCCAATGAGGTCACCGAGGCGTGGAAGATTGCGATACAGCAACAGCATCGTCCGACGACGCTCGTGCTCACACGCCAAGCCCTGCCGACGCTGGACCGAACGAAATATGCCTCCGCCTCCGGCGCGGCCAAGGGAGCCTACGTGCTGGCTGATGCCGAAGGGGGGAAGCCGCAAGTCATTCTGATCGGCACTGGAAGCGAGTTGTCCCTCTGTGTCGACGCCTACGAGAAGCTCAAAGCTGAGGGCATCAAAGCGCGCGTGGTCAGTATGCCGTCGACCGAGATCTTCGACCAGCAGGATAACGCGTACAAGGAAAGCGTGCTGCCGCCGGAAGTTAGTGCGCGGGTCTCAGTGGAAATGGCCGCGACCTTCGGCTGGGAGCGATACACCGGCAGCAAGGGGCGCAACATCGGCATGCGCCGCTTCGGAGCGTCTGCGCCCCTGAAAGATTTGTTGAAGTACTTTGAATTCACCGTTGACAAGGTCGTCGCCGAGGCGCACGCGGCAATCGGGAAGTAAGGAATCGTCTGGGGAAGTTCCCCTGTGGCCGTTGCATTGCAGTTGCGACCGATCACATGGCGCTCGTCATCCAATAATTATGGAGGTCCTTCATGCAACCGACTGGAGTACTGGAAAGCTCGAAAGCCACCAAGAATCCGCTGAGAGAATTACTCGCTTACGGCCAGGCGATGTGGCTCGACTACATCCGGCGCGACCTCTTCACTTCCGGAAAGCTTAAGAAGCTCATCACGGAAGATGGGCTCCGCGGCATGACCTCGAATCCGGCCATTTTCGAGAAGGCCATTGCCGACAGTTCTCTTTACGACGACATGCTGAAGTCGCTCGCCTCGCGCAAGGATCTCGACACGACGGCGCGGTTCGAGCAGATCGCAATTCGCGACATCCAGGATGCGGCCGATACGCTGCGCCCTGTCTATGACGAGTCGAACTTCCGCGATGGCTATGTCAGCCTCGAAGTCTCGCCCTACCTCGCGCGCAAGACGCAGGAGACGGTCGACGAAGCGCGCCGCCTGTGGAAGACGGTGAAGCGCGACAACGTCATGATCAAGATTCCCGGCACGGCCGAGGGTCTGCCGGCGATCCGGCAAGCAATCGGCGAAGGCATCAACATCAACGTCACGTTGCTGTTTGCGCAGGATGTCTACGAGAAAGTCGCTGCAGCGTATGTTGCGGGACTCGAAGACCTGGCCGCGCGCGGCGGCAATCTGAAAAAGATGGCGGGCGTTGCCAGCTTCTTCATCAGCCGCATCGACACGTTGATCGACTCCATGATCAACGAACGACTCAAGACTACGTCCGACGCCGGACAGCAAGCTTTGCTGAAGAGCCTGTTGGGCAAGGTCGCCATCGCCAATGGCAAGCTCACATATCAGAGTTATCAACGCATCTTCAGCGGAGCGCGTTGGCAGGCTCTGGCGGCCAAGGGCGCGCAGACACAGCGCGTGCTGTGGGCCAGCACCAGCACAAAGAATCCGGCCTACCGGGACGTTATCTATGTCGAAGAACTGATTGGGCCCGACACGGTCAACACCATGCCTCCGGCCACAATCGACGCTTTCCGAGATCATGGACAACTTCGCAACAGCCTCACCGAAGACGTGCCCGCCGCGGCGAAGACCATGGCGGACTTGGAGCGCGCCGGCATCTCGATGAAGCAAGTCACGGACAAGCTGACCGATGACGGCGTCAAACTCTTCGCCGACGCCTTCGACAAACTCCTGGCCGCCGTGGCGAAGAGCGCGGAGCAAAAGGGATAGATCGTGAGCCGACTAAAGACTTCCCTCCCTGAAGCTCTGGCCGCCACGGTGAAAGGGACCATCGCCGACTGGCAGTCCGGCGCAAAGATGAAGCGCCTCTGGGATCGCGATGCCAGCCTCTGGACTGGCAGCGACGAGTCCAAGTGGCTAGGCTGGCTCGATATTGTCGACGAGCAGATCGCCCAGCACGATCAACTGCAGAAGGTCGCGAAAGAAGTACACACCCGCGGCTTTGAGCACGTGCTGTTGCTCGGGATGGGCGGATCGAGCCTTTGTCCTGAAGTTCTGCGCATGACTTTCGGCAGGATTCCCCACTTCCCTACCCTGCATGTCCTGGACTCGACCGACCCCGCACAGGTCAAGGCATTTGAGCATCAGATCGATATCCCCAAGACGCTCTTCATTGTTTCCAGCAAGTCCGGGAGTACCCTCGAACCGAACATCTTCAAACAGTATTTCTTTGAGCGTGCGAAGCAGGTAGTGGGCGCCGACAAAGTCGGCAGCCACTTCATCGCGATCACCGATCCGGGATCGAAGATGCAGCAGGTCGCGGAGGCGGATCACTTCCTGCATATCTTCTTTGGGCGTCCATCGATCGGCGGACGTTATTCGGCGCTGTCGAATTTCGGGATGGTGCCCGCGGCGGTGATGGGGTTGGACACGAAGAAATTCCTCGACCGTGCAGCGGAGATGGTTCGCGCCTGCGGAACTGGAAATGCCGTCGAAGAGAACCCCGGAGCCGCGCTTGGAATCATTCTAGGCGCCGCCGCGAAAGCCGGACGCGACAAGGTCACGATCATTACGTCCTCGGGGATCTCCGATCTTGGTGCGTGGATGGAACAGTTGATTGCCGAATCGACAGGAAAAGTGGGTAAGGGAATCATTCCGGTCGACCGCGAGACTCTCAGCGCACCGGACGTTTATAGCAACGATCGCGTGTTCGCCTACGTTCGCCTGGAGAACGGTTCGGATGCGCAGCAGGAAGCGAAGGTGGCCGCCATCGAAAAGGCCGGACATCCGGTGGTGCGGATCACCATGGGGGACACCTACGACTTAGGCGCGGAATTTTTCCGCTGGGAAGTCGCGACCGCTGTGGCTGGAGCCATCATCGGAATTAACGCCTTCAATCAGCCCGACGTCGAGGCCAGCAAAATCGCGACTCGCTCGCTGACCACCGAGTACGAGAAATCCGGCTCGCTGCCGGCAGAGAAACCCATTGTCGAAGACAGCGGCATCAGACTGTTCACCGACGAGAGGAACGCTGCTGACCTCGCGAAGGCCGCTGGCGGCGACAAGACCCTGACGGGATATCTCAAGGCACACTTGGGACGAATTCACAGTGGCGATTATTTCGCTGTGCTTGGATACATTCAGATGAATGACGAGCACGAGAAGAGCTTGCAGACGATTCGCCACGCGGTTCGCGACAAGAAACATGTGGCGACTTGCCTGGGATTCGGACCGCGCTTCCTGCATTCGACCGGGCAGGCTTACAAGGGTGGTCCAAACTCGGGAGTATTTCTGCAGATCACGTGTGACGATGCGGTCGAACTCCCGGTGCCGGGACAGAAATACACGTTCGGAGTGGTCAAAGCTGCGCAGGCGCGCGGAGACTTTCAGGTGCTGGCGGAGCGCGGAAGGCGGGCGCTGCGAGTGCATCTGGGCAAAGACTTGAAGGCCGGGCTCGCGTCACTGCACGCGGCGGTGCAGAAAGCTCTCTAGATTTTCCATGATCGCGGGTGCGAGGGCGAGACGCCCTCGCGACAGCCGGCGGGGACGCCGGCGTTACGAGGAGTAAGGCATGCAAATGGGAATGGTGGGGTTGGGCCGCATGGGAGCGAATATGACCCGGCGGCTGATGCGCGGAGGACATTCGCTGGTCGTTTCCGATCTCAGCCCAGACGCCGTGAAACAACTCGGCACCGAGGGCGCGACGGGATCGTCCTCGCTCGAGGATTTGATAGCCAAGCTCAGGCCTCCGCGTGCGGTGTGGATCATGGTTCCCGCCGGCGGCCCGACTGAAGCGACGGTGCAAAAGCTCGCCCAGCACATGCAGGCCGGGGACGCCATCATCGACGGCGGCAATTCTTATTTCAAAGACGATGTGCGCCGCGCGAAAGACCTGAAGGGCAAAGGCATTCACTACATCGACGTCGGCACCAGCGGCGGCGTGTGGGGTCTCGAGCGCGGCTATTGCATGATGATCGGCGGGCCGAAAGAAGCGGTGCAGCGGCTCGATCCGATCTTCAAGACTCTGGCTCCTGGCATCGGGGATATCCCCCGCACTCCCGGAAGAGAAAAGTTGGGCGGCACTGCCGAAGACGGATACATTCACTGCGGCCCATCCGGCTCGGGCCACTTCGTGAAGATGGTGCACAACGGCATTGAGTACGGCATCATGCAGGCGTACGCGGAAGGCTTCGACATCTTCAAGAACGCGACCAGCAAAGAGTTGCCGGAGGACATCCGCTTCGATCTGAATTTACCGGACATCGCGGAAGTATGGCGGCGCGGCAGCGTGGTTAGTTCCTGGTTGCTCGATCTGACCGCCATGGCGTTGACTGAGAATCCAACGCTCGCGGAGTACACCGGATTCGTGCAGGATTCAGGCGAAGGCCGCTGGACGATTCAGGCGGCGGTCGACGAGGCCGTTCCCGCCGATGTGTTGACCGCGGCATTGTATGTCCGGTTCCGATCGCGCCAGGAACACACCTTCGCCGAGAAGATGCTCTCCGCGATGCGGCAGAAGTTTGGCGGACACGTGGAAGCGGGCGGGAAAGGTCATTAGTCCTTGGCCACGGGTCGTTGGTTAGGTCATAGTCGCGAGCGGCAAACGGCCAAGTCTTAAAACGCAGAGTCCGCTGAGGATTCGCGGAGTTCGCAGAGAATACAGAAGGATTCATCCATGGCTCAAGTAGCAGAACAACCCAAGGCGGCCCCGCCGCGGATCGGCAAGCAGGGTGATCCTTGCGTGATGGTGATCTTCGGCGCAGCCGGGGATCTGACCGGACGCATGCTGATTCCGGCACTCTACAACCTCGCACGTGCGGGCCTGCTGTCGCGGGAATTTGCTGTCCTTGGCGTGGCGCGCGCGCAGTTATCCAACGACGATTTCCGCAAGCGAGTCTACGACGACATCAAGACCTACTGCGGCGACTGCGTCGACAGCGATCTTTGGGAGTGGTTCTCGCAGCGTTTCTACTATCTTGCAGGAAACTTCGACGACGACAATCTTTATTCGCAGCTGAAACAGTCCCTGGCGAAACTCGATCAGGATCATTCGACGCACCAGAACTTCTTTTACTACATGGCGGTCGCGCCGAATTTTTTCGGCACGATCGTGGAAAAGCTCTCCGCTGCCGGGTTGATGGACCAGAGCAATAATCACTGGCGGCGCGTGGTGGTCGAAAAGCCCTTTGGCCACGATCTGGAATCGGCCAAGGCGCTGAACCAGCAATTGCTTAAAGTCGCCGACGAGAAGCAGATCTACCGCATCGACCACTATCTCGGCAAAGAGACCGTGCAGAACATCATGGCCTTCCGTTTTGCCAACGGAATCTTCGAGCCGGTATGGAACCGCCGCTACATCGATCACGTGCAGATTTCCGTGGCCGAAACGGTTGGCGTGGAAGGCCGCGGCAGCTACTTCGATCATGCCGGAACGCTGCGCGACATGGTACCCAACCACATCATGCAACTCATCAGCCTGACCGCCATGGAGCCGCCGATTTCTTTCGACGCCAATGCCGTGCGCGATGAGCAGGCGAAGATCCTGCACGCGATCCAGCCCATGAGTGATGAAGAAGTCTTGAGCCGCACGGTCCGCGGACAGTACGGCGACGGAACTGAGGAGGGCAAGAGAGTCACAGCTTATCGGGCAGAAGAAGACGTGCCTACCGAGTCCCGCACGGAAACCTTTGTCGCGATGAAGCTGTCGATCGACAACTGGCGCTGGGCCGATGTGCCCTTCTACCTTCGCACCGGCAAGCGGATGCCGGTTCGCAACACGCATATCGTGATACAGTTTCGACGGGCGCCCTTCGTGCTGTTCCGCGATACGCCGGTCGAACACTTGATGCCCAACCAACTCGTGCTGCACATCCAACCGGAGGAAGGCATCTCGCTGCAATTCGCGGCCAAGGTTCCCGGGCCGGTGATGCGCCTGGGCACCGTCGACATGAACTTCGAGTATCAGGAATATTTTGGCAAGCAGCCCAGCACGGGCTACGAGCGTTTGCTGCACGATTGCATGATCGGCGATCAGACATTGTTCCAGCGCGCGGACATGGTAGAAGCGGGCTGGTCGGTGGTAAACCCGGTGCTTGATCTCTGGAAAGCGCTCCCCCCGCGCAATTTCCCCAACTATGCTTCCGGCACCTGGGGACCGAAGGAGGCCGACGAACTCATGGAACGCGACGGCCGCCGCTGGAGGAACTTCGAGAAATGATTCTGGCCGGCGATATTGGTGGGACCAATGCCAGGCTGGCTTGTTTTCAACCCCAGAATGGGCATCTGCAACTGGTGTCCGAACGCGTCTTTCCCAGCCGCGAGCATAGCGAACTGGGAGAGATTGTATGCCGTTTTCTGGATGACGCCGGCACGCGTCCGGAGGCCGCCTGCTTCGGAATTGCCGGCCCCGTAAGAAACGGCCGGGTCGAGACTTCCAATCTACCCTGGGTGATCGAACAATCACGACTGGCGAAGCAGATCCATCTTCCGGCTACGCTTCTGATCAATGACCTGGAAGCAAGCGCCTGGGGGATTGGGGGTCTCGCCGATGCAGACCTCGTTCCCTTGAACCGCGTCAGCGGGACCGTGGTCGGGAATCAAGCAGTCATCGCGCCGGGAACCGGGTTGGGCGAAGCCGGATTGTTCTGGGACGGAAGCAGGCATCACGTTTTTGCCTGCGAAGGTGGCCACACAGATTTTGCTCCGCAAGGGGAAATGCAAATCGAACTGCTGCGCTTTCTCACCGCTCGCTTCGGCCATGTGAGCTACGAACGCATCCTCTCTGGGCCGGGCTTGGTGAACGTTTATGAATTCCTGCGCGAGAGCGGACGCGGCAAAGAGTCTCCAGAACTGGCTGCCGCCATTCAGAAGCGCGATCCAGCCGCAGCGATCTCGCGCGCTGCACTCGACGGGAAAGATCCATTGGCAGAAAAGGCTCTGGAACTCTGGATCTCGGTTTATGGAGCCGAGGCTTCCAATCTGGCTTTGAAGGCAATGGCAACGGGTGGACTCTTCCTTGCGGGCGGTATTTCACCCAAGATCCTTGTCAAGCTGAAGGGGCCCTGGTTCATGCGAGCTTTCCTCGAGAAGGGCCGTATGAAACCGCTGGTGGAATCCATGCCGGTCTACGTTGTGACCAACGAAAAGGCCGGATTGTTGGGAGCAGCGCGCTGCGCGGTCGCACGAGCCTCCAGAAGTTGAGTGTATCCCTTGAGTACTTCCGCAGAAATCCGGGTGCTCACCACTCCGCAAGAATTATTTGCGGCCGCCGCGGAAGAAGTAGTGCGTGCAGCCGATGAAGCGGTCCTTGAGCGCGGCCGGTTCACCCTCGCCCTCTCCGGCGGGTCAACTCCGAAGAGCCTCTACAACCTGCTAGCCACCAGTGCGCGCGCCTCCCTGCCATGGGATCGCATGTTCTTCTTCTGGGGAGACGAACGGCACGTGCCTCCGGACAATCCCGACAGCAACTACCGAATGGTGGACGAGGCCATGCTCTCGAAAGTTCCAGTGCCACCGGGGAATGTATTCCGAGTTCCTGCTGAGAATCCCGACGCCGCAGCCGTCGCAGACGCCTACGAACAAACGCTGCTCAAGTTCTTCGGCCTGCAAAAAAGTCAGGTGCCGCAGTTTGACCTCATCCTGCTTGGCATGGGCCCCGATGGGCACACCGCTTCCCTTTTTCCCGGCACTGCCGGGGTGCACGAAACATCGCGGCTCGTTATCGCCAACTGGGTCGACAAACTCAAGACTCACCGGCTGTCGTTCACACTTCCAGTATTGAATGCGGCTCGGTGCGTCGCGTTTCTGGTCAGTGGCACCGACAAGGCCACGGTGCTGAAATCAGTTCTGGAAGGAAACGCCGCGGGCGAACAGTATCCGGCCAAGCTGGTACAGCCGACCGGCGGGAAGTTGATCTGGTTCCTGGACCGCGCCGCGGCCAGTGCTCTCTCGGCTTCTACAAGATGAAAACCGCAGCGGACACGGAGGACGCGGAGGTTCTGAAGAAAAGGAGAAGAATTCGTGGGGCAGATTGTTCGCGGAACTCCCGATCGCTAACGTAGATGTCTAATCCTCGGTGTACCCTGCGTCCTCTGCGGTTTTGGTTTGACCCTACCCTCGCCAGTCGCCGATTTCCTTCAAACCCTTGCCGCGGGCATGCTCGAACAGACGCACGAGATGGCGGGAATGCTCGAACTCATGGATGTCGGCCCAGACTTCGGCCTGCCAGCCCTTCTCATGGGCGGCCGATTCGCCGCAAGTGGCGCAGCGGGTATGAAGTGTGACTGGAGTATCGGCGATTCCGACCGGCACGGCTCCGGGAAGCTCCACGAAGATGCAGCGAACCTCTTCAATCTCTTCGTTCACCCCTAGCAGGTGCTCGTAGCGGAGCAGGTAGCCGAAGCCGAGTTTCTTGGCCTCGACCTCTGCCTCCGTACGCGTGTGGAAAGGGCCATACTCGGCCCGCAGTTGTTCGGTGGAGTCACACGCCATCCAGAAGGTTTCTTTGTAGGCCATCGCTGGTTTCGCCCCGGGAGTCGCGAAAGCCAGGCTCGTGGCTGCTTGAGCCCGCCCTTGGCAGATCGCCACTCTCGATGCAATTCCAGTGCCGCAGTCATTTCCTGTAACTCGCTGAACTGACTGGAGTTCCTACAGCACGATAACCTCCCGGCAAGTCGCCATCAGAAAAGTTTTGCAGAGTTTGGGTCGGAAACCCTGGCGATAGCGCTGCAAATCTGACCACTTTCACCATGGAGTCACGGAGGCAAGGAGGGAACCTGATGGTCGCTGTTTCTCCGTGACTCGCTGGTGAACAAGTCTTTGGCTGGTTGGCCTAGTCGGCGCCCACCGCCTGGCTAAGGGTGGTATTCATCGCGTCAGCCACGGGCCAGTGCTTTCCGCCGTGGCTGGCCACGTACATTGCCAGCTCGAGGCGGCTCCAAACGCCAATCTTATCGAATGTGCTGCGCAGGTGGTTCTTGATGACCTGCTCGGTGGTGCCAACGATGCGGCCGATTTCGCGATTGGTCAACCCTTCCCAGACCAGAATCGAAATCTGGATCTCTTTCGGAGTAAGGCGCTCGCAGGGAGTCATGATTGCGCCCCCTCTTTGCTGAACATGGCGATCGCCAGCTTCACGCGCTTCCGGCCCTCACGGATGCCGGCTCGCAAGAATAGCGTACGTAGATGTTGTTTGACGGTACGCGGGCTGATGTTGAGCTGGCCCGCAATCTCCTTGTTGCTGCAACCCTGCACCAGCAGATTCAGCACCTGCTGGTCGCGAGGGGTAACTTTGACTGTGTCCAGATTGATCATGATGGCTCCTCCTGCCGAACTGAAGATCGCACTCCCTTTTGCTTAAGCACGGCTTTCGCCATTTCTTCGTCGCAGCAATCTCTACAGCACTAAATACTTTAGTCACGGCCACTTAGGGTCATGAACCCGGCTTTCATGTGCCTTTCAGGAACCCCGTGGTAGGCTGACGCTGTTCCAAATTGGTCCAATCACGCGACCATCGTGCAACCGAACAATTCAATACGACGCTTTCATATGGCCTGGGTCGATCGGATGCGGGGCACCCCCACATTGCGCTGGAGTGCTTCCCTGCCTTCGCGATCGTCTTTCGAATCAGGCGTTTCGTCGTCGCGTAGTCCCGAGTCTTCACTTCGAGGTGACCAGTGACACTCCTCCAAAACCAATCCTTCGCCGCCAAGATTGCCCGCTCCCATATCGGCCAGCGATCAATGGACGGTATTTTCATTTTGGTTCTACTCGCCAGTTCGGCCTCGGGTTTTGCACAGGCAACCCTTACGGCCCAGGGAGGAGCTCCCCTCACCATCACGTTGCAGGACGCGCTGCAGCGCGCCCGCCTGAACGATCCTCAATACCGGTCAGCAGTCACTGACCTCGGTCTGGCACGCGAGGACCGCGTCCAGGCACGGGCCGGGTTGCTGCCCAGCGTTAACTACAACAATTCGTTCATCTACACCGAGGGGACTGGCCAGCCAGCAAGCTGCGGGAACTCGCCCGCCGGATGTCCCAAGTACATCGCCAACAACGGCGTGCATGAGTACCTCAGCCAGGCGGATGTGCACCAGTCCCTTTCTCTTACCAGTTTTGCGGATTACCGGCGGTCGGCAGCAGCTCTGGCGCAGGCGCGAGCCAAAGCAGAAATCGCCACCCGAGGCCTGGTTGTCACCGTGACCCAGGGCTACTACGGGCTGGTCGTGGCACAGCGCAAGTATGCCAATGCCCAGCGCGCCGCTGCGGAGGCGGACCGGTTTCTCGACATCAGCCTGAAGCTGGAGAAGGGGGGCGAAGTGGCGCATGCCGACGCCATCAAGGCCCGCATTCAGGCGCAGCAGCAGCAGCGCGACTTGCAGGAAGCCCAACTCGATATGGAACGGAGCCGGCTGGATCTTGCTGTCTTATTGTTCCCCGATTTCAACCAGGATTATGCGGTGGTGGATGATTTGCAGATGCCCGAACCGCTGCCCACGTTCGAGGAAGTGGAAGCGGCGGGAAAGAAGAATAACCCGGAGCTGCGCGCATCCCTGGCCGCTTACGATGCAGCAAATCACGAGGTGACAGCCGCCTGGGGCGGGCTGCTGCCCGCTTTGAGCCTGGACTATTTCTATGGCATCGATTCGAACAAGTTCGCAATCCGCACGGACGGCGTCCGCAACCTGGGCTACTCCGCGGTGGCGACCCTGCAAATCCCGATCTTCAGTTGGGGATCGGATCGCAGCAAGCTGAAGCAGGCGGAGTTGCGCCGCGATCAGGCGCGCGTGGAGTTGACCCATGCCCAGCGCCAATTGCTCAGCCACCTGCGCCAGTTCTACCTCGAAGCCAAGACATCGCGCTCGGAGATGGAATCCCTGGCGAGTTCGGCGGAAATGGCCGCCGAGAGCATGCGGCTGACCACTCTGCGATACCAGGCTGGCGAATCGACCGTGCTCGAGGTGGTCGATGCCCAGAATACGTTGACGCAAGCCCGCAACGCCTACGATGATGGACAGTCCCGCTACCGGGTCGCAGTGGCAAACCTACAGACTCTGACAGGAAACTTCTAAAGCCCAATGAACCGGATCGAATCATCAACTCGCACGAACTGGAGGCGGACGGGCACAGGCCTTGGTCGCGCTGGTGCGGCTGGAGTCGTCGCACTCGCCGGATTCCTGTTCACAACCGGCTGCTCTTCCGACAAGACCGACAAAGAACCGACTGTCACCGTACAGGCCGCCCCGGTCGAAAAGACATCCATTCAGCGTACGATCACCACACAGGCGATCTTGTTTCCACGCGCGCAGGCTGCGATTGTGCCCAAGATCAGCGCTCCCGTGCAGAAATTCCTGGTGAAGCGCGGCAGCGCCGTGCATGAAGGAGAACTGCTCGCTGTTCTTGAGAACCGCGACCTCTCCGCCGCCGCCAAGGATACCGAGGGCGCCTACAAGCAACAGGAAGCTCTGCACAAGATAATCACCTCCGCCAGTTTGCCTGAGGAGATCAAGAAGGCCGAAGCTGATGCCCAGCAGGCACAACTTGCTCTCGACGCGCAGGAAAAGATCTTTGAGAGCCGCAAGCAACTATTCGACCAGGGAGCTCTGCCACGGAAAGAACTTGATCAGTCGCGAGTCGACATCGCGCAAGCCAGAAACCAGTACGCGATCGCCAAGCAACATCTCGACACGCTGATGGCAACCGGCAAGCAGCAGGAATTGGTCGCGGCAGAGGGCCAACTGGAATCGGCCAAGGGCAAGTATCTGGGAGCCCAGGCGCAGCTCAGCTATTCCGAGATTCGCAGTCCGATCAATGGCGTGATTACCGACCGGCCGCTGTATCCGGGTGAGATGGCGGCTGCGGGAACGCCTCTGCTCACCGTGATGGATACTTCCTCCGTCATTGCCAAGGCACACATTCCTCAAGATGATGCCGCGGCGCTGAAGGTAGGCGACAAAGGAACGATGACAGTTCCTGGGATCGAGAAACCAATCGAGGGAAAAGTCACGGTCGTAAGCCCGGCACTCGATCCCAACAGCACTACGGTGGAAGTGTGGTTCGAGGCCAAGAATCCCAAGCACGAATTGAAGCCCGGAACGAGCGTTCAACTCTCTCTGACCGCCCAGACAGTGAACGATGCCCTGGTGGTCCCGGCGAGTTCCGTCCTGACTGCGCCCGATGGGACCACGACCGTGATGCTGGCGGGCGCCGACGGCCTTGCGCACCAGAAAGCGGTCAAACTCGGGATTCGCAGTGGCGACGATGTGCAGATCGTCGAGGGGATCGCTGAGAAGGACAAGGTGATCTCCAGCGGGGCCTACGGCCTGCCGGACAAGACCAAAATCAAGATCGAAGCCGCGGCTCCGGCTGACGAAGCGAAGCCGTCTGCCGAAGGATCGAAGGCTCCCAAAGAGGGATCCGATGAAAAATGATCCCTGCGGAGCGACCGCGTGAGCGCACCGAAAGACGGCCATTCGGGCCAGCACTGGATTGCCCAGCACTCCCGGCCAGTCATCTTCCTGATTCTTACATTCGGGCTGCTGGGCGCGTACCTTGCCTTCACCATCCCGGTGTCGGTGTTCCCTTCCACGGATTTTCCGCGCGTCCTGATCGCCGTGGATAACGGCGTCATGCCCATCGATCAGATGACGGTGACGGTCACGCGGCCGCTGGAAGAAGCGGTCAACAGCGTGCCCGGACTGCTCAACGTTCGCTCCATTACCAGCCGCGGTTCCGCCGAAATCGATCTCTATTTCCGCTGGGACGTCGACATGTTTCAGACGCTGCAATATGTGAACGCGGCAATTTCGCGAGTGCAGCCCGAACTCCCGGCCACCGCCAAGATTGAAGCCCACCGCCTGACCTTCGCCGCTTTCCCGGTCATCGGCTACAGCCTCACTTCCGACAGCATGCCGCAAACCAAGCTTTGGGAGATGTCGACTTACGAGATGAAGCCGCGGCTCAACCGCCTGGAAGGCGTGTCCACGGTGATCATCCAGGGTGGGCAGGAACCGGAATTTCACGTGACCCCCGATCCGGCGAAGTTGCTGGCCGCGGGTGTCACCGTGTCTGACATCCTGGACGCGGTGCGGCGGACCAACCTGATCGATTCGCCAGGTCTGCTGGAACGGAACCACCAACTGTATCTCGGCCTCGTCAACGGCCAGATCCGCACGCCCGAGGAAATTGCCAACGCGGTCATCAAGAACACCCCGGCGGGAATCCCGGTTCGCATCGGCGATGTCGCGAGCGTGGCTCCAGGCGTAAAGCCGGTTTACACGGTGGTCACGGCCAACGGCAAGCCCGCCGTCCTTTTGAATATCAATCGCCAGCCCGACGGAAACACGGTGCAGGTGGCGCAGGAAGTTCATGACGAGATCGACCGCCTGCGCAAGACCATGCCGCCCGGCGTTCACATCGAGCCTTTTTACGATCAGTCGATCATCGTGGGAGACTCGATCAAGAGCGTGCGTGACGCCATCCTGTTAGGCCTGATTCTCGCTTCCATCATCCTGGTCGTATTCCTGCGCGACTGGGGCACTTCGCTGGTGGCTGGTCTGGTCATTCCCGTCACCGTGATGGTCACTTTCATCGCGCTCAAGATGATGGGGGGAACGTTCAATCTGATGACGCTCGGTGGCCTGGCGGCGGCCGTCGGATTGGTCATCGACGACGCGATCGTGGTGGTAGAGAACATTGTTTTGCATCGCGACGCCGGGCAAGGACGGCTGGAAGCCATCCAGAGCGCGCTGAAAGAAATTACGGTTCCGTTGATCGGCTCCACGATTACTCCGGTGGTCGTGTTCATTCCTCTCATTGTGATTACTGGCGTTACGGGAGTCTTCTTCCGGGCGTTGGCCGTGACGATGACGGTGTCGCTACTGACGTCGCTGGCGTTAGCCGTGACTTGGACTCCAACCCTCAGCCAATACTTCATCCGGGGAAAGCACGACAGAGAAGGCTCTCCGGGAGAATCGGAACTTCCTCAGGCCCCCGCTTCGTCCGTACCCGGAGGAACCGAGGGTTCGGAAGAGAGCGACAACGCGATGAAGTTGTTGGCGGCCGAAGAGAAACATCTCAGCGGCTTCTTCCTGCGCGTGATCAACTTTCATGAACGCTGGCTCCGCCGCGCCCTCGAACGGCCGCGGATGCTGGTCCTGTTCAGCGCCGTCCTGATAGTCGTTTCCTACGTTTGCTTCACCTTTTCCGGTTCGGACTTGCTGCCCGAGATGGACGAAGGTGGCTTCACCATCGACTACATCATGCCCGCTGGCAGTTCACTGGCAGAAACCAACCGCGTTGTCAGTCACGTCGAAGAGATGCTCCGCGAAGTTCCTGAAGTAGAGAGCACTTCCCGGCGCACGGGCTTGCAACTCGGCCTGGCTGCGGTCACCGAAGCAAACACAGGCGACATCCTGGTGAAGTTGAGGACCAAGCGGGACCGCGACATCGAGGAGATCATGTCGGACATCCGCGCCGACATCAAGAAGCAGGAGCCCTCCCTGGATGTCGATTTCATACAAGTTCTGCAGGACATGATCGGCGACCTGACTTCCGCGCCCCAGCCGATCGAGATCAAGCTGTTCTCGCAGGATCCCAAGCAACTGGAAGAATGGGCGCCCAAGGTAGGTGAAGCCATCGGGAAGATCCCGGGAGTTGTGGACCTCCTGAATGGAATCGACAACACCATTAGCGGGCCCGCGGTCACGTTCCAGGTTGACCCCAGCGTGGCCGCCCGGGCGGGATTCACGGCGGAAGAAGTTGCGCTCGACGCCTCAGCGATTCTCGAAGGCGAACCCGCGCCGACTCCGGTGGTAGCAAACGACCGAGCGTACACGTTGCGCGTGCGTTTCCCCGCGGCCAACCGGGCATCGCTTGAGGCCATGCGCGACACGTTGCTGGTCAGCAGCACTGGGCACACCGCCACCCTGGGAGCACTCGCCACCGTGGTCGAGAATCCTGGACAAACAGAAGTTCGCCGCGAAAATCTGCAGCGGGACGTCGCCGTTACCGCTCGGCTTGAGGGGCGGAGTCTCGGCAGCGGCATGGCGGATGTGCAGAAGGTGGTTGCAGGAATGCACTTGCCGTCGAGCATTCGCGTCGAATACGGCGGGACCTATGCCGAACAACAACGCTCGTTTCACGACCTGGTCATCGTGCTTGTTCTGGCGATTCTCTTGTTGTTCATTGTGCTGTTGTTTGAGTTCGGAACTTTCGCCGCTCCTGTCGCCATTCTCTCGTCGGCGCTACTCTCGACGTCTGGCGTTTTCATCGCCTTGCTGATCACGCGCACCACTTTCAACATCTCGTCATTCATGGGCATGATCATGGTCATCGGCATTGTGGCCAAGAACGGCATCCTGCTGCTCGACGCCGATCAGAAGATGCGCACGCTGGGACTGCCCGGGGAAAATGCGATGCTGCAAGCCGCACGTCGGCGGTTGCGTCCGATCGTCATGACTGCGTTAGCCACGGTGGCGGGCATGTTGCCGCTGGCTTTCGCGGTCGGAGCCGGTTCGCAGATGCTGCAGCCGCTGGCGATCGCCGTCATCGGTGGTGTCTTGATTTCGATGGTCCTGTCGTTGATCATCACTCCGGCGGTCCATTTCTACCTGAGCGGCAAGCACGACAACGACAAGGACAAGGAATCCCTCGAACCCGTATCCGCATAGGAAAATATTCGGCCATGTGCATATTCCTGCAGAGTAAGGGTTACCGAATGTTGGTTACCAACCGGGGACTCCCCCCGAACCGGGCGATGCGCGAAACTCATAACAACTCTCGCCAGAAATCGGTGACAGCGGTAAACTATTGTCAGTGTTGAAAGTCCCCGCCTAGGGGCCAGTCCAAGGTGGTCATTCCCCCCGAATCCAGTTCCCGTGGCAAACCGGCCTTGGTGCCCTGTGTTGGCGCGGAAGTTGCAATAGAATAAGCGCATTCGGGTTCAACATCCCGGATTGCGCGGCGAGGCTGCTTCCGACGGTGGAAAACGGAACCGTGTCCAGGGAAAAAGACAAACCAGTGCTCGACGAGCAAACGCTCGCCAAGCTGCTGGAAGCCGCCTATGTTTTGCAGGAACACAATCGTGAACTGCAGGCGCTGGAGCTGTGCCTTGAGTTGAAGCGCGACCAGGTGGAAGCCGAGGACCGAGCCACCAAGCATCCCGCTCTGGCGAAGAAAGCGCAATTTCAAGAGCCTGGTCCTCCGGCAGACTACACGCTCACTCTCGCGCAAATCGTAGAAACCCAGCACCACATTCAGGTTCGTCATCTCGGGCTCGAAGACGCGATGTCGCTGGTTGCCGCACGTGTGGCCGAGATCGGCAAGGCCGGCGGTTCCGCTATTGCCATCGCGGAGGGAAAGAATGTGCGTTATCGCGGAGTCGCCGGTCTGATGTCGCCGCCGCCTGGTACCGTGGTTCCCTCCGAAAAAGCGCTCAGCGTGCCGTGCCTGAAGACTGGCCAGGTGTTCCGATGCCCGGATGTGAATCCCGAATTCCTGCTCGATGCGGAGGAATGCAGACGCCGCGGAATTCAGTCGATGATCGCAGTGCCCGTGTTCCACGATGGCACGGTTGCCGGCGGACTGGAACTCTACTATGCAGCGCCCAACGGCTTTACCGAGCAGGACATTCACACCTGCCAGCTGATGGCTGGTCTCGTGACCGAAGCGCTGGCGCGTGCCGAGGAATTGACCTGGAAGAAATCGCTGGCCACAGAACGGGCCGCCATGCTGGAAGCCCTCGAAAAACTGCAGCCGAACCTGGCGGCTCTGGTCGGGAAACCGGCGCAAGAAGTCGCCGCCAGCACGACATCTGCGGCGCCGGCGCGTTCGCATGCCTGCCGCAAGTGCGGACACAAGCTGGTGGGCGAAGAGCAGTTTTGCGGAAAATGTGGATCGCCGCGGAGCACCGACTACGAGCCTCCCAGCATGCAGAGCAAAGTTGCCTCGCTCTGGCACATGCAGGAGGCCCAGAGAAAAGACGTATCTGCCGATGCCGCAAAGGATGCTCCCGCGCGTGAAGCGTCACACGCTGGTGTTGGCTCTACTGATTCAGAAATGTCGTTAGCTGACTCGATCGAAAAGCAGATTCCGGAACTTTTCACCGCGCCGGAAATGGAAATGGAAACTGCGCGTCATTTTGCAGAATCTCCGACGGACATGATTCACGCAGCCGAGATCGCGGACCCGGACGAAGAAGAAGCCTCATCGGTCGAGGACGGGCCGGCAAACGAAGAAGCCCAACCCGACGGCATCGGGGCGATGACCAAGCTGACGCGACCCGCGGATTGGAGTTCCGCCGCCTCTGCGCGCGAATTCCTCGAGCAACTGGCTTCGGGAAAACCTCAGAAGGGACTCGTCCGGTTCTGGAATACCCGCCGCGGAGACATCTACCTGGCAGTCGCCGTGATTCTGGTTGCGTGCGTCATTCGGTGGGGAATCTGGTCCAATCATTCCGTGAACGCCACCGCGGCTCCCAACCCGGCCGCGGCCAATCAACGCAAATCGTCCCCGGATGCGGGACTATCTCTCTTTGATCGAATGCTCGTCCAGCTTGGCCTGGCTGAAGCTCCCCAAGCACCGGAGGACAAGGGCAACCCTTCCGTTCAGGTATGGGTCGATCTGCGCACGGCCCAGTACTATTGCCCGGGAGCCGATCTCTACGGCAAAACCCCGAAGGGAAAGTTCGCGACACAGCGCGACGCGCAGTTGGATCAGTTCGAGCCCGCATACCGTAAACCCTGCAATTGACGAGCGCGACGGTTCGCGATGACAACGCTCCAATTCCGGTAGTGTCCCAGTTTGATTTTTCTTTGCGAGCTTAGCGCGTTTTCTTTCCCGCAACTTTGCGGGTGAAGTCTTTAAGATTTGCCTGGGAAATCAAAAACTATAACCGCAAAGATCGCGGAGCCCTTCCGCAAAGGTCGCGAAGAAAATCAAAATTGGGACACTACCCCAGTTCCAATTGACAACCCCTGGCGATGGGAGTGCAATCATACAAATGGATTCTGCCCTTTCGTCGAGTATTGGTTAAGCAGGAGAGCACTGTTTGGCGAGTCAAGGCGACCGGTCCGAGAATTCCCACACCCTGCCTCGACCCGAGCTCAATCCCCTGTTGAATCCGCTGCTGGGGGACAACATGGGCCGATGGGCAGAGGTCTATTTCACCAGCCCGCCGGAAAAGCGCGAAGAGGCGGTGCTCGACCTCTTGCGTGAACTGGAAGCGGAAAACCCGCCACTTGTCGGTGGCAGTGCACAGGTTGCTCTGCAGGAAGAGCCTCTCTCTCCGGCTCCGGAAATCCGCACCAGCGTTTTCTCTGAGACAGAACCAGTGAGTCTCGCCCACTGTCGGTCTTGCGGTCACGACAATCCCGCCACTCATACATTCTGCGGGATGTGCGGTGCACGGTTGGAACACGATGCAGCCAGCACCGGTCACTTGCAAGGCGAAAACACCGGCGTGGCTCCGGTTTCCAACATCGGAGCAGGATCCGAAGTGCGGTTCAGTACGCCCAACGCGGATGCGGGAGAGGAAACGCAGGCCGATGAGTTGTCACTGTTCCGGAGTTTCAGCGCTCATCCTTCGGCCAATGACTCCGATCATGAGCCGCCTTCGAGGCCGTACCGTCTCTACGGGGCAGGTCTGGCGATCATCCTCATGGCGCTCGGATACATGGCGTGGCGTGGCGGACGCGGGCAGATGTCTCACGAGGTACCGCAGCCGCCCCCGGCGACAGCGGCAGATGCCGGGACACTGTCACCGGCTCCGTCGTCCAGCGCCCATGCGACTTCCTCGAATCCATCGAAGGCCGACGAGCAACCTGTCGCGGCTGCAAAGAAAACTAAGCCTGACCCGGCGGCTGCGACGGACGTCCCTAAGAACCCGACCGCTGTGAAAGCTCTCGAAGGCCTGGCTGGGGACAACTCTGACGCTCAGACGGCAACGGCCTCCGCCAACGGCGGGGCGGAACTCGCCATGGCGCAACGCTACCTCACAGGAATGAATGGGCAGGGGCGCGACAACGCGGAAGCAGCGAAGTGGCTATGGAAATCGATGGCCAAGCACAATGCCGAAGCCGCGCTGCTCCTGGCAGATCTCTACCTCAAAGGCGACGGAGTCTCAAAGAATTGTGATCAGGCTCGTATCCTGCTCGACTCGACCGCGCGCAGGGGCATGGCGGCAGCCGGGGAACGGCTGCGCAATCTCCAAGCCTTCGGTTGTCAGTGATTCCATCCGCGGGCGATCATTGCACTCGACTGCCTCGTCTCAAGAGCTACTGCATCAAGAGTGCATTCGAGCTTCGCCTGGACTCATACCACAGAGCCAACTCCACTCGGTTCCAGAGCCCAAGCTTGTCATAGATAACGCGAAGGTAATTCTTTACCACGTGCTCAGTGGTCCCAATGGCGGCGGCCACTTCCTTGTTTTTCAGGCCTTCGGCAACGAGCTGGATGACCCGGTGCTCACGTTCACTGGGGATACGGTTCCCATAGCGTCCACTTGCAGACATGCTTGCCTCCGGTACAACAGGGTCGCGAGCTTCACTCGCTTGATACCGCCGGTGATTCCAAAACGGAGAAACAACCGGTTGAAATGAGCTTTCACCGTTCGCCGCGCCATTTTGAGCTGGCTGGCGATTTCGGCGTTGTCGCATCCTTGCAATAGCAATTCAACAATCTGCTGTTCGCGCGGACCGAGCCGAACAGTCTGCTCCTTCATCCTTCCTCCCCCACTGTTAATTGCCGCACCCGTCCCGGCGCGACTGAAGTATTTCCAATTCTCATAGCACCCACGTTGCCATTTTGAGACGGTGCGACGTACAAAATCCAGAAGGGTATTTTCCACAGACACTTGCAGGCCATCTGGAGCTTTCCGCATTTGCAGAATCAGACTTCTTCATCCCACAGAATGGGGCTACACCCTCATGTCACGGGGTGAACGTGCGCGAAAATCGCCTGTGGACGCGGGCTTGAACCGCCGAGGATGGTTACCGCACCAAGTCCGGAACAGCTACTGCGCAGTTCCAGCCGAAACTCGCTGGATTGATGTCGGAGAACAACTCATAGTCCGCAAACCAGGGAGGTGATGAGTCTCTTCTCGTCCTCAGGTAAATACCTTAGACGAAACTTCCTTGATAAAAGAAGAACGCTGGCACAAATTACACGATTGTCCCGATGGTTCGGCGGGACTGTCGCGTTAGGATTTTTGGATTTCCACAGAAAAGGTGTGCGACCGGACCTCACAACCCATATTTTTTCATGAGATGGCGGAAGGAACGGTAGGAGATCCCAAGCACGTCTGCAGCCCTGGTCTGCACCCCGCCGCTCTGGTTGAGGGCGTTTTGCAGCAGCGAACGCTCGATGCCCGCGACGTAGCTTTCCATGCCAACCCCCTCGGGCAGAGCGAGGTCGGCGCCCATTTCGGGAGCAGAGGACCCACCGGCTGAGGCAGCCGCGGCACGCGCCTTCGGACGCTCGGCAGGAAGCTCTACGTGAAGCTCGTCGGTGATTTCCAGAGCGACAGCACGCTCGACTGTGTTCTCGAGCTGGCGCACGTTTCCCGGCCACTCATAGCCACAAAGAGAGTCCAGCGATCCCGCATGCACCCGCAGGATGCTCCGTCCCGCGGCACTCGCATATTTCTTGAGGAAATGATTCACCAGCAAAGGGATGTCTTCGCGCCGTTCGCGCAAAGGAGGCACGCGGATTGGGATCACGTTGAGCCGGTAGTAAAGATCTTCGCGGAACACGTTTTCGGCGACGGCCTTGTCGAGATCGCGGTTGGTGGCCGCGATGACCCGCACGTCAATAGAGATTTCACTGGTGCTGCCCACCGGCCGCACCGTGCGCTCCTGCAAGACCCGCAGCAGTTTCACCTGCATCGCAAGAGTCATCTCGCTGATTTCGTCGAGGAAAATCGTGCCGCCGTCGGCCACTTCGAACAGGCCGCGTTTGTTCTGGTTCGCTCCGGTGAAAGCGCCCTTCAGGTATCCGAACAGTTCGCTCTCGAGCAGGGTTTCGGGAAACGCTCCGCAGTTTACGGAAACAAAGGCATCGGTGGCCCGCGGCGAACAGACGTGAACCGCACGGGCGACCAGCTCTTTACCGGTGCCGCTCTCGCCGTGGATCAAGACCGTGCTGGCAGTCGAAGCCACGGTGCGCACTGTCTGCTTCAGCTTCTCCATCGCCTGGCTGGAGCCGATGATGTTGTCCAGCGAGTTGCGTGTGGCGGCATCGCGGCGCAATGCGAAATTCTGCTTGCTCAGATTGAGTTTCTCGAGAGCGCGGTTGATGGCCAGCTTGATTTCGTCGACCAGACCCGGACTCTTCCGGATGTAGTCGGATGCGCCTCCGGCCTTGACGGCCTCCACGGCAGCCTCATAATCGTCGACCGCCGTAATCAGGATGACTGCGGAATCAGGCGAAACCCGGTGGGCGTGGCGCAGAACTTCGATGCCATCGATATTCGGCATCTTGATGTCGGTAATGATGACGTCGTAGAGCGCGCCGTCGATCTTGTTTTTCGCTGTCTGCCCCGCCTGCACGGTTTCTACCCGGTGTCCCTCGCGGCGGAGTGAGATGTCGAGCATTTCGCAGATGGAGCGTTCGTCGTCGCAAACGAGAATGTTAGCCACGCGCACCTCCTCCTGCAGCCGCGGCGACGGGCTGCGGCGCAGCCAGCAGAGCGGCTTTGTCGGTCACAGTGGAATTCTCAGTCACAGAAACCGTGCGTTCCGCATCCAGACGGCGCAGACGCAGCACGAAGGTCGTGCCTTGGCCCGGCTTCGATCTTGCCCAAACCTTTCCTTCGTGCGCCTGCACGATCTGGTAGACGATCGCCAGCCCGAGCCCGGTGCCGCCTTCAAAGTTCGATTGAAACGGCTCGAAAATCTTTTCGATCTGCTGCGGCGTCATGCCGGTGCCGGTGTCGATGAAGGAGACTTGCCAGTCGTCGCCCAGTGACTCAACCGCCGCAGTCAGGCTTCCGCCATTCTTCATGGCGCGCACCGCATTCTCACAGAGATTCCAGAAAACCTGTTTCAGCTTGTCGCCGTCGGCGAGCACCCACGCCTGGCGGGTCGCAAACCGCCGATTGATCGTGATTCCGGTCTTCTCCGCCGTCATGCGGTGATCCATCAGAGTCAGGGTGTCTTCGACCAGCTGGATCACATCCGCCTTGTCGAAGTGATATTGCTTGGTCCGCGAATAGGCGAGGAAGTCGGTGATGATGGCATTCAGGCGCTGCGACTCCCGGGTCACGATGTCGAGCAGCCGGCGGTGATCCTCGTTCATCTCAGGCACTCCCGAAAGCATGCTGACCGAGCCGGCGATCGAGGTCAGAGGATTCCGGATTTCGTGCGCAATCGCCGCAGCCAGGCGGCCCACCGCTGCCAGGCGGTCCTGCATGCGGACTTCCCGCTCCAGGCGCCGTATTTCGGTGAGATCGTCCAGCGAATACACATATCCCAAATCTCCGCGCTCGGGAACGGTCAGCGCCGACGCGCGGACGCGGAGGGTCTTGCGAAACTTTGTCGGGGGATCGAAACGCACTTCCCCATGCAACTGTTGCGAGTCCACCGAGGGCAATCGATCGAGAAACAATTGCTGCACCGGCGTTCCCACCAACTCCGCCGAGCTGCGCTCGAGCAGACGTTCCGCGGCTGCGTTGACCAGCGTAATGCGGCCGTCGAGGCTGGTGGTGATCAGGCCGCTGCTGATCGAGTGAATGATGTTCTCGTGCAGCGCCTGCAGGCTTTCCAGGGCTCCACTCGCGTCCTTGAGCTGCACTCCCACCTGCCGCAGCTTCGCGGTGAGCAGCCCCGCCAGGTAGGCCACCGCCAGGAACGCAAACAGATTGACGAAGATGATGGACTGTAGCGTTTTCAGCCCAGGATGAGTCGAACAATACGAGGGAATGACGCCGTAATAGTTCAGCTCCAGGACCGATCCGTAAAGAATGAAGGCCAGAGCCGCGACCAGCCCCGCCCATACCCGTGGCAGCAGTACGCTGGCAACAATGATGACCAGCGGATAGAGGAAGTTGAGCGAGCTGTCCCAGCCTCCGGTCTCGTGGACGACAAGGCTGACCAGAACCACGTCGGTCAGAACCTGCAACGACGCCTGCAGGCGGTGCTCCTGCCAGAATGACAGCAGGAGAACGTAGAACAGCGAGAGGCTGTACCAGAACAGGATCGTGCTGATGAAGAGCCGCATCGGCACCGGCGCCGGACTGAATTGCGCCACCGCCAGCTCGATGGCCAGCAGCAGGGTCAGAATAAAAATGCGGACCCGTACCAGCCAAACCAGCCAATTGCGCTCGTCAAACGTCGATTGCATGGAGATGAAGAACCCGATTTTTTCAAGGTTTCAGAGTTTCAAGGTTTCAAAGTTTCCCGGATTCCTCCCTGAAACTTTGAAACCTTGTCCCCTTGAAACCTGCGCTTATCCAGCCAGCTTGGCGATCATGGCGAACAGCGGCATGTACAGCGAAATGACGATGCCGCCGATGCTGACGCCGAGAAGTCCGATGATGACCGGTTCCAACATGGCCAGCATGTCCTTGGTGGCTGCGTCGACTTCTTCTTCATAGAAGTCGGCAATCTTCTGCAACATCGAATCCATGGCGCCGGTGGCTTCGCCGACTCCAATCATCTGCGTCACCATGTTGGGGAACACACCGCATTCCCGGAGCGGATCGACGATGGTGCGGCCTTCTTCGATGGCCTTCCGCACTTTCATCAGCGCCTCTTCCAGCACCGCGTTGCCCGAGGTCTTGGCCGTGATGCTCAGGCCTTCGAGAATCGGAACGCCCGAGGTGATCAGGGTGCCCAGAGTACGGGTGAAGCGGCCGACAGCAATCTTGCGCAGCAGCCCGCCAACCACCGGGAGATTCAGCAACATCTTGTCAAAGTAATAACGCCCCCGGGGATGCTTGCGGATCTGCTTTACGCCGAAGTACATGCCAATGCCGCCTGCCAGGAACACCCACCAGAAGGTTTGCACAAACGCGCTGAGTCCCATGGTGATTCGCGTGGGCAGGGGCAGGTTGACACCCAGTCCGGCGAACAGGTTGGCGAAGATCGGCACCACCCACTTGAGCAGGGCGCCGACGATCAGTCCCGCCATGCCGACCACGGCCACGGGGTAGATCAAGGCAGACTTCACGGCTGACCGCAGCCGAACCGCTTTCTCGACGTAGGTCGCCAGACGCTGCAGGATGATGTCGAGAATACCGCCAGTCTCACCGGCCTCGATCATGTTGGTCGTCAGGTCGTCAAACACCACGGGGTACTGCCGCATGGCGTTGGCCAGGGTGGCGCCGCCTTCGACAGTGGTCCGCACTCCGGTCAGGGTCTTCTGGAAGGACTGGTTTTCCTGGTTGGCCGCCAAAATTTCCAGACACTGTACCAGCGGCAGGCCGGCGTCGATCATGACCGAAAACTGGCGAAAGAAAATAGCGATGTCCTTGGTCTTGACCTTGGCCGTACCAAAGGTGGGCATGGAGAATTCCTTGCCCTTTTCGCGGATCGCGCCCGGTGTGATGCGCTCGCGCCGCAACGCCTGCGCCAGCGACTGCTTGTTAGGAGCTACCCGCTCCCCGGAAATCTTCTGTCCTGACGCGTCCTTGCCCGAAAATGTGAAAACTGGCATGGTTTAGCTTCTCCTCACTGACGTACCTGCTTCGCAAAAGCTCTCTGACAACTGCGCATGCTCCCAACACAACTAGTGCTTGCCGGCCGCTCCCCGGGCCAGGGTCGTACCCGCCGCTGTAGGGCGGCTCAACAGACTGGCGCCGCGATTAATCATTTCCTGCAGTTCATCCACGTTGCTGGAACGCGCCATGGCAACCTCCAGAGAAATCTGCTTCTGGAAATATGCGGTTGCCAGCGACTGGTTAAACGTCTGCATTCCGAACTTTTCCTGTCCGGATTGCATGGACGAGTAAATCTGGTGAATTTTGTCTTCCCGGATCAGGTTGCGCACGGCGGCATTGGGCACCAGGATCTCCATGATCATGGCGCGGCCCTTGCCGTCGATCTTCTGCAACAAGCTTTGACACATGATGCCTTCCAGCACCAGCGAAAGCTGGGCCCGAATCTGCGGCTGCTGGTGGGCCGGGAAGACGTCGATGATACGGTTGATGGTCGAGGTCGCCGAGTTGGTGTGCAGCGTGCCAAAGGTCAAGTGTCCGGTTTCGGCAATGCGCAGCGCGGACTCGATCGTTTCCAGGTCGCGCATTTCGCCGATCAGCACCACGTCGGGATCTTCACGAAGTGCGGCGCGTAATGCGTCGCCAAAGCTCTTGGTGTCGGCGTGCAGTTCGCGCTGGTTGACCACGCAATTTTTGTTCATATGCACGAACTCGATCGGGTCTTCGATCGTGAGAATGTGATCGTGACGCTCGCTGTTGATCTTGTCGATCATGGCGGCCAGCGTGGTCGACTTGCCCGAGCCGGTCGGTCCGGTGACCAGGACCAGGCCGCGAGGCTTTTCGCACATCTTGCTTACGACTGGAGCCAGGCCCAGCTGGTTGAACGACTTGATCTCGAAAGGAATGAGACGGAACACAGCAGCTGTGGCGCCGCGCTGGTTGAAGACGTTGGCACGAAACCGGGCCAGGCCTTTCAAGCCGAAGGAGAAGTCAAGCTCGAGGCTTTCTTCAAAGCGGTGCTTCTGCGAGTCGGTCATTACGCTGTACGCCAGCTGCTTGGTTTCGGCCGGAGTCATTTGCGGCAGGTCGAGCGGTACCAGGTGCCCGTGCACACGAATCTGCGGCGGCGAGTTGGTGGTAATGTGCAAGTCGCTGCCGTTCATCTCCAGCATTCTCTTGAGCAGATCGCTTAACGACAAACCCATAAGAAACTTTCCTTCCCTTTCAATGGCTATCGCGAAATCAGTGAATGGTCTCGCGTGCGACTTCCTCGAGCGTGGTCATACCCGCCGCCACCTTGATCAGGCCACTGCGGCGCAGCGTAATCATGCCGCGCTCGATCGCTTTCTTTTTCAACTCCACTGCTGAAGCGCCGACCAGTACCAGTTCCCGAATCTCGTCGTCGACTTCCATCACCTCATACAGACCGCAGCGGCCTTTGTATCCCGTGTTGTTGCAAACGCCGCAGCCCTTGCCTTTCTGGATCTTCACGGTCTTCGATTCTTCCAGAGTGAAGCCAGCGTCGAGCAACGTCTGCGGCGGCACATCCATCGGTTCAATGCAATCCTTGCAGATACGCCGCACCAGTCGCTGAGCGCAGATGAGATGGACCGAGGTCGCAACCAGGAACGGCTCAATACCCATATTCATCAGACGGGTGATGGTCTCGGGTGCGCCGTTGGTGTGCAGCGTCGAAAGCACAAGGTGTCCCGTGAGCGCGGCCTTGATGGCGATTTCGGCCGTCTCAAAGTCTCGAATTTCACCGACGAGAATAATGTTGGGGTCCTGCCGCAGGAACGATCGCAGGGCGGCGGCAAAGTTCAACCCGATCTGCTCTTTCATCTGCACCTGGTTCACGCCGGCCAACTGGAATTCGACGGGATCTTCGGCGGTCATGATGTTGGTGTCAGGCTGGTTCAAGCGTGAAATCGAAGAGTACAGAGTGTTCGTTTTACCCGATCCCGTCGGCCCCGTGACCAGCACCATGCCGTACGGCTTAAGAATGGCCTTCTCGAATTTCACCAGCGACTCGGCTTCAAAGCCGAGCTTGGTCATGTCGAGGCGCAGGTTTTCTTTGTCGAGCAACCGGAGCACGATCTTCTCGCCCCAGAGAGTCGGCAGCGTGCTGACGCGGAAGTCGAGTTGCTTCTTGCGGCCGCCGATGTTCATCTTCAGCATGATGCGGCCGTCCTGCGGCAAGCGCTTCTCGCTGATGTCGAGTTTCGCCATGATTTTCAGACGCGAAGTAATTGCGTCTTTCAACTTCATGGGTGGAGACATGATCGACTGCAGCACACCGTCAATACGGAACCGCACCCGGAATTCTTTTTCGTAAGGCTCGATGTGAATATCGCTGGCGCCTCGCTTGACCGCATCGCCCAGCACGATGTTGACCAGCTTGACTACGGGAGCTTCGTCGGCAGCCTTCTCCAGCTCCGACAGCCCCATTTCCTGCTCTTCCGACTGCAGTTCGACGTCTTCATCTCCAAGGTCCGACATCGATTGCATTACGGTTTCGAGGTCTTCTTCCTTCGTGGATCCGTAGGCCTTGTCAATCCCTGCGAGAATCGAGCTTTCGGAAGCCACGACCGGCTCAATGTTGAAACCGGTCATGAACTTGATGTCGTCCATGGCGAAGACGTTCGTCGGATCGACCATGGCGATGGTGAGGGATGCACCCACGCGGCTCAGGGGAAGAATCTGGTAGCGCTTGGCGGTCTCGAACGGAATCAGCTTGACGACGGCTGGGTCAATTTCAAAATACGAAAGATTGATGGCGGGCACGCCATACTGGCGCGAAAGAAAGTTCGTGACGTCCTCGTCCGTGAGGAAGCCGAGCTTCACAAGGGCAGACCCCAGGCGGCAGCTCTGCTCCTTCTGAACTTTATTCGCTTGTTCCAACTGCTCTGGGGTGATGATTTTCTCTTTGACGAGAAGATCACCCAGCCGTTGAGACATACGCAGATCTCCTGACCACGTAGATGGAACGATGCCTCACACCTGCGCGAGGCAATGGCGCAAATGGCTGCCCATCGTTGGGAGAGAAACGCAGCTCATTCGCGTTGACATAAATTGTCAACGCAACTGGATTACTGCACCACTTACTTAAGTACTTGCACTTGACGCAGAGACTGCCATGAGTGGCTTAGAACGGGTTGTACCCTGCGAAAATCGCGCTATTTCCCACTTTTCCTAAGCTGGCTCTAAGCTCAGGTACATGCACTTCAGTAAGTCTCCGCTGCACGCCCCAGTGGGTTACCCCAGGAAGACGAGGTTCGATTAGACTCGAAATCCGGGAATCCTCCACGTGTCGCAACCAGCCAGGGAAAACCAGATCCGGCAGTACTACAACGTCCTTTATCAATCATGGGGCGCCCAGCACTGGTGGCCGGCCGAGACCGCTTTTGAAGTGATCGTGGGAGCCTACCTGACGCAGAACACCGCGTGGACCAATGTCGAGCGCGCCCTGGAAAACCTCCGCAGCGCGCAACTGCTCAGCGTAGACGGAATCAGAGAAGTGAAGCCGGCCAGGCTGCAGCGGCTGCTTCGACCGTCCGGATATTTTCGCCAAAAGGCTAAGCGGCTCAAGATATTTGTCGCATTTCTCGACCGTCAGTATGACGGCTCCCTCGACAAGATGTTCGCTCAACCGACCGAGAGGCTCCGAGAAGAACTTCTCAACCTCAACGGGGTCGGCCCGGAGACCGCCGACTCGATTCTTCTGTACGCGGGGAACCATCCTGTCTTCGTTGTGGATGCCTATACCCGCCGGATCCTCGATCGGCATGCAATCTTGCCGGAGAAAACGGACTATGAAGAAATCCGAGAGCTTTTCCAGCGTGCTTTGGCTTCGGGTGCCGCGGAAGAACGAAAGCTGGCGGATGCAACCACAACCCTTCAATCACGCGTCCGCGGAGCTGCCCATCCACCTTCGCCGGTGAGCACCGCCCACCGCACCGCCCTGGCCCAGATTTACAACGAAATGCATGGGTTGATCGTCGGCGTCGGCAAGCACCATTGCCGGAAAGCAAAAGCGGCTTGCGAAGGTTGCCCCCTACAGCCGTTTCTTCCAAAGCCCTAAAGGCCGCGCCCGCTGTACGCTGGCAAGTGGGACCTACACCTTCGACTGCTTTACCTCCCTCGACGCCGAGCCTACAATTTGCCCATCCCCCAAGGAGATCTTCATGAAAATCCTCGGCATTGAGGGCATGGCCCCGGACCGGCTGCAATTTGAGATTCAGCGCGGTGCAAAGCTTGTCTTCTACCAATATTGCATTTCAGTTCTAGTCCTCACGTTCCGGCGCTCGTCCGACATTTATTACATTCCCGCCGGAGAAAGCGCCGTCACAAAAGGGCTGCCCTGGACTTTGCTGAGTCTGGTGGCGGGTTGGTGGGGGATTCCATGGGGACCGATCTTCACGATCCAGTCACTGGTCACAAACTTCAAAGGAGGCAAGGATGTAACGGCCGAATTCAGCGCACGATTGTCGCAGTCGCAAGCAGCCGTACCCGCTGCTGTAGCCGTCAAAGCTTAAAACCATGTCGCCCTACACCTGGATCCGCCTCGCGAGCCAGTTTGCCGTCGTGGCAATTCTCGTGTCCTCTGGCCCACAGAATCTGCAAGAGGCGGCGAGCTCCCCGGGTGTGCTGATCGGAGCTGCCGTTCGGCCCTCCCTTCTTTCTTCGGAGGCCGCCTACGCCGCAGCCCTGGCTCATGACTTCAGCATGGTCGAGGCCGAGGATGCGATGAAGTGGTGGGTGGTGCGGGCGAAAGCCGACACCTTCGACTTCAGCAAAGGCGATGAAATAGTCCGCTTTGCCCAGGCTCACGGAATGAAGATCCGCGGCCACTGCCTGGTTTGGGATCACAACAATCCAGACTGGCTTGCGCAAGGCCAGTTCACACCAGACCAACTTTCCCATCTGCTGAAAGAACACATCACCACCGTGATGAAGCACTACGCCGGGCAAGTCTTCGCATGGGATGTGGTGAACGAGGCGCTGGATGAGAATGGCAACGTCAAGAGCTCCCCCTGGTACAACCAGCCGGGCATCGGGCTCTCGAGCAAGGGAACGGCGTATATCGAACAGTCCTTTCGCTGGGCGCACGAGGCTGATCCTCACGCGTTGCTCTTCTACAACGAGGCTGAGGGAGAAGGCCTCAACCGCAAGTCCGACGCAATCTACGCCATGGTCAAAGACTTCAAACAGCGCGGCATTCCAATCGATGGCGTCGGGCTTCAGATGCACATTTCGCGGCTCGACTTCGATACGTCTGCGGTCGCGGCCAACATCGGGCGCCTGAGTGCCTTGGGCCTTCAGGTTCACATCACGGAACTCGACGTTTCATTGCCAGTGGATTCCAGCGGCCAGCCTCGGAGCGAGGATCTCATGAAACAGGCGGACGTCTATCGCGCCATCGTGCGGGCTTGCCTGCAAAATCCCGGCTGCACCGCGATTCAAACCTGGGGATTCACAGACAAGTACTCGTGGATCGGCTCCCATTCGCACGGCAAGCGCGGCGCGGCGCTTCTCTTTGACCGCGCTTACAAGCCGAAGCCGGCCTACGATGCGATGCTCGCCGAACTCACCGCGGGACGCAAATCGAACCATTGATTGTATTGGCGCTCGCCTCCCAGCCTGCTTTTCTGCATCTATAATGGCCGCAGAGGAGTCGGCCTCCAAAGCACCTACGGCTCTGACCTGGTTTGAACACACCTGCCCCAACGCGCGCGGCCAATCGGCCCAACCGGAAACTGGTCATCATTCTGCTGGCGGTCGCGGTCATCCTGTTGTTTGTGGTTCTGGCATCGCAGACGGCTTTCAATAACACCATTCTGCGGGCTGACACCAACCAGCAGGCAATCGTCTTCTACGCCTTATCGGTGCTGATTTCTCTCCTGTTCGTCGCGCTGACGTTCGTGCTGGCGCGCAATCTGCTCAAACTCTTTGCCGAACGCCGCATGGGAGTTCTGGGCTCGAAGTTTCGCACGCGCATGGTCGCAGGCGCGCTGCTTCTCTCGTTTGTGCCCGTCATGGTGATGTACTGGTTTGCGTATGGCCTGATGAACCGCTCCATCGACAAATGGTTCTCGACGCCAGTGGAAGAAGTGCGCTCCGACACGCGGGCGATTGCCTCGATGTTGACCAAGTACGCGCAACAGAACGCCAACGTCGAGGCCGCCGCCATTGCTGCGTCTCCAGAGATTGAGCGAGGGTTCTCCGGTCGAGGATTCGCGGGCGTGGTGAGCGAATTTCAGCGCCACGAAATGACGCTGCAAGGGGGATTTGCCATCGCGTTGAGGGACGGCAGCGCCGAGGCCAGCTTCAATGCCCCCGCGCCCTGGAACGTTCTCCGGAATTCACTTCCGCTGAATGATGCCGTTGCAGGGCGGCCGGCGCGCTTCACATGGAAGCAGACGGACTACACCCTGGGCAGCGCTGCAGTTCCCGGCGGAGGCCAGATCCTGATCGCCATTCCGCTTCCTCCCGACTTTTCCCAGACGGTTCGCCAGGTCGAAGCCAGCCAGCAACGATACTTTCAGTTGAGCGGCCAGCGCCGCCGCGTGCGCCAGACGTATATCGGGCTTCTGCTGCTGCTAACGATGATTGTTCTGTTTGTGACCACGTGGCTGGCATTGTTTCTGGCCAAGCTGGTGACGCGCCCCCTGGCTGCTCTGGCCGAGGCGACGCAGGAGATTTCCCGCGGGCGCCTTGACTATCGCGTCGACGTCAGCGCCGCGGACGAGATCGGAGATCTGGTACGCTCCTTCAACCGCATGGCCGAAGAACTCGAGGCCAGCAGCCGACAGCTCGAAACTTCCACCCGCGACTTGGGAGCCGCCAACACCGAACTCGATCAGCGCCGACGCCAGATGGAAACCATCCTCGAGAGCATTCCGACGGGAGTGCTTTCGCTTGACGCCAACCGCGACGTCACCCACACCAATCAGGCTTTGCTGCGGATGTTCCATCCCGAGGGAGCGCGCACCGAAGAAAATCCAATCGCTCGTGGCACCGCGCTCGCGGACGTGTTTCCGGCCGAGGTGCTCGAAGATTTCGAGCCGTTGCTGCGCCGCGCCGACCGCATGGGCGTCACCACCAGCCAGATGGAAATGCCTCTATCCCATGGATCGCTCAATGTCGCTGTTACGGTGGCGCCGCTGCGGCATCAGGGTGAGCGCTCGGGCTATGTCGTCGTATTCGAAGATCTTTCCGACCTGTTGAAGGCACAGAAGCAGGCTGCCTGGCGGGAAGTCGCGCGCCGGGTCGCCCATGAAATCAAGAATCCGCTGACCCCGATCGCACTCTCAGCCGAACGCATCCAGCGGCATCTCGATCGCCCCACGGCGGCGGATCGAGCATCGCTGAGCATTGTGCGTTCCTGCGCCGACACCATCGCAGGAGCGGTGGAAACCGTGCGCCGCCTGGTGGACGAGTTCTCTACCCTCGCCCGCTTCCCCGTCGCCAAGCCGCAACCGGCCAACATTAACGAGATCATCGAGAACGCCCTCTCCATGTTCAACGGGCGGCTGGATGGAATTGGCCTGCATAAATCGCTTGCTGCCGATTTACCCAGAGTCATGGCCGACGATGAGGCGATCAAACGCGCCATCGCCAACCTCGTGGATAATGCCGCCGAAGCGTCGCAGGATTCCGTCGTCCGCGAGATTGAGATCACCACGGCGCTGGTCGCAAGCCGCGACGCGGTCGAGATCACGGTCGCTGACACCGGCCACGGCGTTACACGGGAGTTGAAAGAAAAGCTGTTCCTGCCCTATTTCTCCACCAAAAAGCGCGGCACCGGCCTGGGGCTCTCGATCGTAAGCCGCATTGTGGAAGATCACCATGGCTCCATCCGGGTGGAGGAAAACCATCCCGTGGGTACTCGCTTCATCGTAGAACTTCCGGTTGTGTCAGAATCGACGCCGGCAACGGTAATCGCCAAGCATGCATAGCATCCTGATCGTCGACGATGAAGCTGGAATCCGCGAGTCGCTGGCCGGCATCCTGACCGATGAGGGATATTCGGCCGCTTCGGTCGAAAGCGGCGAATCCTGCCTCGAACGACTGCAGAAGACTTTTTTTGACGTCGTCCTGCTCGATATCTGGCTGCCCGGCGTGGATGGCCTTGAGACGCTGGCAAAGATTCGCGAACTCGACAACCCTCCCGAAGTCGTCATGATCTCCGGTCACGGAACTATTGAGACCGCCGTGCGCGCGACCAAGCTCGGGGCTTATGACTTCCTGGAAAAGCCGCTCAGCATTGAAAAGACTCTGATCGTGGTGAAGAACGCAATCGAGTCCAAGAAATTGCAGCGTGAAAATGTCGATCTGAAGAAGCAGCTCCAAACCAAGAGCATCATCGTCGGCGACAGCATCCCGATGAAGGCGCTGCGCCAGCAGATCGGACTCATGGCACCCACCAACGGCCGTGTCCTGATCTACGGTGAATCGGGCGCGGGAAAAGAAATGGTGGCGCATGCCATCCACGCGCAGAGCCTGCGCAAAGACGAGACTTTCGTCGAAGTGAACTGCGCCGCGATTCCCGAAGATCTGATCGAAAGCGAACTCTTCGGACACTACAAGGGATCGTTCCCCGGAGCCGCAGCCGACAAGGAAGGAAAGTTTCAGCGCGCCCACGGAGGCACGCTCTTCCTGGATGAAGTCGGCGACATGAGCCTGAAGACGCAATCGAAAGTGTTGCGCACGCTCGAAGAACAGCGATTCACTTCGGTGGGGAGCAACGAGATCATTACGGTTGACGTTCGCGTGATTGCATCCACGAACAAAGACCTGGAAGAGGAGATTTCGCGCGGCAACTTCCGTGAAGATCTTTTCTACCGTCTCAACGTGATCCCGTTCTTCGTCCCACCGCTGCGCGAGCGCAAAGAAGACATCCCGCTCTTCACCCGGCATTTCCTGAAAGAACTGGCGGCAACTTATGGACGGCGTCCCCGCGAAATTACCGACGACGCCATCGAAGTGCTGATGCGCTACTCGTGGCCGGGTAATGTGCGCGAACTGCGCAATGTGATTGAGCGCATCGTCATCATGAATCCCACGACCACGCGCTTCGACGCGAAGCACTTGCCGCCGCTTGTCTATCGCGACGGGGGCCGCCGCGCGCCCAAGAGCGAATTTTCAACGTTGCATCAAGCCCGCGACGCCTACGAGCGCGATTACATCCTCAAGAAGCTCGACGAAACCCATGGCAACGTCACCCGCGCTGCCGAGGTGCTCGGCCTGGAACGCAGCCATCTGTACAGGAAGATGAAGGCGTTGGGGATTGCCGCGAAGGAATAGCTCTACCGCTTCACCATGTGAATCTCTGTTCCATTCTTGCGGAACTTCACTTCATCCATCAACTGATTGATTAGAAAAATTCCGCGCCCGTGGTTGGAGTAGAGATTCTCGCCCACCGTGCAACTGGGAATTGCAGTCGGATCGAATCCCGGACCGGGATCGCGCACAATGATAAGAATGCCGCGCTGCTCGTCGCATGCGACCAGGCATTCAATCACCTTGCTGGGATCTTCCTTCGCGCCGTGGACAACAGCGTTGGCCAGCGCCTCCTGGAGCGACAACTCAATCGCGTCTTCTTTGCCGTTCACGCACTTCATCTCGCGGACGGCTTCCATCACCTGCTCGACCACCTGGTCGACGGCCTTGCGGTCCGCCGCAAGCGTCACGCGCACGCGCAGGTTCAGCTTCCCTGGATCGAAGTCGTACTCCGGCAGCTGTGCTTCGGAGGAATCCCCAGCTTCCATTTTTAGCCTTTTCGTCCCCAACCGCGCCCGGGCATGCGGTTCTTCGATTCTAGTGGGAAGCAGCCAGAATCGGCAATGGCCGCCCGGTCCAATGCCTCGTTACCCCCGCGCAAGTTCAATCTTCACTGGGGCTTGGGCTGTGGTCGTTTGTTTCTTCGCCCGGCACTTCGGAGCGCTGCGCAAACATCCGCTGCTCGAGTTGCCGGCGCCAGTCAAGTTCTTCCACAAAGCGGCGCGAGTCGCGCCACCCCGGCTCCGCCTTCACGTACAGCTCAAGAAAAACCTTGGTCCCCATCATGCGCTCGATCTGTATACGGGCCGACATTCCAATCTTCTTGAGCATCCGGCCACCTTTGCCCACCAGAATTCCCTTCTGCCCATCGCGCTCGCAATAGATCGTCGCCGCGATCCGCGTGAGGCGTTTGCCTTCCTCGAAGCTCTCCACGATCACCGTGGTCGCGTAGGGAATCTCCTCGCTGGTATTGAGCAGCACCTGTTCGCGGATGGTCTCCGCCGCCATGAATCGCGCCGGCTGATCCGTAATCTCGTCCTCGGGAAAATACGCCGGGCCCGCCGGCAGCGCCGCCAGGATCATCTCCAGAAGCTGGTCCAACCCGCTGCGCTTCAGCGCTGAGATTGGCACCACTTCCGCGAAGTTATACAGCTTGCGGTACTCCTCAATCATCGGCAGCAACTTCGACTTCTCGCCGACGCGATCGATCTTGTTCAAAATGAGGAACGCCTTTCCTCCCGCCTGCTTCACCAGTTCGAGCGCGAACTGATCCCGCGGGTCCAGCTTGTGGGTCACATCCATGATGACCAGCACAAGATCGCAACCCTCCAAAGCCTCGCGGACCTCCACCATCATCTTCCGTCCAAGCGAACTGTCGGGCTTGTGAACGCCAGGAGTGTCGACGAGCACAATCTGCCCGCCACCCTTGCCCTTGCGCTTCGGAACGTGAACCACGCCCTGAATGCGGTTGCGCGTGGTTTGTGGCTTGGGAGAGATGATGGCAAGCTTTTCGCCGACCAGCGCATTGAGCAGCGTCGACTTGCCCGCGTTGGGCCGGCCGAGAATGCAAACGAAACCAGAGCGGAATGGCATGAGAGGACGGACGGATCTCAGACTTCGGACCTCAGGCCTCGGACATCAGCCTTTGGTTTCGATCCTTACACGTGTCCAGGAAGGCCGAGGGCTGCGGTCCGAGGTCTGAGGTCCGCTCTTCGACTATATCAGTTTCAACTGCTGCGGCTGGGAAGCCGTCACGCGCACGCGCTCGACTCTGCGGTCGGTAGACTCCAGCACCTCAAAACGCAGGCCGTCCTCTTCTACCGTTTCACCTTTGCGGGGAATCCTGCCCGCGAGTTCGCTGACCAACCCTGCGATCGTGGCAGATTCCTTCCCTTCCGGCTTGGTGCCAAAAAGCTCGCCGAGCCGGTCCACATCCATGCCACCCGAGACGATGAAGGCGCGCTCGCCATCGCGCACGATCTCCGGCTTGTCGCGCTCGTCGCGAATTTCACCCACGATCTCCTCCACCAGGTCTTCGATCGTGACCAATCCCGCGACCCCTCCATATTCGTCCACGACGATCGCCATGCGGATGTTCTGCTTCTGCATCTCCCGAAGCAAATCACTGCCCAGCTTGCTTTCCGGGACGAAGTAAACATCGCGCCGCATAATGCTGTCGAGCGTGCGCGCATGAGCTTCGCTGTCGGGCACCTGCAGTACATCCTGCGTGTACACAATCCCCTTGATGTTATGAATGCTGCCTTCAAAAACCGGAACCCGCGAGTAGTGCTTGGCGCGCAGCATCTCAATGAAATGTTCCACCGTCGTACTCGTGGGTACCGCAAACATCACCGGACGCGGCTTCATCGCCTCCCGCACCGTCTTGCCGCTGAACTCCACCACCGACTGGATCAGATCACGATCCCCCTCCTGAATAATGCCCTCTTCCTGGCCAGCTTCGATCAGCGCGTCCACCGCCTCCGCGGAGGTCTCGGGCGCCTCCCCAGTGTTCTCTCGTGTCAACGTAGCGACGGACTGCAGGAAGCCCAGGGCGACGGTCACCGGCATCACCAGGTAGATCAGAGCTTTCAATACCAGCGTCCAACGAATCAGCCACTCGCCTTTTGTGCGAGAGAAGAACACGAACGGCAGAAAGCGGTTGCACACAATGACGATCAGCAGAAGGCTGATGGTCGCCTGCAGGATCTCGTAGATACTCCAAAACGGATCGCGAAAAACCAGGAAGCCGATCAGCATCGCGATGGCCGCCGTGGTTAACTGCGTGAGGACAGCCATGGAAAGAGAGGCGCGTGAGTGGGTGACTCCCAGTTTGGGCTCGACCTTCTGCTCGAAGGTGTCGATATTGTCCTGGAAATCGCGGGAGAGAAACTTCCCGGCTTCCTGATAGACGCGGTCTACATAGGAAACGAGGGTGAGCAGTCCGATCAGAAAAATAAGTGCGACGGCGTCGGAGAGGATCATGCCATCCTCCGGGTTCGACTCAAAGGCACCGGAGCGTGTCGAGGGTATGCCCGTTCCGTCAATGACGAGGGCAGGCCGAGCATCCGCCGCAAGCTCGCTTCCTTCCGAGCCATTTCACCATTGTCGTGCTCATGGTCAAAACCCGCCAGATGAAGAATTCCATGGAGCACGAGGATTTTGACTTCGAGCCTCGCTGCATGGCCCATGCGAACGGCGTTTTGCGCAGCAATATCAGCGGAAATCGCAATCTCTCCGGCAAATCTTCTCTTCCCACTGCGCTCGGTTGACGGCTCCGCAGGAAATGACAGGACGTCCGTGGCCACGTTCTTCCCGCGAAAGCGCTGATTCAGGGACCGCAACGTGGCGCTGCGTCCAACCAGCACGTTGACCGTCCCGCCCAGTCCCGCCGCCCGGCGCGCCCTCAGCACAAAGCGCGCGAGCGCCTCTGCGCTTAGTCCGGCGACTTTCTTTTCCAGAATCACCAAGCCAGCAACCTTTTCAGCTCCAGAACAGATGCTCTAAAGCAGACAGGAGGGCGCAGTCTGCAGCCCTCCCGCCGATCGATGAAGCTTTATTCCTCCACTTCTGCGGACGCAGCCTTCCCTTCACTCGGCGGTGCGGTGGGCTGCCTTTCCGGCGCCACCCCGGCTTCAGCAGTCTTGGTCTCTCCCAGCAGGAGCAGTTGTTGCTCGGCAACCCGCGCCTTATGTTCGTCGTAGGCGCGCACGATGCGCTGCACCAGATGATGGCGAACTACGTCACTCTCGTCGAAGTGTACAAAGGCCAGTCCGTTCACGTTCTTGAGCACGTCGACCGCCTCCAGCAGGCCGCTGCGGCGCGCGTTGGGCAGGTCGATCTGGGTCACGTCGCCCGTGATCACGGCCTTGGAATTAAATCCCAGCCTCGTCACAAACATTTTCATCTGCTCGGAAGTCGTGTTCTGCGCTTCGTCGAGAATCACAAAAGAATCGTTCAAAGTGCGTCCCCGCATGAATGCGATCGGCGCAATCTCGATCACGTTCTTTTCGAGATAACGATCCACCTTCTCGGGATCGAGCATGTCATACAGCGCGTCATACAGCGGGCGCAGGTAGGGATCAATCTTGTCTTGCAGCGTGCCGGGCAGAAATCCCAACCGCTCGCCCGCCTCCACCGCCGGACGCGCCAGGATGATGCGGTTTACCCGCTTGGCCAGCAGCGCCGAGATCGCCATCGCCACGGCGAGATAGGTCTTCCCCGTGCCCGCTGGGCCGATGCCAAACACCATGTCGTGCTTCTCGATGGCCTCGAGATAGCGGCGCTGGTTGCTGCTCTTGGGCTGCACCGTGCGGCGCCCGAACGAACGCTGCTTCCCGGCATCCGCCAATCCGCGCAGCGTCGAATTCGGGTCCGACGTCAGCACGCGCAGCATGCTGTTGAGATCGCCATTGCTGAAAGTGTGCCCGGACTTCTGCAGGCTTTCGTAGTCGGTGAAGACCTGCTCGGCACGAGCCACGTCACGGGCGGCACCTTCAAGTTCAATGGCGTTCGACCGCAGATTGATGGTGATGTTCAGGCCATCTTCCAGCAGGCGCACATTCTCGTCCCGCGTACCGAACAGCGTCTCGATGTTGGGGCTAACCCCGATGCTCTTCTTCATGCTTTTGTTTTGCGATGGCGTGTATCCGCAGGCTGGAACGCCAAAGTTGAACCAGGCTCAACTTCCGGCGAATGCGAAACACACTCATACCTGCTCACAGACGAAGCAGGGTTTTGCTCGGAGACGGGACCATTCGAACTGCGTATGCCCAAAGGGCAAGTCACTGCCATTACGTAAAGCCTACCCCGTGGCGAAGAGGGGAGTCAATGGGAGCGAAACCCTGGTAGTAGCGGGAGTTGCATCATGCGCGGATGCCGGTCAGGCGGCATGCTACATGTGTTTGACCGGTCGAGAGTTGCTCCCCTATAATAAGAAATTCGGACCCACCCGAATATCTCTCTGAGCACACGAAGGTAACGAACCAGACATGGCAAATCATCTTTCCGCGCAGAAGCGCGCCCGCCAAACCGAAAGCCGCACCACGCGCAACCGCGCCAACACCTCCAGCCTGCGCACCCAGTTGCGCGAGCTGCGTGAAGCCATCGCCAAGGGCGACAAAGCCGCCGCCGAGCAGATGTACCGCAAGACCGTCTCCGCCCTCGACAAGGCCATCCAGAAGGGCACCCTGCACGAGAATACCGCCTCGCGCTACAAGTCCCGTCTGGGCAAGCACGTCACCGCGATGAAGTAGGCCGAGAGTTCTCAGCCGTTAGCGATCTCGAGTAATCAGGGGCAGACCTTTGAACCAGGTCTGCCTTTTCCTTTTTTGCAGGCTCTTGTATCCCTTCATTTGGAATCGTATAGACAAAGCCTTATTCTGCCACTCTGCGCCTCGCTCGAAGGCTGGCGGACTCCCTATTTTGGACGCAATCCATACAACACAGACTGCTTGGGACTAGAATTCGGGCGGGAGGTTACAGGACATGGGAAAAGACCGGGAACCGGAGAACATCTCACGACGGAATTTCATGGTGCGCACGGCGATGGGCGGTGCCGGTCTGGTAATTGCCAATGAGATTCTGAGTGGCAATTCTCTGGCTGCTGCACCGAAGAGCGCCAACGCCACCATGATCGGAGTTCCATTTGAGGCGCGGGAACGCGTCCGGCTGGGGATCATAGGCGTCGGTGGACGGGGAACGAGTTTGCTGCGGGATTTGCTGGCCGTTGATGGCGTCGAAGTGAAAGCCATCTGCGATCTGGTGCCGGAAAAGGTGGAACGCGCGCAGAAGGCCGTGACAGACGCCGGCCAGCCCAAGCCCGCCGGCTTCAGCAAGGGCGAATCGGATTTCAAGAATCTGAATCAGCTCGACCTCGATATCGTCTACATCGCGACTCCGTGGAACTGGCATGTTCCAATGGCGGTCGACGCGATGAAGAACGGCAAGCATGCGGCCGTGGAGGTACCGGCCGCCACAACATTGCAGGAATGCTGGGACCTGGTGAATACTTCCGAGGCCACGCGCAAGCACTGCGTCATTCTGGAAAACTGCTGCTATGGATCCTCCGAGATGATGGTCTTGGAGATGGTGCGCGATGGCTTCTTCGGCGAGATTACACATGGCGAAGCGGCTTATCTCCACGACTTGCGCGGCATCTTGACTGCGAATGAGGGAGAAGGCTTGTGGCGGCGGTTTCCGCACATGCAACGCAACGGGAATCTGTATCCCACGCATGGACTGGGCCCTGTGGCGCATTACATGGACATCCATCGCGGCGACCGGTTTGACTACATGGTCTCGGTGAGTTCGGCGGAGGCTTCGCTGAGCGCGTATGTTAAGGCACACTTTGCCGAGGGGGATCCGAAGCGCGCCGAGAAATACATTTCCGGGGATATCAATACCAGCATCATCAAGACCGTGAAGGGGCGCACGATTCTTCTGCAGCATGATGTGGTGAATCCCCGGCCTTACAGCCGGCTGAACATGATTCAGGGGACGAAGGGTTTGTTCGCCGATTATCCGCCTCGTATTTTTACGGACGGTCAAAAGGACGAAGAATGGCAGAAGATTGACGCGTTTCAGGAGAAGTACGAGCACGCACTCTGGAAGAACAATGGAGAGATGGCGCGCAAAACGGGTGGCCATGGCGGAATGGACTACATCATGAACTACCGGCTGATGAATTGCCTGAAGCGGGGGTTGCTTCCCGATATTGACGTTTACGATGCAGCAGCGTGGAGTGCTCCGACCCCGCTCAGTGAGATGTCGGTCGCACAAAACGGAGCTTCACAGAAGTTCCCGGACTTTACGCGCGACCACTGGAAAACCCGTTCAGATTCCGCTGCCTTTGCACGTTAAGCCTGGGCACGTGCCGTGGTGATTCGCTGTCAGAGGAGCCTCGTATGGTCGAAAGTGTTCAGGTCGAGAGTCCACTACCCGCGGTAGCGATCAAGGAACCTGCCGAAAAGGCTGAGGGCACCGGTCGCCTGCTTTCGCTGGACGCTTTCCGAGGCACGGTCATGCTGCTGATGCTGAACGAGGCTACGCGCCTACCGCTGGTGGCGCGCTCGTTCCCGCACAGCGCTATTTGGGCCGCCATCGCGTTCAACACAGAGCACGTGGACTGGCAAGGGTGCTCCCTGCATGACCTGATCCAACCAGCCTTTTCCTTTCTGGTGGGCGCTGCGCTGCCCTTCTCGATTGCCAGCCGGAAAGCGAAAGGACAGAGCTTCTGGAACATGCTGGGCCATGCCGCATGGCGCTCGCTGTTGCTGATTGTTCTTGGGATATTCCTTCGCTCCCAATGGTCCCATCAGACCTATTTCACGTTTGAGGACACGCTGACGCAGATCGGACTGGGGTATGTGTTCCTGTTCCTGCTGGGATTCACACGGGTGCGAACACAAGTCATCGTCATGCTGCTGATCCTGATCTGTTTTTGGGGAGCATTCGCACTCTATCCGGCGCCAGGTGCGAACTTCGATTACGCCCGGGTCGGAGTTCCGCCGAACTGGGAGCACAACTACACAGGCTTTCTATCGCACTGGAACAAGAATTCGAATTTGTCTTGGGCATTCGACGTCTGGTTCCTGAATCTCTTCCCACGCGAACAACCCTTTGTGTTCAACGAAGGGGGCTGGTCCACGCTCAGTTTCATTCCTACTCTGGCCACGATGCTTCTTGGTTTGCTGACCGGCGAGTGGCTTAAGAGTACGAGAACGAAAGAGGAGAAGCTCCGCGGACTCGTAATTGCGGGAGTGGTGTTGGCCTTGTTGGGCTTGATCTGTCAATGGGCTGGGATTTGCCCCATCGTGAAACGGGTATGGACATCATCGTACACGCTCTACAGCGGCGGCCTGGTCATCCTCATGCTGGCGGGTTTCTACGCCCTTATCGACTGGAAGGGATGGCGACGCTGGGCGTTCCCGTTCATTGTGGTCGGAATGAATTCAATCGCCATCTACGTAATGAGCTGGACAATGGGGCTCTACTTCTATAAAGCTCTGGAACGCCATTTTGGAAGGCTGTTGGCGCTGGCGGGACCAACGTTCCAGCCTGTCTTCCAAGGTTTCGGAGTGATCCTCATTTTCTGGATCATCCTCTTTTGGATGTACCGTCGAAAGATTTTCCTGAAGATCTAAGGCTGAGAGTTCTTGGTGGAAAGCCGCACAACCAGCCGGAAAAGGGCTATAATGACTGCAGGGGTGGTTACTTCCTTCTCCTCTTTCAGGTCTTCTGACCTAAGCCAGTCCATCTGAAGCTTCTCTACATCTTAGGGTTTTCAGCGAGCCTTTCGAGTCCGCTTGTGACATCAGAACGGTCGCCCAGGGTAGACGCGGAACTCGCTGGGAAGGAGCGCCGCTATGAATGCAGCCGGCATTTCGCTCGGTCTCCTGATCGTGCTCTTTACGATCCTGTTGCTCCAGTGGATCCGGAAGGCAAGACCACAGGTCAGCGGGTTTCGATCACAAAGGATGTGTCCATCTTGCGGATTGATCACATCACGCCTCAGTCCCCGTTGCCTGGAGTGTGGCAAGCCCTTTACGACGGCGAAGTAGCCGATTCCACAGAAATGAACTTCCAAGGACATAAATGAAGAACATCAAGTTTGTTGTGAAAGTGAATCGGGGCGGAGCCCGCGGCCCAGCGTATGTACAGCGGATTGACAAGACGCCCGTCCAGATGACCACCGACCGCAAGCTGGCCCTGCTGATGGGCAGATTCACTGCCGAAGACGCTATCAAGTCTCTCGAGAACTCCCGCTGCAGCCCTGAACTCGTGTCCGTACAAGTAAGTGCCTAGCGTTTCCGCTGAGGCAGCCTCTTTTACCCGGGAAGACGCCGGGCGCCCCGACCTTTGATACCATCTTGCGGGGCCGTTTTTGGGAGGGCTGCTTGGCTGAGAACAGGATTCCCGAACAACAATCTGTGGTCGGAGTGCAAGGCAGTTCACGTCTTCGCGTGCTGGGCATCGTGCTGGCCGGAGGCAAAGGAACCCGGCTCTATCCGCTCACGCGGGAGCGCGCCAAGCCCGCCGTTCCCTTCGGAGGCAAGTACCGGATCATCGATTTCGTACTCAGCAATTTCATCAATTCTGGAATCCACTCCATCTATGTGCTCACCCAGTTCCGCAGCCAGTCCCTGTTACAGCATTTGAGCGAGGGATGGCAGTATGGCGGGCTGCTGAAGAGCCACTTCATCACCAACGTACCCGCACAGATGCGTTCGGAGAAAGAATCCTGGTACCAGGGAACCGCCGACGCGATTTTTCAAAACATTAACCTGGTAGAGCAGTCCGATCCGCATCTGGTGGCGATTTTTGGCGGAGACCACATCTATCGCATGAATGTCGCCAGCATGATCGATTACCACGTGGCGAAACGCGCGGAGGTAACCGTCGCGGCGATTCCTGTTCCGCGTCAGCAGGCCCTCGAATTCGGCGTGATCGAAGCCAACGAGGATGGGCGCATCATGGGTTTTCACGAGAAGAAGGCGGACGCTCCCACCATGCCCGGCGACTCCAGCCGCGTCTACGCTTCAATGGGTAACTACATTTTCTCGACGCGGACTTTGCTGGACCTGCTCACGACCGATGCGAAGAATCCTGGCAGCCGTCACGATTTCGGCATGGACATCCTGCCCAAACTCGCCGGCAGCGCGCCCATCTACGCCTACAATTTCGAGACCAACCGCATTCCCGGGGAAGCCGGAGACTCCGTTCCCTACTGGCGCGATGTGGGAACGATCGACGCCTTCTATGAAGCCAATATGGACTTGAATAACGTCAAGCCCGACCTCAATCTCTACAACCGCGAGTGGCCGGTGCGTAGTACGAGCTATCCCGATCCTCCCGCCAAGTTCGTGTTCGATGAAGACGGGCGCCGCGGCGAGGCGCTCGACAGCATTGTGTCGGGCGGATGCATTCTTTCGGGAGGCCTGGTTCGCAAGTCGGTTTTAGGACGTGGCGTTCGCGTCAACACCGGCGCGACGGTCGAAGGCTGTGTGATCATGGACAACTGTGACATTGGGCGCCGCGCCAAAGTACAGCGGGCCATCCTGGACAAGAACGTACGCATCCCGCCCGATACCGAAGTCGGCTACGACCTGGAAGCCGACCGCGCACGGGGATGGCACGTCACAGAATCGGGGATCGTCGTGATCGGACGGGAGCACAGCCCGGTTCCGATGGCTTCGATGTTCGCTTGAGCCTGGAAGGCATGTCGCCCGCCCCTAAAGCTTTATTCCAAACTGCTCGCGGAGGGTAGAAATCCACTCGTCCTCTGAAGCGAGAAGCCGCTCAACCCTCTGGCCGTTGCTCGTCCGGATCAGTTTCAGCGCCGCCAACGTGATGCGGCCTTCGGGGGTGGCGCGCGAACAGATGCGTTCTTGCGTAAACGAGGAATCGGGAGAGGTCTGGTGATAGTGGCACATTCCAGCGAACTCTTCCAATCGCCGGGGATGAAGAGAGAAAGAGTATTGTGGCGTCCACCCGGCGTCCGGTGCGGCCCTTTCCATCTGTAGCCGCTCTCCGGCCGCCACGATTCGAAATGTTCCGGCGGGATCCAACTGCTCACCTCCAGATTCCAACCGAAGCGGCTCCAGAAACGACTCGCCGAACCCGACATCCGTGAGCCAAGGCTCTGCCAGATCAACCCGAAGCGCCAGATGATCGAACTCCGGTCCCTCACCACCATTGGGCCTGGACACGCGCGCGGAGAGGAGCGTGACCTGAAAACCCAAGGCGCGGAGCAACGCCGCGAACGCCCCATTCAGCTCGTAGCAGGTTCCGCCTCGCCGGAACTCGACCACCTTTTTCACGTTGGCTGCTTCATCCACGACGATTTTGCGGCCCAGAGAAATGTCGAGATTCTCAAACGGGACGGCAAACAGGTGTGCACGATGCAGCGCGCGAAGCGTATCAGCTGTGGGCGCGGTGGAACCGGTGTAGGCAATACGAGCCAGATAGGAAGTTACGTCCATGGCTGGACCGAAGCTAACAGCTAAAGGCTAAGAGCTAAAAGCTGCTTGTTCTTCACACCGGCAACTGTTCCTGCATCCATCCCGGCGTTTCCAGCTTGGGCTCGGTGGTCAGATCCATCACCAAGCGCTCCAGCACCATGCGCTTGCTCACGGGATTGGAGCGCAACGCCAAGTCTGCCTTGGCTACCAGGCGAATCGCTCGCGTCAGTTCGCGCCGGTTCTTGTAGCGGCGGGCCTGCTTGATGATGTCGTCGGCGGCGAACGGAGGCACGCGGAATCCCTGCCACAGCGCCGCCCACAGCATGCGCTGGTCGCGCACGTTGCGCTCGAGTATCACCAGCATCTGGCGGAAAGTTTTCGCCAGCATGTAGATGTGTCCGATGGCCGCTTCCTCGCCTTCACCCGAGGACAAAATGGCATCGAGAACTTCCAGTGCGCGTACGCGGTCTTTACTGGAGATCGCATCGGTCAATTCATACAGGGAGCGCTGCTTGGCGGCGAGCACCATCGTCTCGACATCGCCGAGCGTGATGCGTTTCTTTTCGCCGACGTAAAGAATCAGCTTCTCCAGTTCGTTGGAGATCATCATCATGTCGCCGCCGAGCGCGTCCACAAGTTCGCGGGCGCCGTCAGCTTCGATCTTCACGCCCCGGCCGGTGCAATAGTCGCTGATCCAGCGCGCGGCTTCGCCCTCTTCCACGCGCGCCAGTTCCACAATTCCGCAGTACTGGCCCATGGTTTCGCGGATGCGCTGGTAGCGCTCCTTGTCCTGCATCTCCATCTTGCGGACGTCGGCGGGAATGCTGATGTGGTCGGCGACGAAAACGATGAGCGCGTCGGGGTTGGGATTCTTGCAGTACTCTTCGATCGCCGCCAGCTTCTCTTCATTTGAGCCGCGGCCAAAAAGATTCTTCACGCCGCGCACGAAGAACACCTGGAACGGCGCCATCAGCGAAGGCGTGCGGGCGCGGTCAAGAACTTCCGCCACGTCGTTTTCTGCAAGATCAAATTCGAACAGGCTGAAATCGCGCAGATCCACCGGAACCAGATGTTCCAGGATGGCATCGCGAAAGCGTTTACGGAAGAAGGCTTCGTCGCCCACGAAAACATAAGCCGGGCGCATCGTCCGCGACTCCAGTTCGCTGACAAAGCGTTCAGCCTGGGCAAAGGCGCGCATCAAAACTGCTCCGGGGCGGCGAAGCTCATCGATTCCGAATTTAGCATCCAGGGCCGGTTTCGCATAGTGACGCCGACGTACTCTTCATTCCCATCGAGCGTCGATCTTCGCTCGACCGGACAGCCCATGGCGGCTGTCCCCACATCAACCTAGAGTTTGTTCAAGAACTGCATCATTTCAGGAGAGTCCCAGTCGATGGGGCCGACAATCTTCCTCCGCAACACGCCTTGCCGGTCGATGATGTAACTCTCCGGCCATCCGGATGTGCCGTAAACGGAAGCAACTTTCTGCTCCGGATCGCGCACCGTCAGAAAATTCACGTTCCGCTGCTTGAGGAAGCGGTGATAAGCGTCGCCATCCACATCAATGCTCACGCCCAGCACGACCACGCCCTTCGCTCTCAGCCGGTCCTGCATGTCCATCAGTGAGGGCAACTCTTCCACACACGGCGGACACCAGGTCGCCCAGAAGTTAACGATTACGACCTGGCCGCGAAATTGATTCAGGCTCACGCTGCGATCAGAATCCTGCACGCTGAAATCTTTGGCTGCGGATCCGATGCGTGGCGGCCTCGACCCAGTATTACAAGCCGCCGTCATGATAATCAGCGAGAGGCCCCAGAGAATAAGAGTCCGTTTCACAGTCTAGAAACCCTCCAGGATATTTGAAACCAGGGTCCGGGAAAAGTCCTGCGAGAGCCGGCGAAACGCGGGCGTGTCTTCCTCGAAGAAGCTCGCCAGGTCCTGCGAAACTTCGTACTGCTCGCGAAACACATAGGCCGGATTCTGATAGAGCACCTTGCCGCTGCGGTCAGTGAGCGTCACCCGCATGCTGACCACCACCAGCACGCTGGCGGCCCGGCCCGTTGCCGTATCGTACGTCAGCGGAGAAGCCACGGTGGAAATTACTGTTCCCCGCAATGTGGCGTCGGCCTCGTCAGTGGGGTCGCTAAGAATGCGGTAGTGAGTGCGGGTGGTGAACTCGCGCACCACCGATGCGGTCAACAGCTGTTCGATGCGGTAGGTCAGAGTCTCGTTCTTGAAAGTCGGGACCGCGATGGTTTTGACGCTCTCGGGAAGCTGCACCGCATGTCCCGCCGTGTGGTAACCACACCCGAGGCTGAAAAGCAGCACCAGCCCAGCCGAAGCCCGCTTCGCAACACTCATCATTGAATCTTCCCCGTGGGGCGGGTCGCTGTCATGCTTTCCGCACACTCCACTGCGGTCAAGGCCGATATGCGGAGATTGTCGGCCGCAACCCACAACCAGACGCCGTTGGGCTGTATTGGGTCCGCTTTCAGTGCGAGCTGAATCTCTTCCTGTCCCGCCGCACTGACGTTGCTGGGCGCATCTTCGCCGACTGCCGGTATGACCACATGATCCCCGGCCAGCATTTGAGAAAGTTCCGCTAGATTGACTGCCGTTTCCATCTCCAGGAAAACAGACAGGGCGTGACCGTGAAAAACCGGGGCTTGCAGCATCATGAGTGCAGGTCGCGGAGCATCGCCGCCGGCAACTTTCTGGTAGTGACGGAGCACGCGCGCCTCGATCGAATCGAGCGCCGGCTGGGACTTCGGTCCATAGCGCGACACCAGGTTAAACGCCACCTGGACGTCAAATACGTCCTTGGGTAGGGGCTGAAACGAGAGTAGATTTACCGTCTGCTGGTGCAGTTCATCCATGCCGCGCTGTCCGTGCTCGGAGGCGGGCTCGAAGATGGTCGCCACCACACGCCGGATCGTTCCCGCTTTCTGCGCGCGCAGCAGCAACAGCGCCAGGGTCACGGCCATGGGGTGCGCGGTGACGCAAGGTCCCGGCTGCAGCTCCGGACGCGCTACCTGTCCCCGTTCGCGCTCGACCCAGAGCGAGCGGAGGGTTGCCCCAGGTTCGTTTTCGAGGACTCCCGAAAGATCGATGATGGCGCTGCCAGCGTCGCGAGCGTCTTTCCAGCTGCGGCGCGTGCTGTCCTGATCGGAAGCGAAAAATGTGAAATCCACATTATCGAACTGCTCGGCGCGCACGCGTTGAATGAAGCTGATCTCGTCGCCCATCGCCTCGAGCTGGCCCAGGGACTCGTCGTCATCCAGCAGGCGAACGTCGGCAGCCGGAAAATTGCGCTCGTTCAGAAGTTCGGCGATTTCCTTGCCCTTCAGCGACGCCGCCCCGACAATCGCGGCACGATACAGTTTTCCTCGATGCGCCGGGCCGGGCAACAACGTCGTTTTGACGGTCTCGCTCATGACGCCTGCGACGCCTCCTTGTACGACGGCGGCGGAGGACCCGGGCGGCGGCGGAAAATCCACTGCAGACGCCAGAAAACACCAGAAATCATGTAGAGCAACGCGATGGCAAACAGCACCGGACCGGAAAACAGCGCGACTCCGCAGAATAGTAATCCGAACAGGACAATCAGCCGGAAGGGATGACGAGAGCGGAAATCAATGTCTTTGAAACTGTAGAAGCGCCACGTGCTGACCATCAGGTAACCGACGGTGGTCACCATCGCCAGCCACGCCAGAGCGATGTAGGGCGATTCAACCGGATCGCCGGCGGCAAAGTGTATGACCGCCGCGATAACTCCGGCGCCCGCCGGGATCGGCATGCCGACAAAATATTTCTTTCCCGGCCGGCCAGGATTCGAGGGTTGCGGATTCGACGTGATGTTAAAGCGCGCCAGTCGGCTGGCTCCGGCAATCAGGAACAGGAAGCTGGCGATCGCCCCAAGTTGTGTCAGCTTGATGTGCCAGTGCCCCAGTAGCACGGGAGGCATGAGGTGAAAGCCCCAGGTCCAGGCGAGCATGGCGGGCGCCACCCCGAACGTGATCACGTCCGCCAGAGAATCCAACTCCCGTCCGAAATCGCTGGTGGTCCCGGTCATCCGCGCGATGCGCCCATCGAGCCCGTCAAACAGCACGGCAAAGCCGATGGCTCGGGCCGCGTTGTCAAGGTGGGCATATTCCGTGACTGTGGCGTGCAGGACTTCGAGAATCGCGTAGTAGCCCAGCGCCACGTTGGCCGTGGTGAACAGCGACGGGATAATGTACATCCCCTTGCTCAGCCTGCGCCGGGGTTTGGGAGGGGTTTGATCCATCAGCGCGCTCTTTCAGCGGAAGCATTTCCCGCACCCACAAGGGTTCCCTGCTGCGGCAAATATGCCAACACACTCGCGCCCCCCTGGACGCGATCACCAACCTTCACATTGACGCGGGCCGATGCTCCCAGCACTATGTCGACGCGCGATCCAAACTTGATCAGACCCACGCGCTGGCCTCGCTCCAGGTGATCTCCGACTTTGGGATGAAACACGATCCGCCGCGCCAAAAGACCCGCGATCTGCTTGAACACGACCTTCTGCCCGTCGCCTTCCACAGTGACAATGTTCTGCTCATTCTGCTGGGCGCAGTCTTTGCTGCGGGCGTCCAGAAACTTGCCGCGCTGGTAGCGAACTTCGCGCACTTCGCCGCTGATCGGAGACCGGTTCACATGCACATCAAAAACACTGAGGAAAATGCTCAGCCGCAGGTGGGACTCGTTGCCCGCCGTGACGGTCGAAACATCGGTAACTATGCCGTCTCCCGGGGAAACAACCGCGCCTTCTTCGGAAGGAATCGTCCGTTCGGGATCGCGAAAGAACCAGAGGAAGAAGAACGCCAACAGAAGCGGAATCACCGCCCACCATGGCCTGGTCAGCCAGCCCAGCAGCACGCCAGCGGCGATGAAGGCGAGTCCGTAATAATAGCCATCTCGAACCATGGGGGATTCTCTATTATAACCGCCTCCGTTTGCGCACGGATGCAGACTAATTCGGTAAGTATAAATAAAAAAAGGCGCTTCATCGCGCCCTCCAAAAGATACATTCCTCCCTCGGCAGTCGAGCTGCCGGGAAGTTGGCCAGAAACAGCCTATGCTACGTTAACGCCGTATTGCTGCCGGTACTCGCGCTCAATCGACTCCATCTGATCTTTGAGTCGAAGTTTCAATTTTTTCAGCCGCACTTCTTCCAGTTTTTCGTCTTCGCTGAGATAGCGTTTTTGGGTGAGTGAATCAAGACGTTCCGCATACTGGGTATGCTCCTGAGCCAGTCTGCGGAATTCCTCGTGACTGGTCAGGAGTTGGTCTTTCGGAGTCAGCATCCAGCAGACCTCCAAACCTGATATGAGCTGACGTTAACACAGCCGTAATATTAGGTGCAATGCCCAAAAGTGGTGCTGTCTCAGTCTGAGATTTGCCGGGCCCCAAGGGTTCGGACGTACAGGATGGCGTCTTCCAAGGGATTGGTGTAGTAAGACTTCCGGCGGCCGGTTTCCTGGAATTCCAGCTTTTGGTAGAGTCTTCTGGCGGCCTGGTTCGACTCCCGCACCTCGAGAAACACTGCCTCGCTGTTGGTCTGTTTTGCGCGAATCAGAAGCTCTTCCATGAGCCGAGCGCCGATTCCCCGTCCGCGGGCTTCGGGAGCCACGACAACGTTCTCCAGTTCCCACTCGGGGCCGACATGGTGAGCGATGAGAAAACCCAAGAGCGGCGATCTCTCGTCATGTAGGTGCGCGGGAACGTCCCGCTGGGCTATGAGAGCGAGCCTGGTAGAAGGCGAGTCTGGCGTTTCAAACAACCGTCCATATTCTTGCTCGCTCCAATGAGCAGCACTCGACGACTCGCGCGCAAGCCGGATCATGTCCGGAATGTGTTCAGCCTTTGCGGCGCGAATAGTGACTGGTTGATGGATGTCCAAGATGTCGACTCGGTGGAGCCAGAAGCTAAGAGCTAGAAGCTGGCTCCGAAAAGATCTCCGCATCCGTGCGGCGGATGTAGTTGGCATCCAGTTCTTCAGGCGAGATCGTCTCGGCGGCTCGCAGCTTACGCCATCCAAGGCGGGCGATCATTTCAGAGCTGACGGAATCGAGCCGAAACACGGGAAGCCCCGCGTCCCGCGCCGCTTCCGCCAACACGGGGTCCGGCGTGGCGACCAGCATGCCTCGCGCCTGGCCCAGGAACTCCTCCTTCGACAGCAACTGCTCGCGCTTCGCCTGCGCCGACTCTCCCGCAACCAGGTACTCCCCGGCATAGACATCACCGCGCCCCGCATCGAGGGCAGCCATAACTCGACCATCGGTTCCGCTGGCCAGTGCTACGACCTCAAGCAGCGAAACCGGCACGATGGGCTTTTGCAGAATCTCCGCCAGTGCCTTGATCGCGGCGAGCCCAACGCGCAATCCGGTAAACGATCCCGGGCCGGAGACCACAACAAAAGCACCGACGTCAGTCTTGCGGACCCCATGCTTCTCAATCAGCGTCGCGACCTGCGGCACGAGCTGGGCAGAAAATGTCCCGCCCGCGAGTTGACCGGCTTCAATCAGTTCAACCTCCGAGTCCTCGCCCGCGCGAGCCAATGCCACGCTGCCATTCCTACCCGAAGTGTCAGTTACAAGTAGAAGCATTCTTGATTGGTCAATCCGTATTGGTCAATCCGTGAAGATCCGTGGCCGGGTTGGCTTCTAGCCTTGCACCAGCTCCAGCAGCACGCCGCCCGTGCCCGAAGGGTGCACAAAAACATATTGGTGCCCGCCCGCACCGGTCTTGATCTCGTCTGACACCAGCCGCACGCCGTCTTTCTTGAGCCTCTCGACCGCCGCGGCCAAGTCGGGCACCTTCATGCAGACGTGGTGCAGTCCTTCGCCGCGTTTGGCGATGAACTTGGCAATCGTCGAGTCTTCCGACGTGGCTTCGAGCAACTCGAGCCGGCTTTCGCCCACTGGAACCATCACCAGCCGCACCTGCTCGTGCTCGACAGTTTCCTCCGGCGAAACGCTCAGGCCGAGCTTTTCATAAATCGACTTGGCCGCCGCCAGCGACTTCACCGCGATCCCGAGATGGTCGATGCTGAACATATATCACTCATGTTGGCCCGGACGCATTTCGTCCGGGAGGTCTTGGAGGAATCGCCGGCGGACGAATGCGTCCATCGCTACGTGGGCCGTGCCTTTCCCGCGATCTCTTCCACCAGCGTATACGGATCGCGCTTGTGCTCGGCGACTTCCGCCGCCAGGCGCGCGATATTGCCGTCGCCGAACTGCGCGCGAGCTTGGTCGAGCATCGCGTCCCGCAGCATCTCGACCAGCCGCTCCTGCCAGTTCTCCACGCTCTTGGCCAGCGCCCGGTTCCCTTTCCGCAAGTAGCTCTCGTACTCGACCACGGCCGCAGCCAACTCCTCGACACCCGTTCCTGCGCTCGCCACGGTCTTGACGATCGGAGGCGTCCAGCCATCCTTTCGCACCGCGAGCGACTGCAGCGCCCTGATCTCGCGCTCCACGCGCTCGGCCCCGTCCCGGTCGCTTTTGTTGATCACGAAGATGTCGGCGATCTCCATGATGCCTGCCTTGATCGTCTGCACATCGTCGCCCATGCCGGGGACGAGAATCACAATCGTGATCTCCGCCAGCCGCACGATATCGACTTCGTCCTGCCCCACGCCGACGGTTTCAATCAGGATCACGTCACGTCCGGCGGCGTCGAGTACCGTAGCAACATCGGCTGTGGTGCGCGCCAACCCGCCCAGCGATCCCCGCGTCGCCATGCTGCGAATGTAGATTCCGGGATCGGCAAAGTGCTCCTGCATCCTGATGCGGTCACCCAGAATCGCGCCGCCCGTGTATGGGCTCGTCGGGTCGACAGCGATGATTCCTACAGTACGCTTCTGCTTGCGATAGAGACGCGCCAGATGGTCGACGAGCGTGCTCTTCCCCGCCCCGGGCGGCCCGGTCATTCCGATCACGCGAGCTTTGCCGGAGTGTGGGAACAGGGCCTTTAGCAGCTCAGACCATCCGGGCGCGCGATTCTCAACGGTAGAAATGGCGCGCGCCAAAGCCCGCGCATCGCCGGAGCGCAGGGAGTCGACCCAGAATTTCTTGTCAGGATGCAAGCAGCTCAGTGTAAAGCAGCGAGCTAGAAACCGAAAACAGCGAGAACCTTACACCTGAGATGCCCCCGGTGGGCCGATCTTCAGGATGTGGCGGGCAAGCCGACCGATTAGAGGATACTCGGCCCATTCGCCCCGTCCGGCCTTGATTCCGTACACGATGGCCACCACCAGCACAAGCACCCACCATCCCATCATCCCCAGCCAGAAAATCGGAAAAATGAGAACAAAGGCAGGGGGAAGAGATCGATGCTGGTCTGCCGGTTGGTGAAACGCAACCCCAGCGAGGACAGCGGCGAAGATCCCCGCCATCAGGATCATGATGAGCAGAAAGTACAGACCTTGTAACAAGAGAGCCTGGAGCGCATGAAAAGAAACGAACCGCGAATCGCGCTTCACCAGGAAGATTATCAGCGGCGCAATCCAGCCGCCAACCAGCTGCAGCACATGCGCGAGCGTTGCCATGGTTCGCTCGTCCGAGGTCGTTCCTGCGACGTAACCGGGGATTGAGTCCGCCATGCGAAGGAACCCTATCACAGACATCGTGACTTGAAAACTGGGGAGATTGTTCGTGTGGCAGGGTTTGCTAAGAGCTAAAAGCTAAGAGCTAGCAGCTCAATCCTTCAGCACTTGCCGCGCAATCACCAGCCTCTGAATCTCGCTGGTCCCCTCGCCGATCGTGCACAGCTTCACGTCGCGGTAGAACTTCTCCGCGGGATAATCCTTGATGAACCCATACCCCCCGTGAATCTGCACGCCTTCGTTGGCGCATCGCACCGCGACTTCGCTGGCATAGAGCTTCGCCATCGACGATTCCTGCGTCGACTTCATTCCGGCGTCTTTCATCGAAGCCGCGCGCATGGTCAGCAGCATTGCCGCGTCGATCTCAGTGGCCATGTCGGCCAGTTTCCACTGGATCGCCTGAAAATCGCTGATCGCCTTGCCGAACTGCCGTCGCTGCTTCGAATATTTCAACGCGGCCTCGTAAGCCCCTTCAGCCATGCCCAGCGACAACGCCGCGATCGAAATGCGGCCGCCGTCGAGCACACGCATCGCGTCGGGAAATCCCTGACCCTCGGCGCCACACAAATTTTCCGCCGGGATCACGCAATCTTCGAAGATCAATTCCGCCGTGTCGCTGGCCCGCAGTCCCAGCTTGTTTTCTTTCTTGCCCGGACGAAATCCCTTGGTATCTTTCTCGACGAGAAACGCCGAAAGTCCATGGGTGTGCGCCGCACGGTCGGTCACCGCGAGCACCACCACCACATCGGCATAGTGCCCGTTGGTGCAAAACGTCTTGGTCCCATTCAGCACCCAGTTGTTTCCCTTGCGGACGGCGGTCATGCGCGCGCTGCCGGCGTCTGAACCCGATGCGGGCTCGGTCAGTCCCCAAGCGCCGATGAACTCTCCGGTAGCAAGTTTGCTGACGTATTTCTTCTTCTGCGCCTCATTCCCGGCCAGGAAAATATGGTTCGAGCATAGCGAAGTATGTGCCGCCATGATGATGCCGACCGACCCATCCACACGCGAGAGTTCCTCAATCGCCGTGACATACTCGACGTATCCCATGCCCGCGCCGCCGTATTCTGCGGGGAAAATCATGCCCAGCAAGCCGAGCCTGCCCAATTCCTTGATCGTTGCCATGGGGAACACTCCAGCCTCGTCCCACTCCATGACATGTGGCTTGATCTCGCGCTCGGCAAACTCGCGCACGCTTTTCTTCAGTTGCAGCTGTTCTTCGTTCAGTTGAAAATCCACGATCCCTCCGAACACCAGTGCTCACGTAGCGGCGGACGCATTCGTCCGCCCGCACGTTCAAAACCTCCCGGACGAAATGCGTCCGGGCCTACGTGGTTCGATTAGAACATGGCGCTGGAATCGGAGAGAAGTTACCTCCGGGAGAAGAGAGTCAGGGTGTGAAGATGCCCGTCAATACTGGGGATTTCGCGTGCCGGAAGGCCTCGCCCAACCGACCGGATGGTTTGGGAATTTCCGCGAAACGCTCCGCCTCACGCAGGATCGGCAGCGTGCGCAATAAAAGCCTGGAAGACTTCGTTCGAGAGCAATCGTCCGCGTGATGTCAGACGAACCACATCGCCGACGATCTCGAGGAGTCCGAGTCCCGTGAGTTCTGCAATCTCTGGCCGGAGGTTGTCGACCGCCGTCTGCCCGAAGCTGCGGGCTACCTCGTCCAGGTTGACGCCCCGGTTCAAGCGCAAACCGAGGAAGAACGATTCTTCCAGCGCGGTCGTGCGCGACACCTCCGTTTTTTTGAAGGGCGATCCCGCGACGAATTGTTCCAGCGCGTCCGCGGAGGCGAAGCGCACGGATTCCCATTTCTCCGACGGAGAACGCAGAATCGAGTGCGCATCCACGCCAAAACCCAGATACGGCTGCCGCGTCCAATATTTCAGGTTGTGGCGTGATTCAAATTCCGGTCGCGCGAAGTTGGAGATCTCATATTGCGCCACGCCCGCTGCCTCCAATGTCTCGCATGCGGCCAAATAGAAATCGGCCACCGCGTCTTCCTCCGGCACAAAGTGCGCGTGATACTTCGTGCCCCCCGCAATCAACTCGCGCCCCAGCCGCGAATCCTCGTCCACTTCGAGCATGTACACGCTGACGTGGGGCGCACCCGTCGCGATCGTCTCCGTGAGCGACTGTCTCCAACTCTCCGCCGTCTGGTGCGGCAGGCCGGCGATCAAATCGATGTTGATGTTCGTAATCCCAGCCGCACGCAGGCGGGCGATGTCATCCACGACCGTGACGCGCTTGTGCAAGCGGCCAACCGCCGCCGCCTCGCCATCCACAAACGACTGCACTCCCAGGCTGACCCGGTTGACTCCGCAATCCAGCAGCGTCTGGATCATCCCCTGGGTCAATGTTCCGGGCGCACATTCGACCGTGATCTCGGCATCGCGCGTCACCGAGAACTGAGCGCGCACGGCATCGAATACGCGGCGAAGCTGGCCAGCCTCCAGCACCGTGGGAGTGCCGCCGCCAAGGTAGATCGAATCCACTTCCCGCTCGAAGCGGCCGCCCATCTCGTCTGCGATGCGCGCGGCGTTCGCAATGTCGCAGCAGACCCGCTCGACATAGCGATCGAACGCCGCCTTTGAAAACACGTCCGACGCGAAGTTGCAGTAACTGCACTTGGTGCGGCAGAACGGCACCGAAATGTAGATCCCCGTGCCCATCTTCCTGATTATCCCACCCGCAAACCTTTTCCATCCTGCCCACTGCCTTCGCCATCTATTTGAGGTACCCTGTTGGCAGGCGTCCCCAGCGCCGTCTGCTCGTTTGTCCGACTCTGTAATCGAGAACGAATGGCCCAGGAAGAAGAGGTACTCGGCAAAGCGTATGACAGCCGTCTGATGCGGCGGCTGCTCACCTACCTGCGTCCGTACCGCTGGCAGGTGACGGTGGCCATTGTCTCGATCATTCTGAAATCTATCGCGGATGTCCTCGGACCCTACCTCGTCAAAGTCGCTGTGGACCGTTACCTCGCGCCGACCCCGGACGCCGCCTCCGGTCTCTGGAACTGGCTCAGCCCGCGTCCGGCCACCGGCATCGCCCAGATCTCTACCATCTATTTCGGACTATTGCTCTTCACCTTCGTGCTCGAGTTCCTGCAAACTTACTTCATGCAGTGGACCGGCCAGAAGATCATGTTCGACCTGCGCAGCCAGATCTTCCGCCACCTGCAGCGCATGCATGTCGCCTTCTACGACAAGAATCCCGTGGGCCGGCTGGTCACGCGCGTTACCACCGACGTCGACGCCTTGAACGAGATGTTCACCTCCGGCGTGGTCTCGATCTTCGAGGATATCTTCGTCCTCGTGGGAATTCTCGGCATCATGCTGTGCATGAACTGGAAGCTGGCGCTGATCACCTTCGCCGTTCTGCCGTTCATCGTGTTCGCCACCAAGATTTTCCGGGACAAGGTCCGCGACTCCTACCGCCGCATTCGCACTGCAATCGCCCGCATCAACTCGTATCTGCAGGAGCATGTCAGCGGCATGGTTGTTTTGCAGCTCTTCAACCGCGAGAAGAAAGCCTACAACCGTTTCTCTGAAATCAACCGCAGCCACATGGACGCGTTCAAAGACGCGATCATGGCCTACGCGGTGTATTACCCGGTGGTCGACTTCTTCTCGTCAATCGCGATCGCATCGGTGATCTGGTGGGGCGGGCAGGATGTCATTCGGAAGATCTCAGTCACGACAGTTGAGTTCAACCGCCACTCGCTGATCGCGTTCCGCGCGGTGCCGGCTGTTGCGTCGCTG
>DASQGJ010000060.1:0-39069 GCA_035632675.1 Candidatus Dormiibacterota bacterium
TTCCTGCGAACCATGCCCAATGTGTCTGGGCGCGATCTATTGGGCACATCTCAGTCGGATTCATTTCGGCAATCTCGCCGCCGATGCCTCCCAGCTAGGGTTTGACGATTCGTTTATCTACCGCGAGTTCGCTCAGCCTCACCCTCAACGCAAGATTCCCATGCTGCAAATGATGCGCGAACAAGCGCTGGCGGCGTTCCGCGCCTGGCAGGAAAAGCCGAACAAGATCCAGTACTGATGGGTGGTTGACGAGTTAGCGAGATTCACTGCTTCACTAATTCGACGCGGCGATTCTTGGCCCGGCCGTCATCGGTGTCGTTCGACGCCACGGGTGCCGTGGGCCCGTCACCTTGAGCGCTCAGGCGCACGGCCGGAATGTTGTAGTTGCTGGTCAACACGTTCACGACGGCGTCGCCGCGACGCTTGGAGAGATCGATATTGCTCGCCAGGGCCCCAACGTTGTCCGTGTGTCCCACCACGTAGAGTTTAAGTTTCGGATCTTGCTGAAGCAGTTTGGCGATCTCTTTCAACGTCGCGTTGGATTCGGGTTTCACGTCGGCTTTCCCGGTATCGAAATAGATGCCGTAGACGGAGGCGTGTCCATTCCGCGTGATATCGCTGGCCAGTGATGCGGCATTAACGGTAACCACGCCCGACTCCATGGGCTTGACTTCAACGACAGCAAGAAATGTTTTGATGTCGAAACTGCTGTCATAGACCCAGAGGGCAACGTAGACGTCGCCGGCGTCCCGGGTGAGCTTTGCCGCAAGGTAGCGCGCAACCGAGAAGTTTCCGAATGCATCGTCCAAAGGGAATGCCCCTGCGGGAGGCCCGTCGCCGCATGTCTTGTCGCAGGAGAACAGCGTCTGAAAGCCGCCGTTCTTGAGGGCGGCCGTGTAATTGCGGTAGATCTCAAGGGCGCTGCGGCCCTCGGACGTCGTGTAGTAGATCGCGGTGACCTTTCCTTCCACGTGCTGCGTCTTCTCGTATTTTCCTTCGACCACGGGGCTTAGCGGGAGTTCGTACTCGTCGAATGCCTTCTGACGATACTCGTTGATGGTAGAACCGGGATAACGCGAGATCAGGGGATGATCCTTGCTGCCCTGCGCATCTTGAGCAGCAACCATACAGACGCCTGATAGGAGCAGAGAGCTCACAACGGCCATGTTCCTGATAAGTGCTTTCATTCGGATTTCCTTTCGTACCCGACTTGCTACGACGGTTAACTTTTCTGCAGCTTGATCAGTTTGCGGCGATACCGCTCCCTTAATGCGCAATCAGGATTTCGACACGCCGGTTAATAGCACGTCCCTCTTCTGTGCCGTTATCGACGAGCGGTTGATCGGCGCCCCATCCTTTGGTCGTGATTCGGGTCGCATCCGCCCCATACTTCTCGATCAGCGTCTTCTTTACGGTCTCGGCGCGGCGCAAGGACAGGTCCTGATTGTGGGCGGCATCTCCGGTGGAGTCAGTGTGCCCGGCGATCTTGATCTTCAAGGCCCGCTCTTTCTTCAACAGATCGGAAACCTTGGCTAACACCGGCCAGTCCGTTCCTTTCAACTGGTCCGAGTCGGATTCAAAGGCGAGTTCCCAGGTAAAAAGGTCGCCACATCTTTTCAATTCCTGGTCGTAGGGATACGTGAAGTCCGGCCCCGGATCCGGCGTGCTGCGCGAGAGATACTTGGTCTGTGTCTTGCCGGACTGCAGATCGAATCCGGTCCCTTCCAGATGCGTGGCCGTTCCCTTGCTCTTCACCACGAGCACGGTCCGGGGCCCGCATCCCGGGTTTTTCTGATCCACAACGCTGTCGGTGTAGACCAGCATGAGGCGGCCGTCGGACCACAATCCGCGAACACCTCCTTCGTTGAGATGATCTTCGCCCCAGACGAGGTCTCCTTCCTGGAAGAGTTTGAGGTCCGGACCTCCGGGCAGATTGGACGACCAGGTTCCGGTCACGTTGAATCGAGCTGCGGCCGGTTTGGAAGCAGGCTTTGGCGCAGCTTTTTGACCCGCTTGCGCCGAAGCTTCCGTCGCCCAGAGAGATGAAATCGTTAACACAACGGCCCATAGCCTTCTCATGATTTCTCCAAAGGAAATCTGTTTGTAGTAACCGGCTCTGCCTCTATCGAAATCCGCGGCTACATTACGCCAAGTGCGGTTCACTTTGCGGCCTGGTACTTCTTTTGCGCGGCATCGATCTGATCTTTGTATTTCTTGATCAACTCCATGTCTGCCGCATTCACGCTCGTGCTCTTCTTGTTCATGTCGTCGAGGCCTTTCTGCGCGGTGGTGACCTGGTCCTCGTAGACCTTACGCATCTCCGGAGTCAGGTCCGGTTTCTTCAGTTCTTGTTGTGCACCATTGATCATGTCCTCGAAGGTCTTTGCGCCCCAGATTTGCATTTCGCCCACCGTGATCCTGCCCCAGACGCCGGTATAGTCCTGATAATCCTGAAAGCCATACTTGCGGGCGAAGGAATTGAATTCCTCGATGCGCCCGCCCAACGTAGCAAGGTTCTGCGTCTGGCCCCCTGGCTTGAACATAAGCTCAAGCGGGTTGTGTTCCTCTTTCATGGAAGCGAGGAACTGTTGCATCTTTTCGTCGGTTAGATAAGGTTTGCTGTAGTCGTTGGCAGCACTCACCTTCGCCGCTGACGACGGTGCTGCAGAGGTCCCGGTTGGTTTCCCCGTGCAGGCGGTGGTAACCGCACACGCGAGAAGAAGGCAACAAGCACTAAATCGGTTCATTCGTCTTTTCATGAAGAATCTCCAATAACAGGGCCGAGGCCAGCTATCCCCCCAAGACTGCCGCGTCCCCGGCCCTTAGTGCGTACGACACACACACACTGCAGAAGCAGCCCTCGCTACGCCCCCAACGTCAGATTCCTAAGCCTGTTTTTCGGCCAAGTCCCCAATGACGGGAAGCTTGAAACGCTCGTTGTTGTAGGCTCGATACATGAGCGACAGCGCGACACAGAAAAGCGCGAGCGAGATGATCGTGGAAAATGTTGCGATCAGGTGCCACAGTTTCCACGGCGCCAGCGATTGCAGCATCCCCAATGCCAGATAAAACACGACCCAAGCGACGTTGAAGAAGACGGACTGAAAGGCGTGAAAACGGACAAATCGATCACGTCGGTAGGGCTCTAAGACGAGGAACAAGATTCCGGTGATAAGTCCTGCCAGATAGCAGAGGGCACCGGCCACGTTCGACGGCAATCCGGGAGTGGCTACCGCCGTTTCGCCGGATTCCCCTGGCTGCAGGCGCACGGGCTGACCGCAGCTGGCACAGAACGCGGACCCCGGCACCATCTCGACCCCGCATTTTTCACAGTGCATTGGTCGGACCTCCGTGCGAAAACGGCAGCGATGGTAGGTCGATTCTTCTGGCGAGGCAACTGAGTTCTGACTGAAGTTGTTCTGAGGACGCATGCAGCTGATTCCGCGAGACTTGAATTCGGAGATGAGGAGCAGTCGAGCCGGCCTACCCGCCAACATTCTGCGGTGATATAATCCGCCCCTAACTAATCCGAGGGTTGCATAGCGTGGACTCGCGGCCCGTTTCCAGTAAAGTCCTTAGGTTTGGTCTCTTCGAACTGGACCTCGAAACCCAACAACTTCGACGAGGTGGGGTACCTCTCCGCATCCAGCCCCAACCATTCAAGGTCCTCACGGTCCTGGTCTCTTCTCACGGGCGAATTGTGACTCGTGAGGAGCTGCGCCGTGAGCTCTGGGGCACTGAGACTTTTGTCGATTTCGAACAGGGGCTCAACTACTGTATCCGGCAGATCCGGGCTGTACTGGGCGATGAAGCACAGAGTCCTCACTATATTGAGACCGTCCCGCGGAAGGGATATCGCTTCATTGCAACGATCGAAGATGCGGAACTGGCAAAGCATGGCCACGATGAGCAGACCAGAGGGAAGAAGTCCCTCTCACGACGCTGGGGGTGGGCTGTCGCCGGGATGTTGTCGCTGGTCATCGCGCTAACTGCGCTGGTGGCAGGTATGCGCTCCCGCAGCCATCCACGTTTGACTACCAAAGACTACCTTCTTATCACGGAGTTCTCGAACCAGACGGGCGATCCGATTTTCGATGCCACCTTAAGAAAGGCGGTCTCGATCGACCTAGGTCAGTCTCCATATCTGAACATTGTCGCCGATGAAAAGATCCGGCAGACACTCCGTTTGATGGGCAAGCCGCCCGACACTCGTGTGAGCGCCGAGATTGGGCGGGAAATCTGCCAGCGGAATGGAATTAAGGCAATGATGGCAGGGTCGCTGGTCGCACTGGGGAATCAGTACCTGCTGACGCTAGAAGTGACCAACCCTGCTTCGGGTGACGTTCTGGTGGTGGAACGCGTGCAAGCCGGTGGCAAGGACGAGATACTGAATGTGCTCGGCCAGTCGGACAAAAGACTGCGTGAGCAACTTGGAGAATCGCTCTCCTCGATTCATCAGTTTGACCAGCCCCTCGAGCAGGTCACAACCTCTTCGCTGCAAGCCCTGCAGCTCTACACTCTGGGAACTGAAAAGCGCGGCGAGGGAGAACTTCCTGCCATTCCATTTTTTGAGCGCGCCCTGCAAATCGATCCGGACTTTGCTTTGGCGCACGCGAGTCTCGGAACCGCCTACCTCAACCTGGAACAGCTGCAGCTTGCCGAAGAGCACGAGAAGAAGGCGATGTCCCTGAGCGACCGGGTAAGCGAGAGAGAAAAGTTCTACATCACGGCGCACTATTACCTGTTGCTCGGACAACGACAGAAAGTGACCGAGACGTACGAGACCTACAGCCGGTTCTATCCTCAGGATCCGTTGCCCCAAATCAATCTTGCGAACGAGTACAGCATTGTTGGCCGGTATGACAAAGCTCTGGAGCACGCATTGATCGGACTTCGCATGGCACCCGATGTGGTCGGGGTTTACGGGAGTGCCGCCGAATCGTATGCCGCCCTGGGCCGGCTGGATGAGGCAAAACAGGTGGCCACCCAGGGGTTGAGCTTGTCTCCCGACAGTTCCTGGCTTCATTTGCGACTGTCAAATATTGCGATTGTGCAAGCGGACACAGAGGCTCGCAATCGAGAGGATGCAGCGCTGCGGGCTACCCCGGGCGGCAATCTGAACTTGCTCTACCGCGACGCCGCCCTGGCGGCTTGTCGCGGGCGGCTTCGTGAATCCGAGGAGTTGTACTCTCAAACCAGCCAGCTGGCTCTGAAACTCGGCCTTAAAGACAATGCCTCTTTTGCCATGGGGCTCCGGGCGGTCTACGAAGCGTACCTTGGGCAACCGGCTCGCGCCCGGGAGAGTGCGAGGGCCGCACTGAAGCTCTCCCAGCAGTGGGACACGATTGAGCCGGTCGCAGTGGCGTTGGCTGTGGTGGGGGACGACCGCGAATCGGAGAGGCTGATTGATGGTCTCGCCAAGCGCCGACCCGAGGACACCAGCGTTCAATTCATATACGCGCCCATGATCCATGCGATCGCACTCCTGCACGACGGGGACAGCAATGGCGCTTTAAATCTTCTCGCCGCGGGAATTCCCTACGACCGGGGCAACCTGGATTCGATGCTCGCGCGTGCAACGGCCCTGTTGCAGGCCGGGCGTGCAGCCGAAGCCGTCGAAGAATACCGCGCAGTTGTAAGTCTGCGAAAAGGATTCCCTTCCGATCCCGCCGGCGCATTGGCGCAACTCGGGTTGGCCCGCGCTCACGTGCTGCAAGGAAACAAAGATGCGGGGCGCGAAGCCTACCAGGAATTCCTTGCCCTATGGAAGAACGCCGATCCCGACATACCGATTTTGGAGCAAGCCCGCGCCGAATACGCAAAGCTGGGGCCTTCCTGAATCCGTACTTCTGCGGGCAACCCACGCGTCGTGCTCGATGTCAACGATCGGACTCAAATGCGATGCCGAGATCCGCCAGTCGTTCCACCGGTCGCGCCAGCACAACTCTGTCGCCTCTTGTCACAATCGGTCTCTGGATCAGTTCCGGATGGTCGGCCATGACCCGAACCAGTCGATCGTCACTTAAGTTCTGACCCGCCACATATCGTCGATATGCCTCCTCATTGGTTCGAAGGGCATCCTGTGGTCTCAACCCGGCGCTGCGAAGCAGTTTCTTGAGTGCGGCTGCCGAGAGAGGCTCATCCAGGTAATTGATGGCTCGGTATTCCACTCCCATGGTGGTCAAGATCCTCTTGACCTCGCGGCACTTGCTTCAGGTCGGTTTCTCGTAAATCGTCACTTGGGCGGATGCCATTTCGCTCCCTCGTTTTCCCGCGCATCATGGGCCGCGTCAGCTCCGGCCTGACCATATATTACCCTTGAAGAAATGGGCTGACGCAACCAAGCCTGACAACTCGTTCAAGCGGCGCTCGGCCGTTCCAGTTCTTGCCGGTCGGTGAAGGAATTAGCTACCGATGCTTCCCGGACCTCCGTAAGTCGAGCCAGGGAGAACGCTGCCACTGCGATAAGGAGATCGCGAACTGCAACGTCAAAGAAGGCGCCCATCGTAATCAGACTTAAAGCAATACCCACGAGCCAGGCGGCCGCGACATACGCCCCCCATCGCGTCCAACGAGTCAAAATAGCAACACCCACAAGCATCTCAACCACACCCACGGCATGCATGAAGGTTTCTGGGCCAACCGGTACGACGCGCAGCACCAAGGGATTGAGATACGTCGTCCATTTCGTAAGAAGGTTGAAGAACTTGTCGAGGCCTGCCAGAAAAGGCGCGACCCCCAGCGCGATCCTCAAAGCCCACCAGCTCGAGTTCAGTCGTCGATCCATGCTTTTCTCCTTTTCCTAAAACCTAAGGAGTTCTCGGATTCGCCTTTGGTTACAGCCATCCGGGTACAGGATGCGCTGTAACCCCGCGCGGACCTCGCGACTCTATGATTTAGGATGATCTGGAGGAACAAGGACGAACGTATGGCTGATGAAGTCCTGACGCTAGCGGGAGCCGCAACCCTGTCGGATGAAGAAGTGGTTGAACGGGTTCTCGCCGGAGATGCGGCACTGTATGAGGTGGTGATGCGGCGCTACAACACTCGACTGTACCGCGTGGCCCGCGCCATAGTGAAGAACGACGGCGAGGCCGAGGACGTGATGCAAGACGCGTATGTAAGGGCATTCCAGCACCTCGGTCAGTTCGAGGGGCGCGCTAAGTTTTCGACCTGGCTGACCCGTATCGCGGTGCATGAAGCCTTGGCTCGCGCACGCAAGGCAAGACGGTTCGAGGATTGGGACGATATGAATGAGAACATGCAAAACGAGATCGGGGTGGCCCCGCTCACGTCAAACCCCGAATCTGAAACTGCCGCAGTCGAGATGAGCAAGATTCTCGAACAAGCGATTGAGCGCCTGCCGGAGCAGTACAGAGCAGTCGTGATGATGCGCGACGTGGAGGAGATGACAACTGCAGAGACTGCCGAGTGCCTGTCGCTTACGGAAGAGAACGTCAAAGTTCGGCTGCACAGGGCCCACGGGATGCTCCGAAAGGAGCTTTACGCAAATGCCAAAATATCGGCGGTTGACGCATTCCCATTTCATGCTCCCCGATGTGACCGGGTTGTCGCTAATGTCTTTGCCAGGTTGGCAGCGCTCGAAGACCACCAAAGTCTCATCAGCGATTGACAAAGAGGACCGATCCGCCTACGGGCCATCCAGTGTCCTCGCGGTGTCACTGCACCACGACCTTACCCGTCATCTTGGGGTGGACCGAACAAAAATAGGGGTACGTTCCCGCCTTGGTAAACGTGTAGGAGAATTCCTCGTCCGTGTCCCGCACCTTGGAATTGAATACACCGTCGGTGCTAACCACGGTGTGAGGAATATCATCGCGGTTGGTCCAGACGACCGTGGTGCCGACAGAAACCGTCAGCGTCTGCGGCCCAAAGCTGAAATTGTCAATCTTAACGGCTGCGCTGGCCGCTGAAGGCTGGTCGCTCGCTGTGACACTCGGTGTTCCCGCCAGCAGAAGCATCGCCATCAAGACCGGTATTGCCAAACTTGCCATCCACTTGTTCTTCGTTGTCATTGTCTTGTTTCCTTTTTCAGTTTGTACTCTTGCTTGATCATTCCTTTAGGCGGGATCTCTAGCCGCATACCCACGGACTGAGTCAACGAAATTCCAGCCTCGATCCACTCGGTGAAGCCGATCAGCCCTGGTCCCCGAGTGGCGAATCGACGACGGCGAGGCTCCGACCGCTGACCAGATAGTTCACATCGGTGATACCCAACACTTGACGCAACTGGTCAGCCGGCACCTTCATGGGGCCGGCCGACGGAGCTGTTCCCGGCGCAGGTTGAGGGAAGGCAGTCGACATCGCAGTGTAGAAGGAAACCTTGCCTTCGATCTTTTGCATGATCTGGTGAATATGGCCGTTCAGCACTGTCACGGAACCGAAACGTTTGACGTAAGACAATGCCTGCTCACTGTCATCGGTTCCCCATCCCCAATCGGGATAGATGGTCCAGAGAGGAATATGCGCGAAGAGCACAATGGGAGTGCTGGAAGAGCGACCCTTCAGATCGCCCTCCAGCCACTTCAGCTGTTCGTGACCGAGCGACCCCATGCCGCCGGCTTTCAAATTGGCGACATTTACGAGACCAGCAAAATGAACGCCTTTGTGATCAAAGCTGTACCACCCGGATCCTTTCGCGCCTTTTCCATAGCGCTTGAGATATTCCTCGCCGTTGTCGGATAGCATGTCGTGCTCACCTGGCACAAAGTAGATCTGTGTCGCCGCGGCGCCTTTCAATGCCTGGTCGAGCGTGTCGAATTCACTCGGCTTTGAGAGCTGACTCAGATCGCCCGTGTGAATGATGAAATCTGGTTTGTGCGGCATACCATTGATCTTGTCGATGGCTGCCTGCAAAGTGGCGGTGACGTCTGGATTGGCCGGCTTGTTGAAGCCGATGTGGCTGTCACTGATCTGCACGAAGCTGAAGTCCCCACCTTTGCCAGAATCCTTGCCATAGATCTTCCCGAAAGCGCGAGACGCAGGGATTCCGCCGCTCATCGTCCACACCAGGCCGGTGCCCGCCCATGCCATGCACTTCAGGAATCCACGCCGGTCGATGCCGTCGTTGTTGAGATCCTGTAACTTCTGGTCGATCCGGCCTTGTATTTTGTTTCTCATTTGGACTCCGTGGTTTGTGACGTTCTGGGTGGATAACTGACTTGAAACGCTTTTATTCCCGCCAGGATCTAAAACAAGTCATGCTCTCTGTGCTTGCCGGGACAGAGATTCCGACCTTCTCAGCATGAGAAACATCGGGACGCCTAGCCAAGTCCATTCACGCCGCTTAAGAAGCCGCCCAAGTGCCCGGTGATCGCGATAACGCAGACGCCCAAGACTTCAATCACCAGCCGGTAGCTCGGCAAAAGCTGCGCCCGCTGCCGCGCGCGGAAATGCAGCCACCAGACGATCCAGATCGCCGCACTCGAAACACACGCGAGCAGCACGTGCAAGCGCAAGATGCCTTTGAATTCCTGGCCTTCGAGTTGGAACTGCCACGCGAGTACTCCGGTGGCGAGGACGGGGACCGTCGAAATCGCTGCCCCCAGCAGGTTGAAATAGGCTGCGTCCGCAAGTCCACTTCGATTGGACCATTGCGCGACGCAGTCGAAGGCCACCGCGGCCAGAAACAGCGCGATCGGAAAATGGATCAACACAACATGTTGTGCGTGCTTCGCTAGAAGGATCGTCTTAAGCTCGAAAGGGTTTACCATCGCTGCTCAGCCTTACATTCTCTGACGCTCATCAGGCATAACCGGCCGGACTGTGTTTTATTCCCGCGCCCGCGAGATTGTTATCCAGTACCTTCTGTTCCCCGGAATGCGATGTAAGGGTTAAGCGTAAAATTTATTGTCATATGCCTTGACAGGTATATGCTTTTCAGAGTATATACAAAGAGTGGAATCCGTATTCGAAATCATTGCGGAGCCGAACCGCCGCGCGATCTTGAGCCTGCTGGTCTCGTCCGAACAATCGGTAGGGGAGATCGAGCGGCAGCTTCGTATGACGCAGCCGACCGTGTCAAAGCACCTGCGAGTGCTGCGCGAGGCCGGTTTCGTCGAATCCACGGTGGACGCACAGCGCCGTCTCTACCGGCTGAAACCGGAACCATTTCGACAACTGGATACATGGCTGGATCAGTTCCGCCGGTTCTGGTCCTCTCACATCGATGCTCTCGAACGCTACCTTGACCGCATCGATCCATCCCCGCCAACCAAGACGAAGACAGAGAGAAGAAGCCGCGGCCCCAAACGCGAGCGTAATAAAGGAGAAAGAAATGAAAATTAAACTGACCACCGTGTATGTCGACAACCAGGAGAACGCCCTGCGCTTCTATACCGAAGTTCTGGGCTTCGTGAAGAAGGCCGACTTCAGCCAGGGACCGTTTCGCTGGTTGACGGTGGCCTCAGCAGAGGACCCGAACGGCACGGAGCTGCAACTGGCGCTGAACAACAATCCCGCGGGCAAAGCATTTCAGCAGGCGCTGTTTCAGCAAAGCCAGCCGGCCGCCATGTTCTTCACCGACGATGTGCAGGCCGACTACGAGCGTATGAAAGCGCGCGGCGCCGAGTTCACCATGCCGCCGAAGGATGTGACGGCATCGAAGATCGCGATGTTAAACGACACCTGCGGCAACCTCATTCAGCTGACCCAGCTGGCACGCTGGCAGGGCTGACGGAGAACACACATGACCAATCTCGAGCAATGCGCATCGGGTCCTGCCAGTGCCGTGCAGTTCTGTGAGTTCTGGTCCGCTCATGTGGATGCTCTCGAACGCCACCTCTCGACCAGGATGTGGGTACTGGCGGCCCTCAGCGTGGTGCTGATTGCGTATCCGATTGCACGGATTGTGATTCCCGCAGTACTCCACTTCGCTGTGCCCGATGTGGTCCGGACCGTGCTCGACTTGATGTGAGTTCGATTTGAGCACAGCCGCAAAAGTCGCGCGCACGTCGCCGGCCGTTCGTGAGGATCGTCGAGTTCAGCTCAACTGCTGGCCGCCGTTCAAGACAAGGAGAAGGAGAAGAAGATGACCGACTTAGCGCAGTACACACCGGGTCCCGCCTACGGGGCGCAGATGCGAAAGCAAGAAGGCGAGAACTGGACGCTCATTCTCGTCCGAGAACTGCGTCACTCTCCGGAAAAAGTCTGGGAGGCGCTTACCGACCCGGCGCATCTGCGCGAGTGGGCTCCGTTTGACGCCGACGGAAGCCTGGGTACGGTGGGAAACACGGTGAAGCTCACCACGGTAGGAGCGCCCGCGCCCCACATTACCGAAACAACCGTAACGCGAGCTGACGCACCCAAGGCGCTTGAGTACAAGTGGGGCGGCAACGACATGCGATGGGAACTCGAATCCGTTGGTGGGGGCACGCGCCTGACGCTGTGGACCAGCATCAATCGGCGCTTCATCGCCATGGGTGCGGCCGGGTGGCACATCTGCTTCGATGTGCTGGATCGCGTTCTCGCCGGCCAGTCCATCGGGCGCCCCGTCGGCCCCGAGGCCAGGAAGTTCCCCGGCTTTCAGCGATTGCACGCCGAGTACGCGAAGCAGTTCGGCGTTGAGATCATCAAATTCAAGGAGTGACATCATGGCCACATCAGCCCATGCAGCCAACATCGTGAGCCGAGGCATCTCACGTTCGATCTTTCGCTGGATTCACCTCGTTGTTAGCATTCCGATACTCGGTTATATCTATAGTCCGTTTGACAAACTTCCGGACTATGCTTTCAAAACCCGGTTTATCTTCGTTCCTCTGATGGTCCTTTCGGGATTGTGGATGTGGAAAGGCCACGTCGTTCGACGACTTTTTTCGAAGACACCGGCCCGGTGATTTACATGTTCTGTCGCGGCGGAAAACTCGACCGGTGCCTCACTCAAGCCAAATCCAGAACTGAGTGTGCCACCCGGTACCCCCAATTAGCTCTTTACCTTAACCATCCGTCGCCTGCCCGACACAAACCACCAGACGGAAACCGCGGTGAAGAACACCCCGTAACTCAGGATCGCGACATCCACAGGAATCTCGCTGGCTCCTTCCGCACTCTGGCTCCACATGACCAGCACAATGGCGGCAAGGAACAAAATATGAATGACGAAAAGCGCCAGCAGCGGCCGGTAATGCCGGGCTTTGACCGTGTAGATGATGGAGATGACAAACGCCAAAATAACTGGCAGAGAGAGGTTCGCAAACAGAAGGAACGCCCAACCTGCCTGGGTTTGTTTGTCAGAGAAAGTCATGGCGGCTCCAAAGAGCGTGACGCCCAAGCCCAGAACCGCGTAGCAGACAAATGCAACATGAATGCGGCGGCGATCATCGAGCGTTGCTATCCTTTGCTGGGAACCTGGATCGGATTGTTCCGGGATTGTCATCGGTGTGGACTCGATTGGCGCACAGAATATCATCCTGTAGCGAATTTTGATCTCCTCGATACCACCAACACAAGTCCCACCTCCGGAACGGGACGGATACAGAAAGGCCGGATTACCCGCCGTTGACACTGATCTTGAATTTGCGGTAGTCACGGATTCAACATTAGTCCAATCCACCTAGAGAAGAACCTATGTCAAACACGACCCTTTCTAAGAAACAACGTGAAGAGATCCTCAAAGTATTGCAAGCCCGCTTTGAGAAAAACATGAACCGCCACAAGGGCCTCGGATGGGCCAAAGTACAAGTTAAGCTCGAAGCGAACGCTGACAAACTGTGGTCACTGCATGAAATGGAAAGAACTGGCGGTGAACCGGACGTTGTTGGTCAGGACAAAAAGACCGGCGAATACATTTTCTATGACTGTTCCGAGGAGAGTCCGAAAGGCCGCAGAAGTCTTTGTTACGACCGTGAAGCGCTGGATTCAAGGAAAGAAAATAAACCAAAAGGCAACGCTCTGGATCTGGCAGCGGCCATGGGCGTTGAACTTTTGACGGAAGAACAATATCGCGAGTTGCAGAAGCTCGGAGAGTTCGATACGAAAACGTCGAGCTGGGTGAAAACACCTTCTGCCGTCAGAACACTCGGCGGTGCCCTCTTTTGTGATCGCCGCTTCGACACGGTTTTCCTGTACCACAATGGCGCGGAATCTTACTATGCCGCTCGGGGGTTCCGCGGCTGGCTCAAGGTCTAGATTCGGATTTTGGTTACGGAGAATATCCAATGAAGCAAAACCTAGTGTTAGTTATCACGTCGCTGCTCACGATCCTGTTGATGACGTTGCACCTGACGAGCGACACCATCCACGCCAGGGTCGGGACGCCCGAGGCCGGGGGCTCAACCCTGATAGCCGTGCCCATCCTGGTCCTCTGGCTGTACGGAACGCTGGTGCTCGCCGAACGGCGGTCGGGGCAGATCATCATGCTCATCGGGTCGATTATTGGGATGGGCATGCCTGTCTTCCACGTGATGGGCGCGGGAGGCATTTTTCACGTCGAGATTGCCAGGTCCAGCCCAGCCTTCTTGTTCGTCTGGACGCTGCACGCGCTCGGCGTGACGGGGATGTTCTCCTTCATCCTTTCGGTGCGCGCACTGTGGAGCCTGCGACGGGGCCAGCCGCGGTAGTCGAGGAACGCTCCAAGTTGACCATCGCGCCTGTCCTGCTGGGGGACGGACTCGGGTTGTTCGACGGTTCCCTGACCGAGGAGAGGTGGAATTTGAAGAATGTGGCCGCTTACAAGAACGGCTTTGTCGAGCTATCGTACTCCGCCCCTTATGCGTGAAAGAGCCTGTGCGGGTTTGTTGCAGGATCGCTGTTGGGAGCGAATTTCGGCTGTCCCTAAGATCGCGAATCGTCCTACAATTCGCTGGACGTGCCAATGTCTCGAACGAAGATCCTGATCCTCACGGGCTCAGGGGCTATTACGCTGGGCGTGCTATTACTTGGCTGGGTAAATGATTCCGCCCGCCCGTTGTATGTTGCTGCAGCGGCTGGATTGCTGCTTTTGGTGCCGGGCATTCTGATTGTTCTTGCTGGCTGCCTGATGTTTTGCTGCAAGGAGGAGCCGAATAAGGTGATGCTGGCAGGCCTTATGATTTCAGGCGTCTCTCTCATCGTGATTCCAGGATCGAGCTTGCTGCTACACTTTGAACCCAATGTCCATGATTGGACTGGGCTGTTGTTCTTCATGTGGCTTCCATCATGCGCGGTCGGTCCGGTGTTTGTGCTGGTTGGCCTGAGCCGCCGCTTTCTGCAAAACCGCAAAGGTTAGTGAGTCATTGCTCCCAGGCATGTCCGAAGGGCTGATCATCAGGTCTTGCGATTGTTGTTTGAAAGGACCTCCGATTTCTGTTTGAATACCCGACGGGGAGTCGCCATGAAAATCTACAATCTTACGGGCTATCTGATCATTTTTCTCTACGTGCTAGCCTCGGCGTATTTCGCCCCAGCTCATTTGGGACCTTGGATGGGAATATTGATCGGCGGAGTCTATTTTGTCTTTTGTTGGTTTTCTGGCGGCTTGTATTTGGCCGATGTTCTTCATCTGGGGATCGCTCATCGTTCACTCGACTATAAGGTGTGGTTCATAAAAGCCGTCACCGTCGTGAACAACGTCTTCGGGCTCTATGTCGATCCGATCGCATGGGTGAATCGCCACCGATTGCATCATAAGCATGCTGATCACCCCGGGGATCCCAACAAACTTTCCGGCGATGGTTTCTGGCGAACCTTCTACCTCTGTGTCATGCCGTATCGATGCATTGACAATATGGCTACCGACGAGATTCTAGTGTCGCGGACTTTTCGGGTGGTTGCGCATCCGGTGTTTGCCGTCCTTGCACAAGCCTTCAGTTTTTATCTCTTCTGGAAGTTAGTTGGAGACTTGAAGTTTGTGGTGGCAATGTGGATTGGAATTCGAATTTTTGCACAGTGGGTCAATATGGTTCAAAACTATTGGACCCACACTCGAACATTTGGATACCGGCGGTATTACGATGACGACGACAACGCCATGAACATTGGCGAGTGGCTGCCGGTGACGGCGACCTTTAGCGCTTGTTTCCAAAATAATCATCACCACTATCCGGGTCTTTTGCGGCTCAGCCACGACAAATCGGAATACGACTTTGGGTTCATCACTGTCAAAGTGATGAAATATCTTGGGTTGGTAGAGGCAACGAAAAGGGGTGAAGAGGTACCCAAGGACGTTCCACTAGCACTGGAGTTTTAAAGCGTTCTTTTTCTTCCTGTAAATGGATCGATCGTCTGCGCAACAAAACCAGGCGCAATTTCCTCGCCGTCAAGGCCGTAACGTTCCGGCCACTCCTCCGGATAGTAGTAAGTTCCGAAAAGTCTATCAATCCACGGAAAATGAATCGCAAAGTTCTTGTCGATGCCCTCTTTTTGAGAGGTATGGTGCCAATGATGATATCTGGGCATCACCAGAAACTGCTCGAGCCATTTCGCATTGGGACCGAAATTGCAATGAGTCCAGGTAGCGTGAAGGGTGACAAAGATCAGATATGCCAGGATGATCGATTGCGAAAACCCAATCATCATAGGAACGAGAATGAAACCGCGCACCAGTGTGTCGTCGACAAAGTGGGAGCGTGAGCCTGCGATCCAATCAAGCGCCTTCGAAGAATGGTGAACGGCATGAAAGCGCCATAGAAAAGGCACTTTATGCAGAGCCAAATGAATGAAATATTCAGCAATATCCGCAACCACAACGGCCAAACAGAATTGCAAGAGCCAAGGCATGCGAGCGATCGAGTGTTGAAGAACTGGAACGCCCAAATACTTAACGGCCTGGGTCGCGGGCAATAAAACCAGAAACGATAAAATCTGTATGGGAAGATGAGTGGACATGAAATACACCACATCCAAAGTCCACTCATTCCTGAACGTGCCTTGTTGCGGATACTGAGGCCAGAGTCTTTCGAGAGGCACGTAGATGATTGCCATCAAGAGCATATCAAGCAAAAACCAGTCCAGGCCGATTGCAGGCCCATTTCCCAGCTTCGGGTTGATCTGTACGCTGGATCCTCCCAAGGCCGTCGCAGCGATGGCAAGCAACGTTCCGGTTAATGCCAAGATCTTCTTCTTGCGTAGAATCGAAGAGATGATTCCGAATAGGACCGCACCCACGATGAGGCATTGGATCAAGACGCGCAGGAGATGCATTGGATAGTGCGGGCGCAGTTCAGGAGAACTGAGTAGCTGAGGGAAATGCAGGCACAGAACTCCTCCGAACGAAAGAAATCCGAAGAAGGCTGACAAGATCCCGCTCCACCAACCGGTTCCAAAGGCAGTAGACTCGGCATCCCCAAAGAATTCATTGATCTTTTGTTCGATCACGATGCCTCCTAGTTTACGTTTCCCGGCTCCCGCAAGCTATTAGAAAGATACCGGCATGACGCTTTCTCTGGAAAGAACTCAGGCTGGTTACATGCGTCCGGGGGGCTCGGCTGATTTTTCGTTTGAGGTGATCATGCATGCAACATTCGGTCCAATCATCCCTGTTTGACCCGCAGTGGCCGCCATCGTCCGAACTGCTATCGAACCAGAGAGGCTCCCACTACTCGCGGTTGCAGGTCAAGCTCAGCACAACTAGATTACCCGCGGGCTGACGTCACCTTCCTTCGATACAATAGGCATTGTGCCCGAGCCTATTTCTGTGGTTGGAAAGACACTCGCCAAAGTCCCGATCTTCTCCGGACTGACGGAAGGCGAGTTGAATTTCCTCGCCCAGCGGGCCGTGCCGCGGAACTACTCGGCTGGGCAGAGCGTCTTTGGCGAAGGTGAGCCCTGTTCAGGACTGTACGTGGTCGAGTCCGGTCACGTCCGAATCTTCAAGAGTTCCGCCAACGGTCGCGAACAGGTGCTCAGTATCGATGGGCCAGGTAGTTCCATTGCCGAACTTCCCGTTTTCGATGGTGGAAACTATCCAGCATCTGTAACGGCGATTGACGAAGCCACCCTACTGTTTGTCAGCAAGCAAGACTTTCAGGCGTTATGCCTGGCCCATCCTCAGGTAGCACTGAAGGTCTTGCGGGTTGTCGGTTCCCGCTTGCGCAGACTCGTTGGCATCATCGAAGAACTCTCATTCACCACAGTCCGTCACAGGCTGGCTTCATTTCTGTTACGTCTCGCTCACAAGGATGGCAAACGCTCCGGGGCAGGCGTTGAAATCACGCTACCGGCCAGCAATCAGGAACTGGCATCCCACATTGGTACGGTCCGCGAACTCGTCTCCCGCAACCTTTCTCGTCTTCAGGCAGAGGGCATACTGCGGATCGACGGACGGACGCTGACAATCTCAAATCTAAAGGCCCTGGAGGCCGAAATCGATTCACCGGAATAAACTTAAGATCGATATCCTTTCTTGTTCCTAATCGCTTCGATTCCTCCGATTCTGAACTTTCCCTCTGAGTTTGTCCGTCGTGACAAAAGTCATCGGCACGGGCGTGCCGCTCCGTTAACTTCAGAACATTAAGCGCGACCTGCAAGAATCGAGCTGGGTCGTCAGGAGACTGCAATGACTATGACCGCCGAAAGAACAGTCCGTGAATTGGCGCTGGAAAATACAACGGCCACCAGAGTTTTCGAAAAGCTGGGCATCGACTACTGCTGCGGAGGCAACAAATCCCTGGGAGATGCTTGCCTGGCATCGAACCTCTCAATCGATCAAGTGATCGATTCCCTGGAAATGGCCGAGCAAGCGGCACACGCTGCGCAGAAAGACCGGAACTGGCAAAACGAGCCTCTTGCGGACTTGATCGCGCACATCAAGAACACTCACCACAAGTACACGCGCGAAGAAATGGCTCGTCTTATTCCTCTCCTGGATAAGGTTTGCTCCGTCCACGGGAAGAACCATCCCGAGCTGCAACAGGTCCGCATCAGCTTTCAAGGCTTGGTTCAGGAACTGACGACGCACATGATGAAAGAGGAGCGCGTTCTGTTCCCCTACATCGTGCGGATGGAAGAGGCCGTCATCCAGAAGGAACCAGTTCTGCCACCACCGTTTGGCAGCGTGCAAAACCCCGTGTCCATGATGGAACACGAGCACGACTCTGCTGGGAACGCACTACGTGCCATGCGCGAAGCCAGCTGTGGTTATATGGCGCCAGGCGACGCGTGTATCAGCTACCAGACGCTGTACAAGGCGCTGGCAGACTTCGAAGCCGATCTTCACCAGCACATTCACCTGGAGAACAACATTCTCTTTCCTCGGGCGATTGCGATGGAAAAGGCACACTAACGGAGAGAAGGACCATGTCTGCCCTTCCAACGCGCATTGAGAAAGAGGCTGGTCGTCCGCTCACGCCGCTGCAGATTTTCGATATAACAGCGGCGCGAGAAACGACTCTGTCGCGCCTGCTGATGCTCTACATCAGTACGGGGCTGCTGTTCATGTTGCTTCCAGGTACCTTTCTCGGGGTTTGGAATCTTTTGGCGATCAGCAGCCGTCACGCTGCAGATTCCGTGTCTGTCGCTTGGATTCAGGCACATGGCCATGCTCAGATCTTCGGTTGGATCGGAACATTCATCCTCGGAATTGGGTTCTATTCCATTCCTAAACTGCGTCGATTGAACTCGTTCGCGCTGTCGGCAGTATGGTCATCATGGGCGCTGTGGACCAGCGGAGTTACCATGCGATGGCTCACAAACGTGTACCAATGGCAGTGGAGGACTCTTCTGCCTCTTTCGGCCGCCCTTGAACTGGCTGCCTTTGCGATCTTCTTCCGCACTGTTTCCGGTCATCGTCCCCAAGATTCTCGCAAAAGCAAACTGGACGAATGGGTCTTTGTGGTCATCGCGGGGTCGGTCGGTTTACTTCTTGCCCTTCTCGTCAACTTTGGGATTACATTGATTCTCGCGATGCGAGGAACGTCTCCCGAAATACCAGCCGAGTTCGATCAACGCTTTCTTGTTCTTCAGACCTGGGGATTCCTGGTTCCGTTTGTGTGGGGCTTCAGCGCGAAGTGGCTTCCTGTCTTTTTAGGCTTACGCTCAGCGCGCGGACGCGTTTTGTTGCTTGCGGTCGCTCTAAATTCTGCCGGTGTCTTACTCGCCTTGGCAGGTTGGATGAAAGCTGCAAGCCTTGTACTGATCGTCGGTTTGGCTACGGCGGTTCATGCGCTCCGGTTGTTCGAAGCGGCCGCACGCCCAGCCAAGGTTAAGGGAGTGCATGCCAGCTTTCCAGTCTTCGTGCGTCTGGCGTACATCTGGGCCTTCGTTGCGGGCACACTAGGAATATGGGCCGCTTCAGTTGAGAACTCCTACGGTATTTGGGGAGCATCACGACACGCACTAACCGTTGGCTTTCTAGCCACAATGGTGTTTGCCATCGGACAGCGGGTATTACCGGCCTTCTCCGGAATGAGATTGCTGTTCAGCACGAAGCTTATGTTCATCGCGATCTTCTTTCTCACCGTTGGATGTCTCTTGCGCGTTAGTTCAGAAACTCTCGCCTATCAAGGCCTGGCACGATCGGCGTGGACCTGGCTTCCTGTCTCCGCTATCACCGAAATGACGGCTGTGACCTTGTTTGCGGTTAACTTGCTGGCCACATTTTCCCGGCGGCCGCCATCCACGCAGTCCTAGGCGGGCGACAAGAAACGTGCTGCTGATTCATCACCAAGAACCCAGTACCCAGTCGCGAGAGTAGAATTCCTAAAAAAGATCTGTTGGAGTGTGCAGTGGGGCATCCTCAGGATTCGCAAAAGCGGCATCTGCTCCTTGGCACCTTCTCATTCACGGTTTGCTTTGCCGCGTGGGGCTTGATCGGTGCTTTCGCCCCACGTTTTCGGCAACAGTTTCATCTCTCAGCGACCCAAACGGCCTTTCTGGTTGCGCTACCAGTTCTTCTAGGCGCGCTGGCCCGCATACCGGTAGGAATGCTGGCCGACCGCTTTGGAGGCCGCGCCGTCTTCACAGTCTTGATGTTTTTTGTCGCCTTGCCAGTAGCGTTCGTCCCCTACGCAACCAGCTACCAGAATCTGCTCGTGGTGGCCTTCTTTCTCGGAATGGCGGGGTCCTCATTTGCGGTTGGCGTGGGCTACGTCTCTCGCTGGTTCTCCATGGAGAGCCAGGGCAGTGCGCTCGGCGTGTACGGATTAGGAAACATTGGCCAGTCCGCTGCGGTCTTCCTGGGACCGGTGGTAGCTGCCGTGTACGGGCTTCGCACTGTCTATTGGGGAATGTCGATCATCTTGTTGGTTTGGGCTTCCGTCTTCGTGATCTTTGCTCGGAACGCTCCCCAAACTGCCCGACCCAAGGGTCTCTCCGAGATGCTTGGCGTACTCGCACGTGAGCCTCTCGCATGGGCACTCGCGGCACTCTATTTTCTGACCTTTGGTGGCTTTGTCGCCTTCTCGATCTATCTGCCAACCCTGTTGCGTGATCAATTTGGCCTCAGGCCCGCGGACGCCGGCTTCCGAACTGCCGGTTTCGTCGTGCTCGCAACCCTTTGCCGCCCGCTCGGTGGCTGGCTGTCCGATCGTATTGGCGGGGCGCGAGTTCTTTCATGGATTCTGCCTGCTGTTGGGGCTTTCGGACTGTTGCTCGGTGTGCAGTCGATGTTGCCCTTCACGGTCGGCGCGCTGGGTTGCGCTGCTTTGCTGGGCATTGGTAACGGGGCTGTATTTCAACTTGTGCCTAGATATTTCCCAACCCAGAGAGCCACGGTCACTGGCCTGGTGGGCGCAATGGGCGGGATGGGTGGGTTCTTTCCGCCTCTGCTTCTAGGCATGTTTCGTGACCGACTCGGAGTGGTTTGGCCGGGATTTCTCTTGCTGTCAGCGGTTGCCGGTGTTCTCTGGTGGATGAACAGCCGTGTTTTCCTGACTCGTGAAGAGGCGCTTGCTGCCAAACTTCCTCTTGCTCTGATTCGTACCGCTGACAAGGTCCGCGGCGGAGCCTGGGCCACGTTATGGACTCTAGTTCTGATCGCCGCCATAGTTCTGGGCTCACGCAATCTGCAGAACTTCGACGCCGCGCTGGTGATCTACACCTTCGCAATCATCTTCGCGACATGGGGCGTCATTTACCACTATTCCGTCTGGATTCGAAAACCTCCCACCTACGTGTACTGGAAGCGCGGGTGGCAATTGTTCAGGGAGCGAGGAGTATTTCGAAGTCTCAGTCACATCAGCGTGCTGGCGGGAACTCATCTTCTAGCTCAAACGTTCATCGCAAAACGCTCCCGGCTGCGTTGGGCGATGCATCAGCTGATCTTCTGGGGATGCGTACTGGCAGTAATGATCACCTTCCCCTTAGTATTCGGATGGATTCATTTCAGCAGCGCTCCCAACGATCAGATGACATACGTGACCTACCTCTTCGGGTTCCCGGCAGGCAGGTTCCATCTGCACACGTTCACTGCACTGGTGCTTTTTCACGGTCTTGATATCGCCGCCGTTTTGGTTCTGGGTGGAATTGCGCTTTCGCTTTGGCGCCGCATGCGGGATGAAGGGGCGCGTGCGGTTCAAACGTTAGCAATGGATTTCTGGCCGTTGATTCTGCTCTTTGCCATATCGATTACAGGCTTGGCTCTTACCGTCTCCCAGGAGTGGCTCGGCGGCAGCTTCTACGATTTCATTGCCATATTGCACGCCATCACTGTCATCGCAGCCTTGCTCTTTCTTCCATTTGGAAAGTTCTTTCACATCTTTCAGCGCCCCGCACAGTTGGGAGTGAAGCTTTACCAACGCGCCGGTGACGAAAGCGAGGGTGCGATCTGCGCCCGTTGTGGCGAGCGTTATGCATCCCTCATGCACATTGACGATCTGAAGCGTGTGCTGCCACAAGTCGGTTTCAACTATTCGATGTCGGGGCCAGTGGGCAACTGGCAGGAATTGTGTCCAGCCTGCAAGCGCAAGTCACTTTCGCTTGCGCAATTGAGACTAAAAGAGGAAGCGAATGGCTAAGGCTCCTGTCTCCGAAGAGATTCTTAAGGACAAGTTCGGCCCGCATCTTAACTATCAACCGCCCGGCGGCTGGAGCGACGAATCTGTCCATCCCCCGGGGAAGCTCGTCAAGACGCATTGCTGCTTTTGCGGTCAACAATGCGGGATTCAGTTAAAGGTCCGGGGCAATCGAGTGATCGGATTCGAGCCTTGGGAAGAGTTTCCGTTCAACCGCGGCATGCTTTGCCCGAAAGGCGTGAAGCGATATTTGCAGGGAAATCACCCCGACCGTTTACTTACTCCGTTGATGCGAAGTGAACAAGGATTTCGTCCGGCGTCATGGGACGAAGCCTTGAATTTCACGGTGAGCCGGATGCGCGAGATCCAGGAACAATATGGCAAAGACGCATTCGCAATCTACGGCGGCGCGTCACTCTCGACTGAAAAATCGTATCTGCTCGGGAAATTCGCCCGCGTGGCGCTAGGCACTCGCCACATCGACTACAACGGGCGACTCTGTATGGTCTCTGCAGGTACGGCCTACAAGCTGGCCTTTGGCATCGATCGAAGCACGATTCCATGGAGCGAGATCCCTAAGGCCGGAGTATTGTTCGTAATCGGCGCGAACATTGGCGAGTGCGCTCCCATCACAACCGACTACATCTGGCGGTGCCGGGACAACGGCGGAAAACTGATCGTCGCCGATCCTCGAATGACGCCCATCACACGGAACGCCGATCTGTATCTTCCGCTACGTCCGGGCACTGATCTTGCACTGCTCATGGGAATGCTTCACGTCATCCTGCGTGACGGGTTGGAGGACCGCGAATTCATCAGTCAATACACAACCGGGTTTGAGGCGGTGGCGGAATCCGTCAAGCAGTGGAACCTTCGCCGAGTTGCTGAAATGACCGGCGTGCCGCCCGAATCGATAGAGAAGGCCGCGCGTTGGATTGGCAAATCGAAGCGGGCTATCATGATGCACGCTCGCGGACTGGAGCATCAGTCCAAAGGCGTAGAGAACTGCCTCGCGGTGCTCAACATTGCTCTTGCAACTGGGAACGTCGGCCGCGAGGGCGCTGGCCCCACCATGATTACCGGCCAGGGAAACGGCCAGGGTGGACGTGAGCACGGGCAGAAATGCGATCAACTTCCAGGCCAACGTTCTCTCGCCGACCCTGCCGCTCGCGAATATGTTGCCGGCGTCTGGGGCATCAAGCCCGAGGAACTTCCCCAACCGGGCTACAGCGCACAAGAAATCATGAACGCCATCCACAGCGGCGAAATCAAGGGACTACTCTCGCTGTGTTTCAATCCGATCGTTTCACTTCCCGACGCGAACTTCACCCGCGAAGCACTGTCAAAACTGGAGTACTTCGGAGTAGTCGATTTCTTTCTCTCCGAAACGGCTCATCACGCCGATGTTGTAATGGCAGGAAGTCTGCATGAAGAAGAAGACGGACTAGGTTGCAGTGCCGAAGGTCGCGTCATTCACTGGAAGAGCAGCATCGACCCACCGGGCGATGCCAGACGAGACTCCGAGATCATCATCGACCTGGCGCATCGGCTCGGCCGTGGGCAGTTCTTTCCATTCAAGAATCCCGCTGACATTTTTGAGGAGCTGCGAGTCGCCTCCCGAGGCGGTGTGGCAGACTACTACGGCATTACCTACGAGAAGGTGGATCAGGAGATGGGGATTTTCTGGCCCTGTCCATCGCTCGACCACCCTGGTACCCCGCGCCTATTCGTCGACCAGAAGTTTTATACCCACGATGGCAAAGCGCACTTCAACGTCACAGAATGGCGTCCCAGCGGCGATCCGATTGCGGATGACTATCCTTTATTCCTGACGACCGGCCGCGTGGTCAGCCAGTATTTGTCTGGGACTCAAACCCGGCGAATAGGGGCATTAGTAGATCAAAGCCCTGAACCTCGGGCGGAAATTCATCCGCGTTCTGCGGAGCAATATGGCATCAACGACGGCGACTGGATTACGGTAACAACACGGCGCGACGATCTGACGATTCGCGCCATGGTAGTAAAGACCATCCGCCCCGACACCGTCTTTATTCCCTATCACTGGGCGGGCACTCGCAGTGCAAACCGTCTTACTCACCGGACGCTCGATCCCCGCAGCAAGATTCCGGAATTCAAGGTTTCTGCATGTCGCATCGCCAAAGCGCCGGGACCTGATCCGTCCCCCGACGATCGAGGAGCACACAAAATCGCCGCAGCGCAAGGAGGCGATTAGTGTTCGGATACGAATTCTATGTCGATCCTTCGCGCTGTATCGGTTGCCGCTCTTGTTTGCAGGCGTGCGAGGAATGCGATACCCACCGCGGAAAGTCGATGATCAACTTCGACTTCATCGAGCGGAAGGAAAGTATCCGTTCGGCCGCATACGTGTGCTGGCACTGTGACGAGCCGACCTGCGCGCAGGTTTGTCCGGCGGATGCCATCAAGAAGGGCGAGGATGGAATCGTCCACTCTTCGCTTAAACCGCGCTGTATCGCCTGCAACAACTGCGTGTTGGCCTGCCCCTTCGGAATCCCGAAAATGATGATTCCCGAGCAGCAGATGATGAAGTGCGACATGTGCTATGACCGCACTTCTATCGGCAAGAGGCCGATGTGTGCGACCGTCTGTCCGAGTCAGGCACTGTCGTACGTGAGACCTGAGGAGATAGCCCATCGCCGCGAAAAGCCAACCAATATTTTCTATTTCGGCAATCAGAAGATCACGACCAAGGTTTACATGATGGCCCCGGCGGAGCGTGAGGCTATCGCCCTCGATGTCGTGGACTACATGTGGGAGGAGCAAAATGAATTGGTTGCGACGGGGCAATAGCGAGCCGCTCTGGAAAGAGGAGTTCTCGGTTCGCACGGCTGACGAGCGCTATGTCACACGTCGGCAGCTCACCAAATTCCTCGTCCTGACCAGCCTCGGCATGTTCGTGGGCAACATCTGGATTTTGATTCGTTCTGCTTTTTACAAACCTCCCGTCTACCCCCAGCAACCTGTGGCCCAACTCGGAGAGATTCCTGTCGGGGGAGTGAAACTATTCAGCTATCCAACAAAAGATGACCACTGCATCATGATCCGGACCGCTAAGGACGAATATGTAGGCTACAGCCAGAAGTGCACTCATCTTTCATGCGCGGTCTATTATTCTCAGGTGGACAACAGGCTTGAATGTCCGTGCCACAAGGGCTTCTTCTCGATCAAGGATGGCGCCGTTCTGCAAGGGCCTCCACCGCGCCCTCTACCGCGTATTATTTTCGAAGCACGAGGCGAACAAATAGTTGCTGTCGAGGTGAAAAGCTAACTAAATGCCAACTTCAAACGACCTGCCTCCTCAAAATCGCGGCCTGACAGCAATTGCTGGAGCGATGTCTCTCATTGCCGTCCTCCTGGTCGTACAAATCTGGCTGTTGAGCGCTGCTCTGGAATCTTTTCTAACCGGGAATCATCACAGTGCATTCCCAGCCGCCATATTCTCTGGAGTGATGTTCTTAATCTGCCTGGGTCTTTATCTTTTTGTCGACCGTGTGGATTCCGAAGTCCGCGGGTCTGAACGCTCGCGTTAACTGCTCCTCACGTACCCCTAAGCGATAGTCGCCCTGAATTTCCACCCGTGACATTAGTCACATGCAGGCGATCACGCGTCTGTCAACCTTTCTTTCAGGGATGAAGTGGCAGCTCTGAAGGCCCCGGTCTTCGTTTTGGCCGGTGGCGACCCATTGAAGCCTCCCTACGTTTTCGACCGGGGACGTGCTGAGGAACCGTGCTGCACTTGGCGGCCAAAGGAATATCAGACTGAGCAACGCGCTGAGCAGATCTGGGTGCCGGTATACGACGGGAGTGCCAGCCGAACGACAAGACACCGGCAAAAATGGGCGAGATAACAAATGCAAGATAACGACCATCGGGATGAAATCAAGCCAGAAGAACAGCGGAGCATCGACGATGTCCGTGAGAATTCTAAGAAAGGCAAGCTCCCCTGTGGAGCTCGTCATTGCTTCCGCTGCCACGAAGAATGCGGTGTGCTCGTGAATGCTTACATCATGCGGGATATCGCGAATGCGTCAAGCGCAGACGATTTCTAGCTGGTTCTGCGGTAGCAGCGGCACTAGAGACGCCGAACTACTTGGCAGACCTTGTCGTAGGATTTGCTGAATGCCTGTACAAATTGGAGCCCGGTCACATAGCTTTTCCGATCCCACCGGACTTCTGTCGGATTGTCACCGCCGAATTGAGATGTTCCTCGGAACTCTCGAACGAGTAGCATCGGTCATCGATCGGCACCTGACCGAAGACACTCGCCCTGCACTAGAATCTGCGTTGCGCTACTTTCGAGAAGCTGCGCCGAAGCATACAGCGGATGAGGAAGAGTCCCTGTTTCCGCGCCTACGCCTGGTGCATCTTTCCTGCGTAGAGGCCGCGATTGAAAGGCTTGACCTTCTCGAACTGGACCATGTGTTGGCTGGATCTTTGCACGCAGAAGTGGAAGCGCTAGGGCAGCGGTGTCTCGCAACTGGAAGCTTGGAATCGACCGACGCCGAAGCATTCCGAAAGGCAATTGCCACTCTGGTTGCCATATACAAGCAACACATCAATGTCGAGGATAACTTCGTCTTTCCTTTGGCAGCCCGGCTGCTTTCCTCTACTGACAAAGCAGCCATTGCAGACGAAATGGCAGCTCGCCGAGGCTAAGAGATGGAAATCGGTGACAGGGCAGCGTTCTAACAGACGCGATTGCCGGGCGAGCCAGAGGCGAGTCCAAACAGCGTTCCGGTCTTCTCCGATCTAGCTGATCTTCTCTTGGCGATACCAATCCTGAAGAAGAAAATTCAGCCTGCATTCCAGACGGATCGGAATCACGGGTGTAGGCTGGCACACGTTTCGACATTCAGTTGGAACAATGCTAGCTGAGGCAGGCGAACATCAACTCTCGATCCGCGACTACTTGCGGCACAGCAACCTTCATGTCACGAACAAGCATCTGCCGGCAACATCGAGGACCAAACGCTTGGCCAGGACAAATTGGTCGACGCTATTTTGCCGATGGGTATTTTGCCCAAGACAAACCTAATCCAATGAGCGCTGATTGGAATCGTTCTCGGATGGGGCCATTCTCGTTCGGCGCTCATCGTCCCCTAACATCCCCTGATTTGCTGGACGCTAGGGTTGCAAGTGCTTGAAAAGAATGGCGGGGACGACGGGACTCGAACCCGCGGCCTCTGCCGTGACAGGGAACTCAGGGTCCGTAGCTACTTGAAAGCAAAGGGCACGGATGGCTCCCTGAGACCCCTAAAACACCCTGGGAAGCGCTTATCGAACCCTTATCGAACCCATGGAAAGGCGTGGTTCCCGCAGTGCCGGAGCAAGCAGAGTCTGCAGGGATGCAACACTTGGAAAGAGCGGTTGGGACGCACTGATTCGGCTCTCGAACGCGATATGTATTTTATCGCTGTAAAGTCAATTACGTCTTATTAGAAGATTGGTCCTGTCATGACCTTACCATTTCCAAGATCGATTTCCCAAAACGCCAACGTTTGGCCGCCAGCGTGAGAGAACGCAAAATCTCGAGTCAATGCCAACGATTTCACCTTACCCGTTGCCACTTCCGCATGGAGCGGACAATCGACTAGTACGTCGATGAGGAGCACCGAAAATGTGCGCCATTGTGCATTGGACAGTTGCTGAAACCGAATGTCATGTTCCGCGCCAAAATCCAGCAACTCCCGGTGAAGCTTCTGAAACGAGAAGAGGTCAGTCACCCCCCTCAAAACTTCTTCGGGCTGTCCTGATCCCGCTTGATATCTACATACTGTGTCTTCCAAGATTCTCAGGCCTGCTTTGGCCCATGGTTCGCGGTCAATCTTTGTGTGTAGAGCCCAATTTGTGTAGAACGCCAACACTGGATACTTCTTCATCGTCCGGGTGTGCTCGAACAACTTTCGGATTTCTGCCAGCGTATAGACAACATCCGCTTCCCGCGCAATTCCAGCGCCCAAGTGGCCGTTGAGTTTTTTCACGATTTCATTTTGCATTGTGTTCGCACTTCTCGGCTAGAATTGCATTTCGGCTACTGTCGGACTCTGGGTCGCTCCTGAAGGAGGCCTAGGCTAGATGGACATCTCGCACCTGACGCTCCCGGCCATCTTCGCCATCTTAGGTGGCGTTCTCCTCATAAGCTCAGTAGCCCAGCTTCCCACCCCATGGGGTCAGTTTGGAGCAAGTAGCGGCCGCATGCGTGCCGTCGCCGCTGTCGCTGGAATAGCTCTTGTAACGGTGGCGGTCTATGTATATATACATCAGCCAATCCCTCCCTCCACCGCAGTCGTCCAGAGCCCCGCACCCTCATTGCCAGATAGGCAGAGTGCTCCTCCGAAATCATCGTCCGTTGATACGGAGACTCTGATTAACATTATTAAGGATAAACAGCACCAGCAAGTCGGAGACAGCACCGGAACCCTAGACTACCAGTGTTTCACGGACGCGAAGCTCGCGGAGTTCGACAAGGCGAAGGTTCCGATTCAGGTAGCGAGCGAGCTCAAGAAGGATGCGAGTTTCATACAGCTCACCCTCGCAATGAGAGCAATGGACCCCGCAGCTCGGCAAGAATTGCTACGTAGAGCAGCCAACACTTACCGCCCGCCATGGTCACAACTAGGAATCGACCCCTCGGCATCGAATTCTGAAAAACTCCTGATGGGGCAAACCAAAGCGGGCTCCACTGCAGAAAGAGAAATCGCCGAGGCGGTTACGAATTTGGTCAAGGATCTCTGCAACCGACCCGAGGGCGAGGTTAAGCAACTGCTAAATCAATCCTGAAGTTCCGATGATTGGCGCAAACTTTCCCGCTGCAAGCCAAAGCGTTAACTCCCGTCGTCTGGCATCTCGTTCTCCTGTTCTGTGACCACCGGCTGTTCGGGGTCAGAGTCGAGAGTATGATGGCTCTCAATAATCAGGAGTCGAAAACGCCAAAACGCTACACCATGGGCCAAGAAATGCCTCGGTGACACTTAAGCTACCGGGATCGGGCAGTAAGGTGGACGCCCTGGACGGTTAGGATGCTCAGCTCAAGATGACGAAGCGTTCTTCCAACGCGTTCCCTCTCCTCTTCGTTCTTGCACTCGTTCTATTGGCGATTTTGTATTTCAATCTTCGGAGGCAACCAGCTACACATGTCTTTCCTAGGGCGGCATTGAGGTATGTTGGTCCTGCGCAATTGTACCCAGATGGCGCGAACACTCCTGGAGCGACGGACCCGAGAGTCTCTCAATCAAATATTGCGGATACCATTTGCGTACCCGGCTGGACGAAGACGGTTAGACCCCCGGTTCGAGTGACGAACGCAATCAAAGTCGAACTGATGAGAGCGGGAGGTGTCAAGGACTCTTCTGCTTACGAACTCGATCATTTGATTCCCCTTGAGCTAGGCGGCTGCCCTGACTGCAGGGAGAATCTCTGGCTGGAGCCATACGACCCGCAACCAGGCGCTCGCCAAAAAGATAGAGTTGAAAACTTCTTACACCGCGAGGTTTGTAGCGGCGCCATGCCGCTGGAAGATGCACAGAAAGCAATTGCGACCGACTGGTACAAGATCTACATCCAAATCTCTGGCCCCGGACAAGAGTGAGCGCATATCGGGCAGCGAAACTAAGATCGCTTATGGCAAAAGCTGAACATAGAACACGGATCTGAGTCTTCGAAGCGCAAACACGAAATCGTCGGTTCTAACATCGCTTTGATATGACACGTCTACCGAATACTTGCAGTCGAGTGTCCGTGCTTCGCGCAACTCAGGCTCGTAGGCAGTTAGCAGCTCGTCAAATTTCTTGTCCGGCCCATTGAGACCATACAAGTCCCGTCCTCGAATCACTGTGGCGAAGAGCACGTCTTTCAAGCCCTTTTCGGAGCACTTTGGCGTAAGATTCGATCTGCCAACACCCTTCGTCGCCGCCTGCTGATCGGTCTTGATGATCGTCAGGCCCTTCGGTCCGAGCGCAACCTGAAGCTCATCCATCGAAAGAGGGGGATTCGTACCAAAATTCTTCCGCCACCAGTCCCGAATTCTCTCCAGTTCAAGCACCTTGTCCTGTTGCTTTTGGAGTTGAGCTTTGAGATCGTTGATCTGTGCTTCTCTGTCTTTCGCGATTTTTTCCCACGACGGGCCGGCTCCAGCACCCTGGCTATACCAAACAATGAAAAGGATGAGGAGAAAGGTCTCCGCCAGGGTCATGCCTATAATGAGGTCTGTCTTGGTGGGCTCGGGGGATCGCATGGTCCATCACTACCGAAACAGATTTCTTAGAGACCATCGACTTCGGTCTCCATCCGCACTGTCTGCAGCTTCTTTCACAGACGCGTCTACATCGGCGACGGACTGACGCAAGTTATCGAACGAAGCGGTAAGCTTCAGAATGGCGTCCGAGGCAGTTTGTGGTGCAGTCTGCCATCTTTGATCACTCGCTTTCTGGAGCAATCCGTCCACGCTTGTTTGAAGGTCCGCTGTGGCGCGCGTCAACTCACTGATGTCGATGACCACTTCCGGCGGCACTTTTATCGAATTGAGGCGAGTCGTGATATCTGTAAGCGCTTTGGCAACGGTGTCGGTTTGGAGTTGCAGTTCGTCTCCGAAGCGAACGAGATTGGCCCGGAGTTGTCCATCGGGCCGGAGCAGGCCGGCAACCGCCAGGAGAGCTCGTTCCAACTGGTTGAACGACTCAACGATCTTCTTGAGGCCATCCGGAGGAATATCAAGGGAAGCCATCCGGCTCGACAAATTATGCAGCTCCTCAAGAATGCGGGCAGTTTGACTGCCGAGGCGCTGCGATAGATCCAAGTGATCCGAGGCAATCTGCTCGCTCGTCGCGCGAAGAATTGTATGTACGGTCTCTGCGCTATTCTTAATAGCTTGATTAAGGTCTCCCGAGGATTTCTGCACCACCCCGATGAAAAGCTGCGATTGCTGATCGACGTTCGCAGTGAACGCGCGGATAGCGCGTCCATATTCCTTCACGGGATCCTTCAGCTCACTCCGGATATCCTCAACGACTCTCGTAATGTTGTCTTTAATCGCCTTCGTGGTCTCCGTATGGGTGCCGACAAATTGGCCACTGAGAGATTCCAGTGTCTTAGATAGTCGATCAACGTCCTGATTCAACGCCTCCGCAAGCGCATGAAAGGATTGAACGGATCGCGTAGCGCCCTCCATTGCCGTCGAGAACTCTTGGAGCTTTTGTTCGACCGTAAACTCCGCTTCAGCCTCTTGATCACCAGCTCCGTATTTGAACTGGAGGAGATATAACCGCGTCGCCATACCGGCAGCAGTGGTAACCAAGGCATAGCCAAAAACGCGAAAAGCGGTATACGGACCGGGGTTCGCGTTTTTCAAAACGAAGGAGTCGATCAAGGCCCAGAGCGTCCACAGGAAGCCCATGAAATAAGCTGAATCGGCCAGCTGGGCGATACGTGCCGCTTGCAAGCCCGCTGGTAAACCCCTTGGATAGGTAAGCCACACATAGCTGAACATCACTCCTACCGGCACGAGGAGGCGAACGACCGTATCTGTAGGAACGACACTTATCGAGAGACCACCAAGCACTGTGGCCACAGCCCAAGCGAAGGCTGGCTGTCGCCCTGAAATAATCGCACTCCAATTTCGTTGCGTGTGAGGCGCGCCAGGAACTAGGTGCGGCGCCGGATTGGGGTTGGGATTAGTGCTCATAGATACATCCAAGTAGTGAACTGGTCGTCACGCCATTGAAGGGCAACCGACAAACATTTGCGTGTTGTTGTTTCAGTCGCTTCTCCCAACGTGCAACACGCGCCAAATACGCCGACTCGTCGGATGCGTCGGCCTGGTTGGGAGCAGGCAACATCACAATCCTTACGCCAGTCAGATCTAACGCCACGTCACGTTCCGCCCTGGGCGAATCAGGAAAGCTGGAAGCAATTAGAAACACATGCTGCGCATCGAGCGCGCCAGCCGACCAGTAATAGTTAAGTGAGGCACCGAGGTCTCCATTCTTGGCCCCTGGTGAGAACCGCTTCATGCCTTCGGCGCATTCATTTAGAAGCAATGGGAATTCTTTCGTTGACGACGTATCTGAGGCCTTGATTAGCGAGGGAGTGAACTCCAGTGGTGGCATCTGCACCGGAGAGCCGGGATCATCCCGCATGTCCGCCCATGTCACGGTAACGGGTGAATCCCAATCGCGGGCTGCCTTGCTCAACGTTGTTGCAAGTGTTTTAAGAACGTCCAACCGGGCGGTATCAGGCAGGTCTTGGAGCACAACCACATCGGTGCCCGTCTTCGTCCCGGCTCCCAAGGCTCGTACAATACGCGGGCGCGTAATGGAATTCAGAGGAAGAGCGGTGACGGACGCCGCCCCAGCTTGTCGTAATGTCTCGCTCCACTGGCGAATGTGAGCAAGATGATCGACCAGCGCGGGTTGCTTCCGGTCGGTTCCCATTTTGTGCAGCAGCAGGACACGCTCCCCGTTCAGGTGCAGCTTTACGGCTTGGCTGCCCGGCGGCAGGTCTTCTACGAAATCGGAAATGATAACGAGATATTTCGCCCCGAGGACACTCTCACCTTGTTCCGCTGCGAGTGCAATCGCGCCAGAAATGTCGGTATAGGGCGTCTGCTCGGTGGCGATGCTGGAAGCCTTCACAATTGCCGTGGTGCATGCGTCTAGCTTTTGTTTAATCAGCGAGGAGTCGTCATTGTCCCGCTTGATAAGGGATTGCTGAAACTGATAAGGGCCGCACAAAGGGTTTGAGATGAGACTCGCACTCTGTATACGCGACCACAGAATAACGACCGGGGGTTGCCATTGCTGTTGAGTGAGTTCCACCGCAGCGGATGAAAGCTCGCGAAGCGCTCGCTCATCGTTTGAGAGTGGTACAAAACTCTTGCTGAAATCGACGAGTACGACAAGAGAACTGCCTGCGGATTGAGACTTGGAGACGGAGCACGCGCTGCAAGAAACTACGAGAAGGAGTGTTGCCGCGACTCGCGATCTGAGGAGGCCAGAAGACATTGGGAACGGACTCAATAGGCGCTATGCCGCCGTTAACGTTTGGCGCTTGGGCTCTTCGACCGTATGCAACGAAGGCAGCTCGCGACCACGGATCAGAAATATAGGTGCCGCAAAAGCAAGAGCTATGCCCTCGATGCAGTACGCCGCAGCTAAGAAAACTCTCCCGCACAGGCGAATAGTCGCCTCGATGCATGTAAGCAGCGCACTCCCGCACATGTTGAACCATATGCGCAAACCTTTGCCAGTCGCGCGGGCCTGACTGGCGGCAGCCGCCAACGCGCAGCCAAGGATCAGGATGACGATCCACAAAGCGGATTGGTAACGAGCCAGGCGAACTCGCCAGAGCAGCGCAATAAAAGCGAGGGCTACCATGATCCCCAAGGCCGAAGTTATTCTCTTCATCCAGGGAGATCCAGAAACAATTATCCGTCGATTTCCGGCTCCATCGAGGAGTAGCTCGCCACGCGGCACCAGTAAGCCCAAAACGAGGAAACAGGCTGCCAAGCCCAACGAAACGAACGACGGTGCGGGATTGGCTAAATAGGGGAAAGAGTAGACAACCGCGTAAAACACATTCGCTGCGACAAAGAAAACGCCGAAGACTGTAAGCAACAACCAAAGACCCGATAAATGCGTGAAGTGATAAGCCTCGGCCGTCGTCAGTGGCCTGGGCGCATCGGCCTCCAGTTGCTTGATTGATGTTGCATCTTCGAACGCTTTCAAAGAAGCGGCGAGCGAACTTGCCTCTTGCGCTGCTCCCTGAAAGCTTTGGCGTACTGAATCAACCTCTTTTCTTAACTGACCCGCGCTCGTCGCCGCCCCCTCACAAGCAGCCGCAAATTTCTCGCGATAGTCCGTTAACCGCTTAACGAGTGCCGGGAAATGGTCCGAAGAGCGAGTGATTCGTTCCAGCGCTGTGGACCAGATGGTCCCCAGACCGAAGAGAACCAGCACAAGTGTCGCCCCCCAAAGGAAGAACAAGGTTCCCTGCTTGATTTGATATCCGATTGGCAGGTCAACCAGCGATTCCCTGCTAGGCGCAACCAGTGAATAGAAAAATCCTTCCACGCAGGCAATCACCACAGCAAAGCAGCTTGCGATTACAGGCCACGCCGCAACACGAGAGGGCTCGTCGGGAGTCGGTCGCCCAGCCGTGTGCAAATATCCCAATCCAGCCTCCGCCAGCGTGAGGATGAATGCGAAGACTAGATACAGATGAACACCAAAGTAAATTAGGTCATGGGGAATGAATCCAATATCACGGAGAATCTGGCCCAGCATCCCCGTGTTGACAGAAATCAACGCAATAAGAATCACGCTCGACACGATCAGACGTGTCTTGGCGGTTCTGAGACTTCCATGCTGTGCAGCAAGCTGATCCGCTGACGGAAGATCTGGAAAAACGGGGGATACCTTTGAAGCGGCGTCAGTCAAACGATTCCCGATCCGTTCGAAGACCCTTGGCAGACCCAGTAACCGATCAAAATGCGGCTTTAGGGCTTTTGCAATCTCAGAAAACGATGCCAATACCGCTTCGAGGCGGGTAATGCGCTCTGAAATCTGAGAAATTCCCGAGTTGCTCCTAAACTCCTGGATTGAGGCTTCCAGGTCTCGCCGCCGACTTTCCCGCGCACTTGCATGTCGAACAGACAATTGAGATAGATAGAACGCCACTCCTCGCCGCACATTCGTAGCGATGGGATAGAAAATGAAATATGCGGGAATACTGATGACAGCGACAAGTCCGAGAACCGCCACACACCACGCCAGCAGCGTCCAGGGACCCGGAAAGTGTTGCGACACGAAGTGACCAAAAGATTCCATCAGTCCCTCAAGCCCCTCCGAAGACACCTTCACATCGGAGCCCCTAAATACGCCCCAGCGTGCCGTGCGCGACCGGGAGCCATTGTATACCTGTTTAGCTCAGTCCCGACTAAGTTAAATGATGTTCGTACTTTAGCAGTGATATCTGAACTATCTCTTCCTCGCCGAGAGCGAAATACGGTTGCCGAGTGCTGGGTTCAGTGGCGGCGAGACGATCAAGCTCCTGTTGAGGTCTGGGCCCTTGCGAATATCAATGTCCGCGCCTATCACCGTGAGGTAGTCGCGCGTCATTGATCTGACTTCGGCGTCATGCTTTGGCTGAAAGGGAACGAGCAAAGACGTTCGCCTTGGAAGCGAACCAAACAATCACTTCTCAACAATCATTCGCCCCTGAAATCAGCCAGTCAATGTCGGCGCATTTAGTCTGTGCAATATCCTCCCCAGACGGTACTAAACCAGGGCATTAAACATCTTACGTTGCCGCAATCATTGACGGCGCTAGATGCTTGACCGGAAGGTCAAGTTTCTTGAGTGCCGGCCAGCGGCATTACCGCTCCTCTTCCTCTTAATAACTCCTCTAGCATGCCCTACGGTGTCTACCCGAAACTCAACCATAGCCGATACGCATGGATCGTGCCCAAGTAAGTCTTGGACTTGCTCTCCTGTTGCCCTCTACGGTTGACAGACAAGGCAAATTCCAAAGGTGGTACCGGAGGTTTTTCATGTCGCATTTTGCGCCTACTAACAATTTGCACCGGAGACAGAGCTTTGCATACTTGCACCTCTCAGCCTTGAAATCCCTGTCACTAGCTCTCCTCCTACTTTTGCCGGTGGCAGCTCACGCTCAAGGCAGTCCCTTCGACACCGGCTTTAATGCCATCCAGAGCCTTTTCACTGGCACTATCGCGAAGGTTGCAAGTCTAGTTGCAATAGTGATCGGCGGCTACGGTTTTGCGCACGGCGAACCCGGTGCGAAAAAGGCCCTCGCTGGTGTTGCCGCCGGAACAGGCATTGCCGTTCTGGCAGTGAATGTCTTGAGTTGGCTCTGGGGCGTATAGCGCACTTCCTAGACCGCCTTTAACCCGCTCTTGGACGAAGGACTTATGCCCGACAAAACACAGCAAAAGCATCGCACAAATCGAGTCTTCAAGAGCCTGCATAAGCCTCTCACCTACTTGGGCGTAGAGCGCACGCTGTTCTACTTCGTCTGTGTCGGCGCAGTGGGGGCCTTCAATCTCTTCAATTCCATCTTGGCGGGTATCGCCGTCTTCGTGGGTGGTTTTGCCTTCGGCCATTGGGTAACCAACAGCGATCCGGCGTTCCTCCGCATCCTCGCAAAGTCAGAGCGCTACAAGCTGCGCTATGACGCCGCGAAGCAGCAAGTTCCCCGCGTGGAGGTAGTGTGATGCTGCTTCTCGACAAGGTGATCAAACCGTGGAAAGAGAGTGCGGCCCTGAACGACCACATCAACCTCTACGGCTTCTGGAATGAGACGGCCTTCCTTACCAAAAGCGGCGATCTAGGCATGGTTCTCAGTGTTCCCGGTGTGGACTACGAAAGTCTGGACCGCTCCCAACAGGAGTATGCAGTGAAGAGACTGGAGGCGGCGCTAAGAGCCTTTGGCCCAGGCTTCCACATTTACCAATACCTCTTCAAATCGAACCGCCCCGACATACCGTTCGCAACATATGATGACCCCATTGTCGAAGCCGCTATTGACCAGCGACGAAAGTTCTTTGAAGCGAAGCGGGATCATCTCTATCAAGTTGAAATCTTCTACTGCATCTTGCTCGAAGGCGCCCGGTCGAAGACCGGCATCGGCACGGCGCTAGTTCGCCTGTTACGCGACCCAGAGGGCGCGATTGCCGAACTCAAATCGCAGTTCACCAACGACAGCATGAAGAAGTTGTTGCGGACGCATATCGAGCGCGACCTTCAACGGCTCGACCAGCACGTGCAGGCATTCGCTCGGCAGCTCGCAGATTTCATGCAAGTAGAGGTCTTGAATCAGCAGGGGCAATTCAGGTTTTTCCGCCGTTTGCTGAATTATGACGACTGGCGTGTTGCCGGGAAGCCGCAGTCCACGCAGTTTCTCGACTATCAGGTGGTCAACTCCGACATCGAAGCCGAACGCGATCATCTGCGGGTAGGCGACCACATCGTCCGTGTGCTGACCCTGAAAGAAGCCATCACAGAAACGCGTCCCCTGGTGCTCGACGCGCTGCTGAAGATTCCGGCTAACTTCTACGTCGTCACGGAGTGGACGCCGCTCCCCGCGGACAAAGCCCGCAAAGAAGTGAACAAGCGCCGCCGCCACTTCAATATGTCAAAGACGGGATTCGTCTCGCAGATGGGCAACGATGCCACCAAGACCAACCCGCGCGACGTGCTGGTGGACGAGTCCAAGCAGGCCGACATTGAAAATCTTGGGGATTGCCTGCGCGCTCTGGGTGACGGTCAATCGCTTGGCGATTTCTCGCTCACGATTGTGCTGTACGGCCGTTCAAAAGCCGCACTTGAGCAACTCGGGGCCGAGTTCACTGGCATCTTCACCAAGGCGGATGGCAATCTGTTTGCGGAAACCTACAACCAACTGAACGCTTATTTCGCCACTGTGCCGGGCAACTATGCGCTCAACCTCCGCAAGCTGTATCTGCTGAACACGAATTACGCCGACCTCTCGTTCCTCTTTACGATCCACACCGGCGAAAAGACGAACGAACATCTCGGCGCGGAGTACATGGCAGTCGTCGAAACCGACAACAGCACGCCATACTTCCTCAACCTGCACACCCGCGACATTGCCCATACTCTGATTCTCGGGATGACAGGCAGTGGCAAGTCGTATCTCTGCGTTTTTCTGCTGCAGAACGCGCAGAAGTACAAGCCGCTAACTTTCATCTTTGATATCGGCGGCAGCTTCCAGTCGCTTACGACGATATTCAAGGGTTCGTATCTCAATGTGGGTCAGGAAGCGCGGGACTTCACCATCAACCCCTTCTCGCTGCCTCAGACCAAAGAGAACATGCAGTTTCTCTTCAGCTTCTTCCGCGTGCTGATTGAGGGTAACGAGCAACGTTACCGGATCGACTTCAAGGAGGAACGCCGATTGTGGGACGCGATCGAGCGCATCTATGTGCTGGAGCCGAACCAGCGCTCGATTTCGAATTTTGGGAACATCATCGGCGAGTTGAAGGAGCGCCTACACCGCTGGACCCGCGGTGGACAGTACGGCTTCCTCTTCGACAACGCCGAGGACACACTTTCGTTCAAAAGCTTTCAGACGTTCAATTTCCACGGTTGGAACGATGCGCCGGAAGTCTTGGAGCCACTGCTGTTCTACGTTTTGCACCGGGCATCGAATGAAATCACTGACCCCAAGAATCTCCGCATACCCAAGTTCTTCCTGCTCGACGAGGCGTGGCTCTTCATCAAGAACGAGACGATCCGCAATTATGTCGTGCAGGCGCAGAAAACATGGCGCAAGCACAAAGCGGCCATGATCCTGGCGACGCAATCCATCAAAGAGCTTGAGGAATCCGGGATGTTGGCGATCGTTGCCGAGAGTTGTCCCACAAAGATCTTTCTGGCCAACCCGGACATGAACCGGGAAGTTTACCGCGAGGCCTTTCATCTGAACGACACCGAACTGGACCTTGTCGACGGCCTTGTTCCGCCGGGCCAAATGCTGATTCGCAAGGCGCAGACCTCCAAGAAAGTGCACTTGAACGTCGATTCGGTCTCGCACTGGATGGCAACCAACAATGCTCGCGACAACCTCAAGAAACAAGAATATTTCGACCGCTTCGATATTGCGGATGGACTTCGCCATCTGGCCGAAGATCATCCGTTCCGGCCACGCGCGCTGGCTGTATCAACCTCGAACACCGACCGATAAGGAGAGCTGTATGCGGCACCTGAAATTCGTCGTCAATTGCGCTTTGTTTTTTTCTTCCATCGGTGCTTTCGCCCAAGACTCTGCGCGCACTGTGCAGTATCACTCGCAGGACATCATCCCGATCCGCGCAAAGGTGAAATATACGACCCTTATCGAACTGCCCACGACTGAGAAAATCATGGAAGCCGCCACGGGCGACAAAGACTTCTGGATCGTGGACGTGGTTGGCAACTTTTGCTTTGTGCATCCGGCGAAACAAGGCATCAGCTCCAACTTGAATCTCATCACGGACAAGGGGAACATCTACAGTTTCACCCTGCAGGACATCTCGGGGTCCACCACCACCACTCCTGACCTCAAGGTGATCGTCGAACCCGCCGACCGCAGCGCGATCGTGGCCGCGAGCGGCCCTCCGAAGTTTGTCCCC
>DASQGJ010000061.1:0-180288 GCA_035632675.1 Candidatus Dormiibacterota bacterium
TCCCATTGACCGGGGCGCACGCCGCCGTGGATTGCGATTCCTGCCACAAGGGGGCAGCCAATAGCCAGTTCCAGACGCTGTCCACTGCGTGTTATTCGTGCCACGCCAGGGATTTTCAGACGACCAGCAATCCCAATCACGTGCAGGGAGGATTTGCTCAGACCTGTGAGGTTTGCCACAACACGACGGCTTGGCAGCCGGCGCAGTTCGATCACTCTAAGTCCGGCTTCCCCTTGACGGGCTTGCACACCGTGCCGCCTCGTCAGTGCACCGACTGCCACATCAACAACAATTACAACATCACGGTCACGACCTGCGTCAGCTGTCATCTAAAGGACTATCAAGGGACGAATAATCCCAATCACGTCACCTCGAACTTCCCCCAGACGTGCGAACAATGCCACGACACATCGTCATGGCTGAATGCGACGTTCAACCATGCGTCCACCGGGTTCCCCCTGACCGGCCTGCACACGGTGCCGCCGCGGCTGTGCACGGACTGCCACTTCAACAACAACTACAACCTGACCAGCACGGCCTGCGTATCGTGCCATCAGAACGACTACAACACCGCGACCACACCGGTGAACCACATCGCGGCCGCTTTCCCGACCACATGTGAAACCTGCCACGACACCGTGCTGTGGACCGATGGCACCTTTAACCACACCACCACCGGTTTCCAGCTGACCGGCGCGCACACCGTGCCCCCGCGGGCTTGTATCGATTGCCACGTCAACAACAATTACACGCTGAATAGCACGCTCTGTTACACGTGCCATCAGAAGGACTATTCCGGCACGAACAATCCGGCGCATGCGGCAGCCGGATTCCCGACCACGTGCGAACTCTGCCACGACACGACCGTCTGGACCGACTCCACCTTCAACCACAACAACACCGCCTTCCCCCTGACCGGCTCGCACCTGGTGCCACCGCGCGTTTGCACCGACTGCCACGTCAACGGCAACTACACAACCCTGCCCACGACCTGCATCGGCTGCCACCAGACCGACTACAACAACACCACCAACCCGGGCCACTCGGCGCAGCCGCAGTTCTTCCCCACCACGTGCCAGAGTTGCCACAACACGACCGCCTGGACCGGCGCGACCTTCAATCACACGCAGTACACGCAATTCCCAACCAGTCATGGCAACGCGAACAATGTTTGCTCGACGTGCCATACCAACTCGAACGACTATTCCGTGTTCCAGTGCACGGGCTGTCACGGCGGCAATAACTCGAACAACTTCCAGCACGACCACGTGTCGGGATACGTCTACAACAGCATCAACTGTTACCAGTGCCATCCGAGCGGCCAGGGCGGCGGATAGCCAGCTTGGCAGCGCAATTGCACTACAAGAGCAGGCGGCGTCCAGAACGTCGACCTTTCGGCGGCAAGCGGAGCGCCAGCGAGTGTTAACCAAGAATGACGGCAGTGCAGAAACATCTTTTGATTCCGATGCTCTTGTTGTCTTGTGCGGCAGCACAGAACACCGCTTCCACGGTGACGGTGAAGAACGTGACGACGGCGCGGGAGGGATCGGACTTGCGCGTGGAAATCACGCTCAGTGCTCCCGTCAAGCCCTCGGTTGAGACGGCCGCGAATCCCAATCGCATCGTCCTGGATTTTCCCGATACCATCTGCTACGACAACACGAAAAATGTCGCGGTGCACGTAAACGGTGTCCGCCAAGTCAGAACCGGACAGCACAGCACGGCCCCTTACGTCACTCGCGTCGTTCTCGACCTCGATCAAGTTCACCCTTATGTGGTGACCGCCGAAGGGAACCGGATCATCCTCACCGTTGCTCCCCTGGAGAAAGCCCGCTCTCATGGCGCTCCAGTTGCGGCCACGTCCGGCAATCTCATTGGAGTGTTCCGCCGCCACCGCGACAACAGCCCGATCATTGACCCCAATGCTTCGCGCGAGAATGGGTCGTTACCTGCACCGCCGCCGACGCCGTCGGGCCCTGGATTCGAGCCTCCTTCCGACAATTCTTCGGTAGCGGCAGCACCGCCGCAGCCCAGGCCCGTCCAGCCGGCTCAGCCGGCCGCCGCTCCGCAAACGCCGGCGGCTCAACCCTCTCTCAATCAGAACCAGGTTGCCGTCGCCATCAGGCCCGCCGAGCCACAGCCTTCGACGCAGCCTCAGCCGGCAGCAAGCGCACCCGCAGTAGTTGCGACGCCCGCGCCCTCGAATGCGTCCGCTGCTGCACCGCCTAATCTCGAAGCAGGCACGAAGCTCGCCGAGACCACACCTGCCCCCGCACCAGCGCCTGTAGCCGCGCCTCCCGTTTCCGAAACAACAGCTCCGGCCGAAGTCGCAGCCGCGCCGCCTTCCGAAGCCCCTGCGCCCGCCGCCGCGCCTCAGCCCGCAACTTCCACCCTGATCGCCCGCACCGACGATCCCAGCCTGCGCACCGTCTTCAAGGTGAAGTACGTCGCCGAGGGAGTCGCCTATCTCGAAGGTGGCCGTGCCCAAGGCCTCAAAGAGGGCATGAAGCTCGAAGTCGTCGACTCGAACTTACCCGCCAAGCAGGGAGACAGCGCCAACGCCGCCGATCCGCGGATCGTCGCCGAACTCGAAGTCAGCGCCGTCGCCGAAACCTCGGCGGTCACCGATATTCACACGCCCAAGCGTCCCGTCGTAGTCGGCGACCTCGCTTACCTTTCAAGCGGCGACGCCGAGGCTCTGGTGCAGCAGCGTGCGCTAAGCGCCACTCGCCAATATCCGGCGGTCATTTCCTTTACCGAGGGAGACACGCTCGACGAGGAAGCTCGCCAGGAAGTTCCGCGCCCTCCACTCCCTTCGGTCAACCGCGCCCGCGGCCGCATCGGTTTCGATTCCATCGAGACCTTCAGCCACGGCACCAGCAGCATCAACAGCACCGATCTCGGCGTGGTCTTCCGCGGCGACATCACCCGCATCGGCGGCACCTACTGGAATTTGAGCGGATACTGGCGCGGCCGCATCACCAAGGAATCCGCCGCAAGCCAGCAGACCCTGCAGAACCTCATCAACCGCACCTATCACCTCAACATGACCTACGACAATCCCAACTCGACTCTGGTCGCGGGATTCGGACGCCTCTACCTTCCCTGGGCGCCCAGCCTCGATACGCTCGATGGCGGATATTTCGGCAAGCGCCTCTCCAAAGGCACGGTCCTCGGCATCTTCGGCGGCTCCACCCCTGATCCTTCTTCCTGGGACTACAGCCCCGATCGGGTTATGGGCGGAGCGTTCGTCAACTTCGAAGGCGGCGAATTCGACGGCTTCCACTACAGCAGCACCAGCGGCGCCGGCATCAGCATGATCAAATGGGCCATCGACCGGCCATTTGTCTTCTTTGAAGATTCTATTTCGTACAAGCGCACCTTCGCGGTGTATGAATCCGCGCAACTGGATAGTCCCAAGGGCAATTCCTCCACTCCCGCTCCCGGGCCCGGCCTGGGACGCAACTTCTTCACCTTCCGTGTGAATCCAACCTCCCGCGTGGAACTGGATTTCAACTACAACTATTTCCGCGATATCCCCACCTTTGATCCGAATCTGGTGGGCACCGGACTGCTCGACAAATACCTGTTCCAGGGCTTCAGCGCGGGCGGACGCCTTGAAGTGTGGAGGCAGGTTTGGCTGTCCGCCAATGTCGGCCGCAGCAGTGGCACAGGGGACGCCAAAACTTCTCTCAATCAAATGTATGGCATCACCTTCGGCCGCTTGCCCTGGATCAAACTTCGCGCCGACGCCCATTACGCCAAGTTCAGCGGTTCGTTCGGCAGCGGTTCTTACGAGGCCTTCTCCCTCACCCGTCAGTTAAGCGATCGCTTGCGCGTGGAAGTCCTGGCCGGCCAGCAGAATTTCGCTTCCACTCTCACCACCAATACCCGCGGACGCTTCGTCACCGGCACCGTCGAGACCACCCTCGGGCCGCATTACTACCTGCAGGGAAATTTCACCACCAACCGCGGTGACATGAGCTACGACCAGGTCATGTTTTCCATCGGATACCGTTTCGATTCCAGGAGGAAGGGCGAATGACACACCTGACAAAACTCGCCACCCTTTGCCTGCGCTCCGCCGCCGTTGTGGCGCTGCTCTCCGCACTCAGTCTCGCCGCTACGGAACCCGGCCCGCCTGAGGCTCGACATCTCAACGACCTGCTCGACCGCACCGCCGGCCAGACCTCAGCCTTCCTCGATCAGTTCTCCGACGTGAAGTGCACAGAACAGGTTCGCCAGGAAAAGCTCGGCAAAGAAAACAAGGTTGAACTCAAGGAAGACTCGACCTACGACTACCTCGTGATCCTGACCAACTCCGGTGGTGAACTCAGTCTTTCCGAGTCCCGCATCCCGATGCATGAAGCCAAGCGCGATCGCAAGAATACCTCCATGCTGTTGAGCAACGGCTTCGCCACGCTCTTCCTCGTGTTTCATCCTTACTATGCGCAGGCCTTCAAGTTCACGCTGGCCGGGCAGGAAGTGATCGCAGGCCTCACTCTCGAGAAGATCAGCTTCCAGCACATCCCCGGCATGAAGTCCCCTGCCGCCCTTGCCCTGCGCGGCCGGGAGTATCCCCTGGAACTCGCAGGCACAGCCTGGATCGATCCCGAGACCGGATCGATCGCCAAGATCGAAGCCGGAATCGCCGACAGCCTGCAGGATGTCGGCCTCAAAGCCCTGAGTTCAGAAATCGTCTTCGCCCCACTCACCTTCTCCGATTCCAAGCAGGCCTACTGGTTCCCCACCCAGGCGCGCGTGGAGGTCGAAACCCCCAGGCAGCACTGGCGTAACTTGCATCAATTCACGGCATACAAGAAATTCTCAGTAAACACCGAGGAAAAGGTCATCCAAAAATGAGCGCGACTGCCGCCACAGCCCGAATCGCCGAGCACATCACGCCCACTGTAGATACCGAACGGGGCCACCGTCTGCGCCTGCGCGCGCTGTACGTGGTCGCCATTCTCTCGAACCTCGCCATCTTCATATATGGGTTCGACTACTACAAGCTCGCGGCCATGGACCGGCCATTTTCCCCCAAGCATCACATGCTGCGACCCAGCGGCCCCATTGGCCTTTATCTCGGATTCGCCGGTGTCGCCCTGTTCATCGGAATCTTTCTCTACCCGATCCGCAAGCACTGGCCCTGGCTCGGCCAGATCGGAAGCACGCGGCACTGGCTCGATATCCACGTGCTGATGGGACTCACTGCGCCCTTCATCATCGCCTTCCACTCCACGCTGAAATTCAAAGGCATCGCCGGTATGGCGTTCTGGATCATGTTCGCAGTCTCCGCCAGCGGTGTCGTCGGACGCTATCTCTATGCCCAGATCCCGCGCAAAGTCACCACAGTCGAATTGTCGATGAAAGAATTGCAGGAACTGCAGGAGAGCCTGTCGCGGCAGTTGGCATCACAACATCTTCTGCCCGAGGCTGACCTGCGAGCGCTGCTTCGCATGCCCAACGCCCAGCAGGTCGCCCGCTTGCCGATCGTGGTCGCCCTCGTCTATATGATGATCCTTGACGTGGTCCGCGTGTTCCGCGTCGCCAAACTACGGCGTCATGCGCTGACCTTCGGGGAATCCCTGAAAACCTTGGCTGGCTTCCTGCCTACACAAAATCGTGAAATCGAGAAGGCTATCCATGCCGCCGCTGAGGAAGCCGCCCTCTCCAAGCGCCTGCTCTTTCTTTCGCGCTCGCAGAAGGTGTTCCATCTCTGGCACGTCATCCACAAACCCTTCAGCTACGCCTTTGCCGTGCTGTCGCTGGTCCACATCGGACTGCAATTCGTTCTGGGATACTTCTGATCCATGGATACCCTTATCACCTACGGCATCGGTGGGATCATCTGCTTCTTCTTTCTGATGATCTATCTCAAGAGCCTCAAGAAGCGCGAAGCCCGCGCCCGCGAGGCCGTCGAGAAAGGCAAGCTCTTCTCCGAAGGCCCCAAGGCCCAGCATCCGCATATCGACACGAACTATTGCATCGGCTGCGCCACCTGCACCAGCGTCTGTCCGGAAGGCGACGTTCTGGCCATGATCGGCGGCAAGGCCGTGATCGTCAACGGACACAAATGCATTGGCCACGGCCTCTGCGCCGACGCCTGCCCGGTGGGCGCCATCACCATGGTGCTGGCCAGCCCCAGCATGGCCGGCGACATGCCTCAACTGACCCCCGAGTACGAAACCACCGTGAAGAACATGTTTATCGTTGGTGAACTCGGTGGCCTCGCTCTGATCAAGAACGCAGTCAATCAAGGCCGTGACTGCGTCGACACCATCGCCGCCCGGCTCAAAGCGAACCCGGCCGCCAAGTCCACTCCCGTGCATGACATTTTGATCATCGGCGCGGGACCAGCAGGAATCAGCGCCTCGCTGCGCGCCATCGAGCACAAACTGAATTACCTCACCATCGAGCGCGACGAAATCGGCGGCACCGTCGCCAAGTATCCGCGCCAGAAACTGGTCATGACCAGTCCGGTGGAATTTCCCATGTACGGCAAGTTCAAAAAAATGCAGCTCTCTAAAGAGAACCTGCTCGCATTCTGGGACATGATCCTCAACCGCGCAGACTTCAACGTGACCACCGGCGAAAAGGTCGAAGACATCCAAAAGGGCGCCGACGGAATCTTCACCGTCACGACTGTCACGAATCAATATCGCTCTCGTGCCGTCATCCTCGCCCTCGGACGCGCCGGCGAACCCCGCAAGCTCGGCGTCAAAGGCGAAGACCTGCCCAAGGTCATGTACCGCCTCATTGAGGCCGACCACTACATCAACAAAAAGATTCTCGTCATCGGCGGCGGCGACAGCGCGGTCGAAGCCGCCATGGGCCTCGCCAACCAGACCGGCAATCAGGTCACCTTGTCCTACCGCAGCGAGCGCTTCAGCCGCATCAAGGAGCGCAACGCCAAGCGCGTCGAAGAATGCATGAAGTCGGGCAAAGTGCGCGTACTGTTCAACTCCAGTCCGGTGGAATTCAAACCGGAGTCCGTCATTCTCGACATCGCCGGAAAGATCGAGGAATTCCCCAACGATTTTGTCTGGATCTTTGCCGGAGGCACGCCGCCCAACGCATTCCTGAAAAAAGTCGGCGTCGGCTTCGGCGAACGAGACGTCACGCAGGAAGCCAGCAAGGCCGCCAAGCAGGCCGACTCCGAGCGCAAGCAATTAGCCCAGGCAGCCGCGCATACATAGCGACGTGTTCGTCGATCGTGTAGGGACGGACGCCCCGCCCGTCCCGGTCGCGAAGCGACCGTGCCACTGCCGGCGGTACTACTCGGTTGCAGTAATCTTCGTCGCCCGGTCAAACTTCCCCGCCTCCCGTTTCGCCAGCGCCGCCAGGGCGATCGTGATCATCTGAACCGGCAAGATCTCGAGAATTGGGCGAACACTCTCACCGTGGTCCGCAATCCTGAAACTCTTCAGCGACGAACTCTCTCCGACGAGCTCGCCCAACCCGCTTCCCTGTCGAATATCCGCCAGCAGCCGCTGATTCAACTCTCGAGATTTCTCGTCACCGGAGAACACCACCACCAACGTTTCCGCGCTCAACATCTCCACCGGTCCGTGCCGGAAAGCAGCGCTGCTCATACCTTCGGCGTGATAGTGATCCGATTCCTTGATCACCAGCGCCCCCGCCCCCACCGCCGCCAGCGACGCGCCCCGCCCCACCAGAAACAGATGCCGAATGGTCCTCAACCGATCTGCAATCGCGGAAACGTGCTCCTTCCACTCGGCCAGATACTCACTCGCTGTCGGAGCTGCGCTCTTCAGGTCGCGCCGGCTCTGCTCGGCATCGCGCTCGCACAAAATATCCCCCAGCCATTGCAGCGCCATCAGCGTCGTCACATACGTCTTGCACGAAACCGAAAACTCCCTTCCAGCCCGCGTGATCACCGCGGCTCTCGCATGCTTCGCCAGCGGACTCTCAGGAGTATTCGTAACCGCGATGACCTCCGCGCGGCCGCCGTTGACTTCCAGCAAGCGCACCGTTTCGGCGCTCTGCCCCGACTGCGACACCGCGACCACCAGCGTCTTTGCATCGAGCAACCTTACCTGGTAATGCACCAACTCCGAAGTCTCCACCATCATCGAGGTGAATCCCTGCCCGATCAGTTCGAGATGCAGCGGATGCAGCCCGTGGTAAGACGACCCCATACCCGTTAGGACAATTCGCTGAAACTCGCCGCGCCTCAGTCGCTGCGCCAGATCCATTAGCGGCTTCGGCCGGTCCAGGGCCGCAAGCGTATCTTCCAGCGCCCCTGGTTGATCCAGCAGATCGCGCAAGTATTGCCCCTCGATCAATCGCAGATCAGCAGGCACCCGAACCTCCGTCACACCTGTCCATTTTCCATCTCACAGTAACAAAAAGGCTTGGTCGGTTGTAACAGCCATCCGCGCCAACTGTAACATCCACTGCATTCGAAACATAAATAGGTGCCATCCAAAATATCGCTCCATTCAAGAACAATGCTCTTGACCAAACAGAACCCGCGGCCCTATTCTTTTCGGAGAATGTCGTCTCATACGCATCGCCGCCATCACCATCACGCGCACTGCGGGTCGGCGGGGGTGCATCTGAACTAACCAGGCACTCATCGCAAGATTGGCCCGCTGACGCTCCAACGCAGCGGGCTTTTTTGTTTTTTCGGAGAAATCGCATGAACCCAGAACTTGATTTCGACAAACTCGGCGGTCTGATTCCTGCCGTAGTGCAGAATGATTCCGACGGCGAAGTCCTGATGGTCGGATTCATGAATTGCCAGGCTCTCGATCAGACCTTCGCCACCGGATACGTCACCTTCTACAGCCGCACCCGCCAGAAACTCTGGATGAAAGGTGAAAGCTCCGGCAACCGGCTGCGCCTCATCTCTGCCAGCACCGACTGTGATCGCGACACGTTGCTGGTCCGTGTCGCAGTCGAAGGCGCTGGAGTAGTCTGCCATCGCGGCACTCGCTCCTGCTTCACCGAGGACCTGCCCCTCGTTGTTCCGCGATCCGCCGAACCGCTCCCTGCAAAGGAGACCGCATGAAGCTCCGCATCGGCATCCCCAAAGGCAGCCTGCAGGAAGCCACGCTGCAGTTATTCGCGAAAGCCGGACTGCCCGCTTACACCAACGGCCGCTCGTACTTCGCCACCACCGCCGACCCTGAGATCGATTGCCTGCTCATCCGCGCCCAGGAAATGGCGCGCTACGTCGAGCACGGCGCCATCGACGCCGGCCTCACAGGCCTGGACTGGGTGGTTGAAAGCGGCCTCGAAGTCGCCACCATAAGCGACCTCATCTACGCCAAGCGCAGCCGCGGCAAGGTCCGATGGGTTCTGGCCGTTCCTGAGGATTCTCTTTATACGAGCGCCGCAGATCTCTCTGGCCGCACCATTGCAACGGAACTGGTCAACGTCACTCGCAAGTATTTCGTCAAGAAGAGCATCGACGTCCGTGTGGATTTTTCCTGGGGCGCTACAGAAGTCAAAACCCCCATGCTCGCCGACGCCATCGTCGAAGTCACCGAGACCGGCAGCTCTCTCCGCGCCAACCGCCTCCGCATTCTCGAGACCGTGCTCGAATCGAACACGCAGCTCATCGCCAACAAGTGTTCTTACGCGGACCGCGAGAAGCGGCGCAAAATCGACAACCTCGCCCTCATGCTCCAGGGCGCGATGGAGGCGCAGGAACGCGTCGGCCTGATGCTCAACGTCCGCAAAGAAGACCTCGCGAACGTTCTCGCCGTCCTCCCCGCGCTGCAGAAGCCGACCATCTCACACCTCAGCGACGAAGACTGGCTCGCCGTCAACACGGTCATCGACGAGTCCGCCGCATGGGACGTGATCCCGCGCCTCAAAGAAGCGCAGGCCACCGGCATCGTCGAATACCCGCTGAACAAGGTGGTTCTGTGATGCGGATACTATCCGGCCGCAACGCCGCTGCGGCGGTCGAGCGCCTCGCCTCGCGCGGTACTCAGCTCACGAAACTGGAACCGAAGATCCGCAGCATCATTCGCGATGTCCGCCGCGCCGGCGACCGCGCCCTTCGGCGTTACGCAACACGCTGGGATGGCTTCGCCGCGAATCAGTCCTTGCAAGTCCCCGAGGCCGAGATGAGCGCCGCATGGGATGATCTCTCTCCCACCGTTCGCAAGTCTCTCCGTCAAGCCGCTCAAAACATCCGCCGCTTCTGCGAATGGCAAAAGCCACGAAGCTGGACCCGAACCCGCCACGGATCCGCTCTCGGACAACTCGTCGTCCCGCTCGACTCCGTCGGCTGCTACGTCCCAGGAGGCCGCTACCCGCTGGTCTCAACTTTGCTGATGACCGTAATCCCCGCTCAAGTCGCCGGTGTAAAGAACATCCGCGTCGTATCACCCAAGCCCTCGCCGGAAATCCTGGCTGCAGCCTCGATGCTCAGTGTGCGGGAGTTCTATCGCGTCGGAGGTGCGCAAGCAATCGCAGCCCTAGCGTACGGCACCAATACCATTCTGCGCGTCGATAAGATCGTCGGCCCCGGCAACGCCTATGTAACGGTCGCCAAGAAACTGGTGGCCTTCGATTGCTCCATCGACTTTCTTGCTGGACCGACCGAAGCCCTCGTGCTCAGCGAATCCGGCGCTCCCGACTTCATCGCCGCCGATCTCGTCTCCCAGGCCGAACACGATCCCGACGCCCTCGCCATCTTCATCACGACCTCTCGCAGCCTGGCGCAATCGGTGGCGTCGAACATGGCCGATCGCGCCCGCAGTAACGCAACCGCGCGCGACTCGCTGAAACGTCGTGGCACGATTCTTCTCGCCCCATCCCGCGCGCAAGCCCGGGCATGGGCAAACCAACTCGCTCCAGAGCACATCACCGTTGAGCGCGAAGACTTACCCTTCATCCGCAATGCCGGCTCGATCTTCGTCGGCGACTACTCCCCGCAAGCCGCCGGAGACTACGCCTCCGGCCCCAACCACGTCCTCCCGACATCGGGACAGGCCCGCTTTCGAGGTGGCCTGAGTGTCATGGACTTCGTAAAGCTCATCACCGTCCAGGAACTATCGCGCGACGGCCTGCGCATCATCGGAAAAACTGTCGAGCGCCTCGCCACGATCGAAGGCCTCGAAGCGCATGCGGAATCCGTCCGCGTGAGGCAAGCCCATGCTTAGCCCGCGAGAAGCCGTGCGCACCCTGCCCTCCTACCATCCGCCGCTGGCGGGTCGCACAGGATTGCGCCTCGACTTTAATGAAAACACCGTCGGCTGCTCCCCGCGCGTCCTCGAATGTCTTCGCAAGTTGAACGCAGAAGATCTCTCCCGCTATCCCGAGCGCGAGCCGGTTGAAGCCACGGTCGCCCAGTTCCTGGGCGTTTCCCCCGCAGAACTTTTACTGACCAACGGCGTGGACGAAGCCATCCACCTGCTCTGCGAAACCTATCTCGAACCCGGCGACCAAGCCCTCATCGTCGTGCCCACGTACTCGATGTACCGCATCTATCTCATGGCCGCCGGAGCCCAAGTCATCAGCGTCCCAACCGGCAAGAACTTTCAATTCCCTTTCGATCAGTTACGCAATCACATCACAGACCGCACCAGGCTGATCGCCATCGCCAATCCCAACAATCCAACCGGAACGCTCACACCGCCCGAACTGCTGCTGCAACTCGCGAGCTCCGCTCCTCAGGCTGCCGTCCTGATCGACGAAGCCTACTTCGAGTTTTGCGGACAAACTCTCCTACCCCAACGCAACGAATCCCCCAACATCTTCATCGCGCGAACATTTTCCAAAGCATACGGTCTCGCGGGCCTCCGCATCGGCGTGCTGATCGGCGATCCCGATCAAATGCGCGCCATCCGCCGCGTCAGTTCGCCCTACAACGTAAACGCCGTCGCCCTCGCCTGCCTGCCCGATGCGATTGCTGATCAACCTTACATCCAGCGTTATGTAAATGAAGTTCTACAGTCGCGCGCCTGTCTCGAAAACGCACTCCAATCCCATGGAGTCACATTCTGGCCGAGCCAGGCGAATTTCATTCTCGCGCGCGTCGGCCCAACGCCCGCGGCCGCGAAAGCCTTCGTCGAGTCCATGCGCGGCCGCGGCATCTTGGTTCGTGACCGCTCGTCCGACCACAACTGCGAAGGCTGCGTCCGCTTCACGCTTGGCCCGCGCGAACACACCGATCGCCTGCTGACCGCTCTTCCGCAAACAATCGAAGAACTCAGCCTCGCCCACGGAGTCTCCCAGCCATGAGAAAAGGCAGCATCAAGCGCGTCAGCAAAGAAACGCAGATCGAGGTCTCGCTCACCATCGAAGGCCGCGGACGATATACGGTTTCCACGGGCATCCGCTTCTTCGATCACATGCTCGAACTGTTCGCCCATCATGGAGGCTTCGATCTCACCCTCAAAGCTCGCGGCGATCTCGATGTCGACCAGCATCACACGGTCGAAGACGTCGGCATCGTGCTCGGCCAGGCCTTCGACAAGGCGCTGGGCAGCAAGCGCGGCATCCTGCGCGCAGGATATTTCCTCATGCCAATGGACGAGACCATGGGAATGGCCGCCGTCGATTTCTGCGGCCGCACCGCAGCCGTGATCGACACAAAAGTGAAAACACGCCTCGTCGGCGATCTCCAATCCGAACTGGTCTACGATTTCTTCGAAGGCTTCTCCCGCGGCGCACGAGCGAACGTCCACGCGCGCGTGCTCTACGGCCGTTCCAGTCACCACAAGATCGAAGCGCTCTTCAAAGCCTTTGCCCGCGCCCTGCGCGCCGCCTGCTGGCGCGATCGCCAGATGCTCCGCCTGCTGCCCAGCACCAAGGGAGTCCTGTGATGATCGCCATCGTCGACTACGGCGCCGGCAATCTCGTGTCGGTCAAGAAAGCCCTCGACTTTCTCGGTCAGACTTGCGCCATCACGTCCAACCCCGCCGACGTCCGCCGAGCCTCGAAAATCGTTCTCCCCGGCGTGGGCCACTTCGCATCCACCGCCGCGCTCGCCCGTTCGGGACTCCAAGCCGCCATCGCCGAAGGAATTGAAAAGTCAGTTCCCTTCCTCGGCATCTGCGTCGGCATGCAATGGATGTTCGAAGGCAGTCAGGAATCCCCCGCCACGCAAGGTCTCGGCCTGCTGCCCGGCGAATGCGACCGCTTCCCCGCCGCCGTGAAATCGCCGCACGTAGGATGGAATCAACTCGAGATCGCGCCCGCGTCCCGGCTCTTCCGCGATCTGCCGCCCTCACCGTTTGTCTATTTCACTCACTCGTACCGCGTTTCGGTCGACGAAACGACGGTCGCGTGCTGCGACTACGGCGGCAAATTCTCAGCGGCCGTCGAGCGGGACCTCGTCTTCGGCGTGCAGTTTCATCCCGAAAAATCCGGCGCCACGGGACTGAAGATACTCAGCAACTTTTGCGAACTTTAACATGCTGACCAAACGCATCATCGCTTGCTTAGACGTCGACGCCGGACGCGTCGTCAAGGGTGTGCAGTTCCTCGATCTGCGCGACGCCGGAGACCCCGCCGAGCTCGCCAAAGCTCACAGCCAGTCCGGCGCAGACGAGATCGTTCTGCTCGACATTTCAGCCGCACATCAGCGTCGCGCGACTCTGCTCGACACTGTACGCCGCGCCGCCCGCGAGCTGTTCATTCCCTTCACCGTCGGCGGTGGCATTCGCACTCTTGAAGATGCCGCCGCAGTCTTTTCCGCTGGAGCCGACAAAATCAGCATCAACTCCGCTGCCCTCGCCGACCCTACGTTGATCACACAAATCGCCGACCGCTTCGGCTCGCAGGCCGTCGTCGTAGCCATCGACGCCAAGCGCACCAACGGCACAGCCCACTGGCAAGCTTTCACCCAAGGAGGCCGCAGCCCCAGCGGCCGCGATGCCCTGGAATGGGCTCTGGAAACCGAGTCTCGGGGCGCAGGAGAAATCCTGCTCACCTCGATGGATCGCGATGGCACCGCCGCCGGATTCGACTGTCCGCTCACGCGCGCCGTCGCCGACGCCCTCCGTATCCCCGTCATCGCCTCTGGAGGCGCCGGCGGCGCCGAACACTTTGTCGAAGTATTCCGCGAAGGCCACGCCGACGCCGCCCTCGCCGCTTCGATCTTCCATTACGGCCTCAGTTCCCTCGGTGACCTCAAGCAGCACCTCGGCGCAGAAGGCATTCCTGTGAGGTGGCCATGCTGATCCCCTCCATAGATTTGATGGAAGGCAAAGTCGTGCAGCTCGTGCAAGGCAGCCGCAAGGCGCTGGAGTTCGACAACCTGCAGGAGTGGATCGACCGCTTCGCAAAATATCCGCTCGTCCAGGTGATCGATCTCGATGCTGCCATGGGCCGCGGCAACAATCACGACATGGTCCGCACAATCGCGAGTCAGCTTCCCTGCCAGGTCGGTGGAGGCATCCGCACCATCGACTCCGCCCGCGCCACGCTTGATCTCGGCGCGCGCCGCGTGATCCTCGGATCGTCCTTGATCTCCGAAGGCGCAATCAACACAACATTCGCCGAAACCATCTCCTCGAAACTGGGCCCTGACAAACTAGTCTTCGCCGTCGATTCGCGCGGAGGCTTCGTCTCGATCAAAGGCTGGGAGGAATCGACCAACATCCGCGCCGCCGAAATGATGCGCACGTTGGAACCGTACTGCGCCGTGTTTCTCTACACCAACATCGACACAGAAGGCTTACTGCAAGGCATTCCGCTGGACACAATCCGCGCACTGCGTCAGTCAACCCGTCGAAAACTGATCGCCGCCGGCGGCATCCGAAGCCAGGAAGAAATCGAAGCCCTCGACGCCATGGGCGTCGACGCCGTGGTGGGAATGGCGATTTACAAGAACCTGATTCCCGCATAGATCGCGAGAATGTGGCGAAAACACGGCGCCACGGCTCACGCCAGCGCCAGATTCATGTTGCCGATTGCCTCGTCAATCTCCTGTCTGTTCTTGAAGCCGATCGTTGCGGAATCCACGCCCGCATTCTGGAAAGCGAACCTCATCGCTTTCGCACGATCGTCATGACTATGCTCGAACTGGCCGCCACCGCAGAGCTTCATGCCGATCACACCCAGGCCCTCCTTCTTCAACTGCTGAATGTGATTGACGACTTCGCTCACGTTGTCGGGATGGTTGGTATCTTCAGAGGTCGGGCCGTCCATGCGTGCGCCGCTGTGGTTGATGCGGATCAGTCCCACGTCGAGCCAGTTCGTGCCCGGCATCTGGCGCAGCGCCGGCAACCCGTGCACTGAGGCGCCGTGTGTGCGGATAATCTTTCTCTGCTGCGCCTCAAGAATCCCGTCCTGCCAGCGCTTCGTAGTTTCCGGCCAGTCGGCTGAGTGCTGCCAATGCAGCAGCATGATGTCAAAGTACTCCGTTTGTGAAGTGCGCCGCAGTTCGTCGAACTTGACCCGCGGGTCGATCCCCTGGTGGAACGTAGTCACCTTGCTCATGAGCTGATAGCTGTCGCGCGGCAAGCCTTTCAGCGCCTCTCCCAGCATTCCCGGCGTCTCGTAGGCCTCAGCGGTCTCGAAGAAGCGGATACCGCGATCGTAAGCATAGCGAATCAGCCGCGTGAACTCCTGCTGCCCCAGCGCGGCCTGTACGGCACCGCTGTTCGTTCCGGTTCCGAATGCTAGCCTTGTCACCTCAACTTTTGAGCGGCCAAGCACCACAGTATCGGCCGCGGTGCGCTTGGCAGCAGCCAGCGGAAGAATTCCTGTGGTGGCCATGGCTCCTGCGGCCAGACCTGTTTTGAGGAAACCGCGCCGTGTGATTGAACTAATCTTGACCTCCCCGTGGCTCAAGCGGGTGCGCGAGCCGGATCACTGGATATTAGCACGCACGCCGCCCGCAATCGGGCAGCATATACTTCTTTGTCATGGACAGAACGTTTATCGACCGCCTGGCATCGGAGGGCGAGCATCGGAGGGCGAAGGAAATAGCGCAGGCTGCGTTGGAGGGGCTCACCTCGGTTTTGGATGCAGTCAGAGAGTTGGTTTCTTTGGCCCACACGGACGCGGTTGCAGAACTGGAAGATCGGAGGTTCATTATTGGGATCGAAAGCGAAACCGATCATCTACCCGTCGGAGAAGTTCGTAAACTGTGGGCTTCCTACGCCCTAAAAGAGAAAGAAGTGGAGATTGCGCGTGCCGAGGAACTGTACAGGGCTGATTTCTTGGAAACGTGCCGAAGGATCGTCCAACCGCATTCGCCGGTCGATAAGTGAAATGGCGATGTTTCATCAACGGGGCGACAGGATGTTTCAGTTTCTCATCGCGCGCGTCGGCCTCCTAAAGCGGAGGTTACATATTTTCGCTCTTCATTTATGGCCCTCCGAAGTATGCGAGCTTTGGCTCGCGGGATGGAGTAGTCGCGGTAACTGGCTAAGGCGCTCCAAACCGACCCACCTATGCTGAACGTTCACTGCTCCGCTATGCCAGAACAGAAGAACCTGGTTCGCATTCGTGGCGGTTCCGATTGAGAGTCTAAAGTATCGACCATCGTTAGTGTCGCCACGAACGTCCACGCTGCCGTTGAAGTCGAGACCCGAAGAATGCAGCTCATCTGCTCGATTAAAGCGCCAGGTAGTGGTCCAGTCCGGTCCGGCGTTTTCACGCACCCATTCTTCGAATCTGACTGTGGGCAACCCCTTCTCCAGCCTGGACGCCGACACATCTTTGACCCTCGCAATCAGGTCGGCAGTCTGTGAGTCGGTCGACTCACCCGAAGAGAGCGCCTTTTGCGCCTGCCCTGTTGGTTTCGATTGACAGGAGAGTGAGAGACTCAACGCAAGTAGTACGCCAACTGTAGAGATAAATGAGGGATTAGGCTGAGAGCGCGACACTGGACAGGCTAGCAGTTCTGAGTCTAGGTGTCGATAACAGGCCCGTCCAAGAACTTACGATCACTAACCGCCACACTGAGCTTAACCCATTACCCGTTGCGTGTTGCACCCGGCCCCTCTGTGGTGATCTCTCTAATGCCCCACCAATGGCGCAATGGCAATCGCCCCCAGCCCAAGCAGAAAACATACAAACATCGCCGGAATCAACCGCCGCGACTCCGCCGGCGCCGCCGCAAATTCCTTCCAGATAAACACTCCCCACACCGCCGAAACCATCGTCGCGCCCTGCCCGATCGCATACGACACCGCCGGCCCCACCATCTGCGCGTGCGACGCCACAAAATTACAGCTCATTCCGGTACACCAGATCACTCCTCCCACCACGCCCCAGACGTGCCACGCACCCTTCGCCCGGAAATACCCCGACATATTGACCGGAGGAGTCCCCGTCAGCGGCTTCTTCATAAACAAATAGTTCACCGGAATCGCGCACAGCGCACTCCCAATCGAGAAGAAAAATACGACTGAGTACGGACCCAGCGCCGCCGTCCCCGCCACCGCCTTCGTCACCAACGGATAGAACGTCCCCATCAGGACGCCGCAAGCAATGCTGATCCAGATTCCCCGCGCGCTCACCGAACGCTGTTGCGCCTCCCTCCGCCGGTACGCCAACGCATCCAGAATAATCGCCACCACCACCATCCCCATCCCGCCAAACAGCAGCAGGGGATTGCCTTTCGGCGAGATCGCATAGTTCAACAGAACACCGACGACCAGCGCCAGCCCAATTCCCACCGGAAACGCGACCGCCAACCCGGCAATATCAATCGCCGCCACCAGCAGCAGGTTCGCCACGTTGAACACCGCTCCACCCGCGATCGCATACAGCATGTGCGTACCGTCGGCCTGTTGGATGTTGCTCACAAACGAAAGCGGTCCGCCTCCCCAGCTTCCCAGGGTCAGTCCCCAGAGCAGGCTTCCCAGCACCACGCCGATCACGTAATCCCAATAGAACAACTGAAACGCGTAGCCAGCCGTCAACTTCATCGTGTTGGCCCACGACCCCCAACAGATCATGCTTGTAATCATGAACGCTAACGCGACGGCATACGCCTCTGGTTGATACATGTTGGTCGGTTTCTCCTAGTCTCGATTCGGCTCCTAAAACAGACATCCTCGCGTTGGAACGCTACCCTCGCGCCTTCTGATCCGATGCAACAAGATACAGCCATTCCGCTTCACCGGAAAGCACGTTATCGATGCCGAAGCATTCTGGATTGCCGGAAGCCCGGCGATTGCCCTTTGAGATGACTACCGCGAGCCGGAGCGCAAACGGGCCTGAAAGAATGGCTCCTCAGGTAGGACTCGAACCTACAACCCTCCGGTTAACAGCCGGATGCTCTGCCATTGAGCTACTGAGGAGTGTGGAGGCGGACGCTGATGGTCCGACCTGATGTACCCCATCATCATAGCATCTTCAGTGGTTCGTGAAAATGGTAGGCTTTGTGCTTGAGGTGAGTATGGCGGGAGGGCGTTTGCTGATTTCTCTTTTCTCATTATCTTCCCTGTTTATCGCGGCGGTTTATGGGTGGGATTCCAAATCTTCTCCCGGGGCCAGGGTTCCGGACGCGCCACCTAAGGCTGAGGTGAAGCCTGTTGTCGACATGTTTCATGGCACGAAGGTGCTCGACAACTATCGCTGGCTTGAGGACGGGAATTCGCCGGCTACGCAGAAGTGGGTCGCCGACGAGATGGCCTACACTCGGGCGCTGCTTGATCCTCTACCGGGACGCGACGCGATTCATACGCGCCTGACGGAGTTGCTCTCGATCGGCAGCATCACTCCTCCGATGATCGCGGGCAAGCATTACTTCTATACCAGGCGCGAGGGGATGCAGAACCAGCCTGTTCTCTACGTCCGCGAGGGGCTCAACGGGACCGACCGCGTTCTGGTCGACGCGAACCAACTAGCCGCCGATGGAACGATCGCGCTCGACTGGTTTCATCCATCGGACAACGGGAAGTACGTCGCCTACGGAATCTCTCAGAGCGGGTCGGAGATGTCGACGCTGCACGTCATCGAGACCAGGACCGGCACGCAGCTTCCCGACACCATCGAGCGCACACGGGCGGCGTCGATTGCGTGGCTCCACGACAATTCGGGCTTCTACTACACGCGGTATCCGAAGAAGGGAGACGTGCCTGCGGGGCAGGAGATGTACAACCGCCATGTCTTCTTCCATCAACTCGGAACCGATCCCGACACTGATGACGCCATCTTTGGCGAAGGCCGCGATCCCGAAGACTGGCCCAGCGTTTTTCTTTCGAATGATGGCCGCTGGCTGGTGATCCATGTTTCGCAGGGATGGACCAAGTCCGAACTGTTCCTGATGGACACCAAGGGGACCAATCCTCCCTCACGCCTGACCACGGGCAAGGATTTCAACTACGGCGCGGAAGTTTTCGACGGCAAGGTATACATCACGACGAATGAAGATGCACCCCGCTATCACGTCTTCGTCACCGACGCCGGGAACTTCGAGCACGAGTCGTGGAAGGAGATCATTCCGCAGACGGATGCGGTTTTGCAGAGCGTTTCGGTCTATGGCGGGAAACTCTTTGCGCAGTACGAGCAGAATGCGACTTCGCAACTCAAGATTTTCGATCTCGATGGGAAGAAGTTGACCGATCTTACGCTTCCTGCGCTGGGCACGGTGTTTGGCACAGGAGGCCGATGGAACCACGACGAACTTTTCTACGGGTTCCACTCTTTTACTTTTGCGCCCTCCGTCTATCGCTACGACTTGAAAGAGGGTTCAACCTTGCTCTGGTCCAAAGTCGACGCCCCCTCCATCGATCCCTCCGCCTACGAAGTCCAGCAGGAATGGTTCAAGTCGAAAGACGGCACGCGCGTGCCCATGTTCGTTGTGCACAAGAAAGGACTGCAGAAGAACGGCCGCAATCCCACGCTGCTCACCGCTTACGGCGGATTCAACGTCAGCCTGACGCCCACCTTTAGCCGCACCGCATATCTATGGATGGAGCACGGTGGCGTCTTCGCCGTCGCCAACCTGCGCGGCGGCGCCGAGTTCGGAGAAGACTGGCACCGCGCCGGCATGCTCGAAATGAAGCAGAACGTCTTCGACGACATGATCGCCGCCGCCGAGCATATGATCTCCGAAAAATATACGGACAAGAATCATCTCGCGATCCAGGGCGGCTCCAACGGAGGCCTCCTGATGGGCGCGATGATGACGCAGCGTCCGGACCTGTTCCGCGCCGTGGTGTGCCAGGTCCCGCTGCTCGACATGATCCACTATCAGGATTTCCAGATCGCGAAATTGTGGATCCCGGAATACGGCAGCGCGGAAAATACCGAGCAGTTCAAGTGGCTCTACGCCTACTCGCCCTATCACCATGTGAAGGCGGGCGTGGAGTATCCCGCAATCCTGTTTATGACGGGAGATTTCGATACCCGCGTCGACCCCATGCACGCGAAAAAGATGGCCGCACTGATGCAGGCTCAGGCGAAGAATGGGGCAAGCCAGACGCGCCCGATCCTGCTGCGGATCGAGTCCAAGGCGGGCCACGGCGCCGGGAAACCAGTGACCAAGCAGATCGAAGAGTTTACGGATGTGTATTCGTTCTTGTTTTGGCAGGTGGGGGTAAAACCGTAAGCACACAGGAGGGCTCCCAATGAAGTCTAATTGGAAAACAACCGAATTCTTCAGGATGTGGCCGCGCGCCTTGTTTCACATGAAAGAGGGGAAGCCAATTCTGGAAAGGCACCTTGGAGCACCCGGTGTCTACGTGCTGTACCGAAATGACGTACCACACTACATAGGAAAGACCGGCACGACTTTGCTCAAGCGCCTGCGCAACCATGCGCTAAAGCCCAACGCTCGCCGATACAATTTCTGGAACTACTTTTCTGCGTTCACGATCAATGACCCTACTCATCGAGATGAAGTGGAAGCCATACTGATCTCGGCCATGCCTACGGCAAACAGTTCTCAGCCGAAGATTAAGCGGGTACGTTTGAAGCGTGACGCCGCCAAGTTGCTGAACGATATTCAGGCGCTGATGCTCACGGGGAAGAAAGACTCCAGCGGAATAAGCTATCCGGAAGACATTGAGGATGATGACGCCTAGGTGAACAAGATCTCGGGTGGCTCGCCCAAGCCTGCCTTTGACTTGAGTGGGGCAGTTCTACAGCTGGACGCAAGCGTTTCTCGGCTCGTTCGCGGGCACCTCTATCAGGAGAGCGGGCTCGTGCGCCGTCAGCGGCTGAAGCCGGGGTGCTTGCGTCGCTCCGGTTGTGGTTCGCTGCATCGGTTCGACCTAATCTCACGCCATTTTCCGGCCCTCCCAGTCTCCCAGGGACGCCCACGGTATACTCATGCCGGAAGCCGGCGACTCGCAATTCGTGTTGCTCCTTGTGAAACTGAAGCACCGACCCTAAACGACCTTTCCCATGATGCTCGCCACCTTGCGCAGGATCATTCCCAATCTTCATTACGCTTGTACGGTTCTTCTCGCAATCCTGGTGGTTCCGGCGATTCACTATCTCCGCCTGACCTCACACCTCGAATGGCGCAACATCTTCGTGTTCTACTGGTGGACTCTCGGTTCCAGATCTCTCCTGTACGCGATGGTGTTTTGCGTGCTGGCTTCGCCGTTCGACCAAAGTTTTGGGCCCTTCTGGGCACGCTACCGGAGAGAGAAACTGCGTATCGTTTTCGCCCTGGTTTTCGTGGTCCTGCTGTGCGTTCTCCTCCCGTTCACGACTGCAGTCCTGTCCGCCGTCCAAGCTTTGTTTGTGATCGAATTGGTCGAAAGGAGCAAGTCGGAAGGCGGTTCATTTGCCAGGAAAGCGATTTCGATATTCACCCCGGCTGCGTACATGTTCGGCGGTCTTACCCTGGTGATTATCTACAACGACATCGTGGTTGCGAACAGGTTCCCGCTGTCCTATGACGCTTTCCTGAACCGCGTCGACGCCAGGATTTTGTGGGGACAACATATTTCGTCGCTGGCTCACACGTTGTGCGCGATGCTGCCGGCCAGGGCGTTGACCTTTCTGGACTTCTCTTATTTCCAGATGTTTGCGGTTGTCGGCGGCGGACTTCTGATGAGTTCCTACTACTCGTACAAGCGAGGCCTGCAGTTCGCGGGCGCGTGCCTGACTGCTTACTATCTGGCGCTTCTGATCTTCTATGTATGGCCCACCTATGGTCCGTATGTTTTCTGCCCTACCCACGCTGCGCAATTTCCCAGTTATCTCACGGCTTATGTTTTTCAAGCATCTGGAATGGCAAGTCTCCAAGCCGTATCGCAGCATAAAAGCCAGCACCTCGCGAGCGGGTACTATATTGCCTTCCCTGCCCTACACGTAGGATTGCCTGTGATCGCGATGTGGTGCATGCGGCGTTGGCGTCGTGTCTTCTGGCTTCTAGCGGCCTATAACTGCATCGTGATCTGCGCGATCGTGACCCTCGAATGGCATTACGTGATCGATCTAGTGGGCGGAGTCGTCGTGGGAGCCCTCGCTCTGGCGATTGTAGGCTGGGGTGCCGGCCCGGCCATCGTAGAGTGCGCTTAGGGCTCTGAGCCCGCTCTGTATTTCCACGCGTAGCGCGGCCCTGGAAGGGCGGCGATTCACGGCGCGCGATCCGCCGCTCTGGGTCAGGAGGGGACGGCGGATTCGAGGGAGGGATGTTCTCGCGAGAGGCGGGTTGCGAGGCGGTTCATCTCGCGGCAGCGCTGGCAGGAGCATTTCAAATGCGGGCCCTCTGGCATGGTGGTATGGCCGCAACTGACGCAGACAAACGTCCTCTTGGATCGCCGGAACATGGGCCGGAATTCGCTGTCGAGAACACAATAGGGACAGCGGACTATCTCTTGCGGCATTCCTCTCTGGCTCTCCTTCCCTGTGGTTCAGCGCACCGGTGTCCAAGTCAGCTTGAGCCGATGGTGGACTCGCAGAGGAGGCGCGGAACGGACACTTAGGCCTGTTCCAACTTGCGCTGTAAGAAGTTACCTTAGCGTGGTTACGGTACTAAGGAAATGGCCCGATTGTCGGACGGCATGGCTCGTTAGTACTATCGCGGTCCTCGCCTCTCCGACACTCAGAGCCACTGGAAAATCTTGATGGGTGGTCTGGGCTCGCGGTTCAAGATAATTTCCAGCAAGGTGGTGGTGAAAGGATAGAAAAGCGCCGGCTTGCCGGGCTTGGTGCCGTCGTAGTCGGAGAGGTCCAGGTCGAACGGCCCGAAGTCGGGGACGGCGGCCTTTGATCCGAACCCCTGATATCCGACGAGTTCAGTGCCCGTTGAGGCGATGACGCGGGCGATCAGGCGTTTGCCCCCGAGAGGCGGCAGGTTGTCGAGTTGCACGTGAAAACAACGATAACTGGTGTCGGCTGCGTAGGGGTGCACGTCGGACTCGAAGTTCGCGACTTCGGTCTCAGTGCCGTCCGCTTCTTTAAGAATGATTTCGATGGAGTAGTCGGTGATGGGGTTTTCGTGGCTGTCGGTGGCATGCACGACGAATTGCTGCCAGCGGTTGTTCTGCAATTTTGCACGAGCCTGTTGAACCACCTGGGCGTTGGCTACGTCGGTTGCGTGGAATTTTTTGAAGTCGTCTCCGCTGTTGACGTTGAGGGCTTTGAGGACCAGGTCGATAAGCTCCTGCGGTGGTTGGCTCAGGATCTGGCCGTGATTGAGTCCGACAACCGGAATCAGCGGGATGTCGAGGAGATCGCTGCTCCACTCGGACCAATCAACGCTGGGCTTGCCGAGGTTCAGCGTAATCTTGCGAGTATTGAGGGCGACGCCGGACCAGCGGACGACGCCGTCGCTTCCCTTTTGATCGCCCGGAAGGAAGATTTCCGCGAGTTTGCCGTAGTCGTTGGTTCCGTCAAAAACGAACACGTAGGGAGTGTCGTTGCCGACCCCGTAGAGCTTAGTATCGATAAGATCTTTGTGCGCGAGGTTCCAGGTGTAGGCGCTGCCGAGTTCCAGATTGCTGAGGACCAGGTTTCCGGAATCGAGGAAGTCAGGGCCGATACGCCTGTTCCCCATAAAGATTCTACCCAGCAGACTTCGACCTTTAGCGGCCAGGCCAGACCCGAAGGTCGCAGGCGCCAGAGCCACCAGGTGCTTGAGCAATCCTTGCCGTGGGGTTTGCGTGTTGGACGCAGTCAGCCAGGACCGCAGCACCAGCATGCCGGTGGAATGCACCATCGCGTCGAAGGGGACCTTGTCCAACCCCTTGTCGTGCAAAGCTCGATGGAAACCGTTGGCGATGTCGTCGACGGTGACCTCGTTGTTCAGAGTCACGTAGTTTCCGACGGAGATTTCTTCAACCTTGCGTCCGGCGGCGAGCAGGGCATTCTTCCAGATGGAGAAAGCTTCTCCGTTGCTGCTGTACCCGTGGAGCAGAACAAGTGGGTTGGACATTTTTGGACCTCACGCGTGGGGGCCAAAATTGTAGCACTTCTGTGCAGTTGCGGAGCCCGATTTCGGAAGAGTTACGTTTCACGAACAGAGAGGCAGTTGGGGAACGGCGGGGATGGTTTGATACTCTTTTCGCGTCTTAACTTGCGGGACTAATTGAAGATAGGAGGGTCTTGTGTCCGCCCTATTGAAGAGAGCTCTCATTGGGTGCGTGGTGCTGGTGATTTCTTCTACCCCTGGATCTGCGGGCGAAGGGCAGAGTGACTGGCGCGCGCGGCTGAAAGAAGAGTTGCCCCTGCTCGGGCATCGGAACTGGATTGCAGTGGTAGATTCGGCGTACCCGCTGCAGACTAGCGCGGGCATTGAGACAATCAACACCGACGCCGACCATCTGGAAGTAGTGAAGGCGGTACTCGGAGAAGTGGCCAAAGCCAGGCATGTGCGCCCTGTCATCTTCACCGATGCGGAACTGAAGGTGGTGCCCGAAAGTGACGCCAGCGGCATGACGGCTTATCGCGAGGCACTTGCCCATCTTCTAGGAAAGGCCGACGTACAGTCGCTGCCGCACGAAGAAATCATTTCGAAGCTGGATGACGCGGGGAAAACTTTTCACATTCTGGTGCTGAAGACGAAGCTCACGATTCCGTATACGTCGGTGTTTATCCGGCTGGATTGCGGGTACTGGAGCGCGGATGCGGAGAAGAGGCTGCGGGACAAGATGGCAGCGCATAGTAATTGATTCTTACTAGTGATTCAGCGGGCGCCGGTTACTAGAATTACGCTCACGTATGAGCTACGCGCGGAGCGCGATTCTGGCGGTCGTCAGTTCTCTGCTGCTTGTTCGGGGCGCGAACGCGGTCGAGCATCCCGGAGTGGTGCCGAGGGATGTGGAGTGCTCGTCGTGTCATGTGGCAAAGATCATCGGGAAGTCAGTGCATTCGGCGGTGGAAAGTTCGTGCACGGTTTGTCATGTGACGATGACGCAGGGAGATATGACGACCGTAAGCCTGATGATGCCGAAGGGGAAAATCTGCTCGGCGTGTCATGAGGAAGCAGCGGCGCTGCGCCAGCATGTGCCTGCAGTGAAGGGACAATGCGTGGAGTGTCATGATGCGCATAGCAGTGGGCGGAAGATGCTGCTGCTGGAAGCGGTCGCGGAGAAGAAGTAGAACGCCTTCCTTTTCGATTTCTACTCAAGACAAGTCAAAAGCCCCACTTCTCGCGCACAGAACGCGCGAGAAATGGGGCACCCGATTCTGCTCTTATGTCAGGGGGCGGGCGATTTCCCAGTGGTGGCCGAAGGGGTCGACAACGCGGCCGATGCGCCAGCCGTGTTCGTCGCAGACGGGATACACCTCTTTTGCTCCGGCGGCGACGGCGCGGGCGAAGACTGCGTCGGGATCAGCGACGGTGAGGATGATGCGAACGGTGATGCCTCCGAGAGATTCGGGGCTGAAGTTGTGGTGCTCGGGGGATTCGTCGCTCAGCCAGAACTCGGCACCGTCGATCAAGAGTCTGGCAACCGTGCTGTCGCTGTCTCCCATGCGAAAGAGTTCGGTGGCTCCGAAGGCGGACTTGTAGAATTCGACGGCGCGCGCGCCGCCGCGAAGGCAGAGCCAGGGAGCGATGGTGGTTGCGATTGCCGCGGGGGCTTTGCGGGTTCGACGCTTGGTCGCGGATTTCTTTGCAGGGCTTTTCTTCGTCTTACTTTTCTTCTTGGGCATAGGCTTTCTTCAGGACCTCGATATCAAGCTTTTGCATCTGCATCATGGCTTTCATCACTCGCTGCGATTTTGCGGGATCCGCTGCCTTTGGGACCGGGTCCGGCGTCGCCGTAGCGGCTGATGTGGCCTACTTTGGAGTTCTTGAAAATGGACACGTAGAAGTTCATGGCTTCTTCAGCCTGGGTGTCGAACCAGAGGAAGGGGGTGATCTTCTGCATGGGAGCTCCTGGGAAGAGGATAGTCTCATCATGGCGGATGAAAAAGCCCCACGGTTATCTCGTCAGCCTCGCGCACAGAACGCGCGAGAATTGGGGCACCCGAGTCAGGATCCCAGCCCTCGGGATTTTGTGCTTGACGGTGTCGGCATCGACTGAGTAAAAGCGGATGTGGTTCTGGATGCGCAATTCTCTGCGAGGTTTGTCATGAAACGACTGCGTCATGGGTTTCTCTGCTTCATCTTTCTGTCTTTCACTTGCGCGCTGCTGGCGGCTCAAACTGACGGTGCAGGCATCGTTTATCCGAAGACGAAGACTGCCGATCAGGTCGACGACTATCATGGGGTGAAGGTGGCGGATCCGTACCGGTGGCTTGAGGACACGGACTCTGCCGATACGCACGATTGGGTCGAGGCGGAGAACAAGCTGACGTTCAGCTATCTGGAGAAGATTCCATATCGCGGGGCGATCCGCGAGCGGCTGACGAAGTTGTGGAACTACGAGCGCTTCACCGTGCCGCAGCAGCAGGGTGGGCGCTACTTTTATCAGCATAACGACGGGCTGCAGAACCAGAACGTGTTGCTGGTGGGCGAGTCGCTGAATGCGGAGCCCCGGATGTTGCTCGATCCGAATACGCTGTCGGCGGATGGGACGGTGGCGCTGTCGGGCGAGGCGGTCACCGATGACGGAAAGCTGATGGCATACGGGACGGCGGCTTCCGGGTCGGACTGGACCGAGTGGCATGTGCGCGACGTGGATACGGGGAAAGATCTTCCCGATGTGATCAAGTGGGTGAAATTTTCGGGGGCTTCGTGGACGAAGGACGGGAAGGGCTTTTACTACAGCCGTTACGACGAGCCGAAGGGCACGGCGCTGCGCGACACGAACTATTTCCAGAAGCTTTTCTACCACAAGCTGGGCACGGAGCAGGCTGAGGACAAGCTAATCTACGAGCGTCCAGATAACAAGGAACTTGGGTTTGGCGGTTCGGTTACGAATGACGGGCACTACCTGGTGATCTTTGTGTGGCAGGGAACGTCGCCGAAGAACCGGCTTTACTACAAGGATCTGACCAAGCCCGATTCGGAAGTGGTGAAGCTGCTCGACGACTTCGATGCGGAATACCGCTTCATCGACAACGACGGTCCGGTGTTCTGGATTCGCACGGATCTGGACGCCCCGCGCGGGCGCCTGATCGCGATTGATACGCGGCATCCGGAAAAAACGAACTGGAAGACGGTGGTGGCTCAGGGGGCCGACAAGTTGGAGGAGGCCAGCGTTGTCGACAATCTTTTCTTGCTGGGTTATTTGAAAGATGCGAAGACCGAGGTTCGGGTTCACGACTTGAACGGGAAATTCCTGCGCAATGTGGATCTGCCGGGGATCGGGACAGCATCGGGATTCGGAGGCAAGCGGAAAGATAAAGAGACTTTCTATTCGTTCACGTCGTTCATCTCTCCCACAACGATTTACCGCTACGAACCTTCATCGGGAAAGAGTTCTGTATTCAAGCAGCCGAAGGTGGATTTCGACGCCACGAAGTACGAGACCAGGCAGGTGTTTTACAACAGCAAAGATGGAACGCGCATCCCGATGTTTCTGACCTATAAGAAAGGATTGAAGCTGGATGGGCAGAATCCGACGCTGCTGTATGCGTATGGCGGCTTCGACATTTCGCTGACGCCGGCGTTTTCGGTTCCGAACGCGGTGTGGCTGGAGATGGGCGGGGTGTATGCGCAGCCCAACCTGCGCGGCGGTGGGGAATATGGAGAAGACTGGCATCTGGCGGGGACAAAGGCGAAGAAGCAGAATGTGTTTGACGACTTCATTGCGGCCGCCGAGTGGCTGATTGCGAACAAGTACACTTCGACTCCGAAACTCGCAATACGCGGCGGGAGTAACGGAGGACTGCTGATTGGGGCCTGCTTGATACAGCGTCCGGATCTGTATGGCGCGACGCTGCCGCTCGTTGGAGTGATGGATATGCTGCGCTTTCAAAAGTTCACGATTGGGTGGGCGTGGACTTCGGACTACGGGTCGTCGGACAACGCGGACGACTTCAAGGCGCTATATGCGTATTCGCCCCTGCACAATTTGAAAGCGGGAACGAAGTATCCTCCGACGATGATCTCGACCGCCGATCACGATGACCGTGTGGTGCCGGGGCATAGTTTCAAGTTCGCGGCCACCATGCAGGCGGATCAGGCGGCGCCGGCTCCAGTGTTGATTCGCATTGAAACCAAGGCTGGACACGGAGCGGGAAAGCCGATCTCGAAGACGATCGAAGAGATGGCGGATGAATGGTCGTTTGTGGCGCATAACCTGGGGATGAATGTGACACTGCAGTAGCAGTTCATTCGGATGGGCAGCGCGGGTTCGGCGGGACGTTTCTGTGGTCGCTGGACCAGCCCTATGACGGACAGTCTCAGGATCTTTTGGAAGCCATGCATAGCGCGCTGGGCGGGCGGTGAGTGGGACACTGGAACTAAACCACACGAGCCCTTACTCCAGCTTGTTGGCGACAATCCATAGAGAACGTTGGGCTTCCGCGACTCTTCGCTTTGAGGGACACCCGGGCTTCGCCCGTTTTGAAATGCCCCCTCCGGAGAATATGAAAAAACCACTTGGATAGTCACCCGATATAGAGTATTTTTGCCGACATTGAAATCTGGGGCAAAAGCCAGGCTTCACCAAACCTCGATTGACATTTCGGGTTCGCGAATTGGAAGACATCCCCTGCCTTCCGCGATTGTTGCGAGTGAAGTGAAGTCTCGCTAGCGCCGAGAGGATCCAGCCGTGAAATCTCCTCTGTATGTGTCCGCGGTGGTCGCACTTTCACTTGTAAGCTGCAACGCGTTCGCGGGTGGAGGGGGACCGGCCTCGGGCACTCCGTCAAGGCACGCCGGGGCGGCGGTCGTTTCTTCTCCAGAGGATTCAACGCTCCCGGCCTCGTCGGAGTTCGTCATCCCCGGTCCACAGCGATCCCTTCTACGCATGGCGGGGATGAGCCAGGAAATTGCGCCTCAAGAAGTTCTGCCCTTGCTCAGCCAAAATGTGTTCACTGAGGGTTATCAAGAGTCCACGCGCCCCACTGAGTTTCTTATCCTGCTGAGGAGATATGTCGTGCAGGCCAGGGAGCTGGCGGCCTTGGCCGAGAACAATGGCATGGTGATTCGTGTGTCGAATTGTGACGATGCCAGACCGCTCCTGCGCATACTCGGTTATCGAACCCGGACAGATTGCGGCAATGCCGGGACGTCGTTGCAGACAGAGGATCCCGAAAGAGCTTTCCTGGCGATCGATTCAGGATTTCCCCTCCCCGAACTGGAGCAGACCCTGCAAGGCGGTAAGCCCTTCGCGTACGCGTACTCCTCGTCGCCAGTACCGGTGCTATTCGCCGAAGGCGATTGGACAACCACCAGCGTCAAGAACCACAAGGAAGACAGCTGGGACTTGATTGACACGATCCTCAACGACCCCGCGGTCGCTCGGCTGTACTGGGCGATGTCACGAATCGATCCCGATACCAGAGACTACTTGCAGAAATCGATGGGGCTCAGGAAGCTTCTTCCCTACGCCGGAGTTCTCGATTTTTACGGGAGAGGTCTCTGCATCAGCGCGGGGCGGGTGCGGGTGCCCGGAGGAGTGCAGGCCGAGCCTGCATGGGAAGACCTGGTTGGGGCGAGCCCCGCCTCTCCGGCCGCTTTCGTGTCGAAATTGCTGGCCAAGGACAAGGGTTGGTTGATGGCCTATTTCGACGTGCTTTCGCGGGCGAACGGAACGCGCCAGGCATATTTTACGGACCGCCATCGGCTGCGGTTCTTCTACAGAGGGCTTCGCACTCTGGATCCCACCGTGCCTGCTACAAAGGGTTCTTTTAGACCCGCCCCTTCGCTGCTGCTGCTTGCGACTCGACTTCATTTGGACAGCAACGGCGAACCGCTCGTTCCCGGCAATCTCGACGCCTGGAAGGACATTCTGCTGGAGCGCCGCAACTCCAGCGTGGTCCGCGGGTCGGCAAAGCAGGTTCCTGGACTGAAAAGTCCGGAGGAACTCCTGCAGGTAATGTTCGCCCTGTCGCGCACTGCACACGAACATGGCCCCCTGCAGATGTACATGGCAATGTGTGACCTCGACAGCAGAAGATCTCCGGAACATCGCCTTTCACCGGCGACCGTCCGCCTGCTTGCCGACAAGTTTGAGCAATTCAGTGATCAGTATCGGATCTTTTCAGAGTTTCCAGCGTTAAGCGACCAGTCAATTGCACTGTTTCTGGAGGTAGCGCAACGGTTGAACAGCGTCCCCGGAGCGGTGCGCGGGGATGCGTTCGGGACGTTTCAGGCAAGTGTGGGAATCTGGCAGATTCTTGCCCGTCAGGGACAAATCCCGAACTCGCAGCTCAACGACTCGTGGCAACAGATAATCAAACCTTTTACCAGCATTCGATCAGCCGCCCAATTGTTTGACGCGGGGCGGGCTTCACTGGGAGAACTATTCCGCTGTTCGACCGGCAAAGCTAAAGGCTCGCAAGACGAGATCATCGACTTGCTGGCAGGACCCGGGCAGAAAACAACAGAGGGGGAGCAGGTGCACCGGGAATTCTCCGGGAGGATTCGGGCGGTACTGGACGACCAGAGACTGGTATCGCTCGATACACTTTTGCTAGTCGGGGATGCCTTGTCAGAGAAGGCGCGCGGGAAGCAACCGGCAGAGTACGTGATCCTTCTAGCCGGACAGACGCGGGAATTTGAGATGCCTCGGCCTATCTTTACCAACAGTGAACATACGGAATGGGCTGCGGGCATCTATAACAACCACCACACTGACGTGCAGATGCGCACAGAATTACCAAAGATCCTGAAATCGCGGACGGCGTCGCACGCACAAATTGACGAAGCGCGAGGCCAGCTCGCCTCGTTTCTACGAGATACTCTCGTCGGTCTGAACTACGCTTATTACGAACCACCGGGTGCGCAGGCACTGCATAACAATCCCCTCTTCGTCCGCTCTCACGATTTCGCCGGAGACACGATCACCGGCATCGAAACACTCTGGCAGGCGCCGGAATTACTGGGACAGGGTTCTCCAGCGGGGGGAGGCGCTCATTTCGTAGGCTCGCTCGCCGACCTCCCCTATGCCCTGGCTGACCTTGAGCAGGACTTCATCTCTCCGCACAGTGTTCAGGCTCTCATCTGGAAGGAATTGACGCCGGAGCTGTTGACTTCCGCAATCGTGCCTCGATGGTGGAATGTCAGCCCATTGGAGCTTCACGCCGTCGCTCTTTATCAGAGAGCAGGAGAAGAAATCCTGGCCGCCTCCGCAAACGACGATGCACTCAGAAGTAAGGTGTTGGCGATTCTTTCAGATCGATTGCTTCCGCGGCGATCCTTGCAAGTCGAGAAAGTCTTGCGCGCGGGCCGCGTGTCCGAACTGCTGCCTCAAATGATGCCGGCAGACACCTTCTATCTGGCTGCCGAGTTCCGCGACCGGTTCCCGGAACAAGCTGGGGAGTGGGGAATCGCCAGCCGCGAACTGCAGGAACTGTGCCGGCAGCATCCCGAAGATGTCGGCTGGAAGCGTTTGTCGCACGACTTCGGCGCACCGCACCCTCAATTGGCTCAGAACTACGGCCTCGAACTGCTGAATGTGACACCCATGCCACCCTTCTCCGGATATTCCAGCCGTTTTCTTGCCGAATCCTGGGACTCGCCCAACCTGTACTGGGCTCGCCTGGCCGACGAAGGAGGGTATGCGCCCGTCATGCTGAACCATTTCGTGCCCGAGCTTACTCGGATGATGATCGAAAAGATCTTCGCTACCGACCACGAAGATTGGCCCGCGCTGCTTCGCGCAATGCAGGAAACAGGTACGGAATTTCGTGAAGGCAAGTTGACTCCGCCGTCGAGGATTAAAGCGGCCTTGCCGTGATGCGTCGATCGATAAGGTGGCTCGATCGGAGTGCTGCTAAAGCAATTCAGCGATCCCAGAGAAACGGGTCGCAGATTAGGAACCTTGATCCATGGTAAGAAGAAGTTTTCCGCTGATTCTGACTCTTTTCGTATTCATACTGAGATATCCAACTGCCACCCAGGCTCAGGAGAACCCCGACTTTCACGTTGTCGTCAATATGGTCCAGCTCAACGTGGCGGTGACGGACGGGAAGGGCAACTACGTTACGGGACTTCGCCCGGAAGATTTTGCCATCGTCGAGGATGGGATCGTGGAGAAGGTGGCCACTTTCGGAGAAGGCGATGAACCAGCGCGCAGTCTGAGCGAACCCGCGGGGCAGGACTTGTCGGTGGCAACGGCTGGGGACTTCGCCAAACACTCGCCTGAAGGCGCCTCGCCACAAACTCTCGCCTCGCTCGTAAATGGAGCCAATGTGTTCGTCCTGTTTGATACCAGCGATTACATGTACCGTGGCTTCGTCTTCGCGCAAGACGCGATTACTGAGTTCATTCGCTCTCTGGGAAACGCGGACAAGATCGCTTTCTATTCGTATAGCAGGGATCTTTCCCGGGCGTCCGCACTCACTTCCGACCGCTCGCAAGTTTTACGGGCCGTGCGCTCGACTGTGGCCGGGGATGAGGCAGCGCTCTACAACGCACTCTTGCTGACTTTGAAGGATGCTGCTCAAAACACAGGCAGGAAAGTGGTAGTTGTGTTCTCCAACGGTCCGGATAATTCCAGCGTCGTGCCGCCCGAGGACGTCGCTGAATTTGCGCAATCTGCCGGAGTTTCCATCTACATGATCAGCACGCAAGAGGCAAGATTGGAGCCAGTTTCGACCGCAGTCTTTGATCGCATGACCGCTGCCACCGGGGGCAAAGCCTATTTCGCCAAGAACTGGAGAGATGAAAACCGGGCATTCGCGTCCATTCGCGACGATTTGGCGCATCTCTACTCGCTGAGTTATTACCCGAAGGCCAACGCCAACGCGGGGTGGCGTGCGATCACGGTGAAGCTCGTGGGTGACCGGCTGAAGAAGTACAAGGTGCGCACCCGCAACGGATACCGTCCTCGACCGTCCCGATTTTCAACCGACGACAAGGCCACAGCATCTGGCCCCGGCACTATGGAGGTGACATCTCCGGCCGTGACTGGTGTGAGGGGGGCGGAAAGTCGGTAAAGATGTTGGTCCACGGCGAGGGTGGCCGGACCAAGCGTATTGCAGCCTGGATGTGACGAGTCGCAGCGCATCCCGCGCTGAATCTCGTGCTATTTCGCGGGGATCGTCGGCACACACATGATTGTGGCCAGCATGGTTGCAACCACCTTCTCTGTGCCATCGCTGATGGCAAAGGCATCCGCTGTACAAACTGTCAGAGTCCGCCCTGCTTTCTTCACTTGCGCCCTGGCCACGAAGACCTCGCCGGCAGCGGGTGCCAGCAGGTTCACCTTGAACTCCGCTGTGAGGACATCCTTATCGTCTGCTGCCACAGTTAAGGCGGCATAACCGCAAGCAGAGTCCAGCACCGCAGTGATAGCGCCCGCGTGCACGTAGCCGTTCTGTTGCGTGAGATTTGGCGAGAATGGCAGGCGAATTTCCACACCGCCTTGCACCACTGCGTTGAGCTCGGCCCCCAAAGTGGACATGAAAGCCTGCATGGAAAAGCTCTGCCGGACGCGTTCTTCGTGGGTGGTCACGTCTCTCCTCTATAGCGGGGGATACCCTCAGTGATGGTATTCGCAATGATAAATGCTTCTTCCGAGATGAGCCTCGGAATGTGAAGCATGAATGTGGTTGTTGGGAATAACTGTCGAAACTTGGCCTTTACACGTCTTGACCGATGGTCGTTGAGTGTACCGGAGATTTTTTCGCTAGTTTGCATGCTCCATGCGGTGTCCTGCAGTGTGATACTCCCCCTTCACGTACCGAAAGTTCACATAGTCGACATAAGCACCAGCCTGCGTAACGATAACTAACTGCAAGTCCCGATAGCCGTTGCTATGTTTCGGCAGGACCGAAAGACCATCTGCCCGCCCCCGAAACACGATCCTGTATCCCGTCGATGATTTCGCCAACACCCAGAACTGGGCGATGTGTGCTCCCCCAAGACACTGCTGCTCGCCCCTGACGATCAGATCGGACGAGGATGTTCTGCTCAATCGAATCTCGGATGCGACAAACCATGAGGCTGGAATGTCCGCCGTCGCGATTCCTTCCTGCTCCGCGCACCTCTGCAACCCATCGTCAGCACTCTTCGCCAAACGCAGAGACTGCAGAGCATCGGCGGGAATTGCAACGGGCCTGTCAAAATCCCCCTCGGCCCCGAAACCCGTCTGCAGTTGGCTGCGTTCGGCGTGTTGCTCTGACTGCGCATACAGTCGAATGCCGCAGACCACCAGGAACAGGAGCGGCAATATGCGTCTCATTCCTGAATGATAACTGACGTTAACAGGAGGCGTTTATACTATTGGCTCGCTTGGCCAGACTCTAGCCCAGCCTCGCAGGCCGCCCTTCCACTGCTCATTCAAACGCTGTTTCGTCGCACCAGGTCTGGTACGGGATTGTCAGGAAAATCGATACTTTGCCCAATATGGGAGGAGTGACGCCTTTTCCTCCATTCGGAGTTTGACCCTGCCTATCCGACGTGTTATAAATGCCCGTTTTGCGCTGGGATGCCGGGGAGGGAGACTTATGTCTCCAGCCTTTCATTTGACGGCATGGGTGTGATGTGCCCCGGCGCGAACTCCGACGCGGCCAAGCTTCAGCACTCCTTCAGGTCTTGCAGTGGAAGCGTGTTCGGAAAGGCTCACTTGTCGCGAAGGCGGCAAGAGGGGGCATCCGTTTCCGGAGAGACAGTCTAGATTCGTAATCCTTAAAACCGTACTAATTCGGAGGACTCGTTATGCGTACCTGGCTTGCCACTGCTGCGTTCTTTAGCCGCCGCATGGCCATCAAAATTTCAGCCGTAGTTGCGCTGCTTACCGTCGGCGCGGCTGCGGCGTTTGCTCAACCTGCCGGCGAAGTAGGCGGGGAAGCTTCACTCAAGCTGCCGAAGTTGGACATCGTCAGGTTTTTCGACGGCAGGATCGACGGTCACAAACTGCTGCTGATTGGGATTCTGTTCTGCCTGTTCGGGCTCGGGTTTGGTATGGCGATCTATATGCGCCTGAAGAATTTGCCCGTGCACCGGTCGATGCGCGAGATCTCGGAGCTGATTTACGAGACCTGCAAGACGTATCTGGTCACGCAGGGGAAGTTCATCCTTCTGTTGTGGGTGTTTATCGCCGTCATCATCCTTCTCTATTTTGGCATGCTCGAGCATATGGGAGCGATGAAGGTTGCCATCATTCTGGGATTCAGCCTGGTGGGAATCGCAGGGAGTTACGGTGTGGCATGGTTCGGCATTCGCGTGAACACGTTCGCCAATTCGCGGACGGCGTTCGCTTCCCTGCCCGGCAAGCCGTATCCGGTGTACCAGATTCCGCTGGAGGCCGGCATGAGCATCGGGATGATGCTGATCTCGGTCGAACTGCTGATCATGCTGATCATTCTTCTGTTTGTTCCAGGCGATTATGCCGGGCCGTGCTTCATCGGATTCGCGATCGGCGAATCGCTGGGCGCGGCGGCTCTGCGTATCGCGGGCGGCATCTTCACCAAGATTGCCGACATCGGGTCGGACTTGATGAAGATCGTGTTCAAGATCAAGGAGGACGATGCGCGCAACCCGGGCGTGATTGCCGACTGCACGGGCGATAACGCGGGCGACTCGGTTGGGCCGTCGGCCGATGGATTCGAGACCTATGGCGTGACCGGCGTGGCGCTGATCACGTTCATTCTGCTGGGCGTAAAGACTCCCGAAGTGCAGGTGCAGTTGTTGGTCTGGATCTTTGTGATGCGCGTGATGATGCTGGTGTCGAGTTCGCTGTCGTACTTCCTGAACGGCGCCATCGCCAGGGCAAAATACGGGTCGGCCAACGAGATGAATTTCGAGGCTCCGCTGACGTCGCTGGTGTGGATTACATCGATTGTCTCGATCGGACTGACTTACCTGATTTCTTACTTCATCATTCCCACGTTGGGCGTCGACGGAACACAGTGGTGGAAACTCTCGACCATTATTTCCTGCGGGACACTGGCGGGCGCGTTGATTCCGGAGTTGGTGAAAGTGTTCACGTCGACCGAGTCGCGGCACGTGAAAGAAGTTGTCATCTCCGCGCAGGAGGGCGGAGCGTCGCTGGGAATCCTGTCGGGCTTCGTGGCGGGCAACTTCTCGGGTTACTACCTGGGCCTCGCCATGATGATGCTGATGGCGGTCGCCTTTTACATGAGCACGATGGGACTGGCACTGGCTGCGGGAATGCTGGCACCAGCCGTGTTCGCGTTTGGACTGGTGGCATTCGGGTTCCTCGGCATGGGCCCGGTGACTATCGCGGTCGACTCCTATGGTCCGGTTACGGACAACGCGCAGTCGGTATATGAGCTTTCGCTGATCGAGGCTGTACCCAATGTGCAGTCCGAGATCAAGAAAGACTTCAGCCTCGATGTAAACTTCGAGCGCGCCAAGCATTTGCTCGAAGCCAACGACGGCGCGGGCAATACGTTCAAGGCAACGGCTAAGCCGGTGCTGATTGGCACGGCTGTGGTGGGCGCCACGACGATGATCTTCTCGATCATCATGGCGTTGACAAAGGGACTCACCGACGCCGACGGCGTTGCCAAGCTGTCGCTGCTGTATGCGCCGTTCTTCCTGGGCCTGATCACCGGTGGTGCGATGATTTACTGGTTCACGGGCGCTTCGACCCAGGCGGTGACCACCGGAGCGTACCGCGCCGTCGAGTTCATCAAGGCCAACATCAAACTCGAGGGCGTGGAGAAGGCCTCCGTCTCGGACAGCAAGAAGGTGGTCGCGATCTGCACGCAATATGCGCAGAAGGGGATGCTGAATATCTTCATCGCGGTGTTCTTCGGTACCCTGGCATTTGCCTTCGTGGATTCATTCTTCTTCGTGGGCTATCTGATCTCGATCGCGATCTTCGGCTTGTACCAGGCGATCTTCATGGCCAATGCCGGCGCGGCCTGGGACAACGCGAAGAAGATTGTCGAGGTCGAGATGAAGCAGAAGGGGACGCCTTTGCACGACGCTACGGTGATCGGCGACACCGTCGGCGATCCCTTCAAGGACACGTCGTCGGTGGCGCTGAATCCGGTGATCAAGTTCACCACTCTGTTTGGACTGCTGGCGGTGGAGTTGGCGGAGACGCTGAAGCCTGGCGGCAAACCGACGACGCTGACCATCGTGCTGGCGCTGGCGTTCTTCCTGGTGTCGTTCTTCTTCGTGTACCGGTCGTTCTACGGGATGCGGATTAAGCAGGGAGCGGAGTAGAAGAGTGCGAGGGCCGGACGCCCTCGCAACCGCCGGCAGGGATGCAGGCACTACTTCAAAGACTACGCCATCCGGTTCGGCCGGATGGCGTTCTTATTTGCCGTCGGGAGTGGCGCTCCACACTTCGCGCAGACCGCGGAGCTGAGGCGGCTGTCCCTACATGGTTCTTCTAGAACGACTGCTTCATTTTTGATTTGACGCTGTGCGCCAGCTTTTCGATCTGTTCCGCTTTCTTGATGGCGTCGACTGATATCACGCCTCGTTCCGCTTTCTCCAGATACTCTTTCAACTCCTCGGTGAGCTCCGCGATCTTCCTGGTGTCACGCCTGATCTCGAGTTGGCGTTGCTCGTTCGCGGCAATCCATTGCTGTCTTTGAATGTCGTCCCCCGCGGGAATGGAGGTGTCTCCGGTTCCTGGACCTGGAACAGTGGAGGGAGGGATCGGGGTGTGGAGATCTTGCGCCTGGGCGACGGCGGGAGGGAGGTGTATGTGGGGATCCTGCGCCCAAGAACTCCTGACAGCGCCCAGAGATGCGAGCAGCACGAATACTAGTGAAGTGGCCCTCAGCATGATGACCCTCCTGACTCGATGCGATATCCCAGAGATAGCGAGGCAAAATCTGTCGGGGCATTATCCCGCGGACGGGTCGGGGACACAACCGGATTTCGCGGGCGGAAAATGCAGGAACAGGGAGCCTTTCTTCTTAGTTCGGCCCTTTCATTTTCTCTTTGACGCTCTTGGCGAGTTTTTCGATCTCGTCCGCCTTCTTGATTACGTCGAGGGAGAGAACGTTTTCGTCGGATTTGTCCACATAGGATTTCAGTTCGACCGAAAGCTTGAGGAGTTTGTCGGTGTCGTTCTTGAGAGCGGCAACGCGTTCCTTGGCAGCTTTCTTTTCCATGTCGTGGGCAATACGGGCGCGGGCTTCGTCCTCGCTGGTCAGCGGAGAATTGGCCTCCTGTTGCGCCCGAGTCTGACGCTGCGCGAGCGAAGGCAGAGAAAACAAGAACAGGAAAAATAGAGCGAAGTAGAGATGGGCTTTCACGGGAACCTCGCAAGAGAGTCAGCAGCACTGCTCTGCGGAAATTATACTTCTGCGGAATTCACGGAGATATGCGGGCGGAATCAAAATCTTTCACCCCTGGAGGCACGGGGAACAGTGGGGAAAACTAAAGCCGGAGCAGTGGGCTCCGGCTTTGAATTTCGAGCAACGACGAGTTTACAGCGAGCTCATGTTCGCGAGGAACTCGGCGTTGGCTTTGGTCTTGTTTAGTCTCTCGACCAGCAATTCCATGGCTTCGACGGGCGACAAAGGGTTGAGAACTTTGCGTAGAACCCAGATTCGCTGCAAGTCTTCCTTCGGGATCAGCAGTTCTTCCTTACGCGTGCCGGAGCGTTGAATATCGATCGCCGGGAACACGCGTTTGTCGACGAGTTTGCGCTCGAGGATAATTTCGCTGTTGCCGGTGCCTTTGAACTCTTCGAAGATCACATCGTCCATGCGGGAGCCAGTGTCGATCAAGGCCGTGGCGATAATCGTCAGCGAGCCGCCTTCTTCGATGTTGCGGGCGGAGCCGAAAAAGCGCTTCGGGCGCTGCAGGGCGTTGGAGTCGACGCCGCCGGAGAGCACTTTGCCCGAGGGCGGAACGATCGTGTTGTAAGCGCGAGCCAGGCGGGTAATCGAATCGAGCAGGATGACGACGTCGCGCTTGTGCTCGACCAGCCGCTTGGCCTTTTCGATCACCATTTCGGCGACCTGAACGTGGCGCGCCGCGGGTTCGTCGAAGGTGGAAGAGATCACTTCGCCCTTCACGGAGCGCTGCATGTCGGTGACTTCTTCCGGGCGCTCGTCGATGAGCAGAACCATCAGCACGACTTCGGGATGGTTTGCGGTGATCGAGTTGGCGACATTCTGCAGCAGCATGGTTTTGCCGGCGCGCGGAGGAGAAACGATGAGGCCGCGTTGTCCTTTACCGAGCGGCGTGAGCAAGTCCATCACGCGGGCGCTGGCGTTTTCGCGGGTGGTTTCAAGCTTGAGGCGCTCTTGAGGATAAAGAGGCGTCAGGTTGTCGAACAGGATCTTGTTGCGGGCTTCGTCCGGAGACTCGAAGTTAACGGCTTCGATCTTGACGAGCGCGAAATATTTTTCGCCCTCGTGCGGCGGGCGCACCTGGCCGCTGATGGTGTCGCCGGTCTTGAGGTCGAATTTGCGGATTTGGGAGGGCGACACGTAGATGTCGTCGGGGCCCGGAAGGTAGTTGTAGTCGGGAGAGCGAAGGAAACCGTAGCCGTCGGGCAGGATTTCGAGCACGCCTTCAGCGAAGATGTGGCCTTCTTTTTCGCTCTGCGCCTGCAGGATCTTGAAGATCAGATCCTGCTTGCGCATACCGCTGGCGCCGGGCAGATCCAAGGTCCTTGCGATCTTGGTCAACTCGGTGATGTTCTTTTCTTTCAGTTCAGCAATGGTCATGATTCACCTGAACCCGTGCACTAGTACGCAATTCAATAGTGTCAGCGGGAGATTTTCTAAGGAGGGGACTCAGGAAAGATGTAAATACAACGCCAGGCAGGAGGGCGGGGCTGGGTTAAGCAGCCCGCCGTTGTGCCTCGGCAACATTCTCTGGTTCCGACAAAACAGCCTGACGATCCGAGTCAGCGATCCGATCCAGCACGCCATTCATCGTTTCCTGGATTCTGGTACTGGGCCGGTGGAACTTCCGCGTGGCCTTGGAGGCAAGCTGACACAGCATATAACGATTCCGCAGAGTCTGTAAAGCATCAAACACACGATCAGAGCGCATGTGTGATAGTTCTCCTTACTTTATGAATTGTGGCCTTTCGCCTTCGTCCTTCCGCCAGGGAGGGTGACCGGACCCCACAGTCCGACCTAAGTCACTGATTCCGAGTAGGTTGTTAAGGAGTTAGCGTAAAAACTCACTCTTTGTGAATAGATGCGCGACGGAACCCCGAAGATGCTCGATTTTCTGGGCTTAGCTTCCAGGCGCTGCTCAATCAAGGTGCGGCAGCGAACCCACGGGTCCCTTGGAACTCGTTAATGTAGCTGGATGACGACTGGAGGTCAAGTAATAATTTGTAAGCGCCATAGTTGGGGATTCCATCTGGCAGTTAACTAACTAGTACCCCTTCCCCTCCGGTCTAACCGAATCAGCGGCTTAGCACAAAATCCTGGAAAAACCATGGCGGCAATGAGCTATAGATAACATATTGAATCTACAATACTTATACGATCCGCGGTTCGATTCTCAGCTCCTTGTATCGAAGGGTGTCGCGAGGATAGGGGGCGCAGTCACTCGAAAAGAGGATCAGGACCGTGCAGCATTCCGTTTTGGGAACGCGATGTTTGAAAATGTGCGAGGTAGGATAAACGCATGACGGGCATACGGATGGATGCGTGGCTGTGGGCGGCGCGGTTTTTCAAGACGCGAACGCTGGCGAAGAAGAGTTGTGATTTAGGAAGGATTGTGTCGAACGGGCAGCAGGCCAAGGCGGCCCGGGAGGTGCGGGTCGGGGACAAGCTGCGCGTTTCGAATGACGGCGGCGATTTTGAGATCGAGGTGCTGGGACTGAGCGACGTACGGGGTCCGGCTTCGGAGGCGCAGAAGCTGTATCGGGAAACAGTCGCCAGCAAGGAGATGCGTCTGAAAGTCGCGGCGGAGCGCAAGGCGGCTCGGGAGTTTGAGGTTCTGCCGCAGGGACGGCCTTCGAAGCGCGATCGGAGAAGGATTATTCAGTTTCGCGGGAGAAGCTAAGAGCATCCACCACCCAGGACACGAAGAACTCAGCGGGAAACTGAACGGCCCGCACCGGTCGTCCGTTGATCCGGGCACGGCCCCACGTGATTGAAATCACAGATTAATCACAGTCCCCGCCCATACCGTGGAAGAGAATCCTTTTCATGTTTGTGAGGGCTTTCTATGTCTCTTACTTCGTCTGCAAACCGCGTTTTGACGTCAAAACTGGAGCGGAAGATCATGAGCGCGGAGACGGCCGCGGGGCTGATCCAGTCTGGCGATCAGATTGGGATGAGCGGGTTTACCGGGTCGGGATATCCGAAGGTGGTACCGATTGAGTTGGCGCATCGGATTGCGGATGCGCATTTCCACGGAGAAAAGTTTCAGGTCAGCGTGTTCACCGGGGCATCGACCGGGCCTGAACTCGACGGCGCGTTGGCCATGGCTGGCGGCATTCATCTGCGCCTGCCGTACCAGTCGGATCCGGAGACGCGGAAGCGGATCAATGCGGGCGAGATGGACTACATGGATATCCATCTGAGCCACGTGGCCCAGTTCGTGGAGTATGGATTTTTAGGAAAGATGGATGTGGCGCTGATCGAGGTGACCGCGATTCTGGAAGACGGGCGGGTCGTGCCCAGTTCGTCGCTCGGAAATAACAAGACCTGGGTGGATTGCGCCGAGCGGGTGATTCTCGAGGTGAACTCGTGGCAGCCGGCTGCGCTCGAGGGCATGCACGATATTTATTACGGGCTGGAACCGCCTCCGAATCGCAAGCCGATCCCGCTGGTGAAGCCAGGACAGAGGATTGGATCGCCCTATCTCACGATTCCTGCCGATAAGATTGTTGGCATCGTGCTGACGGATTCTCCAGACCGCAACAGTGCGTTCAAGGCACCCGATGAGGCTTCGAAGAGGATTGCCGGGCACATTCTTGAGTTCTTGAGTTGGGAAGTAAAGAAGGGGCGGATGCCGGAAAATCTGCTGCCGCTGCAGTCGGGCGTGGGAAACATTGCGAATGCGGTGTTGTTCGGGCTGGAGGAAGGTCCGTTCGAGGGGCTGACGTCGTATACGGAAGTGATTCAGGATGGAATGATCCGGCTGCTGAAGTCGGGCAAGCTGACATCGGCGTCGGCTACCGCGTTCTCGTTGAGTCCAGAGGTGCTCAACGAAGTGAATGCCGATATGGCTTCATACCGCGAGCGAATCGTGCTGCGGCCTCAGGACATTTCGAACAATCCGGGGATTATTCGCAGGCTTGGCGTGATCGCGATGAATGGAATGATCGAAGCCGACATTTACGGGAACGTTAACTCTACGCACGTCATGGGCTCGCGCATTCAGAACGGGATCGGCGGGTCGGGAGACTTCGCGAGGAACGGATATCTGTCGATCTTCATGGCGCCGTCTTCGGCGAAGAAGGGAACGATCTCGACCATCGTGCCCATGGTTTCACACGTGGATCACACTGAACATGATGTGCAGGTGCTGGTAACCGAGCACGGGCTGGCGGATCTGCGCGGGCTTTCGCCGAAGGAGCGGGCGAAGCTGGTCATCGAGAAGTGTGCGTCGCCCGAGTACAAGCCGCTGTTGAAGGATTATCTCTCGCGCTCCGAGCAGCTTTCCTACGGGAAGCACACTCCACATCTGCTGACGGAGTCCCTGGGGTGGCATAACCGGTACTTGCGGAGCGGAAATATGCGGGTGCGGGAGGAGATCTGAGGGGCGGGGGCTAAAGCCCGTTTCCTTCCATCGGCCCAGACGCGGCCCTTGAAGGGCCGCTCTTCCACGGTAGTTCGACGGAACGGTGCTTTCGGCTTGCGGCTTGCGGGAGTTCAAACAACTCACCACGGGGGACACAGGGGAACACGGGGTGGACCTGGGTGCTCCTCTGTTCGTGCTTAGCTGATACCTAATTGGTCTTAAACCCTTGCAGTGCCCCATCATCCAACGGTGGGAATAATCCCTATTGACAGGACTCCGGAGCTGGAGGACTATTCATGCGTTTTATTGAAACGGTTCACTAAGGAGGCGCTATGGGGAGCTTCCGCTCACAATCCAATTCCTCGCGTGTCCTGTCGCGCGTATCTTGCGCGGCGCTAACCGTAATCCTGGGAGCGGGTGTGGCTCATGCCGCCAGCGCCTACATCCGGATCAATCAAGTTGGGTATGCCACGGGCGCTAGCAAGCGCGCGTATCTGATGGCAACCGTGGCCGAAACCGGGGCCACGTTTGCAATAAAGAATTCTGGCGGAAGCACAGTTTATTCCGCGTCGGTCGGGACGAGTCTGGGGAAGTGGGGAACGTTCGGCTTCGTGTATGGGCTGGATTTTGACTCGGTGTCGACGGCGGGCACCTACACAATCTCCGTAGCGTCCCCCGTTGCCGCCACATCTCCGTCATTCAAGATTGATACAGCCACGAACATCTTCTCGACGCCGCTGACGAATTCACTCTTCTATTACGAGACTTCGCGGGACGGTCCGAACTACATCGCGAATTCCCTGCGCACCGCGCCCGCGCACTTGAACGACGAGAACGCAACGGCGTATTTCACGCCGACGTTCAATAAGAGAGACAATGCGGGTCCGCTGACATCGACCGGGGCGGTGCTGGATGCGTCCGGCGGATGGTGGGACGCAGGCGACTACATGAAGTTTGTGGAGACGCACAGCTATACCGTGGGGATGATGCTGGTGGGAGTGCGGGATTTCCCCGGACAGATGGGCTCGGGATCGGCTTCGTCGAACTTCACGTCGGAAGCGCAATTCGGGCTGGACTGGCTGCAGAAGATGTGGGTCGACAGTTCCCAGACGTTGTACTACCAGGTGGCTGTGGCATCCGGGGGACATAACTATACCGGCGATCACGACATCTGGCGGCTGCCACAGGCTGACGACAACTGGCAGGGATGTGTGTCGCCGTTCCAGTACATCTGCCACCGGCCGGTATTCCAGAATTCGGCGGGAGGATCGGGAGCGTCGATCAGTCCGAATATCGCGGGACGCTTAGCGGCGGACTTCGCGCTCTGCTACAAGGTGTTTGCCGCCAGCAACACGTCGTACGCGAATCAGTGCCTGCTTTCGGCGGAGCACATTTTCGATCTGGCGAATACGGCACCGTCTGGAAATCTGCTGACAGCGGGACCGTTCGACTTTTATCCGGAAGTCGAGTGGCGGGATGATCTGGAGTGGGGAGCGACGGAGTTGTACTTCGCGCTGCAGGGCGCGACCAGCCTGCCACCCGGGCTGCCGCACACCGATCCAACCTTCTATCTGCAAAAAGCAGCGACGTGGGCAAATGCCTACATCACCGGGCCGAATGACGCCGCCGATACGCTCAATCTTTACGACGTGAGCGGGTTGGCGCATTTCGAGTTGTATCGCGCGATCGTGCTGGCGGGAAATCCCGGGGGACTGGCGACTTCAGAGGCTGCGCTCCTGGCCGATCTGAAGAAGCAACTCGATAAGGCGGTCACGCAGGCGGGAAAGGATCCGTTTGGATTCGGATTTCCGTGGAACACCTACGATACGACGTCGCACGGCGGCGGGCTGGTGATCATGGCGAATGAGTACGACAACCTGGCTAGTTCGTCGGCGTATGCGGCGTATGGAAACCGCTGGCAGGCGAATGTGCTGGGTGCGAATGCGTGGGGCACATCGTTGATCGTGGGCGATGGCGGGACATTCCCACTGTGCATGCAGCATCAGGTGACGAATCTTGTTGCGGTGCCTCCGAACGGGCCTCCGTTCCTTTTGGGAGCCGCGGTAGAAGGACCGAATTCGTTCGCCGCCAAGGGAACGCTGACCAACATGGTGGCTTGTCCGCCGAATGGTGTGGATCAGTTCGCTACGTTCAATGGCAACGGCGCGGTTTATCAGGACAATGTGCAGTCGTACTCAACGGTGGAGCCGGCGATCGATCTGACGGCTTCTTCGTTCCTCGGGTTCGCGTGGGAGATTGCCGGGGCGCCGTCAGGAACACCGTAGATAGGTGAGGAGTAGGATCCCCACTTCTCGCGCAAAGAACGCGCGAGAAATGGGGCACCCGGTTTTCATTCAAACAGAATTTTGGGAAGTCAAAATCCCCACCCTCTCGCCAGAAGCGCGGGAAGGGTGGGGCACACGTTTGCAACAAGGAGATGCCTATGACTCGAAGAATTACGACGGTGATTTGTGCCGGCTCGGCTGCTTTGCTGTTCCTGGCATTGACGAGCACAACCGCGAATGCGCAAGCACAGTTACAGGTATATGGGGCGTGGCACTGCTATACGGACGGTTGCAGCTGGGCTTCGGTGCCTAACATGACGACGTTTGATACGGACAATCGCTGGATGATTGATCGCGACCTGAACAGCACGTATCTGCCGTCGGTGAACCTGGTGATCTTGAGCTTCGTCGATCCCGTAAAGCTGATGAACCTCACGACTGACTCAGGCGACACGAATGGGATTCCCGTCGGTATGAATACGGCGGTGATCAGTTACTTTCAGAGTCGAGGCGTGCGGGTCATGATGTCGATTGGAGGCGCCAGCTACAGAAAAAACTGGGACAAGGCTCTCTCCACCAACCCGACGGCGCTCGGGATCAACGCTGCCAACGCCGCCAAGCAATTCAATGTGGGGATGGAGATTGATTACGAAAACAGCAGCAGTCCGAATCTGAGCGGACTGCAGAGCTTCGTGACGGCTTACCGCTCGGTGGTCCCGTACGATGCTACCGGCGCAAACTACGCTGCTCGGCTGACGATCGATTTGGGTGACGGCGACACCTACCTGACCAAGCTCGCCGGCTATGCCGTGACCAATTGGCTGCAAACTAACGCTCCGGTGCTCGACTACGCCAATGCGATGGTAGCCTCGCAAAAGACGGGCGTCGCCACCCTGGAGTCCGGCTGGCAGCAACACGTGGACGGGTTATCTGGATCGGTGTCGCCGATGGCGCCGGCGAAACTTACGGGGAGCTTATGGCTCATCGGTGGCAAAGCGAATTGTGATAACTTCAGCAACTCGGATCAGAATACAGCCGCCAGTTTTGTAGAGAATCTGGCTCCGGCAGGTGCTGGAACCACTACCGGAATGCTCGGATATATGTTCTGGGCCGCGGGCTGTCAGGGGAATGGGACGGGATGCACCTTTCCTCCGAATACTTGCGAGAACGGAATGGGGGGAGCCATGACCGCCTTCGGCATCCCGGTGCCGATGCCGGCGTTGCGGCAGAACTGAGGAATCCGGCAGCGTCAGAGTGGAGCACGTAGCTCCGGACGCATTCGTCCGCGGGCCGTTCGCTTCGCTTCGCGGGGGCGGACGAAATGCGTCCGCCACTCGCGTTTCTGCTTTCTATTTTGGCCAGAGCCAGCCGAAGGTGCCGGCGGTTAGCAGTGCGTAGACCAGGCCGTCGATTACTTCTTTGATGGTGAAGCTCCAGGTCTGTCCTTTCCAGATGGCGTTGCTGATCGTGCCCAAGCCATACGCCAGGAACGCCGCGCTCCCAACCACGCGGAAGACAGCCAGGTAATGCGTGTGGGGCGCGATGGTGTGGGCGGCAAGATATGCCACGAAGAATCCGATCAAGAGGCAGTAGACGAACCACAAGCCGAGGAATTTGGGCATGACGGGCGGGCCGCTGGGGAAGATGGTCATCATGCCGACCGGGCCCTGGTTGTACTTTTCGATGACGGCGGGCGACTTCATGGTTTTGTGAGTAGCGAAGGGGAAGACGTAGAGTCCGCGCTTGAGGCCGGCGGCGCGGAGCACGGGGAGAACTTTGTCTTCGTCGGGAATCTGGTGGTAGTCGCCGCGATGGTAGGGCAGCAACATGTGCATGATGGAACTGGCGACGAAGACGATGACTGCGGAAAGCACGATCGGCAGCCACAGAGCGGAGAGTGGCGTCATAGGAAGCCTCCTGGGATGAAGCTGATTGACAGTCACGGAGGCTATCGTTTGATGGGGCTGCGGTCAAGAGGGGGACGAAAAATTCGGGGGCGGTTGCGAAAGAACTGAGGCCGTCGAACGCTCGCTTCGCTCGCGGGGCGGACGAGGCGTCCGCCCCTACGCAAACCTTGAGCGAATGGGTGTGGGTTAACTCAGTCCTCTTCGACGTGGGGATGGTGACTGGAGTGGCCGTCGGCTTGTTCTCCTGGTTCCTTCAGCCATTTCTCAATGGCGTGTTCGCTGAGTTCCATCTTTAAGACCACGGCCTCAGAGGGCTCAAGGTTGACGATCATCATGCGCAACTTGTCTCCGCAGGGATAGGCGTAGATGAGAGTGGTCTCGCCATCCTGCTTGCTTCTCGACTGCACGCGAACGAAGGGATACCAGCCGGGACCGAGAGAGCTTTCTACTACGCGACGGATGTCGGCGGAGTCGGTGGGGGGCTGGAATCCCTCGAAGACGGCCAGTTTGAACCCGCGGACTCCGGCGGGGCGGGCGAAGAACATTGCCAGGCCGAGAAACGGAATGTGGGTGTGATGAACGCCGTAGGTGTGTTCGATGGAGTGAACGATCCCCTTGAACCCGGGGTCGGCGCCAAAGGCGAACGTGGATGCGCAGAGGACGAGAATCATTAGGCGAAGGGATTTCATTTCTGGCCTCCTTTGTCGGCCTTGGCCACGGGTTTCGAGGACGGGGGCTTGGTTTTCAGCTTGGGGATACCGAACTCGCCGCCCAGATCGGCCAACTGATCGACTTCCAGAGGGCCGACGATGTTCACGAATGTGAGTTCTTTGGCTTCGGCGGCGATGATGACGATGCCCGCCATCTTCTCGTTTTCCATCTTGAAGAAGACCTCGACGTTGTCGCCCTCGTGTTCGCTGCGAACTCCGACCACTCTCGACCATTCGGGAGAGCGGAACTGCGCGCGGAGAGCCTCGACCTCAGCGGGGGAGTAGGCTCCTTCTTCGGAGAACTCGAAGCTGCGAACGTAGATGCCCGTCAGATTGGCCACCAGCTTGGCAGCTTTTCGTTCTTCGGGATCTTCCGTCGAGAGGAACTTGCTGGCCCAGTGGAGCATGGGGCCGTCCATGTTTACTTCGACGGTCTCCTTTGCCTTGGCGGAAAGCTTTTCGACGTCGGGGGGAAGCTTCATATCCTGGGCTCGCAAGATCGCGGGGAAGGCGAGCAGCAGGACCAGGGGCAGCAGGTTGCGGTTCCTTGCACTCATGATCGACTCCTTGGGTTTCTCTTTTTTGGTTGGGCATCCGGTCGGGACGTATTGATCTCATTCACTTTCGATTTCGCCAGTTGCAGCTTGCTTCCGGCGATGCGGAGGGCAAGCATGAGTTGCTGTTTGGCGGCTTCTCCTTCGAGGCGCTGGCGCTGCAGGTTGCGGTAATAAATGGTTCCCACGATCAACGAGGCGGAGATCGCGGCGAAGGCAGCCCAGCGGACGAGGGGAACAGAGAAGATCCTCAGCCATGTGGGCACCTCGTGCCGGGGGGAGTTCTGTTGCGCTACGCGCGCGAGGACGCCGGCGGCGAAGCCTTCGGGTGCATCCTCCCGGCGCAGCGCGTTCCTGAGGGAATCCTCGAGAAGATTCGGGTCTGGGTTCGTTGGGGTCATATGGCGACTTCTCCGATGGTGCGCGTGACTTTCTCGCGAAGCATGGCCAGGGAACGCTGCAGGTGGCTTTTGACGGTGGCCAGCGGCATGGCGAGAACCTCGGCGATGTCTTCGGGCAGCATGTCTTCCTGATATCGGAGGATCACGACCAGGCGTGGCTTCTCAGGAAGCGAGGCAACGAACTGGCGGAGCCTCTTGGCCACGAAAGGGTCCGAGGACGGCGCGGGAGAGGAAGGCTCAGGGGCATCGTCGAGGCTGATCTGCGGCAGTTGGCGTCGGCGCTGGTAGTCGATGCAGCGGTGAGCGGTGACTTTGCGCAGCCAGAATTTCACGTGCTCCTCCGATTTCAGGGTGGGCAGGTTGGCGTGGAGTTGGAGGAAAACATCCTGAGCCAGCTCCTCGGCAGCCGAGCGGTCTGCCAGAAAACGCTGGGCGATGCTGAAGACCATGGACTGATGACGGCGCACGAGATCCGCAAAATCGGTCCCGGCGGCGTCCTGAGGGTGGTCTGCGGCGTGGCGCTCTGGCATGCCCAAGGTCTCTGAAAGCCTCACTGTACATATACGGAGGCCGGGGGGCCAGAGAATGCAGAAATTCTTGCGGGGGGTCAGCCCGAACGGCTTCAATTCTCTCTCCGGCGCTGGACGCGCAGTGGAGGGGATCGAAATCCAGCCAAGGAGGCCGAGTATTATCAGCTGTTGTCGAGAGTATGCAGTAGCGGGAACGTCGAGTCGTCCAGAATTTGCCAACGCGGAGAGTTCCCGCCGCTACTGCGAAGCAAGACTATACGGCTGGATGGTCCCCAGATGACAGGGCTTCCTAATCGTCCACGCGCTGCCACGTGATGATCGTGTGCATGCCCTGCTTATCCTTGACGTGGATGATGCCCTTCTCGTAGTGACAGCGGCTGAAGGGACCGCAATCCGTCGGTTTGGGCGTTTCGATAATGCGATCATCCGACCGGGCCTGCTCCACTGTTGCCGGCGCAAACACGAGGGAAAGAACCATCAAGACAAGTGGCAACCAAAGCGGCGCCAGCAGGATCAGTAAACCCAAACGCAAGCAGCGTTCGTTGTAATCTGGAGGTTCGGAAGAGTGCAACGTCGCTCGCGTTGCAGCCGTGTTGTGAAACAGTTGTTTGGAATCTGGCTCGTGGTGATGCCGCGTTGCGGAAGTGAACGCCGCAACGCAACCCACGGGGGACGGGCACGGTTCGGCATGCCAGCCATGCCGGTGCTTGCTAATCCGAAGCTTGTACTTGTTCCCGTTGGGCGTTGGAATACAGCGCAGGACTTCGACGGTCTCACCACAATCGCTGCAGGTCACCATCCTCTCACTTGTTTCGATGGCTGCACCACAGGAACAGTGAAAAAGGAAGTGTGGCTCGACAACGCGTTCGACACCGATTTCCGATGTCATTCCGCCCCCAGCCAGGCTGCCGCTGGGTTCACAGCATACACCTCTTTCAGCCCCCGCGCAGAATTTTTCCACCCTCAGCGTCAAGCACGGTCGAGCTGCGCCCGACGGACAGCCGAGGGCGGATGTCCCCACACTTTTGTCGATTCCGAAATCTCCCGCCCTACGTCCAATACGTCCGATCCAAACTTCGGTACTGAATCGCCTCGGCGATGTGTTTGGGCTCGAGGTTGGGGGTATTTTCGAGGTCGGCGATGGTGCGGGCGACTTTTAGGATGCGGTCGTGGGCGCGGGCGCTGAGCCCCTGCTGGGTCATGGCGCGTTCGAGCAGGCGCTCGCAATCGGCGGAGAGTTCGCAGAAGGTACGGATGTGGCGCGAGGACATCTGGGCGTTGCAGTAGAGCTTCTGGCGAGAGGTGGCGAAGCGTTCCAGTTGCTTCTGGCGGGCCCGGACCACGCGCTCGCGGATCTTGGCGGAGCTTTCCGGTTCGTTGGTCGAGCGCATCTCTTTGTAGTTCACGGCGGGAACGTCGATGTGGATGTCGATGCGGTCCATCAGGGGACCGGAGATCTTTGAGACGTAGCGCTGAATCATCGGGGTCGTGCAGTGGCAGTCGCGGGAGCGGTCGTTGTGAAATCCACAAGGGCAGGGATTCATGGCGGCGGCCAACATAAAGCGCGCGGGGAAGGTCAGGGACATGGAAGCGCGGGCGATGCTGACTGTGCCGTCTTCGAGCGGCTGGCGCAGGACTTCGAGGACGTTGCGGGGGAACTCGGGGAGTTCATCCAGAAACAGGAGTCCGTTGTGCGCGAGGGAAACTTCTCCGGGGCGCGGGATCACGCCGCCGCCGATCAGGCCAGCGTCGGAAATTGTGTGGTGCGGGGAGCGGTAGGGACGGGTTCCGACCAGTCCGCTGCCTTGATCGAGGATGCCGGCGACGCTGTGAATCTTGGTCGTCTCCAGCGCCTCTTCGAAGGTGAAAGGCGGCAGGATGGTAGGCATGCGCTTGGCGAGCATGGTCTTGCCGGAGCCAGGCGGGCCGATCATGAGGATGTTGTGGCCTCCGGCGCAGGCGATCTCAATGGCGCGCTTGGCGGTCTGCTGTCCGCGGACGTCTTTAAAGTCCACGAAAAATTGCTGCGACTCGCGGAGCAGCGCGTCTGCATCAGATTTGATCGGGACGATGCCGTTGCCGGAGTTGACGAAGTGGATCACGTCGAGCAGCGAGCGCACGGGATAGACATCGACGCCGCTGACCATGGCGGCTTCTTTGGCGTTGGCTTCAGGGACGACCATGCGGGCAATCTTGCGTCCGCGGGCTTCGAGGGCGATGGGCAAGGCGCCGCGCACGCTGCGCACACCCCCGTCGAGAGAAAGCTCTCCGACGAATAGACAGTCGGGCACATCTTTCTTGGTAAGGCCGCCATAGGCTCCGACGATGCCGAGCGCCATGGGCAGGTCGAATCCGGAGCCTTCCTTCTTGATGTCGGCAGGCGCCAAATTGATAGTGATCTGAGTGGGCGGGATGTCGTAGCCACAATTCTTCAGGGCGGCACGGACGCGGTCTCGGCTCTCACGGACTGCGGCGTCGGGCAAGCCGACGGTGTGGAAGTGGTCCTGATCGGTCTTGATGCCGGAGCAGTCGACTTCCACCTGGATGATGCTGGCGTCGATGCCATAGACGGCAGCGCTGAGGGTCTTGTAGAGCATCGGATGTCGCTTCGGGCGTTTCTATCCCCACTTCTCCCCAGGAAAGAGGAGAAGTGGGGACCGCACAAGGGACACTGATACTCCCGCCAGCGTCCTAAGCTTCTAAATAGCCACATTACTCATTTCATCGCTATGATGGCTGTGACGGATGTCACTGAGAGCTGTGGAAAACGAGATTTCTGCGGGCAAACGGCCAGATTCCCCCCCGGACTCCACACGAGAACCGCTCACCTGCGCAACAATGAACGCGCCTCTGGCCTTACCGTCGCTCCTGACCGAATGAGCACAATCGCAAGAAACTAAGGTTGTTTCCGCATCCTCACGCAGGGTAGGATTGAGTCAGTCAGTCCTGCTCGTTTACGAATGACCACTGATTCCTCCCAGTCCCCGCGTGCACCTCGTCCCCCCGGTAGCCTTGAACGGGAGGAGTCACAACTGTGGCGCTGGGCGCTGTTGTTCATGATTTTCCTGTCGGTGGCCCTGGCCGCCCTGTTGTGGGAAAGACTTGAGGCGATTCCCTACCAACTTCGCGCGATTCCTGTTGGAATCCTGGCGCTCTCGGTGCTGTTCGCCGTCTATGCCTATGGACGACGGCGCGAAGTCAGCGAGCTGAAGGGATTGTTGCGCGGGCTGCAGGAGCACGTCGGAGCCGCGCCTTCCGAAGAGCAGCTCGACCAGCTCAGCCAGGTCATCATGCGCTCGCAGCGCAACTTCAAAGAGCTGATCGACTCCATGGACGATCCGGCGTGCGCGCTTTCGCTCGACGGCACGCTGCGCACTGTGAATAAGCGCGTTACCGAATTGACCGGGCTGTCGTACTCGCAACTGGTGGGCAGCAAGGTCTATGACTTGCTGGAGGAGCCGGCTCGAGAGGATGTGGAACGTGGCCTGGGGCGTTTTCTTGAGAAGAAGCGCTGGTCTGGAACGGTGCGAATCCGGCTCAAGAACAACTCACGGCCACTCTACTTTGATGGCGTGGTGAACGGCATCGTAAAGGGCGACGAGGTGGTCGGGGCCAGCATCCTCGGGCGGGATGTGACGGAGCAGCGCGAAAAGGAGCTGCGCTTCACCGAACTGTTTGAGACGCTGCAGGAGGGGGTGTATTTCAGCACACCGGATGGACAGCTGCTGGACGCAAATCCGGCGCTGGTCACGATGCTGGGGTACACGGAGAAGAGAGAGTTGCTATCGGTGGAACCCGTCGCGTTGAACCTCGATCCGGGGCAGCCGGTGCTGGGGCGGGCGCTGGACGATCGAGGCGGCCTGCGGACCCGCGAGATCAAACTGCGGCGCAAGGATGGGAAGGCAGCCATCTTCCTGGACTCCTCGCGGGCGGTGTGGGATACGTCGGGCAACATCATCCGCTACCAGGGGACGCTGGTCGACATCACGGAAAAACGCAGCATGGAGCGGCAACTGGCGCAGCAGGAGGAATTCCGCCGACGGCTGCTGGAGAGTTTCCCGGACCTTATTCTGGTAGTGGACCTCGAAGAGCGATATACGTTTGTGAGTTCCCGGGCAACGGATCTTCTGGGTTTCCAGCCGGACGAGATGTTGGGGAAAAAGATTTCTGAGTTGGATCATTCGCCCGACCTGGTATCGCTGTATCGCACGGTGGTGTCGGGCCAGCAGGCGTTTGGGGCGGCGGAATACGGGACACGCCACCGCGACGGCGGCTGGCGCACCATGCGTGCCGCGGGCAGCCAGTTGGTGGATGCTGAGGGCAAGATCAGCGGAGTCATCATCTCGGTCCGCGACATCACGATCGAACGCAAGCTCGAACAGCAGGTGGTGGAGAGCGAGCGGCTGGCGGCCATGGGGGCAATGATCGGCGGAGTGGCGCACGAATTGAACAATCCGCTCACCAGCATTCTGGGCGTCAGCGAGTTGCTGCAGGACACCGAAACCAACGAGACCTCGCGGAAGCAACTCGGCATGCTGCAGCAGCAGGCGCGGCGCGCAGCCGAGATCGTGCAGAACCTGACTTACTTCTCGCGCCCTCCGGCGCCGGGCAAGAGCCGGATCAACCTGGTCGAAGTCGTCGAGCGCACGCTCAATCTGCACGCCTATTCGCTGCGCAAGAACAACATCGCCGTGGACTTCCTGAAAGAAACTGGCGTGCCCTATGCGCTGGGAGATCCGCACCAGTTGATGCAGGTATTTCTGAATCTGATTGTGAATGCGGAGCAGGCGATCCGTGAGGCACGGGATCGCGGGACGCTGCGAATCCGGCTCGGCAAGGGGAACGGTACCGTGTGGGTCAGCTTTCATGATGACGGTCCGGGTATCGCGAAGGAGAATTTGGCAAGCATCTTCGATCCCTTCTACACCACGAAGCGGCCAGGGCGCGGGACAGGGCTGGGCTTGAGCATCTGCAAGTCAGTGATGAAGGAACACAACGGCAGCGTCGAAGTGGCAAACGCTCCGGACGGCGGGGCCGTGTTCACGGTGACGCTGCCGCTGGCAGGAGCAGCGGGATAGGAGCCCCACAGACTGTCTGCGGTACCTTGACGAAGACGGCGGCCGCGAAACCGGCAGATGACGATTGGGAGGTAACCCCCTATGAGGTTCCTGACTTTCTTCCTCTTTCTGTGCGTTTACGGAGCATGGTTGTGGTCTTCGGCGGGCCTAACAAAGATTCTCGGCCAGCCGCGGACCCGTGGGGTCAAGCGCTTCTGGGTATCGGAAGGGATGATCGTACTCGGTATATTTGGAACCTTCGCGCTGATTTACTTGCTGTCCGGCTTATGGAATTGGCAACTGGTCGCTCTGTTCCTGGCGGCTGGCCAACTTGGTGTGGTCTTGGGTGCCGTCTTGAACGCCGTGCTCGGCCAGACTTCCGAGCAATCCCGTTCGCGAATGATGGCCGCAGGGGGCGAGATCGCCGTTCGGCACCCCATAGTGACCGCCTCCATGCTGGCTCTTTCCGCCTTAATCCTGGTGGGATATGTCGTCACCAGCGCGATTATTCACTTCCGCTATCCCTGGAACAGTGAAGCGCTGCACGCGGCGGCGGTCAAATACACACTCATCGGCGTGATCTTCGTGCCAAGTATCCCCATTTGGGCCGAAATGGCCGCTGTCCTAGCCTCCGAGGAGCTTGATGAGGGGACACGCCAGGAGATCCTGATCAACCAGTTGGCGGGCATGCTATCGAACGCCCTATTTATCTCCCTAGCGGCGTGGGCCTTTGGAGTGGGCAGGGGGGATCTGCCCGCATCCCTCGCAACCTTGGCAAAGACTTTCTCCGCACGCGTTACGATCTTCGTGCTCGCGTTCCCGATGGTGCTTTTCATGCTGCCCTACTGGACCGGCACGCAGCGGGGCTATCGCTTTCGCTCGAAACTGCTCGGCAGAAGGCGTGAATTCACCTCCAAGCTCGCAAACACTCTCGAAACTCCGGTTGCTGCCAAGTACCTGTCAGACATCGTGGCATTGCGCGATGAGGTGAAAGTTGAACTGGGCAAGGTGATGCAATGCTCGCCGGTCATGGCATTTCACTCCTCTAGTACTGGCCCTCCGCCGGCGACCGTCGCGGCACTGGCGTCGTTCGTTAGCGACTCCAAGGATCTCGATCCGCGCTTCCAACATGCCGACGACCTCTTGAAATTTGACGGCGAGCTCCAGGAAATCACCTCTGACTTGCAGGCGCGGCCTCAAACCAGCGTCGTAAGGGCGGCGGAGCGTTGGAGCAGAAAGTACGAGATTCGCAAGGCCGATCTCGCCGGCGATGTCGACACGACGAATGCGAAACCGGTCATGCTTCTCGTGGTCGGGACCCTGGTTTCAGCCCTCGTGAGCTCAGTCCTGTCGGATGTGGGGAACACGGCGTGGGCCGCGATTACCGGTGCCGCAGTACATAAGTAGGGATTCGTTCGCCGATGAATCTCGACCTTCCGCTCGGGCGTTTCGCGGGCTGGAGGATAACATCGATGCGTTTCTAAAGCGGACTCCGCTCTAGTCTCTCTGCACCGCCATCGCAACCGCATTCCCTCCGCCGAGGCAGAGAGCGGCGATACCCCGCTTCACATCGCGGCGGATCATTTCGTAAATCAGCGTGACCAGGACACGCGCGCCGCTGGCGCCGATGGGGTGCCCGATGGCGACCGCGCCTCCGTTGACGTTGACCTTGTCGGGATTCAGGCCGAGTTCGCGCATCACGCCGAGCGCCTGCACCGAAAAGGCTTCATTCAGTTCGTAGAGATCGACGTCTTCGTTATTCCATCCCGTCTTCTCCCAAATCTGGCGGACCGCGCCCACCGGGGCCATCATGACCCATTTCGGTTCGACGCCGCTGGTGGCTTGAGCCACGATGCGGACGAGCGGCGTGGCGCCGAGTTCTTTCGCGCGCGTTGCGCTGGTGACGACCACTGCGGCAGCGCCGTCGTTCACTCCGGGAGCGTTCCCTGCAGTGACGGTTCCATCTTTCTTGAAAGCCGCCTTCAGGGCACGGAGAACTTCGATGGTGGTGTCCTCGCGCGGGCTTTCGTCCTTGTCAAAAATGGTGGGAGGAGCGCCCTTCTTCTTCGCAGGAATCTCTACCGGAACAATCTGCGACTTGAAGCGGCACTCTTTGATGGCGGCGATGGCCTTGCGGTGAGAGTTGACGGCGAATTCGTCCTGCTCTTCGCGCGTGATGCCGTACTTCTCGGCGACGTTCTCGCCGGTGATGCCCATGTGGTAGTCGTTGTAGATATCCCAGAGTCCATCGTGCACCATGGAATCGACGACCTGCGCATTGCCGAGACGATATCCTTTGCGCGCTTGCGGAAGAAGATAAGGGGCATTCGTCATTGATTCCATGCCGCCGGCGACGACGATGGAACTGTTTCCGGTCTGCACCGCTTGCGCTGCGAGCGCGACAGATTTCAATCCGGAGCCACAGACTTTGTTTATTGTCATGGCACCTGTCGCGGGAGTGAGTCCACCGAAGATTGCGGCCTGCCGCGCGGGATTCTGACCGAGTCCGGCGGAGAGGACGTTGCCCATGATGCACTCGTCGACCTTCGCGGGATCGATGCCAGCGCGTTTGACCGCTTCCCGCACAGCGATGGCGCCGAGTTGCGGCGCGGTGAAGTCGGTGAGGCTCCCCTGAAATTTTCCAACGGGCGTGCGACAGCCGGAGATGATGACAACGTCGTCAAAAGAGGCCATGGATCGGGGCTCCTGCGAAGATTTCGCTCACTCATTATAGATGAGCGGAAGGGAATGTTCGCTTCGTGCGACTGGAACACGGCATCCGCTTGAGCGCAGCGTAGTGACGAGCCGCTTGGTGCGATTGCGCTGCGCTTCTTCCTTGGCGAAGCGTTCGCCGAAGAGAAATCATGGAGGGTGAACTGTGCTCTTGTGAAAATTCTGGTTGACTTTTGCACCAAAAATTCTTTCGTTGTGACTTTGGTATCGCGACTTGCGCAAACTGATCGTCATTTTTTTCTTGACTTCATTTTTCAATAACTCTATACATCAACTAGTTGCAGTAAAAGACCACTGCTACATTTCCATGAAAAATGGAAGGGAGAATAGGAACAATGGCAACCAAGAAAAAGGCAAAGAAGAAAAAGAAGCACTAAGCAAGCTCAGTACGAAGTCAACAGGGGACGCTCAATGCGTCCCCTAAGTTTTTTTTGGGGAGGTTTCGGCGTGTCTAATTCTCGGCGTTTGCCTTACCGAGATTCGGAAAGTGTCGCTCCTTGGCCGGACACAGCGCACGGAACGAGCAGAACGAGCAGTGGAAATCGACCTTCGGCTTGAAGTTACCGGCGGCAATTTTCTCTGCGGCAGCCGCCACGCGTTCCCCCGCTATCCGCAACTCTGAATCAGTCCTGCTCGTGCTCACAGGAACATTTCCCTCAAGGTTGTGAAAGACGAGGGAATGCACGTCGTATCCCCACTTCTCGCGAGCCGCCAACGCGTAAATGGAAAGCTGCAGTGAACCATCGGCGTCTTCCTGATCGCGGGCCTTCCCGGTCTTATAGTCCACCACGATGACGCTGCCGTCGGCGGCGCGGTCCATGCGGTCGATTCGCCCCGTGAGTCGTGTCTCGCCAAGTTTGATCTCGAACCATTCCTCCGTGTGGAGCACTTCGGGAGGAGCGGATGACTGCGCCTTAGCGAAGAAATCCTTCAGCTGGGCAATTCCCTGCTTTTCATACAACTCGTACTGATAGGCATCCTGAAGGCCGGCACCGGCCAGGTCGTTTCGGAAGTCGTCGATCAACTGCTGCTCGGTTCTGGGACGGCCCAGCCGGACGGAATCGAAGTATGTCCGCAGCACACGATGCATGGAGGCTCCGTACTGCATAGCGGCCGCAGGTTGTACTGCAAGCCTCCAATCGCGCGCGAGCTTGAATTGCAGAGGGCAGCGCTCATAGGTGTCGACCGCGGAAGCACTCAGTTGCAGGTGCAGCCCCTCGGTGGCCGTCAAGTTGAGCCAATCGCAGAGGCGCGTGGGCTCGGGATACCCTGGAGATTCCCCGGCAAATAGATCCGCCGGCGAACCGAGCGTATTTCTGGGTACCAGCATTGTTCGCAGGGAATTCTCCAGCAAAAGTTCGCGGATAGGGCCCGGTGGTGTCGGGTCTTTCCTGCCGATTCCCTGCTTGCCGTAGATGTGCAGGGTATCGCGGGCGCGCGTCATCGCGACGTAAAACAAGCGGCGCTCATCTTCGTTGTGAAGGACCTTGGAGTCGCCCTCTCCAGCCGAATCAGGATCGCGCAGATCGTTGGGGAACTCCACCAGCGTCTCGCGATAGGAAAGCGGGAACGAACTGCTGGTCGCGCGAAGAATGAATACGTGGGGGAACTCCAGCCCCTTTGCCAGATGCGCCGTCATCAACCGAACCGCATCTTCATTCACGTCCGATTCGAGCGGCAGGACTCCGCCCGCTTCGCGGAACAACGTCATGTAATCGAGGAACTCGGCGAGATCCGTAGTCCGGTTGATCTTCTTCGTTTGCCAGTTGTCTACAAATTTCATGGCCGCGCCCAGGATCGGCGAGCTGATATCGAGTTGAAATCTTGCTGCCACGATTTCGAGGGCACGCCTGCCCTTCGCTGCGGTCTTCTCGATTTCCTCGCGCGCAGCGGTGATGGCGGACAGGATCGCCGCGCCGCCCGGCACTTCGGAGAGCCTTGTAGCGAGCGGAACGACCTTGCTGTCGCGTGACTGGCTAGCCAGGGCTCTTGTGACCCCACGAAGCAAAGTTGGGTCGACCCGGAACTGAGGCAGGGCTGCCACGCGGACAAGACTAACGTCGTCGCCATCTGCGATCACAACACTCAGGCAAGCGAACAGGTCGCGAACTTCTGGCGTATCGCTCACATCCATGTTCTCGATGATGAACGGGACTCGGGCGTCCACCAGTTCGCGAACCAGCGCATCGCGATGGGGATGCTGCCGGTAAAGCACGCCGAAATCGGACCAGCGGCAGTGAAGTTTCTTTCGCAGGATCTTGATCGTCTGAACGACGTCAGCGGCTTCCGCTTCCCGTGTGGCGAACGAAATTCCCTCAACCGGCGCTGCCGGCGGAAGACTTGCATCGCCAGCCAGATCGCGCGCCGACTGCAGTGGCGTACGCTCGTACCCAATCGCGTGGCTGTGCTTGCCTGCAAATGCCGGGGGATTCTTGTCGATGAAGGTAAACGCGCAGCGCAGGATTGGTGTCCGAGAACGCCGGTTGATGCCGAGAATGACTCTTTGAGCTGACGGAAACTGGCGATAGAACAGGTCGAAGGCAGCACTCGAGGCGCCGCGAAAGCGATAGATTGCCTGGTCCGGATCGCCCACTGCGAAGATGTTGCCCTCAGGCCCGGCAAGATTCGCAAGCAACTTCACCTGAGCGAAATTTACGTCTTGAAACTCATCGACCAGGATGAACCTGGCCCGTGCCCTCGCTCGGGCCAACACTGACGGGTCGCTCTCCAGAAGCGACTGTGCGCGGGTGATCATGTGACTAAAGGTACCGAGGTTCTCATCATTCAGCCAGCGCTCCGTCATTCGAAAGACCCGGGCAATTTCGTGGCAGCGGCCCAGCACTTCCTGGTCGTCGATTTCCTTGCTGGACTTGGCTACACGTGGAATAGGAAGGTCCTCACGCTCCAGCTTCTCAACGTATTCCCCGTACTTTTCCGGCGTTACCAGTTCGTCGTGGCAGCGGCTCAGGAACTGCAGCAAGTCTTTGAGAAACTCCCCAACATTAGCGGCACGCACGAAATACTCAAGTCGAAGATCGCGGAGGCGGCGGCGCAGGTAGATCCACAGATCGGCCTCGTCGAGAACGCCGAAATCCCGATTCGCCCGCTTCAGCAGATCCAGACAATAATCATGGAAGGTAGCCGTGTGAACCTCCGTGGTACCGCTGAGGGTGTCCACACGCTCTTTCAGTTCGGCAGCGGAGTTCCTGGTGTAGGTGAGCGCCAGAATCTCTTCCGGCTTTGCGTGTCCTTCCTTCACGAGCCGGACAATTCGGTTGACCAGGACGGAAGTCTTTCCGGTGCCGGCGCCGGCGATCACCAGCATGGGCCCGTGGACGTGCTCGATGGCTTCGCGTTGGCGATCGTCGGGAGTGAAAGGGGTGGGGCGAAAGTTGGACTTCGACTGCGCCATTGCGGGTCAGGATATCACCTCGCGAGACGCGGAAGGCTGTGTGGAACCTGGAGATCATTCCGTGATGTCGACGCGGTGGCCGAGTCGCCCGCCGCCACAGCCGCCGGGTCTGCGGCGCTACCTGGCGTTTACCGGCTCAGCTCTGACATGGTAATAGCGACGGCGGCGATGGCGGCGGTTTCGGCGCGCAGGATGGTGGGGCCGAGGGACGCGGAGATCCAGCCGGCTTCTTGAAAGACTTGCATTTCGTCGTCAGTCCAGCCGCCCTCGGGGCCCACAGCGAGCAGAACTTCGTCTTTCGCCTGGGCGGCGAGGATGTCCGCAAGCTGCGACCGCTGCTCGGATTCTGAAAGCACGATTTTCAGCTGGCCGGGAAGAGCTGTTCCTTCGCGCAACTTGATGGGATCAGCGATCTCGGGCGGAGCGGAGCGGCGAGATTGCTCTGCGGCCTGGAGTGCGATCCTGCGCCAGCGTTCTGCTCGTTTTGCAGAGGCTGCGGCCAGATGTGCTTCACTGCGGCGGGCTACGATGGGGATGATTCGCGAGACGCCGAGTTCGGCCGCTTTCTCAATTGCCCATTCCATGCGGTCGAACTTGAAGATGGCGAGCAGCAAGGTGAGGCTGGGCACGGCAACTCCCGAGGCAATTTCTTCGGCGAGTTCGAAATCGACGCGACCGTCGGCGATCGCTGCCACTCGCCCGCGACGGATCACGGGTCCGGCGACGATATCGAATTCCTGCCCTACCCGCGCGCGCAGCACGCGCACGAGGTGATCGGCATGAGCGCCGATGAGGGAAGCGCGGTTGGCTTTCACCTCGTCGGCGATCCATCTGCGGCGGGTCATGGAGTGAGGATGCGGCTTCTATCGCCGGGCTTTCTGGAGCGGAGCCGATTGCTTCCGATGGCTTGCACCGTGGGCTGCATTCTACCGTCGCTTCCCGGCTTCATGTCGTGAGAATCAGGCAGACTTGATCATCCGAAGATGTCTTTTACCTTCCCCAGCAGGGAGCGCAGCAGAGGCTGGTTGTCGACCTTGGAAAGCACGTCGAGTTCCTGCAACAACTCCTTCTGGCGCTTGTTCAACTTGCCGGGGATCTGGACCCGGACCTCGACATACAGGTCGCCCTTGCCGTGACTGTTCAGCACGGGAACACCTTTGCCGCGAATGCGGAACGTAGTGCCGGGTTGCGTTCCCTCGGGAATTTTCAACGCGTGCTCGCCTTCCATGGTCGGCACGCGGATCTCCGCGCCCACGGCGGCTTGTGCCACTGAGATGGGCACGACACAGTGCAAATCATTGCCATCGCGCACAAAGAAGGGATGCTCTTTCACGTGGAGCACGACATACAAATCTCCCGCCGGACCGCCGAACTGGCCGACTTCTCCAGCGCCGGCGAAGCGGATGCGGGTGCCGTCTTCCACGCCCGCGGGAACTTTCGCGTCAACCGTGCGCTGGCGAAGAAGACGTCCGTCGCCCTTGCACTTGGGGCAGGGATCGGTGATCACGCTACCCGCGCCCTGGCATGTGGGACAAGTTCGGGCGATGCTGAAAAATCCCTGCTGGTAGCGCACTTGGCCGCGGCCGTTGCAGGAGCGGCACGTCGTCGGACCTTTGCCGGGAGCAGCGCCGGAGCCTCGGCATTCCTCACAGGCTTCGTGTCGTCGAACGTTGACACGTGACTCGGTGCCGAAGAATGCTTCCTCGAACTCGAGTGTCAAGTCCTCGCGCAAATCGGCGCCGCGCTGCACGCGGCTTCGGCGATGCCCGCCGGCACCGCCAAACATGTCACCGAAGCCGAAAAACTCTCCAAAGATGTCGCTGAAATCCTGGAACACGGTGGGATCGAAGCCGGCTGGCTGTCCCCCGCCACCGCCAAGCCCGGCATGGCCGTAGCGATCGTAGACGGCGCGCTTGTCAGTGTCGGCGAGCACAGCATAGGCTTCGCTGACTTCTTTGAATTTTTCTTCCGCATCCGGATTGTTGGGATTGCGGTCGGGATGAAACTGCAGCGCAAGTTTGCGGTAGGCGGACTTGAGTTCGGTCTCAGTGACGGTGCGGGTCACGCCCAGCACTTCGTAGTAATCGCGTTTTGCGTTGGTGGTCAAATAAACCTTTCCTCGGCTCCAGCGGCAAATGCCGGTCTATGCTACTACTCTACATTCGGACGGAACGTACCAAACGTCCACGGATGCCCTTCCAAATCGAGGACGTGATATCCGCGCGAGCCAAAATCGGAATCGGCCGGTGGCGCTGAAATTTCGGCACCCGCCGCTCTTGCCCGCTCGAAATGCGCGTCGGGATCCTCGACATATACGCAGATCGCCTGGGTGGCCGCGCCAACCGCCTGCGGGGTATTCATGCCATCGTCAGGCCGAGTAGAACCCAGCATGATGATGTTCGTACCCAGCCTCAGTTGTGCATGCCGTACGATCGGCCCGGAGTCCGGGACCGAGAACACCTCGGCAAAGCCGAAGGCCGAGCACAACCAGCGGATCGCAGCACGCGCGTCACGATAGCGAAGAATCGGAAAAATCGTCTGCATGCTCTCGTTGTTGTCGGGCGCGCCCGGATGTGCGCGCTTATTTCCCCGGGTTCTTCGCTACCTTCACCATGGCGGGACGCAGCAAGCGTTCTTTGAACTTGTAGCCGCGTTGCCATTCTTCAAGCACTTCATGGTCGGCCGCATCGGTGGTTTCCACCATCTCGATCGCCTCATGCACGTGCGGATCGAATTGCTCCCCCTTGGCGGCTATAGGGCGCACTCCCAACTTCGCCAACACGTCCTGCAGTTGCTTGTAGATCAGTTCGACGCCCGACCGGAAGTCCGCGGCCTCTGATTTCGACTGCAGCGCGCGTTCGAAGCTGTCGATGACGGGAAGCAGCGACTTGATCGCGTCGACGGTGGCGAAGTCGCGGAAGTCCTGCTGCTCTTTCGCAGCGCGCTTGCGGGCATTGTCGAATTCGGCCTGGGCGCGGGCAAGACGGTCGAGGAGCGAGTCGCGCTCCGCCTTCAGCTTCTGCAATTCGGCTTCAACGCCTGAGACCTCGGCAGGCGGTGTTGTGCCCGGCTTGGAAGCGGAGGAGAACTCGTCGCCGTCTCCGGCGGGAAGTTCGTGATCCAAGTCAAGGCCTGCCGTTTCACTTTCTGGTTTTCCGTTTGATTTCCCCATAACTGCGTTCGTTACTCCGATTCATTCAAGATCTTGTCGAATAGCCGTGCGATGTACGACACCGCGGTAATCGTGTGCTGATAGTCCATGCGCGTGGGTCCGATGACCGCCAGCGAGCCCATAACCTCGTTACCGGCATGTGCGGGAGCGCCGATCAGCACGAAATTTTGCATTGACGGCAGGGCCTGGTCGAGCCCGATGACCACGCGAACGGCCTCCTGCTTTACGTCGAGGTAGGCGCCCAGAAGTTGCGCGACTTTTTCCTTCTCCTCAAGGGTCTTGAGCATCTCCTGCAGGCGCTGGCGGTCCTGTTCACCAGTGACCAGATTCGCGGCGCCTTCGACGAAGACCACCTGCGTACCCATCTCAGCGGCGAGGGCGCCCTGCTTGTAGAGCTGCTCGATGGAATTCATGAGGCGATCGTATTCGCTGCGCTCATTTTCGATGCGTCGCGATAATTCCGATCGCATCGCATCCATGGTCCAACCACGAAAGTTCTCGTTGATGTAGCGCGCTGCCAGGTCAAGATCGGACTGCGGAAGGTCGAGCCTGAGGACGCGGTCGCGCACCAGTCCCGAACGGGTAACCAGCACGGCAAGAACTTTTTGCTCTCCCAGCCGCGAGAAATATACATGCTCCAGCGCATTCTTGGGACCGCTGGTCGCGACGGTGACACCCACGTTGCGCGAAATCAGCGAGAGCACGTGCGAGGTCCGCTCCATGAACTCCTGCACGTCGGTGATGCCCGCCAGCGAGTCGGAGATCATGGTCTCTTCCTGCGGCGCCAGGCGCGCGGTGCCGGAGATCTGCTCGACGTAGTAGCGGTAGGCCTCGGTGGTGGGCACGCGGCCCGACGACATGTGCGTCTGCTCGAGAAATCCGGCGTCGGAGAGATCGGCCATCACATTTCGGATCGACGCCGGACTCAATCCTTCGCGGTTCGAGCGCGCGAGCGTGCGCGACCCGACCGGCTCGCCCGTCGAGATGAAGGTCTCAACGATGGCGGTCAGGATTTCCCGTTCGCGGTTCCCGATATTAGGGTCAGTAGGCATACCACCTTATGTCAGTTGTCTCAACCAAGCGGCCCGGGCCGGGGGAGAAACTACGGCCTATTTCATTTTACCTAACTATTTTAGATGCTGAAGGTTGGGTTTTGGGGCAGAGTTAGAATCCGGTCCGGATTCCAGAAATAAGGAAGGGGGCTGCCTAGCTGAGGAGTTTCAGGGCACTGATGTGACGCACCCACGCCGGCTGAACAATTTCACCACTGTACCTCGTCAAGTACTAGACACCACTCCGATGCACGCGTAACGATGTCCCCATCGCTATGGGCCCCTTTGAGTACAGCGTCCGGTGCTACACCAGACGACAAATCTCCGCTACGCGGAACGGGGATGAGCACAGTAGATCCAGAGCGGCGAAAAGACATCGCATGGGAAAATTTCTCCCTTGAGAATGGCTGGTGCTGTCGCATTTGTGGCGCGGCGCCAGAAGTCGGCACGCAGTTCGAAAACAACCTGTGCGAAGATTGCCGGCTCTCCCTCAGAAATTACGACCCCACAGCCTCGTAGATGATTCTGGCGCTCCTAGCCACTGCATCCTTTCGTCAAGAAACCTGGAAACTCGCAAACCTCGCGCATTGAAACTCTGGAAGGTCAATACTGGTATGCTCTTTTGATTCCGATGAGAGGAAAGCCTCATATTGCAGTCATCGGCGCCGGAGCATTCGGCGGGTGGACTGCGCTGCGTCTTCTCGAGCGCGGGGCGCGGGTTACGCTGCTGGATGCCTGGGGGCCAGGGAATTCACGGGCATCTTCCGGTGGCGAAACGCGCGTGATGCGCGGGACATACGGGCCGGATCAGCCTTATACGGAGATGGCAGCGCGGGCGCTCACACTATGGGCGAAATACGAGCGGCGGTGGAAGCGGCAATTTCTGCATCGCACGGGCGTGCTGTGGATGGCTGCCGGGCGTGATGACGCGTTCGAGCGCGGGTCGGTGGAGACGCTGCGGGCGGCGAAGATCAAGTATCAGGAGCTGTCGGCGGCGCAGATGAAGAAGCGCTGGCCGCAAATCAATCTTGACGGCATCCAGTGGGGGATTTTTGAGCCGGACTGCGGCTATCTCGATGCGCGGGCCAGTTGTGCGGCGGTGGTGGAAGCTTTCGTCGCAGCGGGCGGCAAGTACCGGCAGGTCGGCGTAGCGGCAGATGGGCTGGAGAGTGCGGCGCTACGGAGCATCACGCTGTCGGACGGCTCGTTGCTCAGGGCTCACAGCTACGTATTTGCGTGCGGGCCGTGGCTTGGCAAGGTTTTCCCGCAGACGGTTGCTTCCCTGGTTCGAGCGACCAAGCAGGATGTATTTTTCTTTGGGGCTCCGGCGGGGGAGGATCGTTTTTCGGATCAGCATCTTCCGGTCTGGGCCGATCATCGTGGACGGTTTCGCTATGGCATCCCCGGCAGCGACCGGCGCGGGTTCAAGATTGCCGATGATACGCGCGGTCCGGATTTTGATCCGACTTGCGGGGAGCGAGTTGTCGATGCGGAGACGTTAAAGGATATTCGCGAGTATGTGGGGTTCCGCTTCCCTGCCCTTCGCGGTGCGCCACTGATCGAGACTCGCGTCTGCCAGTATGAGCAGACGCCGGATAGTCACTTTATTCTGGACCGGCATCCGGTGAATGAGAACGTGTGGATACTGGGTGGAGGGTCGGGGCACGGGTTCAAGCATGGGCCGGCCGTCGGGGAGATGATGGCTGACTTGATTTTGACGGATCGTGAGCCTGAGGCGATTTGGAGACTGGACCGATTTGCCACCAGACAAAAAGCCTTGTCATCCTGAGCCGCGATTTTAGCGGCGAAGGACCTGTGTAATCGTTGGCAGCGCCGTTGCAGTCAACAGATTGCATAGGTCCTTCGCCGCTAAAAATCTGCGGCTCAGGATGACAACGTACTGAATGCAGTCTTGAAGATTATTGAATCTGAATCACGTTCGCCGGAGCGTTCGCTTTGATGTCAGCCACCCGGTCCACTACTCTGCGCGCGAATTCGTAGATCGACTTCGCATGCGGGGAGTTTTCGCCTTCGAGAACCACCGGCTTCCCACCGTCTCCCGACTTGCGAACTTCGGGATCCAGCGCAATATTCCCTAAGAACGGCACCTCGAACCGCTTCGCCATCAGTTCCGCGCCGCCGCGCGAAAAGATGTCCACCTCGTGCTGGCAGTGAGGGCAGGTGAAGTAGCTCATGTTTTCGACGACGCCAGCGATGTCGACCTTCATCTGGCGGAACATTTCGATCGCCTTGCGCGCGTCTTGCAGCGACACGTCGGAAGGAGTGGAGACCACGATCGCGCCCGTCAGCGGCACGGTCTGCACCAGCGACAGCGCGATGTCGCCCGTGCCTGGGGGCAGGTCGACGACCATGTAGTCGAGGTGTCCCCATTCGACCAGGCCAAGGAACTGGCGGATGATCTGGTGCAGCATGGGTCCGCGCCAGATGACAGGCTTGTCGCCGGGGTTGAGGAATCCGACGGAGATGACTTTCAGGCCAAAGGCTTCGATGGGCTCGATGCGGTTTTCGCCGACCATGCGCGGCTGCGAGTTCACGCCCAGCATCAGCGGGACGTTGGGGCCGTAGACGTCGGCGTCGAGCAGGCCGACTTTGTGTCCCATCTTGGCGAGGGCGACGGCGAGGTTCACCGACAACGTGGTCTTGCCAACACCTCCCTTGCCAGAACCGACGGCGATGATGGCGTCGACGCCCGGCAGCGGCTGCGGGCCGGGCTGCGCGGGACCTCCGTGCTGATGCGGTGTATGTGCGCTCAAAGGATCACACTCCAGGAATGAATTCAGAAGACTATGCAGAACCTCCACTGATTATACAGGCGAGAAGAGCAGACTCCCGGCAAGACCCCGCATTGCACGCACCGTGACGCTCGTGCTATTGTGCCGCGATTTCCCGCGGAGGTACACATGTCATCGAAACTGCACCATCCTGCTCACCACCACGACCACCCGACACCCCAACTACCCACGCGGCGCAACTTTCTTTCGTCCCTGATCTCTGCTGCCGTTCTCGTCCCCTGGGCTTTTGGGCAGAAGGAGACGCAGAGTCCGTCGGAGATTGCGGAACGCTTTCGGCGCATGTCGGAGGAGTATGAGAAGGAGGGGCTGGCAGCGCCGTTCCGGGGAATCACCACGAATTCTGAAGTCGTCCCCGGGCTGTTTGAAATCAAGCCGAGCGGAGTTTCCACGGAGCCAGTGCGAAACGCGGCCGAGAAGTTCATCGCCACTCTGACGAGCGTGCAGTTGGCGAGGACGATTTTTCCGGCGGATGACATCCAGTGGCGGAAGTGGATGAACCAGCACTTTTACGCACGCCCGGGAATCAGCCTCGCGGAAATGAATGATGAACAGCGAAACGCGGCGTTCGGCCTGATGCGCGCCTCGCTCAGCGCGAAGGGATTCGAGCTGACCCGCAACATCATGCGCCTGAACGAGACGCTGGCGGAGCTGGCCGAGGACCATCTATTTCTGGGGGAATGGCTGTACTACATCACGATTATGGGAAAGCCTTCAGCGACGGAACCGTGGGGCTGGCAGCTGGATGGGCATCACGCGATCATCAATTATTTCGTGTTGGGCGATCAGGTGGTGATGACGCCGATGTTTGTCGGTTCCGAGCCGGTTCGCGCGCCGTCGGGTAAGTACAAGGGCATAGAAATTCTGCAGCAGGAGCAGAACGATGGCCTGGCCATGTTGACCTCGCTCCCGGAAGCGCAGAAGAAGCAGGCGATTCTGACGTTTTCGAAGACTGGGAACAATAATCTTACGGAAGCCTTCAAGGACAACGTCGTCATCGAATACGCGGGATTGCGGACCAACGATCTCGCAGGTCCAGCGCGGCAGCGTTTTCGCGATCTGGTCCACCTGTACGTCAGCAACATGGACGACGGGCACACGCGGGTGAAGATGGATGAAGTCGACCGGCACCTGGATAACACCTGGTTCACGTGGATCGGCGGCACACAGAACGACAGCACGTTCTACTACCGCGTACAGAGCCCGGTGATCCTGATCGAATTCGACCACCAGCGTCCGGCGAACCTGCGGAAGTTTGCGGCCGATCCCGAGAAGCCGGGCCGGCAGCACATTCACTGCGTGGTGCGCACGCCGAATGGGAATGATTATGGGAAGGACCTGCTGCGGCAGCATTATTTGGCGCATCCGCACGCGAGTTGAGGACGTTCGACAGCTTCCCTAATTCATCACAATCCGAAATGCATACGCGTACTTCCCCGGGCTATGCTCCGGCAGTTGGATGTGCAGCCCATCGTCACGCTGATCGAAAGTGAGTTTCGACTCAGAGCCCAGTAAATCTACGGATCTGATCTTCGCGCCTAGGGCGGTGCCACCCAAGGAATGGATTACCGCCTCACGATTCGCAGGCCATCCCAGTTCGATCGCGTAGAGGACGTCGGCCTTTTTCGTGAAGCGAAAATCTTCTGCGGTGTACGGTTGCGTGTCGGTGTCGTGGAAGGCGCCCTCCCGCACCTTGGTGGGGCCTTCGCCGTAGATCTTCCATGCGCGCGTGCCGTAGATCGCTTCCCCGTTTGTTTTGAGCCACGCGCCGACTTCGCGCAGAACCTGCTGGACTTCGTCTGGAATCGTGCCGTCAGAACGCGGGCCGAGATTCAGCAGCAAATTGCCGTTCTTGCTGACGATGTCGATCAACTGGTGGATGACAAACTCCGGCGATTTGAAGGTGTCGTTTTGGATGTATCCCCAGGATTTGTTGCTGATGGAAGTGTCGGTCTGCCAGTAGAACTGGCGAATGCCGGAGAGTTGGCCGCGCTCGATGTCGAGCACCGCTGAGTGGTCCTGCATCGCGTAGTCCTTGTAGTTGATGACACCGACGGTGCCGCCATTCTTCAGAGACTCGTTGTAGTAGAACGAGGCAAAGCGTGCGACATTCTCGCGCAGCGATGCCTGGCCGATCCACCAATCGAAATACATGACGTCGGGATGATACTTCTCAACGATCTCCGCCGACCGCGCGAGCCAGTCATCCGCCCAGGCTTTCGACACATACGTGAAATCGTTGTTGAGCGGCGTCTTCTTAGCCTCGAGCCAGTTGTGCGCGGGGCCGTAGAAGTCAGCGTACTTCGGGTCGTTGACGTCAGACGGAATCGCACGGCCGACTCCCAGAAAGAAATTATGCTCAACGCGGTGCGAGGATGCGCCCAGGTGTAATCCCTCGGCGCGCACGGCTTTCGCCAGATCTCCCCACAAATCGCGATGCGGACCCATTTTCACCGCGGTCCAGTCGGAAAGTCCGTTGTCATACATCGCAAAGCCATCGTGATGCTCAAAGACGGGGACGACATACTTCGCGCCTGCGTCTTTGAACAGGCGGGCCCACGCGGCGGGATCGTACTTCTCCGCTTTGAACATCGGGATGAAATCTTTGTAGCCGAACTTGTCCTGCGTACCGTAGGTGGCGATGTGGTGCTTGTACTCGTCGGTCCCCGGGTTATACATGTTGCGCGGATACCATTCGTTGGCGTAGGCGGGAACGGAGTAGAGGCCCCAGTGAATGAATATCCCGAACTTCGCGTCCATGTACCAGTCGGGAACTTTGTAGCCCTGGAGGGACTCCCAGTCCGGACGGAACGGTCCGGCGGCAACGGTGCGATCCACGATCTGGAGAAGAGAGCTGCGGGCGGCATCATATTTCGTGCTGGCCTTCTGCCACGCCTGATCGATGACGGCTGGGTCTTGGGAAGAGGTGGGAGCGACTGGGGATGGTGTCTGGGCGAAAATCCCGGAGGGACGCACGGTGACACAAATCAGTAAGCATGAAATTCGGATAATGCGCGGAAGGAACATGAATTTGCCTTTTACTGTCGGATGTGGGATTCAGTTCGCAGCCTAAACCTGCGGGAGCGCAGAAGAAAGTACCTTTCTGACGCTCACGGCTTGCCGTCCAGAATGATCACTACCTTCCCTCTTGCGTGCCCGCCTTCCAGATACCGTATCGCATCAGCTGTTTCACTCAGCGTGTAACGCCGGTCGATGACCGGCGTGACCTTTCCGGAGGCGATCAATTCGCCCACGATGGTCAGGTCCTCTCGGTTGATGTTCGCCAGTAGCGAGACCAGCTTGCGCCCCCCGAACCAGGACATCAGCGGCGCCGCAATCATTCCGGCCAGAGTATCGATCATCCAACGGCCTCCCTGTCCTCCGGCCCCGACATAGATGCCCTTCGGACTTAGAACGGTCCGGTTTATCGACAACGAATGATTCCCAACGCAATCGAGAATGATGTCGTAACTCTGCCGGCTTCTGGTGTAGTCCTCGCTGGTGTAGTCGATGACGTGATCTGCGCCGATCGACTGCACCGTATCCAGATTTTTCGCGCTGCACACACCCGTCACGTTGGCATCAAAAGTCTTGGCGATCTGCACGCCAAAGGTGCCTACACCTCCGGCCGCGCCGTTGACTAAGACGTTCTGGCCGGGCTGAATGTGTCCCTTGTCGCGAAGGGCCTGCAGCGCGGTGATTGCCGCAATGCCTACGGAGGCCGCTTGCTCAAACGTCACGCCCTCGGGCTTCGGCGCCAACCTCGACTCGGAACTGCACGCATATTCGGCAAGCGCGCCGCGGCACGTGCCGAACACGGCGTCCCCAGGCTTTAACTGAGTGATGTTCTTGCCGACGGCTTCGACCTCACCGGCTACATCCGCGCCGAGGCGATGGTCTTTGGGTGCGCGCAGTCCGGCCACCAGGCGAAGAGGATAGGGTTCGCCTCGCATGAAGTGCCAGTCGTAAGGGTTGACGGAGGCCGCTCGAACTTTGATCAGGACTTCGTTGTCGCCCGGTACTGGCTTTTCGCGTTCTTCATAGCGAAGGACATCCGGAGCACCGTAGTTGCGGTAAACGATAGCCTTCATGACGTGGATGCTAGCACCGCACCCGGCAGGTGCTTGTCATCTGAGACATCGAATCGCTCAGGGGTCAGTATCCTTCCCCGTCCAGCCGCACCTTGCCTTTGAACATGCGGAACAGGAAGAAGAAGTAGCCGAGGGCGAGGACCATGCCCAGAATCCACCAGGTGAATCCGACGGTCAGGCCGTGGTGTCCGGCCGCGGTGTTGTAGATGGTCAGGTTAAGGGCCGGATCAGTGCTCGCCGGCAGTACCACGGGATAGAGCGCGAAGGCCGCGCCCACCAGCATGCCGACGATGTAGAGAGCAGAAGCGACGAATGCCATTTTGTCGGATTGCTTGAGCATGGCATGCATCATGACGGCGAGCGCGCCGAACACGAGGACAGGAATCACGAATCCGATGGCATGGTGCTTGTAGTTTTCGAGCACACCGGGGCGGATGGAGACGGTTGCCACCAATCCGACGATGGTTAAGAGCAGTTGCACGGGCCACGCTGCTTTCGCAACGGCGCGGGCACGGCGGTTCAAGTCGTCTTCGGTCTTAATGGCCACGTAGAGCGAGCCGTGCGCCGTCAGCGTTACCAGGGCGATCACGCCGGTCAGGACGGTGTACCAGTCGAGGATGCCGTTGCTCGTCCCGGCGGTGCCGGAGTTCACGCGGAAATTCGTCCACAGGGGCTCGAAGAAATATTGGTCGGCGGCGAGTGGAACGCCGCGCACGACATTTCCCAAGGCCGCGCCGAAGAAGATGCACAGCAGAATGCTGGCCACGCAGAAGACCACATCGAAGAATCCGCGCCAGACGGGATTCTCCATGTGGGCGCGCAGTTCGATGCCGATGCCGCGTAGCATGAGCAGCCACAGGACCATCATCAGGGGCAGGTAGAAGCCACTGAAGCTGGAGGCGTAGAGGAGCGGGAAGGCGAAGTACAACGTGCCTCCGGCGGCGAGGAGCCATACTTCGTTGCCGTCCCAGACGGGACCGATGGCACGCATGATTTTCTGGCGCTCCGCGGGAGTACGCGCGGCGCCGAGATAGATGACGCCCGCGCCGAGATCAAAGCCGTCGAGTACGACATAGGCGGCTACCATCACTGCAACGATCATGAACCAGAGCGTTTCCACGGAGTTCCTCGGGGGCTAAAGCCCAATTTCATTTGTTGCCATTAACGCGGCCCTTAAAGGGCCGCTCTTCCACGGTTGTTCCCGGCGTATGGCGGCGAGACGCCGCCACCACAGCCGCCGGGACGGCGGCGCTATTTCAATGCCCTGCGGCTTCGGCTTCGGGGCCACGCTCGATTTCGCGGCGGACCAGGAACAGGAACAGAATTCCCAGGACTGTGTACATGCCCATGAATCCCAGTAGGGTGAAAATGCCGTTGCCCGCCGAGACTGTCTTGGAAAAGCCGTCTGCGGTTCGCATGAGCGAATAGACCAGCCAGGGTTGCCGTCCGAGTTCGGCGGTCATCCATCCCGCCGTATTGGCGATATAGGGGAACGGGAGCGCGAGCAGAAGGATCCAGAGCATCCAGCGCTGCTGAAAAAGCTTGCCGCGCCACAACAGAAACGCCGCCACTACCGCGATCGCGATGAAGAGCGTGCCCAGCCCGACCATAATGTGGTAGCTGAAATACAGCAACTCGATGCTGGTCGGCCACTGGTCCTGCGGAAAGGCATTGAGTCCCTTCACTTCCGCCTTCCATGCGCGGTAGGTCAGAAAACTCAGCGCGTTGGGGATGACAAGCGGGTTGTCGATCTTTTTCTCGTCGACGTTGGGCTGGCCGATCAGAACGATAGGGGCCCCCGGTTCGGTGGCAAAGAGCCCTTCCATGGCCGCAAGCGTCACCGGCTGATTCGAAGCGATCAGCCGGCCCTGGCCGTCGCCCGTGGGGAACAGTTGCGCCACACTGAAAATCAACCCGGCTACGACTCCCACGCGAACAAAGATGCGGCCGTACTCCTCGAACTTGCCCCACAGCAGATAGAACGCTCCAACCGAGGCCATGACGAACGCGCCCGTAATGACGGCGCCGCTCATGTTGTGCGCGTATTGCCACCACGCCCACGGATTCAGTACCAGGTCCCAGAAGCTGGCGAGTTGTACCGAACCGTCAGCGGCCTTCACATATCCCACCGGGTGCTGCATCCACGCATCGGTTGCCACGATGAAGAATCCCGATAGCCACGATCCCAGAAACACCGCTACGGCGGACCACCAGTGTCCGCGGGGGCCGAGACGCTTCTCGCCGTACAGGAACAGGCCGAGAAAAGCGGACTCGAGGAAGAAGGCGAACATGCCCTCCATCCCCAAAGTCTGGCCGATGACGCCTCCGGCAAAACGCGAGAAGAGCGCCCAGTTCGTGCCGAACTGAAATTCCATAGGGATGCCGGTCACGACACCCATGACAAAGTTGATGCCGAAAACCCGCGCCCAGAAGCGGGCAGCCCGGTTGTAGGTTTCGTCGTTGCGCCGAAGCCCCAGCGTTTTCAAAACCACGATCAGCGGAGCCAGACCCATCGTGAGTTGCGGAAACAGGTAGTGAAACGTGACGGTGAATGCGAAGTGAAGACGATGAACTAAGAGGGCACTATCCATGCAGAGATCCTCGGCGACGGTCTAGGCTAAATATTGCCCGAGGGCTTTGATGTGATGCGGGTCACATTTCTTGGTGCAAACTCAGCGCGCCTTGCGCCGGCGTTCCAATTCAGAACGGCGAATTTCGCGGCGCCTGCCCGCGTCATCGTACCGGCGCTTTTGTTCGTCGGTCTCCGGAATGACAGCAGCAACCGAAAGGCGCTTCCCGGCGCCGTCCACGGCGACAAAGGTCAAGTACGCCGAGCCCACGTGCTGCGCGGTATCGGCAATATAGTTCTCGACGAAGACCTTGACGCCGACTTCCATCGAGGTGTGAAAAACACGGTTGACCGACGATCTGAGGATGACAAGATCCCCCACGCGCACCGGCACAAGAAAGTCGATGTGATCGACCGAAGCGGTCACCACGTAGTTGCGCGAGTGGCGGTGGGCGGCCATGGCACCGGCAAGATCGATCCAGTGCATGAGGCGTCCGCCGAGCAGAGCGCCCAGTGGATTGGCATCGTTGGGCAATACGATCTCCGCCATTTCAGACTGCGAGTCTCGAACGGGACGCGGAGTAAGACTGTCATCGGTCATGTTGTCTTTCTTCTTGCGGCGAGATCTTTGCGATCTCGATCTCAGTTCTTCTTTTTCAAATACGACTCGAGGAAGCACTCAGCCATCTTCTGAATACGCGCGTCCTCGTGTCGCCTGAGCCACGTTGCCTGCGATATATCAAATTCCAACTCACCATTCGCGACGGGCCGGTGGTCCCGCTCGCAAACATAGATGAGGCGAAGGATGCGGGCGGGTGCATCGGCAGAGGAGTTTCGGCCTTGTTCAGGCGAATTTGAGCCTGGCGCGGAGATGGCGAAGCGCACCGCGTCCCAGGCGCGCTCGACCGGCGCCCAGCCACAGCTGCTGACGTAGCCCAGATTGCAGAACGCCTGCAGGATGTCTTGCGAAGGAACCGCATCCTCATGGCCGGGAGCAGTGCAGTGGCCGCTCCATCCACCGCCCAATGGGAGTCGCGATGGATGAGGCCACGCGCCATTTTCGAGCCTGGCCACGGGCATGAAGTAGGGACAGGCCAACTCAGTCTCCCTCGCGTCAGAAATTTGCTGGAACTCGCCATTGTAATCAGACGGGGGCACACTGGCTAGCAGCACTTCGTATCTCTCCATCCGGAACTCGATGGCTCCGCCGATTGTAGTAATCTCGTGGGCAGGGGACGCTCGACTTATGGACCGCATCGCCGCTCTGAACGACATTCTTACCGAGAATCCGAAAGATGCGTTCGCCAGGTACGGGCTTGCCATGGAATATTCGAAGCAAGGCGACTTCGACCGGGCTCTGGCCGAGTTTTCTATCCTCCTCGAACATCATCCGGACTACACTGCGGGATATTTCATGGCGGCGCAGACGCTGGTGCGGGCGGAGCGGGCCGACGAGGCAAAAAAGATGTTGCATGAGGGCATCGCCTCGGCGCGGCGCACCGGGAATCTGCATGCGCAGTCGGAGATGGAGGCGATGCTGGGAGAGTTGGGGTAGGGCAAGGTTTCAAGGTTTCAAGGTTTCAAGGTTTCAAGGTTTCCGAGTTGCACGGTTCATACGTTGAAACCTTGAAACTCTGAAACTCTGAAACTTTGAAACCTTTTCACCTTGCCATCCTGCCCATGGCCCACTCCACCACTCCGGGAAACACCTGATAGAGCTTGACCGGGAAATGCATCGTCCAGGGCACGATCACTTCCCGCTTCTGCTTGAGATATCCCTGCAGCGTGGCGCGGGCGACGCGCTCAGCGGTAATGCCGCGCACTGTGGTCGGGCGAACTTTTTTCAACTCGCGGCCTCGAACAGAATTCTCACTGAAAGCAGTTCGCACGTAGCCAGGGCAGACGGTCAGAATGTGGATGCCCTCCTTCTTCAGTTCGACCGCGGCGGCTTTGCCGATGGCGTTGAGCGCGAACTTGGAGGCGCTGTAGGCGGCATGAAACGGCACAGGGATGTGCCCGGCGACGCTGGAGACGTTGATGATCGTGCCGCCACCCTGCTGCCGCATGACGGGAATGACCGCCTGCATCCCCGATACAGCGCCGAAGAAGTTGGTTTCGAACATGTCGTGGCAGGCGGACATCTCCATTTGAGCGACGGAGTCTAGCAAACCGTGGCCAGCATTGTTAATCCACACATCGATGCGCTTGAAGTGATGCAGGGTGAGGGCAAGAACGCGGTCGATCTCTTCGGCATGCCGAACGTCGCAGGAGAGCGCGACCGTTCGGTCGGGAAAGCCGATCCGAGTACGAGCGGCTTCGGCGCGCGCGGCATCGCGCGAAAGCAGCACCACGCTTGCCCCCTGCGCGGCAAACGTCCCGGCAATGGCCTCGCCAATGCCCATTGAACCACCGGTTACGACGACGACTTGGCCAGCGAGTTCCATGCTCGCGTTGTAGTCTGAGTGGAGTGGCAAGTCAAGATGCCGAGCCGAACAGTATCGTAGAATCACGTTGGCGAATGTTGTACGCCGAATCGGTGACTCGTGGCCCTTCTCCCTCTATTCCCGCTTGATGTCGTGTTGCTGCCGGGCACTCCTTTGCCTCTGCACATCTTTGAGCCGCGATACAAAGAGATGATCGGCGAGTGTCTGGCGAACGACGCGCCGTTTGGGGTGATACGGGCGGCCGAGCAAGGAATCGCCGAGGTGGGATGCACGGCTGAGATCATCACGGTGACGAAGGAATATCCCGATGGGCGACTGGATCTGATCGCAGAAGGCCGCAAACGCTTCGAAGTACTGGAGGTAAATCAGGAGCGGTCGTTCCTGCGTGCGGAGGTGCTGCTCGTGCCCGACGAACCCGGCAGTCCGCCCGCTGAAGAACGGGGGCGCGCGATTCAACTCCATCTGGAGATTCTGTCGCTGGCGGGAGCCGTGCAGGATCTTGCGGCGGCGGATCAGAACCAGCTTTCGTTTTACCTGGCTGGGTCGCTGCCGCTCGATCTGGATTTCAAGCAGAAGCTGCTGGCCATGCGGTCTGAGACCGCGAGAATTCAGGCCGTGGCAGCGTATCTGGAGAACATTCTTCCCAAGCTTCGGCACGCGGCGCGGGTTCGAGAGAAGGCTGGCGGTAACGGACACGCGCACTGAGAGTGGACTATCTTCCTTTCATTCCGGCCAAGAGTCTTTGAAATTCCGGCTCTGTCTTAAGCCCCTGCAACTGTCCGTCGGACTCGATCGCCTCCGGATCTTTCAACCCGCGCTTGATGGCTTCCTGAAGGTCTTTGATTGCCTGCTTTTTATTTCCGGCGGCTGCGTGGGTCTCGGCCAGTAAGAGCACGGGCCAGGGATCGTCGGATACCTGCTTTAGCAGCAGGAAACAATATTCCGCCTTCTCGAAATGTCTCGCCTGCAATTCCTGCTGGCCGGTTTCGATGCCTTCTACCCACAGGCCATCCAAGGCGCGGCGGAAGATCAGACGCTTCGCTTCCGACTTGGAGCGTGTCGCCTGGTCTTTGAGTCCAGCCATGGCTTGCACGATGTCGATGCGAAGCGTGTCGAGGTCTTGAGCCGAACCGTCAACGTAAGCCTGCAGTTTGGGTGAGATCTCGCGCTCCAGGGCAATTTGCGAGGCAATTTGTTCCTGCTCGCTCTTCAAGGCTGCCTTAAGATCAGGGGATGTCTTCAGCGCGGCCAACTTCTCGGCCGGCTCTTTCACATCCTTGAGACCCGTGAAATCGGCGACCAATGAGCGATATGCATTGAGCTGGGCGATCGCATCTTTCTTCCTCTCAGCATCGGCCGCATCCCTTTGCGTCTGCTGAAAGACGCGATCGATAAACGCCGCATCCGGTGCAAACACTCCGGCTTGCATCGCTCTTAGCGTGAGCCACTGTACCGCGTCTTCCATGACATCCGTTGGCGCCCACTGATGCCGTCCGGAAAACACCCGCACGCGGTACGGGAGGCCGCGCTCTTCGCGCTCGCGTCGCGCGGTGATGACTTCCGGCCAGTTGAAATCCTGGTCTCCAACTGCGAAAAAGTAGAGCAGGTTGTCTTTCACGCCTGTCCGATTGCTGGGATATCCGGCACCGTGCGCGATGATCCCTGCGATCCCACAGGCCGGGCAGCTAAAGCCCATGGCTCCGGCGACGCGGGCTCCGCCGGAGAATCCGCTGGCGTACATCCGGCGTTCGTCGAGCGCCAACCTCATGTGCGTGTCCTGCCAGATCATGTTGACGCTTTTCGATTGATCGCCGGAAAAATTCCGGGAACTGTTGGAGCCAGCGAAAATATAGCCAAACTTTTCGGCGACATCTTTATAAAGGTCGAGCGTACGCCGCCCGTGACCACCGGGATCAAAGAAGTAGATGATGGGCCAGCGCTTAGTGGGCGTGTACCCCCGAGGAAGATAGAGAGCGTAGCTCTCAGTGGAATCGGTTGCGCACATCACGTCGGCGACTTGCCCGGGTGAAGGCAAGTCCTGTGCTTTCTCCGTCTGACCCACCGCAGTCAGCGAAGCCCATAAACCGACGAATGCGCCGGTCACGAGAAGGAAGATGACAACACTACGCGCGCAAAGGGTTCCGACAATTCTTTGCATCGGCTTTCTCGATGTATCCGTCAAAAGTGGAGTTGGAGCAGCAGGGGTATAATCAGTCCATTGTAGTGCCTGGGGGTTCCTTTCATGAGTGTTCCGCGCACGCTGGGTGATCTGCGCCGCAGTATTTTCTCCGAAGAGCGTTTGCGCACGCGCCGGGTCAAAGATGAATTGCGGGACAATCTCGTCACCCGGTTGCGGGAGGATGGCGACAGCCCTGTGTTTCGCGGAATCGTCGGCTACGACGACACGGTAGTTCCGCAGATCATCAACGCGATTCTTTCGCGGCATAATTTCATACTGCTGGGATTGCGCGGTCAGGCCAAAAGCCGCATCCTGCGGGCTTTGACGACGCTGCTCGATCCGCAGATGCCCTACGTGGCGGGATGTGAGATTCACGACAATCCCTACACGCCGATCTGCCGGCGATGCCGCGACGAACTTGCGAAGCGCGGCGAGGAGACACCGATTGCGTATCTCTCTCCCCATGACCGCTATGTAGAAAAGTTGGCGACCCCAGACGTCACGATTGCGGATTTGATTGGCGACATCGATCCCATCAAAGCGGCTCGTGGCGGACACGAACTGTCGAGCGAAATGACGGTTCACTACGGCCTGCTGCCGCGCGCGAACCGGGGAATCTTCGCGATCAACGAATTGCCCGACCTCGCCGGAAAGATCCAGGTCGGTCTGTTCAACATCATGCAGGAAGGCGACGTGCAGATTAAGGGATATCCGATCCGTCTGCCGCTGGATGTGGCGCTGGTATTCAGCGCGAATCCGGAAGACTACACGGCTCGCGGCAAGATCATCACACCGCTGAAAGATCGCATCGGATCGGAGATTCGCACGCACTATCCGGCGACCGTGGAAGAAGGAATTGCGATTACCGCGCAGGAAGCCTGGACGCGGCGCAATGGCCACGCCCTTCACCTGCCCAACTACGTGCAGGAAGTCATCGAGCGGGTCGCTTTTGCCGCGCGCGAGGACAAGAAGATCGACAAGCGCTCGGGCGTGAGCCAGCGACTTCCGATCTCGGCGATGGAGAACGTCATTTCGAATGCTGAAAGACGCGCGATTCGCAACCAGGAAAAGCTCGTCGTGCCGCGGATCAGCGACGTCTACGCGGCGCTCCCCGCGATTACGGGCAAGCTTGAACTCGAATATGAAGGAGAGATGAAGGGCGCCGACCACGTGGGCCGCGAGTTGATTCGCGCGGCCATCGCCAAGACGTACGACGAGTATTACACGGGCGCTAACGTACAGCAGATCGTACAGTGGTTCGATCTGGGCGGTGAAGTCCAGATGTCAGACTCGGTCGCGGCCGGCGAGGCGCTGGAGAAGCTCAAGGGAATTCAAGGCCTGATCGACAAACTGGGGCCGCTGGGAGTCTCGCAGAAGGAGAGCCCTGAGCAGCAAGTGTCGGCGGCGGAGTTTATCCTCGAAGGATTGCACGCGCACAAACGCATCGGCCGCAGCGAAGAACGCGTGTTCAAAGCCGGAGAGAAGAAACCTGAGGCTGTGCGCGACAAATCGTTTGAGCCGGATGAGAAGCCGTATCGGCAGAGAAGGCAGTTCAATTAGGGCTTCCGGCGTTCGGCTTTCGGCTTCCGGATGAACTCGAACCGAAAGCCGAGTGCCGAAAGCCGGAAGCCGCCTTATGAAACGGATTCGCTACTCCAAGTACGTGCCCGACCCCGCGGGCGAGATGAGCATGGAGGACCTGCTCAACGCTCTGTCCGACTACCTGCTGCAGAGCGGGTTTCAGGATTCCATGTGGTACGAAATGCCGGAGGGCGAGCAGACCCTCGATCAGCTCAGGCGTGCGATCGAAGAAGCGCTGCTGAACGGCGAGATGTTCGACGAGAATCTGCGCGAGCAGATCGAGCAGATGATGGCCGATGGGCAGCTCGAGGAACTGATCGAGAAGCTGATCCAGCGCATGCAGCAGGAAGATTACATCTCCATCGATGAGCCGCCCGACCCGGCGCGTCAGTCGAGCGTTGGCGGGCAGACCGGTGAAGCACAGCAAGCCCGGTTCGAAATTACCGACAAAAGCCTCGACTTCCTCGGATTCAAATCTCTGCGCAACCTACTGGGCTCGCTCGGCAAGTCGAGCTTCGGACGGCACGACACGCGCGATCTCGCCACCGGCATCGAGGCCAGCGGATCGTCGAAGACATACGAATTTGGCGACACGTTGAATCTCGACATCACGGCGACGCTGTCGAGCGCGATCCAGCGCGAGGGGCTCACCCTGCCCCTGAACATCGAATACTCCGACTTGCAGGTGCATCAGTGCGAGTATCAGTCTTCGTGCGCAACCGTGCTGATGCTCGATTGTTCGCACTCGATGATTCTGTATGGCGAAGACCGGTTCACGCCGGCGAAGAAAGTGGCGATGGCGCTGTCGCACCTGATCCGCACGCAGTATCCGGGAGATTCGCTGTCGCTGGTTCTGTTTCACGATTCGGCAGAGGAGATTCCCCTGTCACAATTGGCGCGGGTGAAAGTCGGCCCCTACTACACGAACACACGCGAAGGGCTGCGCCTTGCGCAGCGCATTTTGCAGCGGCAGAAGAAAGACATGAAGCAGATCGTGATGATCACCGACGGCAAGCCCTCGGCTCTGACGCTGGAAGATGGACGCATCTACAAGAACGCGTTCGGGCTCGATCCGCTGGTCGTGAGCCAGACGCTGGAAGAAGTTTCGAAGTGCAAGCGGGCGGGCGTGCTGATCAATACGTTTATGCTGGCATCGGATTACGGACTGGTGCAGTTCGTGCAGAAGGTCACCGAGATGTGCCGGGGCAAGGCGTACTTCACGACTCCGTATACGCTGGGGCAATATCTGCTGATGGATTACATGTCGCGCAAGACAAAGACGATTCACTAGCCCCTCTCACGTAGGGGCGGACGCATTTCGTCCGCCCCGCGATGCGAAGCGAGCCCACGACCACGGACCTCTCAGCGGACGGCCCCGGACGAAGGCGTCCGGGGCTACACGTTTCGGGTTGGCTCCCCACAGCCTGGCTCACTGCTGGTAATCTTTTCTTAGACCAGATATGGCGAACTGTATTCGATGTGGGCGGCAGATGCCTCCGTTTTCCTTCAAGAAGATTTGCCAGTGGTGTGCGCAGCACGAGGCGGCACAGCGCGGCGAGATCGTGGACGACGAAAAACAGCGCGTCATTCCTCCACCCTGGGTACGGCGAAGTGAATCCTCTATCACCCTGACGCAGGTGATCTTCGGGGCAAACATCGCGATCTTTCTTGCCATGGCGATTGCCAGCGGATCGCCCATGGACTTCCCGATTGAGATCGAACGCCACTTCGGCGCCAATTATGGGCTCTACACCCTGACTGGCGATTGGTGGCGCCTGCTCACCTACATGTTTCTGCACGGCGGGGCCATGCACATTTTTTTCAACATGTGGTGCCTGTGGGATTTGGGGAGACTGTGCGAGTCGTTGTATGGACGCTGGACCTACGCCGCGATCTACGTGATCACGGGCGTTACAGGCGGCTTGGCAAGCGTAGGGTGGAATCCAGGGGTGACGAGCGTCGGAGCTTCCGGAGCAATCTTCGGACTGGCGGGTGCGTTAATCGCATCGTTCTATCTGGGGGAGTTCTCGCTGCCGAGAGTCGCCATCAGCGGCACGCTCAGAAGTCTGGTGATCTTCGCGGTATTCAATCTCTTTATTGGACAGGTTGTCGGTGGCATCGACAACGCGTGCCATATCGGGGGTCTCGTCGGCGGTCTCGCGCTCGGCGCTGTGATTGCGCGCCTTGCACCGCAGCACGACGCTCCGCTGCGGCGCGCGACTGTGGTTGGCTTTGTGGCGGTCGCGGTGCTGGCGTGCGGACTGGGCGTTCGCGAATGGCGCGGACGACCAATGCGCATGTACAGGCAATACCAGGCCATGGGCGAGCGGGGAGATGCGATTGGACAACTGCAGGCGATCGTACGGCAACAGCCAAACCTGTTGCAGGCCCACTTTGCGCTCGCGCAGGCTTATTTCAACCGCCAGCAATTTCCTCAAGCTGAAGCCGAATTCAAACGCATCCTGGAGTTGAAACCGAACAATGTGGACGCGCGCTTTTACCTGGGAATCACGTACTTCAACGAGAAGCGCCCGGAAGAAGCGAAGGCAACGTTCACTCAGTTGGTTTCTCAGGGTGCCAGCGACGGTCATTACGGAATGGGACTGGTGCTGGCCGATCAGCAGAATTATCAGGGCGCGATCGAGGAGTTCAAGAAGACCGTGGCGGCAGGTACGCAGATCTCAGGAGTCTATTACGAGATGGGCAACGCGTATGCCAAGCTGAAGATGTACGACGACGCGATCGCATCGTATCTCAAGTCGAAAGAGAAAGATGGGGACGATCCTGACTTGGAGAATGCGTTGGCGGACACGTATCAGGCGAAAGGGATGGCGCAGCAGGCGCAGGATGCGAGGAATCGGGCCGCGGAGTTAAAAGGTGGAGCGTCGGGGCATTAGGAAGCCAGCCCCAGGGGCTGAAGCCCAAATCAAGCTTGGTCGCTTTACGCGGCCCTTAAGGGCCGTTCTTCCACGATACTATCCACGGCAGGAATGAGGCTGCGCTTCCACGGCACTATCCACGGCAGGAATGGGGCCGCTCTTCCACGGCAGTAGCACCGGAACGAATGATTCCAAGAAAATTCTATCCCTTGGTGATCTCTCCCACAGCACGGTATGCCTGGTCGATGGCGGCATTCGTAAAGGCGTGCGCGCCTGCGTCGGAATTAGCGATCGAGATTCGGCCGAAGGGTTTGCGCGCCCGGTCGCAAGGTCTTTCCCCACTTTCCAGGATTTCACTGTCCCAGAGCGTGCTGTATTCGTAGGCGTAGCCATGCGGCCATCGATTGACCGTGATTGCGAGAATATCCCGCGCAGGATCTAAACCGCCCGGCCCGAGTATTCTTGCCAATTGATCGCGGACATTGTGCTCGATGGTTTCAAAGTCCGTGGTGAAAAGTTCGATCCGTCCCAACGTGTACTGTTCGCGTGGTGAACGTCCTGCGTGACAGGCCCCCTTGCTCAGGTGCAACACAACGGGCTCGTCGGGTTCGCGACTGCATTTGTACTCTCCAATGCTGACCGGCAGATCCATGTCAACGTTGGTGTGGTAGCCGCCGGGTGCATAAATGGCGTTCGCTCCCAGCTTCTGAAGGGAAGTCGAGTTCCGCAGTAGCACATTCGTGTACAGGAGCGGCACTTTCTGCGCCATGGCCAGGTCTTTCCTTTGTTTCTCTGGCAGGTCCTCGCAAATATACGGAATCACGGCATTCCAGCAAGCCAGGATCACATTCTTGGCCCGGGAGACGTAAACCTTGTCTCCACGCGCGTACGCGACCTCGACTTCTTTGGCGCCTGGGACGTCTCCGACGTGCTTGACCCGAACGGCAGTGCTGTTCAGTCGAATTCGGATGGGCGAGGAGCCATCGTCGAGCCTGGAATAATCTGCCCTGGCGGTCACGATGTCGGCGGCTGAGCGTCCTGGAATCGCGGAAGGAACCAGGCTGCGCACCAGAAGCCGTGCGATGCTGGCATTGCCGTCGGGAAAATGGAAAAAGTACTTGCGCTCCTGGGCAAGGCCTTCGGCCTCGAATCCCATTCCGTCGAACCCCGGATATCCCGTCTCCGAAGCATCCAGAGCGGCGATGGCTTCAAGGCCGACACCGAAAAGAGGTTGTGAAATTGTCTGATAGAGGCGAACGACATCGCTGTGTACGCCAGCGATTTCGGTGAGGAATCGGGAGTAGCTGATGTGAGCTAAACGATTCTCTTTTTCCTCCCGGGTCAATCGCGGCAGATAATCTTTCTTGCTCTGGCACAAATCGTAGAAATCTTTTCGCGCCTGCTCGGCGATCGGCGCCTGGGCCAGGAAGTGTTCCCAGGCTTTAGGCCCCGGGACGGCAAGATCGTAGGTTTCCCCGCCGGGAAAAGGATAGGGATCATCGACCAGCCTTTCGACGCCAAAGGTCTCTTTATCGAAGAAGATCTTCGGCACTCGTCCCAGCGAACTATAAAGTTTTCGGTCCAGATATTTGGGAAAGCTGGAGACCTCGATGCCCAACTCTCGAATCAGTCCGCTCGCCACCTCGCTGTAAGGTTCCGGCGTTTCGATCGAGTAAGTGCCACCGTATCCAAGTAAGGTCTTCTTGCCGACGCGGAACTCGTTGCGCTTGGCGTGTCCGCCGAAATCGTCGTGGTTGTCGAGGATGAGAATTCGCGCCTTGCCGCCCATCGTCTTGCGATAGAAATGGGCCGCAGACAGGCCGCTGATGCCGCCTCCCACGATGATCACGTCGTAGGTTTCGCTGGTGTCTTCGGGCTTCCCCGCCGAATCCCAGAAGGTTCCGTCGCGCAGGCTGTGAGCGGTTTCGAACGATCCGGGATGGCTGCCGCGCAGGCCGGTGAGAGTGGGAGGGTAGTAGCTGGGAGATTTATCCGGGCCAGCCGTATCGCCGGCCATCAGGTGCCACGGCATCATGGCCGTGCCGGCGGTCACCGCCACGCCGTTGATGAAGTCACGGCGCGTGATCCGGCGATGCATTCCCAGTTCACGGTCGCGTGAGTTGTGCACGATCTCCTCCGAAGATCCGGCTTTCGGCTTTCGGCTTTCGGCTTTCGGCTTTCGGCTTTCGGCTTTCGGCTTTGGGTATTAACCGCTTTCCGAAAGCCGGACGCCGAGAGCCGGAAGCCGCTTTTTTACGCCTGCCCCTCGGCCTTCTTGACTGCCAGTTCCGCGCCCTGGAAGCCGATTTTGCTGTGCGTGCCATCGCAGAAGGGCTTGTTCACCGAACCGCCGCAGCGGCAGAGGGAAAACGCGGTCTTGCCGGTGAGGTCGAACTGGTTGCCGTTGATGTCCACGAGTTCCACGGAGCCCTCGGGAGCTTCGACGCGAAAGGGACCATTAGGGCGGACGGTGATCTTGACCTGAGCCATGCGGAAAATCCTCCAACCTTACGGGTTTCTAGTAAGCCCTAAACGATATCACCAATTTAGCCGCAGTGTCTCGGCACGGGCTACAAGGCCGGGCGTGAGTCGATGAAAGCTAGGCGGCTTCAAGCCGTGCGGATCGCAAACTGCGGTAGAGTTCCAGGCACTGGTCAATCATGCGCTTGGTCGTGAAGCGTTCGCGGGCGCGGGAGTAGGCAAGCTCTGCATAAGCGCGGCGCATAGCGCGGTCTGCGTTGAGGAGGCGAATATTTTCAGCGAGGCTGGCCGCGTCATTTCTTCGGAAATAGAGGGCTGCGTCCCCCCAGATTTCCCGATGGCTGGGAATGTCGTTGGCGACAATAGCGCAGCGGGAAAACGCCGCTTCGAGCACGGGCATGCCAAGAGGTTCGTAGCGCGAGGTTGCCGCGTAGATCGCCGCGCGGCTGTACAGCGCGCGTAGCTGTGCGTCCGTCTGGGGACCGCGAATCGCCACCGAAGTCTGGTCGGTCGAGACTTTGACATCGGCGCGGATGGGAATCCGTGGCGTGGGAACCGTTTGCTCCGCGCCCACAATGCAGACCGGCAGCGGGTGTGGCTGCTGCGTGAGCAGAAAGACCTGCTTGCTGGCATCGATCAACCGGCCCACCGCCAGCACGCAGTCGTCTTTGCTGACGTAAGGATTGAAGAAGATCGGATTGCGTCCCGGGTAGATCACTTCCCCGCGCCGCGGACGCGAATAGCAGGCCGAGAGACGCTCGAGCATCCAGGCAGACGGAGCTACCACGGCATCCGCGCCAGCCAGTCCGTTGAGTACGGTTCGGCGATACCAACTAAGCGAGCGCGCCCCACGCGGTGGAATGTCGTGCACCGCCTGCGTCCATGTAATCAGATCGCCATGAGCCATGACGACCCGGGGCACATCCACCGGCAGGTTGCCGTAACAGAACTGATTCAGGTGCAGGACGTCGGGCCGAATTTCCTGAACCAACGCCATCAGAAATGCAGAGGATTCAGGCAAGTCTTCTTCCGCTTCCTGCATCCATTCCAGCCGGAAAGCCGTGGGCCGGTAGTCCAGGCCGTGGAGGTGATCCATCCACGAAGTCTGCTCGGGCAGCGGAATTTCGCCAAAGCTCACCAGCGTGACGCGCACGCCGCGTGTGACCAGGCCGGTCACCAATTCGCGGGCATAGGTCCACGAGCCCGAGAGCGAGTCCGCGGTGACCAGGACGTGCACAGAACCTCCGACGCGGAACCCGCGAGAGAAGCGGGTTTCGCTGCAGTGCGTACCATTCTAGTGGGAACAAGGCTCGACGGGAAGCAATTTCCGACAGTCTGAGCGGGACAAGAACCATGTGGGGACGAGCGCTTTCGCCCGTCCAGCGAGCGCAGCGAGCTCACCGGCACAACTAGACTGGGACGATGGTAGTGACCCATTTTTAGATTTTCTTCGTGCCCTTTGCGGAGTGTTCTTTGCGTCCTTTGCGGTTATAGCTTTTGATTTCCCTGGCAAGTCTTAGAGACTCTAACCGCAAAATTGCGCAAAATGCGCTAAGTTCGCGAAGAAGACCAAGCTGGGACACTACCCATGCGTTCGCCTAGTTGACTTCGAGGCGCAACCGCAGTTCCCGGGCAAGGTTGTCGATGGTCCGGATCTTTTCGGCGGCCAGGCCAGGGACATCCGGCACCGACATGGCTAACTCGCAGGACAGTAGCATGGCCGTCAGAGTCTCATTCATTTCGCTGTGCATCTGTTCGGCGACAGCCCTGCGGGCCGCGGCTTCCTCGCGTTTTCGGCGATGCAGAGCGGATCGCACCTCGCGCAACAGGCGATCCATCCCGGTGACTGCAAAGTTGATGTACACCGGAAAGGCGGTGCCCAAGTGTTCGATCATTTGGTCGCTTTCCTCGGGCTCCGTCTCCAGCAGAAACTGGTCGATGACGGCCGCGGAATAGTTCTGTTCGCGCAGGCGGGTGGCGGCCTCCTGCAGGGACTGGGCCCAGTGCGTTTCCTGGCTGGTGGCAGCAAGCAAGGAAGCGGCAAACTCCGGGCCTCTCGATTGTGGCGTGATGAGTAGAATCATGGCCTTTCTATTGCACGTCCGCCGCCACAGCCCTTCCGCTGAAAATACGGCGCTTAGCGGCAGCGGCACAACGTCGCTTTCCCTTTGCGGTACGCGGCTCCCCCCAGCAGGTGCAGAATCGGGCGGGTTTAGAAACCCTGTGCAGCATAATCTTTGAGCTTGCGGTACAGCGTTGTCTTTCCGATGCCCAAAAGTTTGGCAGCCTGCAGTTTGTCTCCGTTCAGTTCAGTAATCGCGCTCAGGATGGTCTGCTTTTCCAATTCGGCGATGGGAACAATATGCAGATTTCCATTGCCATGGCCGTTACCATTGCCGTTCGACGAATTCTGCATCGGCAGATTCGCGATCTCGCGCGGTAAATCCGTGGTGTGTATCGCGGGTCCGCTGGTGAACGCGTAGCTGCGCTCGAGGCAATTCTCGAGTTCGCGGACGTTGCCCGGCCAGTCGTAGGACAGCATGGCCTTGAGTGCGTCGTCGCTAAGCATCTTCTCCTGCCCCGAGGCCCGCATCATGCGCTCCAGGAAGTGACCGATAAGAAGCGGAATGTCCTGACGACGCTCCCGCAGCGCTGGGATCCGCAAGCTGAGCACATTCAGCCGGAAATAGAGATCGCGCCGGAAGGTGCCTTGCATCACCCCCTGCTCCAGATCACGGTTCGTGGCGGCGAGGATGCGGACGTTGATGGGAATGCGCCGGGTGCTGCCCACCGGGCGGATTTCTTTTTCCTGGATGGCGCGCAGCATCTTCGCCTGCAGATCGACTGGGAGCTCTCCAACTTCATCGAGGAAGATAGTTCCGCCCTCTGCCATGGCCAGCAAACCGTCCTTCGACTGATTCGCACCGGTGAATGCACCTTTCACATAGCCGAACAGCTCGCTCTCGATCAAGGTTGGAACCAGCGAGCCGCAGTCCACCGGGATGAACGGTTTGTCGCGGAACGGACCGGAATAGTGAATCGAGCGCGCGACCATCTCTTTGCCGGTTCCACTCTCTCCCAGAATCAGCACCGGGTGAATGCTGTTCGCCGCCTTGGCAATGATGCGGTAGAGCTTCTCCATCTCCGGCGAGCGGCCGACGATTCCGCCGAACCCCTGCTTCGATTTCACCTTCTCCCGGAGCATGCGGTTCTCCGACTTCAGCTTCAGGTGGCTGGCCACGCGATCCAGCAGCAGCTTGAGTTCGTCCACGCTGAATGGCTTGGTTACATAGTCGTATGCGCCATTTTTCATGGCCTGCACCGCGGACTGGACGGTCCCATAGCCGGTCACCACGATGACTTCGGCATCCGGTCGGCGCTCCTTGATGCGGCGCAGAACGTCGAGTCCTCCCGTTCCCGGCAGACGCAAGTCCAGCAATACCGCGTCAAATGCCTGTATATCGAGAAGGCGGTAGGCTTGTTCGGCAGAGTCGGCAACCAAGGCGGAGAACCCGAGCGTCTGCGCTACCTCGCGACAGGCCTCGCGGATCGACCGCTCATCGTCGACGATGAGCAGGTTCAGGAAATTGGCGGCTTCCATCTGCGGTTGTGGCATGGTGGTAATCGGGCTTACAGCGGCTGAAGTCATAACGTTGATTCCTCTTTTATGGATGAAAGCACTTGCACGTTGCTCGTGGAGTGAGCACTGTTGAGATCGCACGCTGGTGTGGTTTCCGGCGCCAGGGGCAGAAGCACGCTGAAGCGACTGCCTCTACCGGGCTTGCTCTCGACATGAATCAGCCCGCCGTTCGTGGTCACGATGTCGTGGACCGTCGCCAACCCGATGCCAGTGCCCCTGCCTTTGGTCGTGAAAAAAGGCTCGAACAAATGAGCTTGGGCGATTTCGTCCATCCCGATGCCGTTGTCTTCGACGGCGAACAGCGCGCAGGCCAGACACGGATCGCCGCCTGCCCCTTGCCCACTCTCGGTCAGAAGCTGCACTTTGCAATTCCGCGTCTCGATGGAAATCTGACCGCCAGCGGGCATCGCGTCACGCGCATTGAGCACAAGGTTCAGCAGAACCTGCTGAGCGTTGACGGGGTCCATCTTGACAAGGCCCAGGTTGGGATCAAGGCGAAATTTCATGTCGATGTTTTCGCCAATCAATCGGGTCAGCAGGTTGTGCATACCCTCGACGATCTCGTTGAGCGAGACCGGCCGCGTCTGGACATTTCTCGGCCGGGCGATGGCCAACAATTGGCGAACGAGGCCCGTCGCCTGCAGGCCAGCCTTGCGGATTTCCTCGGCGTATTTCCGCACCCGATGGCTGGGTTCCAGACCGGCCACCAGCAGGTCGCAGTAGAGCAGCACTCCAGTCAGCAGGTTGTTGAAATCGTGCGCTACGCCGCCCGCCAATCGGCCGACGGTTTCCAGACGCTCGGCCTGGCGGAGACGCTGCTCGGCGGCGGCAATGCTGGGCAGGTCTTCGACCATCGCAACCATGCGTTGCGCCCCGCCCTCTCCCTGCACCCTCCATCCCGTCCACCGCATGGGCCGGGAATTCCCTCGGTGTGGCGAGCAATCGATCTGAAAACAGTCGCGCTTCCCCTTAAACAGATCGGAAATAAGTCGTTCGGTCTCGGAATGATCATCGGACTGGACCAACTCGGCCAGAAAGGGCTGGGTGTCGCTCGAACTGATTCCTAGCAGCTGATCAAATGCAGGATTGAAGGCCGTGATCTGGCCATTACTTTTGCACAGGGCCATGCCAACTGGAGCATTCTCCAAAAGCGGACCCAACTCCGCTTTGGGACCTTCCGGTTTTTGCACAAGCGCTACAGCCGACGTCATACTTACTACTCTGCTCGGAACCGTTTCAGAGGGAAACCGTTATCTATGTATGCGATACCTTGGTTTCTCCCAAAATGGGAACCTGCCTTGATGTTCGTCGTGCCAGCTCCCATTTCGACTCACTATAGAGACCAAGGCCTGTGACAACGAAGGGCAGATGTCACTAAAACGGGAATTATTTCGGCACTAATTGACTAGACTAACCAATCTGTGAGAAGAAAGGACTTACCGTGACAGGGCAAAGTAGGATTAATTGGTTTCCGGTAGTTGAGAAAGTGATTGGGGCTCCATTCACAATAAATCTCGAAGTCCTTCGGGGCGGGGTCCGGCTACTTCCATGTAGCGAACCTCTTTCGGGTCATAAGCGTGGCGCTGATGGCACTGGGGACAAGGAATCACCACCAAGTCACCCTTCGGCGTGAGCGGTATTCTAGTGCCGCTCATGACCTTTTCTTTCTCGCCAAGATATTTGGCGAAGTGGAACATGCCGCAGTCTTTCGTCTTGCAGCGCCATCCGAGGATCATGTGCACAGTTTGATCTTCCATAACGCCGCGAATTATACCTCTCATTTAGGCAGATCGGATGCCAATCGACGCATGAAACCACGAGTTGCGGAGATGATGTCATTGGCCACTTCTGGACTAAAATCTGTATCCATCCACTCGATCTTGTTGGCAACGTGGTCCATTTTATGCCGCCATGATTCCTTCATAGCGAATGCAAGTGGCAGTAGGTTCTCAAGAAACTTTGAATGCTTCTGTTCCAGTGCGGTCTTGTCCTTCCAGTCTTTATCGTTGATCTTTTGCAGGCGTTCCAGAGCACCCCATCCAGGTCTATCGCCTGCGACGCCGAAGAGGTTCGCGACTTGAATGACGCCAAATTCGGCAATCAGCATTACATGAAAGACCGCAGCACCGTAGCGTGCGAGAGCAAAACACTTCGAACACTCTTCTATGTCATGCCGTATCTTCCCAAATCTGTGGGTTACATCTTCCCAACCCTTATCCGGATCATCGTAGAGTTTCGAGTCTTCCGGGGTAAGACTCACGAATACAACCCTATGGAAATCATCCTCAATCCGCTCTCTGAGTTCCCGGAGTTGCGACACCATTTCGCCATAACTCACAAGCATGTGCGCGGTCTGCAAGCGCTCTTGTATTCGCCCAGCTTTAAGGGAAGCATTCTCGAATCCATAAGTGAGCAACTCGGGAATAAGGGTGCCGACGTAAGCATAGATTTCCACGGCGATCCCTGGGCTTACCTGCGTTGCCGGATTGTTTACGATCCGGGCGCATTTAATTTCCCATTGAAGAATTCTGGTGAGAGTTTGAACGAAGAGATCACCGTAGAACCTCATCATGTCCAGCAGGGACACCACCCCACGAAGTTTGATGGGTTGACTTTTATACACCACTGCGGTCTACTCCAATCTAGAGGCATAACGGCTCCAGATTGCAGTACACCGCAGAGGCGCGCATGGCTACTCACGCCAAACCTTCCGCCAAGAATGATTCGAGTGAGTACGCTACGTTTGAATCTGCTCTCAAAAAAGTTCTTACTGTCCCGCACTCGGCTCTCAAGGCTCAACTCGACGCCGAGAAGCGAGTGCGGAAACAGCGCGGGAAACGGGCTTCCGGCCACGCTTCCGGTAGAACGGATTAGAAACTCGTTTCTCCCACCTTGCCAGTCACCTCCGCAAAGGTTAACCGCTTCCCCGCGATCTGCGATAAAGCTAACTGAAATCGCGCGGAGTCGTTCAGCTTATTGCCGTCTGCATCCTTGCGATTGTTGAAGCGAAACGCTTGCTCATCCACGTAGCGAAACAGATGAAACGGTTCCACGGCAACGTAGGTTCCACCAAGGCCACGCTTCAGCAGCGACCAGAAATTCTCAATGCCCTGAGTGTGTACATTGCCCTGCACGTAGCGCTCAAGGTGATTGACTACCAGATGAGTGTAGTCCTTCTCCAGTCCGCTATAGCCTTGGAACTCATCGGTCATGAGCCAAGTTCCGGGGACGACGTTCTCGCGCACGATTTCCTGCATGACGTTTCCGCGCCGCTTGTTGCCGAGCACCACGGTCTTGACTTTTCCGCCACGCTGCAACATGCCCATGACGGCGGTTTTCGAGCCGTAGGTGGTCATGCGATCCCGGCGGGATTTGTGCATGTTCCGCGCTTTTCCGCCGATGAAAGTTTCGTCAATCTCTACCTTGCTGCGCGGATCGCCGCCGAGCTTGCCGCCAGAATCCTTGTCCTGCAAGGCGAAGCGAAGCCGATGCAGCATGAACCATGCGGACTTCTGAGTGATTCCCAGAGCCTTGGCGACTTCATAGGAACTGACGCCATTCTTGCAGTTGACCAGCATCCACAGAGCGCACATCCATTTGTCGAGATGCAGCGGGGAATCCTCAAAGATGGTTCCTACCTTGACGGAGAACTGCTTCCAGCACTCTTTGCACTTCCAGCGCTTCTGTGTCTTCAGGTAGTAGTGATCCTGATGGCCGCAGGCGGGACAGGTAGGCTTGCCGTCAGGCCAGCGAAGTTTCGCTACCGCATCAATGCAGACTTGCTCGTCCGAGTAGTGCCGGATGGCTTGCTGGAGTGTCTTTGGCTGTTCCATGCAAGTAAGGTAGCACACTCACCATGGTTAGTCAAGTAAATTATTACCATTATTTCTGTGGAAAACTCGGGCGAGACTCGTGTGGCCGGGATTAGTGACTGGCCTGAGCGCGCTGGAAACTGACGGAGACCGGTTCTGTCAGCCGAAAAGTAAGACGCCGACCTTTTTCCAGCCGGATTGTGGTTACACCTGAGTCGTCTTGCGGAGAGCGGGTAAACAGGCTCACTGTGTGAATCGGGACGTCGACGCCTCCCAAATGCACGGTCTCTAACGCCAGCCGGACATATCCCCGGCTGGGCTTCACGTGGGAGATGCCGGCAGACTGCACGCGGCCAGCGACGCTGGCGCCTCGCGGAATCAGAGTGTTACCGTCCACTACAACCGCCTGATCGATGCTGGCCTCGAATGAATCGTCCCCTCCCGGCGTCCCGGTGGTGATCGGGGCCTTCAAGCGGACGGTCAGCAGGGTACCGGCGGGAAGGCTTTGAGAATCGTGGAATGGGAGGCTAGGTCCGACCCCAGCAGCAGCATTCTCCGATGGCGAACTATCGTGTGGGTCAGCCTTGCCGGAAACGTTCCCCTGATCCTGAAAGGGGGCCTGACTCGCCTGAGTTGCCCCTTCCGTCGGTACGCCGGTTGGACGGGAACATCCTGCCGCAGAGAGCAGAGCCAATGCCAACGGCCAGACCTGACCGCGAAACCGGCGGAAGTGCCTCATCCGAGTCATATTCGCGCTGCAATGCTCGTGCATAGAAGTGGCAACCCGAATACCACACACGGTCTCACCAAATCAGTCACTTGGCGATGGCACTTTGGTGGAGTTCATGTAGATTTTTCCACCGGGGGCACCTTTGCTCTGGAAAACCGTCAGAACATCGCCCCAACCTAAAAACAAAAGCGGAGGGCGCGACTGCCCTCCGCTTCAGGTTCGTTGAGTTGTAGAGACTGCGGTTACGGTTTCTTCACCGCCTTCTTCGCAGGCCGCTTGGCCGCCGGCTTCTTGGCTTCGCTTTCTCGGCCACCGATCAGGCTCAGTGCGTCCGTAGCGTTGAACGGGAACGACCGGACCGACGTCTCGGTCTGGCCGGCCGCGTTCAGAGTCACGTCGACGCGGCGATTGCTGGCCAGCAGGACAACATTCATGCGAGCCAGTTCCCTCTTCCGCTCTTCCGTGGTCAGATCAGTGCTTTGTTCGATCGAGCTCTTCACTTCCGCCACAGTCAGGTTGTGTTGCGCGCCGAAGGCTTTGGTTTCAATATCGGCCTCCGGCACTCCCTGTTCAATGAGGTAGCTCTTCACTCGAGCCACACGGCGTTCCGACAAAGCCTGGTTAAAGGCAGCGGAGCCGCGCATGTCGGCGTGACCTTCGAGTACAAGGTGTGCGTCCGGCTTGGCTTCACGGTACTTCTTGAAGTCAGACGCCAGAGTGTCGAGGATTCTTTTCTGTCCCGGCAACAGCCCGCCGCTTGGATCTTTCGCCGCGGGTTGCGCGGTCGGGAAGTAGACGCTGTGCAGAGCCAGCCGGGCTTCGAGAGCCTTGTCGACCACCGGTGGCGGAGGGTTCTGAATGACGACTTGCGTCGAAGCTTGCGCATTCAGTCCACGCGAGTCGGTGCAGGTCGCGGTCACCGTGACCGGACCCGCGGGGAGTCCAGCCGTGTTCAGGGTCGCCATATTACCGCTGCCTGAGACGTTGCCCAGTGTGGAAGTCCAGCTCGCTACTGAAACCGGAACGCTGTCCGGGCTTGTGCAATTCGCCGACAGATTCACGGACCCACCCTGGACCAATTCGGTCGGGCTCGCCGACAGGCTCATCGTGGGCGGATTCTTCGGAGGAAGTGGCTTGATCGTATAGTTCGCCGAGCAACTCGCTTCGTTGGCTTTCTTCGCCTTGGGATCGGTCACGTGCGCCGTGATCGTGTAGGCGCCTGGAGTTGCATTCGTTGTATCGATCGACGCCGTCGTATCCTTGCCGGTCACCTGACCACCGTTGCCGCTCCAGCTATAAGTGACGGTGTGCTTGGGATTGAAGTTGCTGGCGGACACGGTGGCGGTGATGGGCTCGCCGACCATGACTTCCGCCGGTTGCACCGAGCACGCGGCGATGGGAGCGATCGGCTCAGCCCCACCCCAACTGAAAAGTAGTCCTGTGCGCAGTCTTACGCCTTGCAGCGTAGGCCGCCGCAGGTCCGGAAACTGGGGAGCCGCTAAACCAGCGAAGTTGTGTCGCGAATAAACATAGTCGGCCTCAAACACACGTATGGCGAACGATTTGGTGATCGGGAGGTCCATTCCGCCACCAAGAATCGCGCCGATCCCATTGGAGCGGCTGCTCATGCCGGTGACGGCCAGCCGGTTGTAGCCAACAAGGCCATGCATGAAGAAGTTCACGGTATCGGAGCGCCACATGAAGCGGGGTCCAATGGAGGCAGTGGTTGTATAACTTCCGCTGCCCCAATTGTGTCCCAGGTCAACCTCGCCCGCCCAATGCTTATCAAAATTGTAGGCAAAAGCGGCACCGGCACCCTTGGGCATGTCAGGAATGAGAAACGGCGTGGGATTGTTGGGATCGGTGTTGGCCGCTGGAACCGTTCCACCTGGATGGAACCATTGATATCCGGCGAACAGGTCCCACTTGGGATTGGAATCGCTCTGCGCTACTGCAGAGGTGGAGATGAAGAGTACTGTGATCACTGCGAACGCGCATGCGACTGTGGCGCGGCGCGCGTTAGACTTGCTGATTGCCATGATGTCCTCCAAGAATGCGAACTGCTCTGGCAGTTGACGCAGCCAGGCGTTCATGGGAAATAACCGAAAGACTACTGGAAGAAAAGAGACCTCAACTCCGGGAACTCAATATTTTATCTCACTGCAGCTTAAAGCGAAAGTAAGAGGGTGCTGGTATTGCCAGAGGAGGCAACCAGGCGCATGCCGGCTGCCTCAAAATGGATTCCGAATTCGCCCCTTGGACGGACCCTCGGAACTTCCAGACCTTGCCGCGGGGCAAGCAGGCCGCGTATCGTGGGGACTCGAACCGGTGCGCTACGGCCATGGGTCGGCCTTGCGAAAATGGGATCCGGAGCAGCCAGGGCGAATCAATGAGCCACGAAAAAGTACTGATTGTCGAAGACGAAGAAAATGAGCGGTCCGGCTTAGCCGAATTGGTGTCCTCGTGGGGCTACCGCGTCGAGACCGCCCAGGATGGCGCCGCGGGCCTGGAGAAGGCGTCACAATGGTCCCCCTCGATCGTGATCACCGATCTGAAGATGCCACGCATGGGCGGACTAGAACTGCTGGGCCGCCTCGCCGAGCAAGCCCAGACCATTGCGGTCATCCTGGTGACCGCCCAGGGGACCATCGACAGCGCCGTTCAGGCGATGCGGATGGGCGCCTACGACTACATCACCAAGCCCATCGACACCAACCGCCTGCGGACGATTCTCTCGAACGCCTCGGCCTTGCTCGGAACTCGCGCCGAGCTGGAGGCCACACGACGCAGGCTGCGCGACACCGGCTCGCTCGGCCGTCTCAGCGGTTCCTCCCGCAAGATGCAGGAGATCTTCCGGCTGATCGAGATGGTCGCGCCCAGCACAGCGTCGGTTCTGATCACGGGCGCGAGCGGGACGGGGAAAGAACTGGTGGCGCGAACGATCCACGAACTGAGCCCGCGGAAGGATCGAACCTTTGTCGCCATCAACTGCGCGGCCATCCCCGAAACCCTGATGGAAAGTGAAATCTTCGGTCATGAAAAAGGCTCCTTCACGGGAGCTGTCGAACGGCGGACTGGCTGTTTTGAACTGGCGGAAGGTGGAACACTTCTTTTGGATGAAATCGGTGAAATGCCGGTTGGAACCCAGGCCAAGCTGCTGCGCGTTCTCGAAGATCGCAAACTCCGCCGTCTGGGAAGCAAGGTCGAGACCTCGGTCGACGTGCGCGTGCTGGCGGCCACCAACAAGATCCCGGACGAAGCAGTCTCGCGTGGAGAGTTGCGCAGCGATCTGTATTACCGGCTCAACGTGTTCAACATCCACATGCCGCCTCTGCGGGAACATAAAGAAGACATCGCTGGGCTGGTGCAGTTGCTGCTGGGCGAGATGAGCGGAAAACATGGCCGCAAAGTCACGGCGGTCAGCGAGGCGGTGCTCAACCAGTTCAATAACTATTCCTGGCCCGGTAATGTACGCGAATTGCGGAACACGATCGAGCGTGCCGTCATCGTGTGCGACACGGGCGTGATCGAGACCAAGCACTTGCCACCGGGATTCGGACAGGCTCCTGTGCGCACCGCCGCGAATGATCCCGACGCGGTCCGCTTGGGTGTGGGCACTACCGTGGAAGAGGCAGAGAAGATGCTCATCCTGAAGACACTTGAGGCAACCAGCAACAACAAGACCCGAGCCGCAGAGATTCTGGGGATCAGCCTCAAAACTCTCCATAACAAGCTGAAGGAATATGGGAGTGCGGCGGAGGCAACCGCCGGCAAGGAAGAAGTGCCCAGCGAATGAACGCGGCCCGCCGGAAATCGGGCCTTAGTCTTTAACCATGCTGCGACGAAAGACCATCATCGTGCTGGTCATCACAATTATGGTGACGGCAATGGTCTCCACGTTCTCCTACCTTTACGTTTCACAGATTCTGCGCCTGCGCATTGTCAACGCTTACGAGACTGCCACCAGCCTGACCCATCAGCTGGCCTACGCCGCCGGAAACGCCGTCCCCGACTTCGGCAGCACCAAGATCGACACGACCGACGCTGCCGCTGTCAGGCGGGCCTTGACCGACTATGTGCAGACCGATGTTGACCTGAACAACCTGCTGCAGTCCGATCCCGGCGACTGGCGATACATCTACGACGTCGCCATCGTTGACAACAGCGGCAAAGCGCTGCTGCACACCAACGGGAGCCTGGTCGGGAAGGTCATTGCTCCGCGCCCCGACTTCGGACAGGTCGTAAGCGCGCGCTTCCGTGAACAAATTCGGCTGGTGTTCAGTCCTGCCGCCGTCTATGACGTGAACTATCCGCTGGAGTTGAACGGCGCGCCCTTCGGCACTATCCGCATTGGAGTGCAGACTATCTTTCTGAAGAGCGAAGTGCAGACGCGCCTGCTGAGAGCGGTCTACATCTCGGTGACGCTGATCTTTGTGTCGCTGCTGCTGGCCGCGGGAATCTCAAACTTGGCGCTGGGCCCGCTGAAGGAGATCAGCCGCAATCTCGACAGCGTCAGCGCCGGCGAAGCCGATCTCTACAGTGCTGAGTCGAAACACGACGAGTATGGCCTCGTCTCTCTGAAGATCGCCAACCTGGGACGGCAAATCCGCGACAGCAAAGAAATTTTCTCCGCCCTCAAGGACAACGTCGATCAGCTGATGGCGAAGCTGCAGGATGGGCTGATGCTGTTTTCCCGCGACTCGCGCGTGGTCCTGGTGAGTGCTCCGGTCGAGGGTTTTCTCGGTCGACCTCGCGGCGAACTGCTCGGGCGCGCGGTGCAGGAAGTGTTTGCCCGCGATTCCCAGTTGGGAATCGCGCTGCTGGATGCGTTCGAGCGCCGCCGGCCGATGTCGCAGCGCGAGTTCGACGTGGTGGGCGGAAAGCGGGTTCAGGTGTCCCTGGACTTCGTGCAGGAAAAGACCTCGCAGATCGGCGCGTTGCTGATTATGCGCGATACCGAGCCCGCGCGGCGTATTGGCGATGAAATTGAGATGTCCCGGCGGCTCTCGGCCAGCGGCCGCCTCACCCGCGGAGTCGCGCACGAGGTCAAGAATCCCATCAACGCCATCGTGCTTCACCTGCAGCTTCTGCAGAACAAGCTGGCGCAGCAGGAACCCGATACCCGGCGCCACATGGATATCATCGACAGCGAAATTCGCCGCCTCGACCGCGTGGTGCAGACTTTGGTCGATTTCACCAGGCCGCGCGATCTCCACCTGGAGGAGATCGACCTGCGCCGTCTCCTGGAAGATGTGGCACAACTCGCCGCCCCTGACGCCGAGCAACATGGCGTGACCATCGAGCGTCACATGCCCGAGCAGCCCCTTCCCGTCAAGGTCGACGTTGATCTGATGAAGCAGGCGATGCTCAACGTGGTCATCAACGGAGTTCAAGCCATGCCGCAGGGAGGGGTGCTCACGATCTCGGCGCGGAACGAAAATAGTATCGCCGTGGCAGAAGTTCAGGATCAGGGTGGAGGAATTCCGAAAGATTTGCACGACAAGGTGTTTGAACTCTATTTCACAACCAAGAAAGAAGGGAGCGGCATCGGGCTGGCGCAGACCTACCAGATCCTTCAGTGGCACTACGGGTCGGTGGACTTCGAATCTGGCGAAGCCGGAACCGTATTCCGCTTCCATATACCGCTGGTGGAAGCGGCTGCCCAAGCGACTCCCGACTATGCGCCCGACGAGGCGACGTCCCAACGAGGAGACTAGGGTAAGCCTGTCTGTTTCGCGCGGGAAGGAATCGATAGCGGTGCCGCACCGCAAGGCGTAACATGGTGGAGAATCTGCGTTCGACCACTCCGGGACCTGCATGACTCTGGCCGTTGCAATCCTCCTCTTCGGTATCTCCGGCACCGCACAGCCTGTGACGGGTGCCTGGCAAGACCCTCAATCCACGCAGCCCGCCGCACCCGCGAATTCCTCCGCGAGTGCTCCGGCGACCCCAGAGGGAACGGCACCTGCCCAGGCGACACCGGCACCAACTGAGCCGTCAGAGACGAAACCATCGGCGACCGGATCAGCCACGAAGCCGACGCCGACCCGTCATGCATCGTCAACTGCGAAGAAACCGCATCACAGGAAGAAAGTCGTTGTGTCGGATTGTGATCCCGCACCAGCTCCGGCTTCGACTTCTTCGAGCGCGGCATCTCCCGATTCACCCACGGCGGACGGTACTCCAGCGCAAGCGAATGCCACTCCTTCCGCTCCGAAAGAGTGTCCACCCGCGAAGATCATTGTTCGCCACGGAGGAACCGCAGAACCGAGCATTCAATTGGCGGGAGGCGCAACTGGAGACCAGGCGTCCGGAAAGCGCGACGCGGTCAATCAAATGCTCGAACTCACGGAGGGGAATCTGAAGAAGATTGCCGGACACCCACTGAGCACAACGCAGCAGGACGCTGTCTCCCAAATCCGTCAGTTCGTGGATCAGTCTAAAGCCGCGCTCGCAGCCGGAGACTCGGAACGCGCCCACACCCTGGCCTGGAAGGCAGAATTGCTTTCCGAAGATCTGGTTAAACCGCAGCAGTGAGTACCCCGACTCACGTAGCCCCGGCGCATCCGTCCGGCGGCATCATTTTCCCTTGGCGCGCGCGCCGTTGACCTTGGTCAGCAGATCCTGCGACATGGACTGCAGCGGGCCCGAAATCTTCACCGCCTCCGTAAGCACTTCACGCGCTTCGGTCAACTTACTTAACTTCGCATACGCAAAACCCAACCCGTAAAGGGCTCGCGCGTACTGCTGTTCGTCTTGTCCTTTCAGCAACCCGGAAGCGGTTTTGAGTTCAGGAATGGCGGAGCTGGTTTTTTCCTGCTTCAGATAGGCCCAGCCGATGGTGCTATGCGCCGCTCCGGCGGCAATCTTCCGCGAGTTATCCGCGTCGGGCGCATCGGGTTTCGCCACTTCGATGGCCCTCTGCGCATAAGTGACAGCCTTCGCGCCGCTGCCGGATTCTTGATAGTACCCGGCCAGCAGCAGCAAAGCAGGCAGCGACTTTGGATCGCTCGCCAGTATCTTCTCCCCAAACGCCACCAGGCGCGCCTGGTCATTCAGTTGGCCCGGCCCAAGCGTGTACATCGCATAGTTGGATACTTTGTCTGAGAATTTCGAGTCCGGAAATGCCGCCGTATACTTCTCGATTTCTGCCATGCGGTTCTTCGGATCGTTCTCCGCCGCGATCACATTGAAGCCGCTGGTCTCGAGGAAGTCACAATTGTTCTGCACTGCATTCTTGTCATCGCTCAATTTGCGCGCGAAATCCTCATCACTCATCCCTTCCGGCTTCGGCTGCTTCGCAATGGCATGACAGACCGCACCGCCGGTGGCCGCGTAATCCATCAGCTTGGGTCCGTTCTTCGCCTGCGCCGCTACGCTGGCCTGCGAAACCAGGATGTCGAGGTTGTGAGGAGATCCCACCAGAGCTTTGTCGCCGCAGTCGAGCGCCTTCTGCAAGTCGCCGCTCGCCTGGTAGGCCTGCGAGAGCTGCCAGTTTCCGTAGGCCACAGCCTGCGGGTTGGAGGAGAACTTCTGCACGAAGTCCTCGTACATCGCCAGCTTCTTGGAAGCGTCCTGCTCATTCGTGATGGCCTGAAGGGCGTGATCTTCGTCGGTCCCGGCTGCGATCACGATGCGATCGACCTGGGCGAACGCCTGAGAAATCAATAGAGCGACAGAGAAAAGAAAGGCTGGTAGCAATTCTGTGCAGCGCTTCATGGCGCGCCTCCGGTTGCCAGAGAGATGTCCACACTTTCGACAGCAGGCGAATCCTAGCGCTGAACGCGGCTCCGCGCAAGGGCCAGCGTCACGGTCGGCGGAACTGCCTTTCACCACGGAGACACGGAGGCACGGAGAATACATTAGCAACTTCGCATGACCCCGCGGATTGTCCCCTAAGAGCTAAGAGCACGGTAACTTGTTCTCGTCTTTCTCAATTTTTTTCTCCGTGTCTCCGTGCCTCCGTGGTGAATTCCTTCGGCCTCGGCTAAAGTAGAACGATGCGTGACATTCTCGGCCAGCGTCCGTTGCGATTCGTCTTTGCCGCCAACCTGATTTCCATGGTGGGCAGCGGGATGAACTCGGCCGCGGTGGCCTGGTACATTCTGAAAGCCACGCATTCCGAGATGGCGCTGGGAACGTTCGCCGTTCTGCAAACTGTCCCCGCCATGCTCATGCTGCCCTTCACGGGCGTAGTCATTGATCGCGAGGACCGGCGGCGCCTGGTGATGTGGCTTGATGCCCTGCGTGCGCTGATCATCGTGGGCGTCGCGATTCTGGCATTTCGTGGGCGCGTACAGGTCTGGCAGCTCTACCTGATGAACACGCTGGTGGCCGCCGGCTTCTGGATGTTCTGGCCAACGATCACCGCACTGATTCAGGAACTCACCCCTGAAGGCCAGTTCGTGCAGTCCAATACTTTCCTGCTTGCGGGAGTGCAGGGTGGATTCCTGATTGCCGGCGCGATCGTCGGCTTCATCTACGATCACATCGGACTGGGCGGCGTGTTGATGCTGGACGTGTCCACTTATGTCGTCTCCTTCCTTTGCTACTTCGCAGTTCGCAAAGGCAAGCACATCGTGGTGCGGCCGGAAGAACTGAAAGCTGACATCGCGGCTGCGGAGAGCCAGTTTACCCGTTTCTGGCGCGAGATGCGCGAAGGGCTGCATTTCCTGCGAGATCACCGCGCGGTGGTCATGCTGGGCATCAGCTGGGCGCTGTTTCTCGGGGCCATGATCACCGGCGTGGTCGTGACTCCGTCGCTCAGCGACCGCATCTTTCACGCTGGAGCAAAAGGCTATGGCTGGCTCAACGCCGGCTGGGGCAGCGGCGCCTTTGTCAGCGCCCTCTACGCTCCACAGGTCATCGCATGGATTGGGGGCCGAAGGTCGGTCGCTTTTTCCATGGCGATTCTGGCTGTCTGTGTCGCCTTTGCACCGATTTCGGGATTTTTGGTTTTCGCGATCCTGACTTATTTTGTGATGGGCTCCGCACGAGGCGTCGGAGGCGTGGCGATGAATACCAGCCTGATGGAAATGGTCCCCAAGCACCTCATGGGGCGGGTGCAGAATGCCTTCTATTTCGCCGGGACATTCCTGCAGCTGGTGCTCGCTCTCTGTGTCGGAGCGGTGGCGCACAAAGTGAGTCTGGTCGTCGCCTTCGCGATTCTTGGGTGCGTTTATGCGATGTCGTTCGTAGCGTCGAGCTGGCCGGTGCAATCCGCCGTCCCCGAGGAAATGGCAGCAGACTAGCGGTTCTCACCGCCAACGCCAGACAACCCTGGTCTTTGCGCCTTTCGCGGCTTTTCTTTGCGGACTTTGCGGTCAAAAAGCTCGAACCGCAAAGATCGCCAGGGGCTTGCCAGGGACGCAAAAAATGAAGGAGATCCAGGCATAGGTGTCTCCGTGGCAGAAAAGGCCTTTCCGCTGTTATCCTTTTCATTTCCTAAAGGAGAAACATGTCCCCTGACTTGCAGGGCAGAAACGCCGTTGTTTTCGGAGTAGCCAACAAGCGCTCGATTGCGTGGTCTATCGCTCAAGGATTGCACGCCGCCGGCATGAAGCTCGCCATCACCTACCAGAACGAGCGCCTGGAGCAGGAGGCAAAGGATCTCATTCTGTCGCTGCCGGGAGCCGAGGCCCACATGTGCGACGTCTCCAAAGATGAAGAGATCGCACGTCTCTTCGACACTCTCAAAGAGCGCCACGGCAAATTGCACACGCTGGTGCACTCCGTCGCGTACGCGCCCGCCGACGAACTCAAAGGCAGCTTCGTAAACACCACGCGGGAAGGTTTTAAAATGGCGCTCGACGTCAGCGTATACTCACTGATCGCAGTCACGCGTGCCGCGGCCCCGCTCATGACAGACGGAGGCTCCGTCATCACCATGACGTACTATGCGTCGGAAAAAGTGGTGCCTCGCTACAACGTGATGGCGGTAGCCAAAGCGGGGCTCGAATGTACGGTGAGGTATTTGGCCTACGAATTGGGGAAAGCAAAAATTCGGGTGAATGCCATTTCCGCTGGACCCATCAAAACCCTGGCCGCGCGCGGCATCGCCGGCTTCGGAGACATGCTGCGCGAGCACGAGGAGCGCGCCCCGCTCGGCCGCCGCGTGGAAGTGGAAGAGGTAGGCTCCACGGGAGTCTTCCTCGCGTCGGATGCCAGCAGCGGAATTACGGGCGAGGTGATCTACGTGGACTGCGGCTACAACATTATGGGGTTCTAGCGGTTCTTGGTTGGCCAGATCCAGCTTCTGCAACAAGGTGCCACTATGAATGCTCTTTCTCTCCGATTGATGGGAGTGATCACGCCTTTCTGTGTTTTCCTGCCTCTTGCCGCCAACGCGCAATCCCCGTCTCGAGCGGCTGCCGTTCTCGACTCCATGCCGCACGTAGAGAGAATCACGCAGGCAGCGATCTCTCCCGATGGATCCCAGATCGCTTACATCATAGGGGGCGAACTCTCCGTGATTCCCGTGCCCGGCGGCTCGCCTCGCGCCGTCCCAGTGGAAGGTAAGCTCGCTGCCCGCGACGTGGCGTGGTCGCCAGATTCCAAGCAACTGGTTTTCCTCGCAGACTTATCCGGCGATGTTCCTGCCGCGCAGTTGTGGACGGCTGCTCTCGACGGAAGCTCGCCGGTGAAGCGAGCCGACTTGAAAGGCTACGCCTCGGCTCCCGCTTTTTCTCCCGACAATTCGAAAGTCGCGTTGCTCTTTATCGAGGGCATTCCGCGCGTTGCGGGCCCGCTGCAACCCATGCTTCCTCTGGCGGGAGTGATCGACGATCAAGTCTACGAGCAGCGCCTGACAACCATCGATCTCTCCACCAATGCGCTAACCACAATTACTTCGCCCGATATTTACGTCTACGAGTATGACTGGACGCCCGACAGTCAAGGCTGGGCTGCCATCGCGGCGCACGGCTCGGGCGACGCCAACTGGTACGTCGCACATCTGTATCACGTCGACGCTCGATCCCATGACATGCGTGCGATCTACGTGCCCAAGCTGCAGATCGCAGAACCCCATGTTTCGCCCGACGGTAAACAAGTCGCGTTCATCGAGGGTCTGATGAGCGATGAAGGCTCGGTTGGCGGCGAAATCTTCACCGTTCCCTTGTCGGGAGGCACAGTTCGCAACCTCACTCCGAAGATCAACAGTTCGCCATCCACGTTGGCCTGGACTTCCGCCGACCGCATTCTTTTTGGAGAGAACGTAGACGGCAAGTCGGGATTCGCGAGCGTGCAGGCGTCAGGCGGCGCGGTGCAGAAGATTTGGTCGGGCGATGAGTTGGTAGGCGCACAATTTTCGCTTAACGGCGCTCTCTCTCGTGACGGATCGGTCTCCGCGATGATCCGACAGTCGCCCAGCAGTCCTCCTGAGCTCTGGGCTGGAGCGATCGGAAACTGGAAGCAGCTGACGACGTTCAACGCCGGAGTCAAGCCCGCGTGGGGCGAGATGGTGAACTTCTATTGGACAAACGGAAACCTGAAGCTGGAAGGCTGGTTGATGCTGCCTGTCAACTACACTCCCGACAAGAAATATCCGCTCATCGTCAATGTGCATGGAGGGCCCTCAGCCGCTTGTCGAGCGAACTGGGACACTCAGATCATGGGGCCGCAGTCCGCCATGGGCTACTTCGCATTCTGCCCCAATCCACGCGGCAGTTACGGACAAGGGGAAGCGTTCACGCAGGGTAACGTCAAGGATTTCGGTGGTGGCGATTTCCGCGACATCATGGCAGGAGTGGACGAAATTTTGAAGCGGTATCCCGTCGACCCTCACCGCCTCGGCATCCGCGGCCACAGCTACGGCGGTTACATGACCATGTGGGCGGAAACGCAAACGCATCGCTTTGCAGCCGCCGTGGCCGGCGCTGGACTTTCGGATTGGCTCAGCTACTACGGCGTGAACGAGATCGACGAGTGGATGATTCCATTTTTTGGCGCTTCCGTGTATGACGATCCGGCGGTCTATGCCAAAAGCGATCCCATGCACTTCGTCAAGAACGTCAAAACCCCGACGCTGATCCTGGTCGGCGATCGCGACGGTGAAGTGCCGGTCGAGCAATCCATCGAATGGTGGCACGCCTTGAAAGACCTGCACGTTCCCGTGAAGTTCGTGGTGTATCCGAATGAAGGACACGTGTTCGTGAAGCCAGCCGATTGGCACGACTATTTCTTGCGTTCGCTGGAATGGTTCGACGAGTGGTTCGGGAAGGCGCCGGGGCAGTAGTAGGTCTGTGAATCACATGGGATAATGACCCCATGGCCAGACCGCGTCTTGCCTTCGTCGTCTTCGCCGTGGCCATCTTGTTCTCGATGGTCCGGGAATGGAGCGCACCGGTAGCCTGCGCGCGGCGGCTCTTGCCTTCCACCATTTCGATGTCCGAACGCTAACTACTAATTCTTATCCTCCGCCCGCTCTCCCCTTCCCGCTCCAGCGAAATCTCCACATCCCGTTCCCGCACAAGCCGCGGAAACTTCTCTCCCCACTCGATCAGAAGGATGCTGTTTTCCGTCCGCATATCATCCAAGGCGAGCGTCTCCAACTGGCGTGGCGTGTCGATGCGATAGAGATCGATGTGGTAGAGATTGGCTCGCGGCCCACGATACTCGTGGATCAATGTGAAAGTAGGGCTGGTGACGTCTTCCTCGGAAGCAGCTTCGAAGGCTGCGGCAATTCCCTTCACCAGCGTGGTCTTGCCCGCGCCCAGATCGCCGCGCAGGAGCACGAGTTTGGGCGGAGCCAGCAATTCAGTCAGGGTCCGGCCGAAGGCGATCGTTTCCTCGGCCGAGTGCGTGGTGGTCTCGCGCAACAGTTCTCGCACCTTGGTCTCGCCGGTCACACGTCCAGTATAGAACTGCTTTTCATCCGCACTACGCGGAAAGGGATTGGGGCGTTCACAGGAAGCAAAGAGAGCCGGAAACACCTAAATATGCCTGCGCAACCGTGGAAGAGCGGCCCTTCCAGGGCCGCGTTGAGGCGAACAAGAACACGAGGGCTTCAGCCCCTGTGGGCTCGCTGCGCTTCGCCGGACAGCCGAGACGGCCGTCCCCGCATACTCAACTTAGTACGTGGAGAACGCAGTCGACTTCAGCCCCAGCGTAGTCCGATCCACCACGTGATCGAGTGACGTGCGCAGGCGGCGATGGTCGTCATCCTCAAGCGCCACGAAGCGGAAAGGCTGCAGCACGCTGTCTGTCAGCTTCTTCATCGGGCTCAGGACTTCCGCCATGCCGTGCACCGGGCCAGCCTGCGTCTGAAAGGCAACTTCAACGAAGTCGCCCTGTCCCAGCGATTGTGCCAGGCGCAGCAGGCCTCCGGTCACGGAGATGGTTTGGAGTTTCGCTTTCGTGCGGCGGCCGTCTTCCAGGCGTATCGCAGCCAGGACAGAATCTCCTAGCTGGACCCGGGCTGCACGCCGCGAGGGGTGCGGTTGGGGGAAGTGGGTCATAGGTCAATTCGAACTATGGCACCCGGCGGTATTGCGTAATAGATTACTGAGGCCCCTTGTCCGGATTCCTCACCGGTGGCGGAAGGGGAGCGCATCGAACGCCCATGCTTCGAGGCACTTGCGTGGTGTTTACTTTATGATTAATGTCCTTCAGGACAGTCAGCTTCTCGTTCCGCGATTCCGCCTTCGCGGGAGCTCGTACATCGACTATTGTTGTGGATTCTCGGAGGATTCATGTTCCGATTCGTGACCGCCTTCCTCTCTTTTCTTACCTTCGTCGTCATCTCATTCGCCCAGGCACCGTCCCCGCCAGCGCTTCGAGTCGGCATTGTCGGGCTGGTTCATGGACATGTCCACGGATTTCTCGGCCAGTACCGGCATAGTCCGGCGATCGAAATTGTCGGGATCGCCGAGCCTGACGCTCAGCTTCGTTCGCAGGCCGCGGCCCGGTACGGCTTCGATCAGTCGCTTCTATTCGCCGACCTCGAGAGCATGATAGCCAAGGCGCATCCGCAGGCGGTTCTGGTCTACACGAACACCTACGATCACCGGCGCGTCGTGGAAACCTGCGCGCGTCTCGGCGTCCACGTCATGATGGAGAAACCGCTGGCGGTCAGTCTTGCAGACGCGGTCGCCATGGAGAAAGCAGCGCATGCCGGCAAGATTCATGTACTGGTAAACTACGAAACTTCCTGGTATCGCAGCAATCACGCCGCCTACGACCTGGTTCACCAGGGGGCGTTCGGCGATGTCCGTAAGGTTGTCGTGCACGACGGCCACAAGGGTCCCAGAGAAATTGGCGTGGAGCCGGAGTTCCTCGCCTGGCTCACCGATCCAAAGATCAATGGAGGCGGGGCGCTCTTCGACTTCGGATGTTACGGCGCCGACCTGATGACCTGGCTGATGGACGGCCAGCGTCCGCAAACCGTCACTGCCGTCACGCAGCAAATCAAGCCTGAGATTTATTCGCGTGTCGACGACGAGGCAACGATTGTTCTCACCTACCCGCACGCGCAGGCGATCATTCAGGCGTCATGGAACTGGCCGTTCGGAAGAAAGGATATGGAAGTCTATGGGCAGACCGGGTCTGTCATCACGGTGCAGCGTGACGAACTCCGCGTGCGGCGAGGTGGAGACGATCGTAATCCGGAGGAGCACATCTCAGCCACGCCCTTGCTCGCACCCTATGACGATGAACTGGCGTACTTGCGGGCAGTGATCGTCGACGGCATGAAGGAAGACGGGCTGTCATCACTCGACACGAATGTGACGGTGACGGAAATCCTCGACGCCGCGCGGCGTTCAGCAGCGGAAGGAAAGACAGTCCGGCTGCCGCAAAGCAGATGAGCCTGTCATCCTGAGCGCAGCCAACACTTCGCAAAGCGAAGTGCTGGCGGAGTCGAAGGACCCCGCGCCACTACGGCCTACCACGAACGTCTCAAGGAGTTCTCCCGATGCGCCGGCGCGAATGCCTTGAGTCGACACGGAGCACGCAAGCGAGTAGGAATCCTTCGACTCCGTGCGGCTCGCGCTTCGCGCGCGCCGCACTCCGGTCAGGATGACAGCGCAGAATTACTGGCTTACCACCCCACATACCTGTTTTCCGTCAACATGCGCGCGCGATTGAACGCGTCTGGCAACCCGCGCAGCAGGTCGGTAGCAACAAGAGAATGCTCGCCGTCCGTTTCGCTGATCACATCCCCCGCGAGCCCATGAAGCTGCACGGCGGCACACACGGCCATCATCGTGTTGCTAGGATTCTGTGCGATCATCGCCGCAACCATTCCTGTCAAAATGTCGCCGGTGCCGCCGGTGGCCATCCCCGGATTCCCACTGTTATTCACCCACGCTTCGCCATCGGGCTGAACCACCAGAGTCTGATGGCCCTTGAGGACGACGATCAACTCGTGCTCGCGTGCAAATTCGCGTGCAACCCCTAACCGGTTCTTCTGAACCTCAGCCGTGGAACACCCCGCCAGACGCGCCATCTCGCCGGGATGTGGAGTGATCACCAGTGTTCTGCCGCTTCCATTCAATTCCTTGGCATGGCCATCGAAGGCATTCAGTCCGTCCGCGTCAACCACCATGGGAATCTGATGATGTGCAACCAGCGATCGCACCAGCGTGGCCGTGTGCGGATCGCGCGAGATCCCCGGCCCAATGGCAACCACGGTCATGCTCTTCAGCAACTCCTCGATTCGCACTCCTGCGCTCGTGGAGATCGTGCCGGCATCGGTTTCCGGCAGAGGCTCGGTCATCAATTCCGGATAAAACCCAGCAACAGTGGTGAACACGGATTTGGGAGCCGCCACCGTAGACAAGCCCGCCCCTGCGCGCAAGGCGGCCATTCCGGCCATGGCTGCAGCGCCGGCCTTTCCCACGGAACCGCCGATCACCAGGACGTGTCCGTAATTGCCCTTGTTGGATTCAGGCGGCCGCCGCCCGATCAGCGAAGCGTAGTCGCGTGGGTGGATCATGTTCAGGTGCAGGGATGAGACGATCGCTTCATCCGGCGATCCGATTTCCGCAAGATAGGTCGGGCCCTGCGTCAGCAGGCTGAACACATGCGCAGGACGCGGAGCGGTGAACGTCACGGTCACATCCGCTCGCGCTATTACTCCCTGCTGCGGGCCCATTGCGTCGGCATCCGCCCCCGAAGGGATGTCGACAGCAACCACCTTTTCCTGGCTTGCATTCAGGAATGTAATCGCTTCCGCATAGAGTCCGCTGACGGGCGGTTTGAATCCCGTGCCGAGGATCGCATCCACGTAGAAGTCCGCGGCCAACACCTGCTGCACGCGTCCGCTCTTCCACTCTTCCGTCGACCGGACGACGGTTGCCGGCACCGGCAGTTTGCTATACATCACCGCCGCATCACCCTTCAGTTCCGCGGGATCGGCCAGCAGGACAACCTCAACGAGCTTTTTCTGGTCAGCCAACAATCGCGCGACAACGAAGCCATCTCCGCCGTTGTTGCCCTTGCCGCAGATCACGACCATTCTCATCCCCGACCGCCACAGGCGAAGAACCTGTTCCACAACCGCCGCGCCCGCGTTCTCCATCAGCGTGAGCGACGGCACGCCGTAGCGCTCGCTGGTCGCACGATCGATCTCGCGCATCTCCGCCGCGGTGACGATCTTCATGGGAGTTCGACTTTCATGACGAGGCGACCGACTGCTCCAGTTGCCGCAACTGCGCGGGCTCGCCCATGGCGATGAGGCAGTCGTCAGGCTCGATGCGCTCATCGGGCGCGGGATTGAAGCGCATGGCATCACGACGCTTGATCGCCAGCACGATCACTCCCCGCTCCTGCCGGATGCGTGAACTTTCAATCGTCTTGCCGGCGAACCTGGAGTCTGCTGTGATGTGAATTTCACCGATCTCCAGATCCATGCCGAGATGAGTCGTCGCCGTATCCAGGAAGCTGACCACGTGAGGCCGCAAGAGCGACTGCGCGATGCGTTGTCCGGCGAAGGAGTAGGGCGAGACCACGGAGTCGGCGCCGGCAGTGAGCAAATGTTTCTCGGCGGCGTCTTCACTGGCCCGGGCGATGATCTTCAAATGCGGATTGAGGCCCCGCGCTGTGAGCACGATGTAGAGATTGGTCGCGTCGGTCGTGGTCGCCGCGATCAGGCCGCTGGCCCGCTCAATCTGCGCCTGCCGGAGCGTTTCTTCCAGGGTTGCGTCCCCTGCGATCACCAGCCAGTTCTCGTTCGCAAAACGCTCGCGCTTGGCCTCAGCATTGTCGATGATCACGAACGGCATCGGCTTGCGCGCCAGTTCACGCGCTACGCTGCGGCCCACGCGTCCCATGCCGCAGATGATGAAGTGGCCTTCGAGACGTCCGATCTCGCGCTCCATGCGCCGCCTTCCAAAGAAGCTCTGTAGCTCGAATTCTAGCAAAGCCTGGCTCAACGCCCCGACTCCCAGCAGCAACAACGACACGCCCGACAAGATCACGAACACGTTGAACACGCGTCCCGCATGTGACAACCGATGCACTTCCTGATAGCCGATTGTGGTCAGCGTCGTGACCACCATGTAGAAGCCGTCGAACCACGTCCAGCCTTCGATGTAGTGGTAACCGGCGGTGCCGATCGCCGCGACCATCAGCAGCAGCAAACCGATCGTTCGAAGGTTGCGGAGCGCTTTCATGACGAAGCCGTGGTCGTTAGAAAACTCGAGTAGGGACAGCCGCCTAGGCCGTCCCGGCGTGGTCGAACACCCGCCGGCCCTGGGCTAGCCGCTCAAGTCTAACGACCCACGACTATAAAACAAAACGGCCCTCCGCGCAGTGCGGAGGGCCGTAATTGCAATGGAGGTCTAGTCTGCCTTCGACGGCCCCGGACCGACTGCCGTCCCGTCGGCAATCGCCTTCTGCACCTTGCTATGCTTCTTGCCGTAGCTGAAGTAGATCACGAATCCAACCAGGAGCCACACCACCAGGCGGATCTGCGTCGCCGGTGACAGCGTCACAATCAGGAAGCCGGAGAACAGAATCGCAAGAATCGGAACCAACGGCACCAGCGGCGTCTTGAACGGTCGGTTTACGTTGGGATGTGTCCTCCGCATCACCCAGACGCCAGCACTTACCAACATAAACGCCAACAACGTTCCAACGCTCGTCATCTGATCGAGAACGTTCAACGGAAACAGCATCGCCAGGATCGCCACAAAGAATCCGACCACGATGGAACTGATGTACGGCGTTCGAAAGCGGGTGTGAATCGCGCTGGCCCAGGGCCACAGCAGCCCATCGCGCGACATCGAGTAGAACACTCTGGATTGCCCGAGTAACATCACAAGCATCACCGTGGCCAAGCCGGCTAACGCGCCGAGTTCAACCAGAAATGTTGCCCACTGCTGGCCAGTCACGCGAATTCCGACCACCACCGGATCGGGGACATCGAGTTGGGTGTAGGGAACGAGGCGGGTCAACAAGCCGGAAACCAGAATGTAAAGTACCGTGCAGATGACCAGCGAACCAAGAATACCGATAGGCATGTCTTTTTTGGGGTTCTTGGCCTCCTGCGCAGCGGTGGAAACGGCGTCAAAACCGATATAAGCGAAGAACACCACCCCGGCGCCGCGGAAGATACCCGACCATCCAAAATGTCCGAACTCTCCAGTATTCGGCGGAATGAATGGATGCCAATGGTTCGGTTGCCACTTGTGTGAGATGAAGAATGCAGTGACCAGCGCAATGAACATGCACACCACAGCAACTTTCAGAATCACGATCGCGGTAGTAAAGTTCGCCGACTCCTTGATGCCGATCACCAGGATCGTGGTGATTACCATGATGACCAGAAAGCCCACGTAGTCGTACGTCACATGGATGTGCCGGCCAAAAAAAACGAAGTCGGAGTGTGGAATCGGCGGCAGGTCCATTCCGATGTCGTGGAGAAAAGCCCGCAGGTGCCCGCTCCATCCCACCGCCACCGTGGCCGCGCCGAACGCATACTCCAGAATCAGGTCCCAGCCGATGATCCACGCAACCAGTTCTCCCAATGTCGCGTAGGAATACGTGTACGCGCTGCCCGCGATCGGAATCATCGATGCGAACTCGGCGTAACAAAGCCCGGCGAAGGCGCACGCAATACCTGCCAAAATGAAGGAGAGCAGAATCGCCGGTCCGGCAAATTGCGCCGCGGCCTGTCCGGTGATGACAAAGATCCCGGCGCCAATAATGGCGCCAATACCGAGCGTCAGCAGGTTGAGCGGCCCAAGGGCGCGCCGCAGGCTGTGTTCGCCTGTTTCCTGAGATTCCTTCATCAACACGTCCAGCGATTTAGTTGCCAGCAGATTTGCCATTCGTTTGAATTCTCCTTGGGCTACGCCGAAACGCGTTTTGCGCTGGCGCGCGACCACGCGAAATACACCGGGATCCCCAGCAGCACCACGATCAGCCCCGGCCACGTGTATTGCGGTTTGTAGCGCAATAGTACGACATCGATGAATAAGGCCATCACAATATAAATGATCGGCAGAATCGGATACCCCACGGCTTTATAGGGTCGCACTGCGTCCGGATGCGTCCGCCGGAGCACAAACAGGCCCACAATCGTCAGAATATAAAACACCAGCACCGCAAAAATGATGTAGTCCAGAAGCTGCCCGTAGCTGCCGGAGATGCACAGTACGCAGGTCCATACCATCTGCACCATCAGCGAAACCGCGGGCGTCTTGTAGGTAGGATGCAACTTTGCGACGTTGCGAAAGAACAAGCCGTCTTTCGCCATGGCGTAATAGACGCGTGCGCCCGAGAGAATCAGGCCGTTCATGCAGCCGAAGCTGGAAATCATGATCGCCGCCGCCATCAGCAGGCCGCCCGCCGCTCCGAACATCTGCGTCATGACCGCTGTTCCCACGCGATCTTCCGCTGCGTGAGTGATCCCGCGGGCAACGATCGAGGCCGCCCCCGCAGTGCCGTCCAGCGGGAGCGCCATCAGGTAAATGAAATTGCACGCGATGTAGAGGGTGATGACGATGCCCGTGCCCAACGCCAGGGACAGCGGCAGGTTCCGGCTGGGATTCTTCACTTCGCCAGCGGTGAAAGTCACATTGTTCCATGCGTCGGCTGAAAACAGGGATCCGACTTGCGCCACAGCCAGCACCGTGAGCGTGCCGACAAAGACTCCTCCACCGATGTCATGCAAAGACCACAAGCCCGCATTCCGCCAGAAATGCCCCTGGAAGTTGGCAATCAGCGCCTGTGGATTGCGTCCGAAGGCGACGCCCAGGAGTGCGAGTGCGGCCAGAGCCAACACCTTCGCCGTGGTAAAGATATTCTGAATGGCCGCGCCCGTCTTGACACCCAAAACGTTGATGAAGGACAGAAGAATCACGAGCAGGATCGCCATCAGGTTCTGCGTGTTGATGCCGACGTCCATGTTGCCCAGGACCATCGGACCAAGGGAGATCGGCGGCACCTTCCAGAGGTGGATGATCCAGTGTGTCGAAGAAATCGAAGGAAAGAAGACTCCGAGAAACTTGCCGAAGGCAACTCCCACGGCTGCGATCGTTCCCGTCTGAATGACGAGAAACAAAGTCCACCCGTAGAGGAATCCCCACAGCGGCCCCAGGGCCTCGCGCAGGTAAACGTACTGCCCGCCGGCCCGTGGCATCATCGCCGCCAGTTCCCCGTAGCTCAGCGCGGCGACAATGGTCATGAGTCCGGTCACAACCCACGCGCCGATCAACAATGCGGGCGAGCCCACCTCGCGCCCAATCTCCGCCGACACGATGAAGATGCCGGAGCCGATCATCGACCCGATCACCAGCATCGTGGAACTGGTGAGTCCCAGAACCTGGACCAGTTCCTTGTCCTGATGACTGTGAAGTTCCCAATCGCTGCCCGTGGATGGCTGCGTCGTCGTAGGTGTACTCAGAGATCCCTCCAAGTTGTAGCGCCGCGTCCCGCCGACTGTCGCAAGGGCGCCTCGCCCTTGCCGCTAGCTGCTATCTGGCCACACGACTTTACCTCAAGACGCGGAAAAATTCCTCTGCTGATTTGCGGGGCTCCCGTAACAGGTCGGATATCACCGCCACCGAGTCGGCGCCAGCCTGAATGACGGAGGCGGCATTGGCGCGCGTAATCCCGCCGATGGCGACCAGAGGCTTGCGCGTCAAAGCCCGCGCCTGACGCACTCCCTGGAGGCCTATGACGGGATCGGGATTCTCTTTGGTGGAAGTCGCAAATACCGGGCCAACCGCGAGGTAGTCAGCGCCGGATGCATCCGCTTCCTCCAACTGCTCTGGATTGTGAGTCGAAATTCCGAGCCAGGGCTCCGGCCCGAGGATACAACGCGCATAGACTGGCCGCAGATCATCCTGCCCAAGATGCAGTCCGTCAAACTCACATGCCACACACAAATCCGCGCGATCATTCATGATCCACTTTGCATTAATAAATCTTCTCAATTCCCGGCTCTGATCCTGAATTACCCGCGCACTACCTTTCTTGTTGCGGTACTGCAGCAGACTGCATCCGCCGTTTGTCAATTCGCGCGCGAAGACTACCAGTTCTTCGAGCGTTGCGAAGAATGCGGCGTCCACGATGCCGTACAACGGCGGCATCGAAATCGTCCTCGGCGTCATGGCGTCGGCTCCCCATCCGCCTGTTTCATGGAATTATGCATGTTGAGCATGCGCCACCGGCCGTCCTGCTTCCGGCACATCGCCGTGCCGTGCCCTGCGATCGCATGTCCAGGCATTTCGAGCGTGTAGTCGTAGGAATACCAAAGCGCGTCGCCAAGACTTCGGATGTCGTGAATCTGCCGGTTGTAGTGCAGGTTGGGCGCGAACTTCAGATACGTGTTCTGCAGATATTCCATGACCTGTTTTCGGCCGCGATACTCGCCTGATGGGGTGTAGAACACAATCTCAGTGTCGAGGCAGTCGACCAGTTCGTCGGCATGGCCAAGATTGAACGCGTCGGTGCAGCGCTCCATCGACTTCTCCATGTCGTTGAACTCATCCCGCGGATTGGCGTCGATCCCTTTCAACGTGGCTACGCGCCGTTTCAGGTCGATGGTCACACCCATCTGGTCGAGCAGGTCGACACCGAGGATCCCGTCGATCTGTCCCCCGCAGGCTTTCCCGATCGGGCTCAGGTCGATGGCGGGGAGTTTCAGATTCTTGAGGCTGTGATTGCCCAGCAGCATCTCGGGGATGGAGACCTCACGCGCGCTGGTGGCCGCCATTCCGCTCCACGAACTGACATGAATCTCTTTGGAGACGCCCGAGGAGAATGACTTCACGTTCAGAATGGAAGTGGCAGCGGTATCGAGGAGGAACCGCATCCCTTTGCCGGCAATCTTTGCCGAGATCACCGGCAACACGTCGCACCGTTCGATGGGGATTTCTTCGTCCGATTGGGCCAGACAGCACGCGCAAAGCAGGCAGCAGAGCGCCACCAATGCCACTCTGCGCGAGCAGCTCATTTCCCACCATTTTCCTTCTTCGCCAGAAACCGCTCAATGAATCCCGTATCGAACTTTCCGGCGTGAAAATCGGGATCGGCCAGGATTTTTCGGTGCAGTGGGATGGTCGTGTACACGCCCTCGACGATGAACATCTCCAGCGCCCGCGACATGCGCGAGATGGCCTCGTTGCGATCTTTGGCGCGCACGATCAGCTTGGCGATCAGGGAGTCGTAGTACGGTGGGATCACGCCCTCGGCATAGGCCGCTGTATCCACGCGCACCCCAGTTCCTCCGGGCGGGTGAAACGCCGTGATCTTGCCCGCGGAGGGCGTGAACTTCTCCGGGTGCTCGGCGTTGATGCGGCATTCGATGGAATGCCCGCGGTGCACGATCGGGCCGTGCAGCACGTCTTCCATTCTCGCTCCCGCCGCGATCATGATCTGGCTCTTCACCAGGTCGACGTCCGTAACCATCTCGGTCACCGGATGCTCGACCTGAATGCGGGTGTTCATCTCGATGAAGTGCAGGCGGCGGTCCTGATCCATCAAGAATTCGATCGTGCCCGCGTTGGTGTATCCGATTGCCGCCAGCGACTTACACAGCACCGCGCCAATCTGATCCCGGAGCTCGGGCGTAACTTGGGTGGAAGGCGACTCCTCGAGCAACTTCTGGTGACGCCGCTGGATGGAGCACTCGCGCTCCCCCAGACTCACGACGTTGCCATGCTCGTCGGCCAGCACCTGAAATTCGATGTGCCGGGGATGCTCGACGTATTTTTCCATATAGAGGTCGCCATTGCCGAACGCTCCGGCAGCCTCGGACTGCGCCGCCTTGAACAGCGCCGGCAGCTCTTCTTCACTGCGGACGATGCGCATGCCGCGCCCGCCGCCTCCGGCTGACGCTTTGACGATCACAGGGAAGCCGACCTGGCGCGCCCACTCGATCGCCTCGCCTTCGCTCGCGATGATCCCATCAGAACCAGGCAGAATCGGGACGCCTGCCCGCTTCATGGCGGCACGGGCTTTTTCTTTCTCGCCCATCAGCCGCGTGACTTCCGGCCGCGGGCCGATGAACTTGATTCCGCTCATCTCGCACACTTCGGCGAAGTTCGCGTTCTCAGCCAGCAGCCCGTATCCGGGATGCACCGCCTCGACGTTGGCAATCTCAGCCGCGCTGATGACTCCGGGAATATTCAAATAGCTCTGTGCCAGTTGTGGTGGTCCAATGCAAATGGCTTCGTCCGCGAATTTGACGTGCAGGGAGTTGCGGTCGGCCTCGCTGTAGATGGCGACCGTGCGGATACCGAGTTCCTTGCACGCGCAAATGACGCGCAGTGCAATCTCGCCGCGATTGGCTATGAGGATCTTCTTGAACATTCGCTCGGGTTTCAGCCTTGAAAAAAATTGTTGATTGTTGATTTTTGATTGTTGATCAAGACCCAGATCCGAAGGTTTTCAATCAACAATCAACAATCATCAATCAACAATTTTTGCTAGATGCTTGCGCTGTCACTTCTTCGGCCGGATCACGAACAATTCCTGGCCGTATTCAATCGGTTGCCCGTTGGTCGCCAGCTTCTTGACGATCTCTCCCGCGACGTCCGATTCGATTTCGTTGAGCAGCTTCATTGCTTCGACAATACACAACACCTGCCCGACTTCCACCGAGTCTCCGGCCTTGACGAACGGCGGAGATCCGGGCGAAGGCGCCTCATAGAATGTCCCGACGATGGGCGACTTTACGGTGTGCAGGCCTTCCTCAGGAGCAGGCGCCGCCGGAGCGGCCGGGGTTACGATCGTGCCCGCCACGGGCACGGCTCCAATTTCGGGGGCAGGGCCTGGCGCCGGAGGCACAGCATAGAACCGCGGCTCTGCGTGCGAGTGCACCACGGTGTGCTCGCCGGCCCGCCTGATCTTGACCTTGACATCGCCGCGCTCCAGTTCGAACTCGGCAATATCCTTCTCGATTAAGAACTCAATGAGTTCTTTCAGCTCTTTTTGATTCATTCGTATACGGTGGGACCGTTTGCCTATCCCTGCCGCGCACCCGACAGGCGCGCTAACAAGCCGGGCGAAGATCTGCCCAGCGGATGTTACATGGGTGAAGCTAAGAAGACTAGACTGCCAGTAAGTCTTTGCTGGTCGGAGTAAGTACCTCACATCCTCCGGCCGTAACCGCCACCATATCCTCGATCCTCACGCCCCATTTGCCGGGGAAGTATACTCCCGGCTCGATCGTGATGACCATCCCCGGCTGCAGCACTTCGCGTTGCCCATCTGCAACCCGCGGATTCTCGTGGATCTCCAGCCCCACGCCGTGCCCGGTGGAGTGGGTAAAGAAGCGCCCTAATCCAGCCTTCTTCAACACCTTACGGGCTGCGGCGTCAACTTCGCCGACTTCGAGCCCGGGTCGCACCGCGTCAATCGCCGCCTGCTGAGCTTCAAGCACCGCGCCGTACGCGCGTCGACCGTCTTCCGGTACGTCTCCCACCCATACAGTACGGGTCTGGTCCGAACAATAACCTGAGAGTATAACACCGAAGTCGCAGACCACGAACGCCCCCGAGGCGATCGGCTGAGAGGAGGCACGCCCGTGCGGCAGCGCGGACCGGGCTCCCGAGGCGATGATGGTCGGGAACGACATCTCTTCGGCACCGCCTCGCCGCGCCGCCAGTTCCATCTCGGCGGCAACCTCGACTTCTTTTACCCCCGGACGCAGGACCTCGAGCGCGCGGTCGAAGATTTTCGCCCCGAGGGCGACAGCGGAACGGATGCGGCTGAGTTCGTCTTCGTCCTTAATCATGCGAAAGCGCTCGACCAGCGGAGGCGCGTCTTTCAGCCGCACGCCGGAGGGCTGCAGCTTGCGCAGGCGGTTCTTTTCTGCAACGGTAAAGTGCTCGGCCTCAATGCCGATGGTCCATCCCCGGGACCGCTTGCGCCGGCGCGCCAGCAATTCGCCAAGCGCCGGCAGCGCCGCCTTACGGGCAATACCGACCTTTGCGGCCTTCACTTCCTCGTGGGCCTGCGTGTCATAGCGGACGTCGGTAAAGAACACGCTTCCGGCTTCCTCGACCAGAAGCAGCCCGGCGCTACCGGTAAAGCCGCAGAGATATCGGATGTTGGGAAGATGACTGACGAGCAGTCCATCAAACCGGGTGGTGGCGAGATGCTCCCGGAGTTTGTCCTGGCGCGCGTGGAAATCCATCGCTGCTGAGTTTATCAGGAGAGCTTGAGCTACGAGCGGCCAGCACCCCCTCCAGTCCGTCCGGCACAAGTGCGCGGCTTTTGAAAGAGCGTGGCTCTGAAAAGGCGCAGCTTTGAAAGAGCGTGGCTTTGAAAGGGCGCGGCTTCAGCCGCGCCGCCGGATGCATCAATGATGGTGGCCTTCAGGCCCTGAGGGTACGATCCCGCAGCGGCTCTTGCTCTGTACCGGTACGCCGCAAACACAAAACCGCCGGCCTGACAGGTTCTTCAGGCCGGCGGCTTCAATCTTCGAACTACGCTGCTACGTCAGACTAGGTCTGAATGATTCGCGGCGTGATGAAGAAAATCAGCTCCTGGTTGGAGGTGTTGACCTGCGTGTGCTTGAACAGGTTGCCCAGGATCGGCAGGCTGCCCAGCAGAGGCACCTGCGAGATGTTGATCGAGTTCTGCGTCTGGATGACGCCGCCGATCACCACCGTGCCGCCATCGGTCACCAGCACCTGCGTGGTGGCCTGCTGCGTGATCAGTTCCGGGTTGCCCTGTACTTCCTGACCGAAGTTCGGCGTGGTGTTTTCCACGTCGACGTTCAGGAAGATGGTGTTTTCCGACGTGATCTGCGGAGTCACCGTAAGCCGCAGGAACGCGTCGACGTAGGTCACGGTCGGAGGACCGCCCAACTGCGCCTGCGTCACGATCGGCACACGCACGCCCTGTTTCACCAGAGCTTGAATGTTATTCTGCGTGACCACTCGCGGACGCGACAGCACTTTCAGCAGGCCGCGCGACTCCGCCATCGACAGCACGGCGTCGATTCGCACGGTGTTGCTGGCGTTCAGGAATGTCAAACCGCTCGAAGGCTGCGTAACCCCCAGGTTCGAGAACAGCGGAATCGTCGATCCGGTACCGGACCCGGTGGCAGGCGTCGTAATATATCCCGGCGTCAGGCCGTTCACGTTGGTCGCCGTGGTGCCAGCCGTCTGGTTTCCACCGATGGCGCTATGCCCGTTGCCCCAGCCGAAGCCAAGCTGGGTACCGATGTCGCGCGCGAATTGCCGGGTTGCGGCCACCACGCGGGCTTCGATTTCGACTTCCTGCGTCTTGCGGTCGAGCTGCGTCAGCAGGCGGTCGATGATCGGAATCACCTTCGGAATGTCGTTGATGATCACAGCGTTGGTGCGGTCGTCAGCCACCACATCGCCGCGCTGCGAGAGGAATTTCTTCGCCGTAACGATGACATCTTTCGCCTTGGCGTAGCTGAGGAAACGGGTCACCGAAACTTTCTCGACGGCCAGCGCTTCAGATTCAATCTGCGCCCGGCGGGCATCGGCTTCGTGCTTCAGGGTATCGACGGTGGCGATGCGGAGGACGTTGCCCTCCAGCTCGCGCGCCAGCTCGTTGTTCTTCAGCACGATGTCCAGTGCCTGGTCCCACGGCACATCATCGAGTACGATCGTCAGCGTGCCATGCACGTTGGGATCGAGCACGACGTTCAGGCCGCTGATCTCGTGAACCAGGCGGAAGAAGTCTTTCAGGTCAACATCTTTCAAGTTCACCGAGATGGGCTCGCCGGTGTAGTGCGGGCCAGCCACGGCGCTCTGTTGTCCGGCCTGAGCCTTTTGCTCCGCAGCCAGATTGACCGCGGGCGTAATGCCGGTCGAACTCTGCGCCGCATCGGTGGAGCTTTGGGCCTGCGCCGAATGCATGCTCACCGGCAGCAGTTCCGCAGCCGTCTGGTCCGAGAAGCGGGCGGCCGCTTCCTGGGCACGAACCACCGGCTCACCAGCCTTCGGTTCGGCCTTCGCCTGATACGAAGGCTCGACGAAGACATAGTCGGTGGGCGATGCCGAACTCTTCTCGGCGGGCTTGGCCGCAGGCGTCTTGGGCGCCGAACGCGTATCGATGACGCGCGGCGAGAAAGGCGACATCTGCCGGCCAGCCGGAACCGTCGAATCGGCTGCCACCGTTTTCGTTTCCGCAGGAGCCTTGGTCTCGGCGGACGCCGCTACCGTGTTGGCGTGCAGCGTCAACACCAGCTTGCCTGCCGGGCCCGGCGTCAATTCATAGGCACAAGCCTTCTCGAGATCGACGACGACGCGCGTGGTCGGATGCGTCTGGCCATCCATGCCAATGCGCACGCCCTTGATCCCCGCCGCGCCCACGGCGATGTGCGTCTTGCCCGTGGCCATGACGGTCTCCGGAAGATCGACCACCACACGGGCGGGTGAGTCCAAAGTGCTGAGCTTCGGCGTAAGCGCGCCGCTGGCTGTCATCTCGACCCGGATATTCTCCGCGTCGCGGATTACGTTGACTCGATCGAGCTGGCTGGGCGTCTGGGCGGCCGCAGCCACCACCACCATCAGCAGCATCGATACGAACATGGTCACTTGTTGCTTTCGCATTTCGCCTCTCCCCACCCGCGGGCCTGGCCCGCGTGTCCTTACTTGAAACTTCGTCTAAACCGCCGGAGTAAAGATTCTCTTCGTCACTTCATGCGTCGAAGTCTTGCCCAGCTTGTCCTGTATGGTCTCCTGGAACACGACGGAATCGCCTGTGATCTTCACCACGTAGCCGTTGAACACAGGATCGTTTTCCCTCAGGAAGTAAGCCTTTCCGATATTGTTGGTAACGACCGCGATGAATCCGGCATCGGACTTCACCACGCCGCGCAGGTTGATGGCGTTGATCTCCAGGCACTTCTTGCCCGTCGAGCAACCGGATCCATTCTGCTGTACCACCGGACTGAAAAACGGATCGCGCTTCCCGTTCATCGCCCACTTCTTCTCTTCCGCTTTGGGCTTGACCGGCTCGGCAGGCTTGACCGACGCGGGCGCCGGAGCCGCCGCAGCCGCCGTCACAGACTTGGCAGGTGCTGCAGCTTTCGCTTCCTGCTTCTTCGGCTCCGATTTCGGAGCCGCAGCTTTCGGAGCGGGCGCCTTCGCGACCGCAACCTTGGTCTCAGGCGTCTTCGCGACCGCAGGCTTTGCAGGCGCTGGCTTCGCCGGAGCCGGAGCGCTCTTCGCCACTGCCGGAGCTCCGCCCTGGGTATGCAGGATCAGCGTAACCTTGCCGGCAGGGCCGGGGGCCACGTCATAGGCCAGAGCCTTTTCCAGATCGACCACCACGCTGGTGGTCGGAGGATTCTTGCCATCCATGCCGATGCGGACGCCCTTCACTCCGCCGCTGCCCACCGGAATCTTATTCTGTGCGCAGGCGACGATCGTTTCGGGCAGTTCCACCACGACGCGAGCCGGCGAACTCAGCTTGCTCACGTTTGGGGTCACGGCCTGGCTCGAACTGATTTCGATCTGAATGTCATCGCTGCCCGGCACAACGTTCACCCGCTGCAGCTGGTTGTGCTGCCCGCTTGCGGCTGCCGCCGGCTTGGCGGCCTTGGGAGCCGCTGCCTTGGGAGCCTTGGGAGCGAGCTTCGCCGCAGGAGTGGAAGCCAGAACGATCGGCTTCTCTTCTCCGGGAATCACCGCCGGCTTCACCGCCGGTGCCGGGGCTCCGGGCTCAGGCTTGGAGGCCGCGGGCGCCGCCGGGACTCCCGCCGCATCCAGGGCCGCGTTGCTGTCGTTGGCTTGCTTTTGCTGCAGCGACTTTGCCACGCTGCGCGCGTTGTCGATGGCGTCCGGATTCTGGCCCCAGAGTTTCGGAGCCGCAGACCCGCCCACCGTCAGTAAGATTGCCAGAATGCCTGTCGTCAGCTTCATAGTGATCCCTATTTCGCCGCCGCCGTCGTCGCCGGTTTCGCTCCGGCTGCCGCCGCGGGAGGTTGCAAGTCACGACTGAAATATGTCGTCGCCGTAAATGTCGCTACGATGCTCTCGTTGGGTGCGTACAAGTAAGTGCGCTTGGCCTTCGCGCCGTTCGGGTTCCGGGTCGTCGACACCAGCAGGCTGCTGATGTTGACGATGCGCTCCAGCTTGCTCACCCGGTCGAAGAAGTTCAGCGCCGAGTAGTACGGACCGTCCAGTTCCATGTCGAATGGAACTTCGGTGTAGTACTGCTGCTGCTTGACGTCCTTCGCGGTGTAGCGCCGCAGCTCGATGCCCGCCTTCTGGGCTTCGGCGTCCATCATGGTGATGAACCCGTCCACTTGCTTCTCGTCAGGGACGATGCGCTGCTCGATTTCGAGCTGCTGTTTGAGCTCGGCCAGTTGCTGCTCGATCTGCTTCAGCTTTGGCCGGTAGGACTCGAGCTCGTTATTTTCCCGAATCTTGTCTTCCAGGGCATGCTGCGCCGTGGTGTTCTTTTCGCTCTGGGTCTTGAACACCGTGAAGTACAGCGCCGCCGAAACGATCAATCCTCCGGCGATCACCGCCCCCCACTGCTTGATGCCCGACAGTTCGCTAAAGTTCGCCATAGGTGCGCCTCTACGACTTTCCCTTCTCGCAGGTCAGGGTGAACTGGAACGCCTGCATTTCTTTGATCTGCTCGTCCTGATACGTTTCCTTGATCTCGACGTTCTTGAAGAACCCGGTCTTCTGCAGGTTGGCAATCAGGTTGGCCACAGCATCGGGGCTCAGCGCCGTGCCTTCCAGGTTCACGCTCGCGCCCTGGTCATCCATCTTGCTCAGCCACACGGCTTCGGTATTGTTGACGGTCTCCCCCATCATCGCCATCAGATTGACCGGCCCGGTCTGGTTCTGCCGCAGCCCGTCGATCACGTCCACGCGGCGCTTGTAGGCGTTCGCCTGGTTCTGGCGCTCGAGGAAGCGGGCCTTGACATCGGCCAACTCATGATTCCTCTGTTCGGCCACTTTCATCTTGGCGCCGATTTCTTTGGAGAGATGGTCCAGGCGGTACCAGTAGCCGAGGTTGACCAGGCCGACCAGGACCATGACGACCAGGACCTTCAGCTTGGGCGACCCCATATCGCCCATTTCCATCGTGGGCATCGACGGACCGCTGCCGCCGCGTTTGCCCTTGCCTTTGGATGTTTCGAGAAGGTTGATTTTAATCATAGGGATTCAAAGCTCCTCAGGGCCAAACCCACCGCGACTGCCATCTGGCCTGCGTTCTGCTCCACCAGCTCCGCTCCCAGACCTTCGGTCGGCGGCATGACCCGCTGGAACGGATTCAACAACTCCACCGGCATCGAGAACTCCTGCCGCAACGCCTCCACCAGCCCGGGCACCTTCGACGAACCGCCCGCCAGGTAGATCTTCTCGATGTGCTCTCCCGCCGCGCTGGCGCGGAAGAAATCGAACGTCTTCTGAATTTCCAGCACGATGATTTCCGTGACCTGCTGCAGGATCGGCTGCTTGGCGTCTTCGCTCACCGTGCCGACCTTGTGACCCAGCTTCAACGACTCGGCGTCTTCGAAGCTCAGGTCCAGTTCTTTCTGCAGCGAATCGGTGTACTGATGCCCGCCCACGCTGACGTCGCGCGGGAACAGCGGCGTCGTCCCCTTCACGATGTTGATGTTCATGACGCTGGCGCCCAGGTTCAGCAGCGCCACCACCTGGCCCGGCGCCGGCTGGTAGTTGTACTCGTAGCAGTTCTGCAGAGCCAACGCGTCAATGTCGACGATAGCGGGAGTGCGTCCCGCCATCGAGAGTACGTTGGTGTAGTTCAAAATCTTGTCCTTCTTGACCGCGACCAGAAGAACGTCCATCTGCGGGCTGCCCACTTCATCGGACAGAATCTGGTAGTCAAGGCTCACATCGGCGAGATCGAAGGGAATGTGCTGCGCGGCTTCTTTCTCGATGGTCTCGGCCAGTTCCTGGTCGCTCATCGAGGGCAGCGAGATTTTCTTTACGATCACCGAGTGACCGCTCACCGCGGTGGCCACGGCCTTGGTCTTGATCTGGTTGTCGAGGAACAGCTTTGAGATGGCGCTCGACACCGTGCCCGAATCCACGATCATGGAGTCGACGACGATATCGGATGACAGCGGTTCCAGACCCAGGTGTGCGACTTCAATCTGCCCACCCTTCTTCTTCAGCTCCACAGCCTTGATGCTCGAAGAGCCTACGTCGAGACCAACAATCGATTTCGATCCGAGTCCAAACATGTGTCCACCTTTTTTGTGTGGCGCGGGCACCTTTGCCCGCGACGTTTTCCTGCACTCAAAACTTCTACAGTTGCCCCGCCGCTTTCGTCGCCGCCTTCGGCTTGCGTTTCGCCTGCGGTTCCATCTCGCTCGACTTCTCTTCCATCCACTGGTCCAAACGCGATTTCTTGAAGCGCCAGCGGTTGCCCAGCTTGAACGCGGGAATCTTCTGCTCGCCAACGTACTTGTACAGCGTGTCCGGACTCACGCCCAGATACTGCGACGCCTGGCGAATGTTCATCACTTCTCGCGAGTCGGCCATAGTTCCTTTGCTCTTTCCACCCCAGCTTCCCTGCCCCAGTCATTCGAAGTACAGGATTGCTCTGGCGGACTGCCTCGCCCTATCTATCGGCTCAGAGGGCTTTCGGTGTCCCGAGCATATATCAGCCCTGAAAAACCCCGGCTCCAAGCGAATCTCCGCGTTTTGCTGGGTTTTATGCCTGTTTTCTGGAATCTGCCTGCAGGTCGGAAAGGGGTGAATCCTACATGTTGTGGTTATGCGGGGTGGCCATACTATTAGAATGGTTGCGCGTGCAGACAGCCGTCAGTCATGCGCAGACCGGTAACTGAAGTACTAGGCACGGTACGGAGGTACTACGTCGCTGGGCCAAGATGTTGTTCCGGTGGCCTTTGCCTTCATCGCCGAGATAGGCTCGAATCGGTTACCGCAGCGTCCTACTGCACGTCGGCAACTCTGCCGTTCTGGAAGGTCACTTTCACGTCTTTGTACACGAAAATCTGTTTCGCTCCGACATTGAAAATCTTCTCCGGCTTGCCCAGCGCGGCTTGCACCTGATCGGTCGTCATCCCCAGTTGGATCGTTTGCGGCTCGGCCTGGGTCTGCTCCTGCGCGGGCTGTTGCTGGTTCTGCTGCTGGCTCGCGTCATTGCCGCCCTGGCCCTGTTGATCATCTCCGCTGATCAGAAAGACTTTGCCAATGGCGTCTTCCACATCGCCGACTGCCGCCTTCTCCAGATAGCCCTTGGCAAACTGAAATACGACCTCGCCCTTCATCGACGTCGGCGGATTCACTCCGTTGCACGAATCGCAGGCTACGACGGTGAACGAAATCTTCGCTTTATCCGGGCGCACCTCGATTTTCGTGGGATAGACTTTTTCACCAACCTGGAAGTAGCGGGAAACATCCCTCAACATACCTGCGCAGAATCCCACCGACGGATGGAAGTTGTTGTCCTGATACTTTGCCGGGCATAAAGCCAGCGCCTTCCAGGGAACGCTCAGCACGCCGCCCTTTTGAATTGTCAGTAAAGTTCCCGGCTCCACCACGGTAAATCCGCCGGAGTCCGAGCCCATCCTGGCCACCTTGTACTGCGCGCTCAGTTGTTCCTGCATGGTGACGGCTTGGGAGAAAGCGACTGTGGCGGGAAGGATCACCACCAAAGCAACGATCAGAGCACACCAAAGCTGTCGCATGATCCCTCCTGACTTGCGCTTGCCGCAGGATTGCTCGATGTTTCCTACTGCACGTCCGAAACTTTGCCGTTCAGGAACGTCACCTTGAGATCTTTGTAAACGTAGATCTGCTTGGGGCCGAGATTGACGATCTTGGTCGGCTTGCCCATGGCGGCCTGTACCTGATCGGTCGTCATGCCCATCTGAATGGTCTCCGGTTCGGCGTCGGCCTGCTGTTGTTGCGGGCCGCCCCGCTGTTGCTGACCACTCTGGTCCTGGCCACCTTGCTGCTGGCCACCTTGCTGCTGACCACCCTGCTGCTGATCTCCGCCACCCTGTTGCGAGTCGTCACTGATGGCGAGCAACTGGCCGATGGTGTCTTCGACATCGCCGGCGCTGGCTTTGGCGAGCGAACCTTTGGGAAACTGGAACTCGACATTCGCCTTGTTGTAGGTCGGCGGATCGGTACTGTTGCAGGTATCGCAGGCGACGATCCCGAGCACGACCATGTCCTTGTCCAGTTTCACTTCAATCTTGGTGGGGTAGACTTTGTCGCCCTTCTTGAACAACTTCGTGGTTTGGCCTTCTGACTGAGTCTGCGCGAAGTGCCCGAAAATGCGTTTTTTGGCTTCGGTCATAGCGGCGTTGGGGCCGTGCACGGTCCCGTTCTCATATTTGTCGGTCAGAGAGGTCTTGTCGGAATAGGGCACACCCATGAGACCGCCCTTCTGAATGGCCAGGAGCGTTCCCTCTTCGATCACGGAATATCCGCTTGTGTCCGATCCCATCTTCACCAGCTTGTACTGCGCCGCGAGTTGCTCCTGGAGAGTGGGCGCACCGCTCTGCGCCGCCACACGGGTTTGCAACATCAGCATTGCACACAGAATCGCGACTGCTGGAATCGTCTTCTCAAACTTCTGCCACATAACTGGAATTCTCCTTTTGAAACTCTGCGCCATCGGCTCGCGCAGGATGCCGAGAGCGCATCCCGGTTCCGGGCGGCGCTCCCGTGCCCCTCAGCACGCGGCTGTGCGTGTGGTTATTGCGATCCTCCGCCGGACGAGGCAGCCTCCTGCTTCACGTCCGCTTCCGTCTTGTCCGCTGCAGCCTGTTGTTCCTTCAACGTCTTGGCCGCACTGGAATCAGCGGCTGGAGCGGGTACTTCTCCATCCTGCTTGGCGGTATCGGGAGCCTTCGGCAGACCGCCAGTTCCCTGCTTCTTTGAGAGCTCATCCATACCTCCGGTAAGCTGCTCGCGGAAATGGTTGTGCATCTCCTGCAGATCGTCCAGGGTGACGGCGACCTGCTTGCCGACGCCACAATCATTCTTCTTGCTGGCCAGAATTTTCACGTCGACGTTCTTGTCATCGTCGGGCGTGTCGGAGATGCGGCTGATCACGTCCCCGTCGGTCAAATCGCACTCGTCACCATCCGCTACGACCGTGAGTTCGTTGTGCACAACGAAGATCCGCCGCTTCGGATCGAGCGCCGGGAGTGTGCCACCGCTGGATGCCTGCCCTCCTGACTGGCTGCCTGAGGACTTCCCGCTCTTGCCGGCATCGGCCTGGTCCGCTGCCAACTGCGCCTTGACTTCGTCGGCCAGCTGATCTTTCACTTCCTTCGTTAAGACAACGCTCTTCGCGGTGTCGGGAGCAGCAGGGAGCATGCCCAGCCCGGCTACCAGCGGGAAGTCCGGTCCTAACGGATCCAGCGCGCCCACTTCCACCGAGGCTTCATAGGAGGCCCGCAAGCTGGCGGCGATCAGATAGTCCGTCAACCAGAATGCAGCCGATGGATACACCGGATAAGGCTGGTAGTAGTACGGCCCGTAATATCCATACCAGGGCTCCGCCTGCCATCCCCAGCCGTAGTACACCGGAGCGGGCCACGGATTGTAAGCCCAGCCGTAATACACGGGGTGATAGTAGTAAGCGGGAGCGTATCCGTAATAGCAGCAGTACCCTCCGTAGTTATACGAACGGTAAACGTTGGTGTACGTAACATTGTTGACGACGTAGGTGCGCGAAACGTAGGTATTCCCGTTGCGCACTACGTAGTTGCGCTGCACATATCCACCGTGGGCGGTCGTGACCACGCGAGCGCCGTTGTGCGTGCTGACGACGGTTCGTCCGCCGTGAACCCCGTGCTGAATCTGCATTCCGTTGCGGTTGATCGAGCGAATCTGACCGTTCGGACGAATATGCGCTACCCCTCCGCCCTTCAGTGCCACTTGCCGTCCGGGAGGAGTGCGATTCGCCGCAACATGGGCTCCGTTCGGCCCGTTGTGCCCGGCGTTGGCGCCGTGACCAGCGGCGGTGTTAGTGGCATTGTGGCTTCCCATGTTGTTGTTGTGTGAAGTATTCGTCGCTCCGCCACGGCCTGCGGTATTGGTTCCGTGTGCCATGTTGGCGTTGTTGGCGCCATGAGTGGTGTTGGTTCCGCCATGAGTGTTCGCGCTGTTTCCCGGTCCCGAATGTCCGGGGGTGTTCATCGCGCCACGACCCGCTGTATTGCTGTTTGCCGGGCGGCTCATATTCCCCGAGCCACCGTGACTCACAGGGGCGTTCGTGTGTTGTGCGGGCGGCGAGGTGTGGGCCGGAGCGCTGGCGTGCGGCGCCGGCGCGCTGGCGTGTGGGGCCGGAGCGGCGTGCGGCGTTGGTGGCGGACCGTTCTTGTGCTGGGCCCAGGCCACTGCTGGAACCCCCATGATCAGCGCAAGGACAACAATCTTCTGTCGGGCACTCTCAAGAACGGTGTGATTCATGAACTTCATCGGAGACTCCTCGATTGAAAGGATCACTTTCTGCGAAACACCGGAAGTCCGCGTTCGACTCGCGGACACGATTTGCGATTTTCTGTAAGGGGCCCAGGAGAAGACCGGTAAGGCGCAGGCACGAGGCATCGCAATGGTCTCGTGCGGCGTCCAGCGGCGGAGAAACGTTATCAAAACCCTTGGGGCGGCGCAATCGTTTTCTGGATTTTCGTTCTGCACCGCCGCAGGTGCGCTAATCTATTCATCAATTTCCGGAGGAATGCCTTGCGCTATCTCGATCGTTTGCAACCGCTCGCCCTTCTGCTCATGCGCCTGACGCTGGGCGCAATCATGGCCACGCACGGATATCACAAAGTGTTTGGCGGCCTGCATCAATTCGCTCATATGGTCGGCGGCATGGGACTGCCCGCCTGGTTGGGTTATGTCTCGGCGTTCACGGAGCTGCTCGGAGGATTGATGATCCTCGCGGGATTCTTCACCCGCCCCGCAGCTTTTGCCATCAGCATCAACCTGGCCGCGGCCATTTGGAAGGTTCACCTGCATAATGGGCTCCTCGGATCACCCGACCGCCCGGGATACGAATTTCCGCTGGCGGCCGCCACCCTCGCCTGCGCGCTGATCTTTTTCGGCGGCGGACCCTTCGCTCTGGACCATGTTTTGCGCGGCGGAGGCAGCACGGCAAAGCGCTAGCAAGCAGCCGGAAGGCCCACATACTACGCAACTTTCCTGCGCGTTTCGGGTTCACGCGGAAGGCGCTCTCCATCCCTTTCCAGCACCGCATCCGTATCGGCCCAGGTGCCGGGGGATTTGAATGTTGCGGGCGCTGGAACTATGATGAGAGTCACCTACGCGCTTGCATCCAAAAGCTTTGGCGGTCGCATCCTAACCGCCAGGGACTGATACTTTAGGAGGTTTCTCTTGAGAAAGCTTGCCTTCTTCGCGGTCATCTTTGCGGTCTTCGCATTCGTCAGCCTGGCTACGGCCCAGCAGGGCGATGCCTACATCGGCGGCGGCACCCTGCTCTCTTCGTCAGCTTCGTCGGGCACGACGGTATTCGGCAGCAACTGCACGACTAGCTCGAACGGCGGGACGCTCTGCCCCGAGAAGGGCGGCACCTACCTGAACCTTGGCGCCGATGTTATTTTCAAGAAACGCATCGGCGCAGCCTTTGACGTGAACTGGAAAGCCAGTCAGGCGTCGGTTTTCGGGCCCGGAGGTCAGCCCTATCGCCCCCTCGTGTTCACTTTCAATGGCGTGTTTCAGCCCCGCCTGAGTAAGAAGGTCGGCGTGGATCTGTTCGGAGGAATCGGATGGCAAAGCACCCGCCTCTACGCCTTTCAGTCGACCACCAGTTGCGTCTACTTTGGCGCATGCTATACCAGTGCGAATCATTTCCTGGTTGACGTAGGCGGCGGTATCCGTTACTACGTTTGGGGACATATGTTTGTGCGCCCGGAAGTGCGCGTGTATCACATCCTGAACAATACCGATACTTCAGGCATTACCGGCTTCGGCTTCACATCCAATAACATCATCCGCGTCGGAGCATCGATCGGCTACACCATCGGTCCAGATTAGAATCTCTTCCGATCCCAAAGGATCGTCGGTTCGGTACGGGTGATTCCTTCGCTCACCGGCGATCCTTTGTGCATCTCATTCGTCAGATATCCATCCAGGTTGTCAGGGGGCAGAGTTGAGAAGATTTTTTTTGCTCGGGTTGGCTTGTACGTTCGCGGTCTTCGTGAGCTTCGCCCACGCACAGCAGATTGACTTCGCGGTCGGCGGCAGCACACTGTGGTCTTCCAAGCCAATCTCCGCCTCGCTGGCGTTTCCCCCTCCGGCAGAGAAGGGCGGGGTCTATCCCACCGCCAGCCTGCAATACCTTCGCGAGAATCATTTCGGCATCAACATCGAAGGAGCATTTCGGTATAAGGAAGCGACCTACAACAACTTTCAGCCCTATCGTCCAATTCTGTACGACGTCAACGGCGTCTACGCGCGACGGCTCAGCCCGAAGATTCGCGGCGATTTCATGGCCGGCGTTGGTGGCGAGACTCTGCTCTTCTATCAATCCGGAACTTGCGGGGTGAATGGCGGCTGCCGCTCGTTTGTGAACTCCACTCACTTTCTCATGCATGCCGGTGTCGGCGTCCGCTATTACTTTTGGAGAAACTTCTTTATCCGGCCCGAAGCGCACTATTACTACATCCCCAATAACTTCGAGTTTCACTCCAACAACGTTTTCCGAATCGGCGCCTCCATCGGACACACGTTCGGATCGCACTAGTGCCCGAGGGGATGGGTTGAGGGGGGCGGCTGCATAAGAATTCGATCAGAAACACAAAGGGCAACGTTGTGAGACGCTGCCCTTTTTACGTTTCTTGAATCCAGTCGGACTACTTCATTCCCATGCAGATCTCGGCTTCGTGCATCGCCTGGTTGAGGTGCTCCAGCGACTTCACGCGATGGCCGTCGAAATCATGCTCGGCGATTTCCAGTTCGTGCTTGGCGGCCCGCATGTGCTCGAGAGCTTCGTCGATGTGTGGATGCCGCTCTGGTGTAGCTGCCGCCGCTGCTGCGGCCGGGACTGCGGCTACCGCGGGCGCAGGCGCCGCCGGTGCTTTCGGTGCGGCTGCCGACGCTGAAAACGCCAGCGTGAAGAGAAGTGTTGCCATGATCAGCAGAGTGAGAAACCCGATTTTCTTCATAGATCCTCCTCGTCCGACTTCCGGCTCGGACGCAACCGGTGTATTTTCCTGCGATGCCACGGAATTGCCCGCCCCAGTTTTCGAGAGACCCCGACCGCGACTGCGCACAGTATAGTCGTACGCACAAGTAGACGTGGCTGTGCAAAAGGTTACTCCGCAGATGCCCTCGTCTTGGCCCGGCGATTACGCCACCAATAGAACGCCGCCCCCAGCAGCACCACGATCGCCACCGCCACGTCGAAGCGCTTTACAATCCGCTCGAGGCGCTCCCAATGGCGGCCAAACAGGTAGCCTGCGCCCGCGATCACCGTCACCCAAAGTCCCGCACCTATGAAATTAAAAATCAGGAATGCCCGCCACCGCATGCGCAGGACTCCCGCCATCGGCCCCGCGATGATCCGCATGCCGAATACAAATCGCGCGAACAAAACCGTGGCCGCCCCGTAGCGCTCAAACAGTCGCTCGCCGCGCTCCAGTGTCGCGTTCCGAATGCGGAATAGGGATTGGTAGCGCGCCAGCAGAGACCGGCCGCCGTAATAGCCCAGAGCAAAGCCCAGGTTGTCGCCCAGTGTAGCCGCGATCGTCGCCACCACGATGATCCAGCCCAGTTGCAATTCGTGCTGGGAGTAAGCCAGGAAGCTTGCCAGCAGCAGAATCGTTTCGCCCGGCACCGGCACCCCGGCGTTCTCGAGCAGCAGGACCCCGCCCACCGCCCAATACCCATACTGCGCCACTGCATTCCGTAACAGGTCGAGAATGGAGTGGGTCATGAAGTGGCGCCGTAGCCAGCGTTGTTGTGACGGCGGCTCTCGCGAGCGCGGCCCGCGCCCTAGCCGCCTGCGTTGTGTCGAGGGCCTATCGCTTTAGGAATTCGATCAACGCTTCATTGAATTCCTGCGGACACTCCTCGTAAGGAAGATGCCCGACCCCAGGGAATACTACCTTCTGCGCATTCGGGAAATATCGCGCCAGGGGCTCCATCGACGAAAAATATACGGCCGGATCTTTGCTGCCCCACATCAGCAGCGTCGGGATCCCCGCCAGTTTCGGCAGCAGCGCTTCCAGTTCCCGCAAGTCCGCGCCCCATGTGCTGACAATGCTCAGTGCGTGATCGAACAGTCCCGGCACGGCTAAGGGAGCCATATATCCTTCGAGGCTTCCCGGGGGAATCTTCGCGCGGTCTCCGAACATGCGCCCATGCCAGAAAGGGTAAAGCGAAGGCATCCGTTCCACCAAGGCTCGCACGATTGCCGCCCCGACGCGCGTGCCCGCAAATCCCGCAATCCATCGTCCCTGCGACGAATAAGGATTCACCGGCGCCACCAGAATCAGGCTCCGGACACGCAAGTTGCGTCCATCCAAGGATTCCGCCGCGGCGGACATCGCGACCGCGCCTCCCCGCGAAGTCCCCAGCAGGTCGAAGGAAGGGATGCCCAGGTTATCGGCAAATCGCAACACGCGCAGCGCGGTCGCCCGCATCGCGTGATCGATGCGGGGCCGGTCGGAAAAGCCCGCGCCCAGTAAATCTGGCGCGTACACCGTGCGATACGGAGCCAGCGCCGGCATCGCGTAGCGCCATGAGAACGAGTATCCCAGCAATCCGTGCAGCAGGATCAGCGCCGGCCCGGAACCGGCGCGCAGGTAACGCATCCGCGCTCCGTCGAAGTCCATCCAGCATTCCTGAATGCTCTTGTCCAGGACGGGAGCAGATGGCGCGACGGGCGCGACGGGTCCCTTCATTTCTTTGGTTACCTCATCCACTGCGAAATCTTCCTGCGCTGAGGACAACTCTTTCCTCCCATCCGCACTCTATTTAAGTGAAACAACGCCTCTGTCGCTTCACTTTGGGGAGCTTCGGCTCCCCAGTTTTTTTCAACTCTGTCATCCTGAGCACAGCGACCATTCGGCGAAGCGGCATGGTTGCGAAGTCGAAGGACCCCGTGCCCCCGTGCAGCGAAGTCGGCCTCGCGGGGAGTTCCTACGCGGCTTTTCTCTTCTTTCCCAGCAACTTCTTCAACACGCGAATCCCTTTGTCGATGTGCTTCTCTTCCATCAAGAACGGTGGCAAGAATCTCACCACCGTATCCTGAGTGCTGTTGAACAGCACTCCCTCGGCCAACCCCTCATCCACAATCGGACGCGCTGGAATCTCCAGCTGAATCCCCTGAATGAATCCGCGCCCGCGCACGCCAATCGCTGCGTTCCGCTTCGACACCAGCTCTTTCAACTTTTCCTGCAGGTACGCGCCAACTTTGTTGACGTTCTCCAGCAATCTTTCCTCTTCCACGATGGCCAGAAATTCCAGCGCAATCCGGCACGCCAGTGGACCGCCTCCGAAGGTTGTGCCATGCTGTCCGGGCGAGATGGCCGTCGCAAATTCTTCCTTCGCGATAAACGCTCCCAGCGGAAGGCCGGCTGCGATCGGCTTGGCAATCGCCACGATGTCGGGAGTCACGCCGAAACTCTGGAACGCAAAGATAGTTCCCGTCCGTCCCAGTCCGCATTGAATTTCGTCGAAGATCAGCGCTGCCCGATGACGGTCGGCGAGCGCGCGGCACTCGCGCAGGAATTCCACCGAACACTCGTAAATCCCGCCTTCGCCAAAGATCGGTTCGAGCACGATCGCGCACGTATTGTCGTTGACCGCGGCGCGCAGCCCTTCCACATCGTTCTGCTTCACAAAGGTCACCTCTTCGAGCAGCGGCTCGAAACCCTTGCGATGTTTGTCCTGTCCGGTCAGCGAGAGCGCGCCAAAGGTGCGTCCGTGATACGAACCGTCAAGCGCCACCAGCCGGCACTTGGCCTCGCCGCCGACACGATGTCCCGCCAGCCGCGCCAGCTTGATCGAGCCTTCGATGGCCTCGGTCCCAGAGTTCGAGAAAAACGCGCGAGACATTCCAGAAGAGCTGCCCGCAAGCCCGCACAACTTCTCCGCCAGGGGCCCCTGATATTCGTGATAGTAAAGATTCGACACGTGGATCAGCTTGGCCGCCTGATCGCGTATCGCCTTCACAATCCGTGGATGCGCGTGCCCCAGCGCATTCACGCCGAGTCCGGAGACAAAATCCAGATAGCGCTTGCCCTCGATGTCAAACAGAAACACGCCTTTGCCCCGGGCCAGCACCACGGGATAACGGTTGTACGTCGTCAGCAGGAATTGCCGTTCACGAGCAGCGATTTGTTCAAACGTAGCAGGAGTTTCCATAAGCGTTTCCATAGAAGATTCGATTTTACCGGAACGCGCGGTGGAAGCGGACCTCTGCGCCGGCCCAGCGGCCAAGTGAGTAACCCGCCACTCACGGTGTACCATTTCCACGAGCAACCGCTCGAGGAGAAAAAATGTGTTCCGCCGACCATGGATCTTTGCCGCAGCCGCGCTTGCGGTGTTGCTGTGCGTCAGGCAAACACGAGCATTCGCGCAGCAAAGTGACAGCACACAGACTCCGACATCCCCCGCTAAGCCCGACGAGATTGATATCCTGGGCCGGCCCGCGGAAACGCCGGTTGCGCCAAGCACCCCCAGTCTTCCGAAGGTAAAGATCCCAAACTTCACGTCGTGCTCAATCGCAGAGTTACAGAAGAAGGTCCCCGAGTTAGCACACCTCAAGGTTGCCCAGGATCAGGCGCAACTCGCGGCGCTCCTCGACGGCATCGGGGCCAGAACGATCGAGATCGCCCGCAAAACGCCGAACCTCATTTCGCACGAGGCCGTCGTCTCAGAACAGGGCCATATCGCACGCCGGCAGAATTTTTCCTATCTGGTTCTGCAACATGCGCTGGGCCCCGGGAGCTTAGTTCTCGATGAATTTCGAGTGGACATGGCCAGCGGCGAGAAGTTTCAGACTGAGGAGATCGAGAAAGCGATAGCCGCCAAGTCACAGGACTCAGCCTCATCTCCGCCGCAATTGCACTCCCTCGACCGGTTAGTGCCAGAATCCGACGGGCCCCCGCTGTCGCAAGGTTTCGTCAACGCCTGGGTATATTTCTATCCCCCCAACCGGCCGCAGGCGGAGTTCCGCTATCTGGGCGATCAGAAGATGGACGGGCATCAGACGCGGGTCGTCGCCTTTGCGCAAACGCCCGGATCGGTTCGAATGCCCGCGAGAATTGGCTATGCAAACAAGACGTTTCCGATATTTCTTCAGGGCGTGGCGTGGGTGGATGTAACGGACTTCAGGATCGTGCGCCTGCAGACCGATCTTCTTTTGCCGCCGCCTGGTGTGCCGCTGCACCAGATTACTGCAGACATTCAGTTCGCAGAGACTCATATCGCGGAGATGGCCTCGCCCCTGTGGTTGCCCCGTCAAGTCGTGGTCACTACAAGTCTCGGTGGAACGACTCGCATCGAGAGACACACCTATTCCGGCTTCCGCCTCTTTCGGGCGAAATCGAAGGTCCTGCTGAATCCCTGAGTGTTGCAGATGAATTCGCCCACCGCGATCTAGTCATAGCGCAGCGCCGTCATCGGATCCACTCCCACTGCCCTGCGCGCCGGACCCAAGCATGCAATCGCTGCGACCACGCCTAGCAGGACAGTCACCGCCAGCAGGACCCGTGGATCGCGCGAACTCCCTTCCGCCCATCGCGCCAGAACCTTGTTCAGCGCCAGCGAAAGGATCAATCCAGCCGCGATGCCGCTTCCTACGCTCGCCGCCGTGGACGCGGCCACGATCCGCAACACATGCGTCCGCTGCGCGCCGAGCGCCATGCGAATGCCAAATTCGTTGGTGCGCTGCACCACCGAATAAGACACGACGCTATACAGCCCCACCGCCGCCAGAGCGAGCGCCAGCAACGCAAATGCGCCGAACAGCCAAGCCACCAACTGCTCCTGCTCGTATTCCTGCAAGCCTGTGATCCAGTGGTCCAGATCCTGGACCTGTCCGTTAATCTGCTGATCGGCGTCAACCGAATTCACCTGCATTCCCACTGCATGCAGCAGCGTCAGCGGTGGCACTTCGGAGCGCACCAGGATCTGCGTCCACACTCGCATCGACAATGTGTAAGGCACGAAGATCTCCGGCAGGATCGGGTTTCGCAACCCGTCGTCCCGTTTGTCCGCGATCACTCCCACGATCTGTAGCCATGAGTCGTCGGAGTTGGGAGCGGTCGTAACGTAGGGGGGCGCATCCTTCATGTCTGGGACTTTCAAAGATTGCTGCAGCGCGTCGCCATTGGGGAAGTAGAGCCGCGCCATGGTCTGGTTGATGACAGCCACGTGTGCCGCGCGGTGGTTTTCCGCCTCATCCCAAATTCGCCCCTGTGCCAGGGCGATGCGCAGGATCGGAAAGTAGCCCGGGCTTACGAAGTTCACGCGAACCTTTTGCTCGTCACGCCGTGACTTGCCCAGGATCTCGATGCCGGTCTGCCAGCCGTTGTCGGGCGGAGTTGCGTTGCTGGAGATCGCCGCCATGGTGACGCCAGGAACGGTGGACGCCCGGCTCCGCAACTGCTCGAAGTAAGCCAGGCGGGCCTCCCATGTCGGGTAGGCCCCGTCATGCACCGGAATACCCACAGACATTACGTTATGCGGATCATAGCCGAGGGGCGTGTGTATAAGCCGCAGAAATCCCTCCATGGCCGCTCCCGCGCCGGCCAGCATCACCAGGGTCAATGCGACCTGCGCGGCGGTCAGGACCGTATGAGTCCTGCGCCCGTGCACGGCCCCGGCAATCTTCCGCGTACTCGATTGCATCACCTGGCTGACCGCGGGGCGCGAAAGCTGGAGCGCCGGCCACAGGCCAAACAGAATTCCGGTGCAGAGCGCAACCGCCACGCTGAAGACCAACACCGGCAAATTGATCTGGATGGCGGCCTCGTGGGGGAAGGAATATTTCGGCAGCAGCTCGACGATGACGGCGAGAGCCCGATAAGCCAGCAGCACACCAAACACGGCTCCGGTCAGCGAAAGCAGCAGTGACTCGGTCAGCAGTTGCCGGATGATGCGGCCCCGGCTGGCGCCTATCGCCGTACGAACCGCAAATTCATGCTGGCGCGAAGTACCTCGCGCCAGCAGCAGGATCGACACATTTCCGCAGCCAATCGCCAGCAGCAGCGCCACCGCGCTGAATAGCAGGTACAGAGTCCCGCCCAGCTGGTGAACAAACTGTTCGTTCAACCCGACTACGCTGAACTGGAAATGATCCGAGGGAAAATGTTTCGGCGTCTCTTTGGCGAACTGCTCGATCAGCGGCTGCAAGGCGGCGATTGCCGCCTCGTGGGTCACGCCGCGCTTCAGGCGAAGCCCGACGTAAAAAGCCTTGACGGGGTCCTGTGTAACTTTCAGGGGCAGGTAGACGTCGCCATCCCCCCAGGTAAAGCGCCGGGCCGCCACGCCCACGATCGTATAGTTCTTGCGCACCAGTTGAAGGGTCTGGCCCAGCACTGCCGGATCGGCATTAAAGTGCCGCTGCCAGAATTTGTAGCTCAAAACGGCGACCGGTTGAGGCTCTTGACCATCGATTGCGTCCGAAGGAATCAATCCACGTCCCAGGGCCGGCGGAACGCCCATGAAGGTAAACCCATTGGAACTCAGATACACACCTTGCACGTCTTCCGGAAGATCTCTCCCGGTGACGGTGAGGTTCCAATCGTCCTCCATGAATGCGTCTTCGACCACGGGCGACTTGCGGATTTGCTGCCACTGCGCGCCAGTCAGCCCGAATCCTCGCGCCTGCTGCGAATTGTCGAGCAACCTCATGTGGACCATCCGGTCCGAATCCGCATAGGGATAAGGACTCATCAGCACCGCGTATACCACGCTGAAGACCGCGGTCGTTGCGCCGATTCCCAGCGCCAGCGAGATGACTGCAGTCAAACTGAACGCTGGACTCTTGAGTAGTTGTCGCAGGCTGAAGTTGAAATCCTGAAGCAGAGTCTGCATGGACGGATCCCCTCGCAGTGATGGACGAGGAGACCGCACTTGAGTCACCAACTGGAGGCGAGATTAAGTCGTTCCATTTTCAGGGAGAGGTAACATGTGCGGACAGTTTGTTCTGTCCGGTCTTAGAGTGAGCTGTCCACGAGCGGACAGAGCGTCCCAGCACTCTGCTCGTCGGCTCTAGTACAGCCCGTGCTGCCCTTCGGGCCGCGTCTTCCAGCGCCGGTGCACCCACAGCCACTGGTCGGGATATTTCCTCACGTACTCCTCAATCACCCTGGTGAACGTCTGGGTGTTCGCAGCGATGTCGGCCTCCAGATCGCCGGTGCGGATTAACTCGAGCGCCGGATCGAAGCGCAGCCGGTACTTGCCGAGTGATTCATCCCAGATCGTGAAGGTAGGAACCACCGCCGCGTCGGTGCGCAAAGCAATACGCGCCAACCCGCTCGCCGTGCACGCGGGAATGCCGAAGTAATCCACGAAGATCCCCTGCGGCGGAGTCATGTTCGTGTCCATCAGGATTCCTACGACCTCGCCCGCCTTCATCGCCGCCAGTAGCCCGCGTACGAAGTCGTCTTTACTGACGGTCTTGTTTCCGTGCATGGTGCGATAGTGTTCGATCATTCGGTTGAAGTAAGGATTGTCCATCGGCCGCATGACGACGTGCATCCAGTGGCCATGCAGCGAATGCACGAAGGCCGACAACTCCCACCCTCCGAAATGCGCAGTGAGAAAAAGCACTCCCTTCTTTCGCGCATAAGCTTGCTCGTAGTTCTCGAGCCCGTCGTACACCACAACCTGCTCGACATTGTCGAGCGTGTAGCGGGGAAACTGGCACAACTCGGCAAGTTCCCTGCCGAGTGAAGTAAAGACTCCGCGCAGGATGCGCGCCTGCTCGGCTTCAGTTTTCTCCGGAAACGCCATCGCCAGATTGCGCATCCCGACACGGCGCAACCGGACGTGCAGCAGATAAACAATCTGGGCGAGAGAGATGGCGAACGCCCGCGAAAGGGATCGCGGCAGAATGCCCAGGATCTTGATGAACGGCCAGGCTGCCGCGTATTCGAGTTTCCGCCGCATCAGGAAAACGTCACTCTATCATGCGAGGGCAGTCGGTATGCAGCAGGCGACTCGCGGCGCTCAGAAACGATCTGCGGAAGCCGGAAGCCGAGCGCCAGAAGCCGACTCTACTTCGCCGCCTCCTGCGCCCACTTCGCTAACGTGGTCAAGAACGGATTCGCTGGAGCGGGAGGCTCAACCTCGCCCGTTAATGCCGCCTTGAAGGTCACCATGTGTCCGTAGAAATCGCGGGTGCTGTCCTTGTCCTGTTTGACCACCGCTCCGTTGAGGCTCACGCCGGCAAATACGCCGCGCGCACGGGAGTAGGTCAGCACTTGCGCGCGCATCTTCCAATCGGTATTGCCTTCGGCGTGGCGGCCCACCGGACCGGCGGCCACCGACGCATCCGCACCCAGCGCGAACTGGCTCGATAACAGGTGCTGCATACCGTCGTTGTTCATGATCAACATGACCAGATCGACGGCCTGCCCGCCAATCTGAAAACCAACGCTGCCTCCGGTGACCGTGAAAAACGCTGGGGTGCTCCAGCCCTTCGGCGTGCGGCAACTGGCCAGACCGCGGCCGTACTTCGCGCCCACGATGAACCCGCCCTTCAGCATCGACGGCACCACCGCCACGCACTCCGCACGTCCGAGAATCTCCTGGGGAATGCCGGAATCCGGCGCGGACTCAATCTCATTGAGCACATCGGCTGCCGCCTGCACTCGATCGACGGCTTTGGATTCCTTCGGCTGATCATCGGCCGCAAACGCAAAAGTGCACAGTGACAAAATCAGCATCAACAGCACAAGTTTTTTCATGTTCCTCACCACAAAATGTTTCTGGGATCTGCCTAATTGGATTGTAAACGAAGGAACTGGAGTTGCACGGTACACCCAAAGGCCGTTTCCGAATTTGCAACACTGATTGCGCCAGTTTTATGTTCGTGCTATAGTCCCCACCCACGAAACTTTCGCAATACAGGCCCCGCAGTTGCTTCTCCCCCTCCGTCACTGACTCGAACTGAACCGAGCAGGCATATCTGCGGCTTAGTGGAGTGGGAACTACGGCTTTGGCCACAAGCAAAGGATTGCAAACCCTATGACACGCAGGCAGCATGAACTCGATGGGTCACGATTCTGGAAGCTTCTCAGGCTCACTCTTCCGCTGCTCACACTCTCTGCATCCCTGCTGGGACAGACTCCCGCATTTACCAGTTTCGACGCCCCCCATGCCGGAACTGGCGCGGATCAGGGAACCTACCCGGTGGGTATCAACGTGAACGGCGTGATCGCGGGACTCTATATCGACAACGGCAACGTGAAGCACGGATTTCTGCGTCAGCCGAACGGCACCTTTACCGAGTTCTCTCCTCCTCATATGGCAGACGTTAACATATACGGACTCAACCGGCAGGGTGAAGTGATCGGGATCGGGTCCACAGTGCTGATTCCGCCGTATCTGTATTCCGGCTTCTTGCGGAATCCGAATGGCAGCTACGCGATCTTCGCACCAACTGGAGCCAAATACACGGTTCCACTCGGAATCAACGACAGCGGGGCCATCGTCGGCTACTACTATGACGCCGCCGGAACGTACCATGGGTTTCTGCGCACCGTCGGGAACGGAATTACCGTGATCGACAATCCCGATGCCAGTACTGGAAGTGGAAACGGCACCCGGGCCAGCGCCATCAACGCCAACGGCACAATCGCCGGATACTATACCGACATCAACACTGGCACGCAGCGCGGTTTTATTCGCGATTCATCGGGCAACTTCACGAACTTCGACGTGGCGGCAATCAGCCCGGTCTATCCGCAAGTTCCATCGATTAATCTCAGTGGCGAAGTCGCAGGTACATACTCAGACGCCAGTAACGACATTGCTGGATTCGTGCGGGATGCGTCAGGAACGGTCTCCGACTTTAGTGTTCCCTCGTCCACGCTGACAATTGCCTACAGCATGAACGACAACGGGGTCATTGTCGGCTACTGGTATAACACCGAGGGAAACGCCCTCGCGTTTGAGCGAGATGCCGCGGGAGACTTCATTACCTTTTCGGCACCCAAACCCCACCTATTTACCTTGGCGACGGGCGTCAACAACAGTGTCAGAATCACCGGGGTATGGCGAGACTTGAAACTAGTCGATCACGGGTTCGTGCAATAGAAGTTGGAAAGCTGTGAAACCGTGGGGACAAAAAAATGCGGGGCTGAAAGTAGTGACCCTAATCGCCACTCTCAACCCCGTCTCCCAGGTTCTGTGGTAGGTGAGGCGAGTATGCGGCAGGGAGCCGCAAGCGACAAGATTACGAAGGTAAGTGTCCCGTGGTTACGGGCATCTCCGAGCCGCGAGCGATGAGCTATGAGTCCTGTGATTACAGCTGCTTTGCCCTAATTCAAAAGATCTTCTCCGAGCCGTTTGCTCGGAGCTCATAGCTCACTGCTCGCTGCTCCGAGCTACTTCGTGGTCACCAGCGAATGCGTAATGGCATGCACCGACAATGCAATCCGGTTCTGCACGCCCACCTTGCGCATCAGTTTCGCGACGTGCGCCTTGACCGTGCGCTCTTCGATTCCTAACTGACCGCCAATCTCTTTATTGGAGCGGCCGGCCACCAGCATCTCGAGGACTTCCTTCTCGCGGTCGGTGAACGTCACGCGGCCTGCGGGGAAGATTCGCCCCGGCGCCGATGAGACGCGCTCGATGAACATGGAGAGCACGCGCCGCGGGGCCCAAACCGATCCCTGATTGACGATGCGAATCGCCTGCGCAAACTCTGCCGGCGTCGCGGCTTCATCCACGTATCCCTTGGCCCCGGACGCAATCGCTTTCAGAATGGTCTCTTCGTCGATCCCCGAACCGGTCACGATGATCCGCAAGTCCGGCCGCGTAGCCTTCAGGCTGGCCATCACGTCGAACAGGTTTTGCCCGGAACGGTTTCCGAGCAGGATCAAATCGATCCCCTGCAAGGTGCTGATTTCGGGAAGCGCCGCCGAGATGAGTTCGAACTCGGGCTCTGAGTCGAACAAGGCGCGGAACCCGACAAAGCGTAATGGATCGCTTTCCACCACCGCGATTCGGATGACTGGTTTTCTGGCGACTGCTGCTTTCATAGTTTTCCCTGTAGGGTTAGATTCTTCTACTCAGCATAGTAATAATTCGGCAGGAAGCAAAGAGAAGGTGACCGAAGGGAAATTACGGGAGTAACATGGAAAAATGCTTGCCACATCACGATTTGGCAGCGCACCTCACAAGCGTTTCGGGAGACCTCTTGGAATGAAACAATCCTGCCTGCTGGTCCTGCTCGTGTTTTTCGCAATATCACTGCTCGCGCAACAGCCCGAACCCGCTCCTGCACCCGCGACTCCATCCCCTGCGCCCCAAACGACAGCGCCCGCCTACACTCCCAAATTTCGAACCGATCCGGCACGCTCTGATGCCGAAGCCGCGGCTCTCGCCTACATGCGGGTCGTCATGCGCGCGGAGGTTGGATTCAACAAGCACTATGGCCACTACGCCACCTCACTCTCCCAACTGGTGCACTCCGGCACGTTCACCCAACGTATGGTCAATCCCGACCGCGGAGAGTACCTCGTCGGCTACAAGGGAAAGAAAGAGGGCTTCGCACTCACCATGACACCCAAGGCTCCCGACGCGCAACATCGCTCGTTCTACGCGGACGAAGACGGCAAAATTCACGCCGAGGAAGCCAAGCCCGCCGACGCAAATTCAGAAGTCATCGAGACCCACCACTGGTAGGTCGAGACCCGCGGCGGAAGCAGACAAACTCGAAGGCTGGCAGCTAGTAGTTCGCAGGCGTGTTCTCAGGAATGGCCTCGGCCTGCACCGTCTTGCGCTCCCCTTCGCTCACATGCAGCGCGCTTCCCTGCCCTTCGCAGGCCTTCAGGAAGTCGGGATTGTAGTAGGCCTCACCGTCCACACTCTCCCAGGCGAAGAGCGTGTACTCGCCCGGACGGATACCTCGCAGGCTGAAGTGCCCGGCCTGATCGCTGACGGTCTTGCGATAGTGATCGGTGCGCCGGCGCAGGCGCATCTCGGGAACGGCAACGACAATTCCATTCGCTACAGGCTCGCCTTTACTGTTGACGACGATGCCGTCCACGACTGCCCCACTCGCGCTGGCCACCAGATCGAGCATCGGCATATCGCCATTCACGCTGAGTCCCGCATCGCTGACATCGCGTCCGCCCGATGACAATGACTTCACGAACCAGTCTTCGTTGCCATCGCTCCCGTGGAGGACCTGCACGTAGTAGTTTCCGGCCGGAACATCGTCCCACCGGAAGCTTCCATCCGCCGCAACGTGGGCGAGGTTTGAGAAAGTCTCGCGAAACACCGACGGTCCATCCTTTTCATCGTCGCCGTCGACCGACACTAAAATGAGAAACACTTGTTGAGGATCAAAGCGGCCCGCACCGTTCTTGCCCTCCAGCCGGAGCCGGCCACTCACCGTCCCTCCCGGTTGTGGAGCCAGCCGCAGGCCTTCGACGTTCGTCGATCCGACCTGCAGAGTTTGGCGCGCCATCATCGGCACCCGTGATCCGTCGACGGTGGCGAGAATCGTGTAATTGCCGGGGGAAACATCGCGGATGATAAAACTGCCATCCTTGTGCATCTCCGCGCCATTCAGCACCAGGCTGAAATCGCGGGACTGCAGCATGATCGATGCGGAAGTGCGCGGCGGCAGATTCACCACCGACCCACGGATGACCAGACTCGGGCTCGGCGCCAGAGAAAAGTTCACAGGAAATTCATCGCCCGCATGCAACGGAATCGGCGAAGCCTGGCTCCGATCCGGCGTTCCCGGATAATACATGGTCTGGTAGGTCGTAGCCGGAGGCTTCTCGGGCACGTTGGGATTGTGTGGTTCGGCAGCAGCAACGCCGGCGTTTTCGATCAGGCTCTTGAAATCCGGCGGCGGGCTCACCGACACGTACACATTCCCCCCCGGCAGATTTGCGATGCGGTATTCTCCCAGATCATTGGTCCGCTCGGCACCCGCCTGCTCCCAGTGACTGTGCCCGGCAACGAAAGTCTGGCGCAACACCGTGACTTCCGCGCTCGGCAACGGATCGCCATCTTCGTCCGTCACCCGTCCGCGGACCACAGCCGCAGCCTGCAGCCGAATGTGCAAGTCTTTCAGTTCCTGTCCGGCCGTGAGCGTCAGAATGCGGCCTTCGCTGTGGCCGCGCTGCTTCTCTGCGTCGAGCATCCCGGCGCGCTCGGCAAAAAGATGGTAGCGGCCGGGCAGAATGTTTTCGATGCGGAATACGCCGTCCGGGCCACTGACCGCCGTGTAGTCTCCGCCTTCCGCCTGATTCTCCGCGATCAACTCAATGACAGCCTTCTTCACTGGCTGGATGTCGGGATCTTTGGTGACGAGGCCTTCAATGGTCGCGCGGACTGCGGCTTTCGTGGCGCCGGGCGCCGTCTGCGCGCCCACACTTGCGCCCAGCAACAGGCTCATCAGGAATGCGGCAACCGGTCTCATGGGTTCGACTGGGGAGGTGGGCAGCGCTTCATCGGCCGACAGGCTGGCCGGGTCAAGCTTCATTCTACCGCGTGGAACCGCCGTCCCAAAGCGCTAAAACGCCTCCCGGACAGGGCGAACAAATGAGAAAGAGGTTCCTTACGACGACTCCACACCTTCTCCCTTCAGAGGTGCAATAATGCTTTCGCCCGCGTGGGCTGAGGTGAGTCTTGCGAACATCGATCTTGCTGTTGTGCTTCGCCTACATCGTAGCGGTCTCCCTGATTGGAAATGCCTCTGGACAGGCTTCTAGCCAGTCTCTCGACGCCCGCCGGGCGGAACTGAAGCGTCTGCTCAACGACGAATGGGAATACTCGCTCCGCACCCAGCCTGAGCTGGCAACCCATGTCGGAGACGACCGCTATAACGACCGGCTCAGCGATTTTTCAGACCACGCGATTGCGGAGAATCTGGAACATACCCGGCAGGCGCTCGCACTTTTTGAGGCGCTCGATGTCACCGGGTTTCCTGAGCAGGAAAGACTCAATCAAGCCCTCATGGTGCGCACTCTGCGCGAAGGCGTGGAACGCGCACGCTTCAAGGATTGGGAAATGCCGGCCACGCAATTTGGCGGCGTTCATCTCGGGTACGCGTCTCTGTCCTCCTACGTGCCTTTTCGCACAACGAAGGACTACGACAACTATCTCGCGCGGCTGCATCAGATCCCTCGTGTGCTGGAGCAGGCCACCGGACACATGCGCGATGGACTGCGCGACCATCTGATGCCTCCGAAATATCTGCTGGAGAAAGTGACCGGGCAGGCGCAGCAGGTAGCCGACGCGCCGCTGGATAAAAGCTCATTCACCGAGCCGCTGAAGAAGTTTCCGGATTCCGTTTCCGAGGCGGACCGTAGCCGATTGCGCGCCAGCATTGAAGACGCGGTGAAAAATGAGGTCGCTCCCGCCTACGCGCGCTTCGCCAAGTTCGTGCGTGAAGAGTACGCTCCGCACGGCCGCGTTGATCCCGGAGTATGGGCGCTGCCCGACGGCGACGCCCGATATCGCTTCGCGGTGCGCCACCAGACAACCACCGATTTCACTGCCGATCAAATTCACGAAATGGGCCGCAAGAGCGTCGCGCAGATCGAAGAAGAGATGCTCAAGGTCGCTAAATCACAGGGCTTCAGCGATCTGAAATCGTTCAACGCGCACATTCGCCAGGACCCGGCTTTGCATGCGAAATCCGGCCAGCAATTGCTCGAACTGTACACGAAATATCGCGACCAGATGGATGCCAAGCTTCCCCAGTTGTTTACGCGATTGCCCAAGAACAAGCTCGAGGTCGTGCCGATGGAATCGTTCCGCAGCGCCGACAGCGTGCCGGCCGACTATTCCATCGGGGCGGGCGACGGTTCTCGGCCGGGCCGTATCAACGTAAACGAATATGCACCCGAAAAGCGGCTCTTGTTGAATGTAGAGGCAATCGCGTACCACGAAGGCGTACCCGGACATCACCTGCAGTACTCCATTGCCCAGGAACTGACCGGCTTGCCGCCCTTTCGCCGCTTTCATCTGGATGTGAACGCCTACACCGAGGGTTGGGCTTTTTACTCGGAACGGCTGGGAAAAGAAGTCGGGTTCTATCAGGATCCCTACAGCGAGTATGGACGCCTGCAGAACGAAATGTGGCGGGCGGTGCGCTGGGTCGTCGATACCGGAGTGCACTCGAAGCGTTGGACACGCCAGCAAATGATTGATTACTTCCGCGAACACACCGCGATGGATGATCAGAACATCGAGACCGAAGTCGACCGCTATATCGCGTGGCCCGGCCAGGCGCTCTCCTACAAGATGGGTCAGATGAAGATTCTGGAGCTGCGGGAGAAGGCACAGCGTGAACTTGGCAGCAAGTTCGATGTGCGCACGTTTCACGATGCGATCCTCGACCAAGGCCCCCTTCCACTGGATGTGCTGGAAACAAAGGTCAACGCCTGGATTGTGGAGCAGAAATGAGAGGGCCGCTCGCTGGGCCCATGAAATCCTGGTATTCGGGTTTGGGCCCAGTCGACTGGATCGCGGCTTTCAGCGCCTCTCTTGCCTCAGCCTGCTCGCCCATTGCCGCCAAGTCGTGCACCAGATTGTAGTGCGCGTCAACGTAAAGCGGATCGTACGCGACGGCCTTTCTGAAGAGTGCTTCGGCCTCGCGAGCCTGGCCGTTCTTGGCAAGCGACACACCCGTGTCATTCAATAACGGCGCCAAGGTGGTCGCGTCGGAACCTAACTCGACAGCCCGGTCAAAGCTCTGGAGAGCATTCGGGTAGTTGTTGAGTGCAAGATGGGCAAGACCGAGTGTCTCGGCGACTGAGTAATTGTCGGGTGCGAGACTGGAGGCTATCCGCGCTTGTTCCAACGCTTCTTGCGGACGGCGCATCTTTCCATACAGAACAGCCAGGTTGTTGTGATGCGGGTATTCCTCGGGCGCAAGGCGAACGGCCGCCAGCAGGTGGATCTCAGCCTCCGCCAGGCGTCCTTGCTGGATCAGGTTTGTCGCGAGATTGTCGCGAATATAGGCGCTGTCCTTGACTGCAATCGTTCGCAGGAACAGAGTCTCGCTGTCTTTCCAATATCCGATTTGCCGGATGGTGAGGGCCGCAAGCGCCGCAAGCACAACGCCCGTCCCAACCACGGCGGTCTTCCTCCGCCACGGCACGGTGCCCGCCCACTCGGAAACGGCCCAGACTAATGCGATCACGATCCCAATCATGGGCAACTCTGTAAAACGATCGGCGAGTGCCTGTCTCCCGGCTTGCACAATCCCGGAGTTCGGCAGTAGCGCGATCAGGAACCAACTCCATCCCGCCAGCAACCACCCTCTGCGCCTCCGCTGCACAATGGCAATGGTGGTGACGGCGATCAGCACGACAACGGAAGGTATCCCCCAGCGACTGGCGAGGCGATCGTCAAATGGATAGAAGCAACCGAGGTCTACTGGCCACAGCATCTTGCCAAAGTAGCGGACACAGGAAAGCGTCGCATTTTCCAGACGCACCGGGAGGGAACCCACGGGAGTCAGCGACATCGCCTGCGATTGCCCCACAACCGCCAGATACGTAATCACAACATCTCCCGCCACGAGCGGTAGCTTCTCAGCCACGAGTCGCAATAGTGACGCTTGTCGCCGTACAGGCCAGAAGTCGAGCAGGAATAGGATGATCGGCAAACTGACAGCCGTCGGTTTCGACATCAGAGCCAGCAGGCCGCAACTTAACCAACCCGCATACAGCCACCGTGATGGCCTATCCTTATACCGCAAGTAGAGCGCAGCGGCGGCCAGGAAGAAGAACGCACACAACACGTCTTTGCGCTCCGCAATCCAGGCAAAAGACTCGACCCGCAAAGGATGCAGGCCCCATAGCAAGCTCCCCAAGGCGGCGGGCACAACACCAGATCCGAGTCCGGTCAGCACCGCACACAGTAACGCCGCTGTCAGTGCGTGCAAGAGCGCACTCGTGAAATGATGCCCCGCCGTCGAAGACCCGTAGAGTTCGGTATCGAGTTCGTGGCTGAGCCACGCGAGCGGATGCCAGTACATTGGCCGTACCGCAGTGAAGGCGAAGACGACAGCTTGCGTAGTCAACCCGTCGGAGGCGGGCTTCTCCGCGATATACGGTCCATCGTCCAGATCGAAGAATGCATTGCGAATCGTGGGAAGGGTAACCAACAGGACGATCACACCCACCAGCAGAGGAGCAAGCCAGACCATTCGGTCCCTCGACAAAGTCTGCGCTGGTTGCGATGGGGGCGCAGACGCAAGCTTTGCCCGGCGGTTTTTTTTGGCAGGCTGCCCGGATCGCACGGTCACGTTTCCTTTGAGAAAACCTTTCTTTTGTGCGGCTAGCTTAGTTTAAGCCATCGTGCGGAACCATCTAGCCGCACCTTTTCGAACCGGAGTCTGAGCAGTAAGGACATCACTCCATGGACCGGAACATTGACAAAGTTGCCCACCCAACCAACGATCTTATCTAAGATCAACTGGATCAGGGAGAAAGCCGGCTGTAAGAAACTTCCATCCCCATCGACTACCTAGATGTGAGCGCAATTGAGGCCATCCCGGCGGCGGCAGCGGCGGCATCCACGCAAGACGAACTCTACCGTGAAGCCATCGAGACTTACGGCGCTGCCCTGGAACGGTTAGCGCGCGCCTACGAGGCCGACGCCGATATCCGGCGTGATCTTCTGCAGGATATTCACGTCGCCCTGTGGCGCAGCTTCGCCGGCTTTGACGGACGGTGCTCGCTTCGCACCTGGATCTACCGCGTCGCTCACAACGTCGGCGCTTCACACGTGCTCCACCAGCGCCGCACCAGGCCGCAAGCACTGCTCGGGCTGGAAGAACTGGAAAATCTTCCTGATGCGAACAGCGGCCAACAGGCCGCGGATCGCAGCCATGCGCTTGACCGCCTGCTCACTCTGATTCAACGTCTCAAGCCGCTCGACCGCCACGTGATCCTTTCCTATCTCGAAGGCCTCGACGCCGCTGCGATCGGAGAGATCACCGGGCTGTCTGCCGGAAACGTCGCCACCAAAATTCACCGCATCAAGAGCATGCTGGCCCGCCAGTTTCAGCAGGGAGGAGAAGATCATGACTGAGCTACAAAATCCCGTGCTGAAGATCTGGCAAGAACAGCCCGTGGAGGGTATCAAAATGTCAGTGGACGAAATTCACCTTCGTGCAGGGAAGTTCGAGCGCAGAATCATGTGGAGAAATATTAGAGAGTACGTGGCCTCGCTGATCGCAGTCGCTCTATTCGTGTATTTTTTCGCAACCACCCAAGGCGCGCTGTCCCGGATCACCTTTGCGCTGTTCATCGCGGGTATGCTGTGGATTGTCATTCAGCTTCATCTGAAGGGCTCTGCGAAGAGCATGCCCGCGGGCCTGGATACGTTGACCAGCCTGCGGTTTTATCGCGCGGAACTGGAACGGCAGCGCGAGGTGGTCAGCAAGGTCTGGTCCTGGTATCTGGCGCCGATGGTTCCAGGCTTCGTGGTGTATACGGTGGGGTACGCGGTTTCGGTGCCACGTCCCCTGGCGTGGGCCGGCCTGGCGTTGATGGACGTACTCATTGCCGCTCTCTTCTTCTGGATCTGGAAGATGAATATGCGGGCTGCGCGGTGCCTGCAGCGCATGATCGACGAGCTCAACGCCGCTACAGAGTGATTGCGCCCCGCGGGTCTTCGATCCTTCTACTCGCTACTCGCCCAAGGAGGGGCGAATTGCATGAAATGCATTTTCATTCTATTGATCCTGACCATGGCCGCCACCTTCGTCCACGCACAAGATATCGCCGGCGACTGGCAAGGCACCCTCAATACCGGCATGGGCGAGCTGCGTCTCGTGCTCCACCTCACCAAAGGCGCCGACGGCGCTCTCAAGGGTACGCTCGACAGTATTGATCAGCCTGGCGCCAACGGCATCCCCATCAATTCCATCACCCTGAAAGACTCGAAGTTGAATCTTGACGTGACCGCCGTCCACGGAACGTATGAAGGCAAGGTTGCCGCCGATGGCAAGACTATTTCCGGCACTTGGTCGCAGGGGCAGTCATTGGCGCTGGACTTCAAGCGGGCAACGGCGCCGATCAAGACCGAACACAAGCCCGCCAAGCCCTCTGACATCGACGGCACGTGGGCCGGCACGCTCGACACCGGAATTTCGAAGCTGCGCGTCGTGTTTCACATCAGCAACACCGAAGACGGGCTCATCGCCACCATGGACAGCCCGGATCAGAACATGAAGGGCCTGCCCACTACGAGTGTCACGCGCGATGGATCGTCCCTGAAGGTCGAGGTCAAGGCGATCGGCGGAGTGTATTCCGGCAAGCTCTCCGCCGATCTGTCGTCGATCGATGGCACCTGGTCGCAGGGCGGAGCGGACTTGCCTCTCGTTCTCAAACGAACTAAGGATCAAGCCGAGGTTGAGCACAAGCCGGTCAAGCCCTCCGACATCGACGGCGCTTGGCTGGGAACGCTCGATACCGGAACCATGAAGCTGCGCGTGGTGTTTCATATCGTGAATACGGACGAGGGATTGTCCGCGACACTGGACAGTCTCGACCAGGGCCTGAAGGGAATGTCGACCTCGTCCGTGACTCGCGATGGGCCGGCGCTGAAGATTGAAGTGAAAAATGTTGGCGGAGTTTTCGAGGGCAAGATCGCGCCGGACTTGTCTTCGATTGACGGCACATGGACGCAGGGCAGCGCCATGCCACTCGTGCTGAAGCCGGTGAAGAATCTGGCGGAACTGGAGCCGAAGAGGCCGCAGAATCCGGCGAGGCCGTATCCGTATCACGAGGAAGAGGTCACGTATGAAAACAAAACCCAGAATGTGACGCTGGCTGCGACCCTCACTATTCCTCAGGGAAAGGGACCGTTTCCTGGAGTACTGTTGATTACCGGCTCCGGCCCGCAGGATCGCGACGAGACTCTGCTCGGGCACAGGCCATTTCTGATTCTGTCCGACTACCTGACGCGGCACGGAATTGCGGTGCTGCGGGCCGATGATCGGGGCATGGGCAAGTCGACGGGAGTTTTCTCGAAGGCAACGACCGCGGATTTTGCCACCGATGCCGAGGCGGGCGTCGCCTATCTGAAGACGCGGGCGGAAATCGATCCGCACAAGATTGGGTTAGTCGGCCACAGCGAAGGCGCAATGATCGCTCCCATGGTCGCCGCTCGCAACCAGGATGTTGCCTTCATCGTGATGATGGCGGGAACGGCCGTGCCCGGCGATCAGGTGATCGTGGCGCAGATGGAGGCAATCGATGTGGCCAATGGCAAGAAGCCCGAAGATGCCGCCAGGAGCGCCGCCAAGCAGCGGGAGGTTATGCGGCTGATCGAAACGGAAAAGGATCAGGCAGTGCTCGAGAAAGAATTGCGCGAAACGATGTCGGGAGCAGGAACCGAAGCGCAAATCGGGATGGAGATCCGCCAGTTCACTTCAGTCTGGTTTCGCTACTTCCTGACCTACGATCCCGCGACCGCGCTTCGCCAAGTAACTTGTCCTGTACTCGCAATCAACGGTTCGCTCGACAAGCAAGTGCTCCCGGACCAGAATCTGCCCGTGATTCGCAAGGCTCTGAAAGAGGGTGGCAACAAGCATTTCGAGGTGGATGAACTACCTGGACTGAATCACTTGTTCCAGACAGCGAAGACGGGATCTCCGGCGGAGTACGCGCAGATCGAGGAAACGATGTCGCCGGTCGCGCTCGAGAAAATGTCGACTTGGATCCTGAAGCAGTAGCCCCGACTCACGTGGCGACGGACGCATTCGTCCGTCGGCCAAGCCAAGCGAGGCGTTCCGCTTAGACAGGCCGAACTCTTAACTATCCTTACGATACAGCAGGTTTTTCATGGCTTCGCGGCGAGCCGCGTTGGCACCCTTGTCGGACTTCAACGGGTCAGCGGATTTCGCGCTGCCAGCGGCGTCTTCTTCACTGCACGATGGACAGCGATTGGCGAACCCGGGCTTCCCCGGCTTCAGTTCGAATTCTTCCCCGCAAACCGCGCACACTTTGATAGGAAAGGCCATGATCCAAAGCTTTCACCACAGAGGTCAAAGAGCAACCACTTCAGCTAATTCAGAAAATACTGCCGGTACAACGTGTCTCTCTGCGCCGGACGGAACCCGGCATCGCGAATGATCCGTCGCAACTCCTCTTCCGTCGTGCAATTCGTCACGCCCGCCGCACGCACCACGTTTTCCTCGAGCATCACCGACCCCACGTCGTTCCCGCCGAAGCGCAGCCCCATCTGGCAGACTTTCAATCCCTGTGTCACCCAGCTCGACTGCACGTTGAGGAAGTTCGAAAGATACAACCGCGAGATCGCCAGCACCTTCAAGTACTCCACTGCCGTAGCTTCGTCCCAGTGGCGCCCGCCCAGCGCCGTGTTCTGCGGCTGAAAGCTCCACGGGATGAACGCAGTGAATCCGCCAGTCTCTTCCTGCAATTCATAAAGCCGCTGGAAGTGGTTAACGCGGTGCTCGGGCTTTTCTCCCACGCCAAACATCATGGTTGCCGTCGTACGCATCCCGATCTGGTGGGCCGTGCGGTGGACGTTGATCCAGTCCTCGGTCAGGCACTTCAGCCGCGCAATCTTGTAGCGCACTTCGTCGTCGAGAATCTCCGCGCCGCCGCCAGGAATCGAGTCCAGCCCTGCATCGCGCAGCCGCAGAATCGTGTCGCGAATCGACAGCCCGCTGTATTCAGCAATCGCGATGATCTCCGACGCCGAGTAGCAGTGCAGGTGAACTTTCGGGAAGCGCTCCTTGATCCCGCGCAGCATCTTCTCGTGCCAGTCAATCTTCAGGTCCGGATGCAGGCCTCCCTGCATCAGCACGCCGGTGCCGCCCAGTTCAACCGTCTCGCGGATCTTCTCGTAAATCGTGTCAAAGTCGAGGATGTACCCTTCCTTCGCCGCCGGTCCCTTCAGCGGCCGGTAGAAGGCGCAGAAGGTGCAGTACTCGGTGCAGAAGTTGGTGTAGTTGATGTTGCGATCGATGATGTAGGTGACCACGCCCTCAGGATGCAACCGGCGGCGTACGGCGTCCGCCTCCATCCCGATCCCGATCAGATCGTCGGATTCGAACATCTCCAGAGCTTGCTGTTTGGTCAAGGTCATGAGGTATCCACAGAACTCACTATTTTAGCGGAGTGGGCAGCCTGCCTCCAAACGGCCGGTGCGCGAATGATCGTGCTGAATTCATCACCCGGATCGGAAATTTCGCAGGTTCCCGCATGAGCCTGTGATAATCTAGCGCCGCATCTTCAAGCTTGCGGGCCAAGTCGACTTCTTCTGCTGGGGGCGAGCGCTTGGGGCAGACTTTCTCGCTTCTCCTGATCAAGCCGTCGCACTATGACGACGACGGCTACATCATTCAGTGGTTCCGTTCGGCCATTCCATCCAACACGCTGGCCACGCTCAACGGGCTGGCGCTGGACTGCCACTCGCGCCGCATTCTGGGCGACGACGTGGAAATCTCGATCACTGCGGTGGATGAGTGCAACACCCGTGTCCGTCCGGAACGCATCGTGCGACAACTGGCGGGGCAACGGGCACTGGTCTTCCTGGTGGGTGTGCAGTCGAACCAGTTCCCGCGGGCCATGGACATTGCGCGGCCGCTGCGCAAAGCCGGCATTCCGGTTTGCGTCGGTGGGTTTCACGTCTCCGGCGTCCTGTCGATGCTGCCTGAACCCACGCCGGAATTGCGCGAGGCCATGGATCTCGGCATCTCCCTGTTTGCGGGTGAAGCGGAAGAGCAACGGCTGGATGAAATCCTGCGCGACGCCTGGAGCGGCACGCTCAAGCCGCTCTACAACTACCTCGCGGACTTGCCTGCGATTGACGGCGCGCCGCTGCCCATGTTGTCGAATAACACAATCCGCTGCACCATGGGCAATTTCACCACCTTTGACGCCAGCCGCGGGTGCCCGTTTCTGTGCTCGTTCTGCACCATCATCAACGTGCAAGGGCGCAAGTCGCGCCGGCGTACCGTCGACGATGTGGAGCAAGTGATCCGCCGTAATCTGGCGCAGGGCGTCAACCGCTTTTTCATTACCGACGACAATTTCGCGCGCAATCCCGATTGGGAGAAGGTTTTCGACCGCATCATCGCCATGCGCGAACAGGAAAAACTCAACATCAAGTTCACCATCCAGGTCGACACCATGTGCCACCGCCTGCCGCACTTCATCGAAAAGGCGGGCCGCGCCGGAGTGCGTCGGGTCTTCATCGGTCTGGAAAGCATCAATCCCGACAGCCTGCTCGGTGCGAGAAAGAAGCAGAACAAGATTGAGGAATACCGCAACATGCTGCTGCAGTGGAAGCGAGCGGGATCGATCGTGTTCGCCGGCTACATCATCGGGTTTCCCGAAGACACGCCGGAGTCGGTAGACCGCGACATAGGCATCATTCAGCGCGAGCTTGCCATCGATCTGTTGGAACCGACTGCCATGACCCCGCTGCCCGGCTCCGAGGATCACCAGAAACTCTACAAAGCGGGAGCCTACCTCGATCCCGACTTGAACAGGTACGACGTGGAGCATGTCACCACGACGCATGCCCAAATGTCGGCTGAGCAATGGACCAGGGCCTATCAGGATGCGTGGAAAAAATTCTATTCCGTTGAGCATATGAAAACGGTGATACGGCGCGCCGCCGCCACCGGAATCAGCGTCGAGAACATGTGGGTGCTGCTGCTTTGGTTTCACGGCAGCGTGGTGCTGGAGAATGTTCATCCCCTGCAGGGCGGCTTGGTGCGCCGCAAGTACCGTAAAGACCGGCGGCCAACCCTTCCCCTCGAAAACCCGTTTGTGTTCTACCCGCGTTACTGGACAAATCTCCTGTACAAACACGTCAAGCTGGCGCAGCTCGCCTGGCATTTCCATGGCTTCCTGAAGAAACTGAAGAGCGATCCTGCGGCGCGGAGCTATACCGATACGGCTCTGACCGCCGACCGGGAGTACGCTGCTGAGATGCTTGAAGTGCTCACCGCCCACACGCATCCCAAGCTCACCGTAATTCAGCCTCAGAGCAAGGTGCCGATGGCTCCCGTAGGTTCCTGACGAGAATTGAACTAGCCGCCGTGCCGCGCAGCCACATGGGCGCCCCGGCCAGCCAGGCTCGAGACGCCGTCCGCTATTTGACGGCCTCCGTTCCATCTACGCATCACTCCCGTAGAAATCCCCTGACCCCAACGGTGACGCTTGCGGCGGCGTACAATCGTGACAGTACAGGAGTTCCACATGGCATACGTAATACGCCATATCGTCAACGACGGGAACACCGTCGAATTAGGACAGCCGATCTCAGATCACCCATTTGATACGCGCGAGCAGGCGGAAGAGCGCCTCAATGAGCTGGAGCGCGACAAGGCGAATGGAAAGTTCACGATTGAGGAGCTCGTCCACAGTTGATAGGCAGGCCCCTGCCCTGACAGGCTTCTGCATTGTGCGCGCCCGATTGTTCCGCGCGCGGGAATCGGGAACACCGCGTTCAGCGGTTCAGGCGAACGGGATTCGCGAGCGCATCGCTCAAACCTGCAGCCTTCAAGACACAAGGGTAGTACTCGCTCTTCGCTCTGCTCGTAAACCCTTTAAAATCAATATATGAACGTGTTCAACTTTTCTCTTGACGCATCCCCACCCTGGGCCTATATTTGTTTTGAACACGTTCAATATTCGAAGGAGGAGGAAAATATGAACACAGCCAACAACGTCATCGTAGCGACCTATCTGACTTATCTGGTAATCAGCGTGGCCCTCACCATCTGGGTCGCACGCACTCTGTACAAGCGCGGCGGCATCTTTCTGATCGACGCCTTTCATGGCAACAAGGAACTCGCGGACTCCGTAAATCACCTGCTGGTCGTGGGCTTTTATCTGATCAACATCGGTTTCGTCTCACTCGCGCTCAAAACCGCGGACGTCATCAGCACGTCGCGGGCAGCGATTGAACTGCTGAGCGACAAGATGGGCATGGTCCTGCTCATCCTCGGCGGCATGCACTTCTTCAATCTCTACGTCTTCTCGCGCATTCGCAGAGGCGCGCGCCGTCCTGTGACTCCCACTCCTCCGGTCACGCCGGACGCCATGCTGAAGGTCGCCATTCCGCGCTGAAAGATGCAAGCGCCGCAAACCGGATACCGGCGTTCGGCTTTCGGAGGCAAGTTCAGATTGGACGGCGCCGGAGGCCGGAACAGCGGAGGCCGGAAGCCGCGAAAGGAGGGACGCATATGGAAAAACTTTACGTGCTCTATGATCCGAAGTGCGAACTGTGCTGCCGCCTGAAGAACTGGATCCTCGTACAACGTTCGTGGCTCGGCGTGGCAGTCGTCGAACAAGGCTCCGAGAAGGCGAAGCGGCTGTTTCCAGAACTGGAGAGAATCGCCGGCAAGGACGATCTGGCAGTCATCAGCGACGACGGTGCGGTGTATTTGAACGACCGCGCCTGGATCATGGTGCTGTACGCGCTGGTGGAGTATCGCGACTGGGCGGCGCGGCTGACGCATCCGCTGCTGATGCCGCTGGCCCGCCAGGCCTTTGCGGCGCTCTCAAAGAACCGCCACTTGATTTCCGGCCTGCTAAGCACGGAGGATCCGGAAGCCATTGCGGGCGAACTGCGCAAGGTGGAACTCGAGCCTTGCGCCTTGCCCGCGGCTAGTGCGCCGTTGTCGAAAGTACGGGAATACTTACAATGACCAACACAACGCTCAAACCAAGGGTCACGCAGCGCGCGGAAGACACGCGCCGCAAGATTTACGAAGCCGCGATGGAATTGTTTCGCGAAAAAGGTTTTGAACCCACCACCATGCGCGATATTGCGGCCAAAGCAGGCGTGGCCCTCGGCGGCGCTTATTACTACTTCTCGTCCAAAGACGCCATCGTGCTCGCCTTCTACCGCGAGATGCAGGAGAGCAGCAACCAACCGGTTCTCTCCGCACTCGCCGGACACAAGAAACTGAAGGATCGAATCCGGTGCATTCTCGACCAGCGCCTGCAACTGCTGGAACCGAACCGCAAGTTTTGCTCGGCGCTGTTCCGTCACGCGCCCGACAGCGCCGATCCGCTCTCTCCCTTCAGCGACGAGACCCGCGCGATTCGCGACGGGGCCATCGAGCACATGCGCATCGCGGTGGAAGGCAGCGACGCGAAAGTGCCGTCCGATTTGAAGCCGCGTTTGCCCTACCTGCTATGGCTGTATCAGATGGCGCTGATCATGTTCTGGCTCTACGACCGCTCGCCGAACCAGGAGCGCACCGAGCGCTTGATGGACAAGAGCCTGGGGCTGCTGGTGAATCTGCTGCGCCTCTCCGCGTTGCCGCTGACGAAGCCGCTGCGCAAAGCCGTGCTGGAGTTGGTGGAAATCGGGTAGGCGGGCGTTCCTGACTTGCTAGCCGCACTTGCTTAGTACGAGATAGCCATCTCTGTCAGGAAGACTTCATCGTCGTGCGTGAGCTTCTTCTCGAAGATCACTTCCGGCAAAGGCTGGCTCTGCTGCAGCAGCACCCATTGGCACGCCGGACAAGAGGACGCGATGGCCGAACCGGTCTGGCAAAAAGGTATGTGTTCGTGTGGGTTCTTCAAGTTCGACCTCCCTGTGCCCATGGAATCACGCATGAACCAAAGATCAATCTACCTCCTAGATCGGCAGATTCGATGCAGGGAAATAGGAATTGCGATGACCTCGGTAATCACTGCATTGGTCCAAAGGGGTTGGCGGCTCGGGAGGACGCCGTTGCCGGCGTCAAGTCCGCATGAGCTGATTCAATTCCCGGCGTGGTCACGCAGCTGACTCGGAAGGCGCTTCCCTCCCAGCTTCCAGCTTCCGGCCTCCCCTCTCCGTTTGACACTCTTCCCCGCCTTACCTAGACTGCCTGTGTAGTGCTGCGCGAGATTCCGGGGGACCGGGACCGTCGCATCGGGACCACTCGAAACGAGGGCGACTCATGGGCTGGTTGCAGAACAAGTTTGAAAAGAATTTCATGATTTCGACCGTCGACTACGTCTTTAACTGGGCGCGGAAGTCGGCGGTTTGGCCGATGACGTTTGGGTTGGCCTGCTGCGCGATCGAGATGATTGCGTCGTCAACTTCGCGCTTTGATATTGCGCGCTTCGGCTCGGAAGTGTTTCGTCCCAGCCCGCGGCAGAGCGATCTGATGATCGTGGCCGGCACGGTTACGCTCAAGATGGCGCCGGTGGTGAAGCGCATCTACGACCAAATGCCCGACCCGAAGTGGGTGATCTCGATGGGCGCGTGTTCGTCGGTAGGTGGCCCGTTTAATACTTACGCGGTGCTGCAGGGCGTCGATAAGATTGTGCCGGTAGACGTTTATGTGACCGGGTGCCCGCCGCGTCCGGAGAATCTGTTTTACGCGTTGCTGAAATTGCAGGACAAGATCGACACCATGACGCTGGCGAAGAAGCCGACCGCGGTGCGGCTCGACGCGAATATGGTGGAGAACTTCAAGCGGCAGGTGATGATCGCGCAGACGCTGCAACCGAAATAACTGTGAGCAATGAGCAGTGAGCGGTGAGCTATGAACATGAGCCCGCGACGCCGACAATCAACGTCTTGTTCGTTGAAATGGAAATGTTCATAGCCAATCGAAATCGCTCACGGCTCGCGGCTCATTGCTCATAGCTCGCTCGAACATATGGCCTTCGTCAAAATAATCTCCCAGGCTCACCTCCCCACCACCAACGAAGCACGCAACTTTCCCTGCAACGGAAAAATGATTTGCATTGTTAACGTCTGGGGAAAAATCACCGCCATGGACAATGAGTGCCTGCATCAAGGCGGCTCGCTCGGTCAAGGCATGGTCGAAGACGGCAAAGTGGTCTGTCCGTGGCACGGATGGAAGTATGACCCGAAGACGGGCGTGGCTTGCGATCATCCCGATCAGAAGCTGAAGACCTATCCCATCAAGGTCGAGAACGGGGAAGTGTTCATCGACATCTAGCGGTCTCGCGAAGGCAACATCTCAATCACCACGGAGGCACTGAGACACGGAGAAAGCCCTTTCTTGTTCTCCGTCACTCTGTGACTCCGTGGTGAAAACAGACTTAGAGTCCCTTCTCTCAAAAGCGGAAACTCAACCCAAATAGCGTAGGAACTTCCCCGGCTGATTGTCGAAACCGGGGAAGACCTGCGCCAGATTGCTGTTGCCCAGGTGGCGGGCGACGGCTTCGCCGATCACTTGGCGGAAGTCAGTGGTGAGGGCCAGGTCGCGGCCTTCGTAGAGTTGCGACTGGTCAAGTCCGGGCCAGCGGCCGTAGACCTTGCCGCCCTTCACCGGTCCGCCGAGAACGAACATCACGTTGGCGTGGCCATGATCGGTGCCACGGTTGCCGTTTTCGCGCGCGGTGCGGCCGAACTCCGACATGGTGACGACGACCGTGTCTTCCCCGAGATCGCCGAGATCGGTCCAGAATGCGGCGAGGGATTGCGAGAAATCGCCCAGCACATTGGCGAGTTGGCCTTCGGTCGCGCCTTCGTTGACGTGGTGGTCCCATCCACCGATGTCGGCGAAGGCGACCTGCACTCCGAGATTCGCTTTGATGAGTTGCGCCAACTGCCGCAGGCTGTCGCCGAAACGGCCCTTGGGATAGCTCGCACCGGGAGCGGGCGTGTACTTGCCCGGGTCGGCGGCCTTCAACATCTTTACGGCGTCGAAAGTTTCTTCGCCGGTGCCGTGCAGCACGCTATCGGACGAGTGATCGTACATGGCTTCGAAAGCGGTGGCAGCAGGCGAAGGCTTGAGACTCCGGCCGCCGACCGAAAAGTCATTGATGTTGTTCATGGCGACTGCCGGTTCAGAGCCGCTCAGGATGCGCGGCAGCGAGGGCCCGAGCGCGATGGCGCGGAAGGGAGAGTTCTGCGGTGAGCGCGCGAGGCTATGGAGTGAACGGTTCAGCCATCCGTCTTCGGTGACTTTCACGCCGGGGGTTCCGGTCTCCATGAAGTCCTGCGCATCGAAGTGCGAGCGGGTGGTGTCGGGTGATCCAGCGGCATGAACGATGGCGAGATGACGCTGCTGCCAGAGGGGTTGGAATGGCGCGAGCGAGGGATGGAGGCCGAAGAATCCATTGAGATCGAGCACCGACTTCTTAGGAATGTTGATGCTCGGGCGCAGCGAGTAGTACTGGGATTCAGCGTAGGGGACGACGATGTTCAGACCGTCGGCCGCGCCGCGCTGGAAGATCACGACCAGGCGTTTAGTGCGAGTGCCGTTCTCGACCGCTCCTAAGGCGGCACGCGTGAGAAAGCTGGGCACGGCGGCCGTTCCTACGACGGCGAGGGCGCTGTTGCGAAGGAATACGCGGCGAGTTGGCATATGACAGTTCCTCGACTTCAAAAGCTTCCACGGGAGCTAAAAGCCCGCGAATCGGTGGCGAGCTTACGCGGCCCTGAAGGGCCGCTCTTCCACATCCCTCTTCCACCTCATCTTCTTTGAAACTCTGGCGACCCCAAAAGCAGGCCCGCGATGGTGCTCGCATCCGGCGGTTTGGGTTGCGAGGGCTTTTTGCCTGGGTCCAGCTTCGTGTCCTTCGCCGGGCCTTCCATTTGGGCCACGATCGAATCGTGCGTCTGCTTTGAGACGTCGGCCGCGAGCAGCTTCGTTTCCATCGTCGAGAGCGTCGTGGTTGCGTCTACAGAAGCAGGCGGGCCACCGGCAAGCTGCACGACGTCGACTCTGACGCCGTGGACTTTGCCCGACGTCAGGGCCAACGCAAAATTCATGCGATTCAGCAGCGCCGATGAACTGACCCAGGTGTCGGCCTTCATCGAGTAACCGGTGGGCGGCTGCGATCCATAGAGCGGCATGCCCATGTTGTTCAGTTGGCGAGCCAGCGGCAAAGCGTTGTCGACGTTTGCGCCGGTGGCGCGAACCGCGGACGCTAGAAATTCGAGCGGCGTCTTCACCTTGGCGCGATACGTAGCGTCAGCCCAGAACTCCGGCGAATGGAACAGCGTGCTGAGGACTTCGCGGATGTCGCCTTTCTTCTTCTCGAACGTCTTGGCCATGCGGTCGACCAGCGCGGGCGGCGGATCATCAGACACAAAGCGCTGCGCGAGTTTCAGCGAGATGAAGTGTGCGGTTTGTTTGCTGGTGGCGAGCATGTGCAGCACTTCCCTGCCCTCGTCCTCGCCCTTGGGCTTGATGCGATGTCCCAGAACAAACTTCGGACCGGGCTCGTGCATGCGCGGGTCAAAACGGAAGCTCATGCCTTCGAGGGGCTTGTCGATCGTCCAGCCAGTGAAGACTTTGGCGACCTCGGTGACGTCGCGCTGCGAGTATCCGCCATTCACGCTGAGGGTGTGCAGTTCGAGCAACTCGCGGCCGTAGTTTTCGTTCAGGCCCGAGTTCTGCTTGCGGCGCGCATTCGGGTTCTGGTTCGGATACTGTCGGGGAAAGCGACGCCGGCCGTAGGGGCCATAGGGCCCGGGCCGCATCATGGGCCGTTGGGGCCCGCCGCCCGCTTGCATGGAGTTTGGTCCCACGCTCATCCAGTTGTCCAGGTAGAAGAGCATGGCGGGACTCTTGGCGGTGGCGACCAGCAGGTCTTCGAACTTGCCCATGGCGCGAGGGCGGATGACTTCCTGCTCGTAGTTGGTCAGCAACAGGCGCTCCGGCCCTTTGCCGACAAAAACGTTGAAGTGATTGAACCAGAAATCGGTCATCACCTCTTCGAGCTGGCGCTCGCTGTAAATCGCGCGCAACAGCTTGGCTTGCGAGAGTTCCTCAACCACTACCGCTTGCGGATTGTTCATCGCAAGCAGGGTTTCGGTCTGTTTGGGGTTGAGTCCTTCGAGAAACTCCTGGCCCTTGCCGCCACGGAGCGAATCCGCGAAGGCGACCTGCTCATCGACCGACATTGCCAGCACTTTCTTGTAGCGCTCGTCGGGCGAAAGATCGATGAGTCCCTGGATTTTCAAGTCGGCATAGAGGCGATCTTCACGGCGGCGCGCCTCGGCATCGTCCGCGGGAGCAGACTTCGCGGCAGCCGAAGGAGTCATGGACGCGTCGTTGGCGGCGGCGTTCGAGGACTCGCCCTGCGCCGGACTCATGGAAGCCATCGTGTTGCTATCCGCAGGAGCGTTGGGCGCGGGCTCTGCTGTGGAGGCTGCGGCAGCGGCGAGTTCTTCGGCGGTCTTCGCGCCCTGGGAGGCGTCCGATGTTGCCGGCGCGGGAGACGGCATGGCAGCGACTTCTTTCTGATCGTTCTTATCCTGCCGGTCGTTCTCCGCCTTCACCCGCTCCTGCTTCTTGTCTTGCTTCTCCTGGAGACGCGCGACTTGCACCTGATAGACGGCGCGCCGTGCGGGATCCGAAGGCATGGGACGTTTGCCATCCATCACCTGCTTGAGCAGCGGCTGATCGGGAAAGTCCTCCATGATTTCTTTCGAACTCATGTGCAGAGTGCGCAGAGGCGTGAGGCGTGATTCGACGGCACTGTCGGAAATCTTTTCGGGATGCAATTGCTGGTCGATCCAGCGGTCGACGCCCATCGCCATCACCTGTTGCACGTCGCCGGGGCGCGGGCCAAAGGTCAGCCGGTTGAGCGCATGCACGGCCCGCTTCTGTTCGGCGGCAGAGTCGGCGGACTTGTCTTTCTTCTTAGCGAGCAGGTGCGGGACGGCGCAGGCAAGGCCCACACAAAGTAGAAGGGCCGACAGCCAAACGAATCTGGATCTCATGCGGACTCCCGGGTGGATGACTCTCCTGATTATGAACCCAAAACGGGGGAAAAGTTGCTATCTGCGGTTGTTCCATGGGCAGCGAAAGTCATTGTGAAGCAAGGGGTTCGGGACATTGGAGATGGCGCGGAACTCCTGGGGCTAAAGCCCGGGTCAGAGGTTGGGACCTAACGCGGCCCTAAAAGGGCCGCTCTTCCACGGTCGTTCGCACGGTTGTTCGCACGGCCGTTCCCACGGCCGCTGTTCCACGATCGTTCCCGGTTGCTACCACGTTTGTTTCGCAGCTGTTGCCTACAGCGGTTTCTACGTGAGATAGGCTTTGGCGCGCGAGACTTTATATTGCAAAGTGGCGGCCAGATGGTCGATGTCGGTGGCTGCGATGTTGACCGACATGGTGTCGAGGAGCGGAGCCCGGCTGCTGCCGACGGCCTCGCGGCGCACCTGGATCAGCAGAGCCTGCACGACGTTGGGATCAAACTTCTCGGGCGCGAGCCGCACCAGATCACTCAAAGCGCTGCCGACCGAGAGTGGAGCACGGTAAGGGCGCGCGCTGGTCATGGCATCGAACGAGTCGGCCAGGCCGACGATACGGACCCCCAAGGGCAGATCGTCTTGCGAGAGTTTGTCGGGATATCCGGAGCCGTCGCTGCGTTCGTGATGCCAACGCACGGTCTCGGGAATCTTGGGCCAGGGGAATTGCACGCTGCTGACGATCTGGTGGCCGACGACGGTATGATCCGCCATCTCGCGAAATTCGTCCGGATCGAGCGCTCCCACTTTGCCGAAGAGGCGGCGATCGACGGCGACTTTTCCGATGTCGTGCAGGTACCCGGCGCTGCGCAGTGCGGCGACCTCGCTGGCGTCCATCCCCATGGCGTCGCCAATGGCGGCAGCGTAACGGCCGACCCGCAGGGAGTGGCCGTGGATGTTGACATGCTTGACGTCGATGGCGGTGGCGAAGGCCTCTAGCGCGTTGTCGTAGAACCCATGCAGCGAGGCCATCAGACGAAGATTCTCGGAAACGCGCTGAGCAATCGTCTGGGTCAGCGCGTGATTCTGCACCGCGAGGGCCACGTAGCTGCAGAGCAACTCCAGAGCGTCGAGCTCGTTGTCTTCATAGAGCGAGTCGCCGGGCCGACGGCCAAGGGCAATGACCCCAGCAATGCGTCCGCCGGCTTTGAGTGGGGCCAGGCACTTGAACAGTTCCGGGGCAACGTTTCCGTTGGAACTAAGAAACACGGAATATGTGGATGAGTTGAGGACAATCGGCCCGCGCGCCGCCGTAAGCGCGTGCACATGTTTGGGGAGGAGAGGAATGAAGGCGGGATCCGGCATGAGGGCGTATCCCAGGGAGGTGTTGCAGGACAGGACCGCGGGCTTGTCGCTGTACAGAAAGAGCGCACCTTCGCGCGCGCCTGCAGCCTCCATGACGGCCGACAGCATGAGGCGCGAAGTATCCGAAAACTCGCGCTCAGCCGTCAGCGCAGGGCCAAGCTCTGAAAGAGCCTCGACCGTGTGCAGCAACCGCCTTAAATTGTTAGTCTGAATCGCCACTGACGAAGTGGGAGCCAGATCGCAGAGCAGAATGAGGGTAACATGCGGGAATTGGCTGGCGCGAGTGCCCCTTGTTGGTTAGTTTGATGCGGTATTGACGAAGTTGTGAACAGGTTGACGGCGGAGATTCCCAAACAGAGGCCATGCACGGCTGAAAGAGCAGGCGCAGTGCTGGTTACGGCGGCACGCGGATTCATCGGGCGCGCCGTTCAGAAACTTTTACAGCGTGCAGGTTATTGCGTGTGCCCGAACTTCAGCGAGACAGGCGTTGGGATTGGAACGGGGCCGCCCGGCTTCGCCTTCGCGGGACAGCCGAGGCGGCCGTCGCTACGTGAGGACGCAGCTGCCTGCTAGAAGTGTTCGCGGAGTTCGGCGAAGCGGCCTACGATCAGGAGCTTCTGGCCATCGGGAGCGGGATTCACTTCTTCGTGTTCCAGAATCCAGGTGTCGCCGTGCGGGATGAAGACGGCGTGCAGGCCGGCGGCCATGGCGGGATTGATGTCGGACTTCGGGCTGTTGCCGATCATCCATGTGGAGCGGGGATCGAGTGCGTGCTTCTTGACGATGTGTGCGTAGGTCGCGGGATCCTTCTCCGCAACGATTTCGGCGGCGGTGAAATGCTTTCTGATTCCTGAGCGCTCGATCTTTCCTGTCTGCTCGGGAATTGCGCCCTTGGTGAGAAGAATCAGGCGATGACGCTGACCCAGGTCTTGCAGAGTCTCGGGAACTTTGGGAAGAAACTCAATGGCATGATTCTCGATGGTGTTCGCGAACCCTCTGATCTGTGTGTGGAGCTCGGGCGTAACCGGTCCCGGGCTAAGACGCTCGAAAGTATCGACCAACGCATGGGCGAAACTGTGCAAACCGTAGCCGTGCTTCACGATGCATTCGCGCTCCACGTCGTTGAGCACCTCGCGCACCTGCTCGGGAGAAAATTCATGATGATTGAGGAACGAGATGAAGCGGGCGATGGCGCGCTCGAAGTAGACGTTGTTCTCCCACAGCGTGTCGTCGGCGTCGATGAGGAGGGTTTGGGGCACGGCTAGCTATGAGCTATGAGCGATGAGCCGTGAGCGATCCGCAGCCGCGCGGCATTCGAGTTTTGTGGAAAAGCCGACGCTTTCAAAGCAAGCGTAGAGGCGCATGCGGTAGCTCATTGCTCGTTGCTCATCGCTAATCGCTTGTTAGACCCAATCCACGCGCGCTTCGGGGCCGATGATTCCGGCTTTGTGTCCCATGTCGAGCAGGCGGCGGACGGCTTCGCGACCGTCGGCGCCGTAGTCGAGCGTGCGGTCGTTGACGTACATGCCGACGAACTTGTCGGCCGACGACGTGTCGAGGTCACGCGCGAACTGCATGGCGTAGGACAGAGCTTCTTCGCGGTGATCGAGCGCGTACTGAATGCTTTCGCGCAACGCGGCCGTCACCGACGACATAAGTTGCGGGCCAAGTGCCCGGCGGATCGCATTGCCTCCCAGGGGCAGAGGCAGTCCGGTCACCTTTTGCCACCACCGGCCGAGATCGACGATGCGATGCAGGCCTGACTTGTCGTAGGTCAACTGGCCTTCGTGAATGATGAGCCCAGCTTCGTATTTTCCTTCGAGCACTTGCGAGATGATCTGGTCGAAGGGGACAACTTCCGTTTCTACTCCGGGAGCAAAAAGGTGCAGCGCGAGATAAGCCGTCGTAAGCGTGCCCGGCACGGCAATCTTCTTGCCCTTGACCTCGCTCTGGCTGAAGGGGCGGGGCGAAACGATCATGGGGCCATAGCCCTCGCCCACGCTGCCGCCGCAGCCCATCAGCGCGTATTTGTCCTGAACGTAGGGGTAGGCGTGAAACGAAATCGCCGAGACATCGTAGACGCCCTCGCGTGCCTTCTGATTCAGCGTTTCAATGTCGCAGAGCGTGTGGGTGAAGCGCAGGCCGGCGGTGCGGACCTTGTGCGTGGCGAGGCCATAGAACATGAACGCATCGTCGGAATCGGGGCTGTGAGCCACCGTGATCTCGCGAACGTCACTTGCAGCGCTGGCTGCTTTTTCGGTGTCGGATACTGCTGTCATTTTGATTGGAACTCCTGAAACTTCTGCCGTCCCTGCGGGACTTGGCTTCGAGACTCTTCTTGACGCGGCCCTGAAGGGCCGCTCTTCCACGTCGAATGCGACGTTGAGAACCGGCCTCTAAACTCTTGCGTTCCTCCCCATCAACTGCGACGCCAGCGGGCCGCGATCGCGGCGGCAAACATGACTTTCAGGATTTCCGCGGCGATGAACCAGTACAGGCCGAAATAAGCCGCCTTCGCCAGCGAATGGGTAAAGGCGTAAAGCCATGTCATCCCGCCAGCAAAGAGCAGGATCTCGGCGGCGACTGCAGCGATGGCAGCACGGGAGAACGTCTTCTGGCCGCGCTCAAAGATGTATCCCGCCGCGAAAGCGACGAAGGGGTACGCCAGCAGGTATCCGCCGGTCACTCCAAACAACTGCGCGATTCCGCCCGGGCCGGTATTGAATACGTGGAATCCTACGGCTCCTTCGGCAAGATAAAGGATCATGGCCGCGAACCCCCTCCGGCTGCCGAGCAGTAGCCCAACCAGCAAGACGCCGAGATTCTGCACGGTCAGGGGAACCGGCGTGCCGGGCAAGGGAACCGCAATGCGCGCGCACAGGGCGACAAACAGGCTCGCGCCCACTACGAGCGCGACTTGTCGCGAGGCTTCGAGCGCGATCTGCTGAGGAGTGGCGAGAGTTTGAATTGCCGACTTTGCCATAGTTGCCTTCCCTCCCAACGATCACTAAGGTTCTAGCGGTCGGTGCGATCTGACTGCCGCTGATGATCTGCTTCGATCACGTGCCCATCGTGCGAGTGGTGCGTCTTTTGAAGGTGCCGCCTCAAATGGACGAACAACGCAATGGCCACGCACACGACGACCAGCGTACTGACGCCCAGGATCAGAAACCACCAGATCATCCGCACGGCAGATTAGGATAACAGATTGAGCGGCGAGCGATGAGCAATGAGCGAAATGCTAGGAGCTGGCTTTGCGTCTCTCGCGCATGGTCTCGACACGTTTCACCATGAATTGAAGGCGATCGCGGCCCCATTTCGTGCGCGTGACTGCTGCCTCAACGTCTTTCCAGGCGTTTGGGTCATTGAGTTTCTGGCGTAGTTCTTTGATGTAGGGATGAACCTTCGCGTAGATCAGGAACATTTCGCCGCTGAATCCCGGAGCCAGAAACAGTTGCTCATGCAGCGCTCCGTTATTCACAAACGATGCGACCATTCCCCAGTATCCCCCCACCTGGCGCAGCCAGTTATTTTCCTGCGTGCCCATGGCCCATGCGATCTTGAGGAAGTCGTCTGCGTTTTGCGGGAAAAACTCCATCGCCCACCAGTTGCGGGCTTTGCGCATCTCGGGTTCACGTCGCAGGTCATAGAGTTGAACAATCAGCTGAGCGTCCGCTACGGTTGCTTTCTTGGGCATTCATTCCTCCGGGAATGATGTGGATTGTAATTCGAGCGGTGAGCTGCGGGCAATGAGCCCCTGTAGAGTGATGCAGATCGGAGAGTTAAGCTACTTTGCAGGAAGTTCGCGCGTAGCGATGTCATCCTGTAGCGAGCGTTAGCTCGCTGAAGGACCGAACGAAACGCAGCCTTGGTTATACGGAGGCGAGGTCTGCAGACTGCAAGGAGCGCGGGCGTTCCTCGCGGCTGCATCGTAACCTCTGAGATTCGTAAGGTCCCTCGCCCGGCTATCGCCGCACTCAGGATGACATCCATTCCAGAGAACTCTTTACGCTCCTGTGCTCGCCGCCGCTTCTGGATTCGGCGGAGGCGGCGGGGCCGGGCGCTCGTAGTCGCATTCCTTGTTGGGACACGCGATCACCGGGCCGGCCTTCAGGTTCTTCTCAACCAGGTACTCGCTGCCACAACTCGGGCACTTCTCCGCAATGGGCTTGTGGGCCGAAGTAAATTTGCACTTCGGGTAATTGCCGCAGCCATAGAAGGTGTTACCCTTGCGCGCGCGCTTTTCGACGAGGTCTCCCTCTTTGCAGTCGGGACACTTCACGCCGATGTAATTCTGCTTGACGTACTTGCACTCTGGATATCCGCTGCAGGTGGTGAATTCGCCGTAGCGGCCGTGGCGGATCATCATGTTGCGTCCGCACTTCGGGCACAACTCGTCGAGCGGGATGTCGGGAACTTTCTTGCCCTGATCGAGGCGGCGCGTGGTCTTGCAATCCGGATAGCCGGTGCAAGCCATGAACTGGCCGAAGCGTCCGCGCTTGAGCACCATGACGCGGCCGCAGTTTTCGCAATATTCTTCGGCCGCGCCGGTTTCCTGCATGTCAGCCGAGTCGAGGTCGGGCAGGTTGATCGGATTCTCTTTGGTGAAGGTGCAGGTGTTCGGATCTTCCTTGTCGTAGGTGCTGCAGGCGTAGAAGGAGCCGTGCTTGCCCCACTTGATCACCAGCGGCGAGCCACACTTTTCGCACTTCTCGTCGGTGGGCTTCTCCATCCGCTTGATGTTTTCCATGTGCTTGGCCGCGTACTTCAGGTCTTTCTGGAACTTCTTGTAGAACTCGGCCATGGCGTCTTGCCACTTCTCTTTGCCTTCTTCGATCTCGTCGAGTTCTTCTTCCAGACGTGCGGTGTATTGCAAGTCGAAAATGTCGCGGAAGTTTTCGACTAAAAGATCGGTGACGACCAGTCCGATTTCGGTGGGCACGAACTTTCCGCCGATCTTCTGCACGTACTGGCGCTCCTGAATGGTGGTCAGAATCGCGGCGTAGGTTGACGGCCGTCCGATACCGCGTTCTTCCAGTTCTTTGACCAGAGACGCTTCGTTGAAGCGTGGCGGCGGTTCGGTGAAATGCTGCTCCGGCTTCAGTTCTTTCAGAGTGAGTTTCTGTCCGGCTTCGAGCGCAGGCAGTTTGTGTTTCAGTTCTTCGTCTTCTTCGTCTTTGCCTTCTTTGGACTCTTCGTAGACTCTGAGGAAGCCGTCGAACTTCAGGACGGATCCGGTGACGCGGAACCAGAAAGCCTCGCTGCCGTTTTTCGCGTCGATATCCACGGTGGTCTGATCGAATACTGCAGGGTTAATCTGCGACGCGACAAAGCGCTGCCAGATCAGCTTGTAGACTTTGAACTCGTCTTCTTTCAGGTACTGCTTGATCTGGTCAGGATGGCGCATCGCCGACGTCGGGCGAATCGCCTCGTGCGCGCCCTGCGCGTCCTTCTTCTCCTTAAACGTATTCGGAGCCTCGGGCAGATAAGTCGGACCGTATTCCTTGCCCACGTATTCGCGGACTTCCTGAATGGCTTCGGGCGCCACGCGAGTTGAATCCGTACGCATATAAGTAATGAGACCGACGGATCCTTCTTCCCCGAGTTCCACGCCTTCATACAGGCGTTGCGCGATCATCATGGTGCGCTTCACGCTGAAACGCAGTTTGCGGGAGGAGTCCTGCTGCAGCTTGCTCGTGGTGAATGGAGGTGCGGCGTTGCGGCGGCGCTCTTTCTTGTCGACGGAGCGCACCACCCAGTCGGCTTTCTCTAACGCAACGCGAATCTTTTCGGCGTCTTCGCCGTTGGTGACTTCAACCTTTTCCTCACCCTTGCCGACAAAACGGGCATCGAATGCTGGAGGCTTGCTGGCAGCGAGGTGGGCGTCGATCGTCCAGTATTCCTTCTTCTCGAACGCCTTGATCTCGCGTTCGCGTTCGACGATCAGGCGCAGCGCGACGGTCTGAACGCGGCCGGCGGAGAGTCCGCGGCGCACTTTGTCCCAGAGCAGCGGCGAGACTTGATATCCGACCAGCCGGTCGAGCACGCGGCGGGCCTGCTGCGCGTCGACCAGATTCTGGTCGATCGCCCGGGGATGTTCGAAAGCGGCCTGCACGGCGCGCTTGGTGATTTCGTTGAAAGTTACGCGCTGAATGCGCGGAGGCGGTTCGGGTTCACCCTTCTTTGCTTTTGCTTTCTTGGCTTTCTTCTTCTTTCCGGCGCTGTCGTCGAGTTCGAAGGCAAGATGCGCGGCGATGGCTTCGCCTTCGCGGTCCGGGTCAGGCGCCAGAAAGATGAAATCCGCCGAGGCCGCCAGCTTCTTCAGCTTGGCGACAACTTTCTCTTTGCCGGGAATGACGATGTAGTCGGTCTGAAACCCGTTGGTGGTGTCGACACCGAGAGTGCTCTTAGGCAGATCTTTGACGTGCCCGAGCGAGGCTTCGACAGAGAAGCCCTTACCCAGATATTTCTGGATGGTTTTCGCCTTGGCTGGCGACTCGACAATGACTAGACCTTTTGACAATGTATCCTCAGTTTTGCTTGGAGTCCGGTTTGAAGCTAGCACGAATGTCAAGCGGGGAACAAGTTACGGGGAGAAAGCTATGAGCTTTTAGCCTTTAGCTCTTAGCTCTGAAACACCCGACCGCGCGTTACCTTTCACTCGCTGCGACAGGGCCGATAGCATCCTCATCACTTCTTCCAGATCTGACGACAAGCGGGAAAACTCTGTTGCTCCGAGAATGCCTAGATCACGGCACAGGAGCAGATGATAGGAAAGTTCCGCACCGGATCCCATCGCGATCTGGACGAACCTGCCCATCTCACCATCAGATCGCCTGCCACAACCCTCTGCCAAGTTGGCGGGAATCGAAGAGGACGCACGCCGCACTTGACTCGTTAAACCGAACCGCTCCTCTTTCGGAAATGCGCATGTTTCCTTGTAAATGGAGAGAGTGAGTTTGTGGGCCTTCTCCCAAACCATCAGGTCCTTGTAGTTCCTCATGTGCCCCTCCAAACTCGGCTTGAGCTAAAGGCTAAGAGCTAACAGCTAAAAGCTTTTTACAAAATTCTTTCCCGGCATCTGCCGTACCTTGCCGCTCAGTTCCAACTCGAACAAGGCCGCGAAAATTTCGGAGGACGATAGTTCGTTCTCCAGCTTTTCCACGATTTCGTCGATGTGAGTGGCTTCGTCGGCTTTGAGCAGGCTCAGAATTCGCTTCTCGTGAGGAGGGAGCCCATCGTTCGGAAATAGAGATGCGGAGGAGGCGTCCGAAGATTCAGGTGAGGCGGGAGGAGTCAGTGCAAGTCGTACTTCCGTCGGGAGATCTTCCCACACGTCTTCCCAGGTCGCGACCAGCTTGGCGCCCTGTTTGATCAGTGTGTTCGGTCCCCAGGAATTCTTGTTGGTCACGTTGCCGGGCACGGCAAAAACATCTCGATTTTGCTCGAGCGCGAGACGCGCGGTGATGCGGGTGCCGGAGTACTCCGCGGCTTCCACGACGAGTACGCCGCAGGACATTCCGCTCAGAATGCGGTTGCGGATGGGAAAGTTCTGCGGCGCGGCGAACGTTCCCATCGGGAACTCGGAGACCAGCGCGCCACCCAGGGCAAGAATCTGCTCGGACAGACGTGAATTTTCCTTCGGATAGATGACATCCACACCGGTACCGAACACCGCGAGGGTCTTGCCTTTGGCTGAGATGGCTCCGCGATGGCTGGCGGTGTCGACGCCGCGGGCCATGCCACTAATAATGACCAGGCCCTGGGCGGCGAGGTCGCAAGCCAGGCGCTCGGCCATTCCGGAACCGTAGGGTGTTGGGTGGCGCGTGCCCACCATCGCGATGCCGGGCTTAGTCAACAGTTCAGCTTCGCCGCGCACATAAAGAACGATGGGAGGATCGTAGATTTCTTTCAGGCGGCGGGGATAGAAAACGTCGTCCACCGAGAGCACGGTCACGCCCGCAGCGGAGGTGCGGGCAATTTCCTCCCGCGCCAGTTCCGCGGATTTTCCCGTTGCGAGAGACTGTGCGGAGACGGCCTGAATGTTGGCGCTTTCCAGTTCAGTGAGTGAGGCGCGGAAGATTGCGTCCGGCGACCCAAAGTGCTCGACGAGCTTTCTTGCCCTGGTCGGACCCAGGCCGGGGGTTAGTTTGAGGGCAAGCCACTCCAGCAGATGCGTGGTGGCGGCGGGTACGGCGACGTTGGACACAAGCACTCCGAGCGGACTGTAACTAGCGCGGGAAACAGTGTCAAGGCCGCCGGTCACAATGGTTTGTTAAAATTGTGGAAGAGTTCCAATTTAGACCTGCGAATGAGACGTTTGCGCATTTCCGCCATCTCCTACCTGAATACAGCGCCGTTGATGTGGGATTTCGAGCATGGCGAGGCCGGCCGCAATTTCGACATTTCCTATACATTGCCGTCGGCATGCGCGCGGGCGCTGGCCGAAGGTACCGCTGACATCGGCATCATTCCGGCAGCGGCGTTTACCGAGATTCCCGGCCTGCAGATACTTCCGGATGTCGCGATCGCTTCGCGGCGAGCTGTGCGCTCGATCTTGCTGGTCAGTCAGATTCCGGTCGATCTGGTGCGAACCGTCGCGCTGGACACGTCTTCGATGACATCGGTGGCGCTGGCGAAAGTGCTGTTCAAGAAGTGGCTGGGGGGCGGAAGAACATTTACGTCGATGGAACCGGACGTCGAAAAGATGCTGGCCGAATGCGACGCTGGATTGCTGATCGGTGATCCCGCGCTGCAGATTGATCGCCAGCGCTACCACACCGTGGATCTGGCGGAGGAATGGATTCGCTTCACGGGCAAGCCGTTTGTGTTTGCATTCTGGGCGGTGCGCGGAGAGGCGCTACGGGAAGCGGATCCAAGGTTGGATTTAGCGGCGGTGTTTCGTGAGTCGCGAGATCGTGGGTTGGAGCCGGCAAACCTCGATCAGATCGCGCGGGAGTGGGCGCCGAAGTTGAGCCTGAGCGAAGAGGACGTGCGCGCCTATTTGACCGGCAACATTCATTACCGGCTCGACGCGGGATGTTTGGAAGGGCTGCAGTTGTTTTATCGCTACGCGGCAGAGATTGGAGCGTTGCCGGCCGCGCCGGAATTGCGCTTCGTTGAAACTCCCAAGGCAATCGTTCTCTAAACTGGAGCCTCTTTGAGCCTGTTTCAGCCCATCCCGAATGCCGGCGGCGCGGCCGATACGACGCGGCCGCTGGCGGACCGCATGCGTCCGCGCACATTGGATGAGTATGTGGGGCAGGAGCATCTGATTGGGCCGGGGAAACCCTTGCGGGTTTCAATAGAGCGCGATGATGCTGGCTCGATTATCTTCTGGGGACCGCCCGGCACGGGAAAGACGACTCTCGCCAAGATCATCGCGAACATGACCAAGGCGGAGTTCATTGAATTCTCCGCAGTGCTCGCCGGGATTAAAGAGATCAAGCAGGTGATGGCCGATGCCGAGCGAGCGAAGCAATATGGCACGCGGACGATCGTCTTCATCGATGAGATCCATCGCTTCAACAAGGCCCAGCAGGACGCGTTCCTGCCTCATGTTGAGAAGGGCAATATCCGGCTGATCGGCGCGACGACTGAGAATCCTTCGTTCGAGATCAACTCGGCTTTGCTTTCACGCTGTCGTGTGTACGTGCTGCAACCTCTCAGCGAAGAACAGATTGTGCTGTTGCTGCGGCGCGCTCTCACAGACCGCGAACACGGCCTCGGCGGAATGAACCTGACTACCTCTGACGACGTGCTGAAGAAGATCGCCAGCTATACCAGCGGCGATGCACGCAGTGCCTACAACGTTCTGGAAGTTGCCGCGGGACTGGCAAAACCCCCACTTCTCGCAAAGGACGCGAGAAATGGGGCACCCGAGCCGTCGCATGAGATCACCGACGAGATCGTGCACGACGCGCTGCAGCGGCGCATTCTCCTCTACGACAAGTCGGGGGAAGAACACTACAACCTGATCTCGGCGCTGCACAAATCGGTGCGCAACAGCGATCCGGACGCAGCTTTGTACTGGCTGGGTCGCATGCTCGAGGCCGGAGAAGATCCGCTGTACGTGGCGCGGCGCGTCGTGCGAATGGCAGTAGAGGACATCGGGCTGGCCGATCCCAATGCGCTCTCGCTCTGCATGGCGGCGCGGGACGCGGTCGATTTCATTGGCATGCCCGAAGGCAATCTGGCGCTGGCGCAGGCCGTCGTGTATCTGTCGGTGGCGCCCAAATCGAACGCGTTGTACACAGCTTACGGCGACGTGCAGCAGGATGTGGAGCGGACGGCAGCCGAATCGGTTCCCCTGCACCTGCGCAACGCACCCACTCAGTTGATGAAGGGACTCGGCTATGGCCGCGGCTACCAGTACGCGCACGAACTGGAAAACAAAGTTGCCGACATGGAATGCCTGCCCGACAACCTGCGCGGCCGCGTCTATTACAAGCCGACAAATGAGGGCATAGAAAAGCGTATCCGCGAGCGCCTTGAAGAAATCAAGAAGCACCGATCCCACACCAACGAAGATGCCCGCCCAGACCGAAAAGCCGGGCAAAAGAAAGAATCTTAAGGCGCTCCACCGCATCTTTTAATAGGTATTCGGCCTTCCCCCCAAGGACAGGTTTGCTATGGCTGCGATACCCATTCTCGCTGGCAACGAGTTCGTAGTTCGTCCCGTACCCGCCGATCTGGTGGAAGAATTGCAGCGGGTGCAGAAGACCGCCCAGACGATCAGCTCGATCCTCGATCTCGACCAGCTCATCGACCGAATTGTGAACGAAGTCGCGCAGTCGTTCGGCTGCGTGGAAGCGAGCCTGTTTCTGCATGACGAGGAACGGCACGAGATGGTACTGGCATCGGTACGGGGCTGCAGCGTGCACGGCAAAGGACATCGCCTGAAGATCGGTCAAGAAGGAATGGTGGGCCATGTCGGCGCCACGGGCCGGATGCACTACGCTCCGGATGTGCGCAACGACAGGTACTACATCGGCTGCGAAGACGACACGCTCTCGGAAGTAGCCATCCCATTGCAAGTGGGGGACCGGCTGGTTGGAGTGTTTACCGCATCGCATCCGGAACTGGACGCCTTCCCGCGTCCGAAGCTGAGGATTCTGCAAGCCCTGTGTGACCACGTCGCCATTGCGATCCAGAATGCGCGGCGCTTCGAGTTTGAACGCTCCGAGCGGGTGGCGATGGATCGCGATGTGCAGGAAGCACGTGCCATTCAGCAGGCATTACTGCCCAAGAGTTCGCCCTATATTCCCGGCTTCGCGATTTCGGGGCGTAGCGAGCCCGCGCGGGCTGTGGGTGGCGACTGGTACGACTTTATTCCCTTCCCTGACGGCCGCTGGGGAATCGTGCTCGCGGATGTGTCCGGCAAGGGTACGGCAGCGGCACTGCTGATGTCGGCGACTCGCGGGATGCTGCGCTCGCTGGCTGAGGCCTGCTGCACTCCCGGTGAAGTGCTGACCCGGCTGAATGAGTTGCTGGTGGACGACTTCCCTGCTGGAAGGTTCGTGACCATGGTGTATGCGGTGCTTGACCCGGCCGCTCGCACCGTAGTGTTCGCCAATGCCGGGCACTTGCGGCCACTCTTCATCGATGACAACGGCGAACACTTCATCGATGTCGAGCGCGGGCTTCCGCTGGGCCTGGGATGCGGAGACTACTCGGAATCGCAGATCACGCTGTCGAGCGGGTCCAAGCTGATTTTCTACAGCGACGGCATCACCGAAGCGGAGAATGCCCACCAGGAAGAATATGGCTTGTCGCGCCTCGCTGAACACGCGATTAAGCCGGGCGCGTCGGCGGTGAGCATTGTGGACGAGGTGCGGTCGTACGCGAATGGCTCGGGCGTGCGCGATGATGCCAGCGTGGTCTTCCTCGGCGTCGCGTGAGTTTCATCAGGAGGTACGCGTCCGGTGTTCGTTCACGACGCAGGGGTCCATCACGACGAACATTCCGCCCCTGACGTACCCCTGCCAGGTGGGACTTCTCTCCCTCTCTTCCCGTGTGCTCTCGCTAGGTGACATGCTCCGGCGTATTGCCATTCTGAGCGCGCGGCAGGGTGAAGACAATGATGAGGCTGGCAAAAGCCAGAACGGCAACGATGAAGATGCTGCCTTCGGGGCCGGTTGTACCGCCGCTGAGGATGGGCTTGCCAACGGGGTGGGTGGCGAGCAGATGATGCTGGGCCATCATCCCGCTGTCGGCGACACCGTAGAGGAACGATTGGCCCCAATCCCACGAGGCGTGGAAACCGATGGCCCACCAGAGCGAACCGGTGCGCCACAGGCTGAAGCAGAAAACAATTGCGGCCAGGCCAGCGGAGAGCAATCCGATGGGAGATTCGCCCGGGTTAGAGCCATGGCCAAGTCCGAAGAGGATGGAGAAGATCACGGCTGAAGTCCAAAAGCCTAAGGCTGTGCTGTGGCGGGTCTTGAATACTAACTGGTAGAGGCCTGCCATACCGCGGCTTAACGTGTACTGAACGTAGCCGCGGACGAGGTACTCCTCGAACAGGCCAACCAGGACGAAACCGAGCAGCCAGATGGCAGCGTAACGGAGAGTGTCGCTGCCAAAAAGCAGTCGGCCGTCGATGACGAGGAATCCGGCTTTCCAGAGGGTCAGAACGAGAAGCGACAGGCAGATGACTCCCCAAGCCAGGCCAGCGAGGAAGCGCGGCGCCTTGCGGCTGCCCCCGAGACCGTAGACCGAGTAAGGCCGGCGCTCGATCTTCGACATGATCCAGGTGATGAACAGGATGATGAGGAACGGAATCGCCTCGCCGTACACCATGAAAACTGGGGGAACCTCGGCGCCCGGCGTCGGACCGCTTGCGGCGGAAGGGAAGAATTTATGGGCAATGAGAGTTGCGCTGAAAGCGAAGGCAGCGACGAGCGCAACAAAGATGAGCAGCCCCCATCCGGCCCGGAGGCCGTCTTTGCCGATGAATATCTTGCGGAGAGCCGAAGGCTGTGCGCTTGGGGCCGATTCGGCGGGAGGAGTTGGTTCTGCGGGTGGCACGGTTGCGTCCTGATCCAAGGGGCCTCCTTGTGCAGCAAGAATCTACCTTAAAACGCTTCTGTGGCTCACCGGAAGCGCGTGCGGTGCTCCTTCAGGATGCAGCGGTCCATCACCACGAAGAGTCCAGCCTGGCGCGCCTTTTCTGCGGCCTTTTCATGGATCACATCTTCCTGCATCCAGATGGCCGGGACCCTGAGCTGAATGGCCTGGTCGACGACCTCTTCTACAAACTCAGAGCGGCGAAAAATGTCGACGATGTCAATCTTTTCCGGGACGTCGAGCAGCGAGGCATAGGCTTTCTCTCCCAGACATTCTTCGATTCGCGGGTTTACCGGGATGATGCGATACCCGTGGGTCTGCAGGTAGGCGGACACGCCATGGCTGGGGCGCAAGGGATTGCAGGAGAGACCGACGACCGCGATGGTTTTCGAACGCCGGAGCAAGCCGGCGATGGGATCGGATTGTGGCGTTGATGCCAAGCGCTCTTCTGCCTATTTCTTGTTGGCGGCGTCCAACTTCTGCTTATACATTTTCAAAGCGAGCTTGCGAACCGTTTCCGAAATTTCCTTGTTGGCAGAAAGGTTCTTCAGATCCCCGATCAGGAGGTTCTTCATCAAGCCCAGGCCAAGATCGAGCGGTGTCCGCGGATTACCCACCAGGTTACGCACCACAATGTAGTTCTTCATGAAGCGCCGCTTCAACGGGATTTGCCGCAGCACAGCCTCAAGAACATTTTTCTGGCTGGCAAACTTTTCGACTTCTCCGTCAGCGAGTTTGGGCGCTTCAAGCACCGCCAGCGCAACAACTTTTGTGCCGTCGCGGATCAATATTGAGCGTTCCTCTTTGTTGCCTTTCAACGCGAGTTGAATGCGGCCTTTGACGTCGAGAGCGTTGATCTTCTGCATCGTGTTCTCGCGCTTGGGTGGGGCAGGTGGCTTCTTGGGCGCGATGCCGATTGCGGGCTTGGCCGCGGTTTCCGATGGCGCGGGCGCGGCCGACGGCTCGGGTGCGGGTGGAGGAGTGATTTCCTCGGAGTCCAGCACCGGGAAAAAGTCTTGTCCGAGTAACTCAACGATGCCGCCGATCGCCTGGAAAGGTTTCTCTCCCTCGGCAGCTATGTCGTGGGCATGCTCTTTCAGATACGCGGCAACGGTCTCGTCGTCAACGGGGCCCGCCGAATCGGCAGCGGTCTGGTGATCGTCAACGGAACTCGCGACTGCGGGAGCTTCGGCGGGTCCGGGCGACTCGAATTCAGGCTCAGGGCCGACTTCATCGTCGACCGCGGGCGCGGTCAAATCCGGCACTGGGATTGGCTTTGGCGCGTCGAGCGAAAACTTTCGCAGCTCTTCGATCTCCTCCTTGCGGAGATAGGGATTCGACCTGAGCGTGTCGCGCACTCCGGCGAATGACTTGGCGCGGGGACTCTTGAGGATGACGTCGACGATGTCGCGCATGGCGGAGGTCGCGAGCTTCACCAACTGCTTCTCGGTCACCGAGGGATTCTCGAGCAGAGCGGGCAGCAATTTCGGACGCAGGTTGTCAATGGATATGAAGTACTCCAGCACTTCGGTCGTGGTCTGCGGATCGGATGCCGCTGCGAGAGAAGATTTCTCGTCCCACCCCGCGAGGGTCATGCGGGCCAGTTCACCGAAGA
>DASQGJ010000062.1:0-59423 GCA_035632675.1 Candidatus Dormiibacterota bacterium
TCTTCAGCCGCACGATCTCGCGGTCGAGATTGTCAAGCTCCTCGGGCTTCGAATCGATCTGCATGCGCAGCCGCGCCGCCGCCTCGTCGACGAGGTCGATCGCCTTGTCGGGCAGGAAGCGATCGGCGATGTAGCGGTGCGAGAGCACGCCGGCCGCGATGATCGCCGAGTCCTTAATGCGGACTCCGTGGTGGATTTCGAATTTCTCCTTGAGGCCGCGCAGGATGGCGATGGTGTCGTCCACCGTCGGTTCGCCGACCATGACGGTCTGGAAGCGGCGCGCCAAGGCCGCGTCCTTTTCGACGTGCTTCTTGTACTCGTTGAGCGTGGTGGCGCCGATGCAGCGCAGCTCCCCGCGAGCCAGCGCGGGCTTGAGCAGGTTGGCGGCATCGATGGCGCCTTCGGCGGAACCAGCGCCGACCAGGGTATGGAGCTCGTCGATGAAGCATATAATCTCGCCGTTGGAATCGATGATTTCCTTGACCACGGCTTTGAGGCGGTCTTCGAACTCGCCGCGGAACTTGGTGCCGGCGATCATGGAGCCGAGGTCGAGCGCAATCAGCTTTTTGTTCTTGAGCTGGTCCGGAATGTCGCCGCGGATGATGCGCTGGGCGAGGCCTTCGACGATGGCGGTCTTGCCGACGCCGGGTTCGCCGATGAGCACGGGATTGTTCTTTGTGCGGCGAGAGAGAACCTGAACGACGCGGCGGACTTCTTCATTGCGTCCGATGACGGGATCGAGCTTGCCGCGGCGAGCCTGCTCGGTCAGGTCGCGGGCGTATTTGTCCAGGGCCTGGAACTTGGCTTCGGGATTCTGGTCGGTGACTTTTTGCGAGCCGCGTACGACGGTGAGGGCTTTCAGGATCGCGTCGTAGGTCGCGCCGTGGCGGGCGAGGATCTGCGCGGCGGAGTCTCGCTTCAGGTGCGTGATGGCCAGCAGCAGGTGCTCGGTGGAAACGTATTCGTCCTTGAAATTGCTGGCCTCTTTGAAGGCCTGCTCGAGCAGCTTGTTGACCTCGTTCGAGAGCGTGGACTGCGAGGCCTCGCCCGAGACTTTCGGCAGCTTGTCGATCTCGCCGTAGATCTCGCTCAGGACGGCTTGCGGGCCGATGCCGATTTTTTCCAGAACGGGCGGAACGATGCCTTCTTTGTCCTCGAGCAGGGCGGCGAGCAGATGGATCGGCTGCAGCTCAGGATTGCCATGCTCGGAGGCGAGCTGGCTGGCGCGCTGGACGGCTTCCTGCGCCTTGACGGTAAATTTGTCAAAACGGACGGGCATGATGACTCCTTACGAATGCTTATGATGAAGTCTAATAGCAATTAGCACTTGGCAATTAGCATTTGGCCATTCGAGTTCCGTCTCTCATGCTAAGTGCGAAGGGCTAATCCACATCAAAAATAAATCGGGAGGCGGTCACCTCTGCCGCCTCCCGTGGACCTCAGGGGCTAAAGCCCGCATCGTTCTTTCCGCTTATCGCGGCGCTGAAGCGCCGCTCTTCCACGGTTGCTCAGGCCTTTGCCGGTCGGCGCTCTTCCACGGTCCTTCGTGCCGCTGGGCCAGCTTTCTACGGCCACACCGCTCGGCTTCGCCGGTGCGGGGGCGGACGAAATGCGTCCGCCCCTACGTGAGCATCCTGCCTACGCGGCTTTGCTTGGGCCCTTGCCTTCGACGGTTTTCTCGCTGCCGACGTTGACTTTGATCTGCTTCGGTTTCGCTTCGGCCTTTTTGGGGAGAGCGATCTTCAGCACGCCTTTGTCGTAGGTCGCCGAGACGTTCTCGGTGTCCACGGTCTGGGGCAGAGTGAAGGTGCGGGTGAAGCTGCCGTACTGGCGCTCCACGCGGCGGTAGTTCTCTTCTTTCTCTTCCTTCTCGATCTTGCGCTCGCCGTGCACGGTGAGGGTGTTGTTCTCGACGCGGACGTCGATGTCTTTCTCGTCGATTCCGGGCACTTCGATCTTCAGCGTGACCTTGTGCTCGTCTTCGTAGACGTCAACCGCCGGGGCAAAGGTGCTGGTGGTCAGGGACTCGTCCCCGGCCTCTCCGCGGTAGGACTCGCGGAATACGCGGTTGATGCGGTCCTGCAGCGTGGCGAATTCACGGAACGGTTCGAAACGGGTTAATACGGTCATGGGTAAATCCTCCTTCGGATGTGGGTGTTGATCAGAACTGGTTCATCTCGGTTCCGCTGGGCTGCGCCCTCGCGGGACGGACGAAAAACGTCCGTCGCTACGTGAGCCTGGCTAGCGGTCAGTTCATTAGACGCATAGTTAGCGTAAAAGAAGCATAAAATTTGAGCGTATTACTGTCAAGTACAATAATATGCTTATTTTCATCAAGTTGCAGATGCAATAATGCACTTCAGATAGGACGTTTCTGGGACATTGAGCAGGACTGGGTGGTCTTTGGCCTGGCCGCGGACCTCGATCAGGCGGAGGGTGCGGTGGGCATCGGAAGCGGCTGAACCCAGCATTTCGAGGAAACTGTTCTGGTCGACATGGTAGGAGCAGGAGCAGGTAACGAGAATGCCGCCCGGACGAAGCATCTTCAGGGCCCGGAGGTTGAGTTCTTTGTAGCCGCGGAGGGCGGCGTCGAGATCACGCTTCGTTTTGGCGAAGGCGGGTGGGTCGAGCACGATAGTGTCGTAAAGGCGGTTGGCGGCGGAGTAGTCCTTGAGAAGGTCGAAGGCGTTGGCTTCAATCCATTCGATCTCTTTCCCCTTCAGCAGCGACACATTCAGGGCGGCGTTCTGGTCGGCGACTTCGAGGGCGGGACGGGAGCTGTCGACTCCGGTTACCTGTTCACACTTCGCCGCGAAATGGAGCGCGAAGGCTCCCTGGTAGCAGAAGACATCGAGGGCTTGGCCGCGGGCGTACTGGGCTGCGGCGGCATAGTTCTCACGCTGGTCGAGGAAGGCTCCAGTCTTCTGGCCTTCGAGGGCATCGAAATGGAATTGCACGCCGTTCATGGTGAAGGTGGTGGCGGCCTTTTCTCCGTGGAGCAAGCCGGATGGGCGAGGGGGAAGGGTTTCAAGTTCCCGGACGCGGGGATCGACTCGTTCGACGATTGCGGCGGGCTTCAGGTGCTCGGTGAATTGAGAGATGAGAGTTTCGCGGACGGCGTTGGCGTCCATTGCCTGGGTGAGGATTTGCAGGGAGAGGATGTCGTTGTAGCGGTCGACGATGAGTCCAGGCAGGAAGTCGGCTTCGCTGAAGATGAGGCGGTAAGCGTTGGTATCGTGAACCAGCGCCTCGCGGTAGGCAATGGCGTTGGTGATGCGCTGGCGGATTTCTGCTGGCAGATCGGCGATGGGATCGTGCGAGAGCATGCGGATCGCGATCTGCGAAGAGCTGGAGTAGAGAGCGGTCCCGAGGGGCTTGCCGCGCTGGTCGGTGACGGTGACGATGGAGCCGGGCGGGATGGCGTCGGCGGAGAGGAGGTCAGAGCGGTAGACCCAGACGTGTCCGGATTTGAGGCGGCTGGCGCCGCGGGGGGAGAGCTTGATTTTGGGGAGATCAGAGTGTTTGGAGGTCGGGGGCATGGGGACATGGTAATGCCTGGAGGCTCCGGTACCGGGAATTCTCAGGTGAGTGAGGTGAGCAACTGTCGACAACCACGGCCCGATCTCAACAATTTCCTTCTCCTCGCCTGCGGTGGTACGCTTTGCAGCATGGCACTTCGTGCAGTCACGTGTCTTTTTGTTTTCTTCTCCTCTCTTGCAGCATCGGCCCAGGACGAGAACATGTCCTCATGGCTGAATGACGGCAAGCCGAAGGAAACGGTTCACCGACTTACATCCATTGGTGTTCATCGTGACGTGGCAGAGCAGGCGATCGTTGAGGAAGCCCCGCTTATTCAGTGGGAGGCCGTTAGAACCGAGTCGGGGCAGCCACTCGCAATCATGTTTCTGCCTTGCACTGCCCTTGGCGCACACGTGTACTTGATGAGTCAGAACGCAAACTGGCGGGTGAGTGACACGGTCGATCTGGAGTGCTACTACGACGACAGCGTGTCCATCGAAATCGCTTCCATTAGAAGAGAAGGTGTTGACGAACTACTGGTACATCATGCTTCCGAAGCGCGCGGCACTGGCTTCAGCCAACAGAATTTCAAGGTGTATGGCATTTCTAACGGCAAGCTCAAACCTGTGCTTAATACCGAGGAGATTCTTTCTGCGGATCCCCCCGAAGGCCCCGCGCGACGGGAGCGAAGCTATTTCGTGATCATGCCCAGCAACAACGAACGCAGCCACCTAGTGATTGAGCAAACTCATAGCGTGCTGGTTGGCGACAAACTGAGCGTGCAAAGACGGTACTTTCGATGGGCTGCAGATAAGGGCCGTTACGTACCGTCTAGTTTCATCGCAGTTCGATCGTCAGATGAGTAGAAGTTGTACCAGAACTTACACCCAGGCGACGCGTCCGTTACCTGTCAGCAAGGCGGAGTTGAGCCTTCGCTCGATCGACAGCCGATGGCGACCCTCCCCACATTGATGCGGGCGGACGAATCGTCCGCCGCTACGTGAGTTGGCTAGCTGGCGGCTTGGGAGGTGGGGGTGGCGGGGACTGCTGGTTTTGTGTGCGTGCCGGTGCTGGCTTCGTGGCGGGCCAGGTCTAGATCTGAGCGGAGCGAGTCCAGGATCACCATGGGCAACTCGCTGCCGAAGGCGTCGAGTTCATCTTCGGTCCAGCCGCCGTTGAGGCGCGTCGAGCCGGTGATGTCTTCGGGGAAGGCCTCGCGGTAGTTGCCTTCGCGGATGAGGATGTCGCCCATCAGGCGTCCGGTGTGGACATCGTAGATGCGGCGGCTGGCTTGGCCACCGGCGTTGGTCAGGCAGAGCAGGACTTCGCCGACCTCGCCGAATTCGGGGCGGTAGTACCAGGCTTGCGGCGCATCGATTTTGGGATGATGGCGCTTGGGGCGATGCACGGTCTGGATCTGGTCGACGAGTTCGTCCGCGGGATTGAAGTAGAGAATGCGTTGGCAGGAATCGCAGACGATGGTCTGATTTCCCGAGCGGACTTCGTTGTAGGTCTGGGGGCGCAGCATAACCTGGCAGGCCATGCATTTGTGATCGCGGACTTCGGAGATGCCGCTGCCGCGGAACTTGGAGACGCGCTCGTAGTGGCGAAGCAGGTCTTCACGGACTCCGGTGCGGATCTGGTCGCGCTTGGCGCGGGCTTCGGCTAAGAGTTTCTCGTCAACGGCGGTGCGCTGGCGGGCCTGTTCCTTCTCTTGCTCGATCTCGGCGGTTTCTTCTTTCAGCTCAGCCTGGGCGGCTTTGACTTGCTTGTCGCGGGCGTCGGCGTTGACCATCAGCTCGAGAATCTTGTCCTCGTTCGCAGTGATTTCTTTCTCGGCAAACTGGATCTCGTGCAGGAGGGCTTTGTACTGCTCGTTGGTCTTTACGTCGAGGGACTGGTCGCGGTACTTGGAGATTTTGCCGCGCAGGTCGTTGATGTTGGTGTCGTACTTGCGGCGGGAGGCTTCGTCGGCTTTGACGGCGGCCTGGGCCTTATCAAGCTGGGCCTTGGTGCCGGCAAGTTTCTGCTCGATGACGGCTACGCGCTTGGGGAATTCGGCGATTTCGTCCTGGAGGCGACGGATTTCCTTATCCGTGTCCTGCAGTTTCAGCAGATTTTCTATGTCAGGAAGCATCCGGCTGTATTGATTCTAACACGCGTGAACTCGTGATTAGGGGACGGCAAGGGCTAAAGCCCTCCACCTGGGGAGATCCTGACGCGGCCCTCAAGGGCCGCTCTTCCACGGGACCGGACGAGTTCGAGGCGGGACCCGCGAGTCGTCACGCAGGAGTTGCGATTCGTTAGGCGGGACCCGCGAGTCGGAGGCGGGGACGTGCGAGTCGTCACGCAGGTGTTAAACTCGTTGCTTCGCCTTGGCGTTGTTATTTCTTGCCCTTGAGGTCACCTCGTGAAGAGAAAGCCTTTCCTTCTGCCCTGCTTCGCCCTGATCACATTGCTCGCTGGTTTCTGTATTTCAGACGTTGCCCACGCCCAGAACCCTCCGACTAAACCGCTGACCATCGAAAGTCTGTCTCAGCCGGGAGGGCTGACGGGGCGAGGTCCGGAGACGACGGAGTGGAGTCCGGACGGTACGAAGCTGTCGTTTGTGCAGCGGGATGAGAAGGGGGAAAGGGGCGAGCTGTGGTATGTGGACGCAGCCACGGGAGAGAAGAAGGTGCTGGTCAGCGCGGCTAAGCTGGCATCGCTCGATCCGGATGTGAACAAGGTGAAGAACGAACGGGAGAAGGAGCGGCTCACGCGGTATCACGTGGCCGCGTACTTGTGGGCTCCCGACTCGAAGCACCTGATGTTCGATTCGCAGGGACAGCTGTGGTTCTACGACCTGGGGACGGAGACGGCGGTGCAGTTCACATCGGCGGGCGATCCCAGCGGGGATCCGAAGTTTTCTCCGGACGGCAATCATGTGGCGTATACGCGCAAGCACAATCTGTATGTGCGGCCGGTGAGCGGCAAGGGCGAAAAGGCGCTCACGAAAGACACCGGGGAAAATCTTTTTAACGGCGACATTGATTGGGTTTACGCGGAGGAGCTGGGCGTACGCAGCAACTATTCCTGGTCGCCCGACAGCAAAGAGATTGTGTTCCTGCACATGGACGAGACCAATGTGCCGACCTATCCGATTACCGACTGGATGCCGACGCATCCGACGGTCGATCCGGAGAAGTACCCCAAGGTGGGCGATCCGAATCCGGTGGTGAAGTTGGGCGTGGTGGATACGGACAAGGGGAAGGTGCGGTGGATTGATCTGAAGAACGATCCGGAGACATACATTCCGCGCTTTGGATGGGTAAAGGAAGGCGTGATCTGGGCGGAAGTGCTGAACCGCACCGAAGACAAGATGGACTTGTACTTCGTGGACGCGAAGTCGGGCAAGTCGCGGATTGTGCTAACGGAGTCGACGCCGGGGGCGTGGATCGACTTCGAGCACGTGGAGGTTCGCTTCCTCAAGTCGACCGCGCAGTTCCTGTGGCCGAGCTGGCGCGACGGGAACATGCACATTTATCTCTACAGCTTCGACAAGCAGAATCCGATGGCGGCGGATGCGAAGCTGGAGCGGCAGCTGACCAAGGGCGACTTCGAGGTGCTGGGGATCGAAGGGGTCGACGAGGCGGCGGGCACCGTGTTTTTCGCGGCAAACAAGGACGATCCGCGGCAGACACATATTTATTCGGTGCAGCTGGATGGGTCGGGATTCAAGGCGCTGACCACGGAAGTGGGACAGCACCTCGCGACCTTCAGCGACGACGGAAAGCACTACCGGCACATGTATTTTGGGCCGCAGTCCGCGCCGGTGATCACGCTGTGTGCGGTGGGAGGGGCGTGCAATCCGGTGTGGAAGGGGCGCGACGAGATCGGCGAGTACGGGCTAAGGGTTCCGAAGGATCTGGAGTTTAAGGCCGACGACGGGACAACGCTCTATGGACGTTTGCTGCTGCCGCCCGAGGGGACGGCGAGCGGCAAGATTCCGATGATTGTGAACATCTACGGCGGTCCGGCGGGGCAGATGGTGAGGAAGGGTGTGCCGGATGCGTTTGATGAGATCCTGGCGCGGAAGGGATTTGCGATTTTTGCGGTGGACAATCGCGGGACGCCGGGGCGCGACCGGAAATTTCAGACGGCGATCCGGCATGAGTTCGGAGCGATCGAATTGAAGGATCAGCTCACGGCGCTGGACCAGTTACTCGCGCAATATCCGCAACTCGATAAAGACCGGATCGGAATCTGGGGATGGTCGAATGGCGGGTCGATGACGCTGTATGCGATGACGCATTCGGAGCGCTTCAAGGCCGGCGTGGCGGTGGCTCCGGTGACGAATCAGGCGAACTACGACTCGATCTATACCGAGCGCTACATGGGTTTGCTCAAAGACGACAAGGAAGGGTACGAGCAGTCGGACGTGACCCGGTCCGCCGGCAAGCTGCATGGAGCGCTGCTGCTGGTGCATGGGACGAGCGACGACAATGTGCATTTCCAGAACAGCATTCAGATGATCAATGCGCTCATCAATGCGGGCAAGCAGTTCCGGCTGATGATTTATCCGAACAAGACGCACAGCATCTCGGGGAAGGATACGCGGGTGCATCTGTTTACGATGATTGAGGAGCATTTCGAGCGGGAGTTGAAGTAGCCACCCCTCAGATCACCAGCTCCGAGCGCTTGTCATCCTGAGCAACGCGAAGGACCTATGCAATTTGCCTGCGGCGGATGTACTGCGGGCAGATTGCACAGGTCCTTCAGCCCGCAAAGAACACGGGCTTCAGGATGACAAAAGGTGGAGTGAACGCCCGCACTGCCCGATCATTTGTGCTTGTCGGCTTTTTTCGTAGTGCTTTCCTTCGAGGAGCTCTCCGGCTTCTTGTCTTCCTTCTTTGATTCCTTTGAATCTTTGCTTCCGGAATCGGATGCGGGGACGTGCGATTTCTTGGCGTAGTCGGTCACGTACCAGCCAGAGCCTTTGAATTGCACGGCGGGGGCGGAGATCATCTGCTCGACCTGGCCGCCGCAGTCGGGGCACTTCTTCACCATCCTGTCGGAAAACTTCTGGATCTTTTCGAAGCGGTGGCCGCACTTCTTGCATTCGTATTCGTAAAGTGGCATGAGTTGAGACGGTTGCGGGAACGACGCAGTATCACCATGATTTTAGGGGTGGGGGTTGCGCGGCGTCAATTTTCGGAACGTACACAAATCCCGTTGCCAAAGTTGAAAATCGGTATCACAATTTGCGGCGAGGAATTTGGCGATGATGCGTACGGCCGCGTTGTTGATGCTGGCTGCCTCGGGCAGCAACCAGTACACTCCTACGTTCCCCGGGGGAATTGTCGCCTGGATCGTATGCAACGCGCGGAAGCGGAATGAGTTCGGAGGATGGCTCCTGTATTTCTACTGGCAGCTCTACTCCGGTGTAATCGTGACCGCCATATTTTTCGCGATCAACTTCCAGTCGTATGTCCCGGAGAATTTCGAGCACCGGGCCACTCACTACTTGTTCCTCGCCTCCACTGTTCCGGTGATCGTGATCTTTGCGCTGCAGGCGGCGGTGGCGACGATGCTGATCTCCGTCAGAACCTGGGACATGCTGCGGCTCCTGCGTGGGCTGGTTGCCGCCGCGGTGATCGCCGCCGTCGCTTCGGTCGCGATCGACGCGAAGTACTTTCCGGATGATCTTGCGCTTGGAATTCTGATGACGCTCATCCCGGAGTGCATCTGGCTGGCGTATTTCTTCGCTTCCAAGCGGGTCGAGCACGTATTCAAGACTCACGACTGGGATACGGCGGTGGAAGTGATCCACCCGACCACAACCAAGCTCGTTATCTAGTCTTTATCGTCTTCAGTCGCAGTCGTTTTGTCGAGGGACGTCTCGGCGTCGAGCAAGGGCTGCATGCGTTCCTTCCAGGCCAGGAAACGCGGGTGAGGGTCGAGGCGCTCGATGTCTTTTGCCACTGCGATTTCTTGCAGGAGCAAACTGGCGCGCTTCAGTCCGATATTGACCGAATCGATGCTCTTCAGTGTGTTCTCATGCTGCTGGGGAAACTTGTCGTCGTAGACGGGCAATTCCGCCTGCAGGCGGCGAAGGACGGCGTCGAAGCTCTGCACGTCCGCTTCGATCTCCTTGTACATAACGATGTAGTCGGGCACGTCCGGCTCGACGGAGTTGCGCGCCTGCGAGATGCGTTTGCCGATGGCGGACATCTCGTGAAAGTCGGCGATGAGCTGCGCGGTTTCACTTCCGGTTTTGCCGATGGTCCAGCCAACGATCGCCGAGGTGGCAACGAAGAGCAATACAAAAATCGTGGCAACGCGAAGGAGTTTCTTCTGATAGCCAAGGTCGTCGGGATACTTTTCCAGGCGGCGCCAAGTGACAGGCAGGCGCAGCATGAGGAGGATGGCCGTGACGGAGCACACGACAGCAACGAATGAAATCCGCCAGTAGCCGTGCGCCAAGTTGTCCGCAGCAATGAACGCGACGACGGAGAGGCAGAGGCCCAAACCAAGGGCTACCGAGGCGAAGGCGGCATAGGGCGGCGGGTCGGGAGGACCGGCGTCAGTGATGATTGCGGTCGGCGTGGTGAGAACGTCCGATGTGTTTTGAGGAAGCGCGAGTTGGTCTACGGGTGAGCCGCACTTGACGCAGAATTTGGAATCGTCGGCCAGCTCAGTCGTGCAGGTGGAGCAGAGCATACCCCGGCATTCTCCGTGGAACGGAATATTAGTTCCGGGAGGGTCGCATGGGGAAGAGAAATTTACGGCTTGGAATTGCGTTGGCCTGGGACGCCAGCCTGGGCGAGTTTCTTGGGGGCAGTGTTGCGCCAGGCGGCCTGGATGGCTTTGGCGAGGACATCCTTCTTCGCGGCTTTGAGGTGGACGCTGGTGGCGCCGCGGCGTCCCCAGGTGCCCTTCACGGGGATGAAGACTTCGGGGTAATCTTTCGAAAAATAGTGTTGATCTTCGGGCGAGAGCTTGACCATGCCGCGCGCCTTGTCGGGATAGCCGAGGGTGGCAAAGATTTTTCCGGCGACGCGGAAGTCGGGGTGGCTCATGTGGGCGCGTTCTTCTGTCTCAGGGAGAGAGAGGGCTAGTTTGCGAAAGTCATTTGCTGTCATCGGGCAGCTCCGAGTGGTCGGTAACGATAGCATAACGAACGACCGGCTGGGAAAGTCACGGCGTGGTTCGTTCAAGCGATGTCATCCTGAGCGAAGCGAAGGACCTATGCAGTTTGCTTGCGGCTGATCCACTGGCGGCAGGTTGCACAGGTCCTTCGCGGCAAAGAACGCCGCTTAGGATGACAAGTAGCAATCTCGCTTGCGGTGGTAGACTTCCGGCCATGAGCGATGTGAAATCTACTCCGGGGCCGGCCTTGTATCTGGTGGGGACGCCGATTGGGAATCTGGAGGACATCACGCTGCGGGCGCTGCGCGTGCTGAAAGAGGTCGACGTGATCGCGTGCGAGGACACGCGCCAGACGCAGAAACTGCTCAATCATTATGCGATCGCGACGCGCACGACCAGTTATCACGAGCACAACGAGATGACGCGGTCGGCGGAGCTGGTGAAGGAGATGCAGGAGGGGGCGAGCGTGGCGCTGGTGACCGATGCGGGGATGCCGGGGATTTCTGATCCGGGATACCGGCTGATTACGCTGGCGATTCGGCATCATATGCCGGTGGTGCCGGTGCCGGGGGCGTCGGCATTTCTGGCGGCGCTGGTGGCGAGCGGGCTGCCCACGGATTCGTTTCGCTTCAGCGGATTTCTGCCGGCGAAGCGCGGGGAGCGGCGGGCGGTCTTAGAGACGATCAAGAATTCTCCGCGGACGCAGGTGTTTTATGAAGCGCCGCACCGGGTGGTGGAGGCGCTGGAGGATGTCGTCGAGGTGTTGGGGGAGGGGCGGCACGTTGTTGTCGCGCGCGAGGTGACGAAGCTGCATGAGGAATTTTTGCGCGGGCGCGCGGGCGAGGTGCTGGAGAATTTGAAGGCGCGCGAGGTGGTGAAGGGAGAGATCACCCTGCTGATCGGGAAAGCGGACGAAGAAGATGCTCGTGTAGGGCGGGACAGTGTGGGGACGGGCACTGTGGGGACGGGCACTCTTGCCCGTCCTTCCGTCCGTCAGCGCGTGCAGCAGATCATGGCGGAGGAGAAAGTTGATGAGAAGGCCGCGCTCAAGAAGGTGGCGAAGGAGCGGGGGGTGTCGAAGAGCGAAGTGTATCGGGAGTGGCAGAGGGGGAAGTGATAGGAAGTCTGGTTAAGGCCGGGTGTCCGACTTCGGATCAAGTCTTTCTAAGAGGGTCTTGATCTCGGTTTCGGCAAAAGTCTGGCAGTCCGAGTAAAGCTTCGTCAACAGTGCTGGCCGCGTCTCCAAGAGGGAGGGGAGAACCTGCTCGAATTCTACAAATGCGCTTCGGAAAGACCGAATTCTCTGCAAATTCTCACTTAACCGGAGCCTTCGCTCTGTCCCATCCTCCCAGACACTCTCCCAATACCGACAGGTCCGACAGGGAGTCGTACAACGGGTGCCGTCGTGAGATAGGAACGATTCCCACCCGGACGCCGCAAGGGAGAGAACTTTCAATGAGTCATCACGGCGCTTCTCCCCGTTACATCTCTTGCATGCTACCAACACATTGCCCGGCACGTGTAGTCCTGCGCGGAGGCGGTTCATGCCGTCGAGATGTTCAACCACGGAATCGGGAATTGTCAGTTCGCAAGAGCAGTACGGACATCGGTTACCAAACCGCTCGCGGACAAGGTCCTCGTATTCCTCGCTATCAACTCTGATTGGCCAGCTCTGACTGATCCTGCGACTCAGTTCGTGGAGACACATGCTGACTAACTTGTTCGCCACGTCCGACTTGGCCCGCCGCGTAGCTGAGCGCAGTTTGGAGATGGGGTCTTTCACCTTTTTTCATCTCCGAGCAGCCAAGCGACCTTCACTCCCAGTACATCCGCGAGAGCCTTAAGTTCGTAATCAAGAACGTGCCGGTGATTGTTTTCAATCTTGGCAATTGCGGCTCGGTCGAGTTGAACGCCCTGCCGAGCCAGTCTCCCTGAAAGCGCATCCTGCGTCAGCACTGGCTCCCGATTTTGACGCGCCTCTGCCACGCGCCTGCCAATGATGTTTTTCCGGGGATGCCTCTTTTTCACACGAAAAGAGTACCTTCCGCACAACTCGGGAGTGTTCTAAACTAGAACATCAAAGGGCGGAGACCTATGAGCGTCGGGATTGGGTTTGCTTGGAATGGGGAGAGGAATCGGCCACTAGACGTTTATCGGCCGTGTCCATGCGGCATTTGTTCGGGCAATCGTAAGGGAGTCGGATACTTGTCGTGCTCGGACGCCAAAGGGCACGGATTCACAGTCTGGATACAGAGCGAGGAGATTTTTCGGAGACTGAGCAGCGTGTTCAGAAAGACCCGCCTACAAATAGGCCACGTCATTGATAAGTCGATGGGCGGCACCGATGATCCGAGCAACCTCAGGGCTATCTGCTCAGTTTGCAATGAGGGGGCGCGTAATCTGACTCTTGATCGTCCGACCGTCAGGAAGCTCCTAATTCAGATTCGCAGGGCGACCGGAGCAGACCAGTTCGAAGTTCTACAATGGCTCCTTAAGAAGTTCCCTGACCAGAAATAGCATCCGAGAACAATGGACACGATTTCCCACGTGCGCCGCAGTGAGAACATGAGGCGCATTCGAAGTCAACACACAAAGCCCGAACTCGTTATTCGCTCTCTCGTGCACCGCCTTGGTTTCCGGTTCCGGCTTCACCGGAGGGACCTTCCAGGACGACCTGACTTGACGTTCCCGTCGTTGAAGCGAGTCATATTCGTGCACGGTTGTTTTTGGCATCAGCACAAGCGCTGCGCCGACGGGCGCTTGCCAAAGTCACGGCAGTCCTACTGGGTACCGAAGTTGCAGGCAAACGTAGTGCGTGACAAGAGGCATCGTGCGAACCTTAAGAGGCTTGGCTGGAACGTTCTAGTAGTTTGGGACTGTGAAACGGCCGACACAGCAAGGCTCGCGACAAGGCTGCAGAACTATCTCGGCAGGTAGTTTGAATCGCAATCCGCGTCACTGCGAGGTAGTCTTACTTCCCAGCCAGCTCTTTCTTCACCATTTCGCTGACCACCTTCCCATCCACCCGCATGCCGGCAGCGTTGAATCTTGCCATGGCGTTCTTCATCACCGTGCCCATGTCTTTCATGGTAGGCGCCCCCATTTCGGCGATGGTCGCCTTCACACCCGCGGCGATGTCAGACTCGCTCGCCGCTTTTGGCAGGTAGCTCTCGATCACGATGATTTCGGCGGCTTCTTTGTCGGCCATCTCCTGGCGTCCGCCTTTGGTGAATTGCTCGACGGATTCCTTGCGCTGCTTGATCAGCGTGGCGAGCACCGCCTGGGATTCTTTGTCGTCGAGTGGGGACATCTTTTCGACGGTCTTGAGTTGCAGCGCGCTCTTGACCATGCGCAGGGTGGAGAGGCGGGCTTCTTCCTTCGCCTTCATGGCGGTGACGATGTCTTTCTGAATCTGGTCGACTAGGGGCATGAGGGGATTATACGGGTGGACGCGCGGGGGCTAAACAATTTGCTGAAAAACTCGGCCCGGCTCCCTCACGGGTTTTAAGAGTGTGCGTGAAAACTAGATTCCGGGGGAAACGGTGCATCGAAACCTACGAAACTCTAGCCGCAAAGCGGCGGCATGGGAAAGCCCGGCACGGCAGTGCCGGCGGCACATGGGACATACACCTCATCCCGTAAGGACGGCACAGGTTCTCACCCACCCTACCCCCGTTGTCGCCAAAAAAATAAACGGCCGCCCTCGCAGGCGGCCGTCGCAGAAAAAACCTCCACTATCTCTCGCCCACTCCATCATCCCGATGCGGCTTCGTCCGCCGCGGAACATCGGAATGCGCATTCGGCACCGGCTTGTCATTCGCCGAGCTGAATTGCGGCTCGTCCGCCGATGCCGCCGTCATTCCAACGGCATTCGTATCCATCGGCTCATTCAGCGTTGTGCCCACCGGAGCCGAGGCAGTCGCGAAAACGCTGTGCGACCGCGCCCCCGGGAATGTCGTGGTGTTGTAGTCGCCGGCCATCTGCCCCGACGTGGTCGAGGGCAGCCAGTTCGGGTTGATCCCCTTGGCCATCACCCGGGGAGCACTCCAGGTCGCGCCGCCGTTCGTGGATGACACATAACCGACGCCTAGGTTGCAGGAGCTCCCGCAATTCGCCTTCGGGAAGAAGTTATACATCAGGCCGATGTGCGCCGTGCTGCCAGACGTTCCCGGCTGAATCCCGATGCCCGGCGTGAAGTGATCCACACTGCTGGTGGTCGGATCGATCGGGATCCGCATCACCGCAGACCAGGTCGTTCCGTCCGTCGACGTGGTCATCACAATGTCGTTCGAAGCGCAGTTCGTCCGGAAGCGGCAGTCTGCCCACACCACGTAGACTTTGCCCGACGCGTCGATCGTCGCCCCAATCAGCGGAATGGCCCTCATTCCGCCCGCCACTCCATGTTCACTGATGGAGGTGATGAACGCCGGAGCGCCCCAGGTATTTCCTCCATCCGTCGATTTGAACGCCTGCACACTCGACGCAAATTGATCATCCGATGGAACAATGACCGTGCCGTTCGGCTGCGCCAGCGGAATCCCGCCCGTGCCGAACGGACTTCCCGCGGTCGTCTTCTTCGTGCTCCACGTCGCTCCTCCGTCGGTGGAGGTGCTCATCTCGAGCTGATCGCCCAGGCTGAAATCATCCCACTCGACGTAGCAGTTCCCGTAGTGCGGGCTGGTGGGGGTGTTGTCGCAGCCGATCCACGGCTTGTCGTAAAAACCGTTGCTCTCGGCGACCGACACCGTCGCCGGCATGTTCCACGTGATCCCGTCTTTCGAGCTGCTCACCAGCACAGCCTGTCCGTGCGCCCCGCCGGTTTGCGACAATGCCAGTGTCTCCACCAGCCACAGCTTGAATTTCGTGTTGTAGGTCACCGCGGTATCGCTGGCCCGGTCGTAGGTGCCAGTGCCTTCCACTTTCGTGATGCCCGGCAGATTGCCGTGCGTCCACGTGCTGCCGTGATCGGTAGAGGTCGCGAAGCCGATGTCCGACGACCCGCCGTCGGTAAACCGCCCCGTCTGGAACGTAGTGACGATCGTCGCACCGAACGAAAAGCTCGCCGGCTCGACCTCGGTCTCGTGTTGGCTGGTGGTGTTGTTGAACGTATCGTTGCTGATTTGGGTGATCGGAACCTGGGCCATTGCCGTGCCGGCAGCAAGCAACAGAGCCAGCAGCATAAACAAAACTGCAAATCGAAACGACAGACGAGCATCTGGGGTCATAGCTTTGGGCAAGTGAATTTCTCCGTCGGTCTAATTTTTCCAGGCGCTATCGCGCCGGATCAGGGAGCCTCCAACCGCCTTCACATAAAGGAGACCGGATGAACAGGCGCAAAACTATATCCCCGTAGTAGTCCGGGGTCAACGCGAAAGAATTTGCACACTCCCCGCCGCCGGTTCAGATTCCCCTCTGCCCCTCATCGAGCACGAATTCACGAAAGCTTAATTCCTCTGTCACTGCTGCGTAACAGAACCCCGCTACCTTCTTTCGATCTACCCGCCCACAACCACGACTCGCTGTCCGGCGACTCGTGTCGGCTCTTGAGGCGGGGAACTGGGAGTGAGCCGCACTGCCGTCGATTCTCGCATTGCAAAGACTGCTATTTCCGAGGAGAAGCAACACCTATGACAAAGAAATCGCTCGTTCTATGCCTGCTCGCGTTCACAGGAACCATGTTCGCTCAGCAGGGCTCGGTTCCCAAGGGGGTTCCGTCCCTCAACCACGTGTTCCTCATCATGATGGAGAACCACGGCTACGGAGAAATCCTGAACAATCCCTACGCTCCCTTTACCAATTCCTATGCTCTGTCGTCCAACCTGGCTACCAACTACTTCGCCGTGGCGCACCCCAGCCTCACCAACTATCTCGAGACCGTAGGCGGATCGAACTTCGGCGTCCTCGATGACAACGCCCCCGACTGGCACAACGGGTCCTGCGAACCAAATCTCGCCACCGGCATCCCCAACCTCGAGTCTTCCACCAACAACATTTGCCCCATCGCAGGAAGCGGCACCGAGGCTGCGACTCCGGCGCTGGATTGCTCCAACGAAGTCAGCGGACCTCCCTGCGAGATGAACCTCGACGGCCTGATGTCTTACCCTGCGTCGACTACGACCCTGGGCATCACCATTGCCGACCAGCTCGCCAGTGCGGGAAAGACCTGGAAGACCTACCAGGAGAATCTTCCCCTGACCGGCCCGGATACCGTGAACTACAGCGATGGCGAATTCACCAATAACTCCACCATCCCGCCATGCCCTCTCTGCAATCCTGCCTTGACCTCCGGCGACGTCGTGCAGCTCTACGCCGCCAAGCACAACCCGTTCGTCTACTTCCAGGAAGTTCAAAACGGCACCAACCCTCTGGTCAGCTACGCCCAGATCTCCGCATTCGATGGCGCCGGCGGACTGTGGTGGGACCTAGCAACGGGCAAGCCCCCGGCCCTCTCCTACATCGTTCCCAACCAGTGCAACGACCAGCATGGCCGGGGCAACAGCACGGCCTTCTGCAATTTCGATCCCAGTGACAACGGCACCCAGGGCGGGCTCAACCCCGCATTGATCCAACTCGGCGATCAGGCCATACAAAAGATCGTCAACGCCATTCACGCTTCTTCCGTCTGGAACAAAGGCAAGAACGCGATCGTCGTGGTCTGGGACGAAAACGATTACTCCGTGCAGCCCATCAACAACCAGGTGATGACCATCGTGGACACCAATTACGGCTTCCACAAAATCACCAGCAACGTCTTCTACGACCACTTCTCCCTGCTGCGCACGCTCGAGGGAGGCTTCAAACTCCCCTGCCTGAACCACGCCTGCGACGCCAGCACGCAAGCCATGACCGACCTGTTCGGCGACTAACCCGGGCTCTCTCGCCCGGTTGCCCGACCCGGGTGCCCCATTTCTCGCGCGTTGTGTGCGCGAGAAGTGGGGCCTTTGTCTGCAGCGCGGCGAAGACGTTCCGAAAGAAATCCGGTTCCTATGGGTGGACGAGCGCATCGCCAAGGAGAACCCCAGCCACCACCGTGGAAGAGCGGCCCTTCAAGGGCCGCGTTGGATCTCCCGAAATCTATCCGGGCTTCAGCCCGGGTGGAGGAGTATCTAAAGACGTAACTCATTTCAGAAGCACACCGTACTGCTCGGGATCCCCCAGGGTCTTACGATAATACCGTCTGTCAGGATAGGGCCTATACACTCTGCCATCCTCACAGAGCTTGCACTCCTTTTTCCAACGCGCGTTCGTCTTATCCTCTGCCCCCATATCGGTGAATGTGAAAGTCATCCAGGGCCATACGCGAACGAATTCCGCCTCAATCAGCGGCGTCGTATTCTCCTGCGTCACTTTTCCGTAGACGCGGACCAAGGCCAGGGCCGGCATCGGGACGTCTTTGGCCTGAACGCGGGCGCTAAAATCACCCGAGCCGCCCATCGACACCAGCATGATGTGACAATCGGTCATTCCATCGAAGTATTTATGCTCCAGTAGCAATTCCCAAGAGTCCGAATTCGGAATGCGCGTCACGCCACGAACGATTCCGTACCAACTCACGAACACGTCTTTCTTCTTGTGGATGTCGTAGGCTTCCATGAACGAACCCGTGGCCCGCTCTTTCTGATCAAGTTTTTCGTAGTAGGGCTTCTCGTTCGAAGAAGGCGTGTAACCACAGGTCCCCAGACTACCTGTGGGCTTGAGTTCCTTCACCGCTTGTGTTTCGATGGGTGTTTGCGCTACGCCTGCAATGCAAAGAATCACACATAGATAGGCCAGTCGGATGACTCGCATGGTCTGCCCTCCATACAGTTATGGTTAGACACCAGGGATCGACAGAGTGCTACTTCGGATACCACTCCAGCACCCGCACCTCAATCCCCGTCCCCTCCAGCGCTTTCTGAAACACGGCGAGATCCGACCCGCGGTAGTGATAAGGAATCACGATCTTAGGATGGAAAGCTTTTACCGCGTCAGCCGCCTCTTCCGGCGGCATCGTGTACGGCAGATTCATGCACACAAACGCCACATCAATATTCTTCAGCGCCCGCATCTCCGGGACACCCTCCGTGTCCCCCGAAAAGTAAAACCGCTTGCCGCCGTAGGTGAGCACGTACCCATTCCCGCGCCCTTTGTCATGAAACAATTTCCCCGGCGCGGGCCCGCGCTTCAGGTTGTAGGCCGGAATCGCCTCGATCGTCCACCCCTGCCAGCTTTTTGATTCACCGTTGGCGATGGCTTTGGCGGTCGTCACAGTCTGCACCACCGCCGGCGGCGCAAAGATCTCCGTGTCCGCCTTGCTGACATCCTTGATCGAATCCTGATCCATATGATCGCCATGAATGTCAGTGATCAGAATCAGGTCCGCCTTCGTCATCCCGGAAAACTTCACCGGCTTCGCCGGATCCAGATAAATCGTCTTCCCACCCGCCTCGATCAAAGTGCTGGCATGCGTCAACGGAGTAATCTTCACCGGCCCGGCGGAGGTGGGAAAGGTTTGCGTTTGTGCTGCAGAGAACGTCGTCATCGCGAGAGCAAGAAAAGAAACAGAGCAGCCAACAATCAAGATCGCTTTCATTTTCAACCTCACACGATTTCCCATGTCATCCTGAGCGAAGCGCGAGCGCCTGAAAGGCGATCACACGCAGTCGAAGGACCCCTATCACCCTCCCGAATCCCCGCGGCCGCGAGGCGTTCTCCCCTGCAGCCCTACTCTTCCTCTTCCTTCACCTCTCCCCGCGCCGCCTTCGCCTTCTCGACAATCTTCTCCTGCAGTTGCCCCGGCACTACATCGTAGTGATGCATCTCCATGTTGAATGACCCGCGCCCCTGGGTCATCGATGTCAGCTCAACACCGTACGTCAGCATCTCGGCCATCGGTACTTCCGCCTTCACCACAGTGTTGCCAGCCTTGTTGTCCATGCCCTGAATGCGTCCGCGCCGGCTGTTCAAATCGCCCATGATCGATCCTGCAAAATCGTCGGGCACAGTAATTTCCACCTGCATGATCGGTTCGAGCAGCGTGGGCTTCGCCACTTCCATCGCCTTCTTGAACGCGATGCGCCCCGCCATCTGGAATGACATGTCGTTCGAGTCCACGTCATGATACGAACCGTCGTAGAGCACGACGCGGAAATCCACCACCGGAAATCCCGCCAGGTACCCCCGCGCCGCCGCATCCTTAATGCCCTTTTCGATCGCCGGAATGTAGTTCTTCGGAATGGCGCCGCCGAAAATGTCGTTCACAAACTCAAACAGACCGCCGCGCGGCAGCGGCTCCATCTTGATCTTGCAATCGCCGTACTGCCCGTGTCCGCCAGTCTGCTTCTTGTGCCTCCCCTGCACATCGGCCTTGCCGCGAATCGTCTCCCGGTACGGCACCTTCGGAGCTTTCAGAATCACTTCCGTGTGATAGCGCTTCTTCAGCTTCGCCACCACGACTTCGATGTGCTGCTGTCCAGTCCCCGCAATCAGAAACTCCTGCGTCTGCGGATCGCGAAAAAAACGCAGCATCGCATCTTCTTCCATGAGCTTGTGCAGCCCCGGCCCCAGCTTGTCTTCATCCGCGCGGCTCTTGGGCTCAATCGCAAACGTGATCGCCGGCTCCGGCAACTTCACCCGCGGATACTGAATCGGCGCAGACTTGTCGCCCAGCGTGTCGCCCGTCAGTGTGTCCTTCAACTTCGCCACCGCGCCAATGTCGCCCGCGTGCAGTTCGTTCACCGGAACCGCCGTCTTCCCCTGCATGCTGGAAATGTGCGCCAGCTTCTCTTGCGCGCTCTTGGGATAATTCAGCAGCGTGGCATCATTCTTCAACACGCCGGAAAAAACTTTGAAGTATGAAATCCGCCCCGCGAACGCATCCGACACCGTCTTGAACACGTACACCGACACCGGCTCTTCATCCGTCTCATGCCGCTTCGGAGCATCGCCATTTCCGCCCGCGTCGCCCTGCACCCATTCGTGCTCCGACGGCGCCGGAGTGTAGTCCACAATGAAATCCATCACCCGGTCGGCGCCAATGTTTCCCAACCCTGAACTGAAGATGACCGGGAAAATCTTGTCTTCGCGAATCGCGTTATGCAGCGCCGGAATCAGGTCCTCTTCCCCCAGCGTCCCCGCCTCGAAAAACTTCTCCATCAGCTTGTCGTCGCCCTCGGCCACCAGCTCCACCAGCCGCTCATGCGCCGCCTGCGCCTGCTCTTTTAAATTCGCCGGGATCTCCGTCTCTTTCCCCTTCCCGTTCCCGCCCATCTCGTACGTGTAAGCCTTCATGCGGACGAGATCGATCACGCCCGACAAACTCTTCTCCGCACCAATCGGCAACTCGATCGGAATCACATCGCGCCCAAACGCCGCCGTCAGCGACTCCATCACCCGCTCGGCGTTGGCGCGATCTCGGTCCATGCGGTTGACCACGATCAGCCGCGGAGTCTTGTACTCCTCGCAGTAACTCCAAACGCGCTGCGTCACCACTTCGACGCCCGCCACGCCGTCGACCACGACGATCGCCGCGTCGACCACCGGCAACACCATCTTGGCTTCGTGCACAAACATGCTGAAGCCGGGCGTATCGAGAATGTTGATCTTCGTCGTCCCCCACTCCACCACCGCGCCGCCGGTCGAGATCGACATCTTGCGGGCAATCTCTTCCTCGTCGTAATCGGTCGTCGCCGAGCCGTCATCCACCCGGCCCTGACGCTGCGTGGCTCCTGCGGTATACAGCATGGCCGACACCAGGGACGTCTTGCCCGCGTGTCCGTGGCCGACCAACGCTACATTTCGGATGTTTGCTCCAGAATAGACTTTCAATTTGGGCTCCTCCGGCAGGCGCGGGGGATGAAAGGCCATGAAGAAAATTAGGACGGGAACAGGCCAGCCCGAGATCACCTGCCAAAACCTAGGATGCTACCACGCGAACAGCAACCGCCTCAACCGCACCAATCCCCGGGTGGTGTGTTAAACCACGACGAATCCCCGCTCGGTCGTCATCCCAAAATCTGTTGTCATCCTGAGCGGCGTTCTTTGCCGCGAAGGACCCATGCAATTCGCTCGAACTGCGACCACGACTGCGCGGAGGTCCCACGCCCGGGTGCCCCATTTCTCGCGCGCCCTTTGCGCGAGAAGTGGGGCTTTTGACTCTACCCTGTGCCTCCAGTGGTGAACGCTCTTCCCGGATTCGTCCACCACAGCCAGCCACCACCGTGAAAGAGCAGCCCTTCAAGACCCGCGTTTGAGGGCACTCAGGACGATGGGCTTCAGCCCCCGAGCACCCCCGTAGTATCATTCTCCCCGCCATGCTAGGCAACCGCACCAGCGAGCAGTGGATCGCCCAATACGCGACCAGCCATCAGCATCCCATCAACCGCCTCTGCCACACCTTCGGCATTCCCACGATTCTGCTTTCGGTCGCCGTCTTCGCCGCCGGATTCTTCCTCCACCGTCTCTGGTGGCTCGCCCTCGCCCTCTTCGTCCTCGGCTGGATCCTCCAATTCATCGGCCACGCCTTCGAAGGCAAGCCCCCTGAGTTCTTCAGCGACTGGCGATTCCTCTTCGTCGGCGTCCGCTGGTGGTGGGCCAAAATTAACGGCAAAGCCTGACCGCGTAGGAAGGTAGACGTCCAAACTGGACCGGGTGCCCCATTTCTCCTGCTCATTTTGCGCGACAAGTGGGGCCCTTGACTCTTTTTCAAAGTAAAATTCCTGTCTCCAACCTTCCCGCAGCTTGCCCCCTCCGCACACTCTGTTCTATCCTCAACCCACCTTGGGGGCCTGATTCGCCGGAAAACCATGCAGCGCCTGACCGCCGGATTTCTGCTGTTGTTCGCGCTAGTCGGAACATTCCTTCCGCCCGCGCTGCAAGCCACGGTACCGCCGCATCACGCCTGCTGTCGCCGCCAAGCCGCGCACCGCTGTCACACTTCTGCCGACACGAATCCGGAAGAACCCGTAGTCCGCGCAACGGGATGCTGCCACGGCGATTGCTCCCGCGCCGTCACGACCGCCCAGTGGGCGCATCCACAACCCCGCACCAACGCGATCTCCTCCGAACTCTCAACCGCGACTTCACTCGAATCCCCTGAAGCCGAAGCCCGCACCCAATTCCTGGCATTCCTCTCCACCCGCGCTCCTCCTGCAATCTCCATCGCTTGATTCCAGGCCAGAAATGTTTTGAAGGGGCGCGGCTTCCAGCCGCGCCGTGAAGAGGCGCGAAATCAACCCCGGCTTCAGCCGCGGAGGTTCCGGGCCGCCAATTTCAGTGGAGATTGCATGCGCTTCGTCCGTCCACCAATGTTGACGCTGTTTCTGATGCTATCGCTCGCAGCGTCCGCCTCCGTCGTAGGCTCCGTCCGCGGCGTCATCCACGACCCCCAACATCGCCCCGTCCCCGACGCCATGGTCATGATCAAAGCCAAAACCTCCGACTGGGCCGCAACCGCCAACTCCGACGCCAACGGCAATTTCGCCTTCAACCCCGTCCCGCTCGGAGAATACGTCGTCACCGTCGTAGGCGTCGGATTCGAGCAGGCTCAGCAAGATGTCATGGTCATCTCCGGCTCCCAACCCGTCCTCCACTTCGCCCTCAACGTCGCCGGAGCCAAAGAAACCATCAACGTTTCCGGCGCCCCCGAAGAAATCCCCACCGACACCGCAACGCCCACCACAGTCATCAATCGCCTCGAACTCGCCCGCACCCCCGGAGCCGCCCGCACCAACAGCCTTGCCATGATCACCAACTTCGTTCCCGGAGCCTACGTCACCCACGACCAGCTCCACATTCGCGGCGGACATCAAACCAGCTGGCTCGTCGACGGCGTGCCCGTCCCCAACACCAACATCGCCTCCAACATCGGACCGCAATTCGATCCCAAAGACATCGACTATCTCGAAGTCAGCCGCGGCAGTTACGGCGCGGAGTTCGGCGACCGCACCTACGGCGTTTTCAACGTCGTACCGCGCACCGGATTCGAGCGCAACCGCCAGGCCGAACTCGTGCTCAGCGCCGGAAATTTCTATCAGACCAACGACCAGTTCAGCTTCGGCAGCCACACCGACCGCTTCGCCTACTACGCCAGCGTCAATGGCAATCGCAGCAACCTCGGCATCGAAACGCCCATCCCGCAACCCGTGCGCGACGCCGAAAACGGCTACGGCGGCTTCGGCTCTTTCATTTTCAACGTCAACCCGTCGAACCAACTTCGCCTCGTAACTTCGCTTCGCCGGGATTACTACCAGATCCCCTACGATCCCAACTTCAACGATCAGGAAAGCGCGTTCTTCGACAGCGCCGGCCTCCGCGACGGCGATCACGAATCCGACGCCATCGTCAATTTTTCCTGGGTGCACACCTTCAATTCAAAACTGCTGCTCACCGTTTCGCCTTTCTACCACTCGAACGCCGCCCACTACGACAGCGCGCTCAACGACTACCCTACCGCCAGCACCGACCACCAGTCCTCCACCTACGCCGGAGGCCAGGCCAGTTTCAGCGCGAATCTTCCCGGAAATAATCTGCAATTAGGTTTCTACGGATTCGGCCAGCGCGACAGCCAGGACCTCGCCGTGGTCTTTAACTGCCCGCTAAACGGCGATCCGAATTTTCCGCAGTGCGGGGGCTCGCCCTTCACCGACCACGAGAGTCCATCGGGCAGCATCGCCGCCTTCTTCCTCGATGACAAGGTGAAGCCTTTTCCGTGGATTACTCTCTCAGCGGGAATCCGTCCCACGCACTTTTCCGGCGGCGTCACCGAAACTTCCATCAGCCCGCGCTTTGGCGTCGCGCTCAACGTGCCCCATCTGAATTGGATCTTCCGCGGTTCCTACGGCCACTACTACCAGCCGCCTCCGCTGATCACCGCCTCGGGCCCACTCCTGCAATTCGCCAACTCCAACAACCTCACCTTCACCGCCCTGCACGGCGAACGCGATGAAGAAGAACAATTCGGCGTCACCATTCCCTGGCGCGGATGGATTCTCGACGCCAACTATTTCCGCACCAACGCGCAGAATTTCTTCGATCACAACAACGTCGGCGAATCGAATCTGTTTTTCCCGCTGACGATTCAGAACGCGATCGTTCGTGGATGGGAACTGACGCTGCGCTCACCCCGCATTGCCCATCGCGGCCAGCTTCATCTTTCCTACTCCAATCAGGTAGCCCGTGCCGGAGGATTCATTAACGGAGGCCTCACCGATTTTTCCTTCCTCGACTGGGGACCTCTCGACCACGACCAGCGCAACACGCTCAACCTCGGGGGCGACGTATCGCTGCCCCATCGCGCCTACGCCTCCACAAATCTCTACTACGGCTCCGGATTCACCAACGCCTTCCCCGGCCAGCCCTATCCCGGAAACTATCTGCCGCAACACACCACTTTTGATCTAACCGTGGGAAAAGATTTCGGCGAGCGTTTCTCCGCCTCGGTGAGCGCCCTCAACGTCGCCAACCGCCGCGTCCAACTCGACAACAGCGTCACCTTCGGCGGCTTCCACTGGAACAACCCAAGAGAAGTCTTCATAGAACTCCGCTACCGCTTCCACTATTGAAAGACTGACGCATCAGCATCAGTTTGCCTCCGGCTGCCTTATCCTCATTGTCCGCACATCACCAGTTCTTCCTTCGTGTACCTTCGTGCCCTTCGTGGTTCACGAATTTTTCGTCCCTCATTCCCCCAAATCGACATTCCATTTCCAACCGCCTACAATCACCCCATGGACAGCCTGGGCCAGCAAACTCCCGTCGCTCAAGAACGCGACTCCAGCCGTCTGATCATCGTCGGCGCCGTCGCCGTGGTCATCGCCATCGCCCTCGCCGCCGCCTTCTTCCTGCGCCAGCCGCCAAAGACAATCGCTCCGCCCTCTCCCTACATCGCGCAACTCAAACTTTCCGACTTCAAAATGTCCGCCGCAGAAAATTTCATCGGAGCGACGGTGAGCTACATCAACGGCACCATCACCAACACCGGTACCAAAACCGTCACCCGCGTAATGGTGGAAGTAAATTTTCAGGATTCCATGGGACAACTCGCCCAGCGTGAAGAACTCCCCCTGCGTCTGTTCCGCAACAACGGAGCCTACAACGAACCAGTCGATCTCAACGTCGCCCCCCTGGGTCCGGGCCAGTCAGAACCCTTCCGCCTCACCTTCGACAGCATCTCCGCCCAATGGAACCACCAATACCCCGACATCAAAATCACCGACGTCACGGTGAAGTAGGGCCCACCCTTATCTCTGTCATCCTGAGCGAAGTGGCGGCAAGCGAAGCGCAGCCGCCACGTAGTCGAAGGACCCCGTGCCCCCATTTCAATCAACAATCAAAAATCATCAATCAACAATCTCGGTACAATGCTCAAGTGCCCGAAACCAAACCATTCCGCCTGACGGAGTCCGTCAAAGCCGCCGGTTGAGCGTCCAAGCTGAGTCCAGCGGCGCTGGACACGGTGCTTGGGAAATTAGCCCGGCAACACGACCCCAACGTCCTGGTCGGCTTCGATCACGCCGACGACGCCGGAGTGTATCAACTCACTCCCGACCAGGCGCTCGTGCAAACCGTCGACTTCTTCACCCCCATCGTCGACGACCCCTACACCTTCGGCCAGATCGCCGCCACCAACTCGTTGAGCGACGTCTACGCCATGGGAGGCCGTCCTCTCACCGCGTTAGCTCTAGTCTGTTTCCCCGACAAAGCCGATCTCGCCATCCTCGAGCGCATCCTCGCCGGAGGCCTCTCGAAGATGATCGAAGCCAACTGCACCGTAATCGGCGGACACAGCATCCGCGACGAAGAAACCAAATTCGGCTACTCCATCACGGGTGTAATCCATCCAAAGAAGATCTACCAGAATGCCGGCGCCAAGCCCGGCGACAAGCTGATCCTCACCAAAGCCCTGGGCACAGGCGTGATCTCGACAGCTATAAAGAAAGCCAAAGCCGAGCCCCCCTGGATCGACGCCGCCGTCGCCTCGATGACCACCCTAAACAAAAAAGCAGCAGAAGTAATCACCACGGCCCGTGTGGGGACGGACGCCTTCGTCCGTCCGGTCGAGCAAAGCTCGACAGCGCATTCCCATCCCGCACTACGAACCCAGCCCAGTCCGAAAGCCGGAAGCCGAAAGCCGAAAGCCGGTTTCGCAGTCCACGCCATGACCGACATCACCGGCTTCGGCCTGATCGGTCACCTCCGCGAAATACTCCTGGCCTCCGAAGTCTCCGCCACAATCTCCACCGCCAAGATCCCGATACTCGAAGGCGCCCTCGCCTGCATCCACGCCGCCCACATCCCCGGAGGCCTCAACAACAACCGCGCCTTCGCCGAATGCCTCGTCGAATATGCCCCCGAAGTCCCCGAAGACCTCCGCACCATCCTCTACGACCCCCAAACTGCCGGAGGTCTCCTCATCTGCACCCCCGAAGGCGACGCCCTGACCCACGCCCTCAACCAAGCCGGAGTCCCCGCCGTCCAAATCGGCGAAGTGTTTCCGCTTGCCAAACCCCGCATCCTCGTCACCAAATAGCACCCGCTCGTTCATGCCCTTGACTCGTACGCTGGTAACCTCCTTCACCCCAATCCGAGATGCTACTTTTTCAAACATTCACCCAGCCGCGGACTTCCCCGCCTCCGGCTGCGTTTTCCAAGGAGGATCTATGTCCGCAGGCACCGCCATGGCGCCCATTCCATCCGCGCCCGTCAACCAAGCTCTCGTCGAACAGAAGTTGAAACTGCAGGCCCGCATGCGCGGCGGCGCCGGATGGTTCATGGCCGTCGCAATTTTCTCCGTCATCAACTCGGCCCTGATCTTCTTCGACGCCAAAATGCATTTCATCGTCGGCCTCGGCGTCACTCAAATTGCCGACGGCGTCGGCAAGCTCGGAGGAGCCGCAGGCAGCGTCGCCGGATTCGTCGTCACTCTCTTCGCCGCCGGTTTCTTCCTCCTCTTCTGGAAGTTCGCCCGCGAAGGCCAGCAGTGGGCCTTCATCACCGGCATGATCCTCTACGCACTCGACGGCCTGATCTTCCTCGGCTTCGGCCTCTGGCTCGACCTCGCCTTCCACGCCTTCGCCATCTTCAACATCTACAAAGGCATGAGCGCGCTAAACGAACTGAACCGGCTCAACAGCCAACCGGCCTCCCTGGCCGCGCAGCCCACCATCCGCTAAGTAATCTCAAGGGTGCCCCATTTCTCGCGCGTAGTGTGCGCGAGAGGTGGGGATTTTTGCCTGTAGGATTCCCAGGTGTCCCCTGTGTTCCTCTGTGCCCCCCGTGGTGAAAGCTTTTGATCCTGTCCCCTCTCCACTCCCCCCAGCATCTACTCAGGAGTATCATTCCCCTCGACGCAGATCCCGAAGGCGCAAATCATGCAACAACGTACTCTCGGCCGCACCCTCCAGGTCTCCACCCAGGGCCTGGGCTGCATGGGAATGTCCGAATTTTACGGCGCCACCGACGATGCCGAATCCATCGCCACCATCCACCGCGCCCTCGACCTCGGCATCACCTTCCTCGACACCGCCGATGTCTACGGCCCTCACAAGAACGAAGAACTCGTCGGACGCGCCATCAAGGGCAAGCGTGACAAAGTCGTCGTCGCCACGAAATTCGGCATCGTCCGCGACCCCGCGAATCCCATGAAACGCGGCGTCAGCGGCAAGCCCGACTACATCCGCCAATCCTGCGAAGCCAGCCTCCGCCGGCTAGCCGTCGACACCATCGATCTCTATTACCAGCACCGCGTCGATCCCGCGACACCGATCGAAGAAACCGTCGGCGCCATGGCCCAATTGGTTAAGGAAGGGAAGGTCCGCCACCTCGGCCTCTCCGAAGCCGGCCCCGAAACCTTGCGCCGCGCCATGAAGGTTCACCCCATCACAGCACTTCAAACCGAATACTCTCTCTGGTCGCGCGACCCCGAAACCGAAATCCTGAAAACCTGCCGCGAACTCGGCATCGGCTTCGTCGCCTACAGCCCCCTCGGTCGCGGCCTGATCACCGGAGAGATCAAGCGCTTCGAAGACCTCGCCCCCGACGACTTCCGCCGCAACTCCCCGCGCTTCCAGGGAGAAAATTTCCAGAAGAACCTCGACCTGGTCGCCAAGGTGAAAGAGATCGCGAACCAGAAGCACTGCACCCCGTCGCAGCTGGCGTTAGCCTGGGTGATGGCCCAAGGCGATGACCTCGTCCCCATCCCCGGAACAAAGCGCAGAAAATACCTGGAAGAAAACGCCGCCGCCGTAGAAATGAAGTTAACCAAAGAAGACCTGCAGCAGATCAACAAAGTCTTCCCGCCAGACATCGTCGCCGGCACCCGCTACCCGGAATACATGATGTCCCTACTGAACCGCTAACTAAAGAAGACAGGATGGGGAAGACAGGATGGGTGCCCCATTTCTCGCGCGTTTTGTGCGCGAGAAGTGGGGATTTTGATGTCCGTCAACACGCGCACCCACGTACGATCCGAGCCTCCCGTGAGGCTCCAAAGAAGAACCCTTGTCATCCTGAGGCGCCGTCTTTTGGCGCGGAAGGACCTCTGCACTCCCCGCCCCCAGTACCACACTCGACAACGACTCAAACGATCCCCGCTCCACAAAATCGCCGAATACTGCCCGCCGCATGATTTACCAATCCAAATCTCGCCCTCTTGTCCCACCCATTACTACTTCGATTCCCTCCGCGAAATCCTCACCGCCATCCCATTCCGAAACGCCGGACTCTTCACCACCAGCTCCCCACCCTCATACTTCACCGTCCCCGGATACTTCTTCTCCCCCGACGCCACATCCACCCACCACATCGCATACTCACCCACCGGCAAATTCAAACTCAGCTCCACCGGCCCATTCCCATCCAGATAGATCGCGTACTCCCGCGCCGACGACATCGCATGTGTCACCACTCCCCCAGCATGCTTCACCAACTCGAAATCCGGACGCATCTCCACCAGTGGCAGCCCTCGCAAAAACTCACTCAAAATCTTCAACCGCCGACGCAGCTCCGGACTCCCTCCCCCCGGCCCATTCGGCTCCACATCGCTCCCATCCTCATGCCCCACCGTGAACGAATAATCCAGACTGTCGAACACGCTTCCGCCCGCCAACATAAAATTCCACGCTTGCCGCGCGTACGCATCATCGCTCTGTCCCAGAAATCCCGTCTCGTCATACGACAGCGCCTTCCCCAACCCGTAGTTCAGCGTCGCCGCCTCCGCGTACGCATAATGAAAATTCACCACACTCACTCCCGGCAGCACCTCCCGCATCGCATACCGAAAGTTGCAGCAATCCTGCGCGATCAGGTGCTTGTTCGACAGAGAATCGCCCGGCAGTCCCGCCTCTTCGCTCACAATCCACTCCGCCACCCGCGCCTGCCACGCCATCGTCGCCTCTTCCGGCAAGTCCACCGAATTCGGATACTGATCCCTCCCCGTCCACAAATAAGGATTCACCACGTCCGCCAGCACCGGACGATCCGACCACGGCTCATTCGCAATCTCAAACATCACATTCGGATACCCATTCGCCTCCCGCACCACCTTCCTCACATACTTTTCCTGATACGCCAGAATGTTCCCGTTCTCCAGCGTGTTCACTTTCTTCCAATCGATCGTATCCGTCCCATTCACATTGTTCTCTCGCTTGAACGGAGACAGATTCCACTGCATTTCCCCATACTGCGAAGAAAACAGCCCAATCTCCACCACGATCCCGCGCGCAGACGCGTCCTTCAAAAAATCATGCAGCCGCGAAAAATACTCCGGATTCCACTTCGACAAATCCAGCTTGTTCCCGCCGCCCGCATATCCCGCCTCGCCACTCCGCGCCCACGGAGCCACTAACTTCCCCGCCTCCGGCGCCAGATTATTCCTCTTAATCCCAAACGACTTCCCCGGCTCCTCCACATACGACCCGCCAAACACCCGCGTGTAATTCATCCCCGCCGCATCCAAAGCCGCAAGATACTTGTGATAATCAAACTCCCCATTGATGACCGCCCCGTAATGCCCCGCGCTGGTCACCAACGCCACCGCCTTCCCCTGATACAAGAAATAATGCGGATTCTCCGGATGTAACCGGATCGGCGCCTCCCCCTGCTGCGCCCAAAGAGGAATGATTGTGAAAAGTGAGAAGAAGAAAGATAGAAAAACAACCCTTGAATTGCAGATCACGCTAACCCTCCGCGCCCACCCAGCCCCTTGTCATCCTGAAGCCCGCGCTTTTTGCGGGCTGAAGGACCTCTGCACCCCAGGCCCAATACACAAACGTCAGAGCTCCAAGCTGGACGCGTACACACCCAGGTCCGCCGTGAGCGCTAAGAGAATAACGCTAAGAAGAGTTGCCCTGACTTGTAATTTTCAGGAGTTCCGCTGGAAGGGTGAACGACTAGAAGGGGTGTACAACCAGCACGTACACCAGCACCACAATGCAAAGCGTCAGCACCAGCAGCGACAACTTCTCGACCTTCATGTTGTCTTTTCGCGTTGTGGATTCGCCTGCCATGCACAAACAGTTTCTCCCAGAACCATCCCCTTGAAAATGGCTCAACCGTGGCTGGCACACGAGTAACGTACCCAAAGTTCCCCCGCCGGGAATGGGGTTGAAGATAAAGGTTTTGTCACTACGATCAAGAACCCATCAGATGCCCGCAGATTCCCTCTGTGCTCCTCTGTGTCCCCTGTGGTGAAGGCTTTTGACTCAGCAGCGCAAGGGATTGAAGACAAAGACTTTGTCATTTCGACCAAGACACCTTCCGGGGCTTTGACTTCCAGTCCCACGCCACCCATCGATCTCGACAACCCAAGTGACCCCTATCACAGACAAGCCCCCCTTTCCGGCGTATGACGTGAATCGGCGCCACGCCTCGATTCCGAGCCCACGCCAGGGGGTGCCATCGTGTCATTCCCAAGCTCTTCCTTCTTCTCAAAGCTCCTTGTTCTAGGCTTCACCGCGGTCCTTCTCTACAGTGCAGGCGCTTGCGGTACCGGAAAAAATCCGCCGCGAACGCTCATCGGCATCTTCATCCACCCCGGTAACACAACCGCGTACTCCAATAGCGCACAGAGTCAAGTTGTCTACAGCGTGGTTGCCGGATATGTCGGCGGTGACGATGTCCCCTTGACCAGCGGAGTGCAGTGGGAGGTTCTCAGCACCTGGGTGTCGTTTGATTCGGTGTCGTCCACCGCAACCTGTAAACAGCCCGCTCCTCCCGACAACTTCCTCTTTCCAACCGCCGCGTCCGTGAAAGCCACCGCCACCCTCGAAGGCAAGACTTTCTCCGATACCGCGCTGCTGTACTGTCTGTGATCCGGTACGGCCGGCTCTTCACAACTGCGCGTGGAGGCCCCATGAACCTTGCATTTCGCGTCTTCCTGTTTGCCTACTCCGTGGCGATGGCCGCCGTTGTCGTGGGCTTTTATGCGCAGCACAACAGCGACAGCCTCTGGCCTGACACCGCAACCATCGCCTTTTCGTATTTCGTTCTGGCCGTGGGTTGCACCGCCTCGCGCGACCGCGATCGCGCCCCCGCGCCGGTCTGGCTGGGCATTGCGTTTGGCCCCCTGTTGTTGCTGCCGTCCACCGTGCTGTTCGCGTTTCTCTCAGAGCGTCCACCATGGCCGAGAGGACTGCCCATGGCCGTCATCTTCACGCTCGTAGTTCTCGCCTACCTCGGTGTGGCGGTCATTCTACTTCGTTATTTTCTTTCAAAGGAGGCGCACTCCCGTCTCCGGCGGATTCTCGTGCCCCTCGCTCTGATCGCCGGCGCCGCTCTCGTCTTCTCCAGCCTGTTTCTGGGGATCACCGACAACCACGGACCCAACGGCTGGAGCATCCTCGCCTTCAAAGCACAATGGATTACCTCCCACATCAACGTCGGAACTCCTCTCTTCTTTGGCGACAGGATTGAATGGCTGCAGCCGCTCTACGTTCCCGGAGGCTACATCACCTACCTCGCGGCCCTGCTCGCAACCATCGTGATTCTTATCCAGTTGGCCGCCGGACGCATGTCGATCGACCGCTCCCGCGAATCCCCCCTGCTCACGCTCCCCGCCGTAGTCATCAGCCTGGCCAGCCTCTGGATCACCACAGACATTTTTTGGGGATGGCACTTCGATCTCAGTTCCACAACGTGGACAGCCGTGGTTGCCACAATCCTGTGGCTGACGGGCCCGCTTTTCGGCGCCGTCGTGCTCGTTCCCCTGCTCTGGAAGAGGTGCGAAACCTGGCGTCTGCGCGCGTTCCTGCTGCTGCAGGTTCCCCTCGCCACCTTCAACCTGGTGAGGCTCCAGGCCTACTTCGGCTATGATTCCCTCGAAATCCCCGGCCTCGGTACGCTGATCGCTGGCCTGCTGCTCGAGAGCCTGGCCTGCCTGGCTCTGCTGGCCCAGCGCGCAAAAGAAGATTTTGTGATGGTCACTTCCGGCGAGGAGGCATCGGGTGGCAACAGCCGCCCTCCGCAATCGAGCCGCGAAGCCCCAAAACAACGCAGCGCCTAAATTTCAGTGGGTGCCCCATTTCTCCCTGATTTTGGGAGAAGTGGGGCTTTTCAGCTTACAGCTCCGCTCACCGCTCCAGCTCCAACAAATAAGTAGGATTACTCTTAAACGCCCCACCAAAAACCTGAGCATCCGCCTGCCGCATATCCCAAGCAATCACCGACCCCGGCGTGATCTGAATCGTGACGTCGTCCCATGCCGCAAACACCGGCCCCACCCGCTCATCCGCGATCGCCGCTTCACTCAGATATTTCCGATGAATCTCCGCATTCTTCTTCTGCGAAGCCTCCCCGCTCAGAACCTCCGCCGTCCCCACAATCGTGACCCCGTGCGACGCCGCCGGATCGCGCGAGTCGATCATCAAGCTGACTTTAGGATTGGCCTGCAGATTCCGCCCCTTCCGGCTGCGCGACGAAGTCGCTACAAAAATCCGCGCCCCATCAAACCAATACCACACCGCCACCATGTGGATCGACCCATCCGGACTCTCACTCCCCAGCGCCGCAACATACCGCCCCTCCAACAACCGCCTCACGGAAGCATCCGTCATCGAAGCCATGAGCGTTCTCCTCTCCCTCCAGAAATCCAGTCATCCAAGCCCCGAATGAAGCCGAAAGCATTGATTCCCTCTGTGTATCCTCTGTGCCCCCCGTGGTGAGGCCTTCGACGTCCAATCCCGGGTGACGTTCGACGCCCCTACATCCGCCCCATCCACTCCAAAATAATCTTCCGCATCTCCGGCAACTCCACATGCGCGCAATCGAACAACTCCACCCGGCAATCCGCTTCCTTCCCATACTTCCGGTACAACGGCATCAGATGATCCCGAACCTTCTCCACTCCCGCCGGCGGAGTCAGCGGATCCCGCCTCCCATTCACGCTCAACCGCGCCCGCGGGACAATCAACTCGTTAATATCCGCCGTCTGAAAATGTTTCAGGAGCGCCGGCACATAGTAAAAAATCCCGTGCTCCTTCAGCCCATGTGTTCGAATCAATTCCTCGAAATCCGTCAGGCAGCACACATCCATGCAAACCTTCACTCGAGGATCGAGCCCCGCCAGCCACCACGCCTTCGTCGCCCCCATCGACATCCCCAGCACTCCCAGCCTCTGCGGATCCACCTCCGCCCGCCCCGCCAGATAATCCAGCGCCCGGAATTCATCGAACATCATCATCCCGAACAGGACCTGTCCTCTCCACAGCATCAGCTTGAACGCGTCCTCTTCCCCCTGATGCCCGTCCTGTTCATGTTTGCGCTCGCCAAAACACCAGCTGTCGATCGCCAGCGTGACCAGCCCCTTCTCCACACACACCGGCGCATACGCGGGCTGTGCTTGAACGCCCTTCAGCAGTTGTTCCTTCCCCAGGTCATACATCCCCGCATGCCAATGGATATAAAGCAGCCCCGGAGCCCGCTCCTGACGCTTCTTCGGCACCAGCAAAATCGCCGGCACCGGCTCCACTCCATTCAAATCCAGCACCAACCGCTCCAGCGTGTACCCGTCATGCTCCTCTTTGCTAACAAGCCGCGCTGGCCCCGGCTGATGCTTCCACGGCAAATCCCCCAGCAGCCCCCACAACTCCCGCCGCCGCTTCTCCTGGGTAGAAGAAAAGGATTCATCGGTCGCTGCAGGATGCACCGCACCCCCAGATGTGCCGGCCGCGGCAACCGCAACCATCGTCGCCGACCCCTGCAGGAAATCTCGCCGCGTCAAAACTTCGCTAGTCATCTTCATAGAACTCCGTAAGCGGATGCCGCACCTCTGGCTGGTTTTGCCAGAAGTGGGGTTCTTGACTTTGCGCATACCGATCTCTATTGGCTCGCAGGCGGCACCACTCCATTCATCCGCGCATACTCAACCAACTGTCCATAGTGATCCGAAATGTGCCACAGCGCCGACGTCAGCACCTCCAACCGGTTGTCCCCGGCATACGGACCCTTCATCGGACTCAACAGATTCTCGACCGTTGACTCTGCGATCCCGCGATCCATCACCGCAAACGACTCCTTCAGATACGCCAGAATTTCTGTCTTGGTCTTCGCCGGACTCGGTCCCCCCAGGTCGCACCGCTCCGGCGGCGCCTGCCCCTGCAGCTTCTTCCCCCACGCCTCATTCGCGCACGCCACGTGCTTTACTTGCTCGGCGAATGTGCGCGCGTCCTTGAACGCGCCCTGCGTCGGCCTGAAGCTCCACTTCTCCTCAGGCATCGCCTCGGCGAGATCGGTGAAATCCTTCTGGACCATCTTCCACATATAATTCATCGAGCCGGGAATTGTTTTGGCGGGCGCGGTTTGCTGCGCGAACGCTCCCACGCTAACCATGACTATCGCGATTGCCAGGCACACACAATTTCGCATAACCACCTCGCGCGACCGATTTTAGCCCTCCCAAGGCAACCGAAACAGGCCTTCGGGCATTTCCAAATGATTCAGGATCATGTGTTGATTTGGAAGACAGCGTCTGCAGTTAATGATTGCTGTGAAAGTCTCTGACTTTGCTTCAGAGCATCAAGATGGTCAACATCCCAGCGCCGATTCCCACATTCATGCCCGGACGATTGGGTTCTGTTTGTACGCATCTCACTGTCGGTTGCAATGGCGACGGTGTTCGTCCCACTATTACCATCCTGGTTCCCAAAACAAAAGGCGGCCGCCAGGCCGCCCTTACTCACTGCTCATCGCTCGCCGCTCGCTTACTTCTTCCCCCGCAACATCTCCACCACTCGCTCATAATCATCCACGGTGGAATACTCAATCACAATCTTCCCCTTCCCCTTCCGGTCCCGGATCCGCACCCGCACCCCCAACATCCGTTCCAGATCCACCTGCGCCGCCCGCACATTCGGATCCACCCACCGCGCCCCGCTGCTTTTCTTCTGAACCACTCCCGGCATGTCGGGCAACGGATCGGCCAGCCCATCCATCCGCATGACCAGCATCTCCACTTGCTCGATACTCATGCCTTTCTTCACCGCGTAGATCGCCGCTTCCGCAATCCTGTCATTGCCTTCCAGCTTCAGCAGTTCCTTAGCCTTGGCAAAATTGATGCTCTTGTTCGCCAGCAGCTCCATCACTTCGCGCGGCAGCTTCAGCAACCGCATGTAGTTCGCCACCGACACCCGCGACAGCCCCACCCGCTTCCCAATCTCCTCCTGCGTCAGCTTGAACTCGTTGCTTAGCACCCGGAACGCCTCGGCCTGCTCCAGTGCGCTCAAATCTTCGCGCTGCAGGTTCTCGATGATCGTCATCTCCGCCGCCTGCTGCAGCGAAACCTTCCGCACCAGCGCCGGAATGTGCGTCTTCCCCGCCTTCTTCGACGCATGCAACCGCCGCTCGCCCAGAATCAGGATGTACCGCCCTCCATCCTCCTCCGACGGACGCACCATGATCGGCTGCACCACCCCATTCGCCTTGATCGAGTCCGCCAATTCCTCGAGCGCCTCGTCATCCTCCACATACCGCGTCTGAAACGGATTCTTGTCGATATCCGCGATCGCCAGGTTGACCACGAGATTCGCCGGAGTCCGCCCCTCCGCCTGCCCCATCAGAGTGATCGGCTCCCCCGTCTCATCCCGCTCAAACTCGTGTGGCGCGGGCGCTTCCGCCCGCGCAGGTTCTGTGGATACCAGGGTTTCTGTGGAGACAGCCGCCCCCGGCCCAGGTGCATGTGGGGCGGGCGCTCCCGTCCGCGCGCCGGCAGCGCCACCAATGCCGGTGCCGGGCGCCACCGTACTCACCACCCGCGGCCCCGGCAGCAATGACTCCAGACCTCTCCCCAATGCCCGCCTCTTCTCGTTCTTCTCTTTCTCCCCTACCCGCCCTGCCAGATTCTCCGCCGTATTTGTCGTCATTAAGTTTTCCCTTTTTTGTGTTGTCATCCTGAGCGGCGTTTCTTGCCGCGAAGGACCTATGCATTTCGTCCGACCTCTGCAACCCTCACCACAACCCGTGCCCTCGACTCTTCCCCAACGATTCCCCTCGCTTCAAGAACTCGCGAAACGCCCCCGTCTGTGCCCACTGCCCCACGCCGCCCGCACTCACAGCTTTCTTCCACTGCTCGTCGGCCTTGCCATCGTCTCCGGAAATCTTCGCGCTCTCCATTTCCAGAAACTCCAGCCGCGAAATCGTCCCATCCGCCTTCGCCCGCAGGCAATCCACCGCATGCGGCCACTGGATGCTCAATGCCACAAACTTCGCCAGCACTTTGTCCGAAGGCAACTCCTCCGCCGGCACCGATCCATCGATCCGCAAGCTATGCCGCAACGTGCTGTAGAACCGGAACACATTCACGTACCTTTTAATCTGCCGCGGATTCCCATCCACCAGCTCCGCCAAATCTCGCACCAGACTCGCGATCATCGGATCACGATCGCGGAACGCCCGGGAATACATTCGTTTGCTTGCTTCCACCGCCGCCCGCCTCTCCCCGACCGGAGCCGCTTTCAACACCTCATCGCTCTTCTCCTCCACCTCCCGCAGAGTTCTCCCCCGCAGTTGCTCCATGTATCTCGCTACATCCTGCTCATCCACCGGGCTGGGTTCGATCTTCGGACGCGCCTTCACCAGTCGGCCCTGCGTCCTGCCCTGCGCATCCGTTCGTACGCTGAACCGAACCGCATCGGAAGTTTTGATATCCGACGACTGCTCAGGATCAGCGGCGATCCTCGCGATCTCCCTGTTCCATTCGTGGACTCCCGTCAGCGTCTCCACGTAGGAATCTTTCCCACCCTTCGTCGGCGGAGGAATCGTGATCGGCAACTGCACAATCTTCTCCATGAACCGCCACCCGACCGGCGCGGTCTCGTCCACCAGATTCATCTCCTTCGCCTTAGCGATCACATCCTTGTTCGCCACTTCCAGCGCTGCCGCCACCATCCCAGGTTCCATCCCCAACACAAAAATGCAATTCGGATAATCCCCGCAAAGAAACAGGTTGATCGCCTCCACCACCTCCGCCACCTTGTTCGGCGCACACCGATCCAAATCATCCACAAACACAACAAGAGGAGACTTCTTTGATGAGGCGGCAAATGTGGGGACAGCCGCCGGCTGTCCGGGCCCCGTGCTCTCGCCAGTCACCGTGGAAGAGCGGCCCTTCAGGGCCGCGTTAGGCTCCTCAGGACTCAGGGCTTCAGCCCCTGAGTAGGTCGCACCGGAGCTCCCCATGCTCTCCCGTGTCACCGTGGTCCCGCCAGTCACCGTGGAAGAGCGGCCCTTCAGGGCCGCGTCACGCTCCTCAGGATTCGGGGCTTCAGCCCCTGAGTAGGTCGCACCGGAGCTCCCCATGCTCCCGCGTGTCACCGTGGAAGAGCGGCCCTTCAGGGCCGCGTCACGCTCTTCAGGATTCGGGGCTTCAGCCCCTCCGATAACGCCCCACGACACCATCCGACAAACCGACAAAACCGGAATCGCATACGCCGGATGCCCCGCCGCAACCGCCCGAACCATTCGCCGAAACAACAAACTCGGAACCGCATACGCGCAGTGCCCCATTCTTCCTATCTCTTGTTGGGACATTTCCTCTGGGCCAACCGACGGCGCCACCTGCGCCTCGGTCACCAGGTCCAGCACCTCCCGAATATCCGATTCCACCAGATGCAGATACCCCATCTTCCCTTCATAGTCTGGCTCTTTGACCACTTCCTTGACCGTTCCCGCCGCTTTCTCTCCCAGCTTTTCGCGGCCCTTCCAAATCAACCCGATCAACCCGCCGAGAACTGAAAGCCCCTGCACCAGGTATCGTAGCGGCAGGAGCGGAATCGCCAATGCGATAAAAACCACACTCCCGCACACCGCCAGCAGGATCAGCGCCAGCGGCACCAATTGCTGCGCCACCGCTTCGTACACTCTCTTTCGCACTTGATCTGCATTCACCCGCCGCGCATGCAGCCGTAACCAGAACAGCTCGCGGTCTCTCACCCTCATCCGCGCCGTCACCTGGCTGATGATGCAATGCGCCATCCCCGCCCACACCTGCTCGCTCGTCTGATACTTCCATGCGTTGAACCACACCGTGATCCGCGGCGGCAGCTTGTACTCCTTCCCCGCCCTCAGCTCCAGCCCCATGGGCTTGGTGCTGTCTTTCAATTCGCGCAGCATGTCTTGCAGCGTCAGCTGCGGCGACAGCACGTCCTGCAGAATCCCCGTCCGGCTCTGTTCGCTAAGCTCCGCATATCCATCCAGCAGATGCTGCACCCGCTTCATCAGCGACGTCTTGCCCGCACCCCACGGAGCCTTGATCCCAATCGTCAGCGGCGCCACCGTATCCTCATGCGTGATCAACTCCGCAATCGTCCGCGCATACGCCTCATACCCCAGCTGATCCTTCGTACACCACAAATCCGAATCCACCTTCGGCGTAGGCCCCGCCTCGGCGATTCGCGGCGATGGGGAAACTGGCTCGTCGACATCCGCCTCTTCATCCAGAACGATCCCATCTTTGTTTACTCCCAGCTTCGTGAGCGCCCTGATCATCGAGCATTCGTTGATTGACAGGGCGCCGTACAGCAAGTGCCGGCTCCGAATCAACCCCGGAGCCGCCGCGACCGTTGCCGCCGCACTGAGGGCGTCCTGCACGTGCCCCGAAACCCGAGGAAGTGAGGTCAACTCTGTCGCTTGGTAAACAGCTGGTATCCCGGTTCCAACTGTTTCCCGGATCACTCGCACGAGACTCGATCGATCAATCTTCACGCTCTCAAACAAACGCTGCGTAGGCCCGCCTTCTTTGTCGAACAGGCCGGCAATCAACTGCTCCATGTGGATCTTGTCCTGATGCCCCCAGATCCGGATCGCCTCCGCTCGCCCCAGCACAGCGCGGCTCGAAACACTCAACCGGGAAAACAGGTCTGAGTCGTTTGGCTTTACTCGCAGTCCCGCTGCCGAGAGTTCGGTATCCAGGTCATCCGCATCTCGAAGCTCCCTCTCCGTATCCTCACTCTCCTCCTTCTTGATATCCTCGCGACGAACGCCGCGTTCCGTTAGAGCTTGAACCGTCTTCGAGTTCGTCACGGAGAGAGCACCATAAAGAAGATGCCTGCTCCGGATCGACTTCGACCCGCGCTCGTCCGCATTCCTCGCAGCTTGGGTCAGCGCTTCCCGCGTGTTCTTGGATAGAGGCGGCAATTCGCGGAGGTCCAGCGGCGGTGCGTCCCACGGAATCTCTGTTCCAAATTCTCGACGCACAATCTCCGCCAGATCCTTCGCACTTACGCCTGCCCGGCCAAAAAATCCTTTCCAGCTCGGAAACAACCCGGCAATCAGATACTCCGTCTGGACATGCCTTTTCTTCAGGGCCCTCCGAATCCCTTCCGCCCGCGCCAACGCACCCCGCCCCGAAAGACTCAACCGCGCAAACAATTCCTCATCGCTTAGCGACTGTGTCGATCTGCCTTGAGCCCCGGTCGAAGATGGGGTGCCGTCTGCAGACTCCTCGCCCTGCGAAGCCATCCGCGCAACCCGCTCCAAATCTGCCGACGACGGAGTCACAGTTGTGTTGGGCGTCTCCAGGCTCGTCGCTGCGCGACTTTGGGATTCTTGCCGCTTCGTCAGCACCCTATGGGTCTCGGGATCGGGATCGAATCGCCGCAGTAGCTCCCGCAAGGCCGGGTCCTTGCTGCTCCTCGCTATGGCGGACATCCTGAGCACCTGCAGGGTCCCGCCCTCCACAGCAATCACGATTCCAACCAGAGCCGCACCAAGGAAGACCGGCGCTCCCAGGGTCGTCTCAGGAACTCCTCTAGCCGGACCAGGTCGACCGGCGTCAAGACCTATAACAATGCGTGCCCCCGCGTTCCTCAGCTGCATACCAGTTGCCTGCAGCAACTCACTTCCATCCGGATCGAAGAAAAAGATGTCGAGGCTTTCGAGGGAGTATGGTGCCCTGGGGTCCGTAAACTGGTCCGGTGGCAAGCCTAATCCGGCGCCTTGGCACTTGAGAGTGGCGAAGCCTAATGCATCCACAACCTCGACGTAGGCACCCACGGGGGAGCCAAACCCCTGGTGCGACAAGAGATGAAGGCCCACTATTGGATTCGCTTTGGGATGCGAAAACGGTTGAGACGCCGCGATTGCCATCTCCCCACTGAGGAGAGTTGCGTTGCAGATGAGTCTGCCGCCACCCGAGCTTTCCCACACGGTCACTACAGCTGCGGCCCGGCCGTCGTCCAGTGCCGCACGAGGGTATTTCGTTTCCGCCCCGCTCGCCATTCAAGTCTCCAAGAGATCGTTCCGCCGGGTGCCCCATTTCTCGCGCACTTTGTGCGAGAAAGCCCGCCCTGAGCGGAGTCGAAGGGTGGGGATTCTCTTACACTCCCTTCATATATCGATGATGATCAATCTAATATATAGACGTCCATCGATATATTATGCCGTCTTGTCCATGTCCGGCGCCGCAGGAATCTCCTCGACACCAGCCTCTCCCCTGTGCTCCTCTGTGCCCCCTGCATGCCCTGACGTAGGAAGGGTGGTGAAAGGTTCTGAGGTCTGAGCCCCAAAGCCTGGCCCCTGCCGCTCGATGATCTCCTTCGCCAGCTTGATGTAACTCTCCGCGCCCTTCGAGCGCGGGTCATACATCAGCGCGGGCTTGCCGTGGCTGGGCGCCTCTGCCAGCCGTATGTTCCGCGGCACAGTCGTGCGGCACAGCTTATCGCCAAAGAAATTCTTCAGCTCAGTCATCACCTGCTGCGCCAGGTTCGTGCGCTCGTCAAGCATGGTGAGCACCACGCCCTCGATCGCCAGCTCAGGATTGAGGCCAGCACGTATGCGCTCGATCGTGTCCAGCAGCTCGCTGATACCTTCCAGCGCAAAGTACTCCCCCTGCATCGGGATGAGCACTGCGTCAGCCGCGACGAGCGCGTTGAGGGTGAGGAGGTCAAGCGCAGGTGGACAGTCCAGCACGATAAACTGAAAGCGATCGCGCAGTGGTGCGAGCGCTTCGCGCATGCGAAACTCGCGCGCGTCAGCGTCGACGAGTTCAATGTTTGCGCCGATAAGGTTCTTGTGTGCTGGAATGAGCCAGAGCTGCTCGAGTTCAGTCGTGAGCAGCGCCTCCTCGCCTGACGCCGCGCCCATGAGCATGTGGTACGAGCTCACGCGCTCAGGATCCTTGACGAAGCCCAGGCCGCTGGTCGCATTCGACTGCGGATCGCAATCGACGAGCAGGGTGTTGACTTCTGCAGCTGCAAACGACGCAGCCAGGTTGATGGCAGTCGTAGTCTTGCCGACGCCACCTTTCTGATTGGCAACAGCGATGACACGTCCCATTGAATTGTACGGAGAAGCAGAGCCACTCGCAGCATAATGCGATTCACAATTCAAAAGCAATGACGAACTGCTGTGCAAGAGAGTGAATGCGTGTGCAAAACGCGTCTTGTGTTCCTGCAGGAACACTTTCGCGATGGCAAGATGCGAATCAGGAGATATGTTCCTATGGGAACACTCGGGCCAACGTTAGGGGAGAGCACGGTATGGCGCGGGCTGTCTGGCTTCAAAGTGTTCCTGTGGGAACACTGTGTGGTCGACCACGTCGGCGCGATCGGGTGAGAACTGAGAAGTGTTCCTGTAGGAACACTGTGGAAAAGTTCTGGGGTGAGTGTTGTTAATTGCAACAGTTTATTGATAAATTCCACTTTGCTATATATTTCAGGCCATTTAGTGGTGCTTGCCACTGTTGTATAGCGCTAACAGTTACTAGTCTTCCCACTTGTTACATTATTGGTACATTGGTTTGGCTACGCCTGCCGATCAACAGGACTCGTGAGAGGGCGCTGGGCAGCGCATGAGGGGGTGACCAGGCGAAGGTGGGGAGGGTGGAGGTGGCTCGGGAGAGCTGGGCATCGCCGATCAGGAGGGCCAGGCGGCCTCCGGGGGTGACCAGGCGGGCGGCTACCGGCAGGATCGACTCGAAGCGCTCGACGGCGCGGAGGGTGACGGTGGCGAAGGTGGCTGGGGCGAGGGATTCGGCGCGGGCGGTTTGTATATTGACGTCCGTCAATGTAAGGGCGCGGGTGACTTCTTTGAGGAAGGTGGCTTTCTTGTGGTTGGACTCGATCAGGGTGAGATGGATGTGAGGGGCCCAGAGCTTAATGGGGATGCCGGGGAATCCGGCGCCGGAGCCGATGTCGGCGACCTCAGGGGCTAAAGCCCCCATCTCCTGCTCGCCATGACGCGGCCCTGGAAGGGCCGCTCTTCCACGGTTGTCGACGCGTTCGTGGAGATGCGTCGTTGCGCGGCCCACATCTGAGGTCGCTGCAGCCGAGCTCTGCTCGGCTGGGGCGGACGAGGCGTCCGCCCCTACACAAGCTGGGAAGAGGTGGCGGGCGGCGAAGAGGCTTTCGCCGAAGTGGCGGGTGACGATTTCTTCTGAGTCGCGGATGGCGGTGAGATTCACGCGTGCGTTCCAGCGTTGGAGTATATCGATGTACGTCGATATATTCTGCAAGACGTTGGGCGTCAGGCGTTGGGAGTTGGCCGAAGTCAGGAACGGTTCCAGCAGTTCGGCGATGCGGGCGGGGAGCATTCGGGTTCGATTGTAAATGAGTCGGGAATTGGGTTCTGGAAGCGAAAAGCCCCCACTTCTCGCGCACAAAACGCGCGAGAAATGGGGCACCCCTTTAGTCTTGAGTCCTATTTCTGTTTGGGTCGGGATGGGGTTTGGGCGTTCAGGGCGGCGGTGCGGAGTTGGGCGAGGCGGTAGGAGGAGTCGGGGATCTCGAGGTCTTTTTTGGGTTTCGTGACACGGGCGTAGTCGGCGAGGGCGACGTCGCGTTCGCCGTATTGTTCGGCGATGCGGCCGAAGGCGTACCAGTAGTTGTCGTCGGGCTCATCGAGGTCGAGCTCGTCCATGGATTCGGTGAGGACTTCGCGGGCCTCTTTGGTCTTTCCGAGTTCGGCGAATACGCAGCCCAGGGTGTGGAGGATGCTGGTGGCGTTGTTGCTGAGTTGGGCGCCTTTGAGGGCAGCGTCGAGGTCGGAGGAGTCGGTCTTTCCGGTGAAGAGGGAGTTCCAGGCGATCCCGTTGAGGTCCTGAGGCTCGGCTTTGCCTTCGTCTACGAGCTTCTGCTGGATGGCGCGGGCAGCGGAGTAGTCCTCTCGAGCGGAAGCGAGGGCGGCGAGAGCGCGCATGGTGTCGAGGTCACCGGGCAGGCGCTGCAGGCGCTCTTGCGCAATCTGCTCGGCTTCTTTGATGCGCCCCAGACCGCGGAGAGCGAACACCACACCATAAAAAGCGCGGATGGATTCGGGATATTGCCTGGCGAGATCGCGGCTGATGGTAAGGCTCTTTTCGTAGTCGTCCAGAGTGCCGTAGCCGCTGAGGATCGCGAGAGTGATGTTCAGCTTTTCGATCTCGTTGGTCGAGGAAGTTCTTGCGGCCTCAAGTATGGCGATGCCTTGCGGAGCAGTTTCCTTCTGTTCGACCAGGATGGCGGCGGCCGCGACTTTCATAGTCGAAGCATCTGCATTCTTGCCCTTCGTCCATAGACGAGCGAAGGGAGCGCCGGCGAGAGGGTCGTCGCCGTTGGAGAGGTGGTAGTCGTCGCGCAGCCAATCGAGAAGGGTGCGGGCTCCAGAGAGATTATTTTTCGCGATGCGATCGAGCACTTCGAGGCCGACGCCGGTATCGTTGCCGGGAGAACCGGTATCGGCGAGCACGCGGTACTTGCCGTCTTCTTTGACGAGGAAGAAGTCAGTCTTGTATTTGGCGGAGGACCAGAGAGTGACGCGGTAGCCGGTGGAGTCGTCACCCTGAACCTTGGGCTGGGCGCGGGCCAGGGCCAAGTCCAGGCCGACGTCGGAGAAGTTACCGTTGCGGGCTTTATCGCTGAAAGTACCGCGCGCCGACTTGACGTACTGGTCGAGCATGTCGGAGGTGGCGAGGCCGGTCGCGCCATTGCGACTGGTGGCGGTGCGGAGTTGGTCGAGAGTCAACTTGGGATCGGACTGCAGCACGTAGAAGCGCAGGGCGGAGCCGGCAGGATCATCGGGAAAGACGATTTGCGCGTGGGGCCTGGCTTTGCGGAGGGTGGCGGCATCGGCGGCGATGTCGGAGGCATTGTCGCCGGAGGCACCGATCTCGAGGAGATCGGGTGCGACGGAATAGATACCAAGATTTTCCAGCATATCGCCGGCGCTCTTGACCATCTTCTTGAATTGCTCTTCGCCCGCCGTGCGTTTGCGAGCCTCGGAAATGGCAGCTTGAGCGCCGTTCAGAGCGCCCTCACAGGCAACGATGAGGGCAACTGGCGGAGGGTTCGAGGCCTTGGCATTCTTCTCGGCTTCGGCAAACTCGCGATCGTAGAAGAGGGCAAAGGCGAGGTTGTTGCCGAGATCGAGTTCGGCGAGTTTCTCCGTGGTCAGCTTGCGATATTCCGCGATGGCTTCTTTGAGAGGAGCGTCGGGGCTGTAGCGGGCGCCCCAGGAATCGTATTCCAGGAGGATGGCGAGATCGGCGACGGTGGACTTGTCGTCGGGATCGAGTTGTTCGGCGGCGCGGAGTGCGGCACGGGCTCCGGCCCAATCGCTGCCGGGACGCACGCGGCGGCCGACGCGGTCATACTCGAGGATTACAGCAAGGGTTTTCTGGGCGAGAGCGGACTTGGGTTCGAGTTTGACGGCGCCCTGGGCTTCGGAACGAGCGGCGTCTCCCATGCCGGCGGCGAGCAAAGCCTGCGCCAATTGAAGATGGTGGACGGCCTCGGTGGGGTGGAGGGTGATCAAGTCGCGGTAGGACTGGAGAGCCTCCCGGACTTTTCCCTCATTGAGCAAAACCTCGCCGACTGGTTCGAAGTAGATCAGGATGGGTTGGCCTCCACGAACCTGGGCGACGCCGTTTCGGAGATCGGCGGCCTCGGCCACAGTGAACCGGCGCTTGACGGAGTCGAAGCGAATGGTGGCGTGAACGACGCCTTCTGCGGTCGCGGAAAAGTCCTCGGTGAGCAGGGCTGGCCCCAGGGAGAGTTTGACGTTCTGAGGCAGGGGCTTGGGTTTGAAGCCGGCGGGAGGAACGATGGTGTATTGCCACTCCGTGATAAAGGCATCGCGAAGCTGGTAGTCGGTGATGCGCTTTTTCTTAGGCTTGGCACCGGTTTCGGCCTGCTGTTTCGTGTCCTCTTCTTTCTCGCGCTCCTGCAGATCAGCGGGAAGGCGGTTGAAAAGGGTATCGAAGCGGATGGCAGCGGCGGCGGAGTCGAGGTCGGTACTCCCGCGGCGGGCCTTATCGCATTCAATGACCAGTTGAAATTGTTTGGAGAGGTCCGCGGGATCGGAGCGGTCGATGCGATCGACCTTGTCGGCGAGGTATTGTGCCTTGACGTAGCTGGCCAGCCCATCGGTGACGCGTTTGTTCTCTTTATCGACGTAGGAACGGCGGTAGGGGGATTCGATGACGCCGTGAGGAAATGAGGTTTCGGTAATACGAGCGGGGCCGTTTTCGGAAAGGCGAATCTCGCGCTGCTCGACGAGGAGGTTATCGGAGGAAACGCTCTCCGGAATTTTCAGCAACGACGTCGTGCCCGTGCGCGCGATGAGGGCGAGGCGGCCTTGATCGGAGGCGGGAAGCTGGCCGAGACGGGCATAGTCGTCGGTGGCGTCGATCCAAAGATCGGGAGAGCCGGGAGCGTAGACGATGGCGTGATCGAACATTCCCATGCCGGGGCGGTCGGCGGCGACATCTTCGCGGCTGCCGACGTTGAGGAGAGCGATGTAGGCGGGGATTTTTGCAGCGCGGAACAGGGCGACCAGCAAAGAGGCCTTGTCTTTGCAGTCTCCGTACTTGCGGGTCAGGGTCTCGGTGGGAGAGCGTGGAATGACGGCGGCATCGCCGAATTCCACGCCGGTATAGCGAACCTCGCGGCTTAAGTATTGCAGGATGGCAGCGGCTTTTTCCTCGCGAGACTTCTTTCCCGCAATCAGGCCGGCGACCAGCGGGTTGACGTCGGTGGCTATTTGTTTGTCGACGATCTGGCTGTACTGCTCGGCGACGGATTGCCATGAGCTTCCGGTGGAGAAGGTGATGTTGGCAAAAGCGGGGAGATCACTGGGAACACCGGGCTCAGCGTCATCGAATGCTTCCATGGGACCGACGTCGAAGGCGAGACGGACCAAGCCGTTGGACTCGGTGCGCTGCGGCTTGAGATCGGGAAGCAATTCCGTGGTGTAGTGCAGGGGAAACGCGGAAGGAGCCTCGAGAATCAAGCGAGCGTGATGGAGCGGCGCGGAGAAACCGAAGTAGTAGCGCTGTACCGAACCGGCGCCGAAGAAGACTGTGGTTTCGCGGGACACCTCTTCCTGCTCCACGAGAGAGCCGGGAGCGATGGCGGGCAGGGGGGCGCGCAGCACGCGGCGATTGCTGAAGACAGCGTCCTCGGTCTCGCGGGCGGGAGCGTCGGTGATGGTTGCGGGGTCGAGAGGATGAACGGCATTGTCGGGAGTGATGACACGAGCGCGCACCGCAGGGCGCTCTTCGTGCCACGGTTCCCAGGTATAGGAAAGATCGGCCCACTGTTGGGCGCCTTTCTGGGTGAGAACCTTGTAGAGCAGATATCGGGTGCGAACGACTTTGCCTTCGGAGTCGAAGGCGGCCGTTTCTTCGCTCTCGAGGACGAAGACGTCGGGTTTGGCCGGCACGGCGATGGCGGAAGCGGCCTGGTATACCGAGGCGGCGTCGGGCGCGAAATGAGTTTCGGACTGTTGGTCAGCGGCAGTCGCGGGGATGGAACAGAGTATTAAGAGGACGGCGAGTAACAGGCCATGACCGATTCGAATTGAGGACAAGGTGGCAACCTCGCGGAACATAGAACGGTAACGCGGAACGGGTTCGGTCGCAAGTGAATGATGGGACTGGAGCGGCTTTCGGTATGGCGCCTGCGGCTGGCGCAGGGGGCGGACGAAGGCGTCCCGCCCCTACATCTCCCGCTGTGAGACAGGAGTCGCTTCGTCCATCTCACTTCTTATTACGCTATTCGCTTTCTTACGCTCAGCATCGATTCTCAGAGGCGGCGATTTGTCAAGGTATCCGAGGAAATTCTCTGAAAATTAACCTGGAGTCCCTTGGGGGCGTTTCTGCATCAGAATCCCATATGAAGCCAGCCAACATAGAAATCTTTGATGAGAAGTACCGGGTGGTGGCGGTCGAGAGCGAGCGACTGACGATCCGAGGGGTTCGGAGCGGTGAGGTGTTGACGATTGTGGCAGAGGGTCTGGAAGTGCCACTGTCGGCGGCGGAGTATCCACCGGGGAAGTTGATTGCGTTAAGCGATCCGTCAGGGTCGACTGGAACTAAGTTGCAGGATTGACATTTTCTGGCGGGGCTTCGCTCCGCTCGGCGGACGGGCGAGTCGCCCGTTACCACGCGAGCCGTGGCGTGCTCCGGCGGGCGAGGCTTCGACTTCGGCGGCGGGTCCGCGCTACATTCTTTCACTTCATTTCTTCTACTTCATTATTTCTTAGATCGTTCAGGGCGACTTGGGCTGCTTCGACCACGCGCAAAGAAAATCCTTGCAAAATCGCACAGTTTTCTGTTATTCAGTCTGTACTGAACTAACCGATATGGCGGAACTTACTGGACTGCAGAAGCAGTACATCCTCCACTGGGGGGAGATGGGGACGAAGTGGGGGATCAACCGGACGGTGGCGCAGATTCACGCGCTGCTGTATTTGTCGCCGAAGCCGCTGCCGGCCGAGGAGATTGCGGAGACGCTCAGCGTGGCGCGGTCGAATGTGAGCACGTCGATCCGGGAGCTGGAGACCTGGGGGATTGTGCGGGCGGTGCATGTGCTGGGAGACCGGCGGGAACATTATGAGTCGATGAAGGATGTGTGGGAGATGTTCCGGCTGGTGATTGAGCAGCGGAAGCGAAGGGAGATCGATCCGACGCGGGAGATGCTGCGGAGGTGTCTGGCGGAACTGGATCCGAAAGAGGCGGGGGCGGATTACACGCGCGACCGGCTGGAGGCGATGGCGGGTTTCTTTGAGGCGGTGACGGAATTGCATGACCAGATGAAGCGGCTGCCGACGGGGACGGTGCGGAAACTGTTGCGGATGGGGACGAAGATGAGGAAGAAGGCGGGGTAATTTTTTTGGTTGTTAGCTTCTGTGTTTACAGAACTGTCTGACGTGTGAGTAGCGCCAGCACAAAGCTTTCACCACGGCGGACACAGAGGAGCACGGGGGGAACTGCGATGACCACTACTTTGATGGTGCGGGCGATTTGGTTCGCGGGATTCGTGCATGTGGGGATTATTGCGGGCAATGTTCCGCTGCCGGGGCGGCTACGGGTTGCGGAGCATCTGGCGGGGGTTCCGCGATTCGTCCGGCAGATTTTTTATGTGCACTGGATTTATATCGTGATTGTGTTGGGGATGTTTGCGGCGCTGTGCTTCGGGTTTGCGGGTGATCTGGCGGGGAGTTCTGCGCTGGGACGGTTTCTGAGTTGGTTTCTGTGCGGGTTTTGGTTGCTGCGGATTGTGTTGCAGATCGTTTATTACGATCCTCAGATTCGGCGGGAGAACTGGGGGCTGGATGCGCTCTACATGGGCGCGTTGACGGTGCTCGTGGTGATCTTTGGGATGGCGGCGTTGCGCTGACGTTCGGGATCAAAAGCCCCACTTCTCGCGCAAACGGCGCGCGAGAAATGGGGCACCCTCAGGTTTCGATTAGGAGACGAGGTGAGTTTATGACGACAACTTTGGAACGAGGTGAGGAAGGAAGAACTTCTCTTGTTCGGTTCGCGAAGGATCGGAATGATATCAGCGGGATGTGGGCGCGGGTGGGCGCGACGGTGGGGGCGGCGGTCTGGGCTGGGGTCGCGGTGCTGGCTCGTTTGGGGATCGCGCGAATTGGGGCCATTGAGTTGATGTTTCTGTTCGGTCCGCTGGTGATTGTTCCGTTGGGGATGGAGCTCGGGCGATTGCTCGCGGGAGCTGGACGGCTTGAGACGATTGCGCGGTGGGCGCAGCCGTTCGGGGCAGCGCTGGCGGTGGGCGCTATGTTGCTTCCGCCTGGACGCGTGGCTGGGATGCTGGCAGGCGGATGGATGTTCGTTTGTTTGCTCATGGGCGGGGCCGGCGTGATCGGATGGGTTTCGTCCTCGTGGTCAGACGCGGGCAAGAGTGCCCGCGCCACATTGCTACAACTCACGTTCGCGATTGCCCGGATTGACCTGGTTGTGGGTGGAGCGTGGTTCGTTGCGTCGCGACTGGGGATGCGTCCCTTGGGGATCCAGGAACCGATTGGGCTGTTGACGGCGGTGCATTTTCATTTTGCGGGATTTGCGACGGCGATGATTGCAGCGGCGACGTTGCGGTTTGCGGAGAGGCGCGGTCACGATCGTTGGTTGAAGCGGTTCGTGCCGGTGGTGATTGGGATGCCGTTCGTGGTGGCGACGGGGTTTGTGATTTCCCCGGCGCTGAAGATGACGGCGGCAGTGATGTTTTCTGCCAGCGTGGCCGGGCTGGCCGTCTTCTTGCGTAGGTCTGGAAAGGGCGCGGAAGCGGGGACGGCGCGAGTGCTGTTGCAGGTGGCCGCTGCTTGCGTGTTTGCGGGGATGGTGTTGTCGGGTGCGTATGCGATTGCGGACTTTATGGGGAGCGATGTGCTGACGATTCCGCAAATGGCGAGAACGCATGGAATTTTGAACGCTGTCGGATTCTGTTTGTGCGGGTTGCTCGGGTGGGAGGTGGAGTGCAGTCGTCCGTAGCGCGGTAAGTCCTCACCCCAGGGGACACAGGTATTCCCAGAAGAGCATAGACGATCCTGAATTCGGGAAGAGCCGTCAAGAAATTGCACCGCGCGCGCGGCATTAACTCACGCGCCACTTGACAGGGCGATGGATTCGGGTGGTGAATAAGCATTCGCGAAACAAATGCAACCGAAGATTTCCACACAACAAAAAGTTTTGTGCTAGTATCCACGACTGGTCCTGCTTTTGAGCGTCGTGAATATTTCGGCGCGAAGGGAAAAACGGGCGCATTCCGCAGTAAAATTGACGGTTCCAGCTAATCCATAAACGGCAGTCTGAACAGGCGCTCTTCCACCAGCCGCCAGGGCGCCGCTTGGTGAAAATATTTCATATATGTCAGTTCCAGGCACAACCCTCTCCCCGAACCCATGGGCGCGCATTCTCGATGCGCTGGAAAAAAAGATCAACCGGCATTCCTACGACACCTGGCTGAAGCCAACGCGGTACAGCCACTCGAGTGGAGGCGTGCTGTTCGTGCGCGTGCCCACAGTTGAATTTCGGCACGCGGGCGACAAGTACGCGGACTTGATCCAGGAAGCGATTGATGTGCTCGGCCTGGGATTCAACGATGTGAAGTTCGTGACGCCGGAGGATGATCCGGCGGCGACGCCGGTGCGCCACGATGGCGGGCTGTCGGCTGCTCCGACGGTGACGGCGGGGCCTTCGCAGTCGCGGTTTGACTGGGACGGCGCGGCGCAATTGAATCCGCGGTACACGTTCGACGCGTTCGTGATCGGCAGCGGGAACCAGTTTGCACATGCGGCGTGCCAGGCCGTGGCGGAGCGTCCTTCGAAGGCGTACAACCCGCTGTTCCTGTATGGCGGCGTCGGCATGGGCAAGACGCACCTGATGCAGGCGATTGGGCACGAGGTCAAGCGGCGGATGCCGCAGGCGGCGATCTGCTACGTGTCGAGCGAGAAGTTCACCAACGACATGATCAACTCGCTGCGCTACGACAAGATGACGTCGTTCCGCGACAAGTTCCGGAATGTCGACGTGCTGCTGATCGACGACATTCAGTTCCTGGCGCAGAAGGAGCGGACGCAGGAAGAGTTCTTCCATACGTTCAACGCGCTGCACGAATCGATGAAGCAGATCGTGATCGCGAGCGATCGGTCGCCGAAGGAGTTGGCGGAAATTGAGGACCGGCTGCGGAGCCGGTTTGAGTGGGGATTGATTGCGGACATCCAGCCACCGGATCTGGAAACGAAGGTGGCGATCCTGCAGAAGAAGGCGGAGCAGGAGAAGGTGACGCTGCCGACGGATGTGGCGCTGTACGTGGCGTCGAATATCCGGTCGAACGTGCGGGAGTTGGAAGGGGCACTGATCCGGCTGGTGGCGCACTCGTCGCTCATTGGGGCGGAGATCACGCTTCCCTACGCGCAGCAGGTGCTGAAGAACTTCATCGACTCGCAGGCGCGGAAGGTCACAATCGAGTCGATCCAGAAAATGGTGGCGGAGCAGTTTGGGCTGCGGCTGGTGGAGATCAAGGCGAAGAATAATTCGCGGGCGATTGTGTATCCGCGGCAGATTGCGATGTATCTGGCGAAACATATGACGGAGGCTTCCCTGCCGGAAATCGGACGGCAGTTTGGCGGGAAGCATCACACGACAGTGCTGCACTCGGTCGAGAAGATTGAAGAGGTTCGCAAGAACGATAAAGATTTGAACAGGCTGATCAATAAATTGACTGAGCAATTAGGTGGATGAATCGGGCGGTTGGTGACGATTTCCACTTTGCAGTGCAGTCTTCCTTTGATGTGGCTGTGAATTGGATGTGGAAGTTGTGCATGACGGGTGGGAGATTCGAGTCAGGGCTTCGTTGTAGTAGGGGCTCCGAAAAGATCGGGACGGATTTCTCACATCAAGGGTTGAGTCTGAAGCTGGTGGAAACGGAGGAGTTGAAAGAGTTTTCCACTTCTCCGAAGCACCTACTGTTACTGCTGGTTTTATAGGTTTTGCATTTGATATAAGGGAAGTAATAGAAGTAGCAGTGAGAATGGTTTTGGAAGAGTCGGATCACCTCAGGGCTAAAGCCCGATTTTCAAAGGCCATACCCAGAGGTTTCTAAGAGCGCGAAGTTGTATTCGGGGAGACGGACTTTATGCCGGTGGAGGCCGCTGTTGCCGCGGGGACCATGGAGATTACGGTCAGCAAGTTCGAGTTGCTGCGAGAATTAACTGCCACGCAGGGAGTGGTCGAGCGCAAGACCACGATTCCGATCCTGTCGAATTATTTATTTGAGGCTGCGGGAGACCGGTTGTCGCTGACGGCGACGGACCTGGATCTAAGCCTGCGCACTTCGTGTAGTGCGAAGGTGAAGAAGGAAGGGTCGTGCACGATTCCGGCGCGGAAGCTGCATGACTATGTAAAGCTGCTGCCGGATGCGGACATCACAATCAAACTGCTGGAGAATCACTGGGTCAGTATTCGATGCGGGCGCTCGAATACGAAGATGGTGGGGATGGCGAAGTCGAATTTCCCCAGCCTGCCGGTGTTTCCGACGGCGGGAGCGATTACGATTCCGGCGCAGGTTTTGCGCGGATTGATTGCGCGGACGGGGTTTGCGATTTCGAATGAAGAGTCGCGCTACACGCTGAATGGCGCGCTGATGCTGCTGAAGCCGGAGTCGATCACGATGGTGGCGACGGATGGGCATCGGTTGGCGCATTGTGAGCGGGCAGGCGAGAAGTTTGAAGGCGTGTCGGGCGAGATGAAGACGCTGGTGCCGAAGAAGGCGATGGATGAATTGAAATCGTTGCTGGATTCGACGGATGCGGAGTCGGTGGAGTTTGCCAAGGATGAGTCAACGCTGTTCTTCCGGATTGGATCGCGGCTGATGACGTCGCGGCAGTTGACCGGGCAGTTCCCGAACTTTGAAGCGGTGTTGCCGAAGGACAACAGCAAAGTTGTCCCGCTGAATTCCGACGAGTTGAATTCGGCGATCCTGCGCGTCGCGCAATTTGCCGACGAGCGGTCGCGCGCGGTGCGGATGCGGCTGGAGAAGGGCGAGATCAAGATCTCCGCGTCGTCGACCGAGGCTGGGGAGTCGGAGGATTCGCTGGAGGCTCCGTATACCGGAGAGCCGCTGACGATCGGGTTTAATGCGGCGTACCTGGTGGATTTTTTGAAGGCCGCGGGAACCAGCGAGGTGCGGCTGGAGTTGAAGGATTCGCAGTCGGCGGGGCAGTTGAGGCCGGCTGAGGGCGATGATTATAAGTATCGGTATATTGTGATGCCGATGAGGATCTGAGGGACTCGCCGTCCAGGCAGACGCGCTTCGCGCAAAGACAAAATCAGGCGTCCTTCGGGACGCCTTTCTTGATTCTCTTGGCACTACTCTTCTACCCACCCCAAAGGTCGGGGTCGAAGCCCTCGGGCGGTTCGACCCATGGTCCACTACCTTTCTCCTTGATGTTCCAGGTACCTACTCCTCCATCGTACGTAAAAACCCACCGCGACAGAACGTCTCGCCCAAGCAGACAATGAAACAGAGGGTTCGGGATTTCGCAACAGCAAACCTGTATGAGTTCGATCGCCTTAAGGCCGCTGCGTGGGAACCGCAGGGACGCTGCGTAGATGCCTGCCTTGATGTCCCCACCTAACGTAGTAAGAGTCGTGTCCCCTATCTTTGTGAGGGCGGCCATTCGTACCGCATGTGGTGTGAGAACCGTACGCCCGGCTCCAGAGTCCACGAGAGCGTCTGTTTCAAGGAACCTGCCCCGGCTGGAGGGCTCGGAACTGTCCGAATTCGGAGGCACAAGGGGTCGCAAAATCGGTGGGCCAAACACAATCTTAAGCCTCGGGCCAAACAGAAGAAGGTCGCGCTGGTTACGGATTGGTGACAAATACTTGCGTGCCGGAACCGACTGTTTGGACTGGGGTACCGCCGCCGCGAATAGTCGCTCCCCCCAGGGTTTGGGTGCCTTTTGTCCCAGCTCCTCTGCCACTCTCCTAATCCCGAGGGCAATGTCCTTGAACGCTTCATCTTGGCTGGTCCACGCTTTCACCGGCCTGCCATCTCTCGGAAGGGCCTGCAGTTTGGAAAAAGGAGCAAAGTCCCAGTCGCAATCCCGGAGGATTATCGGAATTACCCGCGCCTCCCTTAACTGGTGTCGTTCCATCGCGCGGGTCATCTCCCTGTTCCAGCAGTAGTCGGAAGCGATGAAGTCCGCGCTGACCAGCAGCAGGATGAGATCCGCCTTGTTGAGGTGGTCACTGATCTCGTCGTCCCACGCCGTCCCGCCGGAGATCCGACGATCATGCCAGCTCGAGATTACGCCCCTCCTTTTCAGGATGCTGAGGTGCGTCTCTAGTTCATCGCGTAGAGATCCATCCTTGTGGGAGTAGGCGTAGAAGACCTCGATGGGCCTAGGTGGCGAAGGAGCGTTGTTTGCATCTGGCATGATGGCGACAAGCAACCCGGACCACGACCTAAAAGACTGAGAATGTGGGCTCGAACTCAAGAACTTGTTTCACGAGAAAATCGGTATTAGGTCCCCACGCACCTGCGCCCGCAGAATATGCTGCGACAAAGTCAGGATAAAAGCCCAGTACATCCCTCCCCTTGACCACTACGTAGTGCCCAGCGTGCAGTGAAAGCCACTCGCTCTTCCGGAGTTTGTAAAGCTCTAGTTCGGTGATGAGACGATTAATCTCCTCGGTCAAAATATGTTCCTCCCAGTTACTACGGTCGGGCGAAATGCTCAAAATGGCGCAACGATAGAAATAACAAACGATAAATGCTGCTCCGTCTGTGAGTGGCCGTCAAGTACTTCTTCGACGCTCCAAGAAATTGGTGGAATCGATGGAAGCGATTCATGCGTCACTCCGGGAACCCGTCGTAGCTGCAAACGCGAGCTTCGCACGCGGGAGTCCGTCCTACACTGTCCCTTGCGGTTGGCGGCTACATATCATCGGGCTTCTGGGCTTGACCCGGGGGCGGGTGTGCCTTACAGTGGCGGCACTTCAAGTTTGGGAGGCGTTATGCTTGACGGATTCAAGAAATTCATCCTGCGTGGAAACGTTGTGGATATGGCGGTGGGCGTGGTGATTGGCGCGGCGTTTGGCGGGGTGGTCACGGCGCTGACCAAGGATTTGCTGACGCCGTTGATCGCGGCGGTGGTGGGCAAGCCGGATTTCTCTTATCTCGGATTCAGTATTCGGGGCACGCCGTTTCCGGTGGGCGACTTCATCAATGCGTGTGTTTCTTTTCTGCTGATTGCAGCGGCGATTTACTTCTTTGTAGTGACACCGGTGAATGCGCTGGTGGCGCGGATGAATCGCGGGGAGAAGCCGGCGGATCCGACGACGAAGAAGTGTACGGAGTGTTTGAGCGAGATTCCGATCGATGCGCGGCGGTGTGCGCATTGCGCGCAGCCGCAGATGGGGAAGGCGGCGTAGGTCTCAAGGAGATCCCCACTTCTCGCGCCAAGGGCGCGCGAGAAATGGGGCACCCTATAGTACGCAGTCGACGGATGGAGGAGCGGCGTGAGTACTCGCGAAAGAGTTCTTCTGATATCTGTGTTGTTCGGTGTGTTCTCTGCGGCGACCGTCCTGGCGCAGCAGGAGGGGGAGACCGCATCCAAGCCCGCGTCGGGGGAGCAGGCCTCTGAGCCGGCGCCCACGCGAGTGCGGGTTTCGTCGGGTGTCCAATCGGGACTGCTCATCAAGAAAGTAGCTCCGCAATATCCTGAGAGTGCCCGCAGCGATGGGATTCAGGGGACTGTGATTTTACGAGCGACCATCAGCAAGGGTGGGGAGATCAAAGATTTGGAGCTTATATCCGGCGAACCCACTCTCGCCAAGGCAGCCATCAAGGCGGTAAAGAAATGGAAGTACAAACCATACATTCTGCAGGGACAGCCGGTTGAGGTGGAGACGCAAATCCAGGTGAATTTCACTCTTGCGGGCGGGTAGGGTCTGGATGTCGGTTAACATGGCAGTATGGGTTTTCGTGGTGCCGGCGTCTTATTGTTTTGTTTGATCTCCATCACCGCGCCGATCGTGCGCGCGCAGGCTCCGGCGCAATCTGAGTCGTCGTCTTCCAATTCTCCAAAACATGGTAAGAAGCTCGCGGCGGCTGTGCCGCTTGCGATCGATGCCGGTTCGATCAGCAATGGCGCTTATCACAATAAGGCGCTGGCTTTGGTGTGCAAGATTCCGGCGGGGTGGGTGCTGCGGACCGAGGAGATGAATGGGCGGGACGACGGGGATCGTGTTCCCGGGGAAGATTCACAGCCCTCGCCACAGGGGGCACAGAGGTCCACAGAGGACCAGCGTGGCGGGCGGGTTTTGCTGGCGGCGTTTTCGCGGCCTCCGGAGGCGAAGGGGGAAGAGGTGAATGCGTCGATTGTGATCGCGGCGGAGAGTGCGGCCGCTTACCCAGGATTGAAAGAGGCGGCGCAGTATTTTGGTCCGCTGACCGAGGTGGCGAAGGCGCAGGGGTTCACGGTGGATGAAGAACCGTATGAGATTGCGATGGACGCGAAGGTTGTGGTGCGAGGGGATTTTCATAAAGACGTGGGTACGCGGGTGATGCGGCAGTCGACGCTGGTTTTTCTGGCGCGTGGGTACGCGGTTTCGATTACGGTGATTGGCGGGACCGAGGATGAGGTGGAGGAGTTGGTGGATGGAGTGGGGTTTGGGGCGGAGAAGGGTGCGGCGAAGTAATGGGTAGAAATTCCCTGAGAGGGCGGTGGTTGTGCAAACAGACACGGGGTCCTTCGACTCCGCAGTTGCCCGCGCTTCGCTTGAGCAACTGCTTCGCTCAGGATGACAGGCTTTAAGAAGGGTTAATCGAGCGGGTCGGGGTGGAGGCTGAGATCTTTCTCGCCGGCGGCTTTCTTCTCGGCGTACTTCTTCATCCAGGCTTCCCAGGATTTGCCGGCGGCGGTGTCGCGTCCGGTGAAGGCGAGGGCGGCGATGTCGGCGTAGGAGACGGAAATCTTCTCGTCGGAGTTTTTCGGGTAGAGACGGACCAGGGAGTCTTTCAGTGTTTTCGCGGTGCGGCGGTCGAAGAGGTAGCCTTCGATTTGGGATCCGTCTTTGCGGGTGATGGTGATGTCGCCGCGGTAGTCGAAGGCTTTCTCGAGGGCGGCGCGGATTTCTTCTTCCGAGGCGAGCTGGGGGATCCAGCCTTCCAAGTGCTGGCGCTCTACGCCGGGGGCGACTTCCAGCGCATCCGGGTTGACGTGCGGAGGGTGCTGGTCGGTGTGGCCTGCTTCTTTTCCGGTCATGGGTTCTCTAAAATCTTAAACCGCGAAGGACGCAGAGAAACCCCGCGAAGGGCGCGAAGAACATCGTCTCATGCGCGGGTTTCCTGCAAGTGGGATGCGCCTTGACTCGGCGCGATCTGGATCAGCGGGTTGACCGGAGCTTCTGGCTCGTCCAGCATCTTCAGCGCTTCTTCATCTTTATAGCTGGTGAAGAGCGTGGCTTTGACAGTCGCCAAGAATCCGCCCAGGGAGCTGAAGGTCGCGTTCACGGCGCTGGCTTCGTAGCCGCTGTGGACCATGCAGTTGGCGCAGGCGGGATTCCCCGACTCGGTGCCGTAGTTCTGCCATTCCGTGGTCGACAACAATTCTGAAAAAGTTTCCGCGTAGCCGTCTTGCAGCAGGTAGCACGGCTTCTGCCAGCCGAAGACGTTGTAGGTCGGCATGCCCCAGGGGGTGCAGGGGTAGGTACGCTTGCCCATCAGGAATTCTGCAAAGAGTGGCGAGAGATTGAACTGCCAGCTCTTTTTGCGGTTGGAGAGGATCGCGCGGAACATGCGTCTGGTGCGGGCGCGGCCGAGGAAATGTTTCTGGTCGGGGGCCTTGTCGTAGGAGTATCCCGGAGAGAGCATCATGCCCTCGACGCCGAGATCCATCATTTCGTCGAAGAAGGCGCGGACGGATTTGGGATTGGCGCCGTCGAACAGCGTGGTGTTGGTGGTGACGCGGAAGCCGCGGCGGAGGGCTTCTTTGACGGCGTCGACGGCGATGTCGTATCCGCCTTCGCGGCAGACGGCGAGGTCGTGCTCTTCGCGCTGGCCGTCGAGGTGAACGCTAAACGTCAGATACTTGCTCGGCTTGAAGAGGCGAATCTTCTCTTTGAGCAGCAGGGCGTTGGTGCAGAGATAGATGTATTTCTTGCGGGCGACCAGGCCTTCGACGATCTTGTCGATCTCGGGGTGCATGAGCGGTTCGCCGCCGGGGATCGAGACGACGGGGGCGCCACATTCGTCGACGGCGCGGAAGCACTCTTCGGGGCTCAGATCCTTCTTCAGGATGTGGGCGGGGTATTGAATTTTGCCGCATCCGGCGCAGGCCAGGTTGCAGCGGAACAGGGGCTCGAGCATGAGCACGAGCGGGTATTGCTTGCGCCCGGCGAGCTTTTGTCGGATGACATAGGTCGCGACGGTCCACATTTGTGAGACAGGTACTGGCATGTTGTTGGGGGAACCCCTTCTGGGTATTTTATCAGGGAATGTGGGGGTGCGGAGTGGCGGGGGGATCGGGGCGGCCACGGGGGCTAAAGCCCCGAATCTTTGGAGGCCTTGTCGCGGCCCTGAAGGGGC